>NZ_KB913013.1:4497718-5751743 GCF_000383955.1 Rudanella lutea DSM 19387 | reverse complement strand
GTCGAGGTCGCCCGCGTACCCGTTCAGGGGCAGCCCTACCGCTACACCGACACGGGCAATTCCACCCTGGCCGGCGTGCAGAGCCTCTCGCTCTCGGTCGACTCCAACTATTGCTACCGCGTGCTGACGGTGGGCCGCTACACCTCCACCACCGCCGTGCGGGGGCTGCTGCTCAACTACTCCCAGATCGCCTGCGCCAGTCCGCTCGACACCACCCGGCCCTGCGCACCCCGCCTGAGCCTGGACTCGCTCGCCTGTGACCCGGCCACCCAGCAGGCCCTCTGCAATCAGACCAGCTTCAGCAACAACCTGCGCTGGCAGTATCCCCCTGGCGGGCAGAGCTGCGAGCCAGCCGCCCGCTACAACCTCTACTACAGCCGCCTGGGCGGGCCCGCCCAGAGCTTCAGCCTGGTCACCAGCACGCCCACCACCAGCTTCCGCCACGAGAGCCTGACCAGCGTAGCGGGCTGCTACTACGTGACGGCCGTGAGCCGACGCGGCATTGAGGGGCCGGCCTCCAACACGGTCTGTCAGGATGTGTGCCCCCAGTTTGTGCTGCCCAATGTGTTCACCCCCAACAACGACGGGCGCAACGATCTCTGGCAGCCGGGGAGCTGCTCGTTGTTTGTGGTGTCGGTGGAGACGGTGATCTACAACCGCTGGGGGGGTCGGGTGTTTAGCACCACCGACCCGCAGATTCGGTGGGATGGGCGCAACAGCGCGGGTCAGGAGCAGCCCTCGGGGCTGTACTATTACGAGGTGTCGGTGCGGTTTGGGGGGCTGGACCCCTCGGCTCCGCCGGTTATCCTCAAGGGTTGGGTGCAGCTATTCCGTGAGAACGGCCCATCGGGAGGTTAAAGTAGTCGAAAAAATACACATTTTGCGGCTCCAATCGTTGAGTAGTACGTATTGGTTATTCTTCTATGCACGCAAGATATACTTACTGGCTCGGCCTGGTACTGCTACTGGGTATGCTGGCACCCACATTCACATATGCTACCCACGTGCGGGCAGGCGAAATCACAACCCGTCGGGTCGACCCGAACCGGCTGGAATACGAGATTACCCTGACCACGTATTTCGATGAGTTGAACGGTCGAATAGCGTCCGATCAAACCAACTCGGTCGATTTCTGTCTGGGTGATGGATCGATTGTTAATGTTCCCCGCAGTGTTCGCCGGAACATTAACTCCAACACATCCATCAATATCTACCGGTTCCGGTACACCTACCAGGGACCGGGTGTGTACCAGATTTCGGTAGCTATTGAGAAACGGAACGACCGGACGATTAACCTGCGGCAACCCTCGCAGGACATTACGTTCTGGATTCGGACCACGATCCAGGTCAACGCCGGCCTGGGCCTCAACTCAACGCCCGTTCTGCTCAACCCTCCCCTCGATTCGGCCCGCACTGGACAGCGGTTTTGCCACAACCCAGCCGCCTTCGACAGCGACGGCGACAGCCTGGCTTACCGTATGGCCATTCCGCAGGAGTCGACCACGGGCGCTCCCTGCCGGGGCTTTGCCGTTAACGGCTACCGTGACCCGGCCCGGGGCATCGACCCCAACGCCCAGAACGAAGCCCGCAACGGACAGGCCACGCTCGGCATTAACCCCACCACGGGCGACCTGTGCTGGGATTCGCCAGCGGTGGCGGGTCAGTACAACATTGCCTTTATTATTGAAGAATGGCGCGACGGGGTGCTCATTGGCGAGATCACCCGCGACATGCAGATTATTGTTACCGACTCGCGTAACAACCGCCCCCTGCTCGACCCCATTCCCGACCTGTGCCGCGAAGCGGGTAGCCTGATCGAAGTACCTATCCGGGCCACCGACCCCGACGGCCAACGGCTGGAACTGACCGCTTTTGGCGGTATTTTTAACCGAAACCCCGACGGTACGCAGTATAACCCACCTATTGTACCGCCCCCTTTTGCTACGCTTATTTCGCAGCCTCAAAGTGGCACGGTCAATGGATTGATTCGCTGGCAAACGGCCTGTGCTCACATCCGGCAGGAAGAGTACGATGTGCTGGCCCGCGTGGTCGACGTGCCCGGTCGAACCGCCACCCAGCTGGCAGCCTTGCAGAGTTTCCGCATCCGCATTATTGCGCCCCGGCCGCAGGGCTTGCGCGCTACCCCACAGGCCACCGCGACCGGACGCGCCATCCGACTCAACTGGAACCCGTACACCTGTATTCCGCCTTCGACAACTACCACTGGTTCTTCAGAGATGCTGGTGTATCGGCGGGAAGGATGCGCGCCCCTGCAATCGGGCACCTGTACCACCGGCCTGTCGACCAGCACCGGCTACGCCCTCATCGGCACCGTACCCATCGGCACCAACACCTTTACCGACACCACCGGCCTGCGCCGGGGCGTGCAGTATAGCTACCGAATTGTTGCCCGTTTCCCGCCTGTACCGCTGGGCGGTGAGAGCGTTGTCTCGGATGGCGTGTGTGTGGACCTGCCCCTGCTGGCCCCCCTTATCACCCAGGTCACCGTCGACTCTACCGACGCCCAGCGCGGACAGATCACCGTCCGTTGGACCCGCCCCATCGGACTAAACCCCGCCGACGGAGGAGCCCCCTTCCAGTACCGCGTCTTCCGCGCTACCGGACTCACCGGCACCGACTTCACTCAGATCACCGCCATCACCTCCAGCCTGCTGCCCGGCCGGGCCGATACCCTCTTTGTCGACCGGGGAACCGCAGCCCAGCCCCTCAACACCCAGGCCAACGCCTACCGCTACCGCATCGACTTCTTCCAGACATCCCCCCAGGGTACACTCACCCGCGTCGATGCCACCGAACCGGCCGCCAGCCCACGGCTCTCCCTCAATCCCGCCCTGCGCCAGATTGAGCTCACCTGGGCCACCAACACCCCTTGGTCTAACGACAACCAGACACACGTCGTCTTCCGATCCCGGCGCGGCACGGCCGGACCGCTCGTCGAGGTTGCCCGTGTACCCGTTCAGGGGCAGCCCTACCGCTACACCGACACGGGCAATTCCACCCTGGCCGGCGTGCAGAGCCTGTCGCTCTCGGTCGATTCCAACTACTGCTACCGCGTGCTGACGGTGGGCCGCTACACCTCCACCACCGCTGTGCGGGGGCTGCTGCTCAACTACTCCCAGATCGCCTGCGCCAGCCCCCTCGACACCACCCGGCCCTGCGCACCCCGCCTGAGCCTGGACTCGCTCGCCTGTGACCCCGCCACCCAGCAGGCCCTCTGCAACCAGACCAGCTTCAGCAACAACCTGCGCTGGCAGTACCCCTCTGGCGGGCAGAGCTGCGAGCCAGCCGCCCGCTATAACCTCTACTACAGCCGCTTGAACGGGCCCGCCCAGAGCTTCAGCCTGGTCACCAGTACGCCCACCACCAGCTTCCGCCACGAGAGCCTGACCAGCGTAGCGGGCTGCTACTACGTGACGGCCGTGAGCCGACGCGGCATTGAGGGGCCAGCCTCCAACACGGTTTGTCAGGATGTGTGCCCCCAGTTTGTGCTGCCCAATGTGTTCACCCCCAACAACGATGGGCGTAACGACCTCTGGCAGCCGGGCAGTTGCTCGTTGTTTGTGGTGTCGGTAGAGACGGTGATCTACAACCGCTGGGGGGGTCGGGTGTTCAGTACCACCGACCCGCAGATTCGGTGGGATGGGCGCAACAGCGCGGGTCAGGAGCAGCCCTCGGGGCTGTACTACTACGAGGTGTCGGTGCGGTTTGGGGGTCTGGACCCCTCGGCTCCGCCGGTTATCCTCAAGGGTTGGGTGCAGCTATTCCGAGAGAACGGTCCATCGGGAGGTTAAGTCAGGAAATAGTTCTTATTTATTGGTTTATCGCTTTTAGAGTGTGTGGACAATTAGGATAAACTTACCCAATCCTACGATCTTTGTGGCATGAGACGCTATGAGATCACCGAGCAGGAATGGACTAAAATCACCCCTCTTCTACCAGGACAGGCAGGCTCAGCAGGCCGAAAAGCACTCGATAACCGCTTGTTTATCAACGCCGTGCTCTGGATTACCCGCTCGGGTGCGCCTTGGCGCGACTTGCCTGAACGCTTCGGCAATTGGAACAGCAACTACCGACGATTTCGGCGCTGGGCTCAGGCTGGGGTGTGGAAACAGGTCTTTGATGCCCTGCAAGAGCCCGACCTGGATTGGGTAATGATTGACTCGACAACGGTGCGAGCTCATCAACAGGCTGCTGGGCAAAAAAAAGTAGTCTCCAGCAACAAGCATTAGGCCGCTCACGGGGCGGCTTGACCACAAAAATTCATGCTCTGGTGGATGCCTTAGGCAATCCTATCCGCATTGAGTTAAGTCCTGGCCATGCGGGTGATGCGCCTTGCGCAGCCACCTTACTGGCTGACTGTGAGGCTTTTGCTGTGATTGCCGATAAGGCTTATGATGCCGATTGGTTGCTGGAAGGGTTGGCCCACAACGGTTGTGACGCGATCATTCCCTCCAAAGTGAATCGGGTGGAGCAGCGGGTAATCGATGAGAATTTGTACGCTGATCGCAACAAGATTGAACGCTATTTTAACCGCTTGAAACAGTATCGCCGGGTAGCAACTCGCTACGAAAAAACAGCCAGCAGCTTCTTGGCGATGGTTCATCTGGCTTCAAGTATGATTTTGTTGCTCTGATTGTCCACACACTCTAGTTTTTGGTGCGCGCTGGAGGAACATATCCTTCCAGCGCGCACCTTTTTTGTACGCGAACCACCCAAAAAACACATGACAGCCCGGTAAACTATTTTTTAACGAGCAGCCTTTTCAATGTAACACATACCGCAGATTACCGGCACATACCGACTTTGGGGCGGGCATATCCTCAAACCCGGCTACAAAGGCCAAAATAGCCTTTAAACGCGGTTTTTCGCATTTTATTTCGTATCTTTAAAGTGTCGAACGTCGAGGTTCCGACCTCGATTCTACCTATCAATTTAATATATTATTCCGTACCGATTCATGGTGAACGAAAACGAACATCAGGAGCCCACTGACGAGCGTACAACAACAACAGATACAAATGAAGCCCAGGAGGAGACCCTGCAAACCCAAACGGTGGTGTCGGGTCTTTACGAAAACTGGTTTTTGGATTATGCCTCTTACGTTATCCTTGAGCGGGCCGTACCGGCCGTTGAGGATGGCTTAAAACCGGTTCAGCGTCGGATTCTGCACGCGCTGAAAGACATGGACGATGGTCGGTTCAACAAGGTGGCCAACGTGATTGGACAGACCATGCAGTACCACCCCCACGGCGATGCCTCGATCGGTGACGCCCTGGTGAACATCGGTCAAAAAAATCTCCTGTTTGATACGCAGGGCAATTGGGGTAACCTCCTGACGGGCGACGGAGCCGCTGCTCCCCGCTACATTGAGGTTCGTTTGTCGAAGTTTGGGCAGGAGGTTGTGTTTAACCATCAGACAACGGAGTGGCAACTCTCGTATGATGGACGGAAGCGCGAACCCGTTACGCTGCCTGTTAAATTCCCGTTGCTGCTGGCGATGGGCGTTGAGGGGATTGCCGTGGGGCTGTCGACCAAAGTACTGCCCCACAACTTCAACGAGCTGATCGAAGCGTCGATTCAGATTCTGAAAGACAAACCCGTTCAGATTTTCCCCGACTTTCTTACGGGTGGTCAGGTTGACGTAAGCAATTACAACGACGGCGCCCGGGGCGGCAAAGTGCGGGTGCGGGCCAAGATTGAGGAGCTGGATAAAAAGACCCTCGTGATTCGCGAGATTCCGTTTGGCACTACCACCACTTCGGTAAAGGACTCGATTCTGAAGGCCAACGAAGATGGTAAGATCAAGATCAAGAAGGTAGATGACCTGACCTCGAAAGATGTCGAGATACACGTGCATCTGGCCCCCGGCGTTTCGCCTGATATCACGATCGACGCGCTCTACGCCTTTACGGAATGCGAAGTCTCGATTTCGCCCAATGCCTGCGTTATCATTAAAGACAAGCCCCACTTTGTCAGTGTAACGGATATCCTGCGAATCAACACGCACCAAACCGTTCATTTGCTGCAGCGGGAGCTGGAAATCCGGCAACTGGAACTGCGCGAAAAACTTCTGTACAGTTCACTGGAAAAGATCTTTATCGAAAACCGGATCTATCGCAAAATCGAAGAGTGTGAGACCTTCGAAGCGGTTATCAGCACGATTGATAAAGCCCTTACGAAGTTCAAGAAGGATTTTTACCGTGAGATCACGGAAGACGATATTCTGCGCCTGACCGAGATCAAGATCAAGCGAATTTCGAAGTACGACGGCTTCAAGGCCGAAGAACTGATGCGTAAGCTGGAGCAGGAACTGGCCGAAACCGAAGATAACCTCGCCAACCTGACCCGCTACGCCATTGCGTACTTCAAGGATTTGCAGAAACGTTACGGCAAAGGGCGCGAACGCATGACTGAGATTCGGGCGTTCAACACGATCTCGGCCAATGTGGTAGCCGCGGCTAATCAGAAGCTCTACGTTGACCGCGAAGGAGGCTTCATTGGGTACGGCCTGAAGAAAGATGAGTTTGTGAGTGACTGTTCGGATATCGACGACGTCATTGTGTTCCGACGCGACGGTAAGTTTCTCGTGACGAAAGTGCAGGACAAGGTATTTGTCGGAAAAGACATTATTTACTGCGCCGTATTCAAGAAGAACGACGAACGTAAGATTTACAACCTTGTTTACCTGGATGCAAAGTCGGGAATTTCGATGACCAAGCGGTTCGCCGTGACGGGTGTCACCCGCGACCGGGAGTACGACCTGACGATGGGCAACCCCAAGTCGAAAATTACGTACTTCACGGCCAACGACAATGGCGAGGCCGAGGTGGTGACCGTCAACCTGACGGCGCAGAGTTCGGCTAAGGTAAAGGCGTTTGACTTCGACTTTGCCAGCATCGGTGTAAAAAACCGGTCGGCGCAGGGCAACATTCTGACGAAATATCCCGTACGGAAGATTAGTTTAAAGACGGTCGGGACTTCAACACTGGGTGGGGTTGATATCTGGTACGACGAGCATCTGGGTCGGCTTAACCGCGACGAGCGGGGCCGGTTCCTCGGCAACTTCGAAGCGAAAGACGTGGTATTGGTCGTTTACAAAAATGGAGAATACGAGCTCACCAGCTTTGACCTGACCAACCGTTACGAGCCAAACGATATTGCCGTGTTGTGCAAGTTTGCCCCCGAAACGGTGCTGTCGGCGGTGTATTACGAAGCCAACCAGAAGTTCTGGTACGTGAAACGTTTCAAGATTGAGACGACCTCGATTGACAAGAAGTTCAACTTCATTGGCGACACCAAAGGCTCGAAACTGCTGGCGATTACCACGGATGCTCAGCCTCGTATTGAGATTATCCACCAGGTAAAAGACCGCGGCCCCATTGAGAAGATGGTTCTGGAACCGGCTGGATTCATTGATATCCGGGGTTGGAAGGCGCTTGGCAACAAGCTACCCTTTGTGAAAGTTAAAGAAGTAAAGCTACTCGAACCGAAGCTCGTATCAACTGACGATGCGGACGGAGCGAATAGCCCGGCACCGGCCGCTCCGTTGCTCCCCGAAAAAGAGCTGGAGGCCGTTGCAGAGCCCGTTGATGGGCAGTTAGGCTTGTTTTAAATGGTGTATGGGGGTAGTAGCTAATGGCTGCCCCCATACGCACAAGTTCACATGAATACGAGCGTGTACTCATCTGATCAAAGCAACGGTGCATCGTCACGGCGGCCTTATCCGGCTCGGCTGGTTAAGCGCATGGTCAAAATTCTGATTCTGTCAGGATTTGTGAGCGTGGTGGTTGTACTGCTCTGCAACTGGTGGGTGGTTACCAGCACACGCAGCCAGATTTATTTCAATATCCATCAGCTTCCTTCCAACGATGTGGCTCTGGTGCTGGGCACGAGTAAGTTTGTGCGCAGTGGGAAAGAAAACCTGTTTTTCCGGTACCGGATGGAAGCCACCGCCCGGCTTTGGAAAGAAGGGAAAATCAAATACATCATTCTAAGCGGCAACAACGACTCGGAGTATTACAACGAACCGATGGACATGCAGAAAGCCCTGCTTAAGCTGGGTGTGCCCGAAGATGTGATGACGCTCGATTATGCCGGTTTCCGGACGTTCGATTCGGTGGTACGCTGCAAAGAAGTGTTCAACCAGGACAAGATTACGATTGTATCCCAGAACTTCCATAACGCCCGCGCCCTGTATATAGGTAACCATGAGGGCATTGAAGCCATTGCCTTTGCCGCGCAGGATGTTCCCGATGGGTACTCGCTACGTACACTCATTCGCGAGTATATGGCCCGCCCCTACGCTATGCTCGATGTGTACCTGATTCGGCCAAAACCCGAAAGAGGAAACTGGCCCAAAACCCGCTAAACCATCGGGGCCAAAAGCAACGCGGGCAAACCGAAAGAATCGACCTGCCCGCGCGTTGTCAGAAAGCGTTATACGATTTTACGCTCCTCCCACTGCTGAAGTGTTTGGCTCACGCTGCCGCGTGTGCAGAAGCTGCATCAATCCTTTTTTGTACGATCGTCCGATCGGGATCGCTGTTTCGCCTACATACAGCATATTGGCATCTAATGCGTCGATAAAATCCATATTGACCGCGTAGCTGTAATGCACCCGCACGAACCGTTCGTCGAGTTCGGGGAGTAATTTATTGAGCGAAATTTTGCGCACAAAGCGCTGTTCTGTCGTGTAAATATCACAATAGTTACCCTGCGTACTAACCCACTTGATTGTACTCAGCGAAACCTTGACCGCTTTGTTCTGCAAATCGCGCAGGAGTAAGAACCGGCGGTCGCGCAGGGCCTGCTCTTCCAGCAATTTGCGGGTATTTGGATACACCAGCTCCATGTAGCTCCGCAACGAGAGACGATGGACCGGTTTGACCATATACCCCATCATGGGGCGCTGCGTCAGCTTTTCGTAGAGCTTATCCTGTGGATACCGGGTAGCAAACAGGACCGGAATCATGAGGGTCTCCAGCAATTCCATTACCTCCATGCAGCCTTCGTCTACGTTTGTAATCAGATCACAAATAACGAGATCAGGCTTTTCCTGAAGAATTAGATCGCGGGCCTGCCCAACAGTATCGGTAGCAGCAAGCCACGTATGGCCCAGTTCTTCGATACATACTTTCAGTTTGATTACATCAATGGGGTCATTGTCGACAATTAGAATTCGAAGGGGAGTCATTCGTCTTTATTAATGAGTATTTCTCAGAGTTTATCCAATCATGGGTATGTGTAAATACTTAATAATGGATAGGATATACCCTTAAATATAGTCTACACATTTTATATACGGAATAATCACAACCGGTTAAAAAAACCACCTTTCACTAAAAAGCAAACTGTAGCATACATCTTGATAACTATAACTTACAACATAGTACGTAACAAACCAAAGGTTTACGAAATAGCTAAACGAACAAAAAAGTTGATTGTCACCCCCAAACCGCCAACATTCACCAAATACTCCGTACAAACCACTAAGTAGGCCAAACTTTTGCGGGTATAAATCGTAGCCCTAAAATCTGCTCCCGGTAGGCTACGGTATGAAGAAAATTTTTTACTCGATATTCCCCTTACAAACGGGTAAAACGGTACTCTCCTCTCCAGTCGTGTGGTTGGATCAGGGGGCGATCCATGCCCGATTCCGGGATTCTGATAAGGACTCGGCGAGCAGTCCCCAATGGATACGACTTCATCCGGACTTCGATTTTAACCTCCGCCCCAAACCAGCCTGAGTGCTGTCGTTAGCCGAATTTATTGACGCCACGTGACCATAGTCAACTGTGCTGTCTCTACTGACCATACTCTACGGCTGGCAATGAAATCAGCCCCAAGTCTTCGACACCCATATGACGAATCGAACCTTAACCATGCGACCCTCCATGCGCATTCATAGTATATGCCGAAACCTACTAAAACCAGGCTATGTGAACGTGCCTTACTACAACTACCCATTGAGGCAGCTACCAACCGCCCAATGTGCAGCCATCAAATCAGTACACATCATTCTGTAGTCAGACTCTCATGAAAAATTCTTTACAGATTCTCTTTGTGCGGGCACTTCACTCGCTTACCGAGTCGGTTAGGTGGTTGTTAAACGGGTTCACACATGAACCATGGACAGCAAAGCCGACCCAGGAAAAGGCATCCATGCGGACCCTTGCGGCCATACTCTTCACGGTGGCGTCAATGAGCGGCTGGGCAGCTCAGGCCCAAACCCTTGAACTCACCGCCGAAGCCGACAAGTCGGACATCCTAACGGGCGAATCACTGGTGTACACGTTTAAATACAAATGCGCCAGCACCACTAACAACTGTACAGGGGTAACGCTGACGGCTACAATTCCTCAGAATATCATTTTCCCGACGCAGACCATCGGGTTACCATCTGATATTCAGAGTTACTCGATCAGCCCCAGTGGAAATAGCATCACATTTACGTTTAAAGAGCCCCTCACGGCCGGTAATACGGGTATCATTCAGGTAACGGGTCAGGGAAGTTTTGGGATCGCAGACAACTCAACGTCCACGTTAACAGCTGTGCTGTCTTCGAATGGCGTACCCGGTTCAACTCAAACCGTAAACACGACCATTCATGCTTATGACAAGTTTTGTCCTTCTAAATCCAACGGTGTTGGTCTGGGAATTGATAATACTACAACCTATACAATCAGGCTATCGGGAGCCTCCCAAAATGGGTATCAGCTAACGGGTGTGGGGTTACTCAGCCCCGGCCCGGTAACCGTTGTTGACCAATTACCTGCAGGTACTGTTATTGAGTCGGTGAACGTAATTCCTGTTGACGGATTACCAGTTCCGACAATTCCAACAGGGGTCTGTGTAGTCGATAATGCCAATGCACGAATTACCTGCACATTTCCGGCTTCGGTCATGGAAGTCAAGTCCCAATTTCAACCCGTTGTTGATATAAAAATCAACGTAAAGTACCCAAGTACAGCCTTCACGGCTGGTACCAATGTAACAAACAGTGTTACGGTTACCTACCAACCGGTTGGCACCTCAACCCCCATAACGCTGGTGAATGGTGATGTCAGAAATTTTACGGATGGTGCCACCTACACAACTACAGCTACAAGGGTATGTACCGCCAAACTAGACGTTACAGATCCGCTTGTTGCTTCGCTTTCCAAGTTATCCTACACCAAAACCGGAACGAGTAGTGCGAAGCCTGGCGAAGACCTTTACTTTGATCTTAACATCAGCAATACGGGAAATACAACGCTCACCGATATTGTTATTGAGGATATTATCCCGGAAGGGCTTACAATTACCCGATTTGCTCCCGGTGAATTTGTGGGGCTTGTGGGCGGAGAGGTTGCTACTCATTATGTCAAGACGGCAAACAATCCAACGTACACTGCCCTAACAACTTTCCCTTATACAGTTGCGGCAGGTGATAAGATTACAGCCTATAAAATGTTGCTTAATCAGTTGCCTCCGGGTGCCTATAACCGATACATGCGTCTGTCAGGAACGTCGTCGCCTGGTGTTTCGGGAACCAGTATCGTCAATTGCTATACGGCCACCGCTGGTAATGCAGGTTTGGTAACTGACCCAGCCACACAGGCCTGCCATACTATTACTATTACTCAGCTTGACCCCTTCAGCACACTTAGTATTTATAAAGTATTTGTCCAATCGCCAAGCGTACCTTCGAGCGTATTCTACACCCCAGTTAACACCGCAACTTCGCCATTTTGGGCCTATATCAGTGCTACCAACTCTGGAGGAGGACAGCCGCTGGAAAATGCGGTCATTATGGATTTGTTGCCTATCGGACTTGATTTCACGGGCCAGATCCTATACCAGTCGCCCACGCCCCCTGCCAGTACTACAGAGGCAATTCCCAATTTCAATGGCACCGGCCGTACGTTAATTCGGCTAACCTGGAATACGCCCATGCCTGCGGGGACTACCTATGGTTTTAATATTGGGGTAAAGGTAAACCCCCTTGCCCCGGCAGGCCTTGTATCGGATTATTCATCCAATGATCGGCTTTACAATCCCTACTTACAGATTAATGGCCTGAAAAACACAGCATTCTTTACCGGTACTTCTCCTAAAGTTTGTAGGGTTGAGCAATATTTCTCGCTCAACCAGTTTCAGACCAATGACTTGTACGATTTGAATTCAAATACCCAGACCACGTCTGAATCTCTTTGCTATTCATCGACACATATTGGTGTTACCACTGCAGCTCAATTATCCTCTGTAAAATGGGTTAAAGGTCAGTGTGATACCGAATATTCACGCTACCCTGACTTTGGACAGACCGTGCCGGGTGGTATCGCCAACTACAAGCTGATCGTAACCAACACAGGTAACGTAGCCTCTACCAGCGTCGAAATCCTGGACATTCTGCCCTGGGTAGGCGACCAGGGCGTGATTGACCCAACGGCCCGTCTGACCGAGTGGCGGCCCAACCTGGTCACGCCGATTCAAACGCCCGCGGGGGTTACGGTTTATTACAGCACCGCCACCAACCCCTGCCGGACGGATTACGTAGCCGCAGGCCCCGCAGGCTGTACCCCCGCCGACCCCACCACGATTCAGTCGCTGAAGCTGGACTTTGGCACGAAAGTGCTGCAACCCGGCGATCAGATCGAACTGAGCTGGGATATGCGCGCGCCGGTGACAGCTCCCACTAACAACGAAATTGCCTGGAACTCCTTTGGTTTCAAGGCAAAACGGCAGGACAACAATGACCCGTTCCTGCCCTCGGAGCCGTTTAAGGTAGGTATCAAAGTAAAGGCCGATGTGAACAGCAGCTACGGTAACTTTGTTTGGCTCGATGCGAACAAAAACGGTATTCAGGATGCGGGAGAAACGGGTATCGACGGGGTGCGGGTTGAACTGCACAAAGACAACGGCGACAACGTTAACGACCCCAAAACCGATCCGCTTATTGCCTTCACCTCAACGGCCAACGGCGGTTTGTACCTGTTCCCCGGCCTTGCCCCCGGCAATTACTACGCGGTGTTCTTCCTGCCGCCGGGCTACGAGACATCGCCCGCCAATGCGACAAGCGACGATAAAGATTCGGACGGCATTGCGGGTATCTGCAACGGTAGTCGGGTAACGATTGCCCCCATCACCAGCCTGAGCGCTACCGAAAACGATCTGACCTGGGATCAGGGGATCTTCCCGGCCAAAGCTGCGGTTGGCAACTATGTGTGGTTCGACGAGAATCAGAACAATATCCAGGACGAGTCCTCAGCCAACGGCATCAACGGCGTGATCGTTTGCCTGTACACCTCAACCGGGGTATTCTCAGCCAGTACGGTGACAACCAACGACGTGTACGGTCGGCCGGGGTATTACCTGTTCGATCAGCTGGAAGCTGGTTCGTATTATGTGCAGTTCAAGCCGACTCCCGACAAAACCTACACACCGGGTAGTGGCTCGCAAGGTGGTTCGACAAGCGACGAAACCGACTCCGACGTGGACCCGGCAACGGGCAGAACGGCCACCTTTACCCTTGCTCCGGGTGAGATTAATTTGACCTGGGATGCCGGTCTGATTATTCAAACGGGTCCCTACAAACTGGGTAACTATGTCTGGAGTGACACTAATAACAATGGTCTGGTTGATAAGGATGAGGTTGGCCTGAACGGGGTAACTGTAAACCTGTACAACGACCGGAACAACGATAACAAGCCACAGGCCGACGAGCAGGTGACGACAACCATCACGGGTACGGTGGCGGGTATCGACGGTGTCTACACGTTTGACCGGTTGCCGGCAGGTAATTACATCGTACAGATTCCCGACGTGAATTTCAAAGGTGTACTGCTCGATTATGTCAGCAGCACGGGCAACGACCCTGCTCCCGACCCGGACAATAACGTTGAAAACGACGATAACGGAAGTGCCGTTGTTGACTGTGGCATTATCAGCAAGCCCATTACGCTCAGTGCCGTTGCCGAACCGCTGGACGGTGGCTACACCAACTACTCGGTTGACTTTGGCTTCTACAAGT
The DNA here is from genome assembly GCF_000383955.1 of Rudanella lutea DSM 19387. Taxonomy (NCBI): domain Bacteria; kingdom Pseudomonadati; phylum Bacteroidota; class Cytophagia; order Cytophagales; family Cytophagaceae; genus Rudanella; species Rudanella lutea. The sequence continues at coordinate 5,737,711 of NZ_KB913013.1, read as the reverse complement.
GTATCAAGCCCGATTATGCTGCCAGTGTCGTGCAACCCACCTGTGCGGGGGGCCTCGGCAGTATCAGCATCGGCGGAGGAACCATCGGCGACAAAGTTGGCTATTCAATTGGTACTACCTTCACGGGGTCCTATTCCACGGCAGTAGCCATCAGCAGCCTGACAAATGGCGTTGTTGTGGGTAACATCAACGGCTCCTCTACCGACGTGACCTATACCGTTCGGGTGTTTAACGGCGAAGAGGTTTGTTACAACGACTTTACATTCACGATTGCCAAACTGGAATGTTGCGTTACGCCAACGAACGTGGCAGCGACAGCATTGCCAGCCAATGTAGCGCCCGGTGCTACCGTCACGCTCAATGCTACAGCGACAGGCACAACTTCTGGAACAACCACCTATACCTGGAGTGGTCCGGGCATCAGCAGTCCTACCGCTACTACGATTTCGAGTCGCACAGTAGCGGCTCCGGCCACAACGGGTCTTTATACCTATACCGTGCTGGTGAGTAATGGGGCAGGCTGCGAGGCTACGGCAACGGTTAGCCTGACGGTAGAAATCCCCTGCGCCCTTACGACCACCGCCACGCCCGGAACCTGCGACCCGGCAACGAACCGATACACGGTTTCGGGTACGATCAGCCTGACGAGTGCTACGGCGGGCACCGCCACTATCACTGACGGAGCCGTCAGCACAACCGTAAGCGTACCGGCCGGTGCAACGTCGGTGGCTTACTCGCTAACGGGCCTCACTTCAGGCACGGGCTCGCACACCGTAACGGTGAGCCTGCCCGGTTGCGGCACGGCTTCGGCGACGTACACAGCACCGGTCAGCTGCACAGTAGCCGCCACCATCGATGTCACTTCGGCGACGGTATGTTACGGTAACTCGGCCACGCTGACGGCTTCGGGTTGCACCGGTACAGTAACCTGGAGCAACGGCACATCGGGCACTACCCTGGTGACGCCCGCTCTGACCCAAACTACAAGCTACACGGCCACTTGCACCACGGCCACCTCGAGCACCTTCGCGGTAGGTACGGTAACTGTATTGCCCCAACCGGTACTCAACCTGAGCGCCAGCTCAACACTGGTTACGGTTGGCTCAAATGTGACGCTGACGGCCGCCGGTTGTGCGGGTACAATTACCTGGAGCAACGGATCAACGGGAACCAGCATCGTGGTGACCCCGACACAACCGTCGCAGACCTACTCGGCCACCTGTACGACGGGTCCCGCTTGCTTCACGACCGCTTCGATCGTACTTAATACGATCCCCCCCTGCTCGGTGAGCTTGGTCGTGACGGCGGGAACCTGCCAGTCGGCAACGAACACCTTCTCCGCCACGGCGACGTTGACGGCAAACAATTTGCTTCAGCCCCAATCTGTCACACTGACGCTGGGTGGTCAGTCGCAAGTCTTTAGCCTCACGGCATCAGGAGAAAATACGGTACAGATGACTGTTGACGGTCTACCGGCCAATGGTACTACGGGCACGGCAACAGCCCTGTTTGCAGGTACGGCATGCGGCTCGGCCAGCGCCACGTTTGCGGCACCCGCTTCTTGCTCGGCAGCGCCCTCGGTAACTCTTGAGAAACGGGTGAGTGCCCTCGAAGTCCGACTGGGTGATGTGGTTTCATACACGCTGACACTGACCAACACTAGCCCCGTTTCGGCTACCAATCTGGTGGTAACCGACACCTTTAGTGCCAGCATCGCATTCGTTCCGGGTTCAGCTACAGCGTCGGCAGGTAACTTCACCCAGAATCCAACGGGTGGTACGTGGAGCGTGGCTACGCTACCCGCTGGAACAACTGCGACACTGGTGTTTAGCGTGAGCCTGGTTACCGAAGGAATTACCATCAACACGGCGACACTGCCCACCTCCGACACCGTCATTGAAACCAAGGTATGCACTACGGTACCGTATTTGGTTTGCAAAGGACAGCCTTTCGCCATCCGGCTGACGGTGCCCTCGGGATATAGCCGCTACCAGTGGTACCTCACGGCACCCGGTGCAACCACCTCAACGCTGGTTGCCGATGGTTCGCTCAACTCGTTTACGGCAACCCTCCCCGGAACCTACGGCGTTGTTGCCGACGGTGGGGCGCTGGGCAACTGCACCAGCCAATCGTGCTGTCAGATTGTGATTCAGGAAACGGAAGTACCCCTGTTTACACTCGTGACGCAGAAGCCAACCTGCGTTGGTGCTACACCACAGGCCGACGGTCAGTTGCAGATTACGGGCCTGCCCACAACCGGCCGTTACCAGTACCAGTATTCGCCCACAACCAGCTTCGATGCCGCCACGGCCCAGCCCGCTCAGGCTGCGGCTATCCCGGCTAACGGATTTATTGCCAGCAATTTGACCGAGGGCAATTACACCGTTCGGGTGACGGATACGCAGACGGGTTGTTTCCGCGATGTAACGGTCGGCTTATCGGCAAACTGCGCCTGCCCAACCAACAAGTGCGTACCGATTACGGTATCCAAAATTCAGAAGTAAGCCTCAGGAGTACGTCGGCGGGCCAGGTAGCAAGAGAAATAACCCTGCTTAACCACCCGCCGACATTTGAGCCCGGTCCCTTGTGCCACCTCGGGCGGCTCAACCCAAACAGAAACAGCAACCGCCCCAAACGGTTGCTGTTCTGTTTTTAGGTGTGTTGGAACCCACCAAAGCAGCCTACCGAACGGCTTCTAAAAACGCCCGAAGCTTGTCGGCGTCGAGGTGCCCGTTGGTACGCACACCGCTGCAAATGTCCAGCCCAAACGGCCCTACCGCCCGGATGGCCTCGCGGACATTGTCGGGCCGTAGCCCACCGGCCAGAAATACCGGCACCGGCGAGGTATCCACAATCTGACGGCTAATCTGCCAGTCATGCACCCGGCCGGTACCGCCCAATTCTTTTATCGCCAGGGTTGGGTTACCCGAATCGAGCAACAGCGCATCGGCCCCATCGGTTACGGCTTGTTGGGCCTCAATCAGGCTTCGCTCATCAACTACATGAATCACCTGCACAATTTTCACGGCGGGCAAAGCCGCCCGGATCTGGGCATACGTCCCGGCCGGTACGGCATCGACCAACTGAATGGTGTTGGCCCCTACCCGTTGCTGATGGGCGACAATTCCGTCAGCTGTAGTTTCGCTCGTCAGCATAAACGTGGCAATAGGGGGCGGCACGCTACGGACTATGGCAGCCGCCAGATCGTCGGCCACCACGCCCGGCCCACTGGGCATAGGACCGACCAAACCGAGGGCATCGGCCCCGGCCCGAATAGCCATCTGGACCTCTTCCAGACTGCTGATACAGCAAACTTTTACGCGGATTCTCATGGATGAAACGCTTTTTGGGGGCCAAAATAGGCTAAAAAGCCGTTATCTTCGTAGTCCCGACGGCCGGAGCCCGGCACGACCTGTGTCCGGCCTCTACCAGCCCACGTCTTATTTCATGACTGATCCGTACGCGTCGCTTCGCATTCCTGATTTTCGTTTTTTCGTCTCCAATAGTTTTCTGATCACGGCCACCCTGCTCATGCAGGAGGTGATTCTGGGCTACGAACTATACAAACTGACGCACGACCCGCTCGCTCTGGGGCTGGTTGGGTTGGCCGAGGCCATTCCTTTTATCATGCTGGCCTTGTTTGGCGGCCACCTCGCCGACCGATACGACAAGAAGCGTATTCTGCAAATCAGTCTGTTCGTCATCATGCTGGGTTCAGTGGTGCTGTATCTGGCCTTTCAGCCCGCTCTCGAAGCCCAACTCTCACTACGGGAGCGGCTCGCCCTGATCTACGGTGTGCTGGTTCTGATCGGGACGGCCAAGGGGTTTTACTCACCCGCCAGCTCGTCGCTTAAGCCGTTTCTGGTGCCGCGTGAGCTATACCCTAACTCGTCTACCTGGAGCAGTTCGTTCTGGCAGGCGGGGGCCATAGCCGGGCCGGGCGCGGCCGGGTTTCTGTACAACTGGCTTGGACTCGACAACGCCCTGCTCGTGATTATTGGCCTGTTTGGCGTTTGCTTCCTGCTCCTGTCGATGATTCGCAAACGGCCGGTAGTTGTCAACCACGACGAAACTCCGCTCGGCTTCTGGGACAGCCTCAAAGAAGGATTTCGGTTTGTGTTCCAGACCAAAATCGTGTTCTATGCCATTTCGCTCGACTTATTTTCGGTGCTGTTCGGAGGGGTAGTCGCCATTTTACCCGTTTTTGCCGAAGACATTCTGAAGGTTGGAGCGCAGGGTCTGGGCTTTCTGCGGGCCGCCCCGGCCGTGGGGGCCGTCAGTACCATGCTGATTATGGCGCGGTACCCACCTACTCAAAATGCCTGGCGTAACATGCTGCTGGCCGTAGTGGGTTTCGGGCTGGCTACCATCATTTTCGCCCTATCGACAGATTTCTACCTGTCGCTGGCTATGCTGGCGCTCACCGGCGCGTTCGACAGTGTAAGCGTGATTATCCGGCAGACGATTCTCCAGATTTTCCCGCCCGACCACATGCGGGGACGGGTAGCCGCCGTCAACGGTATTTTCGTTAGCTCGTCAAACGAAATCGGGGCGTTTGAGTCCGGCGTTGCCGCCCGTCTGCTCGGAGCAGCCCCCTCCGTTATGCTGGGCGGGGTAGTCACGCTGGTTGTTGTGGCGTATGTGTACGTAAAATCGAAGGATTTATTTAGCGTCAGACTGAGTTAACGTAATGCGTAATGCGTAATGCGTAATTGATACAAAAAATAGTTGCACGTCAGGCCATTCATCATTACGCATTAATCCCCTCCCACCATGTTTACGATCTACAGTTCATCGGCCGGTTCGGGCAAGACATACACCCTTACCAAGGAGTACCTCAAGCTCGCCCTGAAACCGGGCGCACCGTCGGGGTATTACCGGCATATTCTGGCCGTGACGTTCACGAATGCCGCAGCCAACGAGATGAAAGACCGGATTCTGAAGCAGTTGCAATACATGTGCAGCGACGACGAATCCGTCCGAAATAGCTCCATGCTGGACATCCTGACCGAGGAGCTGTCGGGCCATACAATAGGTACCGACGCCCACCTCCTTGCCCGAGACGAGGTGTCGGCCAAAGCTCGCGAGGTATTCCGGGCTATTCTGCACGGCTACTCTGACTTCTCGGTGACGACCATCGACAGCTTTACGCAGCGGGTCATCATGGCGTTTACCGACGAGTTGGGCCTACCCTACTCGTTTGAGGTAGAGATGGATACCGAAGAAGTACTCGAACTGGCGGTTGATAACCTGATCGAAAAGGCCGGGGCTGAGCAGATGGAAGAAATCACCGAAGTTCTGAGCCAATACTACCGCGAAACAGCCGCCGAAGGCGAAAGCTGGGGCAACGTACCGGTAGCGTTGCAAACGTTTGGTAAGCACCTCACCTCCGACCAGCATTACGATGCCGTGCGGGGTGTGCAGGAGCTATCGCCCACGGCGATCCGCAACATCCGCCAACGCATGCGCGACTACATTGCCCAGACCGAAGCCGACATTGTTGCTGTGGGGCAACAGGCCTGGCACTGCATTGAGCAAAACAACCTGAGCGAGGTCGACTTTGCGCAGACCTCCAAAGGCATTGGGGCTTACTTCAAAGCAATTGCCGGGGGCGATGCCCGCCGAAAAATCAATTCGTACCACACCAAAGCGGTCGACGAGGGAGTATGGTACGGCAAAAAAGCCCCCAAACCTATACAGGATACGATCGACGCTATTGCCGATCAGCTTTGTGATTGTTTCCACCGGATTCAGGCTATCCGAGAAGAACGCATGGAGCAGGTAGTACTCTTCGAATGCCTGCAACCGCACCTCCAGAAACTGGCTTTGCTCAAACAGATCCGGGTAGAGTTTGATGAACTGCTTCGCAAAGATGGCCGCGTGCATATCTCGGAGTTCAACAAGCGGATTCTGGACGTGGTGGCCCATGAGCCAGTGCCGTTTCTGTACGAACGACTCGGTAACAAATTCAACCACATCCTGATCGACGAGTTTCAGGACACCTCCCGGCTCCAGTTTGCCAACCTCCTGCCCCTGCTCGACAACGCCCTCGGGGCAGGTCATTTCAACCTGGCTGTGGGCGATGGTAAACAGGCCATTTACCGGTTTCGGGGGGGCGACATGGATCAGATTGTGGCCCTGCACCGACGGGATCTCGGCGCGTTGCAGGTAGCCCATGCCCGCATGACCGACGGACCCGATTCATTTACGGCCGAGCGGATTCAGGCTCTCGAACAGCATCTGAACGACGCCATTCTGGACACGAACTGGCGCAGTGCCGAACCCATTGTCCGGTTCAACAATGAGTTTTTCGATTTCACGGCCCGCCGGTTTGAGCTGACGCACGGAAAAATTGCCGAGGTGTTTGATTCCGCCCGGCAGTTTCAGCAGCAACCCTCGCCCAAGGCCCGGCCGTTGGGGCATGTGCAGATCGATTTTGTGCAAAAACCCCAGGCCGGCCCTACCGAGGGCGAAGAAGCAACCGACCTGACCGGCGTGATGCTCGCCCGCACGGTTGCACACCTCCGAAAGGCTCTCGACGACGGGTATCAGTACCGCGACATCGCCATTTTGTGCCGCAAAAAAGATCAGGCCAAAGCCCTCGCCAACGAACTGAATAGCCTCGGTATTCCGCTCGTTTCGGCCGACTCGCTATCGTTGCAGTACGCCGACTCAATCCGGTTGGTCGTAACGCTTATGCAGGTGCTCAGCCGCCCCGATCAGCCCCTGATTCGGTACGAGATGCTGTATCTCTACAGCCGGGTGGTGCGGGGACTCCTGCCCGACGCAGCCCTCACGGCTACCCTTCGCGACGTGGCCGAATCAGAAGACCCCGACGCGATTTTTGGGTATCTGCAATCCTTCGGGCACGAGCTGGAACCGCACGCCCTGCGGCAACTCAACGCTTACGAACTGGCCGAAAAGCTTATTTTTCAGTTTGGCCTTTTCGACCGGGCGGGCGATGCGCCGTTTCTGTTCCGGTTTCTCGATGAAATTCTGACCTTCAGCCATAAGCAGAGCGGCCACCTGGCCGATTTCCTGCTCTACTGGCAGTCGGCCCAGAAAAAAGTTTCGGTGGGTGAAGCCGCCAACACCAATGCCGTGAGCATCCAGACCATTCACAAGTCGAAAGGGCTCGAATACCCGGTGGTGATTATTCCCTTTGCCAACTGGGACGTATCGGGCCGGGGCGATTTATGGCTCGATCTCAGCCCCGTCGATTCGGCGTTTTTCACCCACGCCCCGGAGCAGGGTGCACCCGTCCGGCTCCGGCACGCGCCGGTTCGCATCAGCCAGAAACTCGACAAACTACCCGTTGGCCTGCGCGCGCAATATGAAGAAGAAATGACCCGGTCGTTTCTGGAAAACATGAACCTGCTCTACGTAGCTTTTACCCGCCCCACCGACCGGCTTTATGTGATTGGGCAACAGTTGAAGTGGACCGACGCCCGGGCGCAAAACACGGTGAGCTACTGGCTGTACGAGTACCTCAACGGCCCCCACGCCCTTACCTGCGGCTGCGGCTGGCAGGATGAACAAAGTGAATACGTGGTGTCGCACTGCGATCAGGCTTTTGAGCACCCCAAAAAAGCCGCGTACACCGACGAGATCGTTCTGAACGAAGTGATGAGCGGACACCGTCAGCAGGAACTGCAACTCCGGCGACAGGCCGACCGGGTGTTCGACGTGCGCACGTTTGAGCGCACCCGCGACCGCGACCGCAAGATTGTGGCCGCCCTGAGCCTGATCAAAGGACCGGGCTGTGTTGAGAAAACAATTCGGCAGCTGGTGAGCGAAGGGCTGGTGCGCCGGGCCGAAACCGACGATCTGCGGCAACAACTGATTCAGATTGTGATGCATCCCGAGTTGCTGGATGTATTTAACCCCCGCTTACGCATCGATACCGACCGGAGCGTACTGAGTGCCAGACAACTGCACGGAGCCCCGCATCGGGTGGTGCACCTAGCGCCCGGCCATCTGGTGCTGGTGCAGTACGTGAGCGTGCCCGGCTTACCCGAACGGGATACGAATGGCCTGCGTTACTTCGTCGATTTGTACCGTCAAATGGGCTATGGGCAGGTGACCGGCCGGTTGGTGTATCTGGCCGAGATGCCGTATGTCGTTACTGTGTAAACGGGGACGGTCGAATCCGTTTTTCGCCTTAACTTAGCGGCCGCCGTAGCATCATTTTGGCTATGAATACCCGAACACTTCACTACGTTTCAGGCTTATTTATTACAGTATTCGTTGGTTTTCACCTAATTAACCATACGTATAGCCTCGCCGGTGCCTCGGCACACATAGGCCTGATGAATACCCTGCGGCTCGTGTACCGGCATCCGGTTGTCGAAACCATGTTGTTGGGGGCCATCGCGCTTCAGGTTGTATCCGGCCTTTCACTGGCCTCCCGGTTTCGCAAGCGGGTAGAAACGGGTTTTGATAAACTCCAGCTCTGGACCGGTCTGTACCTGGCTTTTTTCCTGCTGATTCACCTGAGCGCAGTACTGGTGGGTCGGCTGGTGCTCGACCTCGATACCAACTTTTACTTCGGTGTCGCCGGGCTCAACACCTTCCCGCTCAACCTGTTTTTCATTCCGTACTACGGGCTGGCCATTGCGTCGTTTGTGGGCCATCTGGCAGCGATCCACAGCCGCAAAATGAAACACTCCGTGCTGGGCCTCACTCCTCACGAGCAAGCCAGCATCCTGCTTGCCCTGGGTGTTCTGCTAACCATCTCGATTCTGTACGGCCTCACCAACGGCTTTCACGGCGTCCGTATTCCCGATGCCTACAAGGTGCTGACTAAGCTACCGTTTTGATCAGAAATCCGAACGCCGACTACCCTAAACGTCTTACTTGATCCGGTCGACCTCAAACCGCATTTCTTCCACCAACTGGCGAAGACGGTCGAGGTTGGGAGCCGGATCGGGCAGTTGCTGGCTGAAAAACGCTTTTACCTCCCAAAGCTCCTGTACTTCCTTGAGCGGCACCTCGCGGCTGGGCACATGTGGGCTATCGGCCGTGAGCAGGAGCGTCCCTTTTATCTTTACCTGATTGAACACCCGTCGGCACAGAATCCGGGCGCCATCGAGTCGTTGGCCGGCGAGCATCAACACATACAGACGCCCATCGACAATGTCGAACCAATTGCGCACAAACTGCCCAACGAGCAGGGCGCCCGGCAGCGAAAAGTCAGCGTCGGCTTCGAAAGCCCGGTAATGGCCAACTGGCAAGGTGGGCAACCGCAACGACGGCAGCCGGTTGATGTAATCGTGCTGCCCGCTTCGCCCCGCGTATTCACTAAACTGATACTGCATCACCAGCGGAATTGGCGGCAGGCCTGTTTCCTCACGCGGTTGCGCAACCGGGCTGGGTGCGGGCTGTTCGTAGGCATTATTGAACACTAGCGGCCCGGCTCCCGCAGGCTCGGACACCACCGGCGCGGGTGCGTTACGCACTTCAAACGGTGCCCGATCGGCCGGATTAGGGGCGGGCGACACCGGGCGGGGCACTTCGGGCGGCACAGGCAGGCTGCCCCGTTCGGCAATAACCGACCCCGGCCGCACCGGATCGCTGATCACCGGCGCTTCGAACGGTAGCCCCGAAGCAGGCTGAGGACCCGCCGGGGGCGGCACCGCCGACGGAGCCCGGTAGTATTTTTCCAGAACCGACGCCAGCGGCTTAGGTACATCCGACAGATCGGGCCGATTATCGGCCGTTGGCAGGGGATCATCGGCAAACAGGCTATCATCGGCCGGTTCGGGAACAGGTTCGCGGAAAATAGAACGCGACGGGATGCTGCTACTACTACTTTGGCCCGCTCCCCGGTCAAACGAAAGGTTGGGCGTTTCGCGTAGTTTTCGTAAATCCTGCCGTTGTAAGTTTTCGACTGATACGTTGAACGCCTTGGCAATGGCGATCATGTTGTTAGGGTTCGGATTGGCGCGGGCCTCTTCGTAGGCTCCCACCAGCGAACGCTTGATGCCCAATCGGCGGGCAAATTGTTCCTGCGTCAGACCGTTGAGTTTACGCAAATACCGAATATTCTCGCTCACAAGGCTCATGGGGCGGGATTGCTAAAAAAGTTTTAGTAAACATACGGCTTTTGCTAAAAGATAAAAATTGAATCCCGCCGTCCATTTTTTGTATTTTTAGGTGTCCGCCCGGCGAAGTTGTGCGGGTGATGGCGGATAAAGCTGATTTTCACCCGATAGCCTCCGCGCGGTCGCGGTGTTTCGCGCCGAATCATTACCTACTCGCCTTTGTACCGAACCCTATTTTTGTACCAGCATGACAACCACTTCACCCAAACTAACTCATCAGAGCTCGATTCAGGCCGTTTTTGACGCGCAGCGCCGACACGCCCCTCACATGGCGCTCACTACCGCTAAAGAGCGGCTTGAGCGCATCGGCCGGATTCACCGCTGGATTCAGGACCACGAGGCCGACCTGATGCAGGCCATGCACGCTGATTTTCGGAAACCAGCGGCCGAGGCACTTCTGGGCGATTTGGGGGCGTTATACTACGAAATTCGGCACACGACCAAACATCTTTCGCGCTGGATGAAACCCCACCGGGTGCCGACGCCCCTCCCCCTGCTGGGTACCCGTGGCTATGTGCGCTACGAACCCAAAGGCAACGTGCTCATTATTGCTCCCTGGAATTATCCGTTTGGTTTGTGCATTAAACCGCTGGTTGCGGCTATCTCGACGGGCAATGTGGTCATGCTCAAACCCTCCGAAATGACGCCCAATACCACCCGCACCATCAAACGCATGGTGGAAGAGTTGTTTCCGCCCGAAGAGGTGGCCGTGTTTGAAGGCGATGCCGCTGTGGCGACTCAGTTGCTCGACCTGCCGTTTAACCACATTTTCTTTACGGGCAGCCCCGCCGTGGGCAAAATAGTGATGACGGCTGCGGCTAAACACCTGGCGTCGGTCACGCTGGAACTGGGGGGAAAATCACCTGTCATTGTCGACGAAACGGCCAACATCAAGGCGGCTGCCGAGCAGATTGCCTGGGGTAAGTATTTTAACAATGGCCAAACCTGTATCGCACCCGACTACCTGCTGGTGCATGAGTCGGTGAAAGAACCTTTTTTGCGAGCGTTTCGGGAGTCGGTGCAACGGATGTACAACCCGGCGGGACAACCAACGGAGCAATCAGAAAGCTACTGCCGGATTGTGAACAAAAACCATTTCGGGCGCGTCCGTCGGCTCATTGAGGATGCCGTACAAAAAGGGGCCACGGTCACATTGGGTGGTCAGCTCAATGAGGCCGACAACTTCATTGCCCCCACGGTGATTGAGGGCGTAACGGACCAGATGGCCCTGATGCAGGAAGAAATTTTTGGCCCCGTGCTGCCCGTAGTCCCGTACCAGACCGCCGACGAAGCTTTGCAGGTGATCAACAGCCGCGAAAAACCTCTGGCGCTTTACATCCAAAGCGGTAGTCGGCGCAACATCGACTATATCATGCAGCGCACATCGGCAGGCGACACCGTTATCAACGATCTCTTCTGGCAATTTGGGCACATGGACCTGCCGTTTGGTGGCGTAAACAACAGCGGCATTGGCAAGTCCAATGGGTTCTTTGGCTTTCAGGAGCTTTCGAATATGCGGGGGGTAATGAAGCGGGACTTTGGCACCGCCCGGTTCATTTATCCTCCTTACACGGACAAAATCGAAAAGCTGATCGGCTTCTTGGTAAAGAAACTGTAGGGCGTTGCCGAGATGTATTCTTGCGGGGATACTTTAGAGATGACATCTCTGCAAGTAGAGTACCCAAAACGGAGACCGCTCGAAGAGATGTCATCTCTAACGAGAGCCAAAACCGCTACTCGACTAACTTGGCCAGCTCGCTCAGTTTGAGCAGGGCTTCGATTGGCGTCAGGCGGTTGATATCGATGGTTTTAAGCTTTTCCTTGATCGCTTCCGAACGCGGATCACCCGACTCGATGATGCGTAGCGCCAGCTCCCGTTCCTGAGTGCCCGCTTCGCGAATAGCTTCCTTGTTGTCTTCGCGCTGATGCGAGGCTTCGAGCTGTTTCAGAATCTGCCCGGCCCGGCTCACTACCGAGGGCGGCATACCCGCCATTTGAGCCACGTGAATTCCGAACGAGTGCTCTGAGCCACCCTCTTTCAGTTTGCGGAGGAAAATCACCTTGTTGCCTACCTCTTTCACCGCCACGTTGAAGTTCCGAATGCGCGGGTTGTCGTTAGCCAGCTCGTTCAGTTCATGGTAGTGGGTAGCAAACAAGGTTTTGGGGCGGCAATTGGAGTGATTGTGCAGAAACTCAGCAATAGCCCAGGCAATGGACACACCATCGTAGGTACTCGTTCCCCGGCCGATTTCGTCCATCAGTACCAGACTACGCTCGCTCAGGTTATTCAAAATACTGGCCGTTTCGGTCATTTCGACCATGAACGTACTTTCGCCCCGCGAGAGGTTATCGGCGGCCCCTACACGGGTGAAAATCTTGTCGACCAACCCGATTTCAGCCGCCGATGCAGGCACGAAGCTCCCCGCCTGCGCCATGAGCACAATAAGAGCCACTTGCCGCAACAGAGCCGACTTACCCGCCATGTTAGGCCCGGTAATGATGATAATCTGCTGGGTTTCGTCGTCTAAATAAATATCATTCGGTACGTAGGGCTCACCGGGAGGCAGTTGCTGCTCAATCACCGCGTGCCGACCGTCTTTGATATTCAGGACTTTCGACTCGTTGATGGTCGGGCATACGTACTTGTTACGGAGTGCTACCCGCGCAAACGACGACAGCACGTCGAGCACCGAAATAACCCGCGCGTTCTGCTGAATAGCCCCGACGTATTCGCCCGCGGCCTGCACCAGCTCGTTATACATCCGAGCTTCAATGGCAAAAATCTGCTCCTCAGCGTTCAGAATCTTGTCTTCGTATTCTTTCAGCTCGGGCGTAATGTACCGCTCGGCATTCACCAGGGTCTGCTTCCGAATCCAGTCGGCCGGAACGCGGTCTTTGTGGGCATTGGTCACTTCGAGGTAGTAGCCGAACACCTTGTTATAGGCAATCTTGAGCGAGCCTATGCCAGTACGGGCAATTTCGCGCTCCTGCAACTGCACCAGATAATCCTTGCCGGTATAGGCTAAGGCGTGCAGGTGATCCAGCTCGGCATTCACCCCCGATTTAATCATTCCGCCCTGATTTGAGACCACCGGTGGGTCTTCGCGCAGTTCGGCCTCGATCCGGTCGACCAGAAAAGCCACCGGGTTCAGTTGATCGGCGTATTTTTTGAGCGAGGGCGAGTCAGGCTGCGCATTTAGGGCGTTGATCAACAGCTCTTTGATGGGCAGTATGTGCTGAAGCGACCGTTTCAGTTGCAGCATTTCGCGCGGGCTGATCCGGCGAACGGCGACCTTGGAGATCAACCGTTCGAGGTCGCCAATCTGTTTCAGGTGACCTACCAGTTGGTCGAGCAGTTCATCGTCGTCGTGCAACAGAGCCACCATGCTCAACCGCTCGTCGATGAGTGACTTTTCTTTGAGCGGGAGCATGAGCCACTTTCGCATGAGCCGGGCGCCCATGGGTGTCACCGACCCATCGAGAATCTGAATCAGCGGCACGCCCCCCTCCTGCTGAGCCGCCACCAGTTCGAGGTTACGAATGGTAAACCGGTCGAGCCACACGTATTTGTCTTCTTCCAGCCGGGTTATCCGGGTAATATGCTGAAGATCTTTGTGTTCGGTCTCGTTGAGGTAGTGCAGAATCACCCCGGCCGCAATGATGCCATCGGGCAGCCCCTCAATACCGAACCCTTTCAGCGAGGTAGTCTGGAAATGCTGTTTGAGGTAGTTGTACCCAAAATCGTAGGTAAAAGCCCAGTCTTCGAGGGTAAACGTATGAAATTTATCGCCGGAGGGCGAGTTGCCAAACAGGCTACCAAACTCCTGCCGGTTGCGTTTACAGTACAGCACCTCCGATGGATTGAAACTCTGCAACAGCTTATCGACATAGGCGGCATTGCCCTGAGCGGCCAGAAACTCCCCCGTCGAGATGTCCAGAAACGCCACCCCGAACTCATCCGCCCCTTTCCCAAAATGTACCGATGCCAGGTAGTTGTTCCGGCGGGTATCAAGCACGTTATCGTTAAACGAAACACCGGGCGTTACCAGTTCGGTTACGCCCCGTCGCACAATTCCCTTAGCCTGCGCCGGGTCTTCGAGCTGATCGCAGATGGCCACGCGCTCGCCCGCCCGCACGAGTTTGGGCAAATGCGTATCGAGCGAGTGATGCGGAAAGCCGGCCAGTTCTTCGTTGGCTCCACCGTTGTTCCGCTTGGTCAGGGTAATGCCCAGAATCTTACTGGCTTTGATGGCATCTTCGCCAAACGTCTCGTAAAAGTCGCCGACACGAAACAAAAGCAGCGCACCTGGATATTTCGCTTTTACCTGATTGTATTGCCGGTTGAGAGGAGTTTCTTTAGCTGGTTTGGCCTGTTTGGGAGCCGTGGCTGTCTTCACTAATGTAAGCGGGTAGTTTAAACAAATTTAGTAAAAATCGGGGAGAAACGGGCAAAAAACCCGCTCGTGCGTACCGGCTCAGCCACGCTTTGAGCCTCTTAAACCACCCCACTGCTTCACAATTCAAATGAATTTTATGACATTCTTTAGATATACATTTTTAACGGGTCCATTGCCTTGCTTTACACAATAATCTATATAGAACAAATAGCATAGCCGTTATCTCTATACGTTCAACTTAAACACACGTACGTATTGGTATGAAAAAAGTAATGAGTGCCGTGGCCACCCTTGGGCTGCTTTCGACCTTGTTCTACGCCTGTAATAATGCAGACGACGACAACAACACGACGCCGGTACCAGTCGCTTCGACGCCCCTGACGGCGACCATCAACAGTGCTGGCACATCGACCTCAGCTACGTCCGGCAGCTCAACAGCAACCGGTTCGTTTTCGGGCAATCTCAATCGGACAACCAACGTCATGAGTTACACCGTATCGTATTCGGGCCTGACCGCCACGGCCGTCACCCTCGACCCCGTAACAACGGGCACGGCGAGCGGCACGGCGGCCTACGCGAACAGCATCTTGCTGGCCGGTAGCTTCCCGAGTGTATCTACTCCCGGCAGTGGCACCAGCACAACACCGGGTAGCGGTACCAGCACCACGCCAGGTAGCGGCACAAGTACCACGCCCGGCAGTGGCACCAGCACAACACCGGGTAGCGGCACGAGTACCACACCAGGCAGCGGCACCAGCACAACCCCCGGTAGCGGTACGGCTGTAGCCATTACATCACCCCTGAGCGGAACGGTATCTGTATCAGCCAGCCGGGCCGACAGTCTCAGCCGGGGCCTGTACCGGATCAATATACGGACAACGACCACGCCAACCGGCGAAATCGGCGGCATTATCCGCACGCAATAAGCCAGAAAGCCAGAGGTTGTTTTAGAGAGCAACCCCGAGTTATACCCCGTCGGTCGCGACCTGCCCAGCTTTGGGGCAAGTCGCGACCGACGGGTTTTTGTTTGTCCAAAATCACCCATTCAGATTGCACATTCCCCGGCTGTTCGTTTCTTTGCCCCCTCCAAACGTGCCATCACCCGTACCCAACGTATGCGTAAACTCGCTCTCGACGAGCTTAATCGGCTCTCGGTTGATCAATTTAAAACCGTCCCTAAATTTCCGTACTGCCTTATTCTGGACGACATTCGCAGCCTCAACAACGTGGGCTCGGTCTTCCGAACGGCCGATGCCTTCCGGGCCGAAAAACTGTACCTCTGTGGTATCACGGGACAGCCACCCCACCGCGACATCACCAAAACGGCCCTGGGTGCCACCGAGTCGGTTGAGTGGATTTATGAACCTGACGTATTGGCGCTGTGCAGCCGGCTCCGGGCCGAAGGCTGGGCCGTTGTGGCTATTGAACAAGCCGAGGGAAGTACCTCACTGTCGGATTTTACCCCCACCCCGAACAAACGATATGCCTTTGTGTTTGGTAACGAGGTAACCGGTGTTGCCGATACCGTTGTCCAACAGGCCGACCTGGTGGTCGAAATCCCGCAGTTTGGCACGAAGCACTCACTCAATATTGCGGTTACAGCCGGTATTGTTTGCTGGGACTTCCTGCAAAAAACAACAAAAGCTTAACAGACTTTTCTTGCTTTACCGCACAAATCTGCTTGTATTTACCAGTTAGACATAATGCAGTTATAGAACTTAATAAAACCCTCATGAAAGCAGACAAGAAATCGCTGGCGAGCGACATCAAAAGCGCCATCGAACTGAAAATCAATGAAGTTGGCACCCAATCTAAAAAGGTGCAGAAGGCCGTTGATAAGGCAGCCGCGAAGTTGGCAAAGAAGCTGATAAAACTGGCGGATAAACTGACTAAAAACGCCGAGAAGGATCAGAAGAAGTCCGAAAAATCGGTAAAAAAAGCCGAAAAGAAAGCGAAAAAGGACGCCAAGAAGAACCAAAAGAACGAGGCTAAGGCGGCTAAAAATGCGCAACGAGCTCAGAACAAACGCGCCAAAGAACCTCAGCCCCTTGCCCTACCCCTACCTAAAGCTGACCCCGCAGCTGCCAAAACCAAACCGGCACCAACCCGGACGGCTAAGGCCCCGACTACCCGTGCCAAAACCACTCGCCAAACCACATCCGCCAAGGCAACAACCCAACCTGAAGCTACTGCTGAGGCAGCTCCTGTGGCCGCCGAATAATTAACTGGTTATTAAATACCTCTAACCCGCTTGCAAACCAGGCGGGTTTTTATTTACTTCAATTTCCATTTGATCAACTAGCCATACATCTACACCACCCCCTCAATTCACCTTCCTTAGTCTGAAAAACCTTAAAACAACACTTTAATCATCCGTGAACGGTCTCTTCAAAAAGCCTGCCACCGGTCATGAACACGCTAACGACACAAACTCTACACACACTTGTTCACGAGTTCCAGACACCTATCGCGGCTATTCGAATGGCTGCCGATGTGCTCGACTCGCCTATTACCCACAATAATCCGCAGCGCACCAACAAGTACGTGCAGATTATTCGTGAAGAGACCGACCGACTACAGCAACAGGTAGAGGTGATGCTCAGCTTAGCCCGGGCCGATCACCACGCCCTGTATATGTGCGTGGAACGACTCGACATTCATGAGCTGGTCCGGTCGGTAGCCCGACGGCATGGCTCGTACCTGCGCCTGAATCTGCTGGCCTCCCGTACGGAGTGCCTGGCCGATCGGTTGCACCTGACCAATGTCCTGTTCAACCTGATCGACAATGCGGTTAAATACAGTGAGGAGAATCTGGACATTTGCCTCACCACCACCTGTAACGAAGACGGTATTCGGGTTTCGATTTCGGATCGGGGTATTGGGATTCCGGCTGATTTGCAGGAGCAGATTTTTCAGCCTTTTTTCCGGGTCAATCTGGCCGACTCCCCCAGCGTTAAGGGCTTTGGGCTGGGGCTTAGCTACGTTCGTAAGATTATTGAGGCTCACGGCTGGCGTATTCAGCTTCGGAGCCAGGTTGGGCAGGGAAGCGAATTCTGTATTCACATTCCCTTCCCGGCTATGTTGACGCACCCGGTACCGCAACTGGTTTGCTACGAACGGGCATAAAAAAAGGACCGGTTGCCCGATCCTTTTTTCTTTCTACTTCTTCACTTTCATGACCCCGTTCATGATTCGCCAGTGGCCGGGGAACGTACAGACAAACGGATAGTCACCGGGTTGGTCGGGCGCTTTGAAGGTGACCCGCACGGTTTGGTTGGGGTTCACCAGCGTGGTAGCCGCCAATATATCCGACGACTCGGGTACGTAATTCTTCTCGGCACCGTCTTTGGCCGTAATCATGGCGTCGGCCAGTTTCCCGATCCGCTCCATTGACTTTGGCTTCACCACCACCAGGTTGTGCTGCATGGCATCCGGGTTTTCCAGAATAATCACAACGGGTTTACCCGCCGTTACTTCGAACGTTTTCTTGTCGAAACGCATCTCTTCCCGAATCGTTTTGATCCGTACAACCTGCGCATTGGGGTCGAGGTCGGCGTTGGCATCACGCATACCCCAGGCTTCGAGCAGCCGGTTCAGGCGCGGGCGGGCGTCGGCGGGCAGGCGGTTGTCCAGACCGGCCAACAAACCCTGAGCTGCAGCCGATGGCTTCACTTTCGCCCGGTAATCGTACCCATCGGCTAAGCCTTTCACTAGAGCATTGGCATCATCGGCTTCGAGCGAAGCGGCCTGGGTCAGCATCGCTACTACCGAATCGGGAGCAGCCGTTGAGGCATACGCACGGGCGGTACGTTCGAGCGCTACGGTCCGCATACGCGCCGGAGCCCGGAACGTAAGTGTCGTGCGGAATTCGTTATTTTTCCGGTCGCTGTCACCCAGTGTATTTTCCTTGTCAATGCTCACCGCAAAAGTATAGTCACCTGCCTGTTCGGCCGTGAGCCAGAGGTCGCCCACCCACGGACCGTTGTTGGTCCGGCGAATGGCTACCGTTTCGCCCGGCTGAATCCCGTCGACGTGCGTACGGCTAACGTAATCTACTTTCTGAGCAGCTGGCCCACCACCTTTGCTTTCAAACCGAATCGTAAGGGGTACAGGCGTTCCTTTCGGCACAGCCACGCTGCCCTGATTAGTTACGTAGATCGTGGTGCGGGCCCCTTCGCGCACAAACGGCTGAAGCGGTTCGGTAGCCACGCGCGTCACCACCAGATCAGGACCATTGGTCGTTTTCACCTCGGTCCGCGCCGTGGGGCTTCCGGCCTGGCTGCCCGCGTTCGGGCCACCCTGATGCATGGTGCTGTGATCGTGGTGCATGGCCCCTGAGCCGTTTCCGGCCGGAGCCGCCTGTGCGGTTTTAATTGAACCCAGCCACTGACGCATCAGTCGGCCTTTATCCCGGTTGAGGGCAACGGCAAAGGCATCGGGCAACCACCGGTCGTTGTTGGCATCGGTTTGCCGGAGCCGGGCCAGCACAGCCTCATCGATAGTTGGTGAAGCCGGAGCCTCTCCCAACGCCAGCAGGCTGTTGAGTACCACGAGCGGTTCGGCATCGTAAAGGGCTTTCTGAGCCAGCAGCATGGTTACGCCCTCTTCTGTGCGGGGCATCACCTGAACGGCTGTTTTCCGAACACCTGCACACGGGTGTTTCAGAGCCGTAGTCAGATCAGACGGTTTGATTGCACCAAGTCCGTGCAGCGTCCAGAGGGCGTGTACAGCCGGGGCATTGATTCCGATTTCGTCTACGCTCGGGTCGTTGGCGATGGCCAGCAACTGGGGCACTACATCGCGCTGCCCGCGCTCAACCAGCAGCCGTTGGGCTTTCATCCGCCAGAACTGATTGTCGTTTTTGAGAGCAGCCAACAACGTAGCCGGGTCATTTTTGTCTAGTCGGGGCGCTACGTACGTCGGGGCTTTCTTATAACCTACGCGGTAGATACGGCCGTGCGTAAAATCACGCAGGTCGGTTTCGTAGGCGTTTCCTTTACCGTTTTCAAAGCCCTGCGGTGTCGGGTTGTGCTGAATGATAAAGCTGTACCAATCGGCTACCCAAACGGCACCATCGGGACCCACCTGAGCAAATACTGGCGAGAACCATTCGTCGGCACCGGCCATCAGGTTAAAGCCGATACCCTGCGTGCCTTCGCGGTCTTCGTAGTCCGTACCGTTCTTTTCGAGCACGTTCTGGTGAACAATGTGGCCCGTTGGTTCCGACACAAACGCAACCTTGTTCCAGTACGCTTTGGGGAACGCCCGCGCGGTGTACAGGTTGTGCCCGGCCGCGGCCGTGAAGCCCCCAAAGACGTCGACCTGCCGAACGCGGTCGGTAATAGGCTTCATGTCCTTGTGCGTATCGGTGCTCCGGCTGCCGTTCATGACGTTGGGGCGCGACTTGTAGGCTGCATTCGGAATGGCCATGTACCAGCCGTGTGCGTTGTTGGCCGTGCTACCAAATACGTCGCCGGTTTCGTTGAAGCCCAGCCCCCAGGTATTGTTGGAGGTGTTGGTCATGTATTCGAGCGCCGAGCCATCGGGACGAAACCGGAAAAAGCCCTGTCCGAACTGCAGCGAATCAGCACTACCCACCTTACCCTTGAAGCCTGAGTAGCCTACACTCCCCCAGATCCAGTTGTCGAACCCATAATGGAGGTTGCTGGGGCCAGCGTGCGTATCGAACGTACCAAAGCCCGTGAACAGAATCTTCTTCTCATCGACTTTATCGTCGCCGTTGGTATCACGCAGGAACAGCATGTGCGGAGCCTGCGACACCACCAGACCGCCGTTGGCCCAGACCATCCCGGTCGGAATGCTCAACCCTTCGGCGTAGTTAGTAAACTTATCAGCCTTACCATCGTTGTTAGTGTCTTCACAGATCACGATGTAGTCAGAGCCCCCCTCAGGCTTACGCTCGTTGGGGTAGTCTTTCGTGATAAGCACGTACAGCCGACCACGGTCGTCCCAGGTCATGGCAATGGGGTGCATCACATTGGGTTCGTGGGCAAACAGATCGAGCGTAAAGTCGACCGGTACCTGAATATGCTTCAGCGACTCCTCGGGTGAGAGGGCTCGCTGCTTCATCTGAGGACCAGGACGTTTTTCGTAGTTCGGCAGTTTAGCCTCGTCGTAGGCGAAGGCCTGGGGTTTCAGATCGTCGTGCAACTTCTTCACCCGATCGCCCACCGACCACAGAATCCCCCGCTCCAGCAGTTGCATGAATCCGGGCTGACTCCAGGTACGCTCGTCGTGCCCATAGGCCGTGTAGAATACCCGCCCTTTGCCGTACGTACGGGTCCAGGTGTACGGTTCTTCTTTCTGGTTGGGCCGGCCGGCGTCGGCGAGGTCTTTGAACTGATCCGCTTTTACCTCACGTACAGCCAACACATTGTTGTCGGGCTGCAGGTGGCTATGCAGATACGTCTCGTCAAATGCTTTGAACGACTGCAGACCCATTACCAGGGCATCGTTGGGCTGGGTAAACCGGGTCTGAATGGTATCCATCCGGTGCCGCCAGAATTGCCCACCCACCACTTTATCGACGTACTCGGGCGAGTTTCGGAAGCAGAACGATGCACAATGCACCGGAATCAGGCCTTTGCCCGAAGACACGAAGTCGAGCAAGGCCCGCTCCTGTGGTTTCGGGATGCTATCCCAGTTAGCAAAAATGAGCATCCCGTCGTACTTGGCCAGATTTTCCGGGTTGAGGTCTTCCAGCCGGTCGGTGTACGTAATGTTTATCCCCCGGTTGCCGAGGGCAGCCATCAGTTGCGGCACCCGTTCAACAGGCCGATGGTGCCCGTTGTCGCCCAAAAACAAGATTTCCGTCCGGCGCGGTTTGGTATCGGCTGGCGCCCCAACGACGGTGTTCTGCTGCGTTCCCGTATCGCGCAAGGTGGCTGAGGGGGTACGCGTACAGTGAGAAAAGAGCAGAGTTGCTCCCAGTAGCCAAACTTTGTTCATACTGATGTTTTATTAAAACTCCGGCAGTCGAATCAACTCTCCGCCTTTCAGCGCCGACTCGTGCGCCAGAATCCCGACGCTCGTCCAGTTGGCCGACTGGGCTGCGTTGGGGAACGGATCGCGGTCTTCGCTCAGGGCCGTCAGAAACTCATGCACCATGTGTGGGTGCGAGCCGCCATGGCCGCCCCCCTGCGTAAACGACAGGTGCTGGCTGTCGTCGGCATCGTACACGCCCTTGGTCGTGAACCGCTGAATGGGTTCGGGCAACAGGTGGGCGTAATCAGGAACTGTTACTTTTTCGGGGATTTCAGGCTCCGGTTTTTTCGCCGTGTGAATCACCGGCTGCTCATCTTCAATCAGCTGCCATTCAAACGACTTCTTGTCGCCGTACACCTCGAAACTCTCCCGGTACTGACGGGCCACGTCGAACAACGACCGGTACACGTAAGCCGACAGATCGCTGTTGCGGAACTTGATATGCGCCGACTCGACCGCAAACGGTGAGTTATGGATCTTAGCCAGTTCTTCACGGATGGTTCCTGAGCCAAAGCACGATACGTACTCGGCTTCCAGTTTAAGCAGCCCCGCCACCGGACCCACGCAGTGCGTAGCGTAGTGCATGGGAGGCAAACCAGGCCAGTAATCGGGCCAGCCGTCCATATCCTGCTGGTGCGAAGCTTTCAGAAACTGAACTTTACCCAGCTCGCCTTTTTCGTACAGTTCTTTGACGAACAGAAATTCGCGGGCATACACAACGGTCTCCATCATCATGTACTTCTTGCCCGTTTCGCGAACCGTCCGGACAATCTCGGCGCACTCCTCCACGGTGGTCGCCATAGGCACTGTACAGGCTACGTGCTTACCCGCCCGGAGGGCTTTGAGGCTTTGCTCAGCATGATTTGGAATGGGCGAATTGATGTGTACGGCATCCACGTCCGGGTCGGCCAACAGCTCGTCGTAGCTCGAATACCGCTTTTCAACGCCAAACTCGTCGCCAATCTTGTTTAGATTCTCGACGTTACGCTGGCAAATGGCGTACATGTTGGCGAGCGGATGCCGCTGGTAGATAGGGATAAATTCGGCCCCGAACCCGAGACCTACAATAGCGATGTTGAATTTCATTGGGTAAAAGGAAAAGAAAAACAAAAGGGCTTTCAGTAATTGAGCCCAATACGCTCAATTACTTATACATGAATGAATAATGTATAATGAACCGTAATGAATAATGTATAATGATTGGCTCTACTGATACCAGCTTGAGTTCATTATTCATCCTACACTGTACATTGTCCATTAAATTCTGACTCAATACGTACACTACGCTTCTATAACCTGACTATCGGGAATTTCGGTAATTGGCTGAGCCTCTTCGAGCATTTGCCGGAGGTACACAAACCCCTCGGCTGCCAGTTGCTCTGCTGAGGCAAACATCGGGCGGAATATGTGCGTAGCGGCAGCCAGTTCGGGCGGATTAGGCCCAAAGGCTTCAATGGCGATGGGGCCTGAGTACCCTACTTCGGCGAGAGTGTTAAACACCTGCTCGAACCGGATTTGGCCCTGCCCCGGCGTCGACCGGTCATTTTCAGAGATTTGTACGTGCACAAGGTACGGGGCCAGTGTTCGGATGGCATCGGCCACGTTTTTCTCCTCAATGTTGGCATGAAACGTATCAAACGCAGCCCGGCAGTACGGATGGTCAACGGCCTTGACATAGCGCACCACATCATCGGCGCAGGTGAGCAGGTACGTCTCGAACCGGTTGAGCGATTCGATGGCCAGTACCACCCCTTTCGTTTGGGCATAATCGGCAACCTGCCGCATACTTTCTACTGACCACTGCCACTCATCGGCGGTGGCAGGCCGACCGGCAAACGTTTTGAAGCCCGCAAAAAGCGGCCCCATCAGAATAGTGGAACCAGCTGCTGCCGAACAATCAACCACGTGTTTCAGGTACTCAACACCAGCCTGCCGCACCGTCTCGTCGGGGCTGAGGAGCGTCAGTTCGGGTGGCAGCAACGAACACGTCTGAACATCCAGTCCGAGAGCAGCGGCCTGCTGACCCAGCTGTGTCCACTTGGCCAGGTCTGCCGCCCGGTCATCGGTACCGCCCACGGGCATTTCGACAAACTCAAAGCCGGTTTCTTTCAGATACCGGAGCGTTTCCGCCATATCTTCGTCCATCGACATGGTCCAGACGAAGAGGTTCATCCCCAATTTATTCATAGAGTACCTTTCTAAATTACCACAAATCTACATAGTAAATCGGCGGGTTGCCCTGCTTTTATTACCCAATACCGACTGTATTTTACCTTCACTTTACTCAATAGACTAAAATTTAAGCCTAAAATCTGGAAGTCGTTATGAAACAAGCCCTCCGCAAAGACCTTGAGCCGGTCGCCGAATCGTTTGCGGTTCACGAGCTCACCGAACCACACTTCGACCCTAACTGGCACTTTCATCCGCATTATCAGCTCTTTCTGGTCGAAAAGGGCACGGGCACCCGATTTATCGGCGACTCAATCCGGCCTTTTGCCGAGGGCGACTTCGTCATGCTTGGTCCCAACCTACCTCACCTGTGGCGCAGCGATAAACCCTATTTTGAGCGCGACAGTGGCCTCCAGACGCACGGCATTGTAGTGTATTTC
This sequence comes from Rudanella lutea DSM 19387, assembly GCF_000383955.1. NCBI lineage: Bacteria > Pseudomonadati > Bacteroidota > Cytophagia > Cytophagales > Cytophagaceae > Rudanella > Rudanella lutea. The sequence goes on along the minus strand of NZ_KB913013.1, from coordinate 5,713,597 downwards.
ACCGAAAATTTTCTGGGTGATACCTTCTTCGCCCAGCGCGAAATGGGATTACTTCGGCAACTGCTCGAAAACGCCCGCCGGGGGCTGGAGTGGCTTTCGCCCACCCGCGACCGCGCCATTGAGCTGCTTCGCCGGGTGCAACAAACCGAACCGGGTTTCGAGCGGGTGTTGGCTTTGCTGAACCTGCTCCACGAGCTCTCGCGGACGTCGGACTACCAGTTTATTACCAGCCTGGGGTACACCAACACCGTAAAACCCTCCGAAACCGACCGCATTCAGGTGGTACACGACTATGTAATGAGCCATTTCCACGACCATATTTGCCTCGACACCGTTGCCGATCTGGCGGGTATGACCCCCTCTGCTTTTTGCCGGTATTTTAAAATCCGGGCCAACAAAACGTTTTCCAATTTTGTGGCCGAGGTACGGGTAGGCCATGCCTGTAAGCTGCTGATGGACGGCTCAATGAGCGTAACCCAAATCAGTTACGAAAGCGGTTACCGAACACTTTCTAACTTCAACCGACAGTTTAAAGAAGTGACGGGCAAAACACCCTCAACCTACGTGCGTACCTACCGGGCCTTGTAACGACCGATACAACCCCGCTTCTGCCAACTCAATGCCCTGTAATACAGAAAGCCGACAACCCCATTGCGGAGCTGTCGGCTTTCGTTTAATCAGGCGATTAGCCCGAAACTAAGTACTCAGACTGAATTAAATGTATAATGAACAACGTAAAATGTACAATTAAACGACTGGTTGTGAGTAGGTAATTCAATTATGCATTTTACATTGTTCATTCACTTATGCCCGCTTAACCAGCTTTTAAGGCTTCGGTTGAGCGTCCGGGGCTTGCCCCCAATGGCGGCACTCGGCCCCCGACCCGAAGCTCCAGTGGCCTCGACCGTCGAGATGGTTATGTCCCACCAGAGCAAGCAAACTACCCAGCGTGAGGGCAGCCGTCAGAAAAACAACGATTGGATTGATACGGCGTTGCATGGCGATCGAGATTAGAGGTTGGTGGTTTCGGCTGATTGGGTGTACGGAGCCTGACGCCCCCAATGCCCGCAGCGTTGTTGTTTGAACGCATTATATTCTTCGTCGCTCATCTGCCGAATGCGGTCGGCAAAGGCGAAACCCCGTTGCCCGAACCCTCGACCGGATTTACCAAACGCCCAGGGCCCTCGGCGCGGGCCACGCACCAGCCGAAAAAAGGCGCCCATCAGCAGAAAGAAAATAGCCAGCCGCAACAAAAAGAACGGCAGCATAAACAAAGCCGCGCCCAAAAGCAGACCGGCCAAAATGGATTTCAAAATTAGGTTCATCGTCTTGTCAGAACGCGGATTTACAAACGTTCTGAAGAGGATGACGGACTCACCGGGAAAATACTTTACCGGTTTGAGACTTTTTTTTCAAAAACGGCAAAAACCGCGCAAACTGGCGCACAACGGGACTTTGCCCTTCAGGAGTGATGACGTTTGCGCCATTCGGCTTTAAACGTTTCGCGTTCTTCCTCGCTCATCGACCGCCATTTTTCGCGCCACGGTGGCCCACCCCACCCCGGCCGGTTGCCGGGGCGACCAAACCGCATTCCGCCGAACAGGATTCGCGACAGGACCAGTAGACCCATGGCCTGCCAATACGTGACCGGCCGCAGGGGGGCCACTGCCACGAGCACCGTATTCCAGAGCCAGTACACCAGACCGGTTACCGCCAGCAGGATCGGCACGAGCATGAGAGGAAAAAGAAACCGTCGTCGGGGAAAGCGTTTCATGATGTCAGAGCGAACCAAGTTCGTTATACAGATTTTGGAGCCGCTTGCGCAGGTGCTGCACGGCATAGCGTTTGCGCGAGATGATCGTTTTCAGACTCTCGCCGGTCTGATCGGCAATAGCCTGTAAAGTACGGTCTTCCAGCTCGTTCTGAACAAACACCGTCCGTTGATTATCAGGAAGTTCGTCTAAGGCAGCCATCAGTTCATTCCAGAACAGGTCTTTGAAGTACGCATCTTCGGGCGTCTGTGGGTCGGCCAGCAGAATCTCGCGAAAGCCCAACAGCCCACCCTCTTCGTCATCCGAAGCCAGATCGGAAAAGCTTTCTTCAGGCCGTCGGCGGTACAGATCGGTAATGCGGTTGCGCGCCACCTGATACAGCCAGCCGCTCATACTCTCGATGGTGTCCAGATCGACTACCTTACTCAACTGATACCAAACGTCCTGCAACACATCGTCGGCATCATAGCTCGATCGCACCCGCCCACGAATAAACTGCGACAGCCGGTTACCGTACTGCTTTACCGTCGAAAGAATGGTTCGTTTGGGTGGGTCGGCCATGAACACGGCGGGTTTACAGGATTACAACAGCTTACCAGGCACTCACCACGGGCAGGGCTTCGCCCTCGGCAAAGGTCGTTTGGTCGGCCGGGAGTTCCAGAAACGCGTCGGCACCGGTCAGGTTGGTAAAATCACCCGAACCCGAACCCGGTAGCGGGTGAGCCAGCAATCGGCCATCGGGCGCGTATTGGAGTCGTACGGGCAGGAAGTACGTGAGGGCGGGCCGAAACACAAACAGTTCGGCCAGTTGGGCGTACATAGGGCGGGGCGCGGTTTGCCCCATAGCCGCCCGCAGGTACGGCAACACGTATTTATAGGTGCACATCACCGTCGAAACCGGGTTGCCGGGCAAACCAAATACCACTTGCTTATTACCCTCGGTGGTTCCGAACCAGAGTGGCTTACCGGGGCGCTGCTCCACTTTATGAAAATGGCATTGTACCCCCAGCTCGGTCAGGGTAGCCGGTACAAAATCGGCCTTCCCCGCCGACACCCCTCCGCTTAAAATGAACACATCGTTATGCTCCAGCAGGTTCTGAAGCCCAATTTTGAGTACCTCACGGTCGTCGGGCAGGTGATGGAGCATCGCCCGGACCCCCAACGCCCGCAAAGCCGCCCGAATCATGTAAATGTTGGAATGCCGAATCTGATGTGGCGCGGGGGTTTCGTCGACGCCCACGAGTTCGTCGCCCGTGGCAATAATGGCCACCCGGGGCAGGGTGGCCACCGACACCTTCGACGCCCCGACCGAGGCCGCTACGGCCACATCGACCGACCGAAACAATGTCCCCTCCCGAAGCAAAACATCCCCCGCGGGTCGGTCGTTGCCCTGGGGGTGGATGTTTTGCCCGGCCTGCACCTCCGCTACCTGAACGGTCGCGATCCCCTCCTCAATCTGCACATCCTCGTAGCGCACTACCGTATCGGTGCCGAGGGGCAGCACAGCTCCGGTCATTACTTCCAGGCAGCCTGTCGGGTCGGTAAGTGTGCTGGCGGGCTGCCCGGCAAACTGCGACCCCAACACCCGAAACTGACGCGCCCCACCGGCAAAGGCTTCGTACCGAAACGCGATCCCGTCCATAGTCACCCGGTTGAACGGCGGCACGTCGCGGTCGGCAGTCAGGGGTTGGCGCAGCACGCGGCCAACGGCTTCTTCAAGCGTGACCATCTGGTCGGGTAAGGCGAGCAAATGAGTTTGCGTAATACGGACGGCGTCGTGCACAGAAAGCATACGAATTGGTTCTTGGTTGGAGACAAAAACAAAGGAAAGAGGAAAAACGCAAATCCCGACCGGCCCGCCCCGAAAATTGGATGGTCGGCTATCTAGGAGTTTTCCCGGTTGCCCCCTTCTGCCTACTTTTACCCCATGAACGAATTTACACACCTCGACCCACAAGGCAACCCGGCCATGGTCGACGTTGGCGCGAAGGCCGTCACGCACCGCATGGCCCACGCCCGCAGCCTTGTCCGACTGCCCGACGCCGTAGTCGCGCAGTTTGCCCATGCCGATATTCAGACCAAGAAAGGCCCGGTTTTCCAGACGGCTATCATTGCCGGTACTATGGCCACCAAACGAACCGATGAACTGATTCCGCTTTGTCATTCGCTCGGCCTCGACGGCTGCCGACTGACCATCGAACTACAGGGCAACGATGCGGTAGTCGACTGTACCGTTACGACCGAAGGCAAAACGGGCGTTGAGATGGAAGCCCTTGTTGGAGCCTCGGTGGCGGCTCTGACCATTTATGATATGTGCAAGGCGCTCTCGCATGATATTGTCATTGCGGAGACCAAACTGATGGCCAAAGCGGGCGGCAAGCGCGATTTCAGGCGGAGCTGACGGGCACTTGCCTAACAACCGGGCGGCCCGGCGGGTTACAGAAAGCATGAATAGACTACAACGTATGGCTTTTCTGGCCGGGTCGGTGATGGCCGGTTTCTCGGCATCGGCCCAAACGAACCCAGCGCCCGCTCCGTCTCCTCAGCTACAGGAGTTTAGCCGGGGCCGGGTGGCGCACCAACGTACGCTGGAGCTCACCCTGGGCTCATACGCGCTCGCCAACATCGCCTTAGGGGCGTTGGCCGCCGGACGCGAGCGTACTGAAGCTCACTATTTCCACCGGATGAACGTGTACTGGAACCTCGTCAATCTGGGCATTGCCGGACTAGGTTTGCTGGGATCGCGCAAGGCAGACCCGACAACTGAAACGCTTTCGGAGGCCGTTCGGCGGCACCAAAGCATGAAGCAAACGTTGCTGTTCAACGCGGGGCTCGATGTTGCCTACATGGCCGGCGGGGCCTACCTGATCGAACGGGGACGCCATAATGCCGACAAGCGCGATCAGCTGACGGGCTTCGGGAAATCGGTGATCGTGCAGGGTGGATTTCTGCTGGTATTCGACCTGGTCAATTACGCCTTGTTTAAAAAGCGGGGCGACCGGCAACAGGATGCCTTGCTTGGCCGCACCAGCGACGGTGTTGGGCTAGTGATTCCGCTGCGGTAGAAACTGGCCGGACAAAACGGCCTCATCGGTGAACTTATGCCCCGAGACGGCCGTTCTGCGATAATTTACTAATCTGAACTGACCCCATGGCGCATCAATTACCCGCTTTTCAACCGTTTGTCGACTCGGTAATCTCAGCTATTCAAGCTGACCCTAATGCGTTGGGGCTGGCGGTGGGTGGCTCCTGGATTTCGGGCGATATGGACGCCTACTCCGACCTCGATCTGGTGCTGGTTACGGCGACACCCATTGCCCCCGACCTCCGGCAGATGCGCGCCTATGCCGCCCGGTTTGGTACCATGCTGGCCTCGTTTCGGGGCGACCATGTGGGTGAGCCCCGGCTGCTGATTGCCTTGTTTGCCGATCCACTGTTGCACGTCGATGTGAAGTTTGTATTACCCAACGAGTTGCACGAGCGCGTTGAAGACCCGGTTATTTTGTGGGAGCGCGACGGTATTCTGACCTCGGCTTTTGGCCAATCGGTGGCTCAGTACCCGCCCTTTGATTTTCAGGCCACTGAAGACCGATTCTGGATCTGGATGCATTACGCAGCCCTCAAAATTGGCCGGGGTGAGTTTTTCGAAGCCATGGATTTTCTTTCTTTTGTTCGTAACATGGTGCTTGGACCTATGTTACACCTAAAGCAGGGCAACTTACCTCGGGGCGTCCGGCGGGTTGAATCAAGCCTACCCGCTGCTGACCTCGCGGCACTCCGGCAAACGGTCGCTACACCTGAGCGGGGGTCGCTCCTGACGAGTACGCAGGCGGTGATCGATTTGTACGAAACCCTCCGCGACGCGCTGGCCCCCGCCGGTATTGTACGCAGTCCGGCCGCCGAAAAGGCCCTGAAAAACTATATCGCTGCTATTTGACAACCTCTTATGAACGACGAATATTTCATGCGGGAAGCCATTCGGCTCGCTCGCGAAGGCATGAACACCGGTAAGGGCGGTCCATTCGGCTGTATTATTGTAAAAGACGGTCAGATTGTGGGCCGAGGCAGCAACGAGGTTACCTCGACCAATGACCCAACGGCTCATGCGGAAGTAGTGGCCATCCGGGATGCCTGCCGAAATCTGAACACCTTTCAGCTGGACGGCTGTACGCTGTATGCCTCCTGCGAACCCTGCCCTATGTGTCTGGGTGCTATTTACTGGGCCCGGCCCGAGCGCATTGTGTACGGGGCTTTTCACTCCGACGCGGCCGGGGCGGGTTTCGATGACCAGTTCATTTACGAGGAAATCGACAAGCCCCGCGAACAACGCAGCATTCCGATGAGTCAGGCCCTGCGCGACGAAGCCAACACCGTATTCGACGAATGGAGAGCCAAGACGGATAAAACGAAGTATTAATTCAAGGAGAAAGGAGGAAGGGAGTAAAGGCGAAGGGAGGTAAACTCTCAATCCCTTTCCTCCCTTTCCTCCCTTTCCCCCCTTCCTCCTTTTTTATGTCATCACATCATATTGTCCGGGACGAACAGGAGCCCGCTTTATTAATTGCCAACGGCGAACGCTGCTCCGACGAGTTGCTCGGCCAGCTGCTCGAATGGTCGCCGGTAGTCGTGGTGCTCGACCGGGCCATTTGGCGGGTGCTCGATCTGGGTATCAAAGTCGACGTGTTGCTGGGCGATTTCGACCCCGCGGCCAATGGCGACCCGCTCGATCTGGACCTGATCCGGCACCGGCAGTACCCGCTTGAGGTAGTTCATACACCCGACCAGAATAAAACCGATCTCGAAAAAGGTATTGAGTACCTTATGGCGCGGGGTCACTCGGCCGTCAATATTGTTTGGGCAACGGGTCGGCGCGCCGACCACTCCATTACCAACATGACCAATATTGTACGGTACAAAGACCAGATCAAACTAGTCATTCACGACGACTATTCGCGCATTTTTCCGCTCGTCAACACCTTCGAGAAATGGTACGAAGCCGGTACACCCCTATCGCTCATTCCGGTGGGTACGGTAGACGGCGTGGTGACGAGTGGCCTCAAGTACAACCTGCACGACGAGCGCCTGACCCTCGGGCATCGGACCGGCAGCAGCAACGAAGCCGCTCAGGATGGGTTTGTCCGGATCTCGGCCCGCTCCGGCGATTTACTCATCATGGAGTGCTGGGACTGACCGAGCGCTAGCACAACCGCGACCAGCACGCAGTGGCTTCCGGGCATCATGAGCCGCTCGGTTAGCGGATCGAAGGGACTAAGGATGCGTAAGGTAATGAGGATGAGCCAGTACAGCAGGCCCGTTGCGGCCATCCAGGTGGCCAAACTGGTAATCGGGGGCCACCGAAACCGCCTGTTGAGGTTCCGATAGAGAAAGAGGCAGACACTCCCCTGCATGAGTATAGCGAGGCCGAAACCCACCCAGTTTACACCGGGCCGGTAGTTGTACAGGAATACTTCGTTGGCAAACCCGAGAGCGGTTATTTTGAGCAACTGAGGCCACGGATCAGTGGGAGCCAGCCGGGGGCCGCCCACCCAATGCCCCGTGCTGGTGTAGTTGAACACCAGCAACAAACCCACGCCTACCCCTGCCCCGAGTAAGGCCCAGGTTAGCCCACGTCTGTTGGCGTTGGCGCGCCCCAGCATGCGTGTCCCCAAACTACCCTTCGGCTGGTACCCGATTATGAGCCCGGCCAACCCAATGAGCACGAATAAACCCACGTAGCGCACCATGATGAGGGCTACCGCCAACCCGGCCAATTGAACCGATGCCCACCCGCTGTCGGTGGTATTGCCCTGCCAGTACCAGACCGAGTGAGCTTGCCAGACCACCTCCAGCAGCAAAACGACAAATACCGTCTCGGACCAGGTGTAAGCCGCCACCCGAAGCGCCCCCGGCAACAGCCAGAGTGCCAACAGACCCGCAGCCCGACCAGAACCGATACGCCGGGCCCAGCAAACGCCTGAAACGCCCAATGCCAGCCAATTGACCAGCTTGGATGCCCACAAAACCGGCAACTGAGTGAGGTACGAAATAAACGCGATCAAGAACGGGTAACCCGGCGGGAAGGCACCATCGTACGTACGGAAATCGGTGGCCATGCGCAGGTAATGAACCGAGTCGGGTGAGGTAGCGTGTGTTGGATGAACGAAACCCAGCCCGGCCAGTAAAACGCCCAGAACAAGCCAGATAAGGGATAACCGGTGTTTTTCTTCTATCATCGGACTAAAACAACCCGCCCGGTCAGGGGTCGATTTTCGGTGGAGAGAAACCGGTGAGCGCCCTCACCCAGTAGCTCGAATCGGTACAGGTACAGCCCCGCCGGAAGCCGATACCCTTGCGCATCGGTCCCATCCCAGAGCCAGTCGACGGTGCCAATACGCCCCTGCAGCGTCACCTCCCGCACCACCCGACCGCTCAGATCGGTGAGCGTCAACCGAATCTGTTGGGGCGGTACTGAACCCGACAACTGACAGAAAAAACGGGTAAACCGGTCGAACGGATTCGGACCGACACCCGCAGCCATCAGGCCGGGTTCACGTACAACCCGAAACGAGATACGGTAGGGCGTGGCCCGGTTACCACTCAGGTCGCTCGCGTAAGCCTCCAGCGTGTACCGACCATCGGGCCAGGGTTGGGCCGGCCTGAAATCGACCCGAACGGCCCGCCCATCCCCTTCGCGGGTTAGCGTCGCGTTTTGCCACCAAAGCCGCTCGAAACCGCCCGTTTGCACCTGATCCGGCCGTTGCAAATAAAGCAGTAATCCCGTAGTGTCGCGCCGGAGCAACCGGGGGTTGTCGTCAAGCACACGCAATGTGATCAACGGCCGTGGCGACACCAGGTCGTCGTTTTCGATAGGTCGCCCGTCGAAGGTTACTTCCAGCAGTGGAGCCATTTGATCGGGCGGAAAGGGCAAAGCCGTCGGGTTGTTTCCGCCGAGAACCAGCGTATTGTTTTCGGTATTCTGCTCCTCAGCCTCCCCGGCTGGATTTAGTCGCAGCTCGACCAAAAGATTCTGGGCCGACACACGCGGCACACGGATCGATACGGTATCGGACACCGTCGGGGCCGACACCCAAACCATTTGTTCGTGCAGCAACTGCCCCTCTGGCGTGTATTGGCGTACACGTACCGGCAGCCGCCCCTGCACGGCCCGGCCGGCATTGGTCAGCCCGGTACGGATAAGCAAGGAATCGGACCGGGGCACTTGCAGCAGCAGATTCGGTGGGGCGAACGCATAATCGGGTTTAACGGCCCGAAACAGCCGAATCGCCGGGTCGGCCTGGAGCAGAAACTGCTGCACATTGGCCCGATCCACCACGGATTGGTGAGCCCGCAGATACCGCCTGATGGTTTCCTGCTGCACCCGGCCAACCGGTTCACCGAGCCAGTGGGGGTCGTTGAGCACGGCGTAAAACGTTTCGGCAAAGGCCTTCATTTCCAGTTCAAAGCCATTGTGGGTATGGGCCAGAAACCCAATGGCACCCCGCCCTGGTGCCGTTACCCAGTCGGTTCCAAACGTGGGACGGCCAAAAAACACATTGCCGGCCGCGCAACCATTAACGAGCAAAAATGGGTGACGCCCTTCGTTTCGGTAGCCGCGCCGGTCGTCGGAGGCAAAGCCAATATCCAGATCGCTCACCGCCAGCCCGGCATGGCCGAATAGGGTAATCAGACCAATCCCATCATTTATGGCTGGCGCAACGGGTATCACCTCAACCGGTGCTGTGGTTTGTTTGGAAAACGTTTGGACCATAGCTCCAAATGGCGGTTGCCGAATCTGAGCCGCTAACCCGTCGACATACTGGCGAAATCGGCTCAATTCAGCCGATGACTGCCCCCCACTCAGGTGCAGCACTCGTTTCGACCACAGGCCAGGGGTTTCTGATTCGTGCGCCCGCACTTTAGCCAGATAATCGAGCACCGTAGCGGGGCTATCGGTATTGAGACGGCCTACAGGCAGGCCCGGCACATCGGGGGCCTCGTTGTTGAGCCCTTCAACCAGCACTCCATCGGAGCCGGGCCATCCGCCGTTCGGAACCAGATCAAGCCGGGCGGGGTCGCGATTGGGGCCACCCGGCCGGGGCCGAACCCCCTGTGGGTCGCGCGAGGAACCCACCAGAAACAGCATCGGCGCTGGATCAGTCGGCTTGCGGGTTTTCAGGATCGACTGCGCAAACCGCCGAATCGCCAACGGAGAACGCTCGCCATACGTAAACCGGTCGAACAGCTCATTCACGTCTACCGTCAGGGTGTCGTATCCCCCACCCGCCCGCGAAGCCCGGTAGGCCGCATACGCCTGTATCGGGTCGGATACCGGGCCGACAGGCTGTCGGAGCTGCGGGTGCGTTACAATCAAATAGTTGGGGCGTCGGTTGTCAAACGATCGAAACCGCACAGGGGTCAATTCGGGGGCGGGTACGGGAGCAGCCGTTCGGTGTTGCGCATACTCGATTTGTAGGGCCGAGAGCGACACCTGATCGCCCGACAACTGCGGCTCTACCGTGATGGTCAGTGACTCAACCAGACCCCAATCGGCCGATTTCAGCAGTAATTCTACCCTTCCGGTCTGGTAGTTCAGAAACCTACTTTCGGCCACCTGCTTTCCATTTATGCGCCAAACGACCCGATGCGATCCATTCTTCCGGCCCACCACCCAACCCTGCAATCGTATGGGCAGGCTATCGGCCCACACAACGCCCGATAGCGGCATAAGCACCGAGTAAGACTGCCCCGTATTAATTACCGGACCAGTCCACCCCTCCCCTTCGTCGTACCCACTCAGTACCGATCCGGTGGTAAGCGAGGCACCGAGCGGGTAAATGGTTCCGGCGGCATAGTCCGTGGTAAGCACCATTCGGCTTTCGGTCCATCGGTACGGACGCGATGGGTCAGGAACGGGTTGGCGTAACCCCTGCACACCAACGCGCCAGGTCAGGAAATAGAAGGTTGTATCGGAAAAAAGGCTGTACAACGAATGCGGCTGCGCCCCCGCCGGTCGGTACAGAGCTGAATCGAGGGTGCCGTCGTTGGCGTGTCCTTCAAACAAAAGGGTATCGCCCGTATCGAATCGGCCGTCGGAATCGCCAGTCAGCGAGGTCGGAATTTCGCGCCCGTGGTGAAGGACTTGAAGCGTGCGGGGATCAACGCCTGCCGGGTCAATGCCTGCCCGCCGTAGATGCGCTGCCGTGAGTTGGTACGTTGCCGACCGGGCCACGGGTATTTTTAGGTACATCTGGTCGGCCCGAATCCATTCGTCCCCGGTTGGCTGCGCAAATACGCTGTGGGTCAAAAAGGCCAGAACAATACGTAATAGCCACTGCATAAATGGGGTGATTTATGCCGGTAAACTACAAATTTTCAAAAAAGGAATACAACAAAGGCATGACATGTGATATCTGCCGTTCGGCACAGGGGCGACTCATACACTGCTCCGACATTGGCAGAGAATCTAAACGAAAAAGTAAGCAATCGTTTTCTACCATTCAGCCCAGCTTTCCGGCCACTCATCACGCAACGACCAAAATTTTAATAAAGTACCTTGCATAACAAAGTACCTTACAGTACCTTTGAACCATCGAAAACAACAAACGGCTATGAGCCAGTCTGTAAGCCGGACAACTACTAATGAACATGATCTTTCACGCTAATACCGTACGCCCATGAACATAGAGAACGCCCAGGTGCAAATGCGCAAGGGGATTCTGGAATTCTGCATTTTGCACATTATTTCCCGGGGTGAGGTGTATGCCTCCGACATGCTTGACGAGCTGACCTCAGCCCGCATCATGGTTGTGGAAGGAACGCTCTACCCCCTACTGACCCGGCTCAAAAACGCCGGCCTGCTCGATTACAAATGGGTGGAGTCGACATCGGGGCCACCGCGTAAGTACTATATCCTGACCGAACTTGGCCGTACCTCCCTCACGGCCCTCAACGAAACCTGGCAGGAACTATCAGCGTCGGTTCACACCATTGTGGAGAAAACGGAACAGTACAAGAAACCTGAGAACGGTAAGCCCATTACCCTCTCAGAGAATACCCCAGAACCTCCTCAATCGAATCAACCTTCTTAACCTGACTTTTCTGCCCTTTCGGCCACATAGCCATGAAAAAGACGATCAGCATCAATATTAGTGGCGTCATCTTCCACATTGAAGAAGACGGCTACGACAAACTTAAGAGTTACCTGACTTCGGTGCAGCAGTACTTCTCCTCGTACGAAGACAGCCAGGAAATTATTACCGATATCGAAAACCGGATTGCCGAGAAGCTGTTTGCCAAATTGAAGGCGAACGAAAAGCAAACGGGCAGCCCCCGCGAAGCCGTTACCCTCGAAGACGTCAACGAACTGATTGCGGCTATGGGTACCGTAGCCGATTTTGAAGCCGTTGAAGAAGAGGAACTGTTTACGACCTCAGCCCGCAGTAACCAAAGCAACCCCGCGGGTGGCTCGGCAAGCTCGGCAGGTGGTGCCTACGGGTACGGCTCCGCTACGGGTAGCACCCAAAGCGGCCGGACAACCACGGCCCCCCGGCGGCTGGTGCGCGACCTGCACCGCAAAACCCTGGGTGGCGTAGCCTCCGGCCTGGCCAACTACTTCAACGTAGACCCGGTCTGGGTTCGTCTGTTGTTCGTATTGCTGGTGCTGGGTTTCCCGGCTCTGGGTGGTACATCGAACAATGAAGGTTTCTTTGGCAGTCTGGCCGGGGTGACGGTTCTGGCCTATATAGCCATGTGGATCGCGTTTCCGGGATCGAGCACGCTGGAGGACGATAAGACGGTAAAGAAATTTTACCGCGACCCCGACGATAAAGTCCTGGGTGGTGTTGCCGCTGGTCTGAGTGCCTATTTCGGTATCGACCGGGGTCTGGTTCGCCTGTTGTTTGTGGTCCTGATTGCCCTGTTTGGTATCGGTCTGATCTCGTATCTGGTCTTGTGGGCGATCTCGCCCACGGCCGATACCGTGACCGAAAAAATGGAGATGCAGGGCCGGCCCATCACACTGGCTAACATTGAGCAGACCATCAAGCACAACCTGAACGTACCTGATGGTGGCCCCGAGAGCGGTCTCACCAAGGTATTGCTATTTCCTTTTCGGGCGGTGTCCATGATTCTGGCGGGGTTGGGTCAGGCACTCGGGCCGTTTCTGAACGGGATTGTGAGCGTAATTCGGGTACTGGCCGGCATCATTCTGATTCTGGTGGCCTTTTCGGGCGTAATTGCCTGTGTGAGCCTGGCTGGAGCCGCTTTTGGCATTATGTCAGGGGTATATCCTGACAATTCCGGGCCGTTTCCGTTCGACTGGATTCGGGCCGACCTCGACGCACCGATGGTTATTACCAGCTTTATTGCCGGGGTTCTGCCCTGCATTGCCCTGGGTGTGCTGGGCGTAATGCTCATCACCCGCCGGTTGTACTTCAATGGCCGCACAGCCCTTACCCTGCTGGGTATCTGGATTCTGAGCCTTGTTATTGCCGGAGCCACCATTACGCCTTTGGTGAGCGGGTTTAGCCGTAGCGAAACCATCGAAGAGACCGTTACGATACCCATCGCGAATATTCCCACGCCCACCTTCGCCATGAGCGATACCGATACCGAGTTTGATTACAACCCAAGCATCGAAATTCGGGGGTATGCCGGCAATGAGGTACAGCTGCTTCAGCGCTTCAAGGCCCGTGGCCGCAATCGGAAAGATGCCGAAAACAATGCCCGGACCATCGAGTACAATTATACCGTCAAAGACTCTGTGATTCGATTCAACAGCGAGCTTGAGCTGGCTCCCAAAGCCCGTTTCCGTGCTCAGGAACTGGATATGGACCTACTTATTCCGTTTGAAAAACCGTTCCGTATGACCCGCGAGTTTGCGTATTTCGTTCGCAACCAGTTTACCCAGACCGAACTCGACCGGATGGATCGGACAATCTGGAAACTGACCGCCAACGAGGGGCTGGTGAGCATCAACTTTCCGAGAGATATTGACCAGGAATCGAACGAACGTGACGATCAGGCCAATACCGACGACGAGGACTTCTCAGACGACGAATTCAACGCCAGCTTCGACGAGGCAGGCCCCCGCACACGTACCTTCAACGTTCGTGGATTCGACGAGATCGAAGCAACGGGTGCGCTGGTTGTTCGGGTACGGCAGGGCGAAACGTTTCAGGTCGTAGCCGATGGCGAACAGCGCGAACTGGATAAGCTGGATGTTGAGGTAGACGGTCAGACCCTGAAACTCTCACCCTCGAAAGGCAGCCTGTTTGGCAATCGCTCAAAGGCACCCGTCCGCGTCAGCGTGACCATGCCCACCGTCGAAGGCCTCAGCCTGACGGGAGCCTGCCAGGGTAAACTGGATGGGTTCGGGCGGCTCAACCGACTCAACCTCGACCTCACCGGTGCCAGCCTCGCCGTAGTCGATGCGAATGTGGGTATGCTTAGTGTTGAGATGACTGGTGCCTCAAAAGCGCAATTAAAAGGCAATGCCGACGAGCTGAAAAGCTCACTGACCGGGGCATCGCTGCTCGCAGCCAAGCAAATGTCAATCGATAAGGCCGAGGTATCAGCCCACGGCGCCAGCAAAGCCGCCTTTGGGCAGGTGAACAATCTGGACGAAAGCACGTCGGGTGCCAGCAGCATCAGCCGGGGCAATTAATCCGGACGCATGCAACGCTGAGGCTATAATCTGCATCTATCCACTGATTAACCGAATAAACAGTCATGAAACGAAACACCTTTTTCCTTCTCGCCCTGACGCTGCTCACCGGTCTCACGATGGGCTTTGCCCGGGCCGCCGACGATGTCCGCACGTTTACCCTCAGCGGCTTCGACAAAGTCGACATCGGCAGTGCCTTCACCATTCAGGTGACTCAGGGCAGTCAGTTCAGCGTAAAGGCGTCGGGCCGCGACGAAGACCTGAAAGAACTGGAAGCCACCGTAACAGGCGGCACCCTCAAGGTTCGGTACAAAAAGAGTAACTGGGGCTGGAACAACAACCGTAAGAACATCCGCATCGACGTGGTCATGCCTCAGTTGCGCGGCATGAACTTCTCCGGGGCCAGTACGGCTACCGTGCGCGGTTTCCGCAATCAGGGCGATGTAAAACTTGACGTATCGGGAGCCTCGACAGCCAATATCGATCTCGACGCCGACGGGCTTCAGGTTGACTTTTCGGGGGCCTCGTCGGTAACACTTAATGGCCGCGCTACCCGCATGACGGGCGATGTGTCGGGGGCCACTACCCTGCGCGCTTACGAGCTCAAAACCAAACAGGTTAACCTCGACGTGTCGGGGGCGAGCAACGCCAACGTATCCGCTACCGAAAAAGTGAATGTGGAAGCCAGCGGAGCCAGCAGCGTTCGCTACCGGGGCGGGGCTTCGGTTAGCAGCAACACCTCAGGGGCCAGCAGTGTGCGCCGGGATAGTTAACCCCAACGTTTGTAACCCAACTACTGAAAACCTCGCCTGTCACTCCCGACGGGCGAGGTTTTTGTTTTAGGGCCGTTTATACCCGTATCAGACGGGTAACCGACTCCGTCTTTCGTCTTTGAAATACGTATGACTGCCGTGTAGTTGGCACATCCGTTTCCATGAACAAAACCCTATTTTCCCTGACCTGTCTGCTTACCTCGGTTTTAGCCACCGAGGGTGTACAGGCCCACGTACGGGCCATTCCGCCCACTAAATCGGTAGCGGCCCCCAAACGCTCAATTAATCCCACCGATGTCAAACTCCCGGCGGGTTTCTCGGCCAGTATCGTAGCCGATGGCGTGGGTGCCCCCCGGCACATTGCGGTAAGCAAAACCGGCGACGTTTACGTGAAATTAGCCAAGCTCAAAGATGGCAAGGGCATTTACCGGCTGCGCGATACGAACAATGATGGTGTGATGGACGAACGGGTCGGATTCGGCGACTACCCCGGCACGGGCATCCTGATTCATAATGGTTACCTGTACGCATCGTCGAACAACAGCGTATTCCGGTACAAACTGAACGCCAACGAGGAAGTAATAGCCCCCGATCAACCCGAAAAGCTCGTGTCGGGCCTGCGCGAAAAAGAACGCGACAAGTCGAAATCGATTGCCATAGATGGAGCGGGCAACCTTTACGTCAACATTGCCTCCGACAACGACCGGTGTCGTGAGCCCAACAGCGGCAAAGGCATGATGCCCTGCCCCTTGCTCGATTCGGCCGCCGGGATCTGGCGTTTTAAAGCCGATGTGGCTAATCAGGTTTTCAGCGATGGCGTTCGGTTTGCAACCGGCCTGAAAAACGTGGTGGGCCTCGACTGGAACACCAAAAGCAACACCCTCTTTGTGATGATGCACGGCCGGGGAGCGTTCGATGATTTTTACCCGCAATATTACACCCCTCAACAAAGCGCCGAACTCCCTGCCGAAACGATGTATGCCCTGAAGCAGGGCGACGATGCCGGGTGGCCGTACATCTACTACGATCACATCCAGAAGAAGAAACTCTTAGCACCCGAATACGGTGGCGACGGCAAAAAACTGGGCACGGCCAAAACGATTGACCCGGTGGCGGCTTTCCCGGCCCACCTCGGCCCCAACGCCCTGCTGTTCTACACCGGTAACGCCTTCCCCGAACGCTACCGCAACGGCGCCTTTATTGCCTTCCACGGTCAGTCACAACCCCTGCATAAAGGGTATATGGTGGGGTTTGTTCCGTTCAAAAACGGGAAGCCATCTGGCCCGTGGGAGATTTTCGCCGATAATTTTGCCGGTATCGACCTTGCCAAACCTTCGGGCCCGGTACAGCACCGCCCCTGTGGGCTGGCGCAGGGACCTGATGGCTCGTTGTACGTGACCGACGACCTGAACGGCACTATTTTCAAAATCAGCTACAAAGGGCCGGTTGCCAAGACGAGTGCCTCGAAAAAGTAAGCCTACCCCTGCGGTACCATAAAGGCCCACGCCCGTTGCTGAAGTCCGGTCGTGGGCCTTTGACTTTGTTCGCGCCGGTCCAGCTCTCGACAACGTTTTACTGACTGCTCACAACCGTGCATGTCAGAATGAGTTTAAAATCGTCTGGATTGCCTTTGGGTCGGCTCAGTACATGCACGGAGTATGGGCCGGGCCGATACACCACCATCGGCAGTTCGTAGCCGGTTGGGGTGCGGAACGCCCGCCCGTAAAACGCCTGTTCTTTCTGAGGGTTGCCAAACCGGTGCGCCAACACCTGAAACTCCATATCAGCCCGGTTTTGCAGCACCAGTTTGAGTTTGCGCCGGATCTGGAACAACCCCTGCCGGGGAATATCGGGACCAAAACCCAGCCCAAAAAACGAACTGTACACCCGCGGCAACGCGTCAAATTGGGCCTTGGTCGAAACAGGGCCGGTCAGCCTATCGGCCGGGTCATGGGCGAAATGATCACCCCCAAACCACTCGGGGTGGGTCAGAAAATAATGCATATTGGCCGGGCGGCTCCCCCCGTTGGTACTGGCCCAGGTCGGATCGAGCATACGCCAGCGCCCGTCGAGCCAAACGGCGTTCCATTGATGATTAATGGACTGAATGGGAGTTCCGGCCTGTTCGAACTGCCCTTTGGCGTACCCGCTGATGATTCGAGTCCGCAAACCAGCCTGCCGGTACAACTGATACAGTAAAAGTGAGTAATCGGTACAAACGCCTTTACGAGCCTGCAAAACCTGCCGGGCAGCCGCCAGCGTATCGATAGGCCGACTACCGTAGCTAACCCGAAACTCGGCCGCTTTGGGTGCGTCGTACCGAATATGGGTAGCTACCCATACAAACAAAGCTCTTGCTTTGGCCGAATCGGTAGCAGCACCGGCGGTGATGCCCTGCACCAACTCCGCCAAATCGGACGGTGGCTCAGGGGTTGTTACCTGTTTTGAAACCTGGCCATATCCTGCCATAGCGACACCCAAAGCCACCAGCATGCCAAAACACCCCCGTAAAGCGGCTGTCGGCTTGCTTCTCCGTATGTCATTCGCTACCGCCGGTTTCATTCGCTGGTTTATTTTTTCCGGGCCTTAGCTTTTTTCCGGACAACCAGCTCCCGGTACCCAAATGTTGGGTCAGGCTCGCGGGTGTACCCAACATCGGTCAGTACGCCTACCACCGTCTCGGCCGTTGTATATATTTTACAGCCAGCCATCAAATGTCCGCCCAGGGTACGCCCGGTAGAGTCGGAAACCGACAGGTGCAGATGACTCCCACTGGTTGAAAGCGTACCCACCAGCGATACAATCTCGAAATGCCCCTGCCATCGGCTCGGGCCTTCCTGGTTAGCCAGTCGCAGTGTAAGGTCGGTCAGACTTCCGACGCAGGTCAGAACCGCGCCCGCTTCGATACCTTCTTGCTGCACCAGTTTATCTAATTCTTCTTTCAGATCCTGGCCCGGCCGTAGCCGAAAGGAGAGGGTTTTCATATCCGATGCCATGACGGGAACGGGCGAAGACTGACTGTAAGCCATAATCGGTAAACTGAGTAGGGTAATGAGCAATAATAAGGCCCGCATGAAAGTTATGCCTATGTGAAACTGATTGAGGAATGCGAAACTACACATTAGGCCTTTCGCTGGCCACCCTAATGCTACTCACCGGCAGCGGATTTGTTGCCGCCCCCACTGCCCCAGCCCGCTCAACCAACCTTGTAAGCTGGGAAACCACCGCCAATCCATTGCTGGCCTACGCGCCCGACGCCAATTATAGTGCTATCGACAATTATGCGCGTCGTACGCCCGAAAGCCAATCCCGCGACCTGACCACGCTGGCCAAGCACCTGACGGCACCTGCCCGGTCGGATCTGGCCAAAGCCCGATCAATATACGCCTGGATTTTATCGCACGTACGGTACGATATGAATGCGTATGGTAACGGCACGTATTTTTCGGAAGTTGAGTACGCCAACCGGGTACTCAAATCGCGCCGGGCGGTTTGTACGGGCTTTTCGCTGTTGTACAAACACCTGCTCAACCGGGCGGGGGTCGATGTGGCTAATGTAAAAGGATACTCACGCACCGACGACGGTACGGCCGGTCAGCCCACCGGCCCCGTAGATCACGAATGGAATGCCGTAAAACTCGATGGCGACTGGTATCTGGTGGATATTACGTGGGCGATTACAACCGGCAAAAACGGTCGGCCAAACGATCACTATTTCCTGACCGACCCACAGGCGTTTGTCGCTCAGCACCTGCCTGCCGACTCGCGTTGGCAGCTACTCAACCCGCCCGTCAGCAAAGCCGCTTTCGACCGGTTCCCCAAGCTCTACGACGCCTACTTTCGGATGGGATTCGATAGCCGGTTTCCACAAAACGGGCTTATACGAACCAACGACGTAGCTACCATTACGTTTCGGAATCCGGAAGATGTAAAAATTATCTGTTCACTAGCCCGGCCGGGGTATAACTCCGTACAGACGGTGCCCTCTACCCTACAACGTAACGGCGACACCTATACCCTCACGGTACGCGTACCCCAGCGGGGCACCTCTACCCTGTTTGTATTTGCTAAACCGAAAGCCGAACCGGGTGGCCGGTATCAGCAGTACGAAGCCATCGGGTCGTTTTCGGTGGTAAAAGGTTAAGAAGCTGTTTGCATTAGCGATTTGAGCAGCAGCCAAGGTGATTGACGCAAACAGCTTTTAACGCTTCCGAATACCGGTTAACTCAATATTTCGGGCTTTGAAGGCCGGGACTGGCACATCGTCGGCCCCGGCTGTTTTTATGGTGGTCGAATCGGTCAGTAACGTACCGGTGAAAACAACCGGCAACCGGTTATCCGTCGTCACCTGATTCGCAATGGCGTAATCCAGCGCGGCCTGTTGCAATTCTTTATCCAGGTTGACCGGGAACCAGCGTTCGGCCGTATTAGGGCGAGAAACGCTCAAAAAATACTGGTAGCAGCCCCGGCTACACACGGCTACTTCTAAAAACCCCGGCTGATCAACAAGCCGGAGCGCCGAAAGCTCATCTGACTGGCAGCTTGTTGCCCCTACCGCCAGCATGGTCATGAAAAAGTGCTTCATAAAAGGTACGCTTTAGGTTTCGGCTTAGCGCTCGCAACGCTTATGCCAAACCCGTTTTTTCCATGACTCTGGAATAAACAAAAGCGTTGGAACAGGTATAAAAAAAGGCCCGCTCAGGTTGAGCGGGCCTTGTACTAAATCGACCTATCGGTTAATTACCGACGGCGACGGCTTGGCTGTGGAGCAGCGGGTGCCGTCAGTTTCTGATACTGCTCAGGGCTGAGTGGCTTCAGATCAGTAATCGAGTACGTGTTGTCGCTCACGATTACGTTGAAGCTACCCACTGGGCGACCTTCCTGACCGTTGCATGGCAGTTGCTCAGCCGAGAACACAGCGCGGAAGTACTGTACCTGCGGACGTACACGACGGCCTTTGTAACGGATACCCTGACCTGACTCGATCTTACGCTTCTCTTCCTGCAGCTGCTGTGCCAGCGGGCCAGGCAGTTGTGAGAAGTTCAGCACAAGGGCGGTAGAATCGAAGGTGTACGGATCGATAGCCAGACGGCGGTTCAGGCCGCTGAAGCGCAGACGCGTCGTTTTCTCACCAACCGAGATAACCTCACCGTTACAGTAACAAACGCTGGCGATGTCACGCGTGTATGGATTGCGGTAGAACACCTCCAGGCGCTCCAGTTTGTGACGGAACTCGCACGGTGCCTGTGGCGTGAAGTTTGGCTTCAACAAGGCAAAGCTTGTCGTAGCTACTTCGCTCATACATGTACCGCACTTGGCCGTTTGCCGGTTGTGAACCGTTACGTAGTAGAAACCACGACGGGCGCGACCAGCCTCGTCTACGTACGTAGAGGGGAAAGCCAGTGTGGTGTCGGTGGTATTTACTACCTCAGCAATGATCTGATCGGAAGCAGGTGAGCCAGCAGCTACTGAATCCGGACGGTAGTACAAACGAGCCGTAAAGGTTTCGTTTTTCGGGTTTACCGTACGGCTTCTCCAGCTGATGCTCGGCAGTGAATTAGCAGCCGTGCTGTCGCCTACATACGACAGACCACCCAGCGGAGTCTGATTAGCAAAGCGTACCGTCACGACAGGAACTGAGTCGCAGGTTGGGCAAGATACCGGTGCTTTCGGGATGAGCTTCTTCTGCTGGAAGCCTTTGCGAACGGCTAGACCGGCATTGAAACCACCATGTTTCCGGTAGTACGAGAGCAATTGATCAGCTACCCCATCCACGATAAAGTAGTTCAGACCGGTGTAAAAGCCCTGTGCCTGCACACCCACGTGCCATGTATTACGCAGGGGGAAAAATACGCCCAACGACAGGTTACCACCGAAGTGGTTCAGGCGGTTGCTTGGCGATACCATCCGAACCAGCCGGTCGTTCAGGCTCGGTACCGAAGCTGCCAGCAAGGCAGCCTCCGTGCGATAGATACCAATTTTCGGTGACAGTTCGAGGAACGACGTGCAAGACGGGTTCCGGCGGCTCCGGGCAAACGTCCACTGCAAAACAGGACCCAACGTGAAGAAGAAGTCTTCAGATGAGCGTTGACGGATTTGCACTTCGGCCGTATTCGGAATCCCTAATTGCGACGCCCGCGTACGCAGGAAGTCGATGTAGTCGCGCCGGGTCCGGTAGTTCTGATAACCAAACGCAGCACCGATACCAAACCGCAGCCGGCGCTCAGGACGGCTCAGGAAATAGTCGGTGTTGAGGGTGATATTGAAACCGGTACCGTTGTACAACGTGTTGTCACGACGGTTGTTGCCAAACGTAGCGTCCCAGGTTCCGCAATACGCGAAGTTAGGTCCTACGTAAGCCCCAACCCGCCATGGCGAGGGCCGCCGTACCAATACGAACGTTTGCAGTGTTGTGTCACAATCGTCCAGCTCGGCAACGTCGCTGGCACGCGCCCGGAAGTCAGCCCGGCGCAACGTATCGGTGTACACGCCACGGCCCAGGCGGTAGATGTTTTCTTTGGGCGTACATTTGTCACCTTGCTCATTTCGACGGAGCGTATCGGCAGACTGTTGCGCGTTGGCCACCGTCGGGCTGAGCATTAGGCTTGCCGACAACGCACCTCCAATGGTACAAGATAACATCGCTCGACGCTTAAATCGATGATTAAGCGCAGGGGGGATAAGTTTGATCATGGTAATCCGATTTTGTCATTCTCAGACGAAACTTACAACTATACGTCACTATTCCAAAAAGTTTAGCCAGTGGCCAACAAAGTTTTCATGTTTTCGACCATCAGCACCGTTCAGAAACCCTGGCCAATCTTCTGTAAACCCGGCTGCGACGCACCCACCAACCAACTAATTGACAGCGTTTTAGACCATTTGACACGCAAATTTGTGCCGTAAACTCATTTTATCCATACTGGCCGAGAAAAATATCTTTCCAGTTCATGGTCTGAGCGGACAAAATCTGTGCCTATAATCTCTTCCACTGCGAATTCGGGCCAAATCTAAAGCACGGATGCAGATTTTCTGTTATCCATAACTAATATTTTCTGGCCCTAAGCCGCCAGAAAGCATCTTTTTCAGATGCTATTTAACTGAATATAACCGCACAACTAAAAACCAGAAAGAGCTACGCACAGGCAAGTAAATTTTATTTTTTGATTAAACGGATTCAGTCAACCATTCCGAAAGCACCGACTTTTGCTTGTCACGCCCAGCCCTCCTGCCCAAAACCCGTTTTAGCACACGCCAAAGCAGGTTTATCAACCAAAAAAGCGTATGGCCAGCTACCGATGAGGATTCGGTAACCGGCTATACGCCTGAATGATTGAAAGGCTTCTCGCAGCCCGTCCTTTAGCGCGCTTTCACCTGTTGGTAAACCTGCATCGCATTGGCCACAGCAGCCTCAATTACTCGCCCGTCTTTCTGGGCTACAGCCTGCTTGTTGAACAATTGTGATCCCATACCAACAGCCGTTGCCCCGGCCCCAAACCAGGCAGACAAACTGGCCTCGGTAGGCTCTACCCCCCCGGTAATCATCAGCTGCACGTCGGGCAGTACACTCTTTACCGAACGTACAAACGCTGGACCAACTACTTCGCCGGGAAACACTTTGATAAACGTAGCGCCCGCTTTCTGGGCCTGGTACACTTCTGTGAGCGTCATACAGCCCGGAATCCAGGGGATGTTGCGTTCCTGACAAACAGCACCTACGGCTGGGTTCATCACCGGGCTCACCACAAACGTAGCCCCTGCATCGATAAACGCGTGGGCCTGCGCCGACTCCCAGATGGTTCCGATACCCAGCAGCATTTGAGGAAACTGTCCAGCTTTCGCATCGACCAGTCGTCGGAAGTTATCAAGCGCCGAAGCATTTCGGTTGGTGTACTCAAACACGCGGATTCCGCCTGCATAACTGGCCGCCACTACAGCGACGCTGGTTTCGGCATCGGGATGCGAAAAAACGGGTACAATACCCGCCTGAAGAAGTTGCTCGGTTGTTGTCATCATGTGCAAAGCCACCGTTTCCTCCCCGGCCCGAAGACGCGGGGAGGTTACTGGCGGGAGAATGGGCTCTGTTGAGCCATTACTGGACGCCCGCAGCAGCAGGCTGAGAGGTGCCCGCAAACTGGAAGTAGTCGCGAGCATTGTTATAGCATATATCCTGAACCATTTTACCGAGCCAGGCAACATCGTTGGGGAGTTCGCCATTTTCGACATCCTGCCCGAGCATGTTGCACAAAATGCGCCGGAAATATTCGTGCCGGGGGAAACTCAGGAAGCTCCGCGAATCGGTCAGCATACCTACAAACCGGCTCAACAGACCCATGTTCGAGAGGGCGTTGATCTGCTTTTCCATGCCATCTTTCTGATCGAGGAACCACCAACCCGAACCAAACTGCAATTTGCCCGGCACGGTTCCGTCCTGGAAATTCCCAATCATGGTGGCCATCAGCTCATTATCGGCCGGATTCAGGTTGTACAGAATTGTGCGGGCGAGTTGATCGTTGCTATCGAGCCGGTCAAGCAGACGCGACAGGGGTTGAGCCTGATTGAAATCACCGATGCTATCCCAGCCCGTGTCGGGGCCTAATTTCTTAAGCAAACGGCTGTTGTTGTTGCGCAGGGCACCGAGGTGATACTGCTGTACCCAACCACGACTGTGATCCTGCTGCCCAAACCAAACCAGCATAAACGAGCCAAACTGACGCACTTCGGCAGTCGACAGGGTTTCGCCTTCGAGCAACCGGCCAAAGAGCGCGGCTGCTTCCCATTCGGTGCAGGGCTCGGCCCAAACCTGCTCCAGACCGTGGTCAGACGCCCGACAACCCAAGCTGGCAAAAAAGTCGCAACGTGCTTCGAGCGCTTTAAGGAACTCACTAAACTCGGTAATGGCAATCCCCGAAACCGTAGCCAGCCGCTCGACGTACTGCCCAAACGCAACGGTATCAAACGGCATCATGGCCTTGTCGGGCCGGAAAGTAGGCACCATCAGCAAATCAGCCCCTTCGGCGGCATACCGGGCATGGTCGGCCAGGGAGTCGGTGGGGTCGTCGGTAGTGGCTACCACTTCAACATTCATTTTGCGCAACAGATTGCGGGCACTGAATTCCGGCGACCGCACCTTTTCGGAGCACTGATCGTAAATAGAGCGGGCCGTTTCGGGCGTTAGCAGTTCGTCAATGTCAAAGTACCGCAGCAGCTCGAGGTGGGTCCAATGGTACAGGGGATTCCGGGCGGTGTAAGGCACCGTTTCGGCCCACTTGGCAAACTTTTCGTAATCGCTCGCATCACCCGTTGCATACCGTTCGGGAATACCGTTGGTACGCATTGCCCGCCACTTGTAATGATCGCCGTAGAGCCATACCTGGGTGATATTCTCAAACTGATGGTCGTTGGCTACCTGCGCGGGCGGCAGGTGATTGTGGTAATCGATGATAGGCATCGGGGCCGCGTACTCGTGGTATAGCCGCCGGGCCGTCTCGGTCTTAAGCAGGAAATCGTCGGTAATAAATGTTTTCATCGGAAAGTCACCCCGGCTTTCGATCGTGCCTGATGATCTGATAAGCTACGAGTCAGGTTTCAAAAGTAAAGACAACGGGTCAAAACCTATACCCTTCGGGTAAGGAATGAATCCGTTTTTCTGCCATTAAAAAAGGGTTTAGCCGGTAAGAATTCGCCGGTAGCAAGGGCCATTTATTCGCCCCGACCTTTCATAAAATCGGTTGCTGCGGTCTTAAGCAGGCCCGCGAATGAGTTCAGGCAAAACAGCACACCCCGATCGATGAGGGCTTTTGCCTGATCGCCACTGGCGGCTGTGGTACCCACAACCAAACCCGCACCCTTGATTTTTTCAACAACGGCACCAATGGTCTTCTTCACCTCATCGTGCCCAGGGCCGTCGTAATACCCCATACTCATGGCAAGGTCGCGGGGGCTGATCACAAACCCATCGACCCCTTCGACGGTCAGCATGGCGTCGAGATTTTCTACGGCTTCTTTGTCTTCGAGTTGGGGCAGCACCAGCGTCTGCTCATTGGCAAACCCCACATATTCGCCCTGCCCCATGGTCCCCTGCAAATACTCAGCCGCCCGCACCGGCCCCAGACCACGGTCGCCCAGCGGGGGGTATTTCACAGCCCGTACCATGTTTTCGAGGTCGGCAACCGTTTTGATACCGGGGATCATGACGCCCATCACGCCAGCATCCAGATACTGCAAAATAAGCTTCGGATCGTTGGAACGAACCCGGGCGAGGGCGGTGATGCCACTTGTTTCACAAGCCCGCACAATGTCCTGCACCTGAGCCGTAGTGACGGGGCTATGTTCCCCGTCAATCATGTAAAAATCGAGCCCCGAAAACCCACACAGTTCGGCGACGGTCGGGTCGGTGCTATTCGTGATAATGCCCAGTACAGGCTGGTTATTCTTCAGTCGGCGTTTAATCGGGTTCTCTTTCATGCGAGCGCTTTGGAATACATAGATACAGAATTGGGCTGGTTTTAGCCAGCCCAATTACCACCTTGTTCGAGTTAGACCGGGGTTGGGCAAGCCTACTCTATCGGTTATCCGACTCCGGTTTACGCGCCTACATGTGTAATTTGTAAAGAATCAAATCATAGTGCTGGTAGTGTAGCGACTGAGAATGACGCCTTTATAAAGGTGCCTATACGACAAACGGGCCGCTAAATTGTTTGGGGTACGTCTGTTTTAACGTCTTATTTCTAGCAAACGCGCCGTACCTGTCTGTTTGGCCTTGGCATAGGCCAACGCACCACGTACCTTTGCTGTATGATTGAATTAGGACGAATCAACCGGTTGCGCGCGCTCCGGCTTACGAGCGTAGGCATGTTTCTGGGCCACGAGTCGGGCGAGGAGGTACTGCTACCCAATAAATACGTTCCCCAAACACTGCGCGAAGATGAGTTCATCGATGTGTTTGTGTACACCGACTCCGAAGACCGGATTGTGGCCACCACCCTACACCCTACCGTTCAGCGCGACGAGTTTGGCGTACTCAGGGTCGTGTCGGTGACGAGCTATGGCGCGTTTCTCGACTGGGGCCTCGAAAAAGACCTCCTGGTTCCCCACCGCGAGCAGGCACAACCGATGGAGGTAGGCCAGTCGTACGTGGTGTTTGTGTACTACGACGAAACTACCGACCGACTCGTCGGATCGAGCCGGATCAACCGATTTATCGAAGAAGGACGGATGCCTGATCTGGAGGAGGGCGACGAAGTAAACCTGCTCATTTACGAACGGACCGATCTGGGGCACAATGCCGTTGTGGACAATCGGTACCGGGGGTTACTCTATGCGGGCGAAACCTTCCGGGCTCTGCGGCCGGGCGACCAGGTGAAAGGTTTCGTAAAACGGATTCGGGACGATTACCGCATCGATTTGACCCTACAGAAGCCGGGCTTCGAAGGAATTGAACCCAATGCACAGGCGATTTTGACTAAGCTGCAACAATCGGGTGGCTTTTTGCCGCTCACCGACCATAGCGACCCACAGGTAATTTACCGGACGCTGGAAATGAGCAAGAAGACCTTCAAAAAAGCGATTGGTACGCTGTATCGGGAACGCAAAATTAGCCTGGAAGAAGGCGGCATTCGACTTTTATAATGGTTTGTGGTTTCGGGTCTATGGTTTATTGTTGGCCACGGTGGACTCAGCACAACAAACCATAGACCCGAAACCATACCCCCTTACTTAAACACCTCTTCGACCGGGTCGCCAACGCATGCACTCGGTTCCAGAATTCCCAACAAGGCACAGATGGTTGGGGCAATATCGGCGATACGCGTCCGGCGCAGGGTCTGACCGGGCTTCACACCCCAGCCATACAGCAAAAACGGCACATGGGTATCATAAGCGTACGTGGTGCCATGGGTAGTCCCCCGGCTCCGGCCTTCGAACCAACCCGCCTGCAACATGACCTGAAAATCGCCACTCCGATTCGGAAACACGATGTTTTCAAACAGGGGTTGCAGGTTTACCGGCAGCGCTTCGTCGCCCAACCGGTGCAGGTTCACTACGTTGACTACGCCACGCTGCTTCAGCAACGCCCGCTTCACCACACTATAAGCGTCATCGAGCGAAATTTTCTTCTGCGCCAGCAGATCATGATTCATATACACCTGCTGGTTGAAATACGTCAGGGTCCAGTCGCCGGGGCCAAACGCTTCGACGAGGGCTTTCTTGACCGCATCGTTCAGTTCACCCCCGTTTTTCACCTCAGCCGGAATCCGGTAGGTCTGGGCAAAACCCGGAATATCAGCAACGCCATGATCGGCCGACAAAAATGCAGTCCAGGCACCTTTACCCACGGTGGCATCCAGTTGCGCAAACAGATCGGCTAATTGCCGGTCGAGCCGAAGGTAGTTATCTTCCGTTTCAACGGCATGCGTACCAAAGGCGTGACCGATATAGTCGGGTGATGAGAAACTCACGCACAGCAGATCAGTGATGCCGTCCTGCCCCAGTTGTTCGCCTTTGAGGGCGGCCAGCGCAAACTCTTTCGTGAGGGCATCGCCAAAGGGGCTGGTACGCAAAATTTCATACTTGCTGTTGCCCGCTACCGTCACAAACTCATGCGGGTGCACGGCTTTGGTTTCGCCGGGTAAGGTAGCCTCATACGGCTGATCATCGGGAGCACTTTCGGTATACTGTTCAATGGGCAACAGGGTCTCCCACTTCTGGGTCAGATAACCGTCGGGCAAGCGCCGGGCGTTGAAATCCTGTACCCACTTTGGCAGGTCTTTCCGGTAGAATGTACTCGTGATCCAGTTGCCGTCTTTTGAATCGAACCAGTAGGCACCATCGGCAGCATGACCAGCCGGTAAAATAGACCCCCGATCTTTGAGGGCTACACCCACTACTTTGGCCCGCCCGTCGGTAGCCAGTTTGAGTTGGTCGCCGATGGTGGTCGAGAGCATATTTCGGGGCGACATAAGGCCTGCCCGGCTGGTAGACCCTACCGTTTGCACAGTGGTATCTTCGGCGCAATACGCAATCCGGCCCAGCTTCCGGTCGTAAAACTCATTGCCAACAATGCCGTTGAGCGCCGGGGCCGACCCCGTGTAAATAGCCGCGTGACCCGGACCCGTGTACGTAGCCGCGTAGTGGTAATGATTATTCCGGCAGTTGAAGCCTTCGGTCATCATACGCCGAAAACCACCATTTGAGAATTTATCGTAGTAGCGGTAGAGGTAATCGTAGCGCATCTGATCGACAACAATACCAACTACCAGTTTGGGGCGATCCGGAAAACTTGGGGTTCGGGGGGCTGTAGCGGCCGAGGGACGTTTTTGCTCTTTGGCTGCGTTGCGGGTTTGCGCAGAAGCATTGAAACAAATAGACAATAGGGAAGCCGCCAGAATCAGGCGTCCGAAACGGAAATGTTGCATAATGATTGATTATTCCAACTTAAAGGTACAAACAAAACACAGCACGGTTTTTTTCTTACTTTAAGGAGCCTCTTTAATTTTAGGCCGTACGTGTTGAAGTGAACCTTGCCGAACGCCTATACACCGTTGAGGAATATCTCGCGATGAGAAGATGGGGCCGAGATCAAATTCGATTCCATTGACGTTGACCTGCCCAGGCAGGAAATCTACCTCGACGTGGAATTAGCGCCGGAACAGTAAATGAGCGAATGTCGAACCCCACTCTTTCACTCTTTTACTACTTGCTCCGCTCAATCGTGTACTGTACCAGCTGTTCCAGCGAAGTGCGGTAGGTAGACTCCGGAAACGAATGCAGAATGGCCTGTGCTTCGTCGACGTAGCGTTGCATGACAGTCGTAGCGTACTCAATACCTCCCGACCCTTTCACGAAAGCGATGACCTCGGCCACCTTTTTAGGGTTTTCGCTTTCGTTTTTCACCATGTTTATAATTCGGCGCTTATCCCAGTACCCCGCTTTCTGTAAGGCATAAATAAGGGGGAGGGTCATCTTTTTTTCCTTAATATCGATGCCCAGCGGCTTACCTACTTCGGCTGTACCGTAGTCGAAGAGGTCATCTTTGATCTGAAACGCAATACCGACTTTTTCACCAAACAGACGGGCTTTTTCAACCGTTTCGGCATCGGCCCCGGTTGAGCGGGCCCCTACCGCACAACAGGCCGCGATGAGCGACGCCGTTTTTTGGCGGATAATTTCGTAGTAAACGTCCTCGGTTATGTCGAGCCGACGCGCCTTTTCGATCTGTAGCAGTTCACCTTCACTAATCTCACGTACCGCCCGCGATACAAGTTGCAGCAGGTCGTGATCGCCGTTATCAACCGACAGCAGCAGCCCCCGCGAGAGCAGATAATCGCCAACCAGTACGGCTACCTTGTTTTTCCAGAGGGCGTTGATTGAGAAAAATCCCCGACGGTAGTTTGAATCATCTACCACATCATCGTGTACCAGCGTTGCCGTGTGTAGCAGTTCAATAAGGGCTGCTCCCCGGTAGGTAGCTTCGGAGATCGTTCCGCTTACTCCGGCCGTCAGAAACACGAACATAGGCCTGAGCTGCTTACCCTTGCGCTTGACGATGTAATTCATAATCTGGTCAAGCAGCATCACCTCACTCTTCATCAAATCCCGAAATTTGCGCTCGAATAACTGCATTTCGTGGGCAATCGGGGCTTGTATGGTGGCAACGGAAAGAGGCATCGTATCAGGGAGCAGTAAAAGGTGAACAGCTAACAACAGGTGGGAGTACGTTGCTCACCGATTTTTTGGCAATATTACGTCGGTATCTATAGATAATGAAAAACGAATGCTGAATAATGGTTCCGCTACGGCTTAAAGTTCGGATGGTTAGTCAGTATTCAATATGGCTTTTACTTTAGTCGCATGATTGATAATCCGAACCCACCGGGCCCCCAACGGGCCGATATGCATCCCGACCCCACCGTCCACAAAGCTCTGGTACTGGGCGGTGGGTCACTCAAAGGCGCGTTTCAGGCTGGTGCCGTACTGGCTATTCTGGAAACAGGCTTTCAGCCCGATGCCATTTACGGTATCTCGGTAGGTAGCCTCAACGCGACCTTTCTGGCACACGAAGTAGCCCGACAGGAGAAAGAAACTGGCCAAATCAACTGGCCCAAAGCCGGGCGGGCTCTGATGGAGTTCTGGATCCGAAACATCACCCGCCCCGACGATGTCGC
The DNA here is from genome assembly GCF_000383955.1 of Rudanella lutea DSM 19387. Lineage (NCBI taxonomy): Bacteria > Pseudomonadati > Bacteroidota > Cytophagia > Cytophagales > Cytophagaceae > Rudanella > Rudanella lutea. Next base: position 5,683,224 of record NZ_KB913013.1, on the reverse strand, counting down.
CGTTGAGCGCTCCCGGTTCCGAACCGGTTATGATACCCTCCTGAGCCGATTCGATGGGTTTCTGGACAATTCTCCCATCAAGAACCTCATTCGCCAGACCATCAACCTGGAGCAGCTCCGGGGCGGATCGGTACACGTAAAGGTTGGTGCAGTAGATATTCTGAACGGCGATATGGTCTATGCCGATGCCCATGATGAGCACTTTCTCGACTACGTATTTGCCAGTAGTGCTCTGCCGTTCCTGATGCCCGCTGTACAAATCGGGGGCGACCACCGGAAGGCCTTCATGGACGGTGGCCTGCGCGAGGTGGCTCCGTTACGCGTAGCTATCGAAGACGGGGCCCGTCAGATTGTGGGCGTGGCCTGCCATGCCAAACGGATTCCGGGCGAGGCTATTAATTACCGGGGGCTGCTTACTCTGATTGAGCGCGTGAAAGACATTACGGTTAATCAGTTAGTCAACAACGACATTGCCTGGGCCGAACGCTACGCCGACCGCGAACGGCTCCGGGGAAACCCAATTGACCTGATGATGATTCGCCCCGTAGACCCGCTGCACCTGGACCTGCTTCAGTTTACCTCCGACGACATCAGTCGGCTCGTGGTGGAGGGCTACAAGGTGGCTACGGCCGCGCTGAAGTCATAACGTTCGTTCAGCCCGAAGCACGTAATAGTACAAACTACAAATAGAACTAAATGAAAGGGCCCGCCAGAATTTCTGGCGGGCCCTGTACATACAAAACGTTGTGTCTTAGTTGAAGATATAACGCACGCCAAATTGAGCCTGCCAAACAGCGTTCAGCGACACATTGGGTACGAATGAATCCCGCAACAGAACCGTTTTTGAAACACCACCTTCGGTAACTTGCTGCGTAGCCAGGCGATACGAGAGCGCACCGTTGGCACCTACTGTGGTTGCAAGGGGGTTGAACGCAGTTGAAACATAACCTACACCCGACTTATCGTTGAGCAGGTTACCTACGTTGAGGATATCAGCCCGCAACTGAATGGTGTTGCGCTTGCCTTTGGCACCAACGGCTACGTAGAACTCCTGAATGAAGGTGAAGTCAACGCGGGTCAACCAGGGGAACTGAGCACCGTTACGCTCAGCATACTGACCCCGACGGGTCTTCAGGTAATCGTTACCTTCAATGTACGCATCGAACGCAGCCGCCTGCTGAGCAGCCGTGTAGGTAACAGCCGATGGGCCTGAGCCAACTACCAGTGGCAGGAACGTCAGCTCAGATGCACTCTTAGGTACAAAGATCAGGTCGTTGGTCGTCTGACCGTCGCCGTTAACATCCTGGTTGTATGTGTACGAAACTTTCGAACCGCTGTTTGATACCAGACCCAATGAGAAGGTCGATGAACCACCGAACTTACCACCGTAGTTCAGACGATAGTTCAACAAACCAACGATCCGATGACGCAGGTCGTTGTCAGAATACGTAAGCGGCAGGAAGTTCTGACCAACCGTCGAGGGTACGTTAGCTTGTACAGTGCTACCCACGAACGCAATATCGCGAGCTTCACCATACGTGTATGAAATGAATCCACCGAATCCTTTAGTTGCCGGCTTCTCCAATTTCACGGTAGCGATGTACGAGTTACCCTGATTGGTGTTCTTCAAAACAAAGGCATTACTAATTGTTGGGTTGATAAAACGCGCCGTAGTAGCAGCCGTTCCAGACAGACCCAGAGCAGGGTAGCGCAGACGACCATCGGGAGTTGTACCGTTGGGGGCGTTGAGGTTGGCATCAATGTAACGCAAACCGTTCAGGGTCTTGTTGTAGATGAATTCAACCGTACCTACAAAACCAAATGGCAAACGCTGGTCAACCGCAATGTTGGTTTTCCAGATTTGCGGATACCGCAAATTCTGATCCGATGCGTTGATGGCATAGCCCGTCAGGCTGCTGGCACTTGTTGGCGGAGGCAGAATACCGGCCGGCAGCTTGCTCGGATCAGTAACAAACGGAACCCGGGTGTTAGTCAGGTTAAACACAGCCGTGTTAATACCATTGTTACCCAACTGGTTTGAGATCAATACCTCAGGAATACGCGATACGAAGAAACCGCTACCACCCCGAATTTGTGTTGTCTTATCACCTTTTACATCCCAGTTAAAGCCGATACGGGGAGAAAGCAGCAGACGTGGCTTGGGGAACGAACCCGTTGTAATCTTGTAGGGGTCGCCGTTTTCGTCGCGGAAGGTCAAATTCGCAACGCGTGGGTTGTCAAACGATGCCGCATTTGCATTGTCATAGACAAACACATCACCGCGCAGACCAAGCGTCAGTTTAAAGTTCGGCGATGCCTGATACTCATCCTGAACATACGCACTATACAGGTCACGATCCAGACGCTGCAGTGGCTCAGCGCCACCATCAACCAGCGAGTAACGCAGGTTATACCGGTTTACAACTACCGGCGACGTGGTGCTGTTTGGGTTGGTGATCGAAGCCAGAGCAGCAGCTTTGAAGTCAGCGATTGAGTTGTACACGTAAACTCCGTTCGATGATGGGAAGAATACGTTGTTCGACGTGAAGCGTTCGTAAACAACACCAGCCGTCAGCGTGTGCTTGCCCGCAAAGTAGCTCAGGTTGTTTGTAATGTTGAACGTCGAATAGTTCAGTTTATTATTGGGCGTAAACGGATCAAAACCGATTGACGTCAGCGTGTTACCACCCGGCGCATTCAAAATATCAATGGTCGGGAAAATATCCGTTTTGTACGTCCGGTCTTCAATCTGCTTATTGTACGTAACAATCAGGTTGTTAGCAATTTTGTTGCTCAGAGTTGATGTCAACTCGGCCGCAATTGAGCGCGTGTTATCGGCAATGATATAACCGGTGTTTTCGGGCGATAGGGCCAGCGCCGAGTTGGTACGGTTACCGTTACCAGCCGTGTTGCTACTGTTACTGTTGCTGATGGGCACGCCCGATTCTGAGTTGTGGTGCGAATACCGTACCGACAGTTTGTGCTTGTCGTTGATGTTATAGTCGATACGAGCCAGACCTTTGATACTTTTTACCTGGTTGTTGAAACCATCGAATGGTCCCAGCGTCCGGTTAAAGTTGGTTTGCATAAACTGCGTCAGATCATTTGCTTCGGCCTCTGTAAGACGTGAAATATTACCTCCGCCTGTCTGACCGCGATTCAATGACCACGTAAGTGCCGGTGTGCTACTGTCAAATTGCTCACCGTTGACAAAGAAGAACAGTTTGTTTTTGATGATCGGGCCACCCAAACGGAAACCCCACGTGGTTTCGCTAAGGTTTGGAGCCGGGGTGTACTTCACACCATCTACCGTTTTACCAACAAACCGGTCAGAACGGAACAGCGTGTAAGCCGATCCAGAAAATTCGTTTGTACCCGAGCGCGTTACGGCGTTGATACCAGCACCGGTAAAACCTGACTGACGAACGTCGAAAGGCGCTACGTTTACCTGCACCTGATCGAGGGCGTCGAGCGAAACAGCCGTCGTACCCGTCCGGCCACCAGCTTGTGCTGAGCTACCCAGACCAAAGCCGTTGTTGAACACAGCACCGTCAATAGTAATGTTGTTAAAGCGGCTATCCTGACCAGCAAACGACTGACCGTTGCCGTACGGGTTGAACTTCGTAATGTCGTTCAGCGTACGGCCAATGGTTGGCGTCGTGTTGATGGTTTCGCGACCGTACGAGATAGCGGCCCCCGTGCGCTCTGAGCTGAAAATATCCGAGCGGTTGGTGGTGATCACTACTTCGTTCAGGCTCGTGCTTTCGTCAACCATTTTAAAGTTGGCGTCGGCCGTAGTACCGAGGCTCGCAAATACGTTGTTCAACGCCTGCTCCCGGAAACCTACATAGGTTACTGTAATTGTGTACGGTCCACCAACCCGAACGTTCGGAAATGTATAAACACCCGATGCATTCGTAGTTGTACCATACCGGGTACCTGATGGCGTGTGTACGGCAATGACAGTCGCTCCTGGCAGACCATCGCCCTTACCGTCAGTAACAAAGCCGTTGATGGCCGACGATGTTACCTGTGCCAAAGCTGCACTACCGCCAAGAATAGCCAGTAGCATACTGCCGAACAGCAGGAGCGCTGCTCGTGATTGCAGTAACTTTTTGTACATAGATTTGATTGGTTTGGTTGATAATGTCATGAAGTCCGTATGGGTTGGACTCAAGGTGTTCAATTCCGGGTGCAAAATTGCATTTTTTTATCGGTGACTTCAAAGCACCGCGTCTTAAAAAAGTACTACGATTTTCTTTTGAACGGGGTTATTTCATGGAAAAAGTCATTTACTCCGCGTATCCATTCTATTTTGGGGTATTAATTTTTTGTTAAGCCTTCAAATATTTTTGCCAGAAACTATTTATCCGCTATTTGGGTACTATTCTAATTCAAGTCATTCTCTTACGCACATCGTACAATGCTCTCCGAATCGACGTATCAACTTACTCAATATAGTCATGGGGCGGGTTGTGGCTGTAAAATTGCCCCCAAAGTCCTCGACAAAATTCTCCACGGGAACCAGTCGAACGAAACCGAGCGACCCGATACCGACCTCGTCACCCCCTCCCCCACTTCGACACTGGCCAGCTTACTCGTTGGCAACGACGCCCGCGACGATGCTGCCGTGATGGATTTGGGCAATGGTGAGGCCATTATCAGCACCACCGATTTTTTCATGCCCATCGTCGACGATGCGTTTGATTTTGGGCGTATAGCCTCAGCCAACGCTATCAGCGACGTGTACGCCATGGGTGGTGAGCCTATCATGGCTATTGCGATTCTGGGCTGGCCGATTGACAAACTCCCCCCCGAAGTAGCCGGACAGGTACTGGCGGGGAGCCGAGCTATTTGTGCACAGGCGGGTATTCCGCTCGCCGGTGGGCACAGCATCGACTGCCCCGAACCGGTGTTTGGCCTCGCCGTGACGGGTCGGGTACGTATTGAGCACCTGAAACAAAACAACACTGCTACCGAGGGGTGCCGGTTGTATCTGACCAAACCGCTGGGTGTAGGTATTCTGACAACGGCCCAAAAGAAAGGCCTCCTTCGCCCCGAACATGCCGAACTGGCTCCCCGCCAAATGGCCCAATTGAATTCATTCGGGGCCGTGCTGGGCAAACTTCCGTACGTGAAAGCCTTGACCGACGTAACTGGCTTCGGCTTGCTGGGCCACCTAACCGAGATGGCCGAGGGTAGCGGGCTAAGTGCCGAAGTCGACTTTGCGGCCGTTCCGAAACTGTCGGTAATCGACGATTACATTGCCCAAAAAAGCATTCCGGGCGGCACCGTTCGCAATTGGGATAGCTACGGCCACAAAATTGCTCCGCTCACCGACAACCAACGGATTATTCTGGCCGACCCACAGACCTCGGGTGGCTTACTGATTGCAGTAGCCCCTGAACATACCGACGAATTTGAGCAACTGGCCAGCCAACACGGTTTCAGTCTGCACTCGTTTGGGCGATTAGTTGCCCAACAGGACAAAGTTGTTTACGTTCACTGATTCGTTGTTCACTGTTCGTTGTGTTTATGAAACTCTTTTTTCGTGAAGTGGGCGACCCGGCTCACCCTACCATCATTATTCTGCACGGCCTGTTTGGGTCGTCGGACAACTGGCTTACCATCAGCAAAAGCATTGCCGCCGAGGGCTACCACGTCTATCTGATTGATCAGCGAAACCACGGTCAGTCGCCCCGGCACGAGGTGTTCGATTACGACAGTATGGCCGCCGACCTGCACGAGTTTATCCGCGAGCATAACCTCCACAAACCGGTACTCGTTGGCCACTCAATGGGCGGCAAAACCGTGATGCAATACGTGATGAACTACCCTAACGAGGGTGATGCGGCCGCCAACCCGTCGTACAGTAAAGTAGTAGTGGTGGATATTGCGCCCAAGTTCTACCCGGTACATCACGGCGAAATTTTGCGGGGGCTGGGTGCCATTAATCTGGCTACGCTCAACAACCGCAACATTGCCGACGAGACCCTGAAAAATTACGAGCCCTCGCCCACAGTCCGGCAGTTTCTATTAAAGAATTTGTACCGCACCGCCGAAGGCCGGTTCGACTGGCGAATCAACCTGCCCGTGATCGAACGCGAAATTCATAGCGTGGGCGAAGAACTCAACAACCCACGGATCGTAACCGAGCCAACTCTGTTTATTCGGGGAAGCGAATCAGGCTACATTGCTGATAGCGACCTGCCGGGCATCCGGAAACTTTTCCCCAACAGCCGCGTAGAAACCATTGCCGACGCCGGGCACTGGGTACAGGCCGAAAAACCGGCGGAGTTTGTTCAGGCGCTTATCGGCTTTATTAAAGGTCAATAAACGCATTTCGTTCATAGTCAATCCGCTCCGAAACGGGCGGCCCCTAAATAACCTGACACAACTGTGCCAACGCTTTATTTAATACCCACTCCCCTTGCCGAAGGAACGGCTCCGCAGGTACTACCGCCCTTTGTAAGCGAGGTGGTGAGCCGTACCGATGCGTACTTTGTTGAGAACCTGCGCACAGCCCGCCGATTTATCACCGAGCTGAAAACCGGCCGGGTCATCGACGAAACCACGTTTCATCTGCTCGACAAAGACACGCCCCCTGCCGACACACGCCGTCAGATTCAGGAGCTGATGGAGCAGAAGCGCAACGCGGGCGTCATGTCGGAGGCTGGTTGCCCCGGTGTGGCCGACCCCGGTGCCGTGGTAATTGGTATGGCCCACAAACTCGGCTGGAAAGTGGTACCACTCATCGGGCCATCGTCTATTCTGCTGGCCCTGATGGCCTCAGGCTTGAGCGGGCAGTCGTTTGTCTTTCACGGCTATCTGCCCATTGACCGGCACGACCGGGCACGCACGCTCAAGCATCTCGAAAAAGAAGCCCAACAGCGGTTGCAAACCCAGATTTTCATGGAAACGCCCTACCGAAACAATCACCTCATGGGCGATATTCTGACTCATTGCCATCCCGAAACGCGTGTCTGTGTGGCCTGCAACCTAACTGCACCCGACGCGCTGGTGCAGACCAAATCTGTGCGCGAGTGGAAAGCCAACGTGCCCGATTTACACAAGAAACCAACGGTGTTTCTACTTTTGTAATATGCTTCAATCGTTCACCTTTTCGCCATTTGCCGAAAACACTTACGTCATCGCCGATGAGACGGGGGTTACACCCCGCGAGGCCGTTGTGATTGACCCCGGTTGTTATGATCAGGCCGAGAAAGAAGCCCTGGGTGCCTTTCTGGACAGCAACAACCTCACACTCAAAGCCGTTTGGCTCACACACGCTCACCTTGACCACGTGTTTGGCTGTGCGTACCTGAAACGCCGGTACGGGGTTTCGGTGTTTATGCACGCCAACGAACAGGTCATTCTGAACGATACACCCAACCGCGCGGCCATGTACGGCCTCCGTGGTTTTGAGCCGTTTGAGATTGACGGATACATTCAGGAAGGCGATACGCTGACCGTGGGGAGCCGTGCATTTGAAGTCCGGTTTGTGCCCGGCCACGCACCGGGTCACGTAGCCTTTGTGAATCATGCCGACTGGTACGTGATTGGGGGCGATGTGCTGTTCCGCGAAAGCGTTGGACGCACCGACTTCCCGTACTGTAATGCCGCCGACCTCAAGCGGAGCATTACCGGGCAGTTATACACCCTACCCGACGACTATACCGTGTATCCGGGACACATGGACCCCACAACCATCGGTCACGAGAAAAAGCACAACCCCTATGTACGTGGCTGAGTGACGAAGAAGGGAAGAAAACCAAACCTTTCCTCCCTTCTCCTTCCTCCTTTTCTCCCATTGCTTTCCTATGCTCAAACATCTTCCCAACGCCATGACCTGTGGCAACCTGCTGTGTGGTTGCTTCGGGATCGTACAGGTCTACGCCGGTAACTTACCGCTGGCAGCCGGGCTTATTTTTGCGGCCGCCCTACTCGATTTTGGCGATGGGTTTGTGGCGAGGCTCGTCAACGCCCAATCGGCTATTGGCAAAGAACTCGACTCGCTTGCCGATTGCGTCACGTTTGGCGTGCTGCCCGCCTTCATCATTTTTTCGCTGCTTGGGGCCTTTACCGAAGGGTTCGAAACCCTGTCGCTCCAAGGCGATTACCTGCCGTATGTTGCATTTTCGCTGGCGGTATTCTCAGCACTTCGGTTGGCCAAATTCAACGTCGACACGCGGCAGAGCGATTCGTTTATTGGCGTACCCACACCGGCTAACGCGCTGGCTGTAGCGGCCTTTCCGCTCATGATTGCGTACGGACAACCGGGGGCCGACCTGGTGCAGCAACCGTGGTTTCTGGTCGGGTATTCGCTGGTGATGTCATATTTGCTGGTGGCCGAACTGCCGTTGATGGCATTCAAATTCAAAACGTTTGCCTGGGCCGACAATCAGATCAAGTACATTTTTTTAGTCCTTTCCACGCTACTCTTGCTATTTTTGCAGTTCGCGGGCCTTCCGCTCATTATTCTACTGTACATTCTTTTTTCACTCGTTTTCAAAAAGTAGCGGTCCACAAGCAGTTGGTAGCCGGGAGATACACCCGGTAGCTTTTCGCCCGGATTGCCCAATGATTGACTCATGAAATACCTCGCTCAGATCGACGTAATGACCCGTAAGGAGATTCTTGACCCGCAAGGCAAAGCTGTAAAGCTGGGGTTGCACAACCTACAGATGGACGCGATTGATAATGTGCGGATTGGCAAACACATTACGCTGGAGGTCGACGCCGAGACGGAGGATCAGGCTCGCCAAACCGTTGATTCGGCATGCCGCCAACTGCTGGCCAACCTGATTATGGAAGAGTACACATTTACGCTGCAACCGGCTTAGTCATTCATTGGCGAGGCATCCGCCTGACTATTTTTGGCAGCTAATTAACCTGCACTTCATCGTTTAAAGGGGCGTTAAAAAGTCCAACAACGCCTATCCAATATCCAATATCCGGCGAAGAAGTGCTATTTTTACAGCACTTTCAGTCTTTCTCATGACGTACTCGACCATAACGGGGTTGGGCTTCTACGTGCCCGAAAACGTAGTGACCAACAATGACCTGACGCAATATATGGAGACCTCCGATCAGTGGATTCAGGAGCGAACCGGTATTCAGCAGCGTCGATATTTCACTTACGGTAAAGAAACCAACGCCAGCATGGCTACGGCAGCTTCGCGCATGGCACTTGAGCGGGCGGCCGTACAGGCACAGGATGTGGACCTGATTGTGTATGCCACCATCACGCCCGACTACTTCTTTCCCGGATCGGCCTTCCTGATGCAGCGCGAGCTGGGGCTGGAGGGCATTGGTGTGATCGACATTCGTAACCAATGCTCGGGCTTCGTGTATGCCCTCTCCATTGCCGATCAGTTTATTAAAACCGGTATGTACCGGACTATTCTTGTAGTCGGTTCCGAAATTCAGTCGAGCTGGATTAACAAAAGCACGGCGGGCCGCAACGTAGCGGTTATTTTCGGCGATGGGGCTGGGGCCGCTGTGGTGCAAGCTACCACCGACCCGGAACACCGCATTCTGTCGACCCACTTGCATGCCGACGGACGCTTCGCCGAAGATTTGTACGTGAAAGATCCCGGCAGCAGTCGGCCCGGACGAGCTGCAACCAAAGAGATGATCGACGAAGGCGGCTTCGATGTGGTTATGAACGGCAATGCGGTATTCAAGCACGCCGTGGTTCGGTTTTCGGAAGTAATTAACGAAAGCCTGGACGCCAACGGATTCAAGCCGAGCGATATTTCGTTGCTGGTGCCGCATCAGGCCAACGTCCGAATTTCGGAGTATGTACGGCAACAAATGGGCTTATCCGAAGAACAGGTGGTGAGCAACATCCACAAATACGGTAACACAACCGCGGCATCTATCCCAATCGCCATGACCGAAGCTTTCGACGAGGGCCGCATCAAACCCGGTGACCTTATCTGCCTGGCAGCTTTTGGTAGTGGCTTCACCTGGGCATCCGCGTTGATAAGGTGGTAAAAAAAGAGGGAGAACGGAGGAAAGGAGGAAGGAGGAAAAAAGAAGGAACACAAGTACGGCATTCCTCCTCCCTCCTCCCTCCTCCTTTCTCCCCCCCATTAATACGTCCCTACCGACAACATTACCAGCGTACAGGCATCGATCGGTTCGATGCCTGCTTCATTTAGCTCCCGTTCGAAAGCGGGATTTTCAGCCCCGGGGTTAAAAATAACCCGCCGGGGCTTCAGTTTTTTTATGTAGTCGTAATAGCCGGTCTGATTCCGGGCCCCGACATACATCGTGATCGTATCAACATCGGTCAACTCCGGCAAGCCGGTCAGAATGGGCTTACCCCGCACCTGCCCCTCTCGCAGGCCAATCATTTCGATTTCGTGGCCATGATTCAACAAAGAAACTGCAGCCCGGTTGGCATATCGGTCAGTCTTCTCGGTAGCACCCAGAATCAAGGTTTTTCCTTTTCTGCTCATTAGTCTTATCTATTCAGAAGGGCATTTATCCCCCTACTGATACTATTACGCTTGTTGGGGCCTCAATGGTTCAACAAGTTTAGCCTACGACTCGGTAGAGATATAGATATTGTTTAACAATTATAGAAAAATATTAAACAATATAAAGGCAACAAAAGAACCTTTGTGGAGGTTTTACTTAAAAATAGAGCCGAACTTTCGGCTTTTATCACCCATATACGTCGCCCGTAGCCTTAAAAAGATCATTTTCAGGGTCTTTTAACTTGTATATCCTGACTATCGCGTTGTACATTTGTTAAACAACACTCAGCGCTAGACTAGGTAGACCTATAGTGCGGCACAAACGTCTTGGCAAATGAATGACAAGAGAAACCAGAGTTTCTGGAATGAAAAGTGGGTGCCGATTGTATTCGATCAAATCGAAAACCCACCCCGGTACGAAGTATCAAACTATGGCCGAATTCGTAGCTTTCAATCAGGCAACGGAGAGGGCACAATTATCAAAGGCTCGGTGATTCAGGGGTATCGGACACTGAACATCCGGGTATCGGGCAAAACGATCAACCGATACGTGCACAAGCTGGTAGCCGAGTACTTTCTGGATCGCGAAGAGGAGACGTGTTCGTATGTGATTCATCTGGATCACGATAAACACAACAACTATTACCAGAACCTGCGCTGGGTGACCAAAGACAGCATGATTGAGCATAACCGGCACAATCCGAACATCAAACGCCCGGAGATTCCGCTACGCACCCGTAACTACAAGCTTACAGAAAGCAAAGTGAAGATCATTAAGAAGTTGCTCCGGAACGACAAAAACCGGTTGAAGATGATCGCCAAGCAATTTGGTATCACGCACACCCAGTTGAACCGCATCCGGTCGGGTGAAAACTGGAAACACGTAACCATCGATAACGAGTAGAGTAACGGGCTCGCTTCTAATTCGGGTTTGTACCAAGGGGATTAATCCCGATCGGTGCAGACCCGTTTTTTTTGGTTATCACCGGCGTAAAATCACCGGTAAGGGTACGGGCCGAACTAATCGTAGCCGGGTCTGTGAGGGGCAGCGAGATAAAAAATGATGTGCCGACATCTTCCGTGGTCTCGAACCAGATACTGCCCCCAGCATGGTCGATTCCGCGCTTGGCAATGGCCAACCCAAGCCCTGAACCTCCCTGTTTGGTACTAAAATTGGGCAGGAAAATTTTGTTACGGATAGCCTCCGGTATTCCAGCCCCGTTGTCGTGCACTTCAATATTGACCAGATCGTCGCTCGTAAACAGTTTCAGCTCGACCGTAGGCCGACGACCCGCCGGCACCGACTGAATACCGTTGATAATCAGGTTAGTCAGGATTCGACCCATCATGTGCCGGTCGCCCCGCACCATAATCGGGCCTGTTTGCACCTGCCGGGTAAGCGAAATTCGGGTATCATCGGCGTACAGATCAGCCGCCTTATTGAGCACCGACGAGATTTCGAACACCTCATTTTTGGGCATAGGCATCTTCGCAAACTCCGAAAACGAGGTGGCAATGTCGCTCAGATTATCAATCTGTTCGAGCAGAGAATCGAACGTCCGTTGCAAAATCCGGCGGGCGCGGGTATCGCCCTCACCAGCGGGTAGCGTGCGCTGAAGCTGTTGCAGGGTGAGCTTCATGGGCGTCAGCGGGTTTTTGATTTCGTGCACTACCTGCTTGGCCATCTCGCGCCAGGCCGACTGTTTTTCGCTCTGCGACAAGGCCAATTTACTATCCTGAAGCTTTACCAGCATCCGGTTGTACTCGCCAATTAGCAAGCCAATTTCGTCATCTGACTTCCATTCGAGGGGCTCGTTCAGCTTGTCCAGATTGGTTCGCCGGATTTTCTGCGTCAGAATTTTCAGGGGTCGGGTCAGTTTGCGCGAAGCCACGTACGACAGAGCCATGAAAATGATGAACAGAAACATAAACACGTTCAGCGCCGACGCGATCACCTCGCTCACTTGCCGGTCGAGGTCGGGCCGGGCGTAGAAATACGGAATACTCAACACACCCAACTGCCGCCCATCGTACGAGCGGATATTGGTGTACGCCGTACGGTACGGCTTGCTTCCCAGCGATTCGTCGAGCAGAACCTGATTTTCTTTATTCTCAATCAGGTGAACGTAAGCTTCGGGATTGATAAACTTCGACAGGTGGCCCCCTTCGTAAATAAGTGGTCGCGACGACGAAAACAAGCGTCCTTTGGTATCGAACAGATTGATATCGACGCCAGCATCGTGGGCAATCTTTTTTAGTTCTTCCTCCATAGCCGCCTTACTCCGGCGTTCCTGCGCGTACTCATCGAGGTAGGTCAGGAAATTGGCGGCAATGTTCCGGGTATTGCTGATGTAAGTAGCCTCCTGATTTGCTATGTAGTTGGAGCTAATCACGCTCAGGATGATGAGCACCACCAGCAGCAACGGCAGGAAAAAAGCCAGATTGAGCAGAATCTGAATCCGGGTAGAGAGGTTGATGCTGAACCGCGACAATCCGTATTTGACAGCGTACACCGCAATCACAACCAGCACCGTGATAACCAGCACCAGAAACAGAAACGAAAAGTTAGACAACATACTCTGATACGGGTAGTTGAGCGATGATACCACCACCGTCCGGCCGTTTTTCCCTCTCAGGCCTACGTGCTTGTACTCGTTGATCACCAGACCTCCGTTGTACAGCGAGGCATTACTCAGTGCGTTGAGCGGCAATTTTCGGTCATAATTGTACGGACCGTCGCTGTAAATCAAGCGATTTGGATGGGTTTGACCCAGTGGGGGGCGACCGTAAATCGCGTAGCTGTAATCCTGCGCTTCGGGGAGTTCGAAAAGCGGGTTATCAACAAGCAACTCGGGATATACATTCTTGGGCAATCCTCCCCAGAGCCGCAATCGTAACACAATGTATCCAATTGTCGCGTTGGTTTGGCTTTTACGAATCTCGATAAACTGCACGTACTGCTTGATAAACGTGCTGCCGACTTCGTTGACAAAGAACAGATTATTGTACTGGGTTTTGTACCGCTCCTGCCCAAATTGCTCGCGCAGTTGCTGCAAACTTTCACCCGCCAGCGCCCGGTCAATGGGATATCCATTTGCATCGAACGACAATACCTCAGTATCGTACTTATTGAAATAGCGGTCGAGAATCGCCGTTTTCACGTGTTGCTGAATTCGACCGGGGGCCAGTAGCGTATCGTCCATGAACCGCTGAATGTCCGGGTCCCGGCTAATCACTTCGGCTGATTTTTGGAGTAAAAACTCGCCGAAATCATCGTTTTCGGCCAGCAGCCGCATCCCGAACTCGTTTTTCTGGGCAACATCTTTCCGAATTTCCTGCTGATACACCACATACGTCGTCATACAGGCACACACCAGTGCCGACAGAAACAGGTAGATCGACGTACGGTACTCAAACGCGTACAAGGTGCGGGGAAAACGGCTAAGGTACAGAAGTAGGAAAAACAGGCCATTGACAATCCAGATCGGATCATTGAACGCATCTACCGTGTAGAAACCAATGGCGGCCAGCACACTGGCAATCCCGATCGCCAACACACCGAGCCAGGGCGTATCAACAAACCGGATGTACAGGCTTCCAAGCAGGTTCAGGGCTAAAAAATAGATGATCGAAATCGAGACAAAAACAAGCAAACTGGCCGCTTTGAGGCCGTTGAACCGGATATTGAGGGTAATATCGAGCGTAAACTGCGACTTGACGTAGATGTTGTTCAACTCCACGAAGCACGCGTAAAACGTGCCGTAACTAAGCAACACACATACAAGTGCTAAGGCCCAGCGGCTCCACTGAGGGAAATGAATCAGCCGGTTGTACAAATGCGACCGGAAGTAGTACAGCACCAGATACAGCAACAACATGGCCACCACCACGCAGTTGAGCAGCATGTCGCCCAAAGAAGGGGCCAAAAACGACGATGCGTAGAATTTGGGGTTAAACAATTCCGTTTCAAAAAACAGAAACGGCACACCAAAATAAAGCATTACCCCCCGCAAAATGACAAAATACAGCGCGAGCAGTGCAAAGCCAGCCCCATAATGCCGGCTCCGGCGCAAGCGTACAATTTGCAATCCTACGTACAGGCCCAGAAACAAAACGGCCAGCGAACCTAAAATAACGGTATTAACCGGTGTAGAGTCGTTCCGAAACGCATCGACGCGCGGAGGAACAACCGAGAACAGGAACCCCGCTTTGGGCTCGTAAATGTTCTGGTAGGCCGTTGGGCTCCGCACCCCGTTGATCTGCTGCGGGTCGAGCCGGAACAGATCGGCGTTATAACCCGATTGCAAATAACTGCTGGATGTTTTGTACTGCCGATAGATATTAACTAGCGAATAAATAGCCAGAACATCGGCCCCTTTACGCACATTCAGCCGACTAACCAGGTACCGCCCCTGTTCAAAATCAACGAGCTGAGGCCGGTTTACGGATGCCACGGCCGCATAGTTTGGCACAAACTGGTAATCGGACCAGAATAGAAGTTCGCCGTTTTTGAAAATGAAATACGGGTAACGTGTTGGCTGTTGAAGTCCTGAAAAAGAGTAATCCTGAGCCAGCCGAACTTGCTCGCCAACCTGTTTCAGCTCTTCATTACTAACGGCCAATTCAGCCCGAACACGATCACGCACCAACGACACATACTGCTCGTCGGTAGCACCGGGGGCTCCTCGTTCCAGCAGCGTGTAGCAAAGGGCCGACAGAACGACCAGAAGTACCGCCAGAATCAGGAAGATATGCTTCTCAATGTGTTTCACAAGACAGGGTGAGGCTTCGGGGCTCTTCCCACTAAAATCATGCCAACTTACGCCTTTTCGACGGTGAATCCGCGCCCCTCTTCACCGGCTTCGAAACCAATTTGCGCCCCTAAAACATACAGAAGGTGTTTGCGGTCGATAATGACACGCACCCCTTCTACGTTATACACTTCGTCGGTTGGGCCGGGGGTATCGAAGCCCAGCAACCAGGAGGCCCCGCAGCCCCCTCCGCGTACACCCACCCGAAGACCGTATTCAGCCGGAATCTTCTGATGGTTTAAGGTATTTTGAATTTGGTAGTGGGCTTCGGCCGTAATCCGAACGGGTTGATCAAGCATAGGTAGTTTTCCGGAAGGCCTCCAAAACAGGCCCTCTAGTCAAAGTTATTTATTTTTGCCCAAACAAGCAGACTGAACAAATGGAGTTAATTGCTGACTTACTCAAGTTAACCATACCGGCCGCTCTGGTTTTATACGGTATGTTTCTGACCGTTAAACTGTTACTGGAACGTGAAGCAGCCCGGCATCAGAACGACGTGAAAACCCGCTATACCGAAGCTGTAATTCCGATCCGGTTGCAGGCCTATGAGCGAATGATTTTGTTTCTGGAGCGAATCAGCCCCAATCACTTGCTGGTACGGCTCAACGGCAGCGCGACCACCGTACTC
The DNA here is from genome assembly GCF_000383955.1 of Rudanella lutea DSM 19387. Classification (NCBI taxonomy): domain Bacteria; kingdom Pseudomonadati; phylum Bacteroidota; class Cytophagia; order Cytophagales; family Cytophagaceae; genus Rudanella; species Rudanella lutea. The sequence continues at coordinate 5,667,298 of NZ_KB913013.1, read as the reverse complement.
GATTTCCAGCAGCGCCTGCTGGCCGAAATCCGGGACGAGTACAACCATAACCTCTCGCAACAGGTGTACATGAGTGAGGTCGTCTGGGATCAAATTCAGAATGCGATGAACGAGGTCACGATGCTTATCAATCAGGCCTCCGGTGATACGTCGCCCGAAGCCCCCGCTATCGACCTATCGAAGCGAATTTTTGAGCGGATTGTTCAGCGCGACACGCAACCCACCGCTGCCGCAATTCGGGCAGTAAAAGAAGAAATTCAGCAGTTGTTTATGTAGACTCCTCCCCTCCGCCGAAGCAGGCTACGGGAAGAATACCCATTACAACCTGCTACGGCGTGAGTCAATGCGCAACTGGCCCAAATACGTCTTTTGAAAGCCGGAGGGCTTCATCAAGCGCGGCCATATTGAGCCCCTCAACCCCTACCAACGGGATAATTTCTTCGGTTGGCAGATTCCCCGTAAGGTCGTCGGCCGCCATGGGGCACCCGCCAAACCCGCGCAAAGCCCCGTCTATTCGGGTCACCCCTGCCCGTAGGCAAGCAGCTACCTTCGGGCGGGTTTCACCCGGTCGGGTATGCAGGTGAGCGCCAAATTCTACACCGGGAAATCGAGTCAGCAAATGCCGGAATAACGACTCAATTGCCGCCGGTGTCGATGTACCCACGGTATCCGACGGGGCAATGATTCGCACACCCAGATCAACAAGCTTTTGTGTGAACAAACCAACCCGTTCAGGGCTATAGGGGTCACCATACGGGTTTCCAAAACCCATAGATAGGTAAACCACCAGCTGTTTGCGGGCCTGCTGGGCCATCCGTTGCATCTCGGCCAAATCGGCAAGAGCCTGGTCGATACTCCTGTTCGTATTGCGTTGCTGAAATGTTTCGGATACCGACAACGGAAACCCGATGTACCCGATCTGATCGTGGGTGAGTGCCTCGGCCGCTCCGCGCAGGTTGGCGACAATGGCCAGCAGATGGGTGCGCGTTGTGGTAAGGTCGAGCCCGGCCAGTACGTCGGCGGTATCAGCCATTTGCGGAATGGCTTTAGGCGACACGAAGCTACCAAAATCAAGCGTGTGAAAGCCGACCCGAAGCAGGGCATTCAGATAGCAGATTTTCAGGTCGGTGGGTACAAGATGCGGCAGGCCCTGCATGGCATCGCGGGGGCACTCAACAAGGTGCATAGGCAAGCAACAGAAACAGATGTAAGGTTTCTGCACCTAAAACGGCCAATCGACACAAAAAGTTAACCAGTTCAGGCAGGCGTTGGCAAACGCAGGGTGGTGCCAGCTCCCTCTCCGGTTACGGCAGCAGCCACTTCATCGGCGTGGCAAATCACCACCCGCGATACGCCCTTGTCGAGCGCATTAAAGGCATTGTCGAGCTTCGGAATCATGCCTTTGTTGATGGTGCCAGCCGCCTTGTGTTCGGCGTACAGGTCGGGGGTAAGCTTGCCCATAACGCTATTATCATCGTCGGGGTTGGCCAGTACGCCTTTCTTTTCAAAGCAGTACACTAACGTAACCGAAGCCCGCCCAGCCATATCAACGGCAATAGCCGACGCCATTGTGTCGGCGTTGGTATTCAGTATGTTACCTGCCTCATCGTAGGTCAGGGGTGCGTACACAGGCGTGAGGCCTTGCCTCAGGAAGTACAGAATCTGCCCCGAATCGACCTCAATCACATCGCCTACAAACCCATAATCGATCTCTTTGACGGGCCGCTTACGGGCCAGTACCGTACCAGCATCGGCACCGGTAAGCCCAATGGCATTGACTCCCAGTGCCTGTAATTGGGCCACTAGTTGTTTGTTTACGAGGCCACCATAAACCATCGTCACCACGTCGAGCATAGGGCGATCGGTAATCCGCCGTCCATCGACCATGGTTGTCTGCACCCCTAATTTCTCGGCCACCTGGGTAGCCACTTTCCCTCCGCCATGAATCAGGATTTTATCGCCGGGCAGCCCCGCAAACGCGGTCAGAAACCGTTTGAGTGCATCCGGATTGTCGACCACATTACCACCAATCTTGATTATAGTCAGTTGGGTACTCATGAAGAAGTTAAGGTTTTGGGTTTATGGTTTTCGTTTGCCATACACGCCTACAAAACAGCAAGATACGTGAATAAATACGGAACAATGCATAATGAACAGAGATTTACCTTACTGATTATCAGACCATTCATTCTACATTATTCACTGTACATTATACAGTCAATTTCGGCTATACACCTGGCTGTGCGAAGCGCGTGGACGTAGAATTACAGCGTAAGCAGAATTTCTTTCAGTACCGCCTGCGCCGACCATTCGCGGTTGGCTGCCTGCTCAATCACCAGCGACTGCGGGCTGTCGAGCACATCGTCGGACACTTTCACGTTCCGACGCACGGGCAAACAGTGCATAAACTTACCGTTATTGGTCAGCTGCATCTTATCCATAGTTACCATCCAGGCCGGGTTTTGCGTAAGCACCTGTCCGTAATGCGTGTACGACGACCAGTTTTTACCGTAGATAAAATCGGCTCCTTCGAAGGCTTTCTCCTGATCGTACTCAACGCGTGCGTTGCCGAGGTACTCGGGGGCCAGTTCGTATCCGGGGGGGTGCGTCACAACAAACTCAATTTCTCCAGCATTGGCCAGCGGATTCATCCATTCACAAAATGAATTGGCAACCGCCTGCGGCAATGCTTTAAAATGCGGGAGCCACGTCAGTACCACCTTAGGGCGGGCCGGCATGGCATAGGCCGCTTTTGCCTCGGCAATGGTGATACAGTCGGCCAGCGATTGCAGCGGGTGCCGGGTAGCCGACTCGAGGTTCACAATGGGTTTACCTGCATACTTCCGAAACTGACTCATCACCAGCTCGCGGTAGTCTTTATCGCGGTCTTTCAGCTCGGCAAAGGCCCGAATTCCGATCACGTCGCAGTAGCGCCCAATCACGGCTGCCGCTTCCTTCACGTGTTCGGCTTTGTCGCCGTTCATGATAACGGGGTGGCCTTCAATCATTTCTTCCATTTCAAGCCCCCAGCTATCCTGCCCGACGTTCATAACCATCACGTTCATACCCAGATTCTGAGCCGCTTTTTGGGTACTCAGCCGGGTACGCAGACTCGAATTGAAGAAGATGAGGCCAATGGTTTTGTTTTTGCCGAGGTGCGCATCTTCAAACGGATTGGCTTTCACATACAGCCCCTGCTTAACGAGGGCGTGAATATCAGTGACGTCGGTGGGGGAAATGAAATGCTGCATAATGAATCGTAAACCCAGGAGACGAACACCCGTCAACGACAAGCTCAATTGGTAGCCCGTGTTCTCCTGTGTTGGTAAAAGTGTTTTTGTCAGGAATATCGTTACGATTGAACGGCCAGGCAAACGCTCAGAGCCTCCAGAAACTGATCGGCTTCGGCCTGTCCAACGGCCAGTGACGGCAACAGACGAACCGTGTTTTTGCCTGCTACCCCCGTAAAAATATGGTGATCGTACAGCAGTGTATTCCGTAGCGACTCCACCGGAAAATCGTACTCGATTCCGATCATGAGCCCGCGGCCACGCAACTCTTTGTAGCCGCCAATCTGCCGGATACCATTCATGAGGTACTCGCCCATTCGGGTGGCATTGTCGATCAGGTTTTCGTCGCGCATGATGTCAAGAACCGCGATGGCTGCCGTGCAGGCCAGGTGATTACCGCCAAACGTGGTGCCTAGCAAGCCGTAACTCGCCTTGAACTTGGGTGAAATAAGAATACCTCCAATCGGGAAACCGTTGCCCATGCCTTTCGCCATGGAGATAATATCAGCCTGAATACCGCTGAACTGATGCGAGAAAAACTTGCCGGAGCGACCGTAGCCACACTGCACACCGTCCAGAATAAGCACGGCACCTGTTTCGTCGCAACGCTTCCGCAAAGTTTGCAAAAACGCATCCGAAGCCACCTGAATGCCCCCTACTCCCTGAATTCCTTCAACGATCACCGCGCAGGCTTCGTCGGTAATTCCTTGCTGGGCAGCTTCGGCATCATTGAACGGCAAAAAGGTAACGTGCTCACTGTAATTGACCGGAGCCACAATAGCCTTATTGTCGGTAGCCGCCACAGCACCAGCCGTGCGACCATGAAACGCCTTACTAAACGCAATCACTTTTTTGCGGCCGGTATGAAACGACGCCAGTTTGAGGGCATTTTCGTTGGCCTCGGCCCCCGAATTGCATAGAAACAGGGCATAATCCGGGTGTTCCGACATCTCACCTAACTTATCGGCCAACTCCTGTTGCAACGGAATCCTGACCGAGTTCGAGTAAAACGAAATTCGGTTTAGCTGCTCCGTCAGGGCCTGTACATAACGCGGATGCGTGTGCCCTACCGAAATTACGGCGTGGCCACCGTACAAGTCCAGATAACGATCTCCCCTGGTATCCCAAAGGTAGCTGCCCAACGCCCGAACGGGTTCCACATCGTTCAGCGGGTACACATTAAATAACTCAGCCATCGGCAGTAGAGGGCGTCAGCCGTCAGTACGACTGCGCACATTTCATGTTTCGCAAAAAAAGAAGAACAAGATTACGGATTTTTAGGGGAATAAGGGCTAAAAAAAGCAAAAAGGAAGCACTCGGGCCTCCTTTTTGTAAACTTGACAAGGCCAGCCGCCCGGCCGCCCTTCCCCTATACACGCACCAGAAATTCGCGCAGAATTCGAAGCGACTCCTCGGGTTGCTCTATCATACCCAGATGCCCGGCATTGTCCAGCCCCACAAACGCCCCTTTGTCATTGAGCAGATCGGCCATTTGGGTGCTTTTCTCAAACGGAACGAGGTTATCTTCTTTGCCGGCAATCACGAGTATTGGAAACGACGCATGTTGCAGCACCGCCGAACGGTCGGGTCGGGCGGCAATGGCACGTACACCCGCAGCCAGCGCATCAGGAGGCAGCTGTGAGCCGATTTCGATACGCTTGGCAACCTGTTCGCCCAGCGCTTCACGATGCGACGATGCCACCATTTTGGGTACCGTCTCTTCGACAAAAGCCCGGCTACCCTGCTGCTGAATTTGTTCAATAGCGGCCTGCCGTTTCGCTTTCCGTTCGTCATCGTCGGCGAAGACCGTCGAGTGAAACAAAACCAGCCCACTCACCAGCTCGGGGTGATACTCGGCAAAAGCCAGAGCAATGTATCCACCCATCGAGTGCCCTATCAGCACTGCCTTGTCGACCTGAGCTGCCTGCAGCATGCTGTACAGATATTCAGCATAGGCTTCAATGGTAGTATGGTTGGCAAGGGCTGAGAAATCGGGTTTGATCAGCTGATAATCCTGAGCGAGTTCGGTGTACAAGGAGTCCCAGATCGACGCATCGACCCCGTGCCCATGCACCAGCACCACTGTTTTTTTCTGATCCATACGGTTTTGATTGAGTGATTGAGTGAATGAGCGATTGAGTGAATAGGGCCAGAGCGTTTCACACAATCATTCACTCCATTATAAGTTAATGCACAATAAATAATGTACAATGGAAAAAGCTCAATGCGCTGGTCATCATCGTTTTCACTATTCATTCTACATTATACATTTCATTCCGATTCAATACATAAAACATACAAAAACAAAGCGCCGGGTGGCCGCACGAAGCCAATCTTCATGCGATCACCCGGCGGCTCTCTGGTGGATTCAGGTCTTCAGACCGACACGGTCGCGTGTCTGAGCCTTCGGTTATCGCAACAGATCAACCAAAATCAGTACCAGACCTACAATCAGGGCAATAACACCCAGCGGGCTGGCTACGCCAAGCAACATCAGGATCAAACCGGCAATGGCAATGATAGCCCCCAATGTGAGCAGGCTCTTCGCCATTGGCTGGTCAGGAGCCATCTGCTTCTTGATCTTTTTGTCGATCTTCTTCACCATGGTCCGCTCCATCAGGTTCATTTTCTTGGCAGCCGTGTTTGATACAGGTGCCATGGTTGCCTGCTGAGTGGTGGCGTCGAGCATGGCGTTGATCTTAGCCATTTTCTTCTGCACCCGCTTGTCGGCCATTACCTCTTTGTTACTGGCAACGGCTTCGTTCAGCTGCGCCCGAACCGTAGCCAATTGAGCTTGTGGAGCCACTGGTGCAGCGGGGGTTTCCACGTCAGGCGTTGCTACCGGAGCCTGCACGGCTACCGGTGCTTCATTCTGAGCAGGCGCAATGGTTTGTACAGCCTCCGTTTTGGTAACCGTAGCAAACTTTTCGGCAGGGGTGCGCTGAATGGTTGCATACGGACGGCTGCAGGCAGTGAACAGGGCCGTTCCGGCCACGAAAAGGGTGATTCGTTGGGCAAAAGTTTTCATCAGATAACGTTTTTGTTTAATGGTGAACTACTCAGATTTCACCGGTCTAACAACGCCCTGATGACTTTGTTGCTAACAAATGACGCAGTTCCGAAAAAGCGAGGAAACGGTCCAGATTAGGCCGCAGCCGACGTATCGGACCACCGCAACATGCCCTGAAACTTCGAATCGCCAAATTTCTGGCGCGCGTAGTCGAGCGATACCGTAAACTCCTTGATGCCGGGTTGCGACGGCAACTCGTACATGGCATCCAGAATGATGGATTCGCAGATCGAACGCAGGCCCCGCGCCCCCAGGTTATAGGTGAGCGCCTGATCAACGATAAAGTCGAGCACTTCGTCGGTCCATTTCAGCTCAATACCTTCCATTGCAAACAGTTTATTGTACTGTTTCGAGATGGCGTTTTTGGGTTCGGTCAGGATCTGAAGCAGAGCCTTACGATCGAGGGGTTCAAGGTGAGTCAGAATAGGCAACCGGCCGAGCAATTCGGGGATGAGGCCGAACGATTTGAGATCCAGCGCCGATACGTACCGCATCAGGTATGACTTTTCGGAGCTCTCGTGGAGCCGACGCTCGCCCGAGAACCCAATGGGCCGTGAGTTGACGCGCTTGGCAATATGCCGCTCAATGCCGTCGAAAGCTCCTCCACATATAAACAGAATGTTTTCGGTGTTGAGGGCAATCATCCGCTGATCGGGATGCTTACGGCCACCCTGCGGGGGCACGTTCACCACCGATCCTTCGAGCAATTTAAGCAATGCCTGTTGTACCCCTTCGCCACTGACATCGCGGGTAATTGAGGGGTTATCCGCTTTGCGCGCAATTTTGTCGATCTCGTCAATGTACACGATACCCCGTTCGGCCGCATCGACATCATAGTCGGCTGCCTGAAGCAGGCGGGTCAGTATCGTTTCCACATCCTCGCCTACGTATCCGGCTTCGGTAATCACGGTGGCATCGGCAATGCAGAAGGGCACTTCCAGAATCTTGGCAATCGTGCGGGCGAGGTAGGTTTTACCGGTACCGGTTTCGCCCACCATCAGAATGTTCGATTTTTCGATCGTTACCTCATCGGCCGACTTCGGCTGCATCAACCGTTTGTAGTGGTTGTACACAGCCACCGTCAACGCTTTCTTGGCCTCGTCCTGCCCAATCACGTACTGATCGAGGTGCTTTTTCATGTCGACCGGCTTGATCAACTTGATATCAACCTCTTTAGCCTCGGTCCGTTGCGGCTTCATTTCCTGCAACACCACCTGATGCCCCTCTTCAATGCAATAATTGCAGATGTGGGCATCCAGGCCAGAAAGTAGCAGCATGACCTCATTTTTGCGTCGGCCGCAGAACGAACAGTTAATATTTGGCATGAATACGTGTCTATTTCGGGTAGAAAAATGTGATACGGTAACGGAGCGTTGATATTGTTTGTTAACCGAAACCGCACAAAAAAAGACCTGATGCGAATCAAGTCATAATAGGCTAACAAAAATAAAGGCATCGTGCCGAAAACCCAAGTACCTGTTTATCCAAAGGGCAGCTACAGAACGGCCTCTTCTGCCCCCTCCACATCGGCGGTTGCCTGCACCACACCCGTCACAATCAGGTATTGCGCAGCAGCATACGTACTCATAACGATCAGGCTGGCAACAGGCAACGGGAATGCAAACTTATTTAACGCGATAGCCGAGTCGGAGAGCATAAACAATACGGCCCCCGCCACTACCTGTCTGTAATTAGCCTCGGTCACAGCCTCCCGGCGCATGGCCGCCATGATGCCCATCAGCGCAATACAGACTACATAACCCACTACCGGGCCAAGTAATCCGGTTGCACGCAGCGGCTTGTACAGATACAGCAGAAATCCGGCCGAATACAATCCAAACGGAATGGCCCGAAGCGCAAACTGGCGAGCCGACAAGCGCACTCCGGCATCGCTAAGTTGCCCCCAAAAAGAGGCTATATAGGCCAGTTGCATAAACAAAAACGACCCCAGCCCCACCACAAACAAGTCGATTTCCCGAATCATCAGAAACACATCGCCGAGCAGGGCAAATACCATTCCGACAAACAGCCACCGCACGGGTCCGCTCTCCTGCCAGTGTGCCCGTTTAAACACCACCCAGGTCATGAGCGAGAGCATAATGAGCGGCTTGCATACGTAATGTAACACGGGTATGCGCAGTAGGTCGCCCGTGATTTCGAGAGCCGTTACGAGCAACAACCAGATAAAAAGCGGACGAGAAATCATACCGGCCAATGAAGAGCAGTTGTGTAAGCCTGCAATTTGGGCCCATCCATCCACATAAACAACATCTCGTTTTTCCTGATCCAGTTCGCGAAATTCCATCTGTCTACCATCGTGCAAAAACGCTCAGTACTGGACATTAGATGTTGGACATTAGACGTTAGACCTTCCTATATAAAGGTAGTAAGTCTAACGTCCAGTGTCTGAAGTCCGAAGGTCCAGTACCGAGGCAAAAACGCTTAAACATCCGGTTCGATATTGAGTTTGAACAGATTAGTACTAAGTACCAACCGTACACTTCACCGATGATCCGCTTACTGACCGCCCGGGTTTGGCGTCGCCTGTACCAAACCCCTACCCTTCTGACCATTCTCGTTGGTCTCGTTTTAGTCACGTACCAATTCGTGATAGGCTCTCTCCCCCAAACGCTTCAAGTAGGTTTTTGCGCCTTTATGCTCGCCGTTGCGGGTATCCCACACGGGGCTCTCGATCATTTGGTCGAACACGAACGATCCATCCGGCTCCACAAACCGTTTTCGTTCAGGCGGTTTATCGCTAAATATTTGCTCACGATGGGCCTCTATGCACTTGCATGGCTATTTGCGCCTGTGCCTTGCCTACTGGTTTTTCTTTTGATCTCAGCCTGGCACTTCGGCGAAACTGACCTAAACAACGCCCCTCAAACACCGTACTGGCTTATCGCCCGGCTTGCGGCTGGCGGCTTTGTTCTGGGGTTCATTCTTTTAACCCATGCCGACGAAACAAGCCCGATTTTGAGCCGCATCGTGCAGGCCGACGCTCAGGTTATGCAGGTTTGGCAGTTTGCTGCCGATCGGGCCGGGGCTGTTTTACGCGGTTGGGCTACGCTAATTTTAGTGTTGACCATGCTGGCTTATAGCCATCACCCAATTTCACTCAATGGTGCTCGAATCATGCGTTTGCTCACCATTCTTTTACTGGCTTACTTTTTACCTTTGCTGCCTTCATTTATGTTGTACTTCGGTGGTTGGCACGCCCTCTCCTCATTTGCTACCCTTCAGAATTTCCTGCCTGTAAATAACCAAAAACCGTATGGCGCCCTGAAACATATCTGGGTAAAATCGCTGCCTCTTACGCTGCTTTCAATCTTCTTTCTCCTTCTTTTTACAGTTAGTTGGCAAACCATTTATCCTGATTTCGACCCTTTACCACTTTTGTTTATCTTTTTGTCATTAATCACTTTACCTCATATTGAGGTTATGTACGGAATTGACAACAATTTAAATAACTGATTATCAATGTATTAGTTTCAAATAAAATAAATAAAATTGACTAAGTAAACAGATTTCACGTACCGTTGGATAAAAATATTGTTTAGTTTTTTTACAAAAATCTTAAACAATAAAAATGAACACTCTGTTGATGTTTCAATAATTAATTGCACTTTTTCAGTTTGTTCACTTTTTCACTTCAACTACAATGCTTAGTCAACTTAACTCAATTTTGCTGGAGGTACTTCAGCCAGGTGATGTGATCGGTTTCACTTTCTTTACCGGTTACATGTCCATGTTTGCCGCATCGGTCTTCTTCTTCATGGAACGTGGTGAGGTCGACGGTAAGTGGCGTACATCACTGTTAATTTCGGGTCTCATCACCATGATTGCGGCCGTACATTACTTCTACATGCGTGGGGTATGGCTTGAGACCAAAACGTCGCCCACCGAATTTCGGTACATCGACTGGACCCTCACTGTACCACTGATGTGCGTCGAGTTTTACCTGCTGATCAAGCCCTACGGCGGCAAAACGTCAACCCTCTGGAAGCTGATTGGCTATTCGGTATTTATGCTGGTGACTGGTTACATCGGTGAAGCCATTGACCCAAGCAACACCATTATCTGGGGTGCCGTATCGACGTTAGGCTACCTCGGCATTATTTATGAAGCCACCCTGGGCGACGTAAAAAAGACGGCCGATGCTTCACCCAATCCGGAGGTTGCCAAAGCCGTGAAACTGCTCCGCAACTTTGTGCTGATCGGCTGGGGGATTTACCCGATTGGGTACATGGCTATGCCCGGTGGCTTGCTCGGCGGCATGGGCCTTAACCTCGACCTCGTTTACAACATTGGCGATGCCATTAACAAAATCGGATTCGGTTTAGTCGTGTACGGAGCGGCAGTAGCTTCAACCAAAAACGAGTCTAAAGTATCAAAACTCGTATCGGCCACTGTCTGAACTTCTACCGAACACCCCAAATGAAGGTTAAGATCTATGCGAACAAAACATAGTATGGAGTAGAGTAGGATAATTAAAAAAGGCAACCCCGCTTGAGGTTGCCTTTTTTAATTACTCGTTGACAGCGTGCTTATCGCTCCCGACGCAGTACTTCGTCGATTAGTCCGTATTCTTTCGCTTCGTCGGCACGGAACCACTTGTCACGGTCTGAGTCGCGCTCAATCTGCTCAACGGTTTTGCCGCAGTGATCGGCCAGAATCGTGTACAGTTCTTCCCGTAACTTCACGATCTCACGGGCCGTAATTTCAATATCGACCGATTGGCCCTGCGCACCGCCCGAGGGCTGGTGAATCATAACACGGGCATGGGGTAAGGCCGACCGCTTACCGGCGGCACCACCCGCCAACAACACGGCTCCCATTGAAGCAGCAAGGCTTGTACAAACCGTGGCGACATCGGGGCGCACATACTGCATGGTATCATAAATACCCAAACCGGCATACACCGAACCGCCGGGGCTGTTGATGTACATCAGGATGTCTTTCTTCGGGTCAGCCGACTCCAGAAAGAGCAACTGAGCTACAATGATGTTGGCAATGTTATCATCTACTCCCATACCCATGAAGATGATGCGGTCGGCCATCAGGCGCGAAAACACATCGACTTCGCGGAAGTTCATGGGGCGCTCTTCAATAACAGAGCGGGTCATGTTCTCAACCGTGTGGTTCATGTAACCGTCCACCGTCAGGCCATTAAGGCCCATGCCGTGTACGGCAAATTTTCTAAATTCTTGTCCGAAATTCATGGTAAGGTTTCCTTTGTTTAACTAACTAATCCCGATTCGCAGAAGTTTCCAGAAACAACATCCCGGTCATCGGCCTAAATCTTTCGTCACAAAAATGCGTTATGCAAACGAAAAGTATTGTCGGTCTGACTGTAGAAATTATCAGCACAACTTGATTTCTTTACCACCTCAACCCCTTCTCCCATGACCCTCAGCGAACGAATCCGGCTCCGGCGCCTGCAACGGGGGCTATCGCAGGAAAACATGGCCGATCTGCTCCATTTGTCGACAACGGCTTATGGCGACATCGAACGCGGCAAAACCGATCTGACCCTGTCGCGGCTGAGTCAGATTGCCGCCGTTTTCGACCTATCGCCCGCTGCCCTCCTGACCGACGAAGAGCCGCTTACTCCCGCCGAGGCCGTGCCCCTATCCGACCCGAGTCACGAACTGGAAACCCTACGGCTCACCGTGGAGAAGCAGCAGCTGGAACTCGAAAAACTCCGGCTCGAAACCGATTACTGGAAGCGTCGGTACGAAGACCGAATCGCCTTTGAATTAGCCCGCGCTCTGGGGCAGGAACCCGTGCGGGAGCGGATCGGCTTCTGACCAGATAACCCTCTGCAATCCATAAAAAGAAAAGGCGAACCCATTATGAGTTCGCCTTTTCTTTTTACAGGAGGTTCTTACCGGCCTTCGGCAACAGCTTTGAACTCGTCGAATGAAGCGGGCTTCGATTCTACCGTCACCTGCGTTTTGGCGTATTCGATTACTTTGTCGTCGAACACGCGGTTGAACAGGCTCGTGTAATTCTGACCGTTGTTTTTCTCGTCCATCAGGTAATTCCGGGCGATCTTGTCGATGGTTTTGTTCATCTCCTCGTCGTCGGTGTTGGTGAAGCCAAACTGCTCACGCACCATCTGACGGGTTACTTCCATGATTTCTTCAAACTCAACTTTCACATCGGCCGTCTCGGCGATCTTGTTCTTGATGAGTTGCAGCTTCACCGACTTGGCAAACTCTTCGAACTCGGCATCAACCTGCTCGCGGCTTACCTTGCCTTCGTTGCTTTCGATGAGCCAGTTTTTCAGGAACTCTTCGGGCAACAGAATAGGAATATTGTTGAGTAACTCACGCTCAATGTCGTACCGCAACAGCGTGCTCGACTCGCGCTCGTAGTTTTTCGAGATTACCTCCGCAATCTTCGTCCGGAATTGCTCTTCGCTCTCAACCTGGCCAATGCCAAAGGTTTTGTCGAACAGTTCCTGGTTGATTTCAGCTGGCTGATGACGGGTTACGTCTTCAATTTCAAACGTAAACTCACCGGTTAGGTCAGCGGCTTCCTCTTTCTTCACGCCGGTAGCGTTGGCGCGGTCTTTCTCATTGGGGAAAACCGTCTCGATCGTGAACGTCACGACCTCGCCTTTTTTCTTTCCGATGAAATCAGCTTTGGCTTCCTCAGCCATTTTATTGGTTGGGAAAGCCGTTTTGCTCGCAAAGCCAGCTTCTGCACCTTCGGGCGCGTTCACCTGCTTCAGCTCGCCGTAGATCGTGTCGCCATCGGCAACTTCGTCGGCGTGCTCATGCGTATGGAACTGCTTCTGGAGGTTTTCGATCGTTTCGTTGATCTCTTTGTCCGTTACCTCAATCTGATACTGCGTGAGGGCGGGCAACTGATCAAAATGAACGTCGAAATCAGAGGCCAAACCAAGCTCATAGCTGAACTCAAATTGCTCCTGCGTATCCCAGTCGATAGCGTCGGCCTGCTCCCGGTTCGGAACGGGGTCGCCTACCACCTGCAGTTTGTTTTCGCGGATATAATTAGAGACCGTTTTGCCCAGAATAGAATTGATTTCTTCAACCAGTATTCCTTTGCCGTACATCTTTTTGATCAGAGCCGGGGGAACATGACCGGGGCGGAAGCCCTTCAGAGCAACGGTCTTACTGTATTGCTTCAGTTTTTTATCAACTTCCGGCTTGTAGTCGTCCGGTGTCAGCGTAATCCGTAGCGAGGCATTGGTCTCACTCGCTTTATCGAGAGCTATATCCACAATTGTGATTGTTTATTAAGTGAATGAGCGAATGGATGAATGCGTGAATAAAAGCGGCTCGAGAGACATTCGCCAATTCACTCATTCACACATTCGCTCATTGTACTGTTGTACGGGCGGAGGGACTCGAACCCCCATGCCTTGCGGCACCAGATCCTAAGTCTGGCACGTCTACCAATTTCGCCACGCCCGCAAAGTGGCCAGTCGTCGGTATTAGATGTTCGCGTAAGCAGATACTTTTGCGTTTTTCCAATCCCTAAAGCTTACTGGTTTGGCCCGCAAAAGTACGAATAAGATTGAATAGCGCAATAGTGAACGAGCAATAAATAGGAACAAATTCTGTACGTACGCTACAGACAGGCCACTGTAGGCGTTCCTCGCCCCCGCAAACTATCTCTGTTTGAGATCATTTACGATCACTACCGCGTACAGACTCGAGTAACTGCCTCAGCTCATCGACCAATTGCGGTTGCTCCCCAGCCCGGTTTTTCGTTTCCCCTCTGTCTGCTTTCAGATTATACAACTGCGGTTGCTGCGCATTGCCTAGCTCCGTGTTGGTGTTTTTCTCCACAGTTGGGCCGTTGCTCGGTTCAATATATTTCCAGTCTCCCCGGACAACCGAAAGCGTATTGTTCAAAGCCTGCTCGACTACGTACGCACGGCCTTTGTTTTCTTTGCCCAAAAGTGTATTCAGGGTATTAAAACTGTCCGGCACTTCGCCCGGTGCCGGTTTTTGACCCGCTAAAGCAGCCAGTGAAGCGGGCAAATCGACCTGGCTCATGAGGGCATCAGAAACACCAGTCCTGACCCGGCCGGGCCAGCGTACAATGAACGGCACCCGCGTACCCGCTTCAAACGCGCTATACTTACCACCCCGAAGCGGCCCCGCCGGCTGGTGAGTACCCAGTTTAGTAACGGCTTCATCCTGATACCCATCATCGATAACAGGGCCGTTGTCGCTACTGATAATTACGAGCGTATTTTGTTTCAGCCCGAGTCGGTCCAGGGCTTTCATAACCTCGCCCACGCACCAGTCGAGCTGCAAAATAACGTCACCACGAGGCCCCATACCGCTTTTTCCAACAAACCGGGAGTGGGGCATCCGGGGCACGTGAATGTCGTGCGTTGAAAAGTACAGGAAGAAAGGGGCCTTCCGGTTGGTTTCGATAAAAGCGGTTGCCTTTTGGGTAAGCACATCGGCCATGTCCTCATCTACCCAGCGAGCGGCTTTTCCGCCTGTCATATACCCGATCCGGCCTACGCCATTGATGATGGTTTGATTATGCCCGTGCGAGTGCTTCATTTTCAACAACTCCGGGTGGTCTTTACCGGTTGGTTCGTTGCCAACCGGCTCGCGGTAACTGACCTGCACCGGGTCGGCTGGATTGAGGCCAACAATGCGGCCATTTTCGACATACACACACGGGACTCGGTCACCGGTGGCGGGCAGTAAGAACGAGTAGTTGAACCCGATTTCGCGCGGACCGGGCTTTATTTCGCCGTTCCAGTCGGGGCCACCTTTGAGGCCAAGGCCGAGGTGCCATTTACCCACCACTCCAGTTTGGTAGCCCGCCCGTTGCAGCAAACGGGGCAGCGTGGCCCGGTCGGTCGGGATGAGGAGGGCAGCGTCGCCCGGCGCGATACCCGTACCGGATTTGCGCCAGGCATACTGCCCGGTCATGAGTGTGTAGCGCGACGGCGTACACGTGGCCGCCGTCGCGTGGGCACGGCTGAACCGCAATCCTTCAGCGGCTACCTTGTCGATGTTTGGGGTTCTGACGGTTTTGGCTCCGTAACAGCTCAGATCACCGTACCCCAGATCATCGGCGTAAATCAACACAATATTGGGCTTTTGCTGAGCTACCCCTACGAGTGCAAGCAAAACACCCCAAAAAGTAAGTGCAATCGATTTGGTCATTATCTTCAGAATCAGAGATCAGAATCCGTTTAGCTGGTCACGTATGTTCCAAACAATTATAGGGTACGGTTTCTAACCGGTAAGACCGTAGGGCAAACGAAATCGCAGTGGGGCCTCCCCAGACGTGAACGACGAAAAATTGCTGGACAGACAAATCAGATTTTTTGTGATCGAAGCAGGCGGTTAATTTGTTTTTATCCCGTAACTTGAACGACAGAGTACAACGTAACGAGATGATAAATTACCTATGAATGATGTAGTCGAACCCGTCATTGATCTGGAACTGGAACGCCAGGAGATTCTGAAACGATACCGACGTTTGCTCCGGGCGGCCAAACCTCTGTTGAAGGAAAATGACGCTAAACTGATCAAAAAGGCGTTTAACACCTCAGCCGAAGCGCACAAGAATATGCGTCGTCGGTCGGGCGAACCATATATTTACCACCCGCTCGCCGTGGCACAGATCGCCGTGGAAGAAATTGGGTTGGGCACTACATCAATCGTAGCCGCTCTGTTGCACGATGTGGTCGAAGACACCGACATGACCATCCCCGACATTGATCGGCTGTTTGGCGCGAAGGTGGCCCGCATCATCGACGGACTGACCAAAATCTCCGGTATTTTTGAGTACGGCACCTCGCAGCAGGCTGAGAATTTCCGCAAAATGCTGCTGACTCTGTCAGACGATGTGCGCGTGATTCTGATCAAACTCGCCGACCGACTGCACAATATGCGGACGCTCGACTCGATGCCCCGCGACAAGCAGCTCAAGATCGCTTCGGAGACTATTTACATCTACGCCCCACTGGCGCACCGACTCGGTTTGTACGCGATCAAGTCGGAGCTCGAAGATCTGTACCTGAAGTACGTGGAACCCGAAGCCTACAAAGACGTAGCCCGGAAACTCCGCGAAACGAAGGCCGGCCGCGACCGATTCATCAGCAAGTTTATCGAGCCGATTGAAGAAAGCTTACAGGCCACCGGCTATAAATACGTGGTTCGGGGGCGGCCCAAGTCGATCTATTCCATCTGGAACAAATTGAGCAAGTCGAAGAAGCCCTTCGAGGAAATTTACGATTTGTTTGCCGTTCGGATTATTCTGGATGTGCCACCGCAGCAGGAGAAAGCGGCCTGTTGGCGAGCTTATTCCATTGTTACGGATCATTACAAACCTAATCCTGACCGGCTCAAAGACTGGATCAGCACCCCGCGCGCCAACGGCTACGAGTCGCTGCATACCACGGTTATGAGCAAAACCGGACAGTGGGTTGAGGTGCAGATTCGGACGGAGCGGATGAACGAAATTGCCGAGAAAGGCTACGCGGCCCACTGGAAATACAAAGGCAACGACACCCAAACGGGCCGCGGTATCGACCTCTGGATCAGTCAGGTTCGCGACATGATCGAGACGACTGAGAAAGGGGAAAAAGCCGGGGCCATTGAGTTTCTCGATGATTTCCGCAGCAATCTCTACAGTGAGGAGGTCTTCGTATTTACGCCCAAAGGCGACCTGAAAGTATTGCAACGGGGAGCAACCGCGCTTGATTTTGCCTTTGACATCCACACCCAAATTGGGGCCAAGTGTATGGCAGCCAAAGTCAATAATGTGCTGGTACCGTTGAGCCACGTCCTGCAAAACGGCGATCAGGTCGAGGTGATTACCTCCAACAAACAAAAGCCCAACGAAGACTGGCTCCGGTTTGTGGTGACATCCAAAGCCCGCACCAAGATCAAAGACCTCATCAAGGAGGAAAACAAACGCTACGTGACGGATGGGCGCGACATGGTGGCCAAGAAACTGAAAACGCTCCGGCTCGACATGACCAATGAGCTGCTTAACCAGCTACGGGCGTTTTTTGGGTCGAAAACCACGGCCGATTTCTTCTACCGGGTCGGAAAAGGGCATATTGAAACCAAAGAAATAGTTCGGTTCAAGTCAGAGAAGGAAGCTAAGGAAAACCGGCAGAACAAACTCAATACCGACAACATTGCCGACGGCAAGAGCTTTACGAAAGAGCTCAAGAAGATGCACGGCGACCGAGCCGATGCCGACATGCTCCTGATCGGGGAAGATATGGACAAGATCGACTACACACTCTCCAAGTGCTGTAACCCGATCTCCGGCGACGATGTGTTTGGGTTTGTGACCATCAACGACGGTATCAAGATTCACCGGGTATCGTGCCCCAACGCCGTTGAACTGATGTCGAACCACGGCAACCGGATCATCAAGGCCAAATGGACCTCGCAACGCGATCTGGCGTTTCTGGCGGGGCTACGCATTACGGGCACCGACCGCGTCGGGCTGGTCAACGACGTAACCCGGATCATCAGCAACGAGCTCAGTATCAATATGCGCTCGGTCACGATTGACTCGAAAGACGGCATCTTCGAGGGCAAAATTAAGCTCTATGTCCACGACACAGCCCACCTCGAAACCCTCATGAAGAAGCTCGACAACGTCGACGGAGTGTACGAAGTGGTACGCTTCGACTAAACAACTGACAATTATCAGAGAACAACGAACAGAGAACAACGGGCAAAAAATTGCTCTCTGTTCATTGCTCGTTGTTGATTGTTCGTTGTTGATTGTTCGTTGTTCTCTGTTCGTTGCTCGTTGTTCACCCATATCTGTTAACTTTGCCTCATGCCTGCGCCGAAACAAACGAATTTAGACGCTGCCCGGACGATTTTTACAGCCTATCTGGAGCGGAAGGGCCTGCGCAAAACGCCCGAACGGTTTGCCATACTCGAAGAGATTTACAACCGCGAAGACCACTTCGACGTCGATGAGTTGTATATCTCCATGAAAAATAAAAAGTACCAGGTTAGCCGCGCTACCGTGTATAACACCCTCGATGTGCTGGTAGATTGCGACCTGGTTACGAAGCATCAGTTTGGCCGGAATCTGGCCCAGTACGAGAAATCGTACGGCTACAAACAGCATGATCACCTGATTTGCACCGATTGCCACAAGGTCATGGAGTTTTGCGACCCACGGGTGCAGAACATCCAGAACATGGTTGGTGACATGCTGAAGTTCAACGTGATGCACCACTCGCTTATTTTTTACGGCTCCTGTACCCGCGAACACTGCGAAAACCGAACGCACCCGGCCCATGCCGAAGAGCCGGAAGGGCAACAGGGCACCCTCGAATACCCGGCCGACGTTCGCGACTGAGCCGACCTTTTGCCGGTCGGGTGGGATGACCCACCCGACCGGCATTTAAGTTTTTGTACTGTCCCGGTCCATACCGGCTTTTTATAACGTAATACGCTTAAACAAATAGTTTGCCGTTGGCTGTTTGCGGGGGTTGCACCTGAGTATCGAGCAACCACTTACTTCGGGAACGATGGGCTATAAACACTGACGTTTTTAGTTTTATGGTTGATGTTTTATTAGGCCTCCAATGGGGCGATGAAGGAAAAGGTAAGATTGTGGACGTGCTGGCGCCACAATATGAAGTTGTGGCCCGGTTTCAGGGTGGTCCCAATGCGGGTCACACACTGGAGTTCGATGGCATTAAGCATGTTCTCCACCAGATTCCGTCGGGGATTTTCCGAGCCGACATTCAGAACATTATTGGCAACGGTGTGGTGCTCGATCCCATCGTATTCCGGCGTGAAATCGATGGGTTAGGCAAGTTTAATCTGGACCTGAGCCGTAACCTGACGATCTCCAAGAAAGCGTCGATTATTATCCCAACGCACCGGCTTCTTGATGCGGCTTTTGAGCAGTCCAAGGGCGAATCGAAAATTGGCTCTACCCTGCGCGGGATCGGCCCGGCGTATCAGGACAAAGTAGCCCGGCAGGGCCTGCGGGTGGGTGATATTCTGTCGCCCAATTTCCACGACAAATACAACAAGTTGGTAAGCCTGCACAAAGTCACGCTTGATCATTACGGATTCGACTACGCTTCGGTACTTCCCGACGCCGAAACCGACTTCTTCGCGGCTGTAGCCTTTATGAAGCAGTTCCGGCTTACCGACAGTGAGTACGCCATCAATGAGGCTCTGAGCAGCGGCAAGAAAATCCTGGCTGAGGGCGCACAGGGCTCGCTGCTCGACATCGACTTTGGTTCGTACCCGTTTGTGACCAGCTCGAGCACCATGACCGCCGGTGCCTGCACGGGTCTGGGCATTGCTCCCCGGCAAATTGGAGAGGTGTATGGCATTTTTAAAGCGTATTGCACCCGCGTTGGTAGTGGCCCCTTCCCCACCGAACTGTTCGACGAAACCGGCGAACAGATGCGGGCTGAAGGCCGTGAGTTTGGGGCAACAACCGGACGCCCACGGCGGTGCGGCTGGCTCGATTTGCCCGCCCTGAAATACGCCATCATGCTCAACGGCGTTACCCAGCTCATCATGATGAAGGTCGACGTGCTGAACATTTTCGACGAGATTAAGGTGTGCACCCACTATGAGCTTTCTAACGGAGGCCCCACAACTGATCAGCTTCCGTATGATCTGGTTGATGCCGATGTGACGCCCGTGTACAAAACATTCAAAGGTTGGAAAACCTCGCTCGAACCGTTCCATTCGTTTGACGACATCCCGGCCGAGCTGGCGCAGTACATCGACTTCCTCGAAGAGTCGCTGGGTATTCCCATCAGCTTCATCTCGACCGGTCCCGACCGCGAAGCCATCATCCATCGGAGTTCGCTTGTTTCGGAATAAGCTCAGGATCAGGGCGTATAAGCGTGCCGGACGCACCTTTATTTAACGTCCTTTTAAATCACTGCTGATTGACATCGCATTCATGCGTTCCTATATTTGTTTTTCTCTTCCATTCACGCGCTATGAGCTTTGTTAAAAACGTAGGATTTGTGGACCAAATGGTTCGCGCTTTGCTGATTATTGACATATTGGTCGCGTATATGCTGGGGGTTATAACCGGCCTGAGCGCGTTTGTGTTGTTTGCTCTTGCACTGGCTCTGGCGGCAACCTGCCTGATGGGCTATTGTCCGGTTTACCGGCTACTGGGCCTCTCGACCCGGCGTGAGGAGCAAAATACACGCCTGTAAACAGGCGCTCACAACCATACAATCACCAACGGAGCAGGCAACCCCTGCTCCGTTTTTTCGTCTATGAAAACGTCTCAACGGATTATTTCACTGGTGCCCTCACTGACCGAGCTCCTGTTTGACTTAGGGCTCGATGAAGAGATTGTGGGGCTGACCAAATTTTGTATTCACCCGGCCGATAAGGTGAAGAGTCGCCCGGTGGTTGGTGGCACCAAACAGGTCGATTTTGAGAAGATTGCGGCCCTCAACCCCACGCTGATTCTGGCGAATAAGGAAGAAAACACCAAAGCGGATGTTGAACAACTGGCCAAAACACACCCGGTTTTGGTAACCGACATCGTAACTGTCGACGATGCCCTGACCATGATCCGAACGGTGGGCGAACACGTCGGTCGGCCCGAAAAAGCCAACACTTTGGCGAATCAGATAAGAACCTCACTGGCGTCACTTCCCAGCACCCCGAAACCCCTGCGAGCGGCTTACCTGATTTGGCGAAAGCCCTGGATGGTAGCCGGCAGCGATACCTTCATCCATTCTCTGTTGCCCCTGGCGGGCTTTAGCAATGTGTTTGCCGACTGCCCCCGGTATCCGGTAGTTACCCCCGACGATCTGCAACGGGCTGCGCCCGACGTGGTCCTACTGTCGTCGGAACCTTACCCGTTCGGACCGAAACACATCAACGAGCTTCGGGCTATCTGTCCACAGGCCCGGATTGAACTCGTCGATGGAGAAATGTTTAGCTGGTACGGCAGCCGGATCGCCCACTCGGCCGATTATTTCCGAACCCTGCGCGAGCAGATGGCCTGACCCTGCCAAAGCTACTTTTATAACTGTAACTTGCTTTTGATGTCGCGAATGCGGTCGTTAAAAACCAACTCATCGAACTTGATGTTGGGCTCGCAGGTGGCTTCGAGAAGTTCCATCACAGCCGGGTGATGCGACACCCGCTTGCCGGTACGCACGCTGATGTATTTTGACGTTACCCAAAGAACATTTTTCAGCTGTCGCCCGGCATCATCCGTCATGTAATATTCGGTCACGGTGGTGTCTTCGGTAAAATGAATCACGCGAGATACAATCCGCACCCATTCGCTCACCAGCGCCGGCCGGATGTACGCAATCTGATGCTGATACACCACCCAACTCGTACCAAACTCCCGAAACAGCTGACCGGGGTTGAAGTCGTACAGCTTGGCTACCTGATCTTCGCGGGCGTTGAAGTAGTAATCAAAGTACTTGGCGTTGTTGAGGTGCTGAAGCGGGTCGCAATCCTGAAACCGAATAATCATGCGCGATTCGGTTTCGGTCGGGTAACTTTTATAGGGGTCGCGTTTGAACATGAACGAAGTTTTTCGCAAGATTAACCACTCTATACGTTGTTCAGCACATTTTGAGGCCGGATATTTGCGTTAGTACAATAAAACAAACAAAAAACCATAATTTTCGACGCATGAGTGTTTTCATCCGCATGGCTTTTCTTTTCATTTTTGTCGGTCTGTTTTCGTCGTTCCGGCCCGTTTCTACCGCCGATAATCCCGACGCCGTAGTCGGTACCTGGCTCAATGGCACCAAGCGTGGGCATGTTCAGATTTATAAGCAGGGCAACAAGTATTATGGTAAACTGATCTGGCTGAAAGATCCCAACGACCCCGCTACCAACAAGCCGAAGCTCGACAGCAAAAATCCCGACGCCAAAATGCAGTCGCGACCACTGATGGGCCTGAACATCATGAACGATTTTCAGTTCGATGGCGGTAATGTGTGGGACGAAGGAAAAATTTATAACCCTGAAGATGGCAAAACCTACAGCTGCAAAATGACGCTCAAAGACGCCAATACGCTCGATGTACGCGGCTACGTAGGCATTTCGCTCATTGGCAAAACCCAAACCTGGACACGAATTAAATAAGCAGTGCTGCGTTTGGCTGCATGATACATTCAACTCTAATTATCGGTGCTGGTCCGGCCGGACTCGCGATGGCGGGTCAGCTGGCCCACCGGAACCCCACCCAACCGACGTTTACCGTTCTCGAAGCAAGCGAATACGTGGGGGTTGCCTGGCGTAACCATTACGACCGGCTGCACCTGCATACGGTAAAAGAATACTCGGCCCTGCCCCACCTGCCCTACCCGAGCGCGTACCCCACTTATGTTTCGCGGCTGGAGTTTGTGGAATACCTGGAACAGTACGCTGAGCATTTTCGGATTCACCCCCTGTTCAACCAACCGGTGCGACAGGTAAGCCGGTTACCGAATGGACACTGGCAGGTAACCACACCGACCGATACCTTCGAGGCAGAGCGCGTAGTGGTGGCCACCGGCTACAACCGGATTCCGAACAAGCCCGACCTACCCGGCCTGCGCGACTTCCGGGGGATTGTCTGGCACAGCCACGAATACCGCAACGGAGCCGCTTTTTCCGACGAAAACGTGCTCGTGATTGGCATGGGTAACACGGGTGCCGAAGTGGCTCTCGACCTACTCGAACACGGCGCCCGACCCACTATCTCGGTGCGGGGCCCCATCAGCATTGTCCGGCGCGATATGTTCGGGAAGCCCACCCAGCCATCGGCTATTTTTCTGAATAAATTCCCTAACTGGTTTTACGATTTTGTGGCCGGACTGTCGCAACGGCTCACCGTGGGCGATTTGTCGGGGTACGGACTGGGCAAGCCAACGCACCCGCCCTCGTACCTGATTCGGGAAAAGGGCCGGATTCCGGTCATTGATCAGGGCACACTCGACCAGATCAAAGCCGGTCGTATTGCCGTGGCCCCGAGCATCGAGCGCATCAACGCCCGCACAGTCACGTTTAGCGATGGGTCGGAGCGGCCGTTCGATGCCATTGTGCTGGCTACGGGCTACCGGCCGGGTTTGCAACCGGTGCTCGGCGAGGCTCTCTGCACCCAAGTCCTGAACGAACGGGGCTACCCGAAAGCACTCTGGTTCGACGAGCCCGAGCTGAAGGGTCTGTATTTTCTGGGCTTCAAAACACCCCTGACGGGTATTCTGCGTAGCCTCAATATCGACTCCGGCCAGATTGCCGATCATATGGGATGTAGGACAAGTTCTTTGTGATAGGTTCGACAGAAGTTTTTTCTGACAGGATTACAGGATAAACAGGATTGATTGAGCCCCAAAAAAATCCTGTTTATCCTGTAATCCTGTCAGAAAAATAAACTTGTTCTACACCCATCATATACAGAAGCAACGAAAGCCGTAAGAAGTGAATGAACAATGTAAAATGAATAATTGAATTACCTACTCACAACCAGCCATTTAATTATACATTTAACATTGTTCATTATACATTAAATTCAGCCTGAGTACTTACTGACCGCTTTAGGCCTTTTATCGTTTAGGGTTTTTGGTTGACGACGGATGCGCCATTCCTCGCAATCCCCGTACCTTTGCGGCATGATCTTTATCGACACGCACGCGCACATCTACGATAAACAGTTCGGTGCCGAACGCTACCCCGGCGGTCCCGAAGCCATGTTGCAAACCGCCCGCAGTCAGCAGGTAGAGCAAATCTGGATGCCCAACTGCGACACCGAGACCATTCCGGGCATGATGGCGTTGGCCGAGACCTTTCCCGATCGTTGTCTGCCCATGATGGGGCTGCACCCCACCTACGTCAACGAGACGATGGACGCCGAACTGGCCGAGATGGAAAAGCAACTGAAAGACTATCCGTTTATGGCCGTGGGTGAAATTGGGCTCGACTTCTACTGGGACCTGACGCACGTAGACCGGCAGTTTGAAGCCTTTCGGATTCAGCTGGGCTGGGCCTCTGCCCAAAACTGGTTCGTGTCGATGCATACGCGCTCGGGGCACGACCGCAACGCCTTTGCCGAAGCTGCCGATCTGATTGAGTCGATGGCCCTGCCCAACCTGACGGGCATTTTCCATTGCTTTGTGGGTACGCTCGACGAAGCCCGGCGCGCCATCGATCTGGGATTTCTACTGGGTATTGGCGGGGTGGCTACGTTCAAAAATGGAGGACTGGATAAAGTCTTGCCCTATATCAGCCCCGAACACATTGTACTCGAAACCGACAGCCCCTATCTGGCCCCGATTCCGTACCGGGGTAAGCGCAACGAACCCGCCTACATTCCGCTCGTAGCTGCCCGCGTAGCTGAGCTGATGAACCTGCCGCTTACCGATATTGCCCGGCATACCACCGCCAACGCCAACCGGTTGCGGCAGGGAAGCCTCGTTTCTTCCGACGCAACCACTTAAGTTGCCCCGGCGACTGACGTGTCAGTCGAATTCCGTTTTAGTTTCAATAGCACTTCATCCGTCATGATTCGAATTAATCCGGCCCTGCCGCATAAGCCCCGCGTGTCGGTGCTGGTCATTTATACCGGTGGTACACTGGGTATGGTGTACGACCACCCCACCGGCCAACTGGTTCCGTTCAACTTTGAGCAGGTACTCGACCGCGTGCCCGAAATTCACCGGCTCGATTTTGAAATCGACCTGATTACCCTGCCTACTATCATCGATTCGTCGAACATGACCCCGGCTATCTGGGCCGAGCTGGCCCAACTGGTGCATACGCATTACAGCACGTATGATAGCTTCGTGATTCTGCACGGCACCGACACCATGGCCTACACGGCTTCGGCGCTCAGTTTCATGCTTTGCAACTTGCAGAAACCCGTGATTCTGACGGGGGCCCAACTACCGATTGGGGTAGCCCGGACCGACGCCCGCGAAAATTTTATTACGGCCCTCGAAATTGCGGCTGCCCTCGACACCGAGGGGCAACCGATGGTGCCGGAGGTAAGCATCTATTTCAACTCGGTACTGCTGCGGGGCAACCGGGCCACGAAACAGGAGAGCGTTCATTTCAACGCGTTTCACTCCGAAAACTACCCGCATCTGGCTATGGCCGGTGTTCGAATTGAGTACAACCGGCCGTTTATCCGCCGACTTCAGCCCGACGTTGACCTCACCATCCAAACCGAGATGGACGCCAATGTGGCCATTCTGAAAATGTTCCCTGGTATTACCGAACCGGTAGTGCGGGCGATTCTGGAAATGCCCGGCCTGCGCGGAGTGGTTCTCGAAACCTTCGGGGCAGGCAATGCCCCTACCGAACGCTGGTTTCTGGATGCCCTGAAGGCCGCAAACGACCGGGGTATTGTCTTGTTCAACGTGTCGCAGTGCGAGGGAGGACGCGTTACGCAGGGGCAGTACCAAACGAGTACCCGCATGGGTGAAATCGGGGTGATTAGCGGAACCGACATCACGACCGAGGCCGCTGTCACTAAATTAATGTACCTACTCGGCCAGGAAACCGACCCCACCCGGCTGCGGCATCGGCTGGGCGAGCCGCTTTGTGGCGAAATGAGTCTATGACAATATCGCCCCGGCCCCCGTCTTTCTTCATTCGGCTGCTTCGGTTTCTGTTGGCCACCGCCATGACCGGGGTGGTGCTAGCTACGGCTGTGGGCTGTTTTTTCGCGACCAGCTGGCGGGGCATCCTTAGTATCATCGTGGGCGGGCTGAGCCTCAACATCGTGTTGGCCTTACTGCATAGCTGGCTTAAACACTACCCCCGGTCCTGGAGCGAATGGCACAAATGGTGAGCTCCTCAGCCCGGCATTAACCTCTTTAATTAGCCCGGAAAGCCCGTTGTATAACGGGCTTTTTTATTGCGGCTAACTGACTGAGTATTTGACCCGGACACCCGGCTTTATCGGATACGAGTCGACCCCGCAACGTTTTGACCAAGCCCCGGATTGCAATCATGGTTAAGCCCGCTTTTTACCCGCTGCTTCTGGCCACCGGCCTGCTGAGTATGGTCAGCTTCACAACGAATCTCAGCCCCGCCTACGACGACCCCTCGCCCATACTCACTCCCACGCAGGAAGCAGCTACGTTTCAGCTAGAACCGGGCCTTCACATACAGTTGGTAGCAGCCGAACCGCTGGTACAGGCACCGGTCGTGATTAATTTCGACGCCGACGGCCGGCTTTGGGTCGTTGAAATGCGGGGGTACATGTCGACGATCGACGCGAGCGAAGAAAGCAAGCCGAGCGGCCGGGTGTCGGTACTGGAAGACCAAAACGGCGACGGGCAAATGGATAAAGCGACCGTGTACCTTGACAGCCTTATTATGCCCCGGGCCATGGCCTTTGCACCGGATGGGGTTCTGGTGGCCGAAAACGGAGCGTTGTGGCTTACCAAAGACCTCAACGGCGACCTCAAAGCTGACACCAAAACGCTGATTGATAAAGACTATGCCGGGAGCGCCCTGCCCGAACATGCCGGCAATGGGCTATGGCGCGGTCTGGACAACTGGTACTACAATGCCAAGTCGCGGTTTCGGTACCGGCACACAAACGGCACCTGGCTACGCGACTCCACCGAGTTTCGGGGGCAGTGGGGTCTGAGCCACGACAATCAGGGGCGGTTGCATTACAACTACAACTGGTCGCAGCTACACGCCGATCTGGTACCGGCCAACTACCTCAGCGCCAACCGAAACCACACCCCAACAACGGGTATCGACCACGGACTCACCGTAGAACGGCAGATTTACCCCATCCGGTCGAATCCGGCCGTGAACCGGGGTTACATTCCGGGGACGCTCGACAAAAACAACCGCCTGCTCGAATTTACAGCGGCCTGTTCGCCCCTTGTGTACCGGGGCACGGCGCTCCCAACGGAGTTTGCAGGCAACGTGTTTGTGTGCGAACCGGCGGGCAACCTGATCAAACGCAACGTGGTCACGGCTAATGGCCCGGTGCTGGCAGCCCGTGACCCTCACCCCGGCCGCGAGTTTCTGGCCTCGACCGACGAACGGTTCCGGCCGGTGCATATGGCAACCGGTCCCGACGGCGCTCTGTACGTAGCCGACATGTATCGGGGCATTATTCAGCACGCGGCCTACATGACGCCCTACCTCAAAGACCAGACACTGGCCCGGAACCTGACGCAGCCCGTCGATCGGGGACGTATCTGGCGAATTGTTCCGAAAAGCTGGCAGACAGCGCCAACTCAGAAACTAAGCCGGGCCACTAACAATGAACTGATTCAGGCCCTGAACAGCCCCGACGGCTGGCACCGCGATATGGCCCAGCACTTGCTGGTGGCCCGCAACAACGCCGACGCTCGCTCCGCCCTAACCGCGCTTGCGCAGAAAGGCACAAACCCCTACGGCCGGGCGCAGGCTCTCTGGGCGCTCGACGGACTCAACCAAAACCGCCCCGATGTCTTGCTGGGCCTGCTGACCGACGCGCATCCCTTTGTGCAGACCACCGCCCTGCGACTCCTGGAGCCGTTTGCGCAAACCGATGCTACGCTACGGGCTAAACTCGCTGACGAGTTACTTCAACGAGTCAACTCGGCTCCGGCCGACGTTTGCCTGCAAATGGCCCTTTCGGCACGGGTACTCGACCGCCCGGCAGCTCATGCTTTGCTGGAAGCAATTGTCAGCCGCCCATTATTGCAGGAGCCATTGCTCCGGGATGCCGTTCTGAGCAGCCTTTCCAACAGCGAGTGGGCCTTTTTACAACGACTCAGGAAAGCACCCCGTTGGCAAACTGCCGACCCCGCCCGTGAAATTTTCGTGGAAATGCTGGCCACCTCGGTCGTTCGAAAAGGAGCCCCCGAAGAACTTTCGGCCCTGCTGACTTTGCTCGACAACCCAACCAAACCGTTCGGCTGGCGCGAAAAAGCCCTGCTCTCCGGCCTGACCGTAGGCAGCTCGGCTACCAAAACAACCGCCGTCCGGCTGCCGAAAGCCCCGCGTTTGCTGAGCCAACCCAAACAGACGTTGACAGCCGCGCAAACAGGAGCTCTTACAAACCTGTACGACTGGCCCGGCAAAACGCAACGGCTGGCCGCCAACGCGTCGGCCGGGCAAAAAGCAAACACTCTGTCGGCCGACGATCAGAAACTCTTCGCCACTGGTCGGCAAATGTACCTGAGCACCTGCTCGGGTTGCCACGGCACCAATGGGGCAGGTATGGCCCGTTTTGCCCCGCCCCTCATCAATTCCGACTGGGTACTGGGCGACGGCAAACGCCTGGCGCTCATTCTGCTGCACGGCATGGAAGGACCGGTCGATGTGGCCGGGAAGGTATACAACGCCCCCGACATTCTGCCGGTTATGCCTGCCCACTCGACCCTCGACGACAACGCCATCGCGGCCATTCTGACCTACATCCGCAATGAGTGGGGCCACAACGCCGGACCCGTAAGTCGGCGGTTGGTGGGCATGACCCGCGTAACCTCGCAGGGCCGCGTGGTGCCCTGGACCGTCAAAGACCTTAACAAGTATATGCTTCAAAACGGAGCAGAGTCGGGCAAATAGCCCTTATCCCTAAACCCTTTCCGGCCATGAACAGACGTGCGTTTTTACAACAGGCTTCGGCCGGTGCCGTAGTGATCTCTTTGTCCGAACTACCCGCGTGGGCCCGTCAGGAGCGAATGGGCATTGTGGTCCACTCCTACGCGCACCGCTGGAACGCCAAAACACCCAGCACCCGCTACCCAGCCCTCACGAGCGCCCTCGACCTGCTCGACCACTGCCAACAGGTAGGTGGGGGCGGCATCCAGGTGGTGGTCAACAATTGGGCCGACGATTTTGCCCACAGCGTGCGCGACCGACGCGAAAAACTCGGGCTTTACCTCGAAGGGTCGGTCGGTACGCCGAAAACACCCGCCGACGCAGCCGCTTTTGAACGCAACGTGATAGCCGCCAAAGAGGCCGGTGCCCGGATTCTCCGAACGGTTTGTTCGAGCGGACGCCGGTACGAGATTCTACGCTCGCCCGAAGGATTTGAGGAAATGCGCAAAAATGCCCTCGCTTCGCTTCAGCTGGCCGAGCCCATTTTACGCAAACATGGCGTGAAGCTCGCCGTTGAAAACCATAAAGACTGGCGGGCGCCGGAACTGGCCGCCATGATGAAAAGCCTCAGCAGCGAATGGATTGGGGTGACTATCGACTTTGGTAACAATCTGGCCCTGCTCGAAGATTCGACCGAGGTGGTGCAAACTCTGGCCCCCTATGTGCTGTCGACCCATGTGAAAGACATGGCGCTCGAACCGTATGCCGACGGGTTTCTTTTGTCGGAAGTGCCCCTCGGCAAAGGGATTCTGGACTTACCTACCCTGTTTGCCCTTTGCCGGAAACATAACCCGGCCGTGACCTTCAACCTCGAAATGATTACCCGCGATCCGCTCGAAATTCCGTGCCTGAAACCGGAATACTGGGCAACGTTTGCGCAGGTGCCCGGCTCCGACCTCGCCCGGACGTTGCGGCAGGTAAACGGATCAAAAACGGCCGGGGCTCTGCCGCGTATTTCGCCCCTCGCCCCCGAAGAGCGGCTGGCCGCCGAACAGGAAAACATCGTGGCCTGTATGCAGTACAGCCAGAAAACACTCGGGCTCCGCTGAGCCACGGTTTGCGCTTCTCGGTTTGCGATTAAACGGTCTCGAAAGGGGCTGTTTACCCGAAAACCCTTTTTATCACTCTATTACCGAAACCTGAATGACCCACGAACGATTACCCGGTATTTCCCAATTTGATCTGAGCGGCCGAACGGCCATTATCACGGGTGGCTCCAAAGGTTTGGGCCTGGCCATGGCAGCCGGACTGGCCTCGGCCGGGGCAAATCTTCTACTCGTTAACCGCAACGCCGACGAGGGCGTACAGGCCGCCGAAGCCCTCAGCCACGAGTACGGCGTACAGGCCCGGGCGTTTGCCGCCGACGTGACCGATCAGTCACAGACCGAAGCCATGGCCCAGGCCGCTATGGACGCCTTTGGCCGAATCGACATTCTCATCAACAGTGCCGGTATCAATATTCGGGGGGCTATCGACGAGTTGTCGTCGGACGAATTTCAACAGGTAATGAGCATCAACGTGCACGGTACCTGGCTGTGCTGCCGGGCCGTAACGCCGTTTATGAAGGCGGCTGGCAAGGGCAAGATCATCAACTTAGCCAGCACGCTCGGACTGGTGGGGCTCGCCAACCGAACCCCCTACACGTCGAGCAAAGGGGCCGTAGTGCAGATGACCCGCGCCCTCGGCTTAGAGCTGGCTCCATTCAATATCAACGTCAATGCCATCTGCCCCGGCCCGTTTCTGACGGCCATGAACATCCCCATTGCCGATACCGAAGAAGGCAAAAAGTTTGTGGTGGGGGCCACGGCCCTGGGCCGCTGGGGCGAACTACGTGAGATTCAGGGAGCCGCTATTTTCCTGGCGAGCGATGCGGGCAGCTACATGGTTGGCTCCATGCTCACCGTAGACGGCGGCTGGACAGCCCGGTAAACGAATGCCAAGAGAGTGAATGAGCGAAAGAGTGAATGTCTGACGCGTAATCCCACTCCCCGACAGCCCACTCTTTCACCCCTTCACTCTCTCAGTTTTTCACTTTTTCACTCTTTCTCCAATGAAAACGACCCGCGTGCGCTACGGGATGCTGGCCCTTGTGTTTGTCAATGTCGTGATCAATTACCTCGACCGGAGTAACATTTCGGTTGCCGGCCCGGCCCTGAGCAAAGACCTTAACCTGTCGTCGGTCGATCTGGGGTATATTTTCTCGGCCTTCGGCTGGACGTATGCCCTGTTGCAGATACCAGGGGGCCTCGTAGCCGACCGGTTTGGTCCACGGGTGCTGTACGCCTTTTGCCTCGCTACCTGGTCGCTGTCGACGGTGTTGCAGGGATTTGCGCGCGGATTTGCGTCGTTATTTGCCCTCCGGCTGGCCACGGGCGCATTTGAAGCTCCCTCCTACCCGATCAACAACCGGATTGTGACGAGCTGGTTTCCCGACAACGAGCGGGCATCGGCCATTGCGCTCTACGTGTCAGGGCAGTTTATCGGGCTGGCCTTTCTGACCCCCGTGCTGGTCACTATTCAGCACTACGCGGGCTGGCAGGGGCTTTTTGTCACCACCGGTTTGGTGGGGCTGGTATGGGCCGTTGTCTGGTACACGCTCTACCGCGACCCGCTCGATCACAAAACGGTCAGTGAGGCCGAACTGGCGCATATCGAAGCAGGCGGGGGGCATTTTCGGGGGCAAACCGCCAAAACCGACGGCACGTCCATCTGGCAGTGGGTCAACCTGAAACAGGTATTCTCCCGACGGACGCTCTGGGGGGTGTACATCGGGCAGTTTTCGGTCAACGCTATGCTCTGGTTTTTCCTGACCTGGTTCCCGACGTATCTGGTTAAATACCGGGGGCTCGATTTTATCAAGTCGGGGTATCTGGCATCGGTGCCGTTTCTGGCGGCCTGCGCGGGATTGTTGCTGTCGGGCTTCGTGTCGGACCGGCTGGTGCAGCAAGGCCGCTCGGTGGGGGCCGCCCGCAAAACGCCCATTATTATCGGGATGCTGCTCTCGGTAAGCATTGTCGGAGCCAACTACACCGACGATACCACCCTGATTATCTTCTTCATGTCGCTGGCGTTCTTTGGGTCGGGTATGGCGCTCATTTCGTGGGTATTCGTCTCGCTGCTGTCGCCCCGGCACCTGATTGGCCTTACGGGTGGGGTGTTCAACTTCATGGGTAACCTGGCGTCGATTATTGTCCCGATTGTAATCGGGTATCTGGCCAAAGATGGCGACTTCAAACCCGCGCTCGTGTTTATTGCCGTGCTCGGTTTTATCGGGGCCTGCTCATACAGTTTTTTGGTCGGCAAGGTAGAGCGAGGCACGGTAACGCCAGTGTCGGATCCGGCGGCTTTAATGTCGGAGCGGGAGTGATAGCGTACAACTAAAACCGCTTTCTCAACGCGATTAGTCCCGAAAAACGCTACTTTTGCCCCTGCAAACAGAGAGGTGTCCGAGCGGTTGAAGGAGCACGCCTGGAAAGTGTGTATACGTCTCAAGCGTATCGAGGGTTCGAATCCCTTCCTCTCTGCAAAAGTGTCAAAACCCCTTAAAACAATCTCTTTTAAGGGGTTTTTTAATTTATTCTCTAGGGTGCAGTTAGCAAAAAAGGTACAGTCTCCAGTTTCTAATACTTCCTAGATCAAATTACCAGTGGTGTAGGCCCCCTTCTTCTGTAAGCGTTAACGAATCACTTATGGGTAATACAACATGCATTTTTTGTGGTAAAACCAGAGAAAAAGCCAAAGAACATGTCTGGCCTAAGTGGCTTCAAAAAGAAATTACCGGAGGTACAAAGCAAATTTTCAGAGGAACTCATATTTCTAATTTTCTTATGCAACCCTTGGATGAAAGAATCCAATCGGGCGAAAATCTAGTTCTTGGTAATGTGTGTCAAGTCTGTAATAATGGCTGGATGTGTGAGCTAGAAAATGACTTTAGACCTCTATTATTGAAAATCCTATCTAACAATAATTACTTACTTCATCTTTCTAGGAAAGAGAGGAGTGCTGTTGTCTTATGGGCTTATAAAACAGCTATAACAATCAATGCTGCTTCAAATTATAGAAAGTTAGTTCCTGATGTACATTTTAAGCACATTGGAAAGTTCAAGCAACTTCCTAGAAACGTCAAAGTTGATATAGCCTTAATTAAGAAAGGAAAGGATCTAGAATGGATTCAAAGTCCAATCCAAATTGCTCTTATCTCCCGTAAGGAAAACAGTGAAAAATTTTCAGAACAATTCACAACTGAGACTGTATCATATTGCATTGCCTTGCAAATACGAGCA
Organism: Rudanella lutea DSM 19387; assembly: GCF_000383955.1. Taxonomy (NCBI): domain Bacteria; kingdom Pseudomonadati; phylum Bacteroidota; class Cytophagia; order Cytophagales; family Cytophagaceae; genus Rudanella; species Rudanella lutea. The sequence goes on along the minus strand of NZ_KB913013.1, from coordinate 5,634,096 downwards.
TTCGCAATGAGAGTCTCATTTTATGAGAACGCTAAAGAGTCTAATTACTCGATAGATACCATTCATAGTGAGAAAGTACTCAGACTTTGGCCTTATGAGAAGAATAGCCAGTTTACACTAAAAAATCAATATGAAGATTTTTATAAGTTTCAAGTAGACATAGCTGTTATTGCTCGGCGTAAGTCGGTTCATAAATAGAGCATTATAGCCCTACCAAAGTAATTAGTAGGGCTATAATGCTCTATTTATGAACCGACTTATCCACTATCCATCCATTTTCTTTCCAGCTCTCAAAATCACGTGCTTTTATCCGCTTCGTTTCACCGGTGTCTGGGTGAATGACATAGACAAACCGTAGGTCTGAAGGGGGGGCGTTTTTTGCCTTGTGACTCATCTTATCATACTGATTAACGGTTGCTTACCTTCATCCAATCCAGTTCAATTGAACGGTATATATTTCAGATATGATACCGTTTACAGTTTCAGCGCATTGCTGACGGCGTTTTTTTGTGATTGGTACAACACAGGTACAACCAGTAGCGTCTTATCCTAAATAGCCTGAACCTTGCCCAGGTGATTACTTGTTTTATATTTGTAAAAAACGCTGCCATGGCAACCTCATTCGCTCACAAATCAGGAGAAAAGCCTCAAACAGATTCAGTCACAGGCACTAAGAAGAAACACTTGGTACGTCAGGGAGCCGTCTTGTCGGGTGTCCGTAGCCGAATACATCCTACACTAACTGTGGTCGTGAAGGGCAAGAGCCGAACGTTCACTTCGCAAAGTCAGGAAGGCGAAAGTTTATTGGAACGCGTTACCCGACTCATTCCGGAGGGGAAGTTCAAAGGTCTGTCAGAGTTGCTTGAACCGCACGAAATTCCACAGGCCAGAAAGGGTAAAAAGGCATGAGGTATCTGATTGATACGAATGTTCTAATTATTCTTTTTGAGAAAAGTTTCAGCCGGTTAAGTGACAATCAGTTGAGAGTCCTTAGCGACCCGGCCAACTCGTTTTTTGTATCAGAAGCGAGCCTGTACGAAATTGCAATCAAGATCAGGGTTGGGAAGAAAGATTTTGCACATATAAATTATTCAGGTATTCAAAGAGCCCGGCGCCAATCCAAAATAAAAATTTTACGAACCAATTCAACGCATTACGAATCGATTCAACAGGTATCAAAAGTGTTCAAACCAGATGGTAAACCTCATGCCGACCCGTTTGATTTGCTGATTCTGGCACAAGCCCACTCCGAGCAAATTCCGATTTTAAGCACAGACCAGTACTTCCCCAAATACAGCCATATCACTGTTATTGCTTGACCATATACTACCGAATTCCTCTCCATCTTGAGTAAGACCGAACCATCAACGTGATGATTGTCGTTACCGAATAGCAGCAGTTTCGGACTCTCTACCGCTTACCTTAACCCCACCGTTCGGTGGGGTTTTGTTTTCGGGACGATGGAAAAGGCCTTATCTTTGGGCTTTCGACTCAAACACACAGAATGACTGCTGGTCAACGTAAAGCACTCCGCATCACCGGCTGGACTTTGTTGGGGCTATTTTTGCTGGGAGCCATTGGCGCGGGATACGCTTTCACCAAACGCGAAGCCCTCCTTCAGATTGCCCTCAAACGAGCCACCCAAAAAGCCAAACGCGACTATAAACTGGATCTGAAAATTGGCTCGGCCACCTTTACCGGCCTCAGTTCCGTCGCTTTTTCCGATATTTCCATTGTTCCCGAACAACGCGACAGCCTCGCCCGTATCAACCGGGCCGAAGTGGGCGTGCGGCTTTGGCCCATGCTCCTGGGGCAAATTGCCCTGTCTGACCTAGCCCTCGAAAACGGAATGGTGCAGGTGGTTCGGCGCGATTCGCTGACCAACATCGACTTTATTCTCCGGCGCAAACGCGACTCCACCGCCACCAAATCGACCCGACGGGTGGATTTGGCCGACGTGGCCGAAAACCTCATCGACGAGCTTTTGTCTAAAATTCCAGACAATATGAACGTCCGTAACCTCGATTTTCGGGTGATTGATTCGGACCGCGATACTACGCAGCGGCTCTCGTTGCTCACCGAGCAGGCTACCATTGAGGATGAGGCCGTATCATCGACGTTACGGCTCAATGGCAACGAGGCCACCTGGCACATCTCCGGCACCGCCGACCCCGCCGACCGCGAGTACGATCTCTCGCTGTATGCCGATGGGAAACCGCTCGAACTCAAGTATCTGGAAAACCGGTATAAGCTAAAACTGCAGGCCGATACACTGCACGCCGAACTCAAAGATGTAGACCGGGCCGGGGGCGAATTTCGGATGGAAGGCGTCGGATCGGTGCGTAACCTGCGCATTAACCATCCCGCCATTGCCCGTACCGATGTGTTTGTAGACCGGGCGGCTATGGACGCCAACCTGTTTGTAGGCGAAAACTACGTCGGTATCGATAGCTCATCGGTGGTGTACCTGGGTCAGGTAAGCGGGCGGCCGTTTGTCAAATACACCCTCTCGCCCACCAAGACCTACGAAGTCGAGCTGCATACCGACATGATGAATGCGCAGGCTTTGTTCAATTCGTTTCCGCAGGGGCTGTTTGAGTCGCTCGAAGGTATGCAGGTGACGGGAGGGCTGAAATACGATATGTCGTTTCAGCTCGACGAAGCTCTGCCCGACTCGGTCAAGTTCAATTCAGGGCTGACGTCTGATAACTTCAAGATTGTACGCATGGGTCGCGTTGATTTTGGCAAGATCAACAACTCGTTTGTGTACACGCCTTACGAGAAAGATAAGCCGGTTCGCGATATTGTGATTGGCCCCGAAAACCCGGACTTTACGCCCCTTTCGGCTATTTCGCCCGATTTGCGCAACGCTGTTCTGACCTCAGAAGATTACAACTTCATGACCCACAAGGGGTTCAACGAGAAAGCGTTCCGAGTGTCGATTGCGACCAATTTCAAGGAAAAGAAATTCAAGCGGGGAGCCAGTACCATCTCGATGCAGCTGGTTAAAAACGTGTACCTCAACCGCAACAAAACCCTCTCCCGCAAGGTCGAAGAGATTTTGATCGTGTGGTTGATGGAAAACGGGCGGCTCGTACCGAAAGAACGAATGTACGAAGTGTACCTCAACCTGATTGAGTGGGGGCGTAATATTTACGGAATTGGCGAGGCAGCCCGGTATTACTTTGGCAAGTCGCCCTCCGAACTGGATCTGGGCGAAAGCATTTTTCTGGCGTTTGTGATTCCGAGCCCCAAACGCGCGCTTAACTGGTTCAATCCCGACGGAACGCTTCAAGTCCGTAACGTGCGGGGCTACTTCCGAATTATCGGCCGCATTATGGCCCGGCGGGGCCTTACCGAGCCCGATAGCGGAGCCTACGGTTTTTACAATGTTCGGTTACGCGAGGGCTTACGCCAACAGGTGGCCCCCGTCGACAGTATGCAGTCGGATAGTTTGATGAATGATACCGACGAGGGCGGTGGTATCGACGATTTCTTCAAGCGACTCTTCAATGGAAACCGCGACCGTGACGACGAGAAAGAAGAGACCGAAAATGTACAAACCCAGTCGGAGTCGAACAGCCCAGCCACGCCGAATGTCTCATCGGGCGATACCGTGAAAACCCGCCGTCAGCTTCGGCAGGAACGGCGCGAGCGCAAACGTCGGGAACGCGAAGAACGACAACAGCAGGAAGACACCAACCGGTAAAAGGGGTTTATCGTTTTTAGTTTATCGTTTCTGGTTGTGGGGGCAAGTTGCCCGTGAACCGGAACTTGCTTAATTGAACATAAGCACCCCAAAAACCATACACAAAAAACCAAGAACTATAAACGCTGTAAGCCGAAAGGGCGGGGTTACAACCCCGCCCTTTCGGCTTACAGCGTTTATTCACCCAGTAAATCGGGCCGTCGGGCGCGGGTACGGGCCAACGCCTGCTCGTAACGCCACTCGTCAATTTTAGCTTCATGCCCCGACAGCAGAATATCGGGAACCTTCATACCCTCCCACTCAGCCGGGCGCGTGTACACGGGCGGAGCCAGAAGATCGTCCTGAAACGAGTCGGTGAGGGCCGAGGTCTCATCGTTGAGTACCCCCGGAATCAGGCGGATAATAGCGTCGGACAGAACGGCCGCCGGCAATTCTCCTCCCGACAACACAAAGTCGCCGATACTGACTTCCCGCGTGATAAACCGCTCCCGAATCCGCTCGTCGACGCCTTTGTAATGCCCGCATAGAATAATCAGATTTTGCTTGAGCGAGAGCGTATTGACCGTTTGTTGATTGAGCCGTTGCCCGTCGGGGGTCATGTAAATCACCTCGTCGTAGGTACGTTCGGCCTGCAACGCCCGAATACAGCGGGCAATGGGTTCAATCTGCATCACCATACCGGCCCCTCCCCCAAACATATAATCATCGACCCGCCGGTGCTTGTCGAGCGTATAGTCGCGCAGGTCATGCACTACCACTTCGGCGTGCCCGGCCTGTTGCGCCCGCTGCAAAATAGAGTGCGCAAAATAGCTATCGAGCAAGCGGGGCAGGCAGGTAATAATATCAATCCTCATCGGTCTCGTCAGCTTCTTCGTCCCCGTCTACTTCGGGCTTATCGTTGCCGCTATCGCTCGTGTAAATTTCCAACAGGCCCTCAGGCAACACCACGTTGATCTGGTTTTCGGCCCGGTTTACCGAAGGCACAATATCGCTGTTGATCGGGATCAAGACCTCATGTCCCTCATAATCCATCGCGATCAGGTCCTGCGTTGCCATTGTGTACACTGCCGTTACAGTACCAAGCGCCCCTTTTTCGGCATCGACTACCCGAAATCCGATAATCTCGTGAAAGTAAAACCGGGTTTCGTCCTCAATCGGCTCCAGATTAGCGAGAGGCAACCACAAACCCGACCCAATGAGACGCTCGGCCTGCTCAATGGTTTCGACTTCTTCCAGAGCCACGATCGCCCGGCTCCCCTTTACAATGGTGATCGATTCAATAAAATAAGGCGTCAACTGACCCTTCACCTCAAGCAGGATCGAGTCAATATCGGCGTATTCTTTCGCGTCATCGACGTCCAAGAAAAAGACCAGTTCACCGTTTACGCCATGCGTTTTGGTGATGTGGCCAACCTGATAACAATCGTCTTTTGTCACGCTTTTACAGAGTTTACTCGTTTCAGGCGGTTATTGAGAGCCTACCTCAAACGGTTAAATACCTACAAAAAGAGCCTGCTCAAACGAACAGGCTCCTTACATACCGAACCAGCGTGCTTATTCAGCAGCGGGGGTTTCCGTTGCGTCAGCTGATGCTTCCGGTGCTTCTTCAGCAGCAGGAGCCTCTTCGGCTGGTGCTTCTTCAACCACAACGTTTTTCTTAGCAATGGCCTCAGCGCGGGCTTCATTCACCTTACGCTCGGCTTCCAGACGCTCCTGACGAGCCTTGTCTTTTGCTTGTTGCTTGGCGTCAGCAGAGTCAGACTTGCGGCCTTCTTTGCCTTCTTTCCAGGATGTAAACTTCTCATCAGCCTGCTCCTGCGTGATCGCGCCTTTGTTTACGCCAACCTGCAGGTGCTTTTTCAGCATGACGCCTTCGTGCGACAGAATCGAACGAGCGGTGTCGGTGGGTTGAGCACCAACCATCAGCCAGTACAACGCCCGCTCCGACTTCAACACCACGGTTGAGGGGTCTGTGTTGGGGTTGTACGAACCGATTTTCTCGATGAATGCGCCATCACGGCCAGCTTGAGAAGGAGCTACGACGATGTCATACATCGCCATTTTCTTGCGTCCACGACGCGCTAAACGAATTTTAACAGCCATTTTGCTTGCTTGTTTTCAATGGAGGGAACCCGTCCCCCCGGAGAAACGTGGGCGCAAAGGTAGCATTTTTTTCGGAGTATCTCTACCGTACGGGTTAGTTTTTCGGAAAGAGTTTGACTGTCGCTACTTTCTGAACCCAGCCGGATACCGCGAGCGCATATCGCTCATGGGTTCGATCCGAATCTCCACCCGCCGGTTGGCCTGCAAGCCCGTGCGGGTCGAGTTAGGGGCTGCAGGGCGTATTTCGCCGTAATATTCGAGTGTTATCCGGCTCGGATCGTTCAGGCCGGCCCGCGTCATAAACCGCTTGACGGCCTCCACCCGGCGTTTGGACAACTGTACGTTGTAGGCGTCCGACGCGCGGGCATCGGCATGACCCACTACAATAGCCCGGCAATTGGGCCGCTCGTTGAGCAACTCGGTTACCTGCCGCAGCAGCGTTTGCGACGTTGGCCGAAGAGTGGCTTTATCCGTATCGAACTCAACATTGCTGAAAACATCGACACATTCGCCGGCCTCCCGCGTGGTTTTTGGCCGGGCCAGCAAACTATCCAGATTCATGGCAACACCCGCCCCCGAAACCACACTCCCCGCCGGGGTCCGGGGTTGCTTATCGAACAGATCGGCTACGCCATCGTTATCGGAGTCGGTGTACAGGCGCGGATCTGCAGGTTGGGGCATGTTGGCCTTGGCAATAGAGTCGGCCTCGGTTACAGATGGGTTGTAAGCCGGCTTGACCAGGTTGGCGGGATCAGCCCAGCGCAGGTGATACCGGCCTTTGTCGGCATCGTACCGGCCATCGCGTCCCACACGCAGGGGCGTCCGGCCCAGTTTGTAGGTAATTGATAAACCCACGGCCCCGTACTTATCGAGGGCCGACTCACCCTTACGGAACAGGTAAATATTGGCCGGGTTGTTATTGTAGGCTGGGTCTGTCGACCCGACAGTCATATCCAGTTTTTCGGTGTTGACGTTGTTGTACACAAAATCGAGCCCAATATCGAAACGAGGACTCAGCTCGTAGTGAACGGCGGTTCCAATCGGCACTACGAGTTCGCGGGTAAACACGGAGCCATCACCTTCCCACCGGCCCGACGTGACCGAGCTGAAATTGTCCCGGTCGTTACTATACCGGATGAGCCGGTTGGTTGTCAGGTCATACACCCGCGCATCGAACCAGATACCGCCAATACCGCCGTATACGTCCCATTTCAGGCGCTTGAGTCGTTTGGCACCCAGCAAGAGGGATTTCACGTTAACCGACGCCAGCATGGCCCCCTGTAGGTAATTAGTCCGAAAATAGGCGTTGTAAATGGGTTTCTTGGAACCACTGAGCATGCCACCATTGGCCTGTACGGATACCCCAAAGAGGTGGCTCAGTTGCTTGTTGACTGCCAACCCTACCCCACCGGTCAGAATCTCTTTCTCGCCAAGCTCGGGCGCCCCCCGATACACCCCGTACGACAAATCGCCGAAGAAGCGCGTCAGTTGCGGGGTTACAGAAATTGACCAGGTGTTGAGGGGATAATCGCCGTCGTAGGAACGATTGGGCACGCGGGCGGGCGGTGTTTGTGCCCAGGCCATGCCCACAGCCCAGACGAGAAGAAAGACGATACAGCTATTTTTCATGAATCGTTGACAGGCGGAATGACTGGGTGAATAGTCCAGCAATTCTATAGCCAACATCGTGCCAACCGGAGCAATACCGGCCTATAAGCCGGATTCTGTCACCGGGTTGTCGGCAAAACCGACGCACCGGGTCTTATCATTTATCTGGGATCGCCGTCACCGACGACCTCTATCGACCTACCCGCGACAGCATCGGCCAGCCGAAGCCAACCTACAGGAACGAGCCGCCCCTAATCTGCCGCATATTTGGTCTTTCAGCCCATAAGGTTTATCCTGCCCCGTCGGTCACCCGCCGGGCGGTAGGCCCTTACCCCACCTTTTCACCCTTACCCGAAAACAGTTTACAGTTTGTTGTTTACAGTTTATAGTTGGCTTACGCAGGTAAGACCGCTTCGCGGCACTGAAACCGATAAACTTGAAACTGTAAACTGTTTTCTGGCGGTATATTTTCTGTGACACTGGCTGTCAGACGGCCGTTCCCAGCCGCCTGCCTTCCCGTTAGGAAGTATGGTGCTCTGCGCTGTCCGGACTTTCCTCCAACCCGGTTCGGGTCAGCGATAAGACAACCGGCACCGCTCCGATTGGCACGCGTTGGCCTGCCAAAGATAGCACAAGTTTAGGGTTTCTGGCCTAACTAACCGGTTTCTGGACCTGTCCGGGTGATTTTCAGACCTGCGGTAGCCACCCAACCCGCTATTGCAGTCCCTCAACTTTCACATCTACTTTGCCTTTGGCAAAAACCACCGCCAGAATAGCCGTTGGCGTCAGATACACCCCGTCGGGCCGGATTTCGTCAATTTGCCCATTAAGCACGACGCCCTTAGCCAGCTGATTGTTTTTCAATTGAGTCTGCACCGAACGCTGAATCTCCGTGATCTGATCGCCGACCGGAATGGTAAACTGCTTTTCGAGCATCCGGGCGAGGGTTCCCTTAAGCAACCAGCTGGCGGTGCGCTGGAGCCAACTACTCGTTTCGAGGTCGTATTGCAGGTCTTTGAGGGCCACCGTTTTCGTTTCGGGATCGTAGTACGGGCGGCCTTTCAGGTAAATGTGACCGTTCACACTCCCCGACAAACCCGCCTTGATAATCAGATTCTCGTTTTGCCCGTACAGATCAATATCTTCGATAGTAACGTGATAGCGACCCTCCTGAAAGTCGAACCGTTTGCCCACAAACGTTTGCCCGGCCAGTTTAGCGGCCTCTTCGTAGGTAGCTTCGTTCAGAATACCCACCTGAAAATCGTCTTTGATGGTCGGCACCACCACCAGATCGGGTAGTGATACGGCCGCTTTGACAGCTGGTTTGCTGCCCACACTCGTCAGCGTGTAGCCCTCCAGACCAATCTGCGTGCGGATTACATTGCCCTCAAACCGGAGCGGGGTAATTAGCACCCGCCGGGGCACCACCTGCAGCCACGTTTTGTATTGGTCAGACAACAGATACGGGGTACGAACCGTGTTCCAGGCCTCCAGAACCGGCGTTCGGAGGTCGATCTGTTTACGGACTTCAGCATCCAGCGATTTGGTAATCGTGCCCAGATTCCGGTCGATAATCCGACTCACAAGGCCCGTGATCGGAATGGCAAACCCGCCCAGCCGCACGGTGGGCTTGGTGCCCCATTCGTAGCCCTCGGCCGTGGTTTGGGTATTGACCGACCAATTGGGATCGATACTGAACCGGGTCGCAAACTTGAGCGTGATTTCGAACTCGGTGTCGGCACTTTGCATGAAGCCCAGAATCCGTTTGCCGGCTTTCGCCCAGATTCTGAGCGGCACCACAAACCGAAACAGGCTATCGGCTCCACCCGCGGCCGACACTCCAATGGGCGCCCGTTTCCAGACCTTCAGGTGAATGGGGTCGCTGCCGTCGGGCGCGGGGGTATCGAAGGTGTTACTCTCAAAAATAAGTCCGTTGACCTGTTTGTTGATCTGCTGCTCCACATCGCGGAGGGCTATACGAACGGGCACATTGACCGTCGACAGGTAGGTTTCGTTACGGACTTCCATGGTGGTTCGGGTGTAGGCTTCTTTCGGCGCTTTCGGGTTCAATGTGCCCGCAGCGGGCCTCCCCGATGGGGTTTTGCTACACCCGACAAAAATAAACAGCAGGGCAACAGATACCAGCTTTGCTCTCATGTACGGTGGTAAATTGGGGTGGCCGGGTAGGTCCAGGCCCTTTACTTGATGAAGACTTTGGTGGCCCCATAGCCGAATTTCTGCTTTTGGGCATCTTCGAAGTATTTCACGTGTGGATGCCGACCCAATCGACGGTGCAACTCAGTCCGCAAGGTGCCGGTGCCTACGCCGTGGATAAACGTAATCTCACTCATTCCGGTGGCAATGGCGTTTTCGAGCAGCTTTTCGAACGTTTCGAGTTGAAGATCGAGCAGCTCGCCCGGCTGTCGGCCACCGGGTCCTTTGGGTAACAGGACATCGATATGCAAATCAACTACCGACGAGGGCCGCTCAAAGCTGGGCGGAATAGCGGGGTTGTTTTTGGCCTTCAGCATTTCTTCTTTCAACTCCTGCGGGCTGAGCGGCACGGTTGGCAGCGGCATTGGAGCCTCGGCTGGCGCTTCTTTCTCATCCGCATCGAGCTGATACAAATGCCCCTGCTGGTTGAGCACCGGCACGGTTTTCTTGCTCGCATGGAACGTCTGAGCCCGGCATTTGAGCCGTTTCACCAACGGCGACCGAAAACTCACCTTGGCCGCCCGGAACCAAAGCCCCTGAAACAGAAACGTTGGCCAGCTATCGAGCGTCGAAAACGAGTAGTAGTCGTTTAGTTTGGCCGACGACCGGGGCTTGAGCACTCCACTTTGCAGCCCATTGAGGGTTGTACCCCGCTCTTCGGCGAGCGTGTAAGGCATATCCCAGTCGGTATTATTCACCAGATGCACAGCAAACTCGCGGTCGTTCTGGGCCACAAACGCCATGTAAATGCCCTGATTGGCCAGAATAACCGGCCCGGTTGGGCGCGGAGGCTGGGCGTTGCCCGAGGGGCGCAAAAGCCGTTCGGCCTCCAACGGCGACACAACCACCAGTTCGGAGCGGAGCACCGGAATCCGAAAGCCGTCTTCTATTTCGATTTCAACCTGATTGCCACTCAGAAAGCGCGTCACCACGCCTTGTTCTTTGGCCCGTATCATACGGACTTTATCGCCAATGTTCATTGCTGTTCAGACCCGGAATGGCCGGGCTTCTGGAGAAACCAACCCGAATCCGGGCGGAAAAGTTACGTTTGTGCCTATACCGACAGGCTTTACCGGCTCAATATCCGCCAAAGTACTTGCGGGTGCCCCATTCGAGGGTTGCCAGTGCCAGAATCATAAAAAAGAGCCAACGCCAGTTGATGAGCTCATTCAGTTCTTCAGTACTGCTTAGGCGCGCCGGTGTTTCGCGACTGCTGAGGTCGCGCACGAGGTTAGTCACCGAGGCCGTGTTGTAAAACTTACCGCCGGTTTGCGAGGCCAGTTGCCGCAGCAAGCCGTGGTCGGCCGTGGTGTTGAGGGCTTCGAGTTGCAGATCGCGCACAATAAACTGCCCTTCCGACACTTCATTCTTGCCGCTTAGGTTGGTGGTTGCCCGGAACCGGTAGGCTCCTTCGGGCAGGCGGCTGATTTCGAAACGGCTGTTGTCGGCTGTGGGGGTATAGTTGAAACTGCGTGTGATACCGCGTTCGTCCAGAATACTCAGGTTGATGGGCTTGTCGTAGATACGCTCGTAAATATCGTTGTAGAGCTCAGTCTCAAAAATGACTTTTTCACCCGCTACAAACTCATTTCGAATGGGGTACACGCGCAACTTGCGCCGGTCTTCTTTCACCGAAATAAGCTGAATGACCTTTTGCAGCATTTCGTCGATTACCTCCTGTTTGTCGGTCAGGTCAAACTCTTCCATCCGCCATTGCCAGAGGCCTTCGCCCGCCAGCACAGCCGCCTTACGCGGGCGTTCGGGCGAGCCGGCCGTTACGTTGAGCGCAAGCAGGGGCTTCTGGGTTTGTACGCTGCCCACCTGCTGCCAAAGCACCACCTGACTGCCGGGCAACAGCCGAAACTCACCGTAAGGCACCGACATGGGTGGCATTTTGGTAATAATATCGAGCCGGGCGGCATCCAGGTTCAGTTGCTTGTAGGCATCGTTGTAGCGGGCGGTCACCTTATCACTCTGTCCGGGCAGGGCCGTCACCTGCATCACCGGGTTGAGCGTATTGAACGGCCCCATAGCCGACTGATTGCCCAATACAAACAGTACCGGAGTGGTATTGTTGCGGGCCAGCAGTTGCTGTACCGAGGCCGTACTGGCCCCGCCATTGTCGGGAATCTGGTGGAGAATAATGAGGTCGTACTTTTTATCGGCAGGTGGCGGGCCTTCGATGCCGTTAATCATCCGAACATCGAGTTCGTAATTCTGATTTCGTTCGAGCATACTCCGAATCGCCTTCACGTCTGGGTGCGGAGCCAGAGCCAGCAAAAGAACTTTCTCGCGCCCGTCGATCACGTCGATGTACACATCCTGCCGGTTGTTGCGGGTGCTGAACTCGCCCGGCTGCGGCACTACTTCGACTGTAAATCGCTGTACCCCTTTCTGGGTGGCTGTAGTCTGAAACGTCACCGAGCCAAAGGTCTGGTTCTGCCCGAAAGAGACACTCTGCCGACCCACCTCTTTGCCGCCCTGCCGCAGCACCACGGTACCGGCCCGGCCACTAAAGCCGTTGCTGGTTACTTCCACCTGAATTGGAAACTGATTGTTCAGGTACGCAATCCGGTTGGCCACGATGCCCTTGATAGCAATGTCGCGCTTGGGAATGGTGTCGCCGAGTCCCACGGTGTGAACGGCAAACGGGTACTGCCCAAACGTGGGCGATAGGCCCTGGTTGAAAATACCATCAGAGATAAGCACCACATCGGTGAGATGGCGGCCTTCGTAATCTGACCGGATTCCCGACAGCAACCCCGACAGGTTGGTTGACCGCTGGGTAAACGGAATCTGAGTCAGGTCAGTCCCTTCGGTCATGGCCGAGTCGCTCAGGGTCCGCACCGATACATCCAATCCGGCACTGCTCAGTTGCTGCTGCAAGGCTTGCAGGTTGCTTAGGGCGGTGTTGAGCGCGGGCCGTCCGGCAGCGGCTACCGACTCCGAGTTATCGACAGCCAGCACCACTTTCGGTTTTTCGGTCAGCGTCTGTACACTGCGGATGAGCGGGTTCACCAGCAGAAAACAGAGTAAACTCACGACCAAAAACCGAACAGCCGCCAATGCATAGCGGACGTTGCGGTCCCAGAACGAAACAGAGTCAGAAACACCGGTACTCAGCCGGGCTGGCAGCGGTTGATACAATGCAGCCGCATACAGCGCTCCTACCAGCAAACAGACCAGCACCCACCAGGGTGAGGATTGGAAAATAACGTTCATAAAGAAAGTAGTGAGGAGACAGAAGCGAGAAGTGAGGAGAAACGGGTTGCTCACGAATAAATACCGTTGGGCTACCTTTTCTCCTCACTCCTCGCTTCTATCTCCTATATCCTAAGTAAGCATTCCCCCGTCTACCTGGAGCACCTGCCCCGTCGTGTAGCGGGATAAATCAGAAGCCAGGAACACGCAGGTATCGGCTACCTCTTCGGGTTGCCCACCCCGCTTGAGCGGGATCTGCTGCTTCCATTCTTCCACGGCTTTTTCGTTAATCTCGCCGGTCATCTCGGTCTCGATAAAGCCCGGTGCCACAGCATTGGAGCGAATATTCCGCGAGCCCAGTTCGAGAGCTACCGACTTTGTAAAGCCGATAATACCCGCTTTCGAGGCTGCATAATTGGCTTGGCCCGCGTTGCCCCGGATACCTACTACCGACGTCAGGTTGATAATCGACCCGGCTTTGGCTTTCATCATGGGTTTGATGGCGGCTTTGGTCAGGTTGAAGACCGACTTAAGGTTAACGTTGATAACAACGTCCCATTGTTCTTCCGACATCCGCATCAGCAAACCATCTTTGGTAATGCCGGCATTGTTGACGAGCACGTCGATCGAACCGAAGTCAGCCAGCACTGCGGCAACCAGATCCTCGGCTGCTTTGTAATCCGAAGCATCTGACCGGTACCCTTTGGCCGTGATCCCGAATGCCTTCAGTTCGTCTTCCAGGGCCTGCCCTTTTTCTACGCTCGACAGGTACGTAAACGCCACCTGAGCGCCTTCCTGCGCGAAACGCTGAGCAATAGCCCGGCCAATTCCGCGTGAGGCACCCGTAATGAGCGCCACTTTTCCTTTCAATAAATCCATTGGCTACAAAATACCCTCTCAATCTGGAGAGAGCTTGGTTTTTGACTGGCTCAAAAATAGCCCTTAAGCGGGGAATGACAATAGTAAAGTAGGATCTTCTTGAGAAAGAATGGACCTCTCTCAGACCCCTTCGGGAAAGAATTGGCAAAAGCCTATTACCAGCAACCAGTACTCTGGATTAGTACCGTTCGAAAGCCAGATGATTTCTGCTGCAACAAGATAAATAGCCGCGCGGTCTATTTCTGAACTATGACGTATCGTACGCTTAAACCACTGCCCAAACTTGCCGATAGATTAGCCGCATGCGATTGGATTGACCGGTCGTACCACAGATACTGATACGAAGCTGAGGCCAACGCTGTTTCAACCAAAAACCGGTTACTCAGCCGGTAAGCCAATCCCAACTGCACAGACCCACTCACCGAATTAGCCCGGTTGTCTAATCGTGTAGACCCGCTGTTACTGTACTCAACCGAGGCCCTTACAAACGGCGTTAACCGTTGGTTGGATACATATCGCTGTACAAACGGGCTGATTGAATACGTCTGAAACGGACCGGAAACCGGTGTCGTTTCCATTTTCTGTGAGGAAAACCCCAGGCGAAGCCCCACCAATGTGTTGGTAGTCACAAAACGACCAATAGAGGCATTGATCGTTACCTGATTCGTGTTATTGGATTGATTCTGACCACGGGCCTTGTTCTCATCGCCAATAAACGTAGTACTGAAGCCCCCCTCCACTACCCAGTTACCGGCCTGTGTGGGGGTTAGCTCCGTTTCGGGGTTCGTCAGGCCTGTACCCGATGGCCCCATCCAGTACACAAGCCCTAACCCAACCGTACTGGCTGGAATAGGCAAGCTCGTTCCGCTGATGGTCCCCTGCACCCCCAGGCGCTTACTCAAAAAATAGGTGCCGCCAGCTTCAACCGTTGGGTTTATTGAAACACGAGTATTCCGATACGAAAGATCAGGGTCGTATTCTCGGTACGAATGATTGAGCGAGGCTTCTACACCGGCCCCGGCAAACAGCACTACCGGCCCTACAGACCAGTACCGCCGAAAAAAGGGGGCTAAAGACACATCTGTGGCATTATCGAGGTTACCTACCGTGTTGCCGGTGTTAAACCGACGCTTGCTAAACCGACCTGAATAACCAACACCAACACCCAACAGCCAATTGTCGGCGACAAATTGCCCAATCTGCACATTTAGCTGTGGTCTTATCGAGGGAGCTTCATACGATTCATTCTGTGGGTTTTCTACCTTTTGTACATCATAGCCTAAGCCAAATCCCCCACTCAGTATGCCGTTGCCTTTTTGGGTTTGCGCCTGCGCTCCGAATACCCCCAGCAGACCAGCCGCCAGTACAATTGTCTTTTTCATAAAATGGTTGTGTGTAAATGAACGACCAAAGAAAAGAGACAAATGGCAACACACAAATGAACGCTTAAAACTTTTTTCAACCGGAAAATCCACGGTCCTATCAGGGTGCGCCAGGTATCCGGAATTCCTTTAATCAGCGACAAATTGACCCAAACCCACCCAACTGAAAATCAAGACATTAACCTACCTGCCAGACAAATTTTATATTAAAATTGTAGAAAAAACACCTCATTTGTTTGGCGTTTGTTCCACATCGGGGCTATTTTCGCTCACGATACTTGAAACTTAACCTTGTTGAAATGATTAAGAAAATGCTCCTGACGGTGCTTTTTACCGTCTCGTTTAGCACGATTCAAGCTCAGTCAGTACCCGCCGAAACTTCGTCAACAGAGACCTCTTTTTACGACCAGATACCCCTTGTTGGTGAGGTCATCAACTACGCCAAAAAGCATCTCTCTATCCGCTACCGCTCAGGTGGTACTACGCCCAGAGGTTTCGATTGCTCAGGCTTTACCCGGTTCTGTTTCAGCAAATTCGGGATTCAATTACCCCACTCCAGTGCCGCTCAGGGCAACGTTGGCCAACCAGTCGACAAAGAAGAAGCGAAGCCCGGCGATCTTATTTTCTTCAAAGGACATTCAGCCAGCGGTAGCCGAATCGGGCACGTGGGCATGATTACTGAGGTGGTTGGCGACAAAATCAAGTTTATTCACTCGGCCTGGAATGGCGGCATCCGCTACGATTACCTCCACGCCGATTACTACCAGCGCCGATTTGTTGGCGTCCGTCGGGTAGTTACCCTCTTAGCCGAGAAATAACAGCTTACCCAATCAAAAAAGCCGGAGAGCGAATCGCTCTCCGGCTTTTTTGATTGTATTGGATTCCCGCCCTTACATGTTCCGGCGGTACTGCCCGCCCACGGCGTACAGGGCACGGCTTAGCTGCCCCAGTGTACATACTTTGGCGGCTTCCATCAGGCTTTCAAAAATGTTGCCCCCCTCCAGGGCCGTTTGCTGCAACTGCGCCAGTGCCTGTTCGGCCTCAGCCCGGTGCCGCTCCTGAAACGCCCGGCACGAATCGACCTGATACCGGCGCTCTTCTTCCGTCGAGCGGATAACCTCGGCCGGGGTGATGGTGGGGGAACCGTTCGGGTCGAGGAAGGTATTGACGCCCACAATCGGGAGTTGACCGTTGTGCTTGAGCGTTTCGTAGTACATCGACTCTTCCTGAATCTTGCTGCGCTGATACATGCGCTCCATAGCGCCCAAAACGCCCCCGCGCTCGTTGATAGCCAGGAACTCGGCGTACACCGCTTCCTCGACCAGATCGGTCAGTTCTTCGACCACAAACGAGCCCTGTAACGGGTTTTCATTTTTGGTCAGGCCAAACTCCCGGTTGATAATCAACTGAATCGCCATGGCCCGCCGAACCGACTCTTCGGTCGGGGTGGTAATGGCTTCATCGTAAGCGTTGGTGTGCAGTGAGTTGGTATTGTCGTAAATGGCCAGCAGCGCCTGCAACGTCGTTCGGATGTCGTTGAAGGCAATCTCCTGCGCGTGCAGGCTGCGACCCGAAGTCTGAATGTGGTACTTGAGTTTCTGGCTCCGGTCGTTGCCTTTGTACTTGTGTTTCATGGCCTTCGCCCAGATCCGACGCGCCACCCGGCCCAGCACGGTGTACTCGGGGTCCATGCCGTTGGAGAAAAAGAACGACAGGTTGGGCGCAAAATCGTCGATTTTAAGGCCCCGGCTGAGGTAGTACTCCACAAACGTAAACCCGTTGGACAACGTAAAGGCCAGTTGCGAGATCGGATTAGCCCCGGCCTCGGCAATGTGGTACCCCGAAATCGACACCGAATAGAAGTTCTGCACCCGATTCTGGGTGAAGTACTGCTGAATATCGCCCATCATCCTGAGCGCAAATTCCGTCGAGAAGATACAGGTGTTCTGCGCCTGATCTTCCTTCAGAATATCGGCCTGTACGGTGCCACGCACGGTGCGCAAGGTATCGGCCTTGATGCGCTCGTACACTTCACGCGGAATCACTTTATCGCCGGTCGTACCCAGCAAGGCCAGACCCAGCCCATCATTACCCTCGGGTAATTCGCCATTGTAAACGGGAGTAGAAATAGATCCGTTCACACCTTCTCCCTTCTCCTTTTTCCCTTCTGCCTGTAGCCACTTCTCACACTGCTGATCAATAGCCGCGTTGAGGAAGAAAGCCAGCAACATGGGAGCCGGGCCGTTGATGGTCATGGACACCGAGGTGCTGGGGTCGCACAAATCGAAACCCGAGTAAAGTTTTTTGGCATCGTCGAGGGTACAGATACTCACCCCTGAGTTACCTACTTTCCCGAAAATGTCGGGCCGAAGTGCCGGGTCTTCGCCGTAGAGCGTCACCGAGTCAAAGGCCGTCGAAAGCCGTTTGGCGGGCATATTTTTCGAGACGTAGTGAAACCGGCGGTTGGTACGTTCGGGGCCACCCTCGCCCGCAAACATCCGGGTGGGGTCTTCGCCCGCCCGTTTGAGCGGAAACACACCCGCCGTGTACGGAAATTCACCCGGCACATTCTCCGTCAGGAGCCAACGCAGCACATCGCCCCAATCGTGGTATTTGGGCAGGCTTACTTTGGGCATTTTCAGGTGCGAAAGGGTTTCGGTGTAGAGCGGCTGCCGAATCACCTTGTCACGCACTTTGTATTCGTAAAACTCGGCTGTGTACCGCTGTTGCATGGCGGGCCACTGCTGCAACAATGCCCGGCAATCGGCATGAAGGCGACTTTCGAGCGTACTGTATATCTGGCCCAGTTCGTCTTTCAACGGCCCATCAGGCAGGAGCTTCAGGGTGCCGTCGATCTGGTAAAGTTGCCGGGCGAGGGCCGTCTGTTCGGCCACGAAATCGCCATACCGGCGGCTTTCTTCCACAATTTCGGCCAGGTACCGCACCCGGTCGGCGGGGATGATCGCCTGCGGACGGGCATCAGTTTTCCCGGCGGTTGCATCGGGCATTTGAACCCCCAAAACTCCCATGAGCCGGTCGAACAGGGCGTTCATGCCACCGTCGTTGAACTGAGCGGCAATAGTACCCAGAATCGGCAGTTCATCGTCGGGCGTATCCCAGTTGTTATGGTTCCGGCGATACTGCTTCCGCACATCGCGCAGGGCATCGAGCGAGCCGCGTTTGTCGAACTTGTTGATGGCAATCACGTCGGCAAAATCGAGCATGTCGATTTTTTCGAGCTGCGTAGCTGCCCCATATTCCGAGGTCATCACGTACAGCGTCTTGTCGGCGTGTTCGGTGATTTCGGTGTCTGACTGCCCAATCCCTGAAGTTTCCACAATAATCAGGTCGAAACGAGCGGCCTTGCACACGTCGATGGCCTCTTGCACGTGCCGACTCAAGGCCAGATTCGACTGCCGCGTTGCCAGCGAACGCATGTACACACGAGAGGCTCCGTTGTGGTTATGGATGGCGTTCATCCGAATCCGGTCGCCGAGCAGGGCCCCGCCGGTTTTACGCTTCGACGGATCGACCGAGATGATCGCCAGCGTTTTGTCGGAAAACGTCCGCAGGTACCGCAACACCAATTCATCAACCAGCGACGATTTACCCGCCCCGCCTGTGCCTGTGATGCCGAGAACAGGGACAGAATGAGTGAATGAGCGATTCGGTCCGCCGTAGCGGAGTGATTGAGTGATTGACTGGAAGTTAGTGGGGTTGTTCTCGGCCATGGTAATCAGGCGCGGCACCTCGTCGGTGGCTACCTGTTCAACCCGGTCAAGGGCGGGCAGTTCAAAATCACACTGCCGCAACAGATCGTCGATCATGCCCTGCAAGCCCATCGCCCGGCCATCGTCGGGGCTGTAAATGCGGGCAATGCCATAGGCGTGGAGTTCCTGTATTTCGGAAGGCAGAATAGTACCTCCGCCCCCACCAAAAATCTTGATATGCCCGGCCCCGCGCTCGTTGAGCAGGTCGTACATGTATTTGAAAAACTCAACGTGCCCCCCCTGATAGCTGGTGATGGCAATACCCTGTACGTCCTCCTGAATGGCGCACTCGACAATTTCGGCCACCGACCGGTTGTGCCCAAGGTGAATTACCTCGGCTCCGGATGCCTGCATGAGCCGACGCATCAGGTTGATGGCGGCATCGTGCCCGTCGAACAGGGAGGCCGCTGTTACAATTCGTACTTTATGGGTCAGACCCGTCGTCGGGGAGGACTGGGGCTGAACGTCGGTTGTCGTCATGGCGCTGTTGAAAAATAGATTTCAGTTGATGAAGTTTTGGACAAAAATACGGAAATGGATGGAACGCAGATGGATTCGAGCGGTATTCCCGGCGTATCAAGTAGGCCTGGTTCCATTTGGCATTTGGTAACAAACGAGCCCTTGTCAAACCATGTTCCGCTTTTTCTCACTCTTACTGAGCCTGACAGCCCCGCTGCTCACGGCCGCCCAACCGGCTTTTGTCGCCAATTACGACGAGAATAAGGTAGGCACCTACACCCTACCCGACCCGCTTATGCCCCCCAACGGCTCGCGTATTACCTCGGCCAAAGCCTGGGAAGCCAGCCGGGGCTACTGGCTCAATCAGTTTGCCGCTCACGTGTATGGGCAAACCCCTATGCGACCGGTGCGGCTGCGCTTCCTGCCCGGCGAGGTGGTACCCAATGCTCTCGGCGGCAAGGCCACCCGCAAGCAAGTTGCCATTTACTTTGCCGACTACCCCGCCCTGCCGCCCATCAACGTACTGCTTTACGTGCCCAACAACGCCCGAAAACCCGCCCCGGCGTTTCTGAATCTGAATTTTTGCGGCAACCACTGCATCAGCACCGAAGCCGACCTGCCCCTCTCTGACCGCTGGGTGGCAAGTGCGCCCGATAACCACCGGGCTACCGAAAAAAGCCGGGGAACGCAGGCCCGGCGCTGGCCACTCGACACGATTGTGGCCCGTGGGTACGCCATCGTGACCGCCTACTACGGCGATATTGAACCCGACCACCCGACGGGCTGGAAAACGGGCATCCGATCGGTACTGGGCGACACCACCCGCACCGACAACTGGGGGGCCATTGGGGCCTGGGCGTGGGGCATGAGCCGTATTCTCGACTATCTACAAACCGACCCGACTATCGACGCCAAACGGGTGATTGCGATGGGGCACTCGCGCATTGGCAAGGCGGCTCTGTGGGCGGCTGCACAAGACAAACGGTTTGTGGCCGCCATCTCGAACGAAGCCGGTGAGGGCGGAGCCTCACTCGCCCGGCGTAGCTACGGCGAAACTGTGGGGCGACTCAACTACGCCTTTCCGCACTGGTTTGCGCGGCAGTACCGGAGCTACAACGACAACGTACCGGCCCTTCCCGTCGATCAGCACATTCTGCTCAGTCTGATAGCCCCCCGGCCCCTGTACGTGGCCAGTGCAGAAGATGACCGCTGGTCGGACCCGCGCGGGGAGTTTCTGAGCGCCAAAGCCACCGAGCCGGTGTATGGTTTGTACCGAGAAACGGGCATTGGCCCGGTAGAGTACCCCGCCGTGAACACGACGGTGGGCCAGCGTGTGCGCTACCATGTGCGTACCGGCCCGCACGATGTACAACCGTTCGACTGGTGGCAGTATCTGAATTTTGCCGATGCGTTGGTAAAGTAGCCAACGTGGTTATCTTTGGGTGACTATCGACCATTTATTCATGAAAAAAGGGTTTCTCTCGCTGTGTGCGGCCATTTTGTGCAGCACAAGCACCATTGCTCAGGACAATTCGTTGCTGTATGAGGTTACGGGTAATGGGCTTACCCAACCGTCGTACCTCTATGGCACGTTTCACCTCGTTTGCCCGAATGATCTGGTGCTAACCGAAGCCACCAAAAAGGCGGTTTCCGACACGAAACAGCTGTATCTGGAGATTGACATGGACGACCCCGCCCTGCAATCGTCTATGATGCGGAGTATGATGCTTACCGGCGGCAAAACCCTCAAAGATTACCTCTCCGCCGACGATTACACGCTGCTCGACAACCACCTGAAAGCCAGCGCGGGTATGGGGCTTGCGCAGGTGGGCGGCCTGAAACCCATCGCTATCTACTCCTTCATGGCCATGGGGGCTTTGGGTTGCCAGCCCGCATCATACGATATGACGCTCATGCAGATGGCCAGCAACGACAAGAAAGAGATTCTCGGTCTGGAGAAGCTGGAAGATCAGCTCGCCATTTTCGACAAGATCCCGATGGAAAAGCAGGTGACCATGCTGGCCGATATGGCCCGCAAACCGGGCGAGGTGAAAGCCGAACTGGATAAGCTACTGGCGGCTTACAAGAGCCAGGACCTAACGGCGATGATGAAGCAGATGAAAGAAAGCAAGTACGATGGCGGCCTCGACGACTTTGAAGCCGATCTGCTCGACAAGCGCAACCAAAACTGGATTCCAGTGATCGAAAAAGCCGTAAAAGACAAACCAACGCTCTTTGCGTTTGGGGCTGGTCACCTCGGGGGCGATAAGGGCGTGATTAACCTGCTTCGCCAGAAAGGCTATACCGTGAAGGGGATTCGGTAACGGAAATTTGCTTGTTTCAGATCAATTCACCGCAGATGACATCTCGTTTGGAGAGATGTCATCTGTTTTTTGTAGCCCCTCAATCAGTCTCCTACTTTTTGAACACCAGCGCCCGCACCGGCTCAATCCGGTTGATTACCAGCGTGGGTATCCAGAGCACAGCGGCAATGAGTACAAGGGTTGCCGCATTGAGCAGGCCAATTACGCCCCAGTCCCACTGAATCGGAACGAAACTCATGAAGTAATTTTTGGGGTCGAGCGGGATGAGCTTGAAGTAATCCTGCACGAAACAGAAGCCGAGCCCTACGGCATTACCAATGAGCAAACCCCACCCTACCATGTTGAGCCCCACGTACAGAAACATGCGCCGAAGCAAGGTATTCTGACTACCCAGCGCCTTGAGGAGCCCAATCATGGGGGTGCGCTCCATCATCAGTACGAGCAGAACCGACACCATATTGAAACTGGCCACAAACAGGATTAGAATCAGAAACACGAGTGTGTTCCGGTCGAGCAGCACCATCCAGTCGAACAGAGGGCCGTACTGATCGGTGACCTTGAAGAGCCGGAAATCGGGCGGAATCTGATCGAACACGGTCCGGAAGGTAGCATCGAGCCGGTCGAAGTCGCGGACAAACAGCTCGAAACTGCCGACCATATCGGGCGTCCAGTTGTTGAGCCGCTGAATAAGCCGGAGGTCGCCCAGCACAATCTGCTTATCGAATTCTTCGAGCCCGGTCATATAAATACCCACCACCGTGAGTTTACGCGGGCGGGGCTGACTGCCTCCCAGAAAATAGGTGATAACCGATTCGCCCACTTTCAGTTTGAGCTGATCGGCCAGAAACTGACTGAGCAAAATCTCGGTCGAGTAGCCAGCCGTTGTGTCGGCCCGTCCGGTTGCAACCCGCGCCGAATCGGTACCGATGGCAGGCACTCGCCCCGCCACCAGCGACTGCTCGATGAGCTGCCAGTTGTAATCGGTGCCTACCCCTTTTAGCACAACACCCGCCAGTTCGTCGGGGGTTTTGAGAATCCCCGCCTTGAGTGCAACGGCCTGCACATGCGCTATGCCTGGGTTTGACTGCACCTCCCGAAAAAACCGGGTATTTGTCGAAATAGGGGCCTCTTCGTACGACTGATTAGCCGTAAACTTACTCACCTGAAGGTGGGCTCCAAACAGAAAGATCTTCTCCTGAATGGTCTGCTTGAAGCCAAACAGCACGGCAAAGGCCACAATCATGACGGCCAGCCCAACAGCGATACTGGCAATACCCACTTTGGTGACGGTGGCCGAAAAACTTTCGATCGGAGCCTGCCGAATACGACGGGCCAAAAAAAACGGAACGTTCAAGGGTAAAATAGAGAGTAACGATAAACGGCTTCCAACCCATACCAACCGCTATCCGAATAACCCGTTCGGAGCCGGTTCGGTTGTTGGCGGCATAAAAGTAACGGATTTGCCGCGAGCTCTCGCCAATAGGTTTTACACGCAAATCGCTTTTAGGGGCATGACACGCAACCTGCTCCTGTTTTCTTTTCTGCTGATTACTGGGTGCCAACAACCCTCGGCCCAGCCCGGTACAAGCCCCGACCCCACGCCAGCCACACCCACATTACGCTCGGTGGCCTCGTTTCCGGTTGGTGCGGCTATCAACCCCAGTCTGCTGACGGGCAAACCCCTTTATCGCCAAACGCTCGAAACGGAGTTTAGCAGTATCACGTCTGAAAACCACCTAAAAATGCGGCAGGTGCATCCCGAAAAGGACCGGTACGACTGGAGCGGAGGAAACACGATTGTCGATTTTGCCAATCAGACTGGTAAACGAATGCACGGCCACGCGCTTGTGTGGCATCAGTCGGTACCCGATTGGGTCACTCAATTCAAAGGCGATTCGCTGGCCTGGGAAAACCTGTTGCGTGACCATATCACGACGGTAGTGAAACAGTACAAAGGCAAAATTGCGGCCTGGGATGTGGTCAATGAAGCCTTTCTGGACGATGGTACCCTGCGGCCCACGCTTTGGCTTCAGAACCTCGGCCCCGGCTACATTGCCCGCAGTTTTGTGTACGCCCGGCAGGCCGATCCCGCCGTGAAACTGTTTTATAACGAGTATGGGCAGGAGTACAGTACCAAAAAGCTGGCAGCCGTACTGGCAATGGTAGCCGATTTCCGCAAACGCAACATTCCGATTGATGGCGTGGGCCTGCAAATGCATACGAACATCGACCATCCCGACGCTCAGATCGAGAACGCGATCCGGCAAACGGCCGCTACGGGCCTGCTGGTCCATATCTCCGAACTCGACGTCCGGGTGAATCAGGCCAAAACCGCCAACTTTTCCCCGACCGACGCCCTTTGGCAACGCCAGAAAGCTAAGTACCAGGCCATTGCCACAGCCTACCGGACGATTGTACCACCGGCACAACAACACGGCATAACCACCTGGAACGTGAGCGATGCCGATAGCTGGATTCCGAGCTTTTGCCAATGCAACGACTTCCCACTGCCTTTCGACAAAGACTTCAAGAAAAAAGCGGCTTATGATGGCTTTCTGACCGGCTTGAAACCGTAATCAACCGCAAAGCTACCGCATGGGTAATTCTCAGGGGCAGTTACCGTTATTTGTGTGTCCGCCTATTTGCACCCGATATTTGCGCCCCGGCTGCGTGCGTATATCCCAGCCAAGCCACGTTATTTACTTCGTTATGCGTTTTTTATCCCTACTCTTGCTGGCCTGCATCTGTTTCGCAGGCTCAACCTTTGCCCAGATTCAGACGGGTGCCGACCAAACCAACCTGTACGTACCGTCGCTCAAGGGAAAACGGGTAGGTATGGTGGTCAACCACACGTCGGTCATCAAACGGGCCGGCGGCTACACCCACCTCGTGGATAGCCTACAGGCACTTGGCCTTACCATCAAAACGATATTTGCCCCTGAACACGGCTTCCGGGGACAGGCCAGCGCGGGCGAAAAAGTAGATAACAGCCGCGACGCCAAAACGGGTATCAGCATTGTATCGCTCTACGGCAAAAACTACAAGCCTACCCCCGCGCAGCTCGACTCACTCGACGTACTTCTGTTTGACATTCAGGATGTAGGTGCGCGGTTTTATACCTACATCAGCACCATGCACTACGCCATGGAAGCGGCCGCCGAAGCCGGTAAGCCGTTTATCGTACTCGACCGCCCCAACCCCAATGGGCACCTCGTTGATGGCCCCGTGCTCGACCCGGCGTTTAAATCGTTTGTCGGAATGCACCCCATTCCGGTGGTACATGGCCTGACCGTAGGCGAGCTTGCGGGTATGATCAATGGCGAAAAATGGCTGGCGGGAGGACGTCAGGTGAGCCTCACCGTGATTCCGGTTAAAAATTACACCCATGCTACGCCGTACGAGTTACCTATTGCCCCCTCACCCAATCTGCCCAATCTCCAGTCGATTCTACTGTACCCGTCCATTTGCTTTTTCGAAGGAACCGTGGTCAGCGTTGGGCGGGGCACCGACAAGCAGTTTCAGGTAATTGGCTCACCAAACCCTAAAAACGGTCGGTTTCAGTTTACTCCTACCGATAAGCCCGGTGCCGTGAATCCGCCCAACGAAGGACAGCTTTGCTACGGCCTCGACCTGACCCAGGTAAACGCCCGTAAGCAGGGGTTCACGCTCAAGTACGTGATCGACTTCTACGAAAAGGCCCCCGAAAAAGACAAGTTCTTTCTTAAGGGCAACTTTATTGATAAGCTGTACGGCTCCGATCAATTGCGCAAACAACTGATAGCGGGTGTCAAAGAGTCGGCTATCCGCAAAAGCTGGGAGCCCGCCTTAAGTCAGTATAAAGCCAAACGAAAGGGGTATTTGTTGTATAAATAAGGAGGAAGGGAGGAAAGGAGGAAAGCAGTCTGACTCCCTTCTCCTTTCCTCCTTTTCTCCCTATTCTTCCAACCCCAACACTTCGCCAGTGCGTTCGCGGATCTGACGGGTTAGTTCGGGGTCTTTAGCGAGCGAACGACCGTAGCTCGGTATCATTTCTTTGATTTTTTGCTGGTTATCCTCCCGGATAATTCGGTCGGGGAAGCAGCGGTTGAGCAGGTCGAGCATAATCGAGACGGCGGTAGAGGCTCCCGGCGATGCACCAAGCAAAGCGGCAATCGAGCCGTCGGCCGCGCTCACAATCTCCGTTCCGAACTCCAGCACGCCCCCTTCTTCTTCGTCTTTTTTGATGACCTGCACCCGCTGCCCGGCTACTTCAAGTTCCCAGTCCTCCATTTGGGCATTCGGAAAATACTCGCGTAGCGCAAAGAGCCGATCTTCGGGCGATTGCATAACCTGCTGAATCAGGTAGCGGGTCAACGGAATATTGTGCAAGCCCGCCATGAGCATTGGAGCCAGATTGGCCATTTGAATCGACTTGGGTAAATCCAGGTACGAGCCATTTTTCAGAAACTTGGTCGAGAAGCCAGCGTAGGGCCCAAACAGCAACTCCCGCTTTCCGTCAATCAGGCGGGTATCGAGGTGCGGCACCGACATAGGCGGAGCTCCCACCGACGCTTTACCATACACCTTGGCCTCGTGCTGTTCGATAATGGCGCGATTGGTGCACTTAAGCCACTGCCCGCTTACGGGGAAGCCGCCGTAGCCGCGCCCCTCCGGAATATCTGATTTTTCGAGAAGCCGTAACGAACCGCCCCCGGCCCCGATAAATACAAACTTAGCCTGTACATCGCGCTCCCGGCCGGTTTCGAGATTCTCAACCCGCACTTTCCAGCCACCCATTGTTTTGGATCGCCACAACTCCCGCACATCATGGTTGAAATGCATGGTAACGCCGTCGAGCTGCATGAGCCGTTTGAACATGTTGCGGGTGAGCGCACCAAAGTTCACATCGGTCCCCATATCCATGCGGGTCGCGGCTACGGGTTCGGCCGGGTCACGGCCTTCCATCACAAGCGGAATCCAGTTGGCAATGGTTTTGGGATCTTCGCTGTAAGCCATACCATGAAACAAATGACACTGCTGCAAGGCCTCGAATCGCCGACGCAGATAATCGACATTGTCTTTCCCCCACACGAAACTCATGTGCGGAATACTACGGATGAAATCGGGGGCATCTTCCAGAAATCCCTGTTCGACCAGGTACGCCCAGAACTGTTTCGACACCTCAAACGACTCGGCAATCTTTACCGCCTTACTTGTTTCAACCGTGCCGTCTTCGCGTTCGGGCGTGTAGTTGAGTTCGCAGAAGGCCGAGTGCCCGGTGCCCGCATTGTTCCAGGCATCGGAGCTTTCGGCGGCCGCCCGGTCCAGACGTTCGTAAATTTCAATGGTTATACTCGGTTGCAACTCCTTGAGCAACACACCGAGCGTTGCACTCATGATACCCGCCCCGATCAGCACGACATCGGGGGTTGAAGCTGGTTGTTTTGGGGCAGCCATTCGCCTATTTTGATTTATTTCCGCAAGCGGTTGAGTAGCCTGATTATTCCTTCAATAACCATTCTTCTGCCGCTTTTGTAGCATAGGCTGTGATTTTTCTTCTAAAAGGCTCTATTTTTGCACCTTAGAAACCGAAGCATGGCCACCGAGCAAATTCTTATTCTGGATTTCGGTTCGCAATACACCCAACTCATCGCCCGACGGGTTCGCGAACTGAATGTCTATTGCGAAATCCATCCTTACAACAACATTCCAGCCATCACGCCCGACGTTAAAGGAATCATCCTGTCGGGCAGTCCGTGTTCGGTCCGCGATACCGACGCCCCGATGGTCGACCTGAGCCGGTTCCGGCAGCACTTCCCGGTATTGGGTGTGTGTTATGGTGCACAACTGCTGGCCCAAACAAGCGGAGGAGAGGTAAAAGCCTCCAGTATCCGGGAGTACGGCCGGGCTAAACTGGGCACCGTAGAAACAACCAACCGACTGATGCAGGGAATCGACCCGCACTCGCAGGTCTGGATGTCGCACGCCGATACGATCACGCAGGTCCCCGATTCGTTCCACATCATTGCCTCAACCGAAACGGTCCGCGTGGCTGCTTTTCAGGTTACGGGCGAAGAGACGTACGGCATTCAGTTTCACCCCGAGGTGACGCACTCACTACAGGGAAAGCAGTTACTGCACAACTTTGTCGTTGATGTGTGTGGCTGTAAGCAGGACTGGACCGCCGATTCGTTTGTGGATAGCACCGTGGCCGATTTGAAAGCCAAACTGGGCAACGACAAAGTAGTGATGGCGCTCTCGGGCGGTGTCGACTCGTCGGTGGCCGCCATGTTGGTACACCGCGCCATCGGGCAAAACCTGTACTGCATTTTTGTCGACAACGGGCTGCTCCGTAAAGATGAGTTTGCGAGCGTACTGGAGAGCTACCGTACGCTGGGCCTAAACATTAAAGGGGTCGACGCCAAGGAGCAGTTTTACACCGCACTCGCCGGTCTTACCGACCCCGAAGCGAAGCGGAAAGCCATTGGCAAGACGTTTATCGACGTTTTCGACCAGGAGGCTCACTTGCTTGAAGATGTCGTGTGGCTGGGTCAGGGCACCATATACCCCGACGTAATTGAGTCGGTTTCGGTCAAAGGCCCCTCGGCCACGATCAAGTCGCACCACAACGTGGGTGGTCTGCCCGATTTCATGAAACTGAAAGTCGTGGAGCCGCTCAATACCTTGTTTAAGGATGAGGTGCGGGCCGTGGGTCGGTCGCTTGGGTTGCCACAAAATATTCTGGGCCGTCACCCATTCCCCGGTCCGGGTCTGGCGATTCGGATTCTGGGCGACATCACCCCCGAGAAAGTAGCTATTTTGCAGGAAGTCGATTATCTATTTATCGACGGTCTTCGCCGGTACGGCCTATACGATCAGGTTTGGCAAGCCGGTGCCATGTTGCTCCCGATTCAGTCGGTGGGTGTTATGGGCGACGAGCGTACGTACGAGCGAGTTGTTGCTTTACGAGCCGTAACCAGCGTGGACGGTATGACCGCCGACTGGGCCCATCTCCCCTACGAGTTTCTGGCCGACATCTCCAACGAGATTATAAACCGGGTCAAAGGCGTTAACCGGGTTGTGTACGATATATCGAGCAAACCACCCGCTACCATTGAGTGGGAATAATACGTAGTAGGCAGTAATTAGTGGCATTGGGCAGTGGCAGTAAGCAGTAGCTGACCGCACCGGCGGACCGGCAAGAGTACTGCCTACTGCCACTGCCCACTGCTACTGCCTACTACTTACAAGAGAAGCAATTTTATCGACGTCGTTCGGGCTAAACCACGCATAATTAGCTCGGTGCCTGAACCAGGTCAGTTGCCGTTTAGCGTAGCGCCGGGTATTGCGTTTGAGCAGAAACACCATTTCGTCGTAGTCGTAGGCGCCATCGAAATAACCAAATACCTCCTGATACCCCACCGTACGCAGCGCCAGGTGATCTCGGTAGGGCAATAGACTCCGTGCCTCGTCGACGAGCCCAGCCGCAAGCATGGCATCCATGCGGGCGTCGATGCGAGCGTATAACTCCTCCCGGGGTCGGTCGAGGGCACAGAGAATAATCTCGAACGGGCGCGGGGCCACCTGCTGCCGCCGGAACGACGAAAACGGCTGCCCGGTCCCCAGGCACACCTCCAAAGCTCGTACTACCCGCTGTGTATTTTGCAAATCAGCCTCGGCTGCGTACACCGGATCGAGTTGACGCAACTCCTGCTGCAGAGGTTCGAGCCCCTCGGATGCGACCCGAGCCATGAGCCCGTCACGAATGGTGCCATCGATAGGCGGAATATCGTCAAGGCCAAAACAAAGCGCGTCGATATATAAGCCCGTTCCACCGGTCAGAATCACTACATCGTGTTGGTTGAAAAGCCCATTGAGCAGGGTCAGGCACTCACGTTCGTAGCGCCCCGCGCTGACCACCTCCTGTATGGAGTGTGAATTGATAAAATGATGCGTAACCCCGTCCATCTCGGCCCGAGTCGGTTTGGCCGTACCGATATTCAGTTCGCGATATAGCTGCCGGGAGTCGGCCGATACAACGTCGGTTTGTAATTTTTTGGCCAGGCGAACACACAACTCTGTTTTTCCGACGGCGGTGGGTCCGGCAATGACCAGCAACGTTTTTTTCACAAATGATTTACCTTTTCCGCAAAGGTACGGGTCGGACGGTTTGCCTTTTCATCTAAGTACCGGTTCCCTGTAATTTGCCTCACGAACGAAACAATTATCTACCAAAACTATATAGATTACTGGCACTATTCTGGTTCAACTACCGTTATGGAAGCAGGTCAGGAAACAAGTCTAGAAAGTATGAAGAATTTGATATTCATCGGATTAGTTACGCTTCTCAACGGCTGCAACCCCACCACCAATGAACGTAACGGAGCAACCGCTCCATCGGCACCCGTTGAAAAGGAATACGGAGATTCGGCCCGTTCACCTGTCTTGACTGACTCCGTAGCTACTGATATACGTTAATTCGAAATTAATCGCCACCATTTACTTTATTCGGAGGTTTGCAATTCAATGATATAACATCTTTCTTTGGTTAAGTTGTTTTGCTATCTAAAGTGCTATTTATGCGAAATAAGTACTTAAAATAGCATTTTACAGCTTGATATAACAAATGAGGATTTATATTTGCTTATTCGCACAACCCCTTACAAATCAGTAACTTACACACAAAAAAGTTAGTAAAAAGGATTTTCTAGGTGAATTGTCCAATTGAAATGAAAGACAGTAATCGTGATGTGACTATGGCTGAACGGGATCAGCTGGTTCTGAGAAGAACACTTGATATTATCTGCGGGAAATGGCGACTTTTTATTCTGCTCAATCTTGGTGAACATACCCGGCGCTACGGCGAACTTCGGCGCATGATGCCCGACGTGAGTGAAAAGGTACTCATTCAGGAGCTGAAATCGCTGATTTCACTTGGGGTGCTGGAGAAAGAGTCGTTTAGTGAGGTTCCCCCCCGTGTTGAATATCGGTTAACCACCAAAGGCCGCGGAATTCTGCCTCACCTGAATTCCCTGCACTTGATTGGAGCGCCTTTTATGGAAGACTGATACGGTTCAGTTATTCGCTTCAACTAAATTATATGCGATGACGTTACTTGAGTGTACGTCATCGCTTTTTTATGCCCGTCATCCTGGTTTTAGTATGCACCGTCGTCTTGTCTCTACTCCGCCCATCCCTGCCGGAGCAGAGCCCGATTGTGTTTTCTAAACAGTTGACTTTCAATATTTACAACTTTCAGATAACCACGCTGGATACAGGTACAAGCTCAGAAGTAGCCATTCAGGCCCGGCGAGGAAGCCTGTTGCTCACCGCTTTTCGCTTACCCATCGACGGTATTGTGGTGGGAGCCGATGTGGCGGATCTGGATAGCAATCGGTTTCCCGAAATCTATATTTATTTGCGCAGCACTGGTACAGGGTCATTTGGGCGGGTGGTCGGCTGGCAGTTTTTACCCGACCGGCGCGTCGATATTTTACCTACCGAATGGCCTATGCCGGCGACATCCGGCTATATGGGGCATGATAGCCTATGGACTGAATCGTATATCCTATGCCGTAAGTTTCCGGTCTATGCCTCAGGCGATGCGAATGCCTACCCGACCGGAGGTGTACAAATGGTGCGTTATCGTCTAAAACCTGCCGGACAGGTTTACGTGTTGGAACCGGAAAAAAGTGATACCAAAAAAGAACAAGGAGGCTGACACCGGGGCCAACCTCCTTGTCTGTAAAGGCAATACACCGTCTGTACGGCATTGACCTCATTGCGTGATTCAGACTAAAATGCCGCGTACCCGATTGTCAGGCTGGCAATTCCCAGAAACCCCTTGATTTCGGTATTTTTGTAAACGCCCCCAACCGGTACCGCATACCGCAGGTCTACGTCCATTCGGCGCGTGGGCGACACCCCTAAGCCGAACTCAAGCGCATAGGTAACGTCTTTCACTTCCAGATCGGCGGCTTCGAAACGGTTGAGCAGATTCGTTTGGCTCGTAGTGAGTGGAATCTCTCGCTGCGGAAATCCAATCGTTTTGTTTTCGTTTAGTCGGCCGCTCGTATTCCGAATCGCCTGCGCATTGGTCACAAAAATGAAGTTTGGTCCAAAATAGGCCCGCACTTTATCGTTCAGCAGGCGACGGCCGAGCAGAATTGGCACATTGACCGATTTCAGCGTCGACTCCGAAGTAGCATTCAACGTGGCATTAACCAACCCAGGGGCCACGCTGATGGGGAGGGCATTGACCAACGACGGGTTGGCATTCACATCGAGCGTGACATCGGCAACCTGCTTGAGCACAAACATATTGTAGGTCACCTCGGCCTGAATATACCCTTTCCGCATATTTTTCCGAGCAAACAATCCAGCGGTGTAGCCGTAGCCAATGCCGTTGTTGTTATTGGTAATTTCGGGGACCTGCACGTTGGCTATCGCCGTGGGCAAGGCGGGTATCACGGTATAGCCGTGGGTGGCTGTTCCGCCCACTTTCAAACCATATTGTATGTCTTTGAACAAACCGCCCGTGTTTTGCGCCCAGGCAGCCGTCGAAACCAGCAACAGACCCGCTGCCAGCAGTTTTTTAGGTGTATTCATAAAGAATGAGGTCTAAAAGATTTCGCAGGGAGGCATACCCAATCGGGGTAGCTCCGCCTGAACTTAAGGCTGCAACAGCACCCGACGGTACCGGCTCGCGTTCAGGGTCGGAATCGTTGATTTGTATTTCGCGTTGATGGTATTAATAATGTCGTTGGCCGTCAGCGCGTAGCCGGCGGGGGTCAGGTGAACCCCATCAAGGCTGAAAATTCCGCCTTGCACAAACGTGGTATTGTATGTCACGCCGTTTTCGGTAATCCCTTGCTGGGCACGGGTCAGCAACACGCCGGGGTCCAGGTACGCAATATTTTTGGCTTCGGCTCCCGTTTTCATAGTTTGGTTAAACGCAGCGATGCGGGCATTGAGCAACGTCACCTCTTCGGCATCGAGCACAAACTGCGAGGGTAGCGGGTTCGTAGCCGATAGCCCGTAGGGTCCGCGACCTGTACCTGCCGAGGTTGATCCGATTTTGTTGTATTCACCCGAAATGAACGGCTGTAGTAACAGCAGATCACCGGACTTGGTAGCGCGTACGCCACCCGGAGCCGCCGGCGACTGAATCACCAGCGCCGTGATTGACGGCGTGCCGGGAGCCTGCTGCTGAACAGCCGCATTCACCTGCGCCAACAGTTGAGGCAATGTTACCGTGGTAAAGAAGGGCACCACCGAAACCGGCGGAATCCCGATTACAATACCCTTGCGGTTGTTTTCAGTTAGTTTGTTGAGCATGGCCGTGTAATTCGTATTGAAAACGGCTTCGTCGGTCAGGGGCGATACCCCGCCAGAAGTTGCATACCCCAGGGCGTCGTTGTTACCCAACCAGCAGCTAAAAAACGTAGCCCCGTTGAGATTATCGCTCACGTATTGCAGATACGTTGTGGTCGAATTATCGGGCAGTAACCGCTCGAAAAACGCGTTGCCCTGTACACTTCCGTAACCCGGCCGCTGAATGTCGGCCATACGGATACCCGGTACGCCCAGGTTCTGATTTGCTCCGCTGTACTTAGTCAGCAGCAGTTGGCCACCCGTAGTTTGACCACCGCGGGCCGCCCCCGGCAACACAATTCCCGTAGTAGGCGTCAGGCTGGTCAGCTTCAGATAACCCGAACCATTTGCCTGAGCCTCGGCAAACAACGGCTGTACAAACTCGCCCCCTCCTGCCGTTTTAAACTGGCCTGCCAGCAAAGCCGGATATGAGCTCAGCTGCCCCTCACGGTACAAGCCCCCATCCTGGTAGCCAGCCGTGAGCGAGTTTCCTACGGCTACATACTTCGTAAAGTCAGCTTCGCCCCGAGTTGGGGTAGGTAACCCGGCATTTGGGTCAATATCGTTGGAACAAGCCGACACACCCAACAGAGTGCCCAGCACCAGCCCCCATCGTAACTGTTTGTTATTTACCATCTTAAGTAAATTAAACAATGGAAAAATTATACTTTCATGTAAAAGAACGCAAAAGTACCCGTTTCTGGGCTTTCAGAATC
The DNA here is from genome assembly GCF_000383955.1 of Rudanella lutea DSM 19387. Taxonomy (NCBI): domain Bacteria; kingdom Pseudomonadati; phylum Bacteroidota; class Cytophagia; order Cytophagales; family Cytophagaceae; genus Rudanella; species Rudanella lutea. The sequence continues at coordinate 5,600,379 of NZ_KB913013.1, read as the reverse complement.
GATTTTGTATAAATATTCAGATTAACGGAAGGTTAATAAAACGATACGGATGAGCGTACGGGGTTGACTTTTAAAAGCGATTTCTGTTCTTTGCCCCGTTAACTCATGTTTCACATTAATCTATAAAAACGATGGGTCTATTAAATTTTTTTAAAGGCGTTGGTGAGAAAATCTTCGGCAAAGAGCACGAAGCGCCAGCCGCCGAGCCCGCCAAACAAGCTGAAGTTGAGCCCCTGAAAGCACAGGCGCTGCTCAACCACGTGAAGCAACTTGGCTTAGCCTACAACAAACTGACGGTTAAAACCAAAGGCGATACGGTGATTCTGGAAGGGGAAGTGAAAACCCAGGAAGATGCCGAGAAAATTGCGTTGGCTGTAGGTAACGTTGAGGGCGTTCAGGTGGTAGACAATCAGCTGGAAGTTGCCGACCCAACCCCAGAAGCACGTTATTACACGGTTAAAGAGGGCGATTCGCTGTCAAAAATCTCGAAAGAGGTGTACGGTGATCCCATGAAATACGGCGTCATTTTCGAAGCCAACAAACCCATGCTCAAAGATCCTGACCTGATTTACCCAAATCAGGTACTGCGGATTCCGCAATTGTAAAAAGGAAGGGAAAGGAAGAAGGGAGGAAAGGAAAAAAGGGAAATTAGCTCTCCCTTCTCCCTTTCCTTCCTTCTCCTTTTCTACCTAATTCACTCCCCCATCAATCCGGCTTTCGAGTATTTGTTGCAACTCGGCAGGCAGATTCGACAGGAAATCGTAGCCGGTACGGCGCTCCAGATCATCGATACTGAGGGTGTATGCATACCAGGGCTTATCGGCGGCCGTTTGCCGGTTCGGAATATTTACCGCAATCACCCGGGTATTGCTGTTGATCCGTTGCAGATCATTAGACCCCACGGGCAGCACAACAATTACTTTCCAGAGCGAGGCCGGCACAGTCAGCTTACCATCGGCCAGTTTACTTGCTTCTCCATTTGCCCCGGTGCCGCCCGTACCGCTCGTACCAGCCACGATATACAGTTCATTGTTGCCGTTGAGCAGATTCCGGCAATAATCTTCAAGCTCTTTCCACACTTCGCGGTTATGTCGTGGAGCTTCTGGCACGATATTGGTCAGTAAAAACGTAGCACTGTTGTCCTCCGCTGATCCGTCGCGGTCGTCGGAAGGACAAAGATGCCCCCGGTCGAAACCGGTGTTGGTGTAATCGGCCGTCTGGATGATAGGCCAATCGCGCGGGAGGGTGGCATCGGCCCGAAAATCGTTGCCTCGGCGAACGGTTCCTTTCCAGGCAGTGCTCAGGTGCCAGCTTACCCAGTTGGCAATACCCCGACGGCGATTGTACGAGAGGGTATAAGCCGACTTGATCATGAGGTAATTGTTAGGGTCACCCACCGATGCACCACTCGGATTGCCCATGGCCAGATTATCGTCGCGGGTGGGTTGTGTGTTGTTGGTGGTCGATCCGCCGGGTTGCGGAATCATGGTTCGGCAACCCTGATTAAGACTTAACAGCAATGCCGTTGCCAGAACAAGACCGAAATGAGTTGAGTAACAAATTGCTTTTTTTAGCATCCTTTTTGAACTTTACAGGGGTTAAACTGTGCCTCTACCTCAACGGGCGTTGAAATGCTTCACTCGCTCGTTGCATACCAATAGACTGAATACTCGTACTTTTTCCTTTTGTCATGTCGAAAAAAAAGCAGCCTTCTTCGTCAAGACCTGCCCCTAACTCAACGCCGAACGCCCGCCCTACTCCGCCCCCGCCAATTCGGGTCGGCGGTACCGCAGCAACGGCTCCACGCCCTCAATCGACGTTTGTGAAGCCTACGCCCCCCAAAGCGGCCGCTCCATCGGAGCCGGAGGTTTCGTTGCCGATTCCAACCCGGCCCGTTGCCTGGTGGCCCCCGGTGGTGTTGGCCCTTGTCGGCTTTTTGCTCTACGTCAACACGTTCAATCACGGATACGCCCTCGACGATATTGCGGCCATCAGCCAAAACTTATTCGTGAAGGCCGGTCTTAAAGGGATTCCCGATCTCCTTCGTACTGAATTCTGGCACTTCAGCAATATCTCGCTCGGGTATTACCGTCCGCTATCGCTGATCACGTTTGCCATTGAACACGAATTTGCCGGTAGCAACTCCGGTCTGAATCACCAGATCAACACGATTCTGTACGCCATTATCGGTTTGGTACTGGGTATGCTGCTGCAAAAATGGTTTGTACAGCCTGCCAAACAAACTACCGATGGCCTAGCTATTGAGGGCGCACAGCCCAACCGCACGGGGCAAATCATTACGGCTTTACTCATTGGTCTGATTTTCATAGCCCATCCGGTTCATACCGAGATTGTCGCTAATATTAAAGGGCGCGACGAAATTTTGAGCTTCCTGTTTATTTCGCTCATGTTACTGTTTCACTGGCGTTACCTCGAAACCAATCGCTGGGGCTGGATCAAGCCCGATGCGCGGCTGGCAGCCGGGGCAGTGGTTAGCCTTATTGGTGGTTTACTCGGTGGTTCACTGGTGTGGGGTATCATCGGGAAAGACAGCGTGAGCCTTCCCAATCAGATCGAAGCCGGTGTTAACCTGCTCGAAATTTTCCGCATTGCCGCAGCGGGTGTACTGGGCAGCTTGCTGGTAACGGCGGGGCTGTCAGCGCAGTACTCGAAGAAAGTTGGTACGCAGGAATTGTGGTGGAATAACCCCGAGATCAATGCTAAACTCACAGGCGTTGCTCTGACTACCGTTGCCGCCGTAATTGGGGCCGTCTTTATGGCGAGTACGCGGGGGATTCCCGAGATTACAACCGGTAAGGCAATCTGGATTGGTCTGGGCGCGGCAACAGGTAGCCTCCTCGTGACAAGCTGGCTCGGTTTGGCCTGTGCCTCTCTTTACTTCGCATTTCTTTCGAAAGAGTCGTCTATTGTCAGTATCGCCTTTATCCCGGCCGCACAGTATTTCTTTGCCCGGCGCAACATCTGGCGGTCACTGCTGAGTTTGTGGCCATTCCTGATCGTAGCCGCCTTGTTCTTCTACCAAAAGTTACAAATGATTGGTACGTTGAGCGGCAAACCTCCTGTCGACTGGGCCAACTACCCTTACGCTATCGAAGGTACGCAGATACGGAGTACGTTTAAGTTCTTTGCGTATTACCTGAAGCTGCTGTTTCTGCCGCACCCGCTCGTGTATGATTATTCGTACAACGTGATTCCGTCATCGAAAGGCACGCAGACCATGCTCGTAGTAACAGGCCTGATTCTGATGCTCGGCCTGATTTACCTTACCATTAAGGGTTTCTTCCGCAGGACGGTCTGGGGTTTCGCCTTGTTCTGGTTCTTCGTGGCTATGGCGCCGGGTCTGGGCTTTATCTGGATGCGGGGTGGTATCCTGGCCGAACGTTTCCTGTTTGCCGCCGTGTTGGGCTTCGCTATCGTTGTGGTTTGGGGCCTGCAACAGCTTTTTGCGAAAATACCGGCCTTAGCAGCTACCCAATCCGACGCGTCGGGAGCCTCTACCCCTCGCCCGGTACTGGCTCAGTACGCTCCGCTGATTGCCTTGCTGACAGTGGTGCTGGGGCTGTATTCGTTCAAGACCGTAACGCGCAACGAAGACTGGAAAAACAACTTCGTGCTGTTTAACTCTGCCTTGCCCTACTCGCCAAGTAGCTGTCAGGTACAACGGCACGTGGCCAACGAATGGATTGAAAAAGGGCTGAAAGACCGGGCTAAAGCCGATTCGATTGCCAACGCGACCAATGCAGCTGTGGTTAAACTGACAGACAACCAAAAGAGGGCTGACATGGTAAAAAAAGCGCAGGTGCTCATTGATACCAATGTGGCCGCAGCCAACAAGCACGGCCGGTGGGCCCTCGATCACCTGAAAGAAGCTACGCAGATTTATCCGGGCTTTGGTGAGGCTTATTTCTCTATGGCTTACGTGTTTCAGAAAATTATTCCGAACCGCGACTCGGCTGTGTATTACTACAAGCAGACGATCCGGGCGGCCAATGCGTATGCGCCAGCCTACAACAACCTCGGGGTTATTTACCAAAACGAAGGCGGTGCTGACCGCCGGAAGCTGGAACTGGCCTCGTACTACTACAACAAGTCGATTGAGGTAAACCCGGCTTATATCGACGGGCGCAACAACCATGCAGCCTTGAAAAAAGCGACCGGTATTGATGTTAAAGTGCTGCCGCAGCAAATTATTGATTCGTATTAAACCCGGTCTGGTAAAATCAGCGCCCGGCTGACCTAAGCGGAGTCACTTGACCGAGTGGCTCCGCTTTTTTTGTTGCAGCAACTTAACGTGAATTACGGAATGGCTTTTCGTAACTGATTGTTTGATAGTTAGTTGCTGACACATAGGGCTGCTTCTGCGTTCTGATTCGACGGGCTCAGCCTGACTGGGGACTCTTAAGTTTGTGGTCAGACGGGTCCCGGCGGGGAACCGCGCGTCTGCTATTTTCCATAACTCACGTAGCTTATTATTTGGGCTTCCAAAAACCTGACGCGAGAGTACAGGTACAAATATAATTTTCCCGGGAACAGCCCCTTTTTGATCTTAGCTATGTAGGCCACTCGCTCAAAAATGGGAAGTAACAACGGGGGCTTATCCTCTTATGTCAGCCCTCTATTTTATTAAAAATATACCAGAATAAGATACAAAATTAAATACCTCAATATCAATATTTTACATATCACAAATAAACTAAAATCCACATAAAATACCCATCAACAAAAAACCCTACTAATGTAATACACCCGCCATAAGGTTACTAAAACAATACAACAATCTATTTTTCTGGAGCGTTGGAGCATTAACAGTCCGCCCGGCAACATCGGGCGTATTGGAGTAAACTATATAACAAAACCTCTCAACGTATGAATGTTAAACTTTCTGGTCGCCTGGTTCGCCAAGCCTTAGCGGCCGCTTTACTCAGCACAGCTCCATTCTTGTACAGCTGTAGCAATCAGGTTGTAGACCCCGCCCCAACAACGGGCACCACGGGTCCGGGTTCCGGTACCGTAACAACCCCTGGAACAGGTACAACTACTACCCCGGGCACAGGTACAACCACTACGCCGGGGACGGGCACAAGCACCACGCCAGGTACGGGTACAAGCACTACACCAGGTACCGTGTTCCCAACAGCTACGTATGTAAGTCAACAGGCTAATCTGAACTTCCTGGAAGCTGCTATTGCCCGCGCTGGCTTGACTGATGAGGTCAACAAAGGTGGTATTACGTTGTTCGCGCCGTCCGACGAAGCGTTCCGGGCCGCAGGGTATGCCAGTGAGGCCGCTGTAAGCGCAGCCCCCGTAGCCGATCTGCAACGGATTCTCCGGTACCACATTGTCGGCTCTGTTATTGACCTCCCCGCTTTTCCGACGGCCGTTAACACATCGTACCAGACGGCATTGGCCAACGCCCGACTCACGGTTTATAAGGCGAGTGCTTCGGACATTAGTGTCAACTCTGCCAAGATTACACAGGGTAACAACCCAACGGTAAGCAGCGTGGTGCACATTATCAATCGTGTATTGATGCCACCTACGGCTAACGCTACCGATGTAGCCAAAGCAAACGCTAACCTGTCGTTCCTGGCTGTAGCCGCTGAGCGCGCAGGAACTTCGATCCAGACGATCCTGTCGGGTGATTCGCAAAACGGTGTGACCATCTTCGCACCAACCAACGATGCGTTTAAGGCCGCTGGTTTTGCCGATGAGGCCGCTATCCGGGCTGCAGATCCAAAACGTCTGGCCGACATTCTGTCGTACCACGTTCTGAACTATCGCGCTTTCTCGCAGACGTTCCAGAACGGTGCTGATGTAGCTACCGCCAACGGAGCTACGGTCCGTTTCAATGTTAACAATGGTAAGGTGACCATCCTGGGTAAAGGTAATGGCAACAATGCCGCCAATATCGTAACGCCCGATCAGGTAGCCTCAAACGGGGTTATCCATGTGATCGACCGGTTGCTGTTGCCTACTAACCCGTAAGCAAGTTCTCAATTAGGTAGGTAGTAAAAAAAGGCCCTGTTCGCTTGAACAGGGCCTTTTTTTAGTGCGTTTCGGCCATCAGTTCTTCCAGAATTTTCTGGGCTGCCACGGATATAATCGTACCCGGCCCAAACACGCCCTTCACACCGGCATCGTACAGGTATTGGTAATCGGCCGGTGGAATAACCCCTCCGGCAATCACCAGAATATCCGAACGGCCAATGGTCCGCAGTTCATCGATAAGCTGAGGAACCAGCGTTTTGTGTCCGGCTGCCAGGCTCGACACGCCCACAATATGAACATCATTTTCGGCGGCTTGCCGGGCTACTTCCGCTGGCGTCTGGAACAAGGGTCCCATGTCGACATCGAACCCTAAATCAGCAAAGCTCGTGGCAATCACTTTGGCCCCCCGGTCGTGCCCATCCTGCCCCATTTTGGCAATCAGGATGCGGGGCCGTCGACCATCGAGTTCGGCGAACTGGTTGGCCATTTGGCGGGCAGCCGCAAAGTTTTCGTCATCCGACACCTCGGCAGAGTACACCCCCGACACCGCCCGGATCGTGGCTTTGTGCCGACCAAATGCTTTCTCCATTGCATCTGAAATTTCGCCCAGCGTAGCCCGATACCGGGCAGCCTCAACCGCTAATGCCAGTAGATTAGACGTCATTGAGCCCCCCTGGGTGGGGTTCTTCGCGCCTTCATACAACCGGTCCAACGCTTCGTTTACCATCTGCTCATTCCGCGTGGCTTTGACCTGTTTGAGTCGGGCAATCTGACTCTCCCGAACTGCCTGATTATCCACTTCGAGCAGTTCAATCTCCGTCTCCGATTTAGTTTGGTACCGGTTTACACCCACAATCACATCTTTGCCGCCGTCGATGCGGGCCTGCTTCCGAGCCGCAGCCTCTTCGATTCGTAACTTGGGCAGACCGGTTTCAATGGCTTTGGTCATCCCCCCCAGCTGTTCAACTTCCTCAATAAGAGCCCAGGCTTTTTGCACAAGCTCATGCGTGAGCGTTTCCACATAATACGAACCGCCCCAGGGGTCAACGGCGCGGGTTATGTCGGTTTCGTGCTGTAGGTAAAGTTGCGTGTTGCGGGCAATCCGGGCCGAAAAATCGGTGGGAAGGGCAATGGCCTCATCGAGCGAGTTGGTATGCAGACTCTGGGTTCCACCGAAGGCTGCGGCCAACGCTTCGATAGTTGTCCGGGCCACGTTGTTGAACGGGTCTTGCTCGGTCAGGCTGTAGCCCGACGTTTGGCAGTGAGTCCGCAATGCCAGCGACTTTTTATTCTTCGGATCAAATGATTGCACAATCCGGGCCCACAGCAACCGGGCCGCCCGCATCTTGGCAATTTCCATGAAATGATTCATGCCAATACCCCAGAAAAACGACAGCCGGGGCGCAAAATCGTCGATACCCATGCCCGCAGCCAAGCCCGTTCGGATATACTCCAGACCATCGGCAAGCGTGTACGCCAGTTCGATATGGGCAGGAGCACCAGCCTCGTGCATGTGGTATCCGCTGATGCTGATCGAGTTGAACCGGGGCATGAACCGGCTCGTAAAGGCGAAAATATCACCCACAATCCGCATCGATGGCTCGGGCGGGTAGATGTAGGTGTTACGCACCATGAACTCTTTCAGAATGTCGTTCTGAATGGTACCCGACAGCTTATCGGGCGACACGCCCTGTTCCTCGGCAGCCACGATGTAAAACGCCATCACCGGAATTACGGCCCCGTTCATTGTCATCGACACCGACATCTGATCGAGCGGAATCTGATCGAACAGAATCTTCATATCCTCGACCGTATCGATGGCTACGCCCGCTTTACCAACGTCGCCCACCACGCGTGGGTGATCAGAGTCATACCCTCGGTGTGTAGCCAGGTCAAATGCTACCGACAATCCTTTCTGCCCAGCTGCGAGGTTTCGCCGGTAGAATGCATTGGAAGCCTCTGCCGTTGAAAAACCCGCATATTGCCGCACAGTCCAGGGTTGTCTCACATACATGCTACTGTATGGTCCACGCAGAAAAGGTGGAATGCCAGCTACGTACTCCAGGTGATCGGCCGGGGCGAGGTCAGCCACCGTGAACCGGGGTTTGAGCTTGATTCCTTCAGCTGTGGTTACCGGTACGGTTCGCGAAACGGCCGATTGAGTCGTTTCGGACATTGAAACCGGTGATTGTATAGATGTAAAATCGGGACGCATGGTACAAAAAATACGTTTCGTACGTTGAAAACTACTTCTCCTTTACGGCCGCCAGCACCCGCTTGATCAGCTCATTAGGCGACCCATTGTGCCAACGCCACACAACCACTAAATCATGCTCCGGATCGACCCAGATGGTATTCTGCCCGGCTCCCAGTGCCGCGTAGCTCGTAGCGGGAGCGTCGGGCCACGCTTTTTGTTCGGTATTGAGCCACCACAGATACCCGTAATCGGGTCCGACGGGGCCGCGCGTCGTGGCCTGTTTCACCCAATCGGCAGACACAATCTGTCGGTCGTTCCAGCGCCCCTGCCGAAGCATCAGATAACCAAAACGAGCCTCGTCGCGGGTATTGATCCAAAGACCGCCCCCCCACCGGGTGCCGCCACTTACCGACGGCATTGCCCGCCCCTCGACGGTAGCCACGGCATTCGGGTACGGAATATACTGCCAGGTATCCGATGCTCCAATCGGGTTCATGATTTCGTCGCGGAAAACTTCGGGGATCGGTTTCTTCCAGATCCGTAGCAATGAAAGCGCAAATCGATTGATCCGCACATCGTTGTACTCATAAAATGTACCGGGCTTTTGCAGGGTACGGGGCTTTCGCTCGCCTTTTCCAAATGCCTCTTTACCAACAAAATCGGAATTTTTGCCCCACAGCTCTCCTTCCCACTCACTTGTCTGCCGAACATGGTGCTCCCACGTAACCTGACTATTCTGAGCGGACTCGTAGCCGCCATCCCCAATCCGTTGGCGCACGGGTTCGTCGATACGCCCAATTAACTTCCGGTCGAGTGTGATGCCCAATATCGTAGAGAGCACACTTTTGGCCACGCTATACGTAGGGTCAGCCCGGCGGGTATCGCCCCATTCGGCCACAATGTAGCCGTGCCGGAGCACAATACCATTCGTGGCTGCACGGCTTGTGGGCATGGGGCCAAGCAGCTTTCCGAAAATTTCTTCCTGCGTTGAGAAGTCGGGTGCCATCTGTGTGGTTTCCTGTGTCTTGGCCCAGGAAACAGCCTCGGCTAACCTGGCCGCATCCATGCCAACCTGTTCGGGCTTGCGGGTTGCCCAGGCATTATCCTTTTCCGGAAAATAGGCCGATGAGGAAGCGGATGGCCGCTGACAAGCCACCCCAAAGGCAAGAAGGACAAAAAGATAGGGCCGATAAAGAAATCGCATAGATGAGTTGATGAATTACGGTTGCGGCACGAATATCGGGAATCGGCCCGAAGCTCCTCTTTCCCCACCCGTATTTTTGCGTTCTACCGACTGTAACCAATCAACGGCCCACCTATCCTTATTCAGATTATTTCTAAACAACTGTTGTGGGAAAGCGTTTGACCTTATACTTTTGCATTGTTTAAAATGAGTCTAAAGAAATGCAACTCCGTCAGACAGCACTCCTATATAGTTTTCTTTTACCGTTCATCTCATACACAGCGCCAACGGCACTGGCTAAGTCCTCGGGCACCCCGACCGTTTTTGCCGACGACAACGAAGGCCCTGTAACAACCGGAGGGCTTCAGGGCCAGATTCGTGACCAAAACGGCGAACCAGCCGCCGGTCTGACCATCCAACTGAAAGGTACCGTCCGGGCACTCAGCACCGACGCCAATGGCAATTTCGATTTTCGTAGCCTGCCAACCGGCACATACACGTTAGTTGCTTCGGGCGTGGGTATTCAGCCGCTGGAGCAGAAAGTGGAGGTTCGCCGGTCTGAAACAACGACCCTGACCCTGACCGTTCAGGAAAGCATTCTGCAATTAGCCGAGGTTCGGATTCGGGCAGCAAAGGGACTGCGTGAGCGCGAAACCCTCCCCGAAATAAGCACAACGGCGATTTATGCCGGTAAAAAATCAGAAGTGATTAACCTGGCCGCCCTGGATGCCAACCTCGTGACCAACAACAGTCGGCAGGTATTCAGCAAAACACCGGGCGTGATGGTCTGGGAAAGCGACGGATCAGGTATGCAGGTGGGCGTATCGGTGCGTGGACTCAGCCCGAACCGCTCATGGGAATTCAACGTGCGTCAGAACGGGGTCGACATTAGCTCCGATCCGTTTGGCTACCCCGAAGCGTATTACAACCCACCGATGGAAGCCGTGGAGCGTATCGAACTGGTGCGGGGTGGAGCATCGTTGCAGTATGGGCCGCAGTTTGGTGGCTTGCTCAACTACGTACTTAAGCCAGCCGCGCAGGATAAACCCTTCAGCTTTGAAACCCAGCAAAGTGTGGGAAGCTACGGTATGTTTTCGACATACAACCGGGTGAGTGGTACCTCAGGCCGGTTGCAATACAATGCCTATGTCCATTACCGGCGGGCCGATGGATGGCGGCAGAACAGCCGCTACGGCATTTTCAACGGGTTCGCGTCTATTTCGTACGCCGTGACGAACAAGCTCCGGCTGGGTTTTGAGGTATCGCAACTGTATAATGAAAGCCAGCAACCCGGCGGCCTTACCGACGCTCAGTTTGCGCAGGATGCCCGCCAAAGCAGCCGCGCCCGCAACTGGTTTAGCACGCCCTGGACCGTACCGACCCTCAAGGCCGAATACGCCTTCAGCGACAATACCCGACTGACCGCAACGTTGCACGGACTGATTGGAGAACGCAATAGCATCGGCTTTACATCGGCCATAACCACGACCGACGCTCCTGACGCAACAGGCCAACAGGCTAACCGCCAAATCGACCGCGACCTATACAAAAACTGGGGTGGCGAGGTACGCCTTGTGAGCCGGTACAACTGGCTCGGTCAGCAACATGCACTGGCTACGGGCGTGAAATACTTCAACGGGCACACCCACCGTACACAGCAGGGTCGGGGCGACCGGGGTAGCGATTTTAACCTCGACCTGCAAACCGAACTGTTTCCGCGCGATTTGAGCCTGCGTGTGACCAACGTGGCGGCCTTTGCCGAATCGATGTTCCGCCTGAACAAGCGCTGGACGGTTACGCCCGGTCTGCGGCTCGAATCGCTCCAGAACGACATCAGCGGCCGGTTGAGCTTTGCAGCCAACGGCTCCGAAAATCGGGTTGCTCAGCAGAGTTCGCGTCAGTTCTTACTGGCTGGCATCGGCACCGAATTCAAACTGGCTCAGGATATCAGCCTGTACGCCAACGCGTCGCAGGCCTACCGCCCGGTCCTGTTCTCCGACCTGACGCCAGCCGCCGTAACTGATTTTGTGGTTGACCCTAACCTGCGCGACGCCCGTGGCTACTCGGTTGATGCCGGGGTGCGGGGTAAGTTCCGCAACTACCTCAACTTCGACGTGAGCTATTACTTCGTGAATTACAACGACCGGATTGGTACCCTGTCGCTCGTGAACGAAGCCGGTCGTACGTATCAGTACCGCACCAACATTGGCCGGAGCGTGAGCCGGGGAGTGGAAGCCTACTTGGAGTTTGACCCGATTGTAGCTCTGGCGGGCCGGTCGGCGGTGGGCTACCTGAGCCTGTTTACCTCGCTTGGCTTCACGGATGCCCGCTACCGTAACCTCCGCACGACGAGCGTAACCAACGGACAGGTGAACGAAACCAACCTCCGCGACCGCTTTGTTGAAAATGCGCCCGAATTTATCGGTCGTTTCGGTGTCAACTACTCATACCGGGGCTTCACACTCACAGCCCTAATGAACCGCGTAGGCAAAGCATACAGCGACGCCAACAATACCGAGAAGGCGTCGGCCAACGCCCAAACCGGCCTGATCCCTGCCTACCGGGTGTTCGACCTGTCGGCATCGCTCAATCTGAAAAAACGCTACATCATCCGGGCGGGTGTCAACAACCTCACCGATGAGCGCTACTTTACCCGCCGGGCGGGTGGCTATCCCGGTCCGGGTTTGCTGCCAGCCGATGGCCGCACGGGCTATCTGTCGGTTGGGCTGAAACTGTAGCCGTTCGCTAATGCCGGACGCGCTTTCCTGAACCCGAAATTTCTCTTTCCTCGTTTAACTCATCGATTACCCAAAACGCCGAACGGGGAGCTCTGCTCCCCGTTCGGCGTTTTATGATAGTATGGTCGAGACTGCCTACTCAAACGATTCAGCCAATCGGCGGACCGGCAGGCCTTCTCCCGAAGGTTGAGCAACAACCGGTTTATCGGCCTGAACACCCTCATCGAACCGGAACTTGTTGACGCCTACCAGCACCTTACCCTGCGCTACGGCTTCGACACGGGCGTTGTATGCTGCCTCAATTTCGGCCTTTACCCAATCAGCCGCTTTGGCAAGCCCACCTTTGGCTTCCACGTCCAGAAACAACTGCCAGGCGGCCTCGGTCAGTTGGTGTGTAATTTTTTCGATGTAATAACTCCCGGCCGACGGGTCGGCTACACGATTGAAATAGCTTTCTTCGGTCAGTAGCAACGACACATTACGCGCAATTCGCCCCCCAAATACGTCGGAAGAATGGGTCAGTGCATTGTAAGGGCGCACCGTGAGCAAATCGCAACCGCCCACTGTAGCCGACATGGCTTCGGTAGTTGCCCGGAGCAGGTTGGTGTAGGGCGTTGCCGTTGATTCGTAAAATGCGGACGTCTGCGCGTGAACAAACGCCGGAACCGAAATGCCATATGCCGCCCCAACGCGCGCCCAAAGCACTCGCAGCGCCCGTAGTTTGGCAATTTCCAGAAAGTAACTGGTGCCCACGGCTACAGACAGTATTGTTTTCGGGCCGAGTTGCGCTGGTGTCAGGCCCTGCTCGGTCAGCGTGTCGTAGGTGTCGACCAAACGGGCCAGCAGAAACGCCAGTTCCTGCGTGGCCGTGGCCCCGGCAGTATGAAAATCGAGACCGGACACACATACCGTTCGAAACTGGGGCGAATCGGCCGATAGCCGGGTGGCCTCCGCCGTGCCTGAATCAAGATGACTCAGGAGACCACCTTTTAGCTGATATGGCGCTACCTGTTGCAACGCCTTTAGCAAATCGGCCGCGGGTAACGCCGTCCTAAAAAACAAGGGCGTTTCGCTCAGTTTGATTCCGTTCAGCAATCGGCTCAATTGGCTTGGGTCTGCTTTAGCCACGTCCTCGGCCCGGCTCGATGCCAGAATAAGCGCATCGGCTCCACTACTCAGTTGCTCAATGATGGCTTTATTGTCGGCTTTCGCATCGCCGGTCAAGTGAAACACCGGGGTGTTGAGCCAACCCGGCTCAGGTTTCTGTGCGGCCTGTATGGTTTGTTGTGGCACATCGCTGAGTCCGTCGCGGGTGTAGAACGGTTCAACGACAATTCCCTCGGCCGATACCGACGTTTCGATACGCCACCGAAGCGTTTCGTAGGCATTCGGATCTTTAAGGTCTTTGCCAACCTGTGCGATCCAGTCGGCTTGTGAACTACCCGAAAAAAGCGCGCTGCTTGGTGGGTTCATACCAGACGTAGTTTGTTTGTCTGTAAAAGTAGCAGATCGGATTTGGGTCACCAAAACTGACCGGCTACTCGAAAGTCTGTCCTGTATTTGTACTATTTCAAGGTCTTTCAAAATAAGATTGACAAGCGACCGAGAATCGCCGTATTTTCGTCATCAGAAAGCCATCACGGGCACCGGGCCAATCGGTTTTTTACTACTTTTGTCTCCCTTTTTAGGAAACACCCACCGAATAAGTCAAAGTTTACCCGTGAACGTAGCCATACAGACAGGAATGCAGCGCGAAGTGACGATGGTATGGAACCGATGCCTACAGGTAATCCGCGAGATTGTACCTGAGCAAAGTTTTAATACCTGGTTTGAGCCAATTATTCCGCTTCGTTTGCAAGGTAACGTTCTGACGATTCAGGTACCCAGCCAGTTTTTCTACGAATGGCTGGAAGAAAACTTTGTACACGCCCTGCGCCGGGCCCTGGATGCAAGCATCGGCCGCGACGGGCAGCTGGAGTACAGTATAATTGTGGATCAGGGCAACGAACGCAACCGCCCCCTTGCGGTGCAGATGCCCACCACCAAGTCGCCCCAAAATGCCAAACCCGACAACGTCAACCCCGACATTCTGCGGAGCCCCTTTCAGCTGAAGAATCTGGACTCGATGGATCTGGATTCGTACCTGAACCCGACCTACGCGTTTGACAATTACGTGGAGGGCGACTGTAACCGACTGGCCCGTTCGGCAGGGTTTGCGGTGGCCCAACGGCCGGGGGTAACGGCCTTCAACCCGCTGATGATTTACGGCGGGGTGGGCTTAGGCAAAACGCACCTTGTGCAGGCTATTGGCAACTATATCAAGAATAACTATGGGGATAAATTTGTCCTGTATGTTACCTCGGAGAAGTTTACCAATCAGTTCCTCAACGCGATCAAAACCGACACCCTGCGCGATTTTACGCAGTTTTACATGCAGGTAGACGTGCTGGTGATTGATGACGTGCAGTTTCTCCAGAAAAAAGAGAAAACGCAGGAGATCTTCTTCCATATCTTCAACCACCTGCACCAGTCGGGGAAGCAGATCATTCTGACTTCCGACCGGGCGCCCCGGAACCTCGACGGCCTCGAAGACCGTCTGTTGTCGCGCTTCAAATGGGGCCTCACCGCCGATCTGCAGACGCCCGACCTGGAAACCCGGATTGCCATTATGCAGAAGAAGCTACAGGCCGAAGGGGTTTACATTGACGACAACGTAATTGAGTATCTGGCCCACAGCATCAACACCAACGTGCGCGAGCTGGAAGGGGTTATCGTGTCGTTGATGGCGCAGGCTTCGCTCACACGCCGGGAGATCGATCTCGATCTGGCTAAGCAAACCCTGCGCAATATTGTGGTCGACTCCGATAAGGAGGTGACCATCGATACGGTGCAGGAAATGGTGGCCGAGTTTTTCAACGTGACCGTCGCCGACCTGAAAGCCAAGAGCCGCAAGCGTGAACTGGTGTATCCCCGGCAGGTGGCCATGTACATCGCCAAAGAGAAGACCGATCTCTCACTCAAGTCAATTGGGTATCATTTTGGTGGCCGTGACCACAGCACGGTGATTCACGCCATTCAGACCATCAACGATCTGATGACCGAAAAGCCCGAAACCCGCGACGCGGTCACTAAACTGAGAGGCTATTTCAAGTAAACGGAGCCTCATCCTGCCCCTGCATCTTTGCTCCTTACGGCCATTCTGGTGAGAAAATACAGCGCCCGTGCTTACGTACGCGAAAGGGCAAACCGTTGAAACACACAGCCAATATTGTTCGTACCTGCAGAGCGGAGATAGACGATACGCACTGGAACCATTGCGTAGATCGCTCAGCTTCGGGTTCCTTTTATGGGTACAGCTGGTATCTTGATGCCGTTACAGGCTTGCCGGGCTGGAAATGGGAAGGTCTCATTTTGCGAACCGAATTGGGTGCTTATAAGGCCGTAATGCCTGTTCCGCTCCGTCGGAAATACGGATTCTGGGTGGTACACCAGCCCCTTTTCTGCCAGTTTTTGGGTATTTATGGGCAACAGCAAACACCTACCATTATCGATCAGTTTGCTAAGGTACTGCTCGCCGAATACCGTTACGGTTCCATCCTGCATCTGCAACTTCCCGTAATGGGGTCGTGCTTTACTCAGAAGCCTTTTCAGGTTCGCCAATGTCACACGCACCTCTTGCCCCTGCAACGCCCTTACCCTGATCTATATACAAAATACGCACCCGACACGCGCCGACACCTGCGCCAGGCGAAAGCCGCCGGATGGGCTGTAGAGGCATCAACCGAACTGACGCCTTTGCTGGAGTTATTTAAAACGAATCATGCGGCTACCATTCCAGGTGGCGTAGGTGACTGGGCGTACGATGGTCTCAAAAATGTCGTACAGGGACTTCAGAAACGAGGACTGGTTACCATTCGCTACGCATTACGTGACGGAAAGCCCGAAGCGGGCGTCTTGTTTGCGCATACTGACAACCGGGCGGTGTACTTGTTCAATGCGGCTTCGCGGGTGGGCCGAAAACACCACGCCCGGACCCTCCTGATCGATCAATGGATACACGAAATGTCCGGGCGTATGTCGTATGAATTTGATTTTGAGAGCCCCGAAAAGGAGTCAATAGCGCGTTTTTATCAGAAGTTTGGTGCAACTCCCTCCACCTATTTAGCACTCCGCTGGAGTCGACTACCGCTACTATCTCGGAGCATCCTAAGGCTAAAAAAGTGGTTTCAGCGGGTTTACCGAGCCAAACCTGGAGCGATTAGTGAAATCTGGGGGGCTGCTTCAGGCCGTCGAATCGCTTGATATCCATATCGAGGGAGCCAATTGCCAGCTCAACCTCTACTTTCATAGGCACCTTGTTGGCATCGTCCGAAACCCAAATTTTGATTGACTCCTCGTCTTTAAAAAAGCCGTTGGCCGGCATTACCGGGTTCAGCCGAATGACATTAATCTTACCGAACTTGGTCTTGATCGTCTCTTTGCCCCGATACCGGACTTTGAAGTTGTACACGGTTTCGTCGTAAAAGGCGGGCACTTCGACAATCTGACCGACCGGCATTCGGTTGAAGTCGATCGTGCGCAGAAAATAGTAGCTACTTACCACATCGTGCACATTATCAGGCACTTTAAAGACATCCCGCTCAGTCCGTTCCTCAGCCTTCACGGTATTGGAAAAGTGGTTGAACGTAACGTTTTCTTCTTTCCGATACCGGTTTTCCTGAATGTTGCTATAAAAACGCTGCGGCAAAATAGCGGCCGTGTCGATGTACGAGCGCCAGGTATCACGCACCCGCGTCACCAGGTCAAAAGCGCCGATGGTACGGCCTTTTACATCCACTTTGTAGCAGGCCCGATCATTTACTTTGTATAGCCCAGGAGCCACGTCCACCACGGCTTCGGCCGCGTTGACAAAGCCATAATGAACCCGGTATTCAATATGTTCGCCCGGCCCAAAGCTGTTGTTGACCACACGCCGGTAGGTGTTCAGATTACCATCGTACGCGTTTACAAACCCAAACGCGACAACAGCGGCCAAACTTATCCCTGCCAATACCTTTTTCATAGTCTTCAGTTTTCTGTCTGCCGGTTTACAGTGTATTCAGCCTACCGCTGAAATCTGTAACCTGTAAACGCTAAACGTTTTAGAGCGACGGATAGGTTTGTTTTAAATAGGTCAGATAACGCCCAAAGTTACCGCCAAACCGCCCCTTAAATTCCTGCCGGAACTGGTTTTGTTGTTTTCGATACGTAAGGTATCCAACAAAATACGCATTGTTGGGTAGGTTTAGTTTGCTCCATCTCCGCTTTTTCCTAAGCGGTTGCCCACTTAGGGTGTCAACCGATTGAACAATCTCACCGATCATCGCCCACTTCCGTTCTTCTTTGACCTCTATCGGCATAGCAGGTTTAAACGACCGGTACAAACTATCCAATTTTCTGGCCCCCCGCAGCACGTGTTCATCGTACCGGTCGGAGAACGCTTTTGACGCCAGATACTCCGTGTACTCCCGGCTGTCCGATCCGTAATGCTGCGCCAGAAACCGTAGCGCTCCGTACTCGCCCACAAAATCGGCTAAATTTTCGTTGTACTCCAAACTATTCTTTACAAACAACGTGCCGTGTGTGAGCTCATGAATAATCAACTCAGCCAGGCTTCCGGGATCCCGCTCGGTCATGCTCGACAAGATCGGATCTTTCAAAAATCCTAACGTCGACCAGGCCGAAACTTCCCCTAACCGGGTGTCATACCCGCTTCGCTTCAGTTGGGCAACGGCCGAATCAGCACGCTCCTTTTCAAAGAACCCTTTATATGAAAAAGTGCCTAAAACGGGGAAAGACCATTCTTTTGCTTTTAACTCGTACGGCGGAGCTGCCGTAATAACCCACAGGATTGGCTTCCCACCCTGATCGTAATACGTCGAATAACTTTCCGACGGATTCAGCCCAACCGAGTCGAATGCAAAACGCTTGATTTCTTGTATAAGTTCTATTTTTCGCTTCACCGAGTCGGGTACAGCGGGGTTGGCCAACACCGTCTCAACCGGTTCTGTATTAGCGATAATTCGGACCTGTCCCCGAGCCTGCATCCAGCCGTAGCTGACCAGTTCGCGTTGCCAGATTGCCAGCCCTACCAAGACTGCAAGCACAATGATTCCTATTTTTTTGACCATTTACGTGGAAATAGATACCCAAAAGTAAACCAAAACGCGGATGATTGCAGGACCTGCGTGAGTCCTACCATCATCCGCGTGCGGGTGGGTTTGATTGGCCCGAACGTCTATTTGCGGTATTCCAATATGCCCCCAACCAGGTTGCGGACATTGGTAAAGCCGTTTTCTTCGAGCAGTTGCTGCGCCCGTGCACTCCGGGCACCCGAACGGCAATGTACAATCACTTCTTCATCCTGCAACCCGTCGAGTTCGTCCATCCGGAAGGGCAGTTCACCCAGCGGGATAAGCGTTGCACCGATGTTGTCCTGCTCGTACTCGTTAGGCTCCCGAACGTCGAAGAGGTTCAGCTTTTCGCCGTTTTCGAGTCGCTCCTTCAACTCCTGTACGGTAATATCCATAATGGTATTGGTTTAAGTTGGGCTATTTAGATTTAGATCGTCGGCCGGGTCAAACGGGGTGTTTTTATTGAGTCACTACCACCCGCTGCACGTCTGTCCGTTGTCCGTCCGACAGGCGGAACAGGTACAGCCCCGTGGGCAAGTTACGCAACTGGGCCGATTTCTGCCCGCGTGCTGGTACAATATCCTGCACCAAACGGCCATTCAGGTCGAGCACCTCAATCCGGTCGATTCGCTCATTATCCCAACGAACAAGGCCTGTAGTTGGGTTCGGATAGACCTGAAGTGCGGGCTGATTTTCGTCCTCGGGGGTACCGGTCACCACGGGGGTCAGCTCACCACCCACCACAGCCCGCAGCATCAGAGCGCCCTGAATACCCCGCCCCGACGAGCCGGCAAGGTTGCCTTCCCATTGCGCACCGGGCGAATTGCGGTAAAAAATCTGGTTACCAAACGGGCTGTTTTTATCAATACCCATCCGAACCAGGGCATTACTTTCGCTGCTAATCTGCTGCCAGCCTACGTAAATTGTATCTCTGACCGGCACACCCCGGTCAAAGTTGAATGCCACAAACCCGTTGCGGCTGGGGGCATTCTGAATGGCAAAGCCCTGCGTTTTCAGCTCGCGGCCCGGTCGGCCGTTGCTGTTTTCGTACACGGTGACAATGAACCGCTGATTCGTCTGATCGATCCCGAAAGGTACCATTGACGCCAATACGCCGGTCATTACATCGGGTTTGTTCAGCACAAACCGAACGGCCACCCGTTCGAGTCGCCCAATCTGCACAGCGTATTCGGCGGTACCGTCGTCGTAGGCGTAATAATTGTCCAGCACCGTGACCGCCGAAATGGTATCATTCCGCCGGAGGTTAACCGTCGGGATGGAGGGGTTCTGATCGTCGGTAGTCAGAAAATCAAACTTGTGCCGAAGCACCACCCGTTTGGCACTCTCGGCCCCGGTTAGGGGCGTCAGCCGAACCGACTTCCGCTGCGACGCCAGCGAGGGCACCAAATCGGGCGACGCCTGCTGAAACGTCTGTACTACCCGGCCTGTCAGCAAATCGGTGTTTGTAAAGCGAAACGACGTAAAGTTGAACAGATTGAACTGATTGGTAATGTCGGTACTGATCGAGTCGGCGGTTTCGGCGGCCGGGTTCACCAGATACTGACTCAGCGGCATGGCGGTGTACCGTTTCAGAAACGAGGGGCCAATAGCCTGCCGGGTGGTGATGTCTTTGATAAACCGGTCGGTGCTCGAACGCCCTTTGTTCAGAAACAGGTAGTCGATACTCCAGCTATCGTACGGCCCCGACTGCCGCCCGAATGCACGGAACCGGAACTGAAAGGCTCCGTGCAGGAAACGGGCCTCGCGAATGGCCACAAATGCCTGCGGGAAGTTCAGGTTTGGCCGCCCTCCTACCCGAAACCAGACCGTTTCCCAGACCCGGTTTGCGTTGAGGAACTCCAGCTTGAGCGAATCGCCGGGCACGGTAGCACCACCCCCCAGGTCGGGCAAATCGCCCAGGCCCTGAACCTGCCAGAAAAAACTCAGATACACCGAATCGCGGGGGGCCAGGCCGGCCAGGTTGATGGGTTGCGACGTAAGCGTATCGGTGTACCCCTGCGCCAACACATTGCTCAGCTCGTAGGGTTGTCCATTGGCCCGGAGCCCATCAAACGTAGCCACGTTGACCGACGGCTGATTGATCGGCATGGTGTTGTTGATGTACACCCCACTACCCGGCACCCACAGGCGCGGGTCGGGTTGGCCACCCACAGCAATGGTCGAAAAGTCATCGAAAAACGGAATGGGTAACGCCCCACCCGACTGCGCCCGACCGTTCAGAGCAGCCAGCAACAGGCCCAAACAAACAAAGAAACCTCGCCCACCCCGCAAGGGGCCGGCAAGGTTTCGGAATATCGATAAAACGATAGATGTGAACTGCATACCTACGGTGTGTCCTCTTGTTCAACCGGCCCCACGACCCACAGGTCAACTGTTTCACCAACCCGAATCCGTTCGCCCCGGTTGGCTTCGGGCCGCTGCCGTACAATGGTGCCAACTTCTTTTTCGGGATCGTCAACGGAAATAATCGTGCCAATTTGCAGGTCAGACCCACGAATCAGAGCCTTAGCCTCGTCGAGGGGCATACCAACAACGTCGGGAACGCTAAAAATTGTATTGCCCAATCCATCTCCAATATGCAGGTCAATTTTTGATCCTTTGGCGATGGGGGTACCGGGGGCGACTTCGCGCCCGTTGAAAAACTGTTTGAGCACCGAGTTTTTGGCCACGTCGGGCACGTAGGTTTTCTGGCCTACCTCAAGCCCCACCGAGCGCAGCGACAGTTCGGCGCTTCGGAACGTCAGATCTGTCAGCTTCGGCATCGGAATCGTTGGCGCCGTTTGTTTAATCAGGGTGATGTAAATTTTACGACCCTCTTTCACTTTGGCACCGGCTTTAGGGTATTGGCCGTACACGGTGAGCGGCTCAGCACCGGCTACAAATGTGCAGTCGCTTACCTCATACCGCAGCTCACGGTCGTCCAGATACGACTCCAGTTCGTCGAGGCTCATCCGCGACAGATCGGGTACCGTAATAGCCTGCCCATGGTTGGTAGAGAAGGGCAGATACACAAAGAAAAAGCCTAAAAACAGGACGATAAACAGGGCAGCGATAATGCCAATATGAATCAGCAGGTCGGATTTATTACTGGTGCTGATTTTAGCCATTCGGTAGGGTGATTACGGGTTTGTAGTGATTGAAGGGTTACGATCTGAGGCACAGCGGTCGGCAAAGTGACGTAACCCTTAAACTCCAAAGTACACAAATTTAGTGTTACACCCCGGCTCACCGATACCCGGCCAACATTTTTTTAATATACTTCCCAACGATATCGAACTCCAGATTGACCCGATCGCCAGCCTGCAGATCGCGGAAGGTAGTGTGCTCAAAGGTGTACGGAATAATGGTCACCCGGAATGAATTAGCTTCGGAGTTGAACACCGTCAGGCTAACTCCATTGATGCAGATAGACCCTTTTTCAACGGTCACATTCCCGTTTTCGTCGGCATCGTATTCAAAATCGAACAGCCAGCTTCCGTTCATATCCTGCACGTTGGTACAACGACCCACCTGATCCACATGCCCCTGCACAATATGCCCATCGAAACGGCCGTTGGCAGGCATACACCGCTCCAGATTGACCCGATGCCCAACCTGCAAGCCTCCCAGATTCGTTTTTTTGAGGGTTTCGTCGACGGCCGTCACGGTGTAGGCGTCTCCGCTTACGCTCGTTACAGTCAGGCAAACGCCATTATGACTTACACTCTGATCAACTTTCAGCTCGTGGGTCAGCGACGACTCAATAGTAAAGGTGAGGTTGGTTCCCTCGGCCTGAATGGCGGCAACGCGGCCGGTAGTTTCTACAATTCCGGTAAACATAGCAAGTGAGAAGTCGGGAGAACGTAGGTAAGCAGTGGCGTTTCTCGCCTATTTTCTCGCTTCGTTCTCCTCTTTTTTTAACACCATGAACAGCGAACTACCAAACGGGGTTCGGGGTAGCACTACCTGTTCGGTCCGAACCAGGGTGTAAAACAAGGTATTCAGCCAGTTGGAAGGCAAATAAACATCGGAATGCGGCTGATCGGCCGACTGCCAACCCCGACGCAACTGCCAGTTTTGCCACTGCCGAACGGCCAGAATCAGGGGCGACAGCAACAGACTCCAGTAAGTTGCGTACCCGGTCTGCAACCGGGAGCCAGGCAACAGCCGCTCAATATCGGCCCGAACAAACCGGCGGGTGCTGCCCACCGCCAGGTCGTGCGACCCACGAAACACGTTAAATGCGTTGTTGTTGGTCACCAGCAAGCCGCCGGGTTTCACCCGCCGGGCCAACTCACCAATGAGTTTGCTCAGTTGCTCATCGTTGAAATAGCAGAACACATCGTCGCAGACCACCACATCAAACGCTTCGGGCGAGGTGTCGGTTTGCCAGGTATCCAGATTGAGCAGGTTCAGTTGATCCACGCGCAAGCCACGTTCGTGGCAAAAAGCCACCGCATCGGCCGAACCGTCGAGGCCCTGAGTTTGGGTATAGCCCCGCTCACGCAGGTAACTGAGTAAGCCTCCCGTGCCGCAACCGGCATCGAGAATTCGGAGACCCTGCCGGGTTCCGTAGCGTTTCTGAATAGCCGCCAGCACGCGTCCGTGCAGAATGCGGTACCACCAGAGCTGCTGCTCTACCCGAAACATTTTTTCGTATTCAGCTTTTTTATCAAACATGGTTGGTTCTCCACTAAATCCGTTTGCTCAACCTCTTTCCTTTACCACAAACGGTTTGAGGCCACTTTGGGCCAAAAACAACTTACCCAGATACTCACTCATCACGGCCAGAAAAACCATTTGCAAGCCCGCCAGGAGCAACACCACCCAGGCAACAAGTACCCAACCAGACACCGAAAACCAGTGCAGGCTGCTTCCGAGTAACAACCCCAGCCCCAGCAACAGGCTCAGGCCAAACAACCCCAGCCCCAGCCCGGCAAACAACCGGAGTGGCACCGTCGAAAAACCAAACAGCACATTCAGAAACAAGGCTACCAACTTACTCAGCGTGTAATTCGATGCGCCCGACTGACGCGGGTGGTGCGGTACCTCTACACTCGTCACGTTGCGCGTAACCCGAAAAATGAGGGCATCGATATACGGAAACGGACCGGTATAACTTACAATTTCCTGCACAACTGCCCGATTGATCAGCTTGAAACTGGACAGGTAGAGTGACTTTGGTTTGTCGAGAAGATAGGTGGTGAGGTAGTTGAGCAGGCTACTGCCTGCATTCCGAAACCAGGCGTGTTTCTTCTGGGCGTACCGGCTGTACACTACGTCGTAATGCCCCGACTGCGCCCTTTCGAGCAGGGTCAGAATCGCTTCGGGGGGGTTCTGAAAATCATCGTCGATCAAAACGGCATAATCCCCCCTGGCGTAGGTGAGGCCGCACAATACGGCGTTGAACTCCCCAAAATTCCGCCGGAGAGACAACCCCTGCACATTCGTATATCGCTCGGCCAGGCGATACACAACAGCCTCCGAATTATCGCGGCTGCCGTCGTTCACCAGCACTACCTCAAACGAAATCGCCGACAGACAATCCTGTAATTTCTCAACAAGCGGCTCCAGGGTCTCCTGACTATTATAGACCGGAATAACTACAGATAATACCATCGATTAGGCGAATGAAGGCATTTGATTGATGACCCGAACAACCTGTTGCATCTCCTCGTCGGTAAGCGTGGGGTTGAGGGGCAAACTAACCACCTCGCGGTGCAACTGATCGGCAATTGGTAACGACAGGTGGGCCAACTCCGCATAGGCTTGCTGCCGGTGGGGCGGAATAGGATAATGAACGTCGGTTTGTACACCCTGTTCGAGCAGGTACGCCCGCATGACCTCCCGATTGGGGTGGCGCACCACAAACAGATGCCAGCAGTCGTCAGAAAGTCGGTCGGCAGGCGGTAATGTCAGGTCGGGGTGGCTAATCTGGGACAGGTAATACCGGGCTATTTCGCGACGACGGGCATTGTCTGCGTCAAGAAAGTCGAGTTTACCCAGCAAAATAGCGGCCTGCATCTCATCGAGCCGTGAGTTATGCCCCGGCAAGTCATTCACGTATTTCCGGGCCGAGCCGTAGTTACGCCAGTAGCGCAGTTGTGCCGCCAACGCATCGTCGTCCGTTGTGATGGCGCCGGCATCGCCCAGGGCACCCAGGTTTTTGGTCGGATAAAAGCTAAAGCCAGCCGCGTGGCCCAAAGTGCCCGCCATTTGGCCTTCGTACCGGGCGCCATGTGCCTGAGCCGCATCTTCGAGCACCTTGAGACCATGGCGGTCAGCTACGGCCCGGATACCCGCCATGTCGCAGCACCGACCGTACAGATGGACGGGCAAAATAGCGCGGGTTCGGGGGGTAATGGCTGCTTCGAGCCGAGTGGGATCAAGGTTGTAGGTGCGCGGGTCAGGCTCAACCAGTACCGGCCGAAGCCCCGCCTGCGTAACCGCCAGCAATGAAGCAATATAGGCATTGGAGGCCACGAGAACTTCGCTATCGGGCGGGAAACGCCAGGCTTTGAGCGTCAGCGTGAGGGCTTCGAGCCCGTTGGCTACCCCGATGCAGTATTTTGCCCCGGTGTAGCGGGCAAACGCCTGCTCAAAAGCGGCTCCTTCTGTTCCCAGAATGTACCAACCCGATAAAGCAACCCGTGAAGTGGCAGAAAGTATAGTTTCGCGATAGCGCTCGTTTAAACGTTTCAGATCAAGAAAAGCAATCATGCAGGCACAGCGGCAAAACGCGAAGTCGGGTACGGTTCGGCGATATAGTCGGCCTGATCGTACGGTTGGTTAGCAACGACCAGCAAGATGGCGTCGTCGGAAAAATGATCCATCAGATGCCAGTCCTGAGGCTCCAGTACCAGACATTGATCGGGGCTGTCGAGGTAGTGAAATTTTTCGACTTGTCCGTCGTGGGAGTAAATTCGGCAGCTTCCGGCCAGGCAAACCAATGCCCCCCAGGTTTTCAGGTGCCGGTGTCCAGCCCGTTGTGCGTTACCCGCACCATAGATGTAAAACACTCGTTGGATGGTTCCGGGCAACACATTCTCGAGTATCGTTAAATTTCCTTTTTCCGAGGAAAAGGTCTTAAGTTGATGGAGTTTTGCCATGTTTACCAATCATAGGGGTTATTATCAAGCTCGTTGGACAAATTTATCCGATATTTACTTAAAATTTTATCCCAGTCCCTCAATTCCAATTTGCGAATGAAATTTCCTACCGTGTTACGACTCAGCGTAATAGCAGTTTTTGCCGCAATCGCCTACTTTTTACTAAAACCGATATTGTTTAACGGTGACAATTCGAGCACAGGCGGGGCAGTTAACGTAGCAGAATGGGAGAAAGAGCTTACTAATAGCCGAAAGAATAAAGATGAATTTTTTCGGACCGACAAAGAATCTCCCCTTGAAGACAAAGCCTCTTTTAACGGATTAATCTACTTTCCGGGCAATATTGAGTACCGGGTTGAAGCCAGATTTGAACCTTTCGCCGACAAAACGCAGCGCATCGTGATATCTCTGTCCGATGGTTCGGAGGAAGTCTACGAACAGTCGGGCCATGCCGTATTCAAACTCCGGGGCGAAGTCTGCCGACTCCTCATTGTGAAACAGGGCGATACCTATTCCATTCTGTTTAAGGATGCAACCTCGGGCAAAACGACCTACGGCGGTGGCCGATACATCGATTTAAAGGAAAGCGCATTTCAGGGAAATAATGTAACCATCGATTTCAACACGGCCTATCACCCCTACTGCGTGTACAATCACACGTATGCCTGCCCGCTCCCACCCGCTGAAAACACCTTGCCGGTAGCCGTGGAAGTAGGCGAAAAACTTCCGGCGCAATACAATAAGTGATCATCTCAATACCGGACACCGGATGGTGGACGCTAGTCTTCTCTACAGAATGGTAGTAAGTCTAGTGTCCAGTATCTGAAGTCCGAATGTTCAGTACTGAAAAAAAATCATAACTGCGGGTTGCGATTTTGCCGGGTAGAAACCAAACAAAACCGCAACCCGCAGCGCCCACCTGTCAGTTATGAACTCCCTGGCTACTGCCCGGTTCCAATCGGCATACAGCTTGCGGTGTACGATGAGGTAGCCGTGGGTACGACATCAATGAACAGCACCCCGCGCGCGCCGGTACTCCAGACCACCTCCTCGCCGGTTGGGCAGGCGGAGGCTGTCAGTCGCACACTCTCGCCGGGGCAAATAGCTGTTGTACTAGCGGTTATACTGATGGGGGCCACTACCTGAAACTGCACCACGGGGCTGTAAACGTTTGTCCCGTACCGAATTCTGAGCGAATAGTTGGTTGATGTACTGAGTAAGCCCGGTACGGCGTACACCAACTGGGTTGAATTACTACTGAGCGGAGACACCGATACCGGCGTTCCAAAACCTTGCCTCGCCGGGGCTATCTCGACCACATAACTACCAGCCGGATTGAAAGGGCACCCTCCGCTCACGGATGCGTACGTCAGCGTAACCGACTGCCCGGCTACCACGAGTGCAGCACTTTGCCCCAGAGCTGCCGCAAAAGCGGGATTCTGCACAGTAATCGATGCTGTAGTCTGCGCCATTTGTACCGATCGACCATCGGTTATGAGTAGCGTAACCGACAGCGGCCCGGCCGCCCCTACCCCTACCGACGCACTAAATGGCGAAGCAGTAAGCCCCGTTCCCGACACAACACTACCCGTACTGGCAGTCAGCGTGTAGCTGTACTGGGGGCTTGTTGTGCCGATCACTGCCGTAAGCGTAGCCGCTCCATCGGCGCAAACCGGCGCGCTACCAGTAGCCAATCCTGTAATCGTCGGTAGACCGGGCAATACATCCATCGCCACAACCCCCGAAGCCGAACGAGCCCCTCCGCTACCGGAATTCCCCTGGTCATTAACCGTGACAACCAGCGAAGCCGCTCCGGCATAATTCACCGACGGCCTGAAGGCTAACCCATTGAGCGCGGTGTTAATGTTGCTCAACGTGCCCGAAAAAGTCATGGCAGCGTCGGATGTGCCATCCCCGACTGAAAACGTCAGCCCACTCGTGGTTGCCAGCGAAAAGGTACCCTGTGTAGCACTCATGGTCACCTCCATAAGTCCGCTACCAGCATCTTCATCATCAACCCGAATCAGCTGACCACTGCTAAATAAAACCGGGCTGTTTTCCTGTACCGTCAGGTTAGTCGGGTAGGTCAGTACGGGGGCATCGTTGACAGCGCTTACCGTCACGGCAACACTTGCCGAATTCGAGCAGCCATTACCATCTGTACCCGTGACACTGTAGGTTTGGGTTGTTGTAGCCAGAAACTGAGCCGTACTGCCGGTAATCGAGTTGGCTGGCACATTGGGCGAGAACGTGTACAGGAAAGCCCCACCGGCTTGCAATGTTAGCGACTGGTCTTCGGCAATGGTTCCGCTGGGCGAAGCCACCAACGTAACATTGGGTCTAACTACCGTGACGTTGGTCGTAGCAGAAGTTGTTTCGCCCGGTCCATTTCCAACCGTCAGGGTTACGGTACGTACCCCGGTTACAGGCCCAACAAAGAGCGGCTGCAGGAAGGAATATGTACTCGAAACGCCAGTTGACGATGTTCCTCCACTTATACTCAACGTGTAATTGTAGGGGGTACTTACTGTAGCCACGGTTGCCGTGACCGTGGCTATCGAATTCGGACAAGCCACCCCATTGGTGGTCTGTAGGTTGGTTAAAGTAGGTATGGGTGCCGAGGTATAAATCGCTCCACCTGAACCTACGACCACAAATCGCCCTACGCCATAGGCAGCACCGTACAAGGTTGGGAGCGTCCCTGAACCAATACTCCGACTCATCCAGCCGCTTGTTGGGCTTGTACTGGTGTAAAGAAGGCCATTTGAACCAACAGCCACGTAAGTACCGGCGCCTTCAATTATGTCAAAAAATTGGGTGCCTACGCTTGGCGTAATCAGGGATGTGTTAAAATTGATCCCATCCGCAGAGGCTTGAACAAACCCTGCCCCCTGAATATTTAAATTCCCAACGAGTATATACGCCTGATTGAGGATCGAATTGGGGTAAACCAGCCCGCCATTCGTTTGGGTTTGTTGCCAGTTAATCGCATCAAGCGACTCGAACCGATACAGCAACGCCCCATCATCACCGTAAATCACATACCGACCGCCAACAAACCCGACTACATCCAGGAATATTCCCGCGTAAGGAAGAGCCTGCCGAGTCCATGCAGGCGACGACCGATACAAAAACCGCTGATTATCAATGGCAACGAATTGATTATTTCCAAACGTAATTTTAGTCAGTCGGGTGGTGGAGTTTGTACCACCAGGCAAGGTGACAGCAGCAAAGCCACTGCCCGAAGAAGATTCCATGATTACAGCCCCATTACTATTGCGACCTACGGCAACAAATCGGCCGTTCCCGTAGGCAACCGAGTACAAATCAATAGATTGATCCGCCAGTAGCGAAGCCGACCAGTTGATTCCATCTGTTGAGCGGGCCGTAACCCCCACGCCGACCGCGACAAACACGCCATCTCCGTACACGATATCACGGAAACTATTAAACGTCCCCGACGACCGGGCTATCCAGGTCTGTTGCCCCCATACCGGCACCAGCAGCGTACACCAAGTTAACAGAGAAAACAACCCAATTCGTACCGTAGAGTTATTCATAAATACTAAATTTATGTTACTGTCGAAGTATAATCAAAGACCAGTTTAATTGATAAATTATCCTGACAACTGGTTAGTTTTTTCTACTACCGACCGTTCGGGCAGCTGCTTTCTTCCCACTTTCGCCCCTTCTTCCTACTTTTGCATTTTGCCCCCAATAGAGCGCATGACTATATCGTATAAATGGTTGCAGCAGTTTATTGAACTGACTGAAGCCCCCGAACAGGTAGGCAAAATGCTGACCAGTACGGGTCTGGAAGTAGAAGGAATTGAACGAGTCGAAGCTGTCAAAGGTGGTTTGGAAGGCGTAGTGATTGGTGAAGTACTCACCTGCGAACGTCACCCCGACGCCGATAAACTGAGCCTCACCACGGTCGACGCAGGTACCGGTACTCCGCTCAACATTGTGTGTGGCGCACCCAATGTAGCGGCTGGTCAGCGGGTGGTGGTAGCCCTCGTAGGAGCTACGCTGTACCCTACTAACCCAAACGGCGGACCGGCCGAGCCCCTCACCATCAAGAAAGCTAAAATCAGAGGAGCTGCATCGGAAGGGATGATCTGTGCCGAAGACGAAATCGGTCTGGGTCATTCGCATGCCGGGATTATGGTGCTCGACACCGACGTCCCCAACGGTACGCCTGCTGCCGAGTACTTTAAGCTTCAGCCCGATTATCAGATCGAAATTGGCCTGACGCCCAACCGGATCGACGCGGCCTCGCACATGGGTGTGGCCCGCGACCTGCATGCCCTCACCGGGCGCCCCATCTCGTTGCCCCCGGTTGATGCATTCCGGGTAGATTCAACCGATTTCTCCCTCGATGTGCGGGTAGAAGCTACCGAGGCATGCCCCCGCTACGCTGGCCTGACAATCAGCGGCCTAACCGTACAGGAGTCACCCGACTGGCTGAAGCAGCGCCTGCTGAGCATTGGCCTGACGCCAATCAACAACGTGGTCGACGTGACCAACTTTGTTTGCCACGATTTGGGGCAACCGCTGCACGCTTTTGATGCAGATCAGATTGAAGGCGGCACCGTAGTGGTAAAAACCCTGCCCGAAGGCACTCCATTTGTCACCCTCGATGGCACCGAGCGCAAGCTAAAAGCCACCGACCTGATGATCTGCAACGGCAACCCCGATCCTGCTGCGGCAGGCATGTGTATTGCCGGAGTGTTTGGCGGGAAGAAATCAGGCGTGAGCGAGCAGACAACCCGCATTTTTCTCGAATCGGCCCATTTCAGTGCGGCATCGGTCCGGCAGACGGTGCAACACCATGACCTCCGCACCGATGCTTCGTTTCGGTTCGAGCGGGGTACCGACCCCAACCTGCCGGTGTACGCTCTCAAGCGGGCCGCCCTGCTCATACAAGAGGTGGCCGGCGGGCAAATCAGCTCCGATATCGTCGATATTTACCCGACGCCCGTAGCGCCGTTCCGAGTACCGGTTCGGTACCGCAACATCGACCGGTTGATCGGTATTCAGATCGACCGTGCCGAGATTACCCGAATTCTGAACGCCCTCGACATTCAGCTCGATGAGGTTGTGGCCGAACCCGACCCAAATGCCAGCTTTGTGGCTGTCGTGCCCCCGTACCGGGTCGATGTGACGCGCGAAGCCGACGTGATCGAAGAGATTTTACGGATCTACGGCGTCGATAACGTACCGCTTTCAGCTACCCTCCGGGCCGATTCGCTATCCGAGTTTCCAACTATCGACGTCAATCAGCTTCAGGGACGGATTAGTGAAATGCTGGCCGGCAATGGTTTTTACGAGATCATGTCGCTTTCCCTCACCCGCCCGGCTTATCACGATGCCATCCGGTCGGCACTGCCCGGTACCGACGTGACGTTGCTAAACCCGCTCAGCGACGAGCTGTCGGTGATGCGGCAAACGTTGCTGTTTTCGGCCCTCGAAGCCATGGTGTACAACCTGAACCGGCGGCAGAAAGACCTCAAGTTTTTTGAGTTCGGAAAGGTATACCACCAGAAAGAGACTACCAACCCACAAACGGGGACAGCAGGCCGTAAGTACGTGGAGACTATGCGGATGAGTCTGGCCATGGTGGGTAACCAACAGGCAGAAAGCTGGCAGCAGAAAGCGCAGCCGGTTACGTTTCATAACCTGGCAGCCGCTGTGCAGCGGGTACTGGGCAACCTGCGCGTGCGGTCGTTCGACAGTCAGCCAACTGACTCTCCCCTATTTCAATATGGGCTCACGTACAGCGTGAACAAGAAGCCCATCGTGAGCCTGGGTCTGGTGAATCCCAAACTGACCAAGCTCGTCGACCTGAAACAGCCGGTATTCTATGCCGACTTCGACTGGCAGGCCCTGATGAAAGGGTACAGCGGCAAAGCCAAGTACGAAGAGGTGCCCCGTTTCCCCGACGTTCGGCGCGACCTGTCGCTTGTGCTCGACAAAACCGTCACGTTTGACCAGATCAGCAAGCTGGCACATCAGACCGAGCGGAAACTGCTGCGGTCGGTTGGCGTATTCGATGTGTACGAGGGCGAGAACCTGGGTGCCGGCAAGAAATCGTACTCGGTTAGCTTCACGCTGCAAGATCCTACCCAAACGCTCAACGATACAGTCATCGACAAAACGATGCAACGGCTCATGGGCGCTTTTGAACGGGATCTGGGCGCCGTAATCCGGAAGTAAGTTGCCTTAAAGGAGCCGGGCATCAGCCCGGCTCCCATTACCGATCCACCCCGGAATCTCATGCATACTGAAGCGCAACTCAAACTTCTTTTCGACCGGTTGGAGCAAAAGATCACGTACCTACAGGATCATGCTAACCAACTGAGCGTACTTGTCGACCAGCTCGAACACGAAAAGAAAAGCCTTCAGAGCACGATTCAGGAACAACGGAACAGGATAAAAGAGTTAGAGAAAAAACCGGTAAGTGATAAACAAACCTTTACAAAATCAGCAAAAATTGGTAAGATTGTGAAGGATAATCTGGCCCCTACAGCCGATCACACCGAACTTAAACGAAAACTCGACGAGTACATTCGGGAAATTGAGCAACTAATTGCCCACTTGAGTACTTTGTCATAAACCAGAAAAGGCCCTGCCCGGCACACGCGCCTGCGCTCAGGAACGAAGCCGTAGACAACGCCTGTAAAAGCGATGGAAGACCGTTTATCTATCCGCATCAAAGTTGCCGACAGAGAACTTAGGTTGAAATCGCAACCTGAAGAAGAATACTTTGTCCGTCAGGCTGCTGCCATGATCGCAGAACGAATCGATTTCTACCGGGCAAATGGATGGCATGATAATCAGGAGATTCTGAGCATGATTGCAATTGATTGCATCGTGGCCCGCTTGAAGGGCGATGAACAGGTGCAGCGGATGCAACGCATGGTATTTGACAAAATTACTCAGTTAGACCAGTCTATTTCACTGAATCTAACCCCCTAATGTCTTTAATCTGATCAGCGAATCGGCTCTACCCTAAACCCCGTAGCCTATGCCTGCACAAAGCGGGCAAAATGTGTCTGACAGATTACCTCGTTGTTAGTGAGCAATATACTACCCGACCCGGCGTACAGTGCGCCCGGTTTTTCCGCTGGTCTGGCTCACTTTTTGTTCGGAAACGGCTGTATCGGACCCGGTTGATGTAATTTTTCAACCTTAACGATATAGATCGTATGGAGACTTCATTGTGGGTGACCCTACTAACCGATATAGTAGCCGTTGCCATTGGTGTGTTTGCCGGCTTTAAAATGGCGAGCCGGGAAAACAATAGAAAAGCGGCCGAAGCGCAGTCGCAGGCCGACATTATTCTGAAAAATGCCGAAATGCAGGCCGAGTCGATTAAGAAAGACCGGATTCTGGAAGCTAAGGAGAAGTACCTCAAACTAAAAACCGAGTTTGAAGAAGAGACAAACCGGAAACGGCAGATTCTGACGCAGAACGAAGGTAAACTGCGGCAACGCGAGCAGGAAATCAATCAGATGCAGCAAGCTGCCCGCCAAAAGGAAAGCGAGCTGAACAATCAGCGCAACTCGCTCGAACAGCAACGCAATAGCCTTGATCAGCAGCGGAATCACCTCAACCAACAGCTCGAAACCGCCAAGCGGAAGCAGGAAGAGGCCGAAAAAATGCTGAGCGAGCAGGTAGAGCAGCTGGAAAAAATTGCCAACCTGACCGCCGAACAGGCCCGTGAGCAACTCATCAGCACACTCAAGGCCGAAGCCGAGTCGCGCGCGTCGAGCTACATCAAAAACATTGTTGAAGAAGCAAAGCTGACGGCTACCAAAGAGGCCAAGAAAGTGGTGATCGAAACCATTCAGCGCACGGCGACCGAGCACGCTATCGAAAACTGTGTGTCGGTTTTCAATATCGAATCTGACGACATCAAAGGCAAAGTAATCGGGCGCGAAGGCCGTAACATCCGGGCCCTTGAAGCCGCAACGGGCGTCGAAATCATCGTTGACGATACCCCAGAAGCCATCATTATTTCGGGCTTCGATCCGGTTCGGCGCGAGATTGCCCGGTTATCGTTGCACCGGCTCGTGCAGGACGGTCGGATTCACCCGGCGCGTATCGAGGAAATTGTGGCCAAAACCCGCAAGAACATCGAAGATGAAATCATCGAAATCGGCGAGCGCACGGTTATCGACCTTGGTATTCACGGGCTGCATCCCGAGCTGATCAAGATGGTGGGTCGGATGCGTTTCCGCTCGTCGTACGGGCAAAACCTGCTGCAACACTCACGCGAGGTAGCCAAACTTTGTGCCACGATGGCTGCCGAGCTGGGTCTGAATGCCAAGCTGGCCAAGCGTGCCGGTCTGCTCCACGATATTGGTAAAGTATGGCCCGAAGAGGCCGAACTGCCCCACGCTATTCTGGGGATGGAGCTGGCCAAGAAATACAAGGAGAACGCCGAGGTCTGCAACGCCATTGGCGCGCACCACGACGAAATTGAGATGACCAGCATGCTCTCCCCGATTATTCAGGTATGCGACGCCATTTCGGGCTCGCGGCCGGGTGCCCGTCGTGAGATGATGGAGTCGTACATTAAACGTCTGAAAGAATTGGAAGAGCTGGCGCAGAACTTCCCCGGTGTGCAGAAATGCTACGCGATTCAGGCTGGCCGCGAACTGCGGGTAATGGTCGATGCGGAGCGCGTGAGCGACGAGCGAGCCGGTGCACTTTCGTTCGATATTTCGCAGAAAATTGAGAAAGAGATGCAGTACCCCGGTCAAATCAAGGTGACCGTTATTCGGGAGATGCGCTCTGTAGCCTACGCGAAGTAAGGCTATCCCGTTTAAATGGATAATGAATAATGGTCAACGACCCATGTTCATTATCCATTTTTCTATTATACATTGGTGTTATGGACTTTCTGAATACGCTTCTCCTTCTTTTGGTCGGCAGTGGGGCCGGGTACGCTATTGCCAACTCCATGCGCGCCAAAACCGATGTAGGCGATGCCCGCCGGGAATCAGTTGTGCTGCTCGAACGAATCGAGAAAGTATTCAAAGTGGTCATGGCCGAGGGATATTTCTCGGAGATCTACAATTATCAGGATCAGAAGAAAATCCTGTACGTGCTCAACGACCCCAAAAAAGCCATGATCATTGCCAAATCGAAGGTACTGGTCGGCTTTGATTTCCAGAAAGTCCGATTCTACCAGCCGGACCCCGAACAAAAGAAATTGATGATCGAATCGTTTCCAGACCCTGAAGTTCTGTCGATTGATACCGATTATAAGTTTTACGACATTCAATCGGGTTTTCTGAATCAGTTCAATAGCGACGACTACACCAAAATCCTCGACGACGCCAAGCAGGCCATGCAAAGCCGGGCTCTGCAAAGCGACTTGCCCCGTATTGCTACCAACCAGATTCAGTACATGATTTACCAACTGGCAGGGAGTATGGGTTGGGAACTGCAACTCTCGCCCGATGAGCAGTTTAAGATCGAAGCCATTCAAAAGCGGTACGATGATCTCGATGCCAGCCCGAAAACACTCGGGCCGGGCGAATGAGGTCCGTCGCGCGTTGTCGACCCATGAAGCAGCTATTTACACTTCTTTTCGTTTTAGGGTCGTGTCTCACCGGCCTCGCCCAACTTACCGATGGCGTTGATGCCTGCCAGGCTACCAAAGTGCGCTACTTTGGTAAATGGTTTGCCGATGCGCGAGCCCGGCAGGCTTCGGTGGCCGACTACCAATCAGGTGCAGCCTACCCCGGCGACCCCACCATCGACATCACCTACTACGGGTTAGCCTTGCGCTTAACCCACACGCCTGCGTACCTCAACGGAGCCGCTACCCTCTCGCTAAAGGCCGCAACGGCCAATGTGGGCCAATTTTTTCTGGATTTGAGCCCCCAACACCGCGTCGACTCGGTGAAATCGGGCGGACAAAAACTGGCCTTCACCCGCACCACCGACCGGGTCCAGATTTCACTGCCACAATCCTTATCGGTTGGCCAGCCCCTTACGCTTACCGTTTATTATCAGGGCAACCCAGCCAGCCTGAATGGCTTCGGAAGTTTTGCATTTGCCACCCACGGCCCAACCAATGCGCCCGTTATCTGGACGTTGAGTGAGCCTTACGGAGCCAAAGACTGGTTTCCGTGTAAAGATACTCCGGCCGACAAAGCCGACTCGTCGGCCGTTTCGATTACGGCAGCCCGCCAATTTGTGTCTGTCTCAAACGGGCGGCTCGTGAGCACGACTGACAACCCCGACAGCACCCGGACGTACCACTGGCGAAACAGCTACCCCATTGCCCAGTATCTGATTTCGCTGGCAATGACCAACTATGACCGGTATGACACGCCGTTTACGACCAACGGGCAAACCATGCCGGTAACCCACTACATTTACCCGGAAACGTTACCGTCGATCCGACCGAATCTGGACGTTACCCCTCGCATGTTAGCGCTTTTCACCGATCTGTTTGGGCCCTATCCTTTTTTGCGCGAAAAGTACGGACACGCCCAGTTTGGCTGGGGGGGCGGTATGGAACACCAAACCATTTCGTCGATGGGGGGCTGGACATCCAGTTTGATTGCGCACGAGCTGGCTCACCAGTGGTTTGGCGATAAAATTACCTGCCGCGACTGGCAAAATATCTGGCTCAATGAAGGATTCGCTTCCTATGCCGAAGCGTTGTACGCCCAGTCGGCCACGGGCCAGGCCGCTTACACGGCTACCATGAACACATTTATGGGCCGCGCCCGCAATACTACCGGTACCCTCTATGTCCAGAATATCGACAACGTAAACACCATTTTCGATAGCAACCGCAGCTACGCCAAAGGAGCCTCAGTACTGCATATGCTGCGCGGAGTGCTGGGCGATGCAGCTTTTTTTAAGGCTATCCGGGCCTATGCCGCTGATCCGACAGTAGCGTACGGTACAGCCGTGACGGAAGATCTACAACGTATTGTGGAAAGTTCTTCGGGCAGGAAACTAGACTATTTTTTCAAGCAATGGGTGTACGGCGAGGGGTTTCCGGCCTATACTGTTGCCTGGTCGAACAGCCCGCAAGCCAACAGCCCCGGGGTTCGGGTACGTATTCAGCAAGCACCCCGTTCGTCGAGCCCCGGCTCCTTCACTATGCCGGTTCAGCTACGGGTACAATCGTCGGCTGGCGACACCTTAGTAACTGTGTTCAACGATCAGGCCGATCAATTTTTCACCCTGCCCGCCAAAGGAACGCCCACGGGTGTGGTTTTCGACCCCTACAACTGGATACTGAAAACGGTCGCTTCCACCACATTGGTTACGGGTAATGAGCCATCTACCGAAAGCACACTGGTCGTATTTCCCAACCCTGCTTCCGACCAACTTTCCATCCGGTTTACAGCCCCCCAGGCCGGACGAGCTACCATCCAGTTATATTCAAGCCTGGGCCAATCGGTTTTGCAATTCACCAGTGTACCTGTACGGGCGGGCGAGCAAACCCTTTCGGTTCCTCTTGGGCATACTCCACCCGGCCGTTACGTACTAACACTCGAAACACCGACCGGCCGACAATCCACTGCGGTCTGGATTCGGTAGCGCTTCGGGCATCCTGGTGCATGTCTGTTCGCCAGCCGTTTAGCTCGTTTTTTCCTGAAGCCCCACCACGCCTTCAAACAAAGGTGCGTAGGTGTCGGGCAGAGTAAGCCTAAGCTTGTGAATCTCGCCCGCTGTTACCAGTTGTCCGAGCAGCTTCATGTACGTCAGTGTATAATGCTGCCCCTGTTCGTCGGGTACACCGGCGCGGTCGGCCACCCGCTCGTAGAACTCGGATAAGGAAAATCGTTGGCCCTGATCGCGGTCTTCGGGATGAATTTCTTTGATTACATCGGCCAAGGGCGCGGGCAACTGCGACGCCAGCTTATCAGCCGCATTCCCCGCCATATGGTCAGTGAGTGTGTGCAGAAAAGCCCGACTGATATTCATTACCTCATCCTGGGTTTGTACACCCAGTTGCTCTTTCGCCAGGTGCAAAAAATCATTATACTGCATAACGTCGATATAGTTAGTTGTTTTAGTACAACCCGCCCCTTACCGGTTGGTTCTAGCTTTTTACGCAAAACAAAACGCCAGCACCCCACAGGGCACTGGCGTTTGTACGAACACGAAACGAATTTAACGACCACCCGGTGCCACCAACATGCGCCGGTTATCAGCCGGGGAGGTTAATCCGAGCGGTTTACCAACTGCACCTGGCTTAGCCGGCTCAGAGGCCGCCGGGGTGGCGACGCGGGCCGCTCCCGATGGCATAATACACGAGGCCGAGATGGTAGTAGTGGCGGTCAGACTCACAATAATGAACGGAGCCTGCTCACCCGTCGACCAAACGACAACGTTGGGGCTTGGGCATCCACTGGCCGTGAGTTGAATCGTTTGACCAACGCAAGCTGTCGTTTGCGAAGCCGTGATCGACAGGCTGCTCACCGTAAATGGAGAGCTTGCCGGGCTATAAACCGACCCGTTGTAAATCACTTTGAGCCGATACCCGGCCGATGATACCAAGGCTGGCGGTACTGTAAATGTCAGGCTGGTAGCGGTGCTGCTGGTGGCCACAACGGTAATTGAGTTAGCGCCGAACACACCACTTCCATCCGAAACTTCGACCGTGAAGGCAGCTGGATTGACAAAACTGCACGCAGCCGGTGCGTACGTTACAACGAACGGAAGGCCTGGCCCCGTGCTGGTAGCAACCAGTGTGGGGGCCGCAGCAAACGAAATGGCGTTTACACTCACACTGCCCGCTCCCGTGGTGAAGCAGCCCGACGCATTATCGGTCACGGTATAACTATACACTTTACGGCCGCTATCTGTCAGGGTATTCAAGGTGCCAGGGATGGTCACAGATGCCGTATTATGCGCTGGTGCAGGTACATTAGCCGTCCATTGGGCTCTTCCATTACCCGTTGTTTCCACCCAATTATACGACAATCCGTCTACGCCACCGGTGGCAGTTACGCCCACCGTAAATGGTTGCTCGGCGCAAACGAATGCGGGCGCAACCGACGTAGCCGAGATGGCCGGCGTCAGGGTATTTTGCGTAACCGAAGTCGTTTGCAGACTTGTACACCCATTGGGGCCCGTAACCGTCACGGTGTACGTGCCAGGACTTGAGATCACCCGTGCATTGACCGTCGACGCGGACCCGATTACCCCGGCAGGCCCCCGGAAACTGTACAGCACGTCGGCCGTAGTGCTACCGGCCGTCAGGGTTACAGTAGGTATGGCACAAGTCAGAACCGTGCTACTTGCCAACAGGGTAACCGTTTGGGGCGGTACCAGGTCCGACGGCACCGTGTTACCAGCAACGCTTGTGCAGCCATTGGCATTTGACGAAACCACAACCGTGTAAATACCCGGCGTACTCACTATTCGGGTGTCGCCTGTTCCAGAAACCACGCCCCCAGCATTACGAAACTGGTATCCAAATGTACCAGTCGAGGAGGTACTTGCCGTGAGAGTAGCCGAGCCCGTGCACGACACCCCACCCGCTACGGCCAACAACGGACTGGCCGGTGGGGTCTGGTCGAGCAGGACGGTGGCAGATGCCGTACTGGTACAGGTATTTGGAGCCGTAGCGGTTACCGAATACAGGCCGGGTACAGGTGTAGTAAACACCCGGGTAGTATTTGAAACACCAACGGGACCCGTGGGGCCAGTGTACACAAACGTTGTAGATGGCGTTGTGGTGCTGGCGGTGAGCGACACACTCAGGGCCGTACAGGTTATGGGGCTACTGGGCGCAAGGGCCAAACTCTGGGGCGGGTCGTTAACCGTTAGCAAGGCTGTCAGCGACGTTACCGACGAGGGTTCAATGGGTTCCATCGCAAGGCACCGGTATCGGGTATTGTTCAGACCCGACGCATTCAATACCGACAGGGTTTGCGAAGTAACTCCGGAGTACACCACCCCATCGGTCAGGTCAGTCCAGGTTGTTCCATTAGGCGAACTTTGCCATTTATACGTTTGCGCGTTCTGTGAGGTGATGGCAAAACTGGTCTGCTGATACGAGCATATGGTTCGACTCTGGGGTTGAGCCGTAATCTTTACCTGTAACACCGTGAAAGCACAGGCATTAGGCATCGTAAAGCCCGCAGGAATTACCGATTGTGGGCAATCCAGTCCGGGGTTTGGCTGATAAATAAACCCATCACAGCCCCCTCCCGTTGGATACGTCCACCGGAGGGCAGTGGGGTTACTCCCCGTAGCGCGGGCATATACGGACTGTCGCAACTGTTTTGGAAAGCCAAGCGTGATGTTTGCTGGATTACCGCAATCGTACTTGGCCAAGTTGTACAAATAGTTCAGTAAATAGACATTGTCGGGCGGATCGGGGACCGACAACTCAAAGGCTGAATTCCCCATGACCAGTGTAGTTGGCAGGGTCGAGCTGCTCGAATTGGGCGGAGAGCCGTCGATTAGGGAGCTGTTCCAGCCTCCTTCACCCCGAATCAACACTCCGGTCAGGATGGTAGGGTTAGCTGCCCGCGCCGATGAAGCCTGATAGGCAAAAATTTGATCGGGAGCGCCGTCCGACAGATCCATGAAATACGTATCGGTACAGGGTGGCTGTGCGTTGGTAGCCAGAAGAGCTGCCGTTTCAATACCCGTTGCGGTCCCGAGCGAAGCCGACGGGCTGAATTTACACCGAATGGCAATCTGTGTTCCGGCTGCCACGCTAACCGAGGTCGTCCACGAAATGATCCCATCGTTAGTACCGCCCATACCAGTTCCGTTATTAGCCGGGCTAGCCACCCGCCTGCTCTGAAATCCACCCCCACTTATCCAACCATAATCCGTAAAGTAGATCACCGTACCAGCCGCCAGATCCTTCAGGGGTACAAACACAAACTGATCGTTCACACTACTCCCATTACACTTGTCGTCCGATGCGTTGTAGGCCGTAATCATAACATCACCAACGCCCAGCACGTTGGTTGGGGCCGGAACGGTCTGAGCTGGGCTGCTGGTAAGACCTGCCCACAGGCCAAGCAGGCTGGTTATCAAAAAAAGTCGGTAAAGGATTGTAGTCATAGTCTGAAGGGAAGGCGTAATTAACTCATATACACAGGTAGATATTATTCCAGCCAGTATGCTGCCCCACAAGCGGCTCAGCCAGAAACATAGCCCGATCCTGTTCCCAGTCGGGTTCTTCGGTTAGGTTCGAGAGCTGGGTGTAGCCCGCTTGAGTACCGGCGAGGGTAGCCCTGTATTGCGGTCCGAACGAATAGCGCGTTTCGGAATCAAACGCAACCTGCCCCCGTGGTCCTGCGAATGCGTATTGAGCAAGTATTGATGCGTGCTCAAGGGTTGGATAACCCGTTTGTTGGAGAAGGCCTTCGTAAAAAGCCATCATCTGCCCGGCCTCGTAACCCAACAGCGAAACCAGGTTGGCCTGCCGCCCTCGGCGCTGCATTGCCGTTATAAAATCTCTATTCTCGGGCGTGTCCAGGTGCACGGACCAGGGCGTGTGCCCTTCGGCCTCAAGACCCGAGTAGGGCACGTCGCGCAGCATAGATTCCTCCAGAAGCATAGGCCCCAGCCAAAGGGGCAAACGCCCCGGTAAGCTTGGGTAACCCTGCAAAAACTGACTCGCCATATCGCCCGAGTACAAGGCAACAACCGCCTGCCCCTCCCCCGACAGCATGCCTGCGGCCAAAGCGTCAAATGTAACTTCCTGAGGCTTGTGCGAACTCACAAAGTATTGCACCATATGGCCGCCATTAGGCACTACCCCCTGCGAAAGAGAGTAACATTGCAGATAACCAGCATCGTAAAAAGAACATGCCTGAATAACACCTTTTTGGCCTTTCTGGACCGCCTTTCGAGCGGTGAGCCGGGTGCTGAGACAAAACTGGAGCGAGTGAAACAGCACCGACGGGTGACGGGGTAAATCCAGAAAAAACTCCCCCAGTGTTTCGAGCACCAACAGCAACCGATTGGCCCCGGCCACAAGTGGAGCAATTGCCTCGACGGTTCGTCGGTTCATCATACCCACCAGCACATCTACCCCATCCTGAAGCAGGAGCTTCTGGGTTTTGTCGCGCAGTTGTTCGCTGTCGAGGCCGAAGCCGATGTTTTCAACCACCAGCGTCACCTCCGTTGAGCCACTAGTTGCCATCCCCGCTCGTATGCCCTCCACCACATCGAACGCAAGCGATGGGTAGAGCGATGAATGCGGAACCAAAACGCCAAGTTTCATAGGCTGCCCTTAATTACGTGACGGGAAAACCCCTTGTAAAGCAATGACGAAATTGATGACCGTATAGGGCTGCATGATCGAAAAGGGTTGTCCGCCCCCGGCCGGTCCTGTATTGGCGGTGGTTGTACCAACCGCCAGGTTAACGTCGGCATTAGGCCCATAACTACCCGTAGTGGTTGCTGCCGGATACGCCCCTGTCGGATCACTCGTGGTACCCGGCCCGGTATTGCAGGGCGGCCTGAACGTCAGATCGTGCGTGTGCAGCGGTAGGTTATTGATTGTTAGCGTAGCCGTGGTAGCACCGATTTTCTCACCAAGGATAAATCCGGAACCCATATGGATCGGAACCCGGCCCCGTAAATCAGGAAGGGCAAAATTTACCCGTCCATCACCGCCATACGTAGTACCCAGGAGAGAGAATAAAGCCTGATTTTGATTGATAGGCAACAATTGACCATTACACATCGCCCAACCTTGCGGTGCAAAGTTGAAAGCGGCCATGCCAATCGAAGCTAAGTAAGGAGTATCGCCCATAGTAGTTACCGGTTATCCCCGTGCCGGAAAAACGCCTTGCAGGGCAATACAGAAAGTCAGCACCAGAGAGGGTTGCATGATAGAAAACGGTTGGTTTGCTCCCCCAACATAGCCCACCTGAAGCGTGTAGGGAGCCATGTTGGCGTTTGTTGTGCTCGCGTACCGATTGTCAGTACCTGTACGAGCTGGTGCCCGCCCCGCCGGCGATGCACTATTACCCAAATCAGTAGTAGCCAGTTGGGTCAATGATACCGCGTCGGCGGCCGTGTGGGTGTGAATGGGGATATTATTTGGCAGTAACGTCTCAGTCTGACTACCACTTACTTGCCCAATTACGTAGTTGGGGAGGCCAGGGCCTTGCCCATGCATCAACGGGGCGCTTCCTTGAAAGTCAGGGAGGGCAAACGTCGATTTACCGTCGCCCCCGTAAAAAGTGCCTAATAAAGCAAACAGGGCTGTATTCTGCGAAATGGGCAAAATCTGGCCGTTACAAAAGGCCCACCCCGTTGGGGCAAAGTTCCCTGCGAAAATCCCTATCTCTGCAACAAACGAGTTTATATCCATCTTGCAAACGTTAATTTTGTGTGGGGTAGCGCCCGTAGAGTGAAATAATAAAACTAACTGCCAGATAAGGCTGCATTAGGTTGATGGGTATGTTTCCGCCATTCAGATTAGCACCAGTCTGAATGCCTGTATTATTGCCAATGTTTGCCATATTGGCCGTGTTGGCTGTAGGAGTTCGGTAAAACGCTTTACGGCCCGAAGCGGCATAGTAATTACCCTGTGGACTACCCGAAATACCCGCACTGCTGGATGCAATAGGTTGATACGTGTACGGATGGGTATGGGGCGGTATGTTATTCAGGGAAAGCGTTACCTCGATCTGCCCACCTTGTTGACCTAGCTCGTATGTGATTCCACCACTGTTTCCTGTATGCACAGGAACCCGCCCCCGCAAATCGGGCAATGCGAACGTCTCCTGACCATCGCCCCCGTACGTGGTTCCAATCAATGTAAAGAGGGCATCATTTTCAGAAATCGGCATCAGTTGCCCCTCGCAAAAGGCCCAACCTACAGGGGCAAACAGGCCGGCAAACAGACGAATCTCTCCAATATACGGCATAGCAATAAAGCAGTTTGTATGTGAACAGAGCGTATCAAACGCCCTAAACAGATGTATGCTTAACCGACTCTGCGGGGCCCGTTTCCACCAGTGACTTCCCTTGGTAGTCGATACAGCTTAGCACCTTAAAATTGTCGGTCAGAGTTAGGGTCCCCCTATCCCCAAAAATTTGGAGCCGCTGTCCGGGCCCTATTAGTTGCGAACCGTGCAGCGCCTGTCCCTGCCAATGTACCGTAACCCCGGCCATTTGAAACGTAACGGATTGAGAACCCATAACGGGCTCAGCCATAACAGGCAGTGTAGGCACTGGCCCACCGAGCAAGGCGTTAACAGCCTGTAATCCCAGCTGCAGGCGATTCTGTAAGAGAGAAGCTATATCCTGACCAGGCTGGAACGGATAAATATCCGTTAACCATACCTGCGTCGGCTGCCCAATACCCTGAGCAGTCAGGAGCGATTTGGCCAGCAGATGATTGTCTGCCAACGCAGGCGCACAGGCACCCATCGCATTAATGATAGGGAGCACAGAAGTCGCCGACAGCCCTACGGAGAGCTGTTTCACAAATTCCCGACGATTAGACATAGAATGGTGGTAAGGATTCAGAATAGACCGTCGAAATACGTACGATCTAGTTTACTAAATGGTCACAAAGCTATTAAACGCCGTAAAATATCAAAGCACGATCAGTTAAACCCATATACATACCTAAATGAAAAAATTGACCCCCACCCCCCAGAAGGGCGTGAAAGCCAATTCTATTTTTTGATAACTGGTATCTTATTTTCTATAACATAGCTGCGCCAAACACGCCGGCACTATCGCCTAGTTTGGGCCTCAAAATGGGCGTGCGGACAACTCCATTGTTGAAGATGTATTTTTTGATCCGCTCGGTGCCTTCGGTGTACAGCTCATCGACGTTACCAACCCCCCCGCCGAGTACAATGGCGTCGGGATCGAGCACATTGATGATGGTCGAGATAGACCTGCCGTAGAACTCCAGCATCCGCTCGAACGTTTGAGTCGCTACGGGGTCAATGCCTTGCCGGTGTCGCTCAATGATCTCTTTCATCTTACGCTCTTCACCGCATTGCTCGTGGTAGAACCGTTGCAGGGCCGGCCCCGAAAGCACCTGCTCGTTGCAGCCGCTCTTACCACAATAACAGGCGTAGCCGTTTTCCTCCAGGATGTTGTGCCCCCACTCGCCCCCAATGCCATGTAAGCCGCCCAGAACAACGGGTTTACTATCGGTACCTGTTTTAAACACAACGCCCCCGCCCACACCGGTACCCATGATTACACCGAACACACACCGGAAATCAGGCGTCACATCAGGCACAATACCCATGGTGGCCTCGGCGAGCGCGAAACAGTTAGCATCGTTGGCAACGGTAATAGGAACATCGAGCCGCCGAGCCAGATCCTGCACCATCGGTTTGCCGTTGAGCACCGTGGTATTGCAGTTTTTCATGGTATTGGTCGAGGGGTCATTAGTACCGGGCGTTCCAAAGCCAATATGCTCAGGCTGATATCCCGTTTCGAC
Organism: Rudanella lutea DSM 19387; assembly: GCF_000383955.1. Taxonomy (NCBI): domain Bacteria; kingdom Pseudomonadati; phylum Bacteroidota; class Cytophagia; order Cytophagales; family Cytophagaceae; genus Rudanella; species Rudanella lutea. The sequence goes on along the minus strand of NZ_KB913013.1, from coordinate 5,555,535 downwards.
GCGCAGGATATCGACCAGCAGCTCGATCCGGCTGAGAATATGGTCGTACCCTTTATGGGCTTCGGTATCAATTCGTTTCCGAAGAACAACGGCGTCGGGCGATGGGCTTGAAAGTACTACTCCTTCAATTTTGGTTCCTCCCAGGTCAATACCCCAATAGGTCTGCATAGCTTATTGTATCGATTTAGGCATCGCGAATTAAGCAATTTTTTAGCCCTCCGTCTATACCTTTGCTAACAAACTAAAAATGCAACCCACGTATGGTAGGCCAAATAGCCCCTTCATTTACCTTATTTAATACCGACAAGAAAGAGGTATCTCTTCACGACTACGCCGGTAAGAATGTAGTTCTCCTGTTCTTTCCGCTTGCTTTTACCAGCGTTTGCACCGCCGAGCTTTGTGAACTCCGCGACAACATTGCCACGTACCAGAACCTGAACGCCGAAATCCTCGCAGTTTCGGTGGATTCGCCGTTCACCCTGGCCCGGTTCAAAGAGGAGCAGAAACTGCCGTTTCCGCTTCTTTCGGACTTTAACAAAGAGGTTTCGGCCGCCTACGGAAGCCTTTACGACACGTTTGTGTTCGGCATGAAAGGGGTAAGCAAGCGGTCGGCTTTCGTGATCGACAAAACCGGCACGATACAACACGCTGAGGTACTCGAAAACGCGGGCGAAGTGCCCAGCTTCGAGGCCGTACGTGAAACGTTAAACAACTTACAGTAGGTAGTTGGCAGTAGCAGTAGGCAGTGGCAATAAGCGGTATTTTTCACTGCCTACTGCCACTGCCTACTGCCAACTGCTACTGCCTACTGCCACAGCTTATGTCCTGGTACCAAACTTTTTTTCACGGCTTACCCCAACAAGCCTGGCAGGCCGCCCAGACCGATGAGCAAAATCAGCTCGATCTGGAAATGATTGTCGAAACACTGTCGTTTGGCCCCGACGACCGGGTACTCGACGTGTTTTGCGGCTATGGCCGACACACGTTGCCCCTTGCTCGCATGGGTGCCCAAATGACCGCCGTCGACATATCAGAGGAATACATAACGGCTGTGAACGCTGCTGCCAAAACCGAGAACCTCAATATCCGTGCTATTCAGGCCGACTTCATAACAACCCCGGCCCTGACCGGCGATGCCGAGTCGTTCGATGCTGCATTCTGCCTGGGCAACAGCTTCTGCTTTTTTCCCTACCCCGATATGCTCACCTTCCTCCAGCGCATTGCCGACCTGCTTCGGCCTGGCGGACGGCTGCTGGTGCATTCGAGCATGGTGGCCGAGGTGGTGCTCCCTGATTTTCAGGAGCGCAACTGGATGCCCGTTGGCCATGATATGACGGTACTGGTCGAAAACCAATACGAACCCCTGCAGGGCTGCATCCATCAGCAACTCACATACTTAAAAAATCATACCGACGGTTCGGTCGAGTCAGCGCAGCGCACGGCAGCGTATTATGTGTACACTCTGGCCGAACTCACGCGGCTGATGGCGCAGGTGGGCTTAGCCGTGGAATCGGTGTATGGTACGATCCATTTAGACCCGTTTATGGTTGGCGACGAGGGAGCCTGGATCGTGGCGGAGAAAGCGTAAATCCTGAGCCATAAACATCCGTATTTTCACTCATAAAGATGCCTCTTATCACGGTTTTATAGTCAATATTTTACGCTGGAATCTCTGTTCATTTTTAGGCTATTTTATGGAAAGTGAGGCAGAAAAAGAGCAATTGATTGTACTTTTTTAATAATTATTGCATTGAATGTGGTTGTAAAAAGTTAAACTGGTAACTTTCAGCCAGTTTAACACCGTTAACTGAGCTATACGGATCTTGTATGGAAGTTCTGGAACGCAAGCAACGCAACCGCGAACAGACCCGCTCGGGTATCGTTTCGACGGCCAAAGACATTGCCCGCCGGGAAGGGTGGCAAGCGGTTTCCATTCGCAAAATTGCGGACGCCATTGAGTACAGTGCCCCTATCGTCTACGAATACTTCGACAGTAAAGATGTACTGCTCGACGAAATTCGGCAAGAGGGATTTCGGCACTTGCGAAATGAGTACGAACGGATTACCAAACTATATCGGGATCCCGAAAAACGGCTGTACGAGATTTCAATGGTGCAGTGGGAGTTTGCTGTAAAACAGCCCGAAATCTACCAGGTCATGTACAACCTCAACGGCGCTTTTTGTGCCTTGCCTGTGCACGAAGGGCAGGAAACGCAGGCCGTGTCGTCGCTCGTGCAAGACATTATCTTCTCGTTTATTCCCAAATCGAAGGAGAGTATTCGACGCCTGTATTTTGAATGGTGGTCGATTTCGCACGGAATGATTACCCTGGCCATGATGCTCAAGGGTCAACAATCGGTCGAACAGTCGCAGCAGGTGTATCAGGAAGCCATGCGTCGGTTTGCCCGTAGTCTGAAATAAATGGCCAAACCTACTCTTTTGTACGTGTACGACGCCCTGTGCGGCTGGTGCTATGGTTTTAGCCCCGTCATTCGGCAATTGTACGAACGCTACGGCGATCAGATCGACTTCACCGTACTAAGTGGCGGCATGATTACGGGAAACCGAATTGGGCCTCTGAGTCAGATGCGCGCATACATTCAGGGGGCGTATAAAACCGTTGAAGAACGGACTGGCATCCGCTTTGGCGATGGGTATCTGAACGGGCTACTGCTCAAGGATGACTACATCTCGGACTCCACCAGGCCTGGCGCGGCCATGACTTTGTTCAAAGCTATTTTGCCCGACCGCGCCATTCAGTTTGCCGCTGACCTGCAACGGGCGCACCATTTCGACGGTATGGATCTGAACGTCGACGCCAACTATGGCCCGTTGGTAGAGTCTTACGGCATCGACCCGGAGGAGTTTGTAGCCCATATCGGTGATGAGGCCATTCTGCAGCAGACCGAACAGGAGTTCCGTTTGGTAGCCAGCTACGGCATCAACGGGTTTCCATCAGTAATTGTGGGAAATGGGGATCAGTTATACCTCGTGGCACGGGGGTATTTACCCTATGAGGCCTTGGAAGCCAATGTGCTCCGGGCTATAAACAGCTAAGAACGGAGTAAGCCTTTGCTCCTACTCCACTTCTTTTGTCCGCACCTCAATCTGACTTTGGTGGTACACCAGAGAGTAAGGTTCTACACTGCTCGTAAGCCATACGTTGCCCCCAATAACGGAGTCGTGACCCACCACAGTTTTACCTCCCAGAATGGTGGCATTGGCGTAAATCACCACATTGTCTTCAATGGTTGGGTGCCGCTTCTTCTGCGCCATATTCTTCGCTACGTGCGTTGCTCCAAGCGTAACCCCCTGATACACTTTCACGTTTTCGCCAATCACGGTGGTTTCGCCAATGACAACCCCCGTGCCGTGATCTATGAAGAACGAGCGGCCGATTCGGGCGCCGGGGTGAATATCAATACCCGTTTGCCCATGCGCGTATTCGGTTAGCATACGCGGAAGCAAGGGCACATTGAGCCGCAACAAGGCATGCGCAAACCGATACACAGCGATGGCGTAAAAACCCGGATAAACGGCAATTACTTCTTCGAAACCTTTCGAAGCGGGATCGTTGTCGGCTATGGCGCGGGCATCGTACAGCAGATCATCGTAAATAGATCGAAGCTGCTCAAAAAACAGCATAGACAACTCTTCGGGGGCCTGGTGCAGATGCCCCGACAGTGGCCGCATCAGACACACCAACTGATCGTTGAGCTGAGCATAGGTACGGCTTACATCCTGCGTAGCCGACTGGCAATCCTGCGTGACCGGAAACAGAAACCGCATCAACTGATCAATGAACCGACCCGCGTCGGGCCGCGACGGTAGCCGATACCGAAACAAATCCCGTTGCTGACGGAGGTACTCAAGCAGATCGTTGGTTTGGTCAGAAGTTGTCATGCTGTGACAAGAATAGTGGATTCGCTGCCCCGTACTGAGGAACATTCCCAACACCCTATGTGCCGGTAACGCGGTTTATAGGGGCGGCTGTTCCGTTGAACAGTAGGTTTTTGAGCAATAAGCGGCTTTCTGATGCTTTGTAAGTGGCAATGGCGTCACTTTTGCCTTACCCTGCCCGTAAAAATACGGAGAAGTCCAACAAAGTCATGATTTATAAAGCCATATCCACATTGTTTCTGTCACTGGCAGCCACAGCGGGCGTTTCGTCGCTGATTGCCACGGCCTGCGGTGGATCTGGGTCGTCCGAAGATTCCCAACCGACTCAGGCCGCAGTCGTTTCGACTCCAGCCCCCGCGGCCAAAGCCGCCCCCGTTGAGGCCGTCAATGCCTTTCCAAAACTTACCTTCGCGCAGCCAGTTGAATTTACCCACGCGGGCGACGGCTCCAACCGGGTGTTTGTGGTGGAACAGGAAGGCCGAATTCGCCAGTTCGATAACAACGCACGTGTAACAGCAGCCGATACGTACCTCGATATTAAAAACCGGGTAACATCGGGTGGCGAAATGGGCCTGCTGGGGCTTGCGTTTCATCCGCAGTTCGCCCAAAACGGCTATTTCTACGTCAACTATACCAAGAATAATCCGCGCGAAACGGTGATCAGTCGGTTCAAGGCAACCTCTGCCAAAGCCCCGTCTGTTGATCCGGCTACCGAAACCGTTTTGCTGAAGTTCAAGCAACCCTACTCGAATCACAACGGTGGCAAAGTGCTCTTTGGACCTGATGGGTACTTGTACATCGCCACCGGCGACGGTGGTAGCGGGGGCGATCCGCAAAACAACGGGCAAAACCGGCAGACGTATTTGGGCAAGATTCTACGCATCGACGTGAATGCCACCGACAAAGGCAATTATGGGATTCCGAAAGACAACCCGTTTGCCAGTGGGGCGGATAACACGCTCCCCGAAATTTATGCGTACGGGTTGCGTAACCCCTGGCGCATCAGTTTCGATGGACAGGGGCGGCTCTGGGCCGGCGACGTGGGCCAGAACAAAATCGAAGAGATCGATATTATCCGAAAGGGTGGCAACTACGGCTGGCGCATCAAAGAAGGCCAATCAACGTACAATCGGGAAGGCAATAGTACAGCTGCTGTGATTGATCCCATCTGGCAATATAACCACGACAATGGCGATGTGTCGGTAACCGGCGGGCAGGTGTATCGGGGTAAAGCGAATGAAGCCCTGTTTGGTAAGTACATTTATGCCGACTATGCCAGCGGACGGGTATGGGCACTCACGGCCGATGGAAGCCCTACAGGCGGCAAACCCACCAACCAGCTGCTAATAAACCGGGCGGGTACCATTTCGGCTTTTGGCGAAGATTCCAAAAACGAGTTGTACCTCTGCGACCATGCCGAAGGGCGCATTCTGAAACTCGCACCCGGCAAATGACCCGGCTTATTGGCTATTTTTACTCATAGGGCAAAAATGTAACCGATCCTGGTACATTCTACCGGTTCCGAATCGGTTTTCTCAAAGCGAGAGCCGTTGAGTAAGCCTTTCAGCAAAAATCAATTATCGGTTTCTACGCTGTATCGGGCGTAGCGTCTGCTCGAAATAGGCCGAGGTTATGAGTTACCGGTGGCATTTGAGAATCAATTTTAGGTAACTTTGTCTTATTCGAATTAGTTAGTAACTACCCGCTTTTGTCCCTGATTACTTATTAGTAATCCATTTCTGTGATGTCGAAACCCATTCGTTGTATTTTACTGGTTGATGATGATCCCGATGACAACTTTTTGCACCGGATGATTATTGAAGACTCAGGCTATTGCGATACCGTAAAAGTGGCCGAAACCGGGCATCAGGCCCTGCAATATCTGGTCGATACGTCGTCGACGGAGTACTGTAGCCCTGACGTTATTTTGCTGGATATCAACATGCCCGGCATGAATGGGTTTGAATTTCTGGAAGAGTACGAAAAACTTGACCCCGTGTACCATGCCAAAGTGGTACTGATGATGCTCACAACCTCGCTAAACCCCGACGATGAAAACCGGGCGCACCGGCATGGTGTGGTCAACGGGTATAAAAGCAAGCCATTGACCCGACAAATGCTTGACGATATTGTGAAAACACACTTCTCAGAGTAAATTTCTGCCGGACGCTTCACCCGCTTCCCCTCAATACGACGCCATGTTTAGTGCTGGATTCGATTCGCCCCTCGGCTGGGTAACGGTTTGGGGCGACGACCGCGGTATTGCCCGTATCACCTGCACCGAAGCCCCTACCGATGCGATTTCTGGCGTGCTTCCTGCCCCCGTTCGGGCGGGCGTTGATCAGTTGCAGGCTTATTTCGCCGGTAACCTTACGGCATTCGACCTGGTGCTGAATCCGGCCGGCACCGATTTTCAGCAACGCGTCTGGAAAGCCTTACTCGACGTCCCTTTTGGGCAAACCCGCTCGTACCTGAGCCTCAGCCGCACCCTTGGCGACGAGAAAGCCATTCGGGCGGTAGCGGCTGCGAATGGCAAAAATCCGCTCTGGATTGTGGTGCCCTGCCACCGCATCATTGGCTCCGACGGTAGCCTGACCGGGTACGCCGGTGGGCTATGGCGCAAGCAATGGTTGCTCAATCACGAGCAGAAAAGCGGCCAACTTTCGTTATTTTAAGGGCAACATAGTAGAGTTTGGCCTATTTTAATGCCCAACACCGATAGATAGCGCTTGGCCGTTTCTTTTGCCTCAAACGTTTTCAGGAGCCCTATTTACCGTACCAACAAGCGACACGTTCAATGAAGCCAATTGTCTGCTGCCTGCTTTTTCTACTTTGTCTGACAGGTTGTTTCCGACGTTTTAGCATGACCGAGCGCGAAATTCGGCAACATTACGCGGGCAAAACGGCACGCCCTACGTTTTACACGATCGAAGACGATAGTACCAAGCTCTTCGTAGCTACGCTCGGGGCCGATACCCTCCCTCCATTACTACTCATTCATGGAGCCCCCGGTAACTGGTACGGATACCTGCGCACCATGGACGACCCGTACCTACAACAACGGTTTCAGATGCTGGTGGTCGAACGGCCGGGGTACGGTAAGTCGCGGCAACGTCGCCCGGCCCGGCACCTCCGTACGCGTATGAGTATCGACTTTCAGGCGCGTAGCATTACCAAAGCCCTCTCGCTCAACCGATCAGGGCAACCTGCCATTGTCCTGGGCCGCTCATTCGGGGCTCCCATTGCCGTGCGGGTGGCTACACTGGTTCCCGAAAAAGTAGGGCACCTCTTTCTGATTTCGCCCGCCATTGACCCCGACCGCGAAAAGTTCTGGTGGTTTTCTAAATGGGGCCGCTTACCGTTCATTCAGGCTTTTCTGCCCCGATCGCTGAACTTAGCGACTTACGAAAAATACGCCCATGCCAACCAATTGCGGGGGCTACTCCCCTACTGGTCGAAGGTTCAGGCCCCAGTAACGGTGGTGCAGGGCGCGCAGGATTGGCTTATCGATCAGGGGAATCTGGCTTTTGCCAAGCGCATGCTCGCCAACAAAAAGGCTTGGTTTCACCTGCTGCCCAACGCGGGTCACCTGATTACCAATACCCACGCCGACCTGATGTGCGGGATGCTCGTAAGCACCGCCGACAGCCTGTACCAAAGCCGGTTACCACGCACGCTCTCGCAGGTGGGCGGTCAGTAACATTCGTCTACGGAGCAATTCTGATCTGACCGCCAGCCCCAAATTGTAACGTGCCAGCCACCGTTAACCGCCCAACCGTTACTAACTGACCCACTTCGACCCGGTGCCCCGCACTGATTCGGACCCGGTCGGCTACAGTAGGAACCCGCCCGCAGTTCCAGGTGGCCGCTTCTGAGAAGCCCCCCGTTTTCACACTAACCAACTCACCTACCGATGGGCAGGCAATCGTGGCCGAGGCTTCGGCGGTTGCTTCGGCCTGTGGGGTTACGGCCCGCAGCCGGTACTGGTAGGTAACGTTGTAATTGGTAGAGAGATCGGTAAACGATGTGGTGTTGGCAGGCACCTGCGCCACCGTCAGAAAGGTGGAATCAAATGGCCTTTTCCGTTCGAGAATATACGCTTGTTCGGCCGGATGGTCGGTCCAGGTAAGCTGAACAGCTGTACCCGAGACCACCGAAGCCACCAGCCCTGTGAGCGGAGATAGCGGAGCCGCAATGGGCACCTCCCAGAAACTAAACGCCCGCAAACCCCGGCGGTTTCGGATAAACGGCCCCGGAAACGCCCGGGCCAGTCCCGGCTGCGGTTGTCCATTACCATAGTTTGGCGGCAGATACGCCAGTTTTTGCTCGCTACGGGAGCCATCGAGGGTCAGAATCAGTTGATTCCCAACGGCCCGACCTGCTACCACACGCCCAGCCTGCTGATCAAGCCAGAGCCAGTCGCGAAGCCCGTGGGTAAGCGGGTTGCCGTAGTAGTCCTGCACGGTGGTATCGGCCGGCCAAACCATTTGCTGCCCTTCTTCAAACTGAATGGCCAGCTCACTTTGGGCGGCATTGGTGTAGTAGATCTTCTGCACATTCGGCGAGGTAATCTGGTCGGTGTCGGTCGATCCGTAAAAATCGCGAGCTACAAGCCGAAACACCTCAGCGCCGGTCTGCGCATACCCGGCGGCACTAAAATGAATACCGTCGTACCCAATAGTCCCTACTGTAGCGTGGGTTCGGATAGGCGCGTGCATATTCCCGACCCGGCGCTGGTAATCGCGAAAAACCGCCGTTGCCGCGTTGAACCCACCCAGCAAATGAATCTGAAAGAGATAAAACCGGCTGATCCCCGGCAAGTCGAGCTGCACATTGCTGTACAGTTCTTCAAATTTACTCGGCCAGATCGGCGCATTACCGCTTGTTTCGTTCTCGCCCTGCCGGAAAAAGTACGCTTTTATGCCCCCTTGTAGTCCACCTTTGTGCACCCTATACAGTAAGCGGCCGTGATTTGTGTTCAGGTCCATCGGATCGCCTGCATTCCGAACACTCAGGTATTCAATACCGGCACCACCTGCCGCTGCGTTGAGCACACAAACCGGAATCTGGTATTGTTCCACAATGCGCCGGGCCATTTCCATCCCCCACACCCCCGCCGATGTCGAGCGGGTGAGCCCACAGGTAGTCCAGAGGGTATCGGCGGGATTGTAGTTGCCCAGATTAAAATTCTCGCCATATACCCCAAGCGTGCGGATGTACTCATTCTGGTAACTGTATTCTTCAGCTGGCACATACGCCGACGCGTTGGACTGCCCGCCAATGATAAACACATCGCCAGCCACGATATGCTGGCGGTCGGCTACCAGCACCGAATCGGTTGCGTTGGCTCCGTACAGATAAACCTGCACCCGGTACTGAGCCAGTTCGGCGGGGATGGTTGCCGAAAACGAAAACGGAGCAGTACCGCCCGCATAGGTAAGCGTTTGCATCTGCCGCCCCTGCCACGTGTTGTTTCGGTAAACCTGCACGGCTACCCGGCTGTAGCCTGTCTGCATCACACGCCCGGCTACGGGCACACTCGCTACCGACTGCGCGTTGCGGGGGTAAAGCTGGTACGACTGGGGGAGTTTAGAAAACGTTACCAACTGAGCAGCAGCCGATAGGCTCGCCACTAATCCGAGTAGCAGAAACGGTAAAAATAGTCGCATGGGATGGGTTTATAAAAAAGGAATCTGGCCAGGGCAAACCTCACCGTTCGGGCACGTACCAGAACGGAATCGCGATCAACTCTTTCGGCTTATCAGACCCCCCGTTTACCAGTTGCACCCGCAGCATATTTTTTCCCGTTCGCATATTGGTAGGAACCAGAACCGTTTGAAAGCCTCGTTGCTGAACTTCGCCCAGCTGCGAAAAGAGCAAACCTGGCTGCTGATACAGCGAGTCGTTGACAGTTATCTGTATAAGACGATTTACCTCGCGGTTCCTCCAGACCGCCAGACGTTCGCGAACTTCCTGCCGCGACAGAGTATCCGACAAGATAGGAGCTTTGGCAACGCGCGTAAATAGGGTGTCGAGCGCCTTGGGGTAGGCAATAAACAAGCGGATGTAGGGTTCACGAATCACATCGGCCTGAATGGCAGCAACATCAACAAACCCAGTAACATCACGCTGATTGTCATAAACGTTCTTGTTGATAAACAGGCTGTCGACCCGGGCCGAGTACAAATGTCTACTGGTGAAGAAAGAAACGCGCGGGTTTGTACGGGCGGTGTCGTTTAAAAACTCGACGATGAACGCTACCATGAATATGCACATGGCTATGACCATGGTACGTACTACTGATTTTTGGGGTAGGTGGCTATAAAACGTATTGCTGATGTACGACGACGGTTTGTGAATTCCCATCATCAGGTACTGATTGAATTTCATGTATCGGTAGTGAATCTTTGTTCCGGTTGGGTGCTCCATTACCTTTTTGTTACTGAGAATCATACTCATAGCAACATAAACTACCATAATGACCGCCCCTCCTATCTTCACCATCTCCCACACAGGTTGGGGAAGCAGAGGGCGCAGTACGGAATACACCAACAGGGTTACCAGATACATCAACCCCAGAAAGATGAACAGAAAAACGAATTGGAAAGCCAGTGCAAAAATGATGTTGCATCGCCGGTCGAGTCGCAGGATATAATTATCGAGCGTCCCGAATTCGACCGCTAGTTTTGCTTTGGCAAACTGCGACATAAACGGCAACCGGTCGTAATTGATACCAGAAGGGTACACAGCCAGCAATCCCACCAGCCCGACCCAAAAAGCCCGCATCACAAAGTTGATCAGAAACGCCAGAAAGAGTACGTTACCCGTGGCTCTGATCATGCTGTAGGCTAACGAGGGCAGCAATCCCTGCATCCCTTCTGTTTGGGTTTTGAAATTGTACTGAAAATTGTCGAACAATACGTCGAGGAGCTCGGGGAGCTGCAGGATGGCAAACATGGCAACCCCGGATATGGCCAGTTCCATGTTCCAGCTTTGGGATGTAAGTTCCCGCAGCTTCTCCTGATCTTCGGCCGACATGGCCGATTGAGGATTGGTTACAGGTTGGGGCTGATCTCTGTCTGTTAGCTGTGGGGAGGTGTGTTGAGTAGCGTTGGGCGTCACGACGTTTGGAGTTAGAACTCCCCAAATTACATAAAAAGGCAAAACCCACCTGCTACGGTAGGTTTTGCCTTTTTATTTTCGTGATCAAGTCGTTCAGACGTTCGCTTTCAGAACGACAGCCCCCAAAGGCGGAATATTGATTTCGAGCGAATTGTCTTTACCATGCCAGGACACAGCCTGTGCCGTTAAGGCTTCGGTGTTGCCTACGCCACTGCCGTAAAAAGCCCGATCGTCGGAGTTGAACAACTCCACGTACGTGCCTGCTGCGGGCACACCAATCCGGTAGTTGGTCCGGGGAACCGGCGTCATGTTCAGCACCACCACCAGCACCTCGGCCGGATCGTTACCTTTACGGGCGTACGTCACAATGCTATTTTCCCGGTCCGTCGTGTCGATCCACTCAAATCCGTCTTCGGTAAACGTCCGGTCGAACAGGGCCGGTTCGGAGCGGTACAGGTTGTTGAGGGCTTTCACGCATTCGGCCATCCCTTTATGCGGAGCATGATCGAGCAGATGCCAGTCGAGGCTGGCATCAAATTTCCACTCGGCGGTTTGCCCAAACTCGCCCCCCATAAACAGAAGTTTGGTGCCTGAGTGGGTAAACATGTACGAAAACAACAGCCGCAGGTTGGCAAACCGCTGCCACTCATCGCCGGGCATTTTGTTCACGAGCGAATGCTTGCCGTACACGACTTCATCGTGCGAAAGGGGCAGCATAAAGTTCTCGGTAAACGCATACACCGTGCTGAACGTGAATTCGGACTGATGGAACTTGCGGTAACCGGGGTCGCGCTCAAAGTACCGGAGCGAGTCATTCATCCAGCCCATCATCCATTTCATACCAAAGCCCAGGCCACCGGCATACACCGGCCGCGATACGCCCGGAAAGGCTGTCGACTCCTCGGCAATGGTCTGTACATCCGGGAACTGCTCGTACACCGCCAGATTCAACTCTTTGAAGAGTGAGATGGCATCCAGGTTTTCGCGTCCGCCAAACATATTAGGCTCCCACTCGCCCGCATTCCGCGAGTAATCGAGGTACAGCATCGACGCCACGGCGTCGACGCGCAGGCCGTCGGCATGGAACCGATCGAGCCAGAACAGGGCGTTGGACAAGAGAAACGACCGAACCTCGTTGCGACCGTAATTGAAAATATACGATTTCCAGTCGGGGTGGTAGCCCTTGCGGGGGTCGGGGTGTTCGTACAGGTGCGACCCGTCGAACTCGTAAAGGCCGTGCGCATCGCCGGGGAAATGGCTGGGCACCCAATCGAGAAACACCCCGATTCCGGCCTGATGCAGTTTTTCGATCAGGGCCATGAAATCCTGCGGAGAGCCAAATCGGCTGCTCGGAGCATAATAGCCCGTAATCTGATAGCCCCACGAGGGCGCATAGGGGTACTGCATCACAGGCATAAATTCCACGTGCGTGAAGCCCATCTCCTGCACATACGGCACGAGGGCGTCGGCAATTTCGCCGTAACTCAGCTCCCGATCGGGGTTCGCCGGGTCACGACGCCAAGATGACAGATGCACTTCATATACTGAAATCGGCGCATTCAGTGCGTTTTTGGCCTTTCGGCTCTGCATCCACTCGCCGTCATTCCATTCGTAGTACGTATCCCACACGCGTGAGGCTGTGAGAGGGGGTACCTCCCAGAGGTGCGCGTAGGGGTCACCTTTTTCGAGTTCGCGGCCGCCTTCGTGCACAATAAAGTATTTGTACGTTTGGCCATTGCCGATATGCGGAATGAATACCTCCCAGATCCCCGACGAGTCCCAGCGTACATTCATGGGGTGGCTGCCTTTATCCCAGCCGTTGAAGTCCCCAATCACGGCTACGTACCGGGCCGAAGGAGCCCAAACGGCAAAGTAGGTGCCTACCACACCGTTGTGCTCCACTACGTGCGAGCCAAATTTCTCGTACAGACGGGTGTGCTTGCCTTCGCGGAAAAGGTGTATGTCAAAATCAGTGAAGCGGGAGTACGGTCCGCTGGGGGCCGCAATGTCGGCAGAGTCGGGTTGTGGACTGGCGGGAGTCGGTTCGGGAGCCGTTTTCTTTTTTGAAGAAGCCTTTACGGGCCCGGTCGGTTCCGAAGCAGGAGTGCGTTTTGCCATAGGTCAATTGACAGTCAGTCTGATCCCGGCATGCAGGGCCGGGATTGAAGTCCGAAAGTTAACAAAAAATGAATGGGGCCATCGCCCGATACAGAAAAGGGACAGCGGGCAAGGTGCCAACTGTCCCTCTAAAGTACGTACTACGGGCTGGGGCCGATTGTTCGTTTTTAGGCCAATACCTGACCCTACGCCCCACCCCGACGCTTGCTTATCGTTTAGCTACCGGCTTTTTAGCGGCTGCCTTAGGGCTGGGTGCGCCGGGCCGGGCCACACTAGGTCGGGCAGCCGGGGCCGATGGGTTTTTCTGGGTCATCGTCACGGGGTCCCAGTGTACTACTTTCTGCTCAAAATAGCTTTCGTTGCAGGCCAATACGGGGGCCGCGGCCCGGAAGCCAAATACAGGGTCTTCGATGGTTCCCTGACTACCGGCCCGCACGTTTTTGAAGAAATCGGCAAAATGCTGGGCGTGGGCATCGTCACCTTTGGGCGAGTCGAACCGCACCTCTTTGGCAGGCTCGGCCTTGCGGGTTTCGGGCGGGTACTGGGCGTCGTACTGACGGACAAACTCCTGCTGCACCGGTTCGGTAAACGTGAAGAAACTGTCGTAATTCCCATAACCGGGGGCAATGGGTAGTTTTTTCTTGGTCAGGATCAGGTTGTTCTCCGAAAATTCGATCTGCCCTTCGTTACCAATAATCCGGGTCACGTTCTGAATTTTACCGGCATTGGCAAAGTTGACCCGAAGCACCATCTGGAATGCCTCGTGCGCGTCGGTTTTGGGGTAATCCATCACACTCGTCATCACGTCGGGCACGTCGCGGCCATCTTTCCAGAACGCCAGATTCCCCGATGAGTAAATGCGCGTAGGCCCAAGCGAATTGGTCACAAAATGAACGCCCGTGATAAGGTGCACAAACAGATCACCCGCTACACCGGTCCCGTAGTCGCGGTAATTGCGCCACCGGAAAAACCGCTTTGCATCGAACGCCCGCTTCGGAGCATCACCCAAAAACCGATCCCAGTCGAGGGTTTGGGTTGAGGCATCGGGTGGGACCGAGTAGTTCCAGGCCCCAATGGCATTGAACCGGTCGTTGTTGGATTCGATGTAGTTGATCGCCCCGATTTCGCCCGCCTGCACCAGTCGTTTGGCTTCCTGAAACGCGGCACTACTAATCCGCTGACTACCCACCTGCATAGTCTTACCCGACTTTTTCCAGGCGTCAATCACGGCCTTGCCTTCATTAATGTGGTGCACCATCGGCTTTTCACAATACACGTTTTTGCCCGCTTTGAGAGCGGCAATCGTGATATGGTCGTGCCAGTGATCGGGCGTCACAACGAGCACGGCATCCACGTCTGACCGGGTCAGAATTTCGCGGTAGTCGCGCGTGGTAAACAGGTCGCGGTCTTTGGCAAAGGCCGTTTTGGCGTGTTCGAGTCGGCCGTCGTACAAATCGGCCACGGCTACCAGCTCTACATCGGGGTTACGCAGGGCGGCCATGGTGTCGTAATTACCCTGAATTCCCATACCGATGGTGGCAATCCGGATTTTGTCGTTCGGACTCACTTTTTTCAGATTGGGAATATAGGCGGGGGCACCGGAGCGGGCCATCACGCTCGACACAGTGCCCGAAGCTGCCAGCGCCGAGGCTGCGGTCAGTTTCTGCAAAAAGGTACGCCGGGAAGATGTCATCGTTATAAACGCGTTTGTGGCTAAAAGCGCGAAAATGAGTGTACATACCCGTCGGGCTTCACGGCTCCTGACCGGGTAAATCAGGGAGGTCATATTGCTTTGCATCACAACTGTTTTCCATTTTTTATGAAGTCCCTTTATCGACCAATAGCAGGCCTGCTGGCTAGTCTGATCACCCTGGTTTCGCCGACCGTTTCGGCCCAAACCGCCACGCCCAATGTGTTCGACCGAGCGTACATCCACGATGTCATGATTCGGGCTACCGACTGGCAACTAGCCCACCCCAAACACAAACTCACCGACTGGACCAACGGGGCATTTTATGCCGGGGTCTGGGCGGCCTACGAAACCACCAAATCGCCCAAAATTCTGGATTCGCTCATGGCTATGGGCGAGCGCAATGGCTGGCAACCCGGCCGCCGGTTCGACCATGCCGACGACATTGCCATTTGCCAGACGTACATCAACCTATACCGGCTCAAGAAAGATAAGCGCATGATTCAGGCCACGATCGACACTGTGCAGAAACTGCGGCAGGTGCCGGGCCCCGAGGTGCGTAAGCATGGTATTACGTGGTGGTGGTGCGATGCGTTGTTTATGGCCCCGCCCGTGTTGGCTCAGTTGAGCAATGAACTGAAAGATCCGTCGCTACTCACGTTCAACGACTCGTTGTTTCGGCAGACCTACAAGCTCCTCTACAACGCTGAAGAGCATCTGTACGCCCGCGATGCGTCGTACCTGATTGCAGCCGATGGCACGGGTAAGCGCGAAGCCAACGGGCAGAAGATTTTCTGGTCACGGGGCAACGGCTGGGTAATGGGCGGCCTCGTCAAACTACTTACCGAACTACCCCGGAAGCATCCAAGCCGGGCGTTTTATCTGGAACAGTACAAGCAAATGAGCGAGCGCCTGCTGGGGCTGCAACAGCCCGATGGCCTGTGGCGGTCGAGCCTGCTCGATCCGGCAGCCTACCCCGGTGGTGAGGCTTCGGGATCGGGTTTCGACTGCTACGCGTTGGCGTGGGGGATCAATCAGGGCATTTTGCCGAAAAAACAATACCTGCCCGCCGTTCGGAAAGCCTGGGTAGCGCTCAATGCGTTGGTTTCGCCCGAAGGCCGGGTGGGCTGGGTGCAACCCATCGGGGCCGACCCACGCCGGAATTTCAGCGCCGATAGCTGGGAGGTGTACGGCACGGGGGCCTTTCTGCTGGCTGGCTCGGAGGTGGTCAAGCTGAAGTAGGAGGCCTTTTTTCAAGTATCTTTTCTGAAGAGATGTCATCTTTTCCAACGAGATGACATCTCTTCAGAACACAAATCCCCAAACACCCATGCCTTCGGTATCGCGTCGTCGTTTTTTACAGGCTTCGGCCGTGTTGGCAGGTGGAGCTATACTCCCGCGCGCATTCGCCCATAGCCGTAAATCTAAGGCCCTTCGGTTGGGAGGCCCAATCTTTCTAAAGTCCGATGACCCGGACGAGCTCGCCCGCGAACACCGGCGGTTGCAGTACAGCGCGGCTTACGTTCCCAAAGTCGACCTGAACGACTCGGCTCGAATCCGGGCAATTGAGAAAGCCTTTGCGGCCCAAAACGTGGTGATTGCCGAGGTGGGTGCCTGGGTAAATATGCTCGATACTGACCCCGAAAAGCGCCGAAAAAACCTTGCCTACGTGACCGAACGGCTCGCGTTGGCGGAGGCCGTGGGGGCACTCACCTGTGTTGATATTGCGGGCTCGTTTAACCCCACCGACTGGGCCGGCCCCGACGCCCGCAATCTGTCGGACGAGTTTTTTGAGGCTACCGTCGAAAATTGCCGGAAGGTGATCGACGCGGTGAAGCCTAAACGCACCCGGTTTGCTCTCGAAATGATGGGCTGGAGCCTGCCCGACAGTGCAGACTCCTACCTGAAATTCATCAAAGCAATCAACCGACCGGCTTTCGGGGCCCATATCGACATAGCCAACATCGTGAACACACCGGGGCGGTACTACCAGAATACCGCGCTGATTAACGAGACCTTCCGGAAGTTGGGCCGCTGGATTGTGTCGGCCCATGCGAAAGATATTGTGGGCAAGGATGGCCACTTTGCCGAAACTGCGCCCGGCCGGGGTGGTTTGGATTACACGGCCTACCTCCGCAACGTGACCGCTCTCCCGCAGGCCGTGCCGCTTATGCTTGAGCACCTCAGCACGCCCGAAGCCTATGATGAAGCCCGGCAGTTTATGATCCGCAAAGCCAACGAGCTTCAGATTCCGCTGGGGTAGCCGGATTGCTCAACAGCTAACTTTGTAGAACGCACGTACCTCACTCAAGCGAGCAATACGGTTGCGGGTATCCCTAATTCTTTGTGAAAGAAACGCGCCATTTCCAGCGTGAGCGGTTTACGGCGATTCAGCACAGCCGAGACATAGCTCTTACTACCCAGCCGGCCAACAAAGTCTTTGTTTCTTATCCCTCTTTCATTCATTTTCAGACGAATGGCCTCTATAGGGTCAGGTACCGGAATAGGATAGTGTTCGTCTTCGTACGCTTTAATGAGAAGCAAAGCAACTTCCACAGCATCGCCCTCGGGGGTTCCCGGCGTAGGCTTACGATCAAATTGTTCATCAATCCAAACCATAAAAGCATCATACTCCTGCTCGTTTCGTATCGGCTTAAGGGTCATTATTTCGTGAATTAAACAGTTTCTATGTCTATCTTGTCATACTCCGCGTGCGTACCAAACCATTTAATTTGGATTGCTTTGTAATCAACCACAACCCGCACAACAAGCCGGTATTTGTTGCCCATGATGTTGAAAACAACTCGATCATCTGCAACAATACTCGCATTACCATACACCGCTTTTAACTGGTTAAAGTTGGCAAAGTCCTGCTCCTGCCACTCAGCATACCACTGTTTTAGCGCATTTGCTGCCGCCGGATACAACTGACAATACGCCAATAATGTACGCCGTGCTATGATGTTGAACATAGTCCCGCTTTAAAAAAGTTCACCTATAGTAAACTCCTCCTTACTTCACGTAACCCAGCGTGCGCGGAATCGTGTAGATTTCGGTTTGCCGACCGTCGATGTACCGGAACGATTTACCGTCGAAAGCACCGTCTTCTTCCAGCATAATCCGAATTGTTTTTTTCCATTCGGGCACGTCGACAGCGGCATTCAACTCGATTGAGTAGGCAGTGTTGGGAAACAATGGGTAATCGCCGGAGCCGGGTACACCTTTCTGCTGATCCCACAGACCAATGGTTGGGCCGGCCGCATGACCATGACTCCCAATCGGGTGGGTGTAAATAGTACCCCGAATCCCTTCTTTCCCGGCCTGCTCCAGGGCTTCGCGCAGAATCTGATTGCCCGATTTTCCACTCTGAAACCGCTCGGTCAGGATATCCTGAAGGCGGTTACCCTGCCGGAAAGCCTCCCGAATAGCCGCCGGAACCTCGGTTTCGCCGGGGCGCAGCACGTAGGCGTGCTGTTGCTGATCGGTGTTCAGACGGAGGTACGTGATGCCAAAGTCAACGTGCAGTAAATCGCCGGGCATAATCACTTCGCCGGAGGGCCGCTTGGCAAACGTACGTAGGTGATCAAACTTGGCGTCGTCGGCCCGCTGAATATCCACGGTCGGGTGAAACCACGTATCGAGGCCCAGCTCGGTAACCCGTTGCCGATACCACCACACCACGTCGTCGGTGGTAGTAATCCCCGGCTGAATCACCTTTTCCGATAGTCCCTCCTGCACAATTTGATGCGACAACCGGCAGATGAGCGGATACACGGCCATTTCTTTTTCGGTGCGGGTTTCGAGCCAACCCACGGCCAGCCGCTCAGCTGATACAATCCGCTTTTGCAGATCGGCGGGTAGCTTGGCCGTAAATTCCTTCTGCTCCGTAAACGTCAGGCCGTCGGCATGGGCGTAATGTTCGGAGAAGTTCAGGCCAATTTTTTTGGGATTTCGTTTCTGAATAATGTCGACCAACGCATCCCACTGATTGGGTCGCACGTCGATATCCCATTCGCCTTTGAGCAGATTTCCCACATCGTAACGGGCGATAGCGAGACGCTCCACGGCTTTTCCATTGTCAAAGAACACCATGATCGTCCGCCGACGGGCCGACAGCCAATTGGCGGGCAGCATGGTTTTAAGCACCGGGTCTTCGTTGTACTCGCGGGAAATAATCACCCACATATCGATACCCTCCCGGCGCATCAGCTGTGGCAGCAGATTGGTAAATCGGTCTTCGAGCACCTCATCGACAAACCGGGCCCGGTCGCGTTCGGGCAGAATGGTGGTGGGCGTTTGAGCAAACGTAACGGCAGCACAAAAGAGGAGGCTGCAAACCAATAAAACGTGTCTGGTCATGGTTGTTTCTGAAGGGGTGGGCAACGTAAGGCATCCACAATCCCAAAAATGAGTCAGGCTAGGCATATCTCCTACGCCCAGGGACCGGTTTTTCGGGAAACAAAACGGATTGCTCTAACCGATTGCTAAAGCGTAAACGATTTTTCCAGCTGCCGCTTAAACAGGCGGGTGTATGATTTGGGCAGTAAGCGGGTCAGCCAGTCGATAAGCCGCCCATCGGGCCCAATCACGATGCGGGTATTGCCCTGTTGTACGCCCGCCCAGATCTGTCGGGCCGCTTCGTCGGGTGAGGTACGGGCCATCTGTTTGAAACTCGTAGTGGTTTGTGCATGCATGGCGTCGGTCACGTAACCACTCGCTCCCCGCCGGGCCGCCCGGGCAATGTTGGTGTCGATACCGCCCGGATGCACGCAACTGACACCCACACCGGTGCCCATCAGCTCCATGCGCAGGGTCTCGGTGAAGCCCCGAACCCCAAACTTGGCCGTGCAATAGGCCGATTGCCCCTGTATGCCCGCAAAGCCAAACACACTCGACAGGTTGACAAGGTGACTCCCTCCCCCACCCGACCGGCTCTGCTCGAGCATGTAGGGCAAAAAGGCGCGCGTCATCCGAATCACGCCGAACAGATTAATGCTCAACAGCCAATCGAACTCCTCGGCCGATGTTTCGGAAAACGGCCCACTGTTGAGCGCCACGCCCGCATTGTTGACCAGGATGAGCGGGCGCCCGGCCAATGTCGGGATCACCCGACCGGCAAAAGCGGTGATGGCCTCGGCATCGGCCACGTCGAGCCGGTGCCGAATCAGACCACCACCCGCCAGTTGGTCTGTCTCGGTCAGGCCTGCCTCGTTCACATCGGTAGCGATCACCTGCCCCCCAAGTTGGGCAGCCTGAATCGCCAGAGAACGGCCAATGCCCGATGCGGCCCCGGTAATCAGGATTATGGAGTTAGTCAGCGAAGACTTCATTGAGGTCTATCTTAAGGTCAGGGAAAATATGGGGACTTACTATTTCGTCGGAAAAAAGGGGAGGTTGCGCCTGAAACTTTCCATCCTGAAGTGTGTAAACGAGTACGTTGTCATAAGCAGGTTGTACGATCCAGTATTCTCTGACACCTGCTTCCTCGTAAGCTTCAAACTTCTCTTTCATTTCTTTCCTCGTATTGCCTTTAGAAAGAACTTCAATAACCCAGTCCGGTGCTCCCTTGCACCCTGCGGTATCCAACTTTGTCGGGTCACAGATAACGCATAAATCCGGTTGCGTCACGGTGGCAATTTCCTCGTTTGTTACCTTGTGTTTCCGAGGTAAGCGTACATCAAAAGGTGCCTGATAAACCCGACATGGCTTTCCACGCAAGTACATCCATGTGTTGCCGTGCAAATCACTGACAATTTTTTGATGCCGACGATTTGGGGCCGACATTTTCCGAATGTACCCCCAAATCAACTCAACTCGCTCCGAAAACTGCCAGGTCAGGTAATCGGCATAGGTGTACTGCTTGTTAGGGTCAAGTTGGTCAAGACTGGTGATTGCGGCCATGTCTGTAATTGCTGGTTTATGGTCAAAAATACAAAAAAACGGGTCATTTCGGCGGTCCCCCCCGTACAGGTATTCGGCTCCAAACAACCTGTAAACGGCTAAAATTCCGTATCTTTGCGGTTCAATTCAGCAATCATGGTCAATGTATCCAACGTCTCGCTGCGCTATGGCAAGCGAGTTTTGTTCGACGATGTTAATATCAAGTTTACACCGGGCAACTGCTACGGGGTAATCGGGGCCAATGGCGCCGGCAAGTCAACGTTTTTGAAAATCCTTTCGGGCGAAATTGAGCCCCAAACCGGCTCGGTATCGATCCCGACCGGGCAGCGTATGTCGGTGCTCAAGCAGAACCAGTCGGCTTATGATGAGTTTCCGGTATTGCAAACCGTAATCATGGGCAACCAGCGCCTGTACGACATTACGCAGGAGAAAGATGCCCTCTACGCCAAAACCGACTTTACCGATGCCGACGGTGAGCGGGCCGCCGAGCTGGAGGCCGAATTTGCCGAAATGAACGGCTGGGATGCCGAGTCGGATGCAGCAACCCTGCTCTCGGGCCTGGGCATTAAAGAAGATATGCACTACGCCCAGATGACCGACCTCAACGGTTCGGAAAAGGTGCGGGTGCTGTTGGCGCAGGCCTTGTTTGGTAACCCCGACATTCTGCTGCTCGACGAACCGACCAACAACCTCGACGTTGAATCGAGTATCTGGCTCGAAAATTACCTTGCCAACTTCAAGAATACCGTAATCGTGGTTTCGCACGACCGTCACTTCCTCGATCAAGTGTGTACGCACATCGTGGACATTGACTTCTCGAAGGTGAAGATGTACGCGGGCAACTACTCGTTCTGGTACGAATCGAGCCAATTGGCACTCCGTCAGCGGCAGGATCAGAACAAGAAAATTGAAGACAAGCGCAAAGAACTGGAAGAGTTTATCCGGCGCTTCTCGGCCAATGCATCCAAGTCGAAGCAGGCAACCAGCCGCGCCAAGCTGCTCGAAAAACTCACGATTGATGATATTGCTCCATCGTCGCGGAAATATCCGTATATCAACTTCAAGCCCGACCGCGAAGTTGGCGACCAGATTCTGACCGTCGAAAACCTTTCGTACACGGCCGAAGACGGCACTAAGCTGTTCGAAAACCTGTCGTTTACGGTTGGGCGGAACGACAAGATTTTCCTCTACAGCCGCGATGGTCTGGCCGTTACCGCCCTGATGGACATTCTGGCGGGTGAGCGTAAAGCCGATTCGGGAACATTCCGCTGGGGTGTGACGATCACGATGGCGTATTTCCCCAATGATGCCGGCCGTGAATCCTTTTTCCAGAACGACCTGAATCTGGTTGACTGGCTACGGCAATATTCGGAAGAAAAGGACGAAAGCTTTATCCGGGGTTTTCTGGGTCGGATGCTGTTTTCGGGCGAAGAGTCGCTGAAGAAATCGTCGGTACTGTCGGGGGGCGAAAAAGTCCGGTGTATGCTGTCGAAAATGATGCTGTCGGGGGCCAACGTTGTGATGCTCGACGAGCCGACCAACCACCTCGACCTCGAATCGATCGAAGCCGAGAACCGGGGTCTGATCGAGTTCAAAGGGCCGGTGCTGTTCAGCTCGCACGATCACCAGTTTGTGCAGACCATCGCCAATCGGATCATTGAGATCACCCCGAACGGTGTGCTCGATAAGCTGATGACTTACGACGAGTTCATCTCCGACGCCCGCGTAAAACAGCAACGTGAGGAGCTGTACGGCGCTGCGGTGTAAAACCATTAAAGCAAACGAAAAAGCGTCTGGTTGATAGTCCAACCAGACGCTTTTTCGTTTACAGGACTGCTCTTACTGCCCCAGCCAGCCGCCCGTGAAGCCTGCTTTCACAAGTCCCCGCCGGATGTGCGGATTTTTCTGCATCAGTTTCCAGATAAAGCCCGAACGCAGGTTTTCGGCCATGAGCAAAATTGGCCCCTGATCGATGCCGAGGTAGTCGATATCAAACCAGCCCTGTGCAGTAGACCCATTGGCCGACAACGCCCGGTACCGGTATGTCGGGTTAAAGGCGTCGCGGAAACCGTACGGGCCGTACAGCTTTGCACCATAGCGGGTTTTCATTGCCCGGAGGGCAGGCAGGCAAATTTCGGGGGCAAAGGCCATCGACCCACCCGCAGCCGTAGGGGCAATGGTGCCATCGTCCACAATCTGTGTGCTGGCGGCTCCCCGCGCCCGGTACGAGAAAAACTGCCTGCCGTTTACAAGCGTGTCCTTCGGGCCGTCGCACGCAGTAAGCCCCCAAATGGTGGAGCTGTAGTCCTGCCAGCGGCCGGGGTTAGCCATGCAATAGGCGCGATTGGCGTAAGTTGCCCGGCGCGAATTCTCGAAGTAGTCGATACCCCGCCCCCGCATGTACTCGTCTTTGATGCCCCGAAAATCGATCCAGACGTGCGAATACTGATGCCCAAACAAGGGGTCGAAGTTGACGTGTGGCTGGTCGTAGAACGTAGCCCAGGGGTACGAGTGGGTCCAGGCTTGCCATACGCCCGGCTCTAGCGGGTGCGTAGGCGACCCCAGCGCCAGCACATACAACAACATGGCTTCGTTGTAGCCCCGCCAGTCGCTTTTGATAAACCCTGACTCCGGGTGCCAGCCCATCGACACAAACTTGTCTTTGTTCAAAAACCAAGTCCAGTCGGCGCGGCCGTAGATCAGATCGGCCAACTGACGTATTTCTGTTTCGGCGGGTGTGTTTCCGTCGAAATAGGTTTGCGCACTCAGAATCCCGCCCAACAGCAGCGCCGTGTCGATAGTCGACAATTCGACCTGTTTGAAGCGGGTGCCGGTTTTCATATCCAGAAAATGGTAGAAAAATCCTTTGTAACCAGCCACCCCGGCAGCCTGCTCAGCCTGAGGTGCGTTGGCAAAGAAACGGAGCGTTTGCAGGGTTCGCTCGGCCGCCTGCACCCGCGTGATGTACCCCCGCTCCACGCCCACAAGGTACGAAGTCAGACCAAAGCCCACGGCGGCAATACTGGCAAATGAGTTGGTCGGGGCGCGGTCGGGCACGAGGCCGTTTTGGGGGTTAGTGGTCTCCCAGAAGTACCGAAACGTGTCGCGTTGCAGACTATCCAGAAACGTCGCATCGCTCCCCGACAGGCTAAACGCCGGTGTGGTCGGGGCCACCGTTTGCGGTCGAGACTGGCAGCGCGCCAACTGAACACAGCCGCTGAGGAGCAATAAAATAAGGAGTTGCTTCATGAAATAAAGGGGGAGTTGAGCTAGCCGTCAGCCGAGCATAAACTACAGAGATGACATTTCTCCAAACGAAATGTCATCTCTGTCAGCTAACAAGTTGAGCAAAATCTGGCTGTCTGACAATTTTTGTGGAGATTCGGTATCCTTGTAGCTCTGGCCTGTCGGCCCTCCGGCCGACCCGTCGGACCGCACAGACCAGAACTACACAATTTTCACATAATCTGACAAACAACCCAAAACCATGAACCAAAAACCCCTTAATACCCCGGATTTTGGGTTAGTTGCCCCCCGCTGAGCTGAATCTGCGGCTGTGGGATCGGGAACAGCTCGTGCTTACCAGCCACAAAGTTTTTACCCAGTGCCCGGTACACCTCGGCGGCCCGCCCCTGACGTACCAAATCGAAGTAACGGTCATGTTCAAAGGCCAGCTCGACCCGGCGTTCGCGCCAGATAGCCTGCCGGAGGTTAGTCTGAACTGTAGTGGTCAGGTCGGGCAAAACGCCCGTAGCTCCACCCCGTGCCCGCGCCCGAACCCGGTTGAGCGCGGTCAGGGCCTTGGCCGACTGCCCCAGCTCATTGGCGGCTTCGGCATTCATCAGCAGCAATTCGGCATACCGCAGCACCCGCACGTTTTTACCCGTTTCCCAGGTGTTTCCGTTGTTCGTTTCACGGGTGAAGCTCACGTATGCTTTGTAGTTATACCGTGGGTTTTCGGCGTTGGGGCTCACCACCCGGCCGTCCCATAGGGTCGTTCCTCGCTCGATGATGGTGCCTGTCCGGCGTGTATCGCCTGTTTCGTAGGCTTTGAAAAGGTCTTCAGAGGGGGTGTTGAAACCCCAGCCCCAGCCGTTTTCGCCCCGCGCCCCCTGCGACTCAAAGTACCCCTGTACCCCCTTGTTGGGCGTTACGCCCCGGCCCTGAATCTCAAAAATCGACTCAACACCGTTCTCCGACGACTCACGCCAGAGTTCGCCATAGTTTGGCAAGAGCGAGTACTGCCCGGAGGCAATCACCTCGTCGGTAAGCCGGAGCACCACATCCCATTTTTTCTGGTACATCGACACCTTAGCCAGCAACGTTTTGGCTGCTCCTTTCGACGCCCGACCCAAATCGGCCGCGTTGTACTGCGATTTTTCGGGCAGGTTGGCAATAGCCGTGTTCAGATCGGTCTCGATTTGGGCGTACACCTGAGCAGCTGTGGCCCGCACGCGCCCATTCTGAATATCGCTTTGACTGGTTGGATCGGCGACTTTGGTAATCAGCGGTACCCCCCCAAACGCACGCACCAGATTGAAGTAGAAGTACGCCCGCAGAAAACTGGCTTCGCCAATGAGCCGGTTTTTGAGCGTATCGTTGATGCTCAACGCGGGCAGGTTGTCCAGCGCCTGATTGGCGCGGGCGATGGCCTCATAATGCCCACCCCACACCTCGTTGAACGAAATGCTCGACGGGGTAAACGTGAAGTTATCGAGCTGATCCTTATCAGTGCCAGTATCGCCGGGCGAGCTTCCCTTATCAGCATCGTCGGAGGCAATGCTTGTGATGCCATTCCACGAGAACGAGTGGAAGTTCCAGTCGACCATTTTGGCATACACCGCATTGACCAGACTCGTAGCCGCGTCGGCATTGCTCGAAAAGAAATCCGTGGGTGTTTGCTGACCCTGCGGGGGTACGTCGAGAAACGACTGCGAACACCCACCCGCAACCAGAAGACCGCCAACACCGGCGTAGGTTAGAATTTTTTGAAGCGTTTTCATCTGCGTTGTTTACTTAAAAGCCAATATTCAGACCTGCCAGATAAGCCGATGTGACCGGGTACGTGCTCAACTCGACACCGGCATTGAGCGGGTTAGAGCCGGGCAATTCAGGAGTGTATCCCGAAAACGCTTTGATCGTCAGGGCATTTTGGGCCGTTACGTAGAACCGAACCCGGCTAACTTTCAGGCTCGATACCAGCTCGCGCGGTAAGGTGTAGCCCAACGTCACGTTGTTGACCCGGAAAAACGACCCCGACTCCACATAGTACGTCGATGCAATGGGCACGGCGTTGCTGGCCCGCGGCTCAGTCGTGCTGGGGTTCGTGGGAGTCCAGCGGTCGGCCCTCGACGCTTCAATGTTTTCATTACCAAAGCGTTGGGCCTTTTTACCATTGTACACCTTGTTGCCAAAGTTGGCGTACCAGTCCGTCGAGAAGTCGAAATTGCGGTAGGTAAACCCGCCGTTCACCCCAAAATACAGCTTGGGCTGATACGAGCCCACAAACACGCGGTCGTTGTCGTCAATAACGCCATCGCCGTTCTGGTCTACGTACCGGAAATCGCCCGGCTTCGTACCCTGAACTTTAGCGCGGGTGTTGTTCACCTCCTCCTGTGTCTGGAAAATGCCATCGGTTTGCCATACCCAGAAACTCCCGATAGGCTGCCCCACGGCGGTGCGGGTCGTGAACTGTCCGTTGCCCAGACCACCCTCATTAATAGGCAGGCCACCCTGTACATCTTCAAGCTGGTTGCGGTTGATGGTCGCATTGACCCCCACGTTGTACGAAAATCCGTTGGTGGCATTGTTGCGCCAGTTCAGGGCAAACTCAAACCCACGGTTGCGCACACTGGCGGCATTGGTCAGGTACGAGCCGTCGACATCCCCAAAAATGGCGTCGATCGGGCGCGTGAAGAGGGCGTCGGTCGTTCGCTTATTGTAGTACGTCAACTCACCCGTCAGGCGATTGCGGGCCAGGGCAAACTCCAGCCCAATGTCGGTACCGGTGGTCACCTCCCAGCGCAGGTTCGGGTCGATCAGGTTGGTAATCGTGCGGCCCTGTTGCAGGGTCTGATTCGCGCCAAACGCATAGTCGAGACCGCTGGCAATGGTGTACAAGAACGCACTGGGGCTGATACGATCATTACCGGTTTTACCCCAGCTTACGCGGGCCTTTAGCTGATCGAACGGGGTTTTGCCACGCAGGAATGGCTCTTCGCTAAGAACCCAGCCTACACCCACCGACGGGAAGAATCCCCAGCGGTTATTTGTCGGAAACTTGCTCGACCCATCGTAACGGGCCGTAGCCGTGAGCAGATACCGGTCAGAATAATTGTAGTTGACCCGCCCGATGTACGACTGCCGGGTTTGAATACTGCCCGACTCCGAGTTGGTTGCCGTCGACGCGTTACCGGTATTCAGATAGAAGTAGTTCGACTGCGGGGGTACATCCTGCCGCGCTGCACTCAGAATGTTGTCCTGAAACCGCTCGGCCACGTAACCGGCCAGTATCTTCACGGTATGCTTTTCGGCAAACGTGTTGTTGTATTCGGCCGTGTTGGTCCACAACCAGCGTGCACTATTCGACCGGCCCGTGTTGAGCGTACTGGTCAGATTGCGCTGATTCGACGACACCTGATACACCGGGTTGTAGGTATAGGCCCGGCTGCCGTTGCTCTCAATACCAAAGTTGGAGAGCAGCGTTACCTTCTTGAAAACCGTCAGATTTCCGTAAAACGAGCCTTGCAGCCGCAACCCGCGTGAGCGGTAATTGGTGTAATCGAGCTGAGCAACGGGGTTTGCCACGTTGTTGCGCGAGGTAAACCCATAGGTGCCGTCGGCATTGCGCACGGGCACGGTCGGAGCCTGCTTGTACGCATTGGTAAACGCCGAAAAAGCAGCCGTACTGGGCAGGGCGGGGTCGCTGGTACCGGTCAGGTTCGAGTTGTCGTTGGCTAAGCTCAGGTTATGGCCCAGCTTGAAAGCGGGTGTCAGCGTGTATTCATTGTTGAGCCGCAAAGTCAGGCGGTTATAGTCTGAGCCTTTCAAAATCCCTTTTTCGGTAAAGTAGCCTGCGCTGAAGAGGTACGTCGACCGGTCGGTGCCACCACTCACCGAGAGAGCGTGATTTTGCTGGAAGCCCGTGCGGGTGATCGCCTTGAACCAATCGGTGTTGGTAGCCGCAGCCGTAGCCGGGTCGAACGGCAGCGGAGCTGTGGGATTATCGTAACGAACAGCCTCGTTGCTGTACGTGGCAAACAGCTCCGAATCGGCCATGCGCACCCGGTAGGCGGGAGTTCTGATCCCCACATACCCATCGTAGGTCACGCTGGGTGCGCCAGTTTTACCGCGCCGGGTTGTGATCAAAACGACCCCATTGGCCGCCCGCACCCCATAGATAGCCGTGGCCGATGCATCTTTGAGCACATCGACCGAGGTAATATCGGCCGTGTTGATGTTCCGAATGTCTTCGGTAATGATCCCATCGACTACGTACAACGGGTCGGCCCCGCCCAGCAGCGTGCCCGTTCCCCGAATCCGGACGGTAGGTGCCTGTCCCGGTGCGCCGGAGTTGATAATCTGCACCCCCGATACCTTGCTTTGTAGGGCCTGCGTGGCCGACAACACCGGCTGGCGGGCCAGTTCTTCGCCTTTTACCTGCGCCACCGAGCCCGTCACGTCTATCTTACGCTGCGTGCCGTAGCCTACCACAACCACCTCTTCAAGAGCACGGGCATCGTCGGCCAATTGAACGTTGATAACCGTCTGATTGCCCACCGGCACCTCCTGACTCGTCATGCCAATCATGCTGAACTGGAGCACTGCCCCGCTCGGCACATTGAGCTGAAAGTCACCGTTCGCATCGGTGGCGGTACCCGTGGTGGTGCCTTTCACCAGAACGCTGACGCCGGGTAACCCCTGCCCGTCGGTTTTACTAACCACCCGACCCGTAACCTGCTGATCCTGTGCATAAGCACGGCCACAAACCACGAGCCATAATCCTGTTAAGATGTAAGCGAGTGTTCTCATACGTGAGTTAATTTGAAAATAGGGGTGCAAATATAAGCGACCTACAGGCTCATTATACATTTGATCTATATAGTCACATCCAAGCAACAACAGATCAGTTGCTTAGGGATAAAAATTTTATTTAATACTACCCCAATAGCCTTATTCCTCTTTGTCGACGTATATAGTCTGGATTCGTATCCGGTCAATTTAGTCTTCATAGGTTAGAATGCGGGCCTTCTCCCGGTCGATGATCGGGAGAAGCCTCACCCCTCCCCCTTTCTGCCGACTCGGTTCCGTAACGTCGGGCACTCATTCGCCCCTGCCTG
Source organism: Rudanella lutea DSM 19387 (assembly GCF_000383955.1). Classification (NCBI taxonomy): domain Bacteria; kingdom Pseudomonadati; phylum Bacteroidota; class Cytophagia; order Cytophagales; family Cytophagaceae; genus Rudanella; species Rudanella lutea. The sequence continues at coordinate 5,526,465 of NZ_KB913013.1, read as the reverse complement.
ATGTTATCCGGTAACACACCCGACTGGCCATTGCCAAACGGGTTAGTTTCTCAACGACCGTTTTTGTGTTTCCAATCATGGCATCCATTCCGTTTTCGATACTTGATCTGGCTCCCGTTCCGATGGGCAGCACAGCCGCACAAGCCCTCCGCAATACACTCGATCTGGCTCAACACGCCGAACGCTGGGGTTACCACCGCTACTGGCTGGCCGAGCACCACAACATGACCGGCGTGGCCAGTGCCGCTACAGCCGTGGCTGTCGGCTATGTGGCTGGCGGTACCCAAACCATTCGGGTTGGTTCGGGAGGTATCATGCTCCCCAACCACTCCCCGCTGGTTATTGCCGAGCAATTTGGCACTCTGGCCTCACTCTACCCCAACCGGATTGATCTGGGCGTGGGGCGGGCACCCGGCTCCGATCAGCTCACGGCCCGGGCCCTCCGCCGGAACCTGACCGGCCCCGATACTTTTCCGCAGGATGTGGTGGAGTTACAGCGGTATTTTCAGCCCGCAGCCGACGATCAGGCCATTCGGGCGGTACCCGGCGCGGGGCTGAACGTGCCCGTCTGGATTCTGGGATCGAGCTTGTTCGGGGCACAGTTAGCAGCCTTGCTGGGTTTGCCGTTTGCGTTTGCGTCGCACTTTGCGCCCAACGCGCTCATGCAGGCCATCGACATATACCGGAGCCAGTTCAAACCGTCCGAAAATCTGGCAAAACCGTATCTGATGCTGGCGATTAATGTAGTAGCTGCCCATACCGACGCCGAGGCCCAACGACTGTTTACGTCGGTACAGCAACAGTTTATCAATCTCCGAACGGGTACGCCGGGCTTACTGCCTCCCCCCATCGACCATCCCGAACTGCTCAGCTACGCGGCCGAACAGGCCGGTATTAATCAGGCACTCCGTTACGCTGTTGTGGGTGCTCCCGAAACGGTGCAACAGGGTTTAGAACGGTTTATCGCCCAAACGCAACCCGACGAGCTGATTACCACGGCTCAGATTTACGACCACACGGCCCGGCTCCGGTCGTTTGAGCTGACCGCCCAAGTGCGCGATGCTCTAGCTCAGCAAGCCGCCCCGCAACTGGTGTAAGTTGATTTTGGAGATATGCCCCCATGCGATGTCATCTTTCTGAACAAGATGACATCCCTCGCCCAAGCAAGGTGTCGGGAAAATGCTTTTTTCTATTTAGCTACAGAGATGACATCTTTCCAAACAAGATGTCATCTCTGTTCTGCGCATCGCTTTTTGCGCTACATATACCGTCCGAAAAACAGCAAGGTATCTTCCAGATGCGTTTCCCAATACGGCCACTCGTGCCCGCCGGGGTACTCGGCGTATTCGTGCGGAATACCGGCCTGTCGGAGCGTTTCGTGCAGAGTCCGATTGGCGGCAAGCAACGTATCGTCGGTGCCACAATCGAACCGGAACGGGGGTAGCTGGTCACGGTTGCGCAGCAGCAACGCCCCCACCGATTCGTCGGCCGGGTCGGGTTGCCGGTACAAGTCGAGAGGCTCTTCGACAAAATCGGCCATCTGCGCCAGTTCCGTAATGGACGACAGTCCCGAAGCCGCCCGGAACTGATCGGGATAACGGGCCATGAGTCGTAAAGCACCATATCCGCCCATCGATAGCCCCGCGACGAAACAGGCCGAAACCGCGCCCGGACAAGCCGCCGGTACATCGTCGATAATCCAGCGGTCGAACCCATACCCATTGTGCGGCAGGTAGCCACTGCCATCGCCCCAAAGGCCATCGGAGGGCATCGCTAACCGAAACAGCGGCAATTGACCCGCCTGCATAAGCCGGTCGGCGGTACGGTGAGCACCCGCTTTCAGGCTCCAGGCCCAATGACTGCCGTACACGCCGTGCAGCAAAATCACGAGCGGCAAGGGTGTGTCGGCATTGGCTCCTTCAGGCGACCAAAAAGTAATATCGCCCCGCCCGCGCAGGTTTGGCGTTTTGACCGTAACATAACGAAGGCCCTCGTGTTCAAACCGGGAATCCGACAACTCAATGGTGCGAAACATGCACGTAGAATTAGTTATGAGTTAGTAGTTCAGAGTTGGGTTAGCAACGATTCTATCTACCGAATCTCCGACACAATAACCTCGTTGCCTTTGCGGGTGATACCGTACAGCACCAGCGCACCGGTCACGCTCCGGTCGAAGGAAAAAGCCTGCCCCTCGCTCACCGTCGGAATCGTTTTCACATGTTGCAGCACCGAGCCCCGGTCGGGCAGTTTGAGCACGTACATCTCGGGTTTGTCGTGCCCCGTGCAATACAAGAGTCCGTCGGGGCCCCAGCTGCCGCCCGAGGTGCTGTAAGGCGCAAAGGCTTGCAGCACCGGGGCCGGAAAGGTCCAGGATTCGACCGCTTTCCAGTCGGGCGTGTACTTCACCAGCATGGTCCAGCGGTTGTCGCGGCCCTCGGCCGACGCCTTATTGGAGTAATTAGCAAAAGCTACCCACCAATGGCCCCGGTAAAAGTCGGCCCAGGTTACGGAGCCGGGCATGAGCCCAAAGCTATGGGTATCTACGTGCCGCAACGTGCGCGTATCGAACACCTCAATGGAACTGCTCATGGGTACATCGGGATAGTTTGAATGCGTGCAAATGAGGGTATTGCCCCGCACCAGACCGCTGTTCATGTGCTTGAGCAGGCCCGTACTGTCTTGCCAGGCCGCCACCTGCCGTCCGTCTTTCTTGTCGTGCTTGGTCAGCGAATGATTGTTGATGACGTAGAAAAACGCCTTGTCGACCGCCACGCCCTGTTGTACCTGCTCCACGGCATACCGCCGAATTTCGACCGCTCGTTGCGCTTGCCCTACGGCCGGGCGGGTGAGTCCAACCATAGCAACTATGAAGACAAGAAGGTATTGGATAAAGGCAACACGGAAAGCCATACGTGAATGAATAGTGTGTACTGGATAGTGGATAATGGATAATGCAACTAACAATTGATTGTCAGAGCATCGCTCATCCATTCTGCACTGTGTGATTTTGGCATGATACGTAGCGACGGAAAGCCGACCAACGATCCGGCAAATCCCAGATCGAGAGGTATGGGGTAAAGAACAGGGACCGTGTCTTCTTACTTTTTGGGAGCTACTCATGTTCTATTTAACGTGAGTCATGGAAATTGGCTACCGCATCTTATCCACAACTGACGTCATTTAGCCTGAGCCGCCACTGCCCGGTTGTACGCATCGAGGCAACGGTTGAGCGGTTGCCCCTGCCGATGAATACAATCGCAGAACTCGGCACAGGCCACTGGGTTACGGCTATCCCGACAATTCTGCTGGCAGTCGTTCAGGGTGTTGTACGGTTTCATGTCAAACAGGTTCAATACGGTAAAGCCCACCGTAACCACCGTAACCAGCACACCCGCAAAAAAGGCAAGGGGAAACTCGTTTGAAAGCCCTTTCGAGCGATTGACCAGTACCGTACGGGAGTCGGGCTGGAGAATGACCTTCAGGCGGTCGTAATCCCAGCAAAGCAGATACAGATTGGCCAGCACCATCAACGGCGACGATACCAGCGACCCATCGAACCGCACCGAAAACGACAGAATACAAATATTCAGAATGATGGGAAAATACAGCAAGGCTCCCAACAGGGCGGTTCGGGGAATAAGCAGCAAGACAGCGGCCGTCATTTGCGCCACACCGATAAACGTGTAGTAGTAACCGGTATGAAAGAGGGCTTCGAGATAATGCCCCATCGGGTGGTTGTTCGACAGCGACGTAAACCGCTCCCCCGCAATTTTTACATACCCTGACGGCAAAAAACCGAGCGCCAGGGCCACCCGGTTGAACCCCGTGAAATACCGCATCCAGCGGTTTTGTTTGGCCTGATGGTATAGCTGACTCAGTAAAAACGTAATTGCCATGCGGTTAAACATTGCACCAATAAAAAGAACTTTGTTTTGCAAAGTAAAAGATAAATTAGCCGACAAACCAAATCATTTCGGGTGTATTTAGCGTAAACTTGTAAACCAGGCTCCTGCAAGGCATCTATGTGCGCCCCTCTACTCCAAACGCTGTACCGACATCCTAACCGGCTTTTTCTGATCGATGGCCTGGGCGCCTTACTTACAGCCGCCGGGCTTCTGCTGATTACATACCCGTTCGACGAATACTTTCATCTGCCACGCCCTATTGTGAGAGGCCTCATGTGGGCGGCCGGTGGGTTTTCGGTTTATTCGTTTGCTTGCGCCCGCCGGGTTGGGCCAAACTGGCAACTTTATCTTAGAGCCATCAGCTTTGCCAACGGCCTGTATGGTTGCATCACATTGGCTCTTGTAGCCTATCACTTCCCGGCGTTAAGCTACTGGGATATAAGTTATTTCACGATTGAAGCCCTCCTGATAACTGGGCTTGTATGGGTAGAATTAAAGGTAGCCAGTAAACCCGCCGATTAGAGTAACTAATAGAATATAGATAAATTAGATATTAGTATAGAAAATATTAATTTGATCTATAAAGATAGAAATGGCAGATTTGTAGCGGAATAATTGGTAAGCGCATAATTTTACCGGACGGCTCAGAATCGAGTTCTTTTCAATGCTCGGCTTTTCTATCCGGGTCGTACACATTCAAAAAAACGATTAAGCAAATGAACCCATCAGAAACTACAAACAGCTACCAGGTTAATGGAGCAAACGGTCATCACCACGACGCGCTCAACGGAGACGTAGCAAAATGTCCGTTCATGAGCGGTCAATTGAAGCAGATAGCTGGTGGCGGTACCCGCAATCAGGACTGGTGGCCTAACCAACTGAAACTAAATACGCTGCGGCAGCACTCGGAGCTGTCGAACCCACTGGGCGAATCGTTCGACTATGCCGAAGCGTTTAAGAATCTGGACTATGACGCCCTGAAGCAGGATCTGCACGCACTCATGACCGATTCGCAGGATTGGTGGCCCGCCGACTTCGGGCATTATGGCGGTTTGTTTATCCGTATGGCCTGGCACAGCGCAGGCACCTACCGCGTGGGTGATGGTCGTGGGGGAGCCGGTGCCGGTATGCAGCGTTTTGCTCCGCTCAATAGCTGGCCCGACAACGTAAGCCTTGATAAAGCGCGTCGGTTGCTGTGGCCTATCAAGCAGAAATACGGTCAGAAGATCTCCTGGGCCGATCTCATGATTCTGGCCGGTAACGTGGCACTGGAGTCGATGGGTTTCAAAACGTTTGGCTTTGGCGGTGGCCGCGCCGACGTTTGGGAGCCGCAGGAAGATGTATATTGGGGTTCTGAAACAACCTGGCTCGGTAATGATGCTCGCTATGGCAAAGGCTCACCAGGTGTGGCTGGCCACGGCGTGGTATCGTCGGACGAAGACCCCGGCCGACCCAAACACTCACGCCCACTCGAAGACCCGCTGGGAGCGGCACACATGGGCCTGATCTATGTGAACCCCGAAGGCCCAGACGGCAACCCTGATCCGGTAGCGGCTGCACACGACATCCGCGAGACCTTTGGCCGTATGGCCATGAACGACGAAGAAACCGTTGCGCTGATTGCTGGTGGACACACCTTCGGTAAAACGCACGGAGCCGCTTCGTCTGACCACGTAGGGAAAGAGCCGGAAGCCGCTTCGATTGAAGAGCAGGGCTTTGGCTGGACCAACAGCTACGGCAGCGGTAAAGGCCCCGATACCATCACGAGTGGCCTCGAAGTGACCTGGACCACCACGCCAACGAAGTGGAGCAACAACTACTTTGAAAACCTGTTTGGTTTTGAGTGGGAACTGACCAAGAGCCCCGGTGGAGCGCATCAGTGGGTAGCTAAAGATGGTCCCGAAATTATCCCGGACGCCTACGACCCCAACAAGCGGCACAAGCCAACCATGTTGACCACCGACCTCTCGCTGCGGTTTGATCCGGCCTATGAAAAAATTTCGCGTCGTTTCCTGGAAAACCCCGACGAGTTCGCTGATGCCTTCGCCCGTGCGTGGTTCAAACTGACCCACCGCGATATGGGTCCACGTGCCCGCTACCTGGGTCCTGAAGTGCCGGCCGAAGAACTGCTCTGGCAGGATGTCGTACCAGCGGTTGACCATGCGCTGATCGACGAAGCCGACGCAGCAGCCCTGAAGGCAAACATTCTGGCATCGGGTCTGAGCGTATCAGATCTGGTTACAACAGCCTGGGCGTCTGCCTCGACGTTCCGGGGGTCCGACAAACGCGGAGGTGCCAACGGTGCCCGCATCCGGTTGGCTCCGCAAAGCAACTGGGCCGTGAACAACCCGCCCCGTCTGCAAAAAGTGCTGGGTATTCTGGAAAGCATTCAGCAGGAATTTAACGCGATTCAGACGGGCGACAAGAAAGTATCGCTGGCCGATGTGATTGTGCTGGCGGGTTGCGCAGCCGTTGAGAAAGCCGCAGCCGACGCCGGTCAACCCGTTCAGGTGCCCTTCACACCGGGCCGCACAGATGCCTCGCAGGAGCAGACAGACGTCCAGTCATTTGGTTATCTGGAACCGGCAGCTGATGGCTTCCGCAACTACCGCAATACAAGAGTGCGCGTTGCTACCGAAGAATTGCTGATCGACAAAGCGCAACTGTTAACGCTGACGGCCCCTGAACTGACGGTGCTGGTAGGCGGTTTGCGGGCCTTAGACGCCAACTACGATGGCTCGAAGCATGGCGTATTCACAAGCCGCCCCGGCCAACTCACCAACGATTTCTTCGTAAACCTGCTCGACATGAACACCGCCTGGAAAGCGATGGACGACAGCAAGGAGACTTACCTGGGCACCGACCGCGCTACCGGCCAACCCCGCTGGACGGCCACCCGCGCCGACCTCGTGTTTGGTTCTAACTCCGAGCTTCGCGCCGTGGCCGAAGTCTATGGCAGCAGTGATGCACAGGCGAAGTTTGTAAAAGACTTCGTAGCGGCCTGGAACAAGGTAATGAACCTCGACCGTTTTGATCTGAAGTAAACCTCTGAGATGATAATCGGAAGCCCGGCGTCTACTGGATGCCGGGCTTTTTTTGGTTAGGCCCCTACGTAAGGAATCGCTAAATCCCAGTGACCCATCCGTTCGGTTAGACTCGATTAAAGATAGCGGTTTGTATTTCGTCTGTTTTTAGTATGTTAGCCAAACAACTAAATCCTGAAGCCATGAAGCCTCTATTACTGACAGTTTTTGGGGCAATCGCCCTGCTTTCTTGTGACAATCAAACGTCAAGCAGTACAACCGCTACCGAAAATAAAAAAATCGTGCGTCAGTTTTACGAGTACTTCAACAAGCATGAATGGGATAAGATGGCAGCGTTGTACACCGATGTGGCCGACTTTAAAGATCCCTCTTTTGGGCAAGGGATTGTAAAACAGACAAGACAACAGACTATAAAAAAGTACTCAGAGCTGGAGGCAATGTTTCCTGACGTGAAAGACGAGATTGCGCAAATGTACCCCTCCGGCGAGAAACACGTTATTGTTGAGTTTGTCTCATCAGGCACGGCACCCGACAGCACCAAATTTGAACTTCCGATCTGTACCGTTTTTACCATAGAGAACGGTAAAATCACAAAGGACTTTACCTACTACGATAACTTTGAGGACCCCAAGCGCTAAGCCCTTTATTCCTACTTCACCTAAACGTGTATCGCCCCCAAACTCAACGTCTACTCATGCAACCAACCACTTCTAACCCGCTCAGCCCGACCGCCTTCGCCCAAACGTATTTCCACGGCACCAAAGCCGACCTTCAACTCGGTGACCTCATCGACGTAGGCTTTAATTCAAACTACGGCCGTCAGAAAAACGCCAAATACATTTTTCTGTCGGCCACGTTAGATGCCGCAATCTGGGGTGCCGAATTGGCCCTGGGCGAAGGCCGCGAACGGATTTATCTGGTTGAGCCAACCGGCCCCATCGAAGACGATCCCGACCTGACCGACAAGAAATTTCCGGGCAACCCAACCAAGTCGTACCGTTCTACACACCCCTTCAGAGTGGTAGGTGAGGTAACGAGTTGGCAGGGACACCCGGCCGAGCAGGTCAGCGCCATGAAAGCGGGATTGGAACGGCTCAAACAGCAGGGGACCGATTCTCTAAACGACGAGTAAATCTCAAACAAACCACGTATCAACCCGGCCCTCTTATGAGCGACCCGAACCCCGAAGTCGATTGGTTTTTCGCTAAAACCGGCCCTTGGCAGGAGGCTTATTCCGAATTGCGCGAACTGGTGCTCGAATCCGGCCTCACCGAAGAGCTGAAATGGGGCTGCCCCTGCTACACGGGTCAGGGGAATGTGCTTCTGATTCATGGACTAAAAAACTACTGCGCTCTACTCTTCTTGCAGGGGGCTTTGCTTTCGGACCCCCAAAAGCGGCTCGTGCAACAAACCCAAAACGTACAGGCTACCCGGCAGCTACGGTTTACGAGTGTGGAAGAAATTTTAGCGAATAAACCCCTTATAACCGCCTACATTCAGGAGGCTATAGCTATGGACAAAGCCGGTTTGAAAGTAGCCTTGAAAGAAACAGCGGACTACACTTGTCCACCCGAGTTTCAGCAGGTTTTAGATGACATGCCCGAATTACGGGCCGCCTTCGAAGCCCTGACACCGGGTCGGCAACGGGGGTATTTGCTTTACTTTTCCTCGGCCAAACAAGCCAAAACCCGCGAAGCCCGGATTGAAAAATACCTGCAAAAGATTCTGGATGGCAAAGGGTTAGACGATTAAGTGTAATCATGATTCCCTCTACATTTTCATTTACCCGGCGCTATTTTCTGATCGCTGTAGCGTTGTTCGTGGTTGAGGTGATTATTGCTCTGTTTGTGCGCGACCGGTTTATACGCCCTTACGGCGGAGATTTTCTGGTAGTCATTATGCTCCACTACGGGGTAAAGGCATTTGTGCGGACACCACCCCGAACTATAGCGCTGGGCGTGCTCCTGTTCGCTTACACCTTGGAGATACTCCAACATTTCAGGCTTGTCGACCAGCTCGGTTTGTCGCACAGCGAAATAGCTAAAACGGTCATTGGATACGGCTTTGAATGGTGGGATATGCTCGCTTACACACTCGGTATAGTCACGGTATTGGTATGGGAGGGACGAAAAAAGCGACTTCGCCCTCTTTTAGATGAACTGTGACTTTTGTGACAAAACAACCGACGCAGAAAGGGGAAATTTGCAACTGGGTACTGCAAAACAGACATGACCAGAAACGTAAAACTTGGCCTCAAGCAAAACTGGAAACAGTTTTCCCTCCTGGTACTTATCAATGCCTTTGTGGGCGGTATGGTCGGTATGGAACGGACTATTTTCCCCCAGTTTGCCCAGGCGCAATTTGGCATCGACTCCAAAACCGCAGTTCTTTTGTTTATCACCGCCTTCGGGCTCTCGAAAGCCGTTGCCAACTACTACACCGGGCGGCTGGCCAACACATTAGGCCGTAGAAATTTACTCTTGCTTGGCTGGCTGATGGCCATTCCAATCCCGTTCATCCTGATTTATGCCCCGAGCTGGAATTGGGTGATTTGGGCCAATGTGCTTTTAGGGTTTAGTCAGGGGCTGACCTGGAGTAGCACCGTTGTCATGAAAATTGATCTGGTTGGCGAACAGGATCGGGGCTTTGCTATGGGCCTCAACGAGTTTGCCGGGTATCTGGCCGTGGGCGTTGTGGCCTTCTTGACTGGGTTGGTGGCTGACCGGTATGGGGTTACGCCCTACCCGTTCTACATCGGGATATTTATTGCCACAACTGGCTTTCTTTTAACCCTTTTGTGGGTAAACGATACCCGAGCGTTCGTACAGCAGGAAAGTAAGACCGTCACCTCAACACAGGTTGACAATGTATTCTGGGAAACAACGGTCAAAAACAAAACCTTGAGTTCGGTTACGCAGGCAGGCCTGGTCAACAACCTGAACGATGGTATGATCTGGGGCTTGTTCCCGATTGTACTCCTGTCGCTGCATTATACGAACGAAACGATTGGTGTTCTCACCGCTATTTACCCCTCAGTTTGGGGGATTGGCCAACTCGTTACGGGCAAAATGTCTGACCATTACTCAAAGAAACGAATGCTTTTTTGGGGGATGCTCTTGCAGGGATTAGCCATCTCGATCATCCCGTTTGTGGATGCCGTTTACGGGTTTGCTCTAATTTCGGGTCTTCTGGGATTGGGCACGGCTTTGGTTTACCCTACGTTCCTGAATACGATTGCCCAGGCAACCAATCCGCAGCAACGGGCCGAAAGTATCGGCACTTTTCGGCTATGGCGCGACTTAGGCTATGCATTCGGGGCCATTCTATCCGGTATCACCGCAGACCTGTTCGGCATTGATTATGCCATTTTGCTAATTGGCGGTCTCACCATTCTTTCTGCCCTGATCATTAAATTCCGTATGCCAGAGTCTGCGCGACCACCGGTTAACACAAACACCCTCAGCCGGGTGCATTCATGAGATAAACGAATTTTGGACAAAGCCCACTTGGCTCTGGACCGAGACGATTCTGTCCGAGACCATTCTGTCCGAGACCATTCAGCCCAAAAACCATACACGCTGTGCATCATCCGTTAATCAGCTACTTCCTGAAAATAACCACACTCACGCCCCATGAAGTCGATACACTCATTGCGAGCATGGAGGTTAAGCAGTATCCTAAAAAAGCATTTCTCTTGAAGGAAGGCCAACAACACACCGACACTCTTTTTGTGCTCAAGGGCTGTGTTCGTCAATTCCATATCGTTGATGGCAACGACATTACCACCAACTTCTTTACCGAAGAGCAATGGATAATTGCACCCGATACCCTGAGCACAAAAAGGCCCTCACCCTATGCGTTAACATGTATGGAAGATACCACCGTAGTGGTAGGCAACGAGCAAAAAGCACAGGCTTTATTCCGCCAATTCCCCAAATTTGAAACCACTTCACGCCAGATTATTGAGGCCGTACTGATGGAACAGCAACGCTTGCTGACCTCTTACATCACCGACAGCCCGGAGCAGCGTTATCTAAACGTATTAGAAACCCGCCCCGACTTACTACAGCGCGTACCCCAGTATGATATCGCAACGTACATTGGCGTTAAACCTGAGTCATTGAGTCGAATCCGACGAAAACTCCAGACGAAGCGTTAAGCCACCTCCTCCTTTAGCCAGTGCCATGCATACATTATGATAAACAAGGTAGTAGCTATCTCAATCGACGCAAAGAATATGTAATAAAGCGTAGCCGAACCCATAAAGAAGGTAGCAATCATGACGGCCGTTTTTATACATCCAGCCACAAGATTGGCCCAGCCATTCGCAGTTTTAGGGAGCACGGTTGCCAGCAGCACCATAGCAATGGGGATCTCCATCAGAATACCTGCGCCAAGCAGAAAAGGCTCATTGATCGTTAGCCCGTCAACCCTTCCGGTCAGGTATTGCCTTAGCAGATTCGCATCCATCAACCCGATCAAATCGCAATAGAGATAGTTCAACGTGACGAAAATCCACAGGATTGTAAGCAGTTCCTTTCTTGATTTCATAATGCCGCTGTTAGCAAGGTAGAGCGCAAAAGTATCGGCTCCGGTTTCGGCATTCGTTGACTTCGGTTAAGAAACAACACCCGAAAAACGCCAGAATTCAGCCTACACTCGGCAACTTCTGTTATATACACAATGGATTTAGGTTGTCAGACCTTAACCGACTACGAGGCTGTATTGCAGCGTCATTATACCAACCCATGAAACCAACCCTTTCTGTACTTACGCTGAGCGTAACCGACCTCCCCCGCGCAGTGGCCTTCTACCGCGACGGACTAGGCTTGCCCACAAACGGCATCATTGGTGAAGAATTTGAAAACGGGGCGGTGGCTTTTTTTCAGTTGCAGTCCGGCCTGCGGCTTGCCCTGTGGCCTCGCCAAAGCATGGCTCATGATACCGGCCTCCCCGATTCGAGTCCATCCATACTCGCTCTTACGCTCGGTCATAACGTAGACAGCCGGACCGAAGTAGATACAGTGATGCAACAGGCTGAAAAAGCGGGTGCCCGGATTGTAAAACCGGCCCAACCCACGTTTTACGGCGGCTACGCGGGCTACTTTGCCGACCCCGACGGACACCTGTGGGAGATTGTCTGGAATCCGCACATTGATACACTATAATGACCGTAAAATTTCTGCAAGTAATCTATAATAAGACCCTTCTAAGTACTGAGTTGAAATATAATACACAGTGTATAATGCACAATGAACGAGCTGATTGTCAACAGCTAGTGTAATTATTCATTATATATTTTACAGTATTCATTCACTTAGAAATTTAAATTATAATGGGTTTAAAAACTGAAAACCAAGGTAATAGCCGAAAAATAGATTGAAACGAGCTGAAAAACAGTGCGTCTCTGCGCCTGACAAGGGCACTATTTTTTTCTCTTGGCTTGACATTTATGAAATCACCTTTAACTTTGCAATACAAAGTACTTCGCAAAAAGAAAACCTAAACCAAACCGCTCATATTTCGGAATGCAGAACAAACTAAAGCGTTAGCGCTCAATTTTTTGATTCATTCACTTTTAAATACAAAGTACTTTAACAGAAACAACTATGGCACAGTCAAACAACACGCCAACACAATCGCTACATCCTACTCCGCTCATTAACCGCGTGCTGGTAGGAGCAGCTCTTGGTTTAGTCCTGATTTCGGTTTTTCTACTGACCGCCGATGAACCCGACCCCAACTGGCCCCAGTACTGGATGGTGCGCCCTCTGCTGATTGTCCCGATGGCCGGGGGGTTGGCGGGTGGTATCAATTACGCGCTTGATTTTGTGCGGGTTCAGGGAGAAAAACAAAAGATTGTTGCCAACATCGCCAGTATTCTGATTCACCTAATCGGGCTCTTCATGGGCTTTGTGCTTGGCCTCGACGGCACCATGTGGAACTAACCCCTACCAACAGTACTTACTTTCATATTGGTAATGTAAAAATCCCGGCACCTCCTGGCTACCGGGATTTTTTGTACTCACCCAACAAGGCAGGTATGCTCACGAGCAACTCTCTAGAATACCACAACCCCTTTGGCATTTCGGCCGGCAAGCATATCGTCGAAAGCCATTTGTAGCTCATCGAGGGTGTAGGTGCGGGTGATGAGTTCGTCCAGCAGGAGCGCGCCCGTTTCGTACAGTCGTTGGAGGATCGGGAAATCAATATCGGGCCGACACTGCCCGTACAACGGATTGATGTACACCTTGTCCCACTCAAACAGGTTCATGTCGATTGAGATGGTTTGCTCAATGCCGCTCACCTGCACGGCCATGCCCGCGTTACGCACCATAGCAAGCGGAGCTGCACCTAACTCTGGAATAGCCGTGCATTCAAACGCATAGTCGGCCCCGCGCCCAGCGGTGAGCGTTTTGACCTGCTGGGCCGCCCAGAGCAGGCCCGTATCGGCACGGTCGGCCTGAATGGTGTGGGTAGCGCCGTATTGCCGGGCCATATCGAGCCGGTTGGCGTTGATGTCGATGGCGATAATCATACCGGCTCCGGCAATGCGGGCACCCTGAATCACGTTCAGGCCCACGCCCCCACTGCCGAGCACCACCACCGACCGGCCGGGCTTCACCCGCGCAGCATTAACCACTGAGCCATAACCGGTCATAACCCCGCACCCTACAATGGCTGCCGACGGAAACGGCATCTCGGCGGTGATCCGTACGGCCGCGGCCTGCCGTACCACCGTGTAGGTCGACAAGGTGCCGAGGCTGAAGGCCCGCTCGATGGGCTGTCCGCGGTAGGTGGTGCGTTCGAGGGCCGCGTGCCCCCCACTGGCCCGGTTGCCCGACGTGACGGGTGAGTTGACCTCGCAAATGTGTTGATTACCCTCCTGGCATTGAAAACAGCTGCCGCACGGAATGGCCCAGTTCAAAATAACCGGGTCGCCCGGCCGAAACCGGGTTACATCGGGCCCTACCGCGCGAACAATACCGGCCCCTTCGTGCCCCATGACGAGGGGTTTCTGCCACGACAGCGAGTCGTAATCGGTGTGGCAAATTCCGGCCGCTTTCACCTCCACCAGAATCTCGTCGGTCTGGGGCGGGTTCACCTCAATGGTATCGATTCGGAAATGGCCATCGCCGGTGGCAACGGCAGCTTTTGCGAACATGGCAGGCGGGTTTAGGTTTATCAGTTTGGTTTTGGGAGCTACCTCTTATCTCCAAACGCCGGACCGCCCTTCTCAAAACAAGAGGGTGAGGCTTACCAGACTAAATCTGGTCTCTCCTTTTTGAAAGCAAGTCGGCCTTTTTATTCCCCCTCCTGAAAACAGGAGGGGGCTAGGGGTGGTTTTACACCGTAACGGCTTTGGGCTTACGCAGACTCAGGAAAATAGCCAGCGCGATAAAGGCAATCAGCAGCCCGTTGAAAACAGCATCGAGCGTATCGCCGAGGGCCACTACGGGCGGCTCAAACTTAAACTCGATTGTGTGCTTGCCAGCCGGTACGCGCATGGCACGCAATACGTAATTGGCGCGCAGGTGCGGCACCTTTTTCCCGTCGATATATGCGTTCCAGTCTGTATCGCCCCGGTAGTAGATCTCCGAAAATACAGCCAGCTGTTCGGTTGGGGCGTTACTTTCGTAGGTCAGGTGATCGGGAATGTAGTTAGTCAGGCGAATGGTTGCCCCGGTTGGGTCGAGAGCAGGCAGACCGTTGAGTTGCTCGGCAAACCGCTTGTCGACCACCACCGAATCGCGGGGGTTGAACGTCTGTACGGCGGCCATTTCGGCATCGGCATCGGGCACCTGCACCACCGTGCGCACAAACCACGCATTACCGAGGGCTTCGGGATTGGGCTGGGCAACGGGTGCCGAGGGCTGCTGTTGCGGGTTGGCCGGGTCGGGCTGAGGCTGCATAATGGCGTATTTGCCATTGAGCATGTTCAGGATGTTCAGCGTGTTTTTGGGGAACGCGTATTCGATCAGCTCCTGATACCGGCGCAGCTTGGCCGCGTGGTAGCCACCAATGGATTTGTGGAAAAACGACGTCCGGTTGTCGTTCATGAAGCTCCCCGTCTGATCCCACACCCGATAGCTGAGCGATTTGTCCCCTAAAATCTGGGCATCGGCGGGGGTTTCCTCAAAAGCCGCATTAACCTGCGTTTTCGGAATGAAGTTGCCGTTGTTCAGGAACCGCTTATCAACCATATACAAATCGAACACCATCAGGGCCAGCAGCACGGGAAAAAACACCCCGGCTTTCAGTTTCTTCAGAGCAAAGCCGTATATAGCACCGGCCGCCAGCAGAATGAAAATGACCGAGCGGAAGGCGTCGGCCCGGGCCATACTTTGCCGGTCGCTGATGAGGGCGCGCTGCATATCGCTCGCCATGGCCTGATCGCCGAAGTACTGCATCAGCACCGGGATATCGTTGGTCGTCTGGAACGAGAAAAACACACTACCAAGCAGGGCAAGCACCAGGGCCAGACCCGCCGTAAGGCCCACACTGATGGCCAGCGGCTTTTTCAGTTGGTCGGCACTCAGGTTGCGGCTCACGATGGCATGAATACCCAGTACGGCCCCACCCGCAAAGAACAACTGCGCCAGTCCCATGGTCATGGTAACGGCCCGGAACTTGTTGAACAGCGGGAAATAATCAAATAGCGGACCGTTGATCACCAGCAGGTTTTTGCCCATGGCAATGGCAATCATCAACAAGGCTCCCACCAGCAAATACCACCGAATACGGTGTGTGGAGAGGGTCAGACCCAGCACAAACAGAAATAGCAGCACCGCACCGGCATACGACGGCCCGCCCACGCCCGGCTGATCGCCCCAGTATGTGGGGGCCCCCAGCTCGACAAACTGCCGGGCTGCACCGGGATCGACGCCTTTGTTGACCAGGGCCTTGTAAAACTCGGAGCCCTCGTCGAGCCCACCTCCCGAGCCGCCCCCGAAGAAATTCGGGATAAGCAGGTTGAGGGCCTCGGCCTTACCGTAACTCCAGTTGAACGCATAGTCTTTATCGAGGCCATCTTTGCTCCCCGACGCCGAGGCTGCAGCCGCTGTGGTTGAGTCGGCGGTTTGGGCGGTTGTTTTGGCGGTCAGCTCCGAACGCCCCCGGATGGTTTCTTTCTGATACTGATTCAGCACGAGCAATCGCTTGCTGAAACTTGCGGCCCCTAGGCCACCGGCTACGGCCAGAAAAGCCAGGCCCAGCGCCAGTTGCTTTGCTTTACCCATCCGAACGAGGGCAATACCTTCCATCAGCACATAAATCGCAACCAGGATAAAGAGGTAGTAGGTAATTTGAAGGTGATTGGCGTTCAGCTCCATACAGGCGAAGAAGGCCGTCAGGGCGGCACCCGCCCAATACTTGCCCCGGAGCGTCTGAATCACCCCCGCCAGCACACCCGGCGCGTAGGCCATGGCCCACACTTTTGAAACGTGCCCCGCTTCGACGGTCAGCATCAGGTAGGTACCAAATGCATAGGCTACGGCTCCGGTAGCAGCCAGCCAACGCCGGGCTGCGGGCTTATCAGGGCTGGCGTCTTCGGGATCGGTGCGCCCAATCACGAGCAGGAGCAGGTACATGCTCACCATCGTGACGAACAGGAGGTTCACTGGCCGGGGAATGAGATTGAGCACCGACTCGACCGTGCGTCCTACAAACGTATAGGGATAATCGAAAGCGATCATGTACGCGGGCATGCCGCTGAAGAGCGCGTTGGTCCAAAGCGGAAACTCACCGGTTTGTTTTTTGAACTCGCGCAACTCAATGGTCGATGCGTAGCTCTGCCGGATATCCTGCATGGGCAGCTCTTTGCCCTGAAACGCCGGAATAAAATAAATACCGGCTAAGACCAGAAAGCCCAGCACAAATAACAGATGCGGGCGCAACCGACTTAGACTCGGCCGCTCTAAGGGGGAATTTTGATTCATAGATCCAATTGGCAATGAGGGCAAAGATACTAAGCGGGTCCTTACGCAGTTTACCGTTTGACGTTTTCCCTTCTCAGCCATGAATACTGGGGCACCAGTTTTCAATTTCTGGAGCGAATCCATCCAAATATGGCTTATCGACTCAGGCCCCAGTACCCTCTTTTTTCGCCTTCTGATAGTTTACCAGTGGCCCACTTAATTGATTTGTTACCTACCGATCAGTATTGTCATTTTTCTGATTGATAAGAAGTTACTTTTATTCAATTTCAACTTACTCTAAACACTAAACCGCATACCCTTTTGGTAACTTGGCAGGTTGAAAAAAAAAAAAAACATCTTTGTTCTTTCATCTACATCTAACCCTACTTTTCTATCCCTACATCTGATGATCAACCAAACACTCCGGCGCGGCCGATCTATTCTCAAAAAAGCATACCAGCAGACCCTCGATTCGGGCGAGCGACTTCTGGGCCTGCGCGATGCCCTCACTCCACCCCGTTCCATGATTTTTGTGGGGGCTGGCGACTACAAAGAGGTTGGCGAGCACTTTCGTACCCTGTTTATCGAGCTGGGTGGCCTCAAACCCACCGATGAAGTACTCGATATTGGCTGCGGCATCGGCCGAATGGCCGTTCCGCTGGTGAACTACCTTGCCCCTACTGCCCGCTACGAAGGTTTCGACATTGTGAAGTCGGGAATCGACTGGTGTCAGCAACACATTACGCCCCGGTACCCAAACTTCCGGTTTCAGTTGGCCGATGTGTACAACAGTCATTATCAGCCGACTGGCCGCTACCCGGCAACCGAGTACAAATTTCCGTTTCCCGACGCGCAGTTCGATTTCATCTTCCTGACCTCCGTGTTTACGCACATGCCCAAGCCGGAGCTGGAAAATTACATCGGGCAAATTGCGCGGGTACTCAAACCGGGCGGGCGGTGTTTGGCTACGTTCTTTTTGCTGGATGAGGAGTCGCGCCGGCTGATGCCCTCCCCCCGAAGCCGGTACAATCTGCAATACGAGCTCGATGGCCGGTACGTAGCCGACCTCGGCGACCCCGACATTTGTACGGGTTTCGACAAGCAGTACGTACTCGATTTGCTGCAACAAAAAGGCTACAGCACCGCCCCGGCCTTTTATCCCGGCACCTGGTGCGGCCGGCTCGAAGGCAAGTCGTTTCAGGATATTCTGGTTTTCCAGAAACCCGCCTGATCCGGCTCCGCCACTTTACCCCCAAGCCCCGGCATTCGCTTCGGCTCCAATTTTTCAGTACTGGACATTCGGACTTCAGACACTAGACGTTAGACCCACTACCATTCTGTAGAGAAGTCTAACGCCTAGTGTCCAACATCTCATGTCCAGTACTGAGCTCCAGTTTTACACGGAGCCGAGCGAGGTCGAGGCTTAATCTATTGATTTAGAAGACAAACCAAGTCGACACATTCCGTTCGTCTATACATTTGGGGTGTTCATCGATGTTTGGGCGGCATTTCGGATCTGCGTATAGGCATCCCTGCAACTTTCAACGGCAATTCTGTTTCTTTGGCGTATGAAAAAGATACACGCTTTTTTACCCCTTGCAGCTTTTCTGCTGACCCAGACGGTAACGGCACAGGACGCCATCACGTCGGGCGAAATTCGGTACGAAGCCACCCGCCGGATCGACCTTTCGCAGGTGCGGGTCAATATCAATGGTCAGGAGGTGCGGCCGGGCGGCACCCTGCCCAACGGGCAGACATTCGATGTCCCCCAAACGACGACCTACGGCCAATCGCTGCTGTTTTCGGGTGATATGGCCATGGAGAAGCGGGATGCGCCGGCCATGATGATGCGCACCATGCGGGTAGGTGGCCCCGACGGACCCGGCGGTGCAGCCGGTGGCGACCGTGGGCCCGACAACCGCCCGATGCGCAACGGCCGGTTTACGCCCCCCTTCGACAATAGCACCTACATCGATATGTCGTCGCAAACAATGATCACGGTGCTGAGTGTGAAAAAAGATTCGGTCACGACGGAGCACTACCGCAACGATGAGCCCATCACCCGCGACTCTACCTGGCGCGAAGACGATAAGACCAAGAAACTGCTGGGCTATAAATGCAAGCGGGCTACAGCCAATATACGGAATACGCCCTACACGATCTGGTACACCACCGAGATTCCGCTCACGTACTCGCCAGTGGCCCGGCTAACGCCCGACAAAGGCGTGGTGCTTCAGATCGAGAGCGATCAGGAAGCTTTTAAAGCCACCAAGATTGAGGCCAGGGCTATTGATGCCGTTACACTACGGCCCAACGCCAAAGCACAGCTGGTATCGAAAAAACAGATGGAAGAAATCCGGCGGAAATCGATGGCCAGTTTCCGGCAACGCATGATGGCCGAAAACCCCATGCGGAATTAAGCCCCACCTTTTTATGCGTCTACTCCTACTTTTCACTATCCTGCTGGCTTCCCTTTCCTCTTTCGCGCAGAACCGGGGCATTGGTACTATTCGGGCCTCGGTTCTGGACTCGACCACCAAACAGGGCCTGCCCGAAGCAACCGTTTCGCTCCTGCGCGGGCGCGATTCGTCGTTGGTTACGTTTCAGGTCACCGGGGGCGAGGGCGAATTTATGTTTCGCAACGTGGCCGAAGGGCCCTATCAGCTCTTGATTACCTACGTGGGTTACCAGTCGCTCCGGCGCAACGTGACCATCACGGCGGCCGAGCCCGCGCCTAATCTGGGGCCGCTGTACATGGCCACGGAAGCCAAATCGCTCAACGAGGTGACGGTGCAGGGCGCGCCGGTTGTGATCAAAGGCGACACGCTTGAGTTTAACGCCGGGTCGTTTAAAACGCAGCCCAACGCCGTAGTCGAGGACCTGATCAAGAAACTCCCCGGTATGGAGGTAGAACGCGACGGAACAGTGAAAGCGCAGGGGCAGGAGGTAAAACGGATTCTGGTGGATGGCAAGCCGTTTTTTGGTAACGACCCCAAGATGGCCACCCGCAACCTGCCCGCCGAGATGATCGACAAGGTGCAGTTGTACGACCGGCAGTCGGAACAGTCGCAGTTTTCGGGGGTTGATGATGGCGACCGTGAGAAGACCATCAACATCACCACCAAACGCGACCGGCGCAAAGGCGTGTTTGGGCGGCAATCGCTCGGGATGGGTCAGGAGCCACCCAGTGGACCTACCCGCTACCAGGGTCAGGTAGGTATCAACCGCTTCGACAACGGGCAGCAGCTCTCGCTTATCGGGACGGCCAATAATATAAACCAGCAAAATTTTTCGGCCGAAGGGCTGGGTAATGGCGGTGGATTAGGTGGCTTTGGCGGGGGAAACAACTTCGGCGGGGGCGGCATGGGCGGCAACGGGGGCGGTAACCGGGGTGGTCAGGGTGGTAATAGCGGAGGGAATTCGGGGCTGCCTACAGGTCAGCAAACCAACCTGACCCGCGCCATTTCGGGCGGTCTCAACTTCTCCGACGGCCTCAGCTCTAAAGTCGACTTTAGCGCCAGCTACTTTTACAACAATACCCGCACCATAACCGAGCAAACGTCACGACGGGAGAATATTCTGCCGAGTGCGGCCCTGCGCGGTGCACCCTACCCCGACTCGACGAACATCACCAACCGGCAATCGTCGTCGGTGAGTACGTTTGGAAATCACCGGGTCAATGCCCAGCTGATTTGGCGGATCGACAGCATGAATACGCTGCGCGTGATTCCTAACCTCGTGTTCACCGACAACGTGTCGAACAGCCTGAGCGACTCGCGCACGGCCTCGAACCGGGGCACTCCGCTCAACAGCAGCCTGACCAATTACGACGCCAATGGCCGGGGCGTATCCGGGACAAATACGTTGCTCTGGACGCACAAATTCAAGCGCCGGGGCCGCACCTTTTCGGCCAACCTGAACACCACGCTCAACGCGCAGGTTACCGATGGGTTCAACCGCTCAAAAAACGAGTATTTTCAGTCGATCACGAACATTCCGCTGTCGAGTTCAATCACGGGCGGGGGCTCTCTGACGGGCGTAGGTGGCTTGTTTGCCGCCAACATCAATCAGCGCAACGATCAGCGGACGGAGGCCATGACGAGCAACCTCAACCTGTCGTACACAGAGCCACTGTCGTTAGCCAAAACACTTGAGTTTCGGTACAACCTGAACACCAACGACAACTCCTCGGACCGGCAGGTGTTCGACTTCGACGAGCGCGTTAATGCCTATGCTCTGCCCAATGAACGACTGACTAACCGGTTCGACAATATTTTCCGGACGCAGCGGGCGGGCATGTCGCTACAAACCCGGCGGTTGAAATACAATTATACCTTTGGGTTCGATGTGCAGGATGCTAACCTTCAGACCAACAACATCTCGCGCGACATTGAACTGACCCGGCATTACCTCAACCTGTTGCCCAACGCCCTGTTTACGTACAACGTGTCGCGCAATCAGCGGCTGATGATCAACTACCGGAGCCGGATTCAGCCGCCCTCGGTCAATCAGCTACAGCCGGTTCTCAACAATACCAACCCGCTCAATATTCAAACCGGTAACCCCGACCTAAAACCGGAGTTCACCAACACACTGAATATCAATTACAATAATTTTGACCCGACGACCTTCCGCTCGTTGTTTGCGTCGATCAATATAAACCAGATTAACCGTCGGATCGTGAATGCAACCGCATTTAACAGCGCCGGTGGTCAGGTGACCAAACCGGTCAACGCAGATGGGTACTACTCGGTCACGGGCTTCCTGAACCTGGGTCGCTCCATTGACTGGAGCGGGCAGCGGATCAATCTGAGCTGGGCCACCAACGGCAGCTTTGTGAACAACATCAGTTTCGTAAACGACCAACTCAACAAGGGCCGCAACCTGAGCGTGGGGCAGCGCGTGAGCATCAACACGTTCTGGAAAGACAAACTCGACCTGAACCTTTCGGGCAACGTGTCATACCAGTCGGCTCAGTACTCTTTGCAGCCGCAACAGAACAGCAACTTCCTGTTCACATCGCTCAACGCCTTCGTTTTCTACCAGTTGCCGGGCCGGTTTACCCTGACCTCCGACTTCAGCTACAATGCTAACTCGGGCCGGGCTGCCGGGTTCAACCAGCGGTTTGCTCTCTGGAACGTGGGCGTAGCCAAACAGTTGTTTAAGCAGAAGCAGGGTGAGTTACGCCTGTCGGTCTACGACCTGCTGAACCAGAACCGGAGCATTGTCCGCAACGTAAACGACACGTATATCGAAGACGTACAAAGCCTGGTGTTGCGCCGGTACGTGATGCTCACTTTCACGTACAACCTCCGCAAGTTCGGTATGACCTCGACCCGGCGAAACTAATCAGACGGAACACGGATGAAACGGATGGGACAGATTAGCGCGGATAAAAAAATCCGTGTGGATCGTTTAAAATCCGTTCAATCCGTGTTCCTGTCTTTAAATCCGCGCTTCATCCGAATGTTCGGAACGTCGACCTTGCCGCCGGGGTTGTATACTAAAGCCCCGACAACTGCTAATGTCCTTATTTATTTCTTCCCTGAACTCGGGCAGCAATGGCAACTGCTATTACGTTGGTAACCAGCAGGAAGCCGTACTGATCGACGCCGGCATTTCGTGCCGCGAAACCGAACGGCGCATGGACCGGCTCGGCCTGTCGATGAAAACGGTGAAAGCCATTTTTATTTCACACGAGCATTCTGACCATATTGTCGGCGTCGACCGGCTGGCCCGTAAGTATAAGCTGCCAGTGTACATCACGCCCGGCACCCTGCGCAACACCCGCCTGTCGGAGTCGGCCATTACGTTTCAGCCCCTGCGCGGGTACGAGCCGGTCCTAGTTGGCGACTTGTCTGTAACGGCTTTCCCGAAGCAGCACGATGCGGCCGACCCGCACAGCTTTCTGATCAGTTTTGGGGGCATCAACGTGGGCGTGTTCACCGACATAGGTACGCCGTGCACGCACGTAATCGACCATTTCAAGCAATGCCATGCCGCTTTTCTGGAGGCCAATTACGACGATGATCTGCTGGCCTTAGGCCGGTACCCTTACTTCCTGAAACAACGGATTTCGGGCGACAATGGTCACCTGTCTAATCAGCAGGCTCTCGACCTGTTTCTGACCCATCGGCCGACGTACATGAGTCACCTGTTGCTGGCGCACCTTTCGCGCGACAACAACAGCCCGCAGGTAGTGGCCGATCTGTTTACTCCTCACCTCGCTCACACGCAATTGATTGTAGCTTCCCGCTATGCCGAAACGGCTGTTTACCAGGTTGGCGGGTTGGCAGAATAGCCCAAAAAAAGAGCTGACATCTTGTTTGGAAAGATGTCAGCTCTGGCACTGCACAAGTCAGCCTGGTGCTGAAAAAAAAGAGATGACATCTCTCGAAACGAGATATCATCTCTGGTACTGCACAAGAAGATTGCTTATTTTTTCTCGCTCACGTGCGCGTCGTAGTTCACGCCGTACTGTTTAAGCACTGGTTCGGGTACACCATCCCATTGATTGGGGACGTTGCCGACGTAGCCCAGATCCTGAATACCCATTTTTGAGGTCCAGAAACCGGTAGCCGTCATGTTGCGCATCATGTTGAAAAACGCAACCCCCTGGCTCATCTCAGGTTTCGCCTGCTTCGGGTAAGCGATCTGATCAACCATCTTGATCTGCTGCTCACCCGTGCACTCGGCAAATGGCTTACCGAATTGCTTGCGGCACTGGTTATCGAGCCACCGCAAACCACCCCGCATGGGGGTCTGGTTGGCGGGCTGATCCTTCATCATAAACTCGATAAAGGCCGGTACACCCGCCTGCGACGCACTCCCCGACTTTTTGTCGGCCGGAATGATGATGTCGCACAGCAGGGTCACGGTTTTCAGCTCCTGTGGCGTGAAGAACTTCTCAGCCATCAGCTTCGCATCGCGCTCTGCTTCAAATTTTTGCCGACCGCCGGGTATTTTCACCGCGGGGGTTGGTGGTGGCACCGCAGCCTCGACTGGCCCTACGGCCAAACCGAAACCACTCAAACCGATTGCCTTAAGTGTATCTCTGCGTTTCATTTTTCTGTAGAAGTTTACAGTTTTCGGTTTACAGTTTTCAGTTCCTCCGGCTGTGATGCGCTATCTCGCTGAAATTTACGTCCTTTTACGTCAGACTCTTTCAAATAGCTCATCAGCCCATCAATCACCCGACCAGCTTCATCAGCTTGGGCGTACAGATCGTCAAACGTCGTCTGATCAATGTAGTCGTTATCATGTGCTCTGTAGAGTTGCGATTTAGACTCGTCCAAAGAGCCTTTGGCTATTCCCAGAAACTGCACAAACTCAACTCTACCTCCCCGACCAAAGCCTTCCGAAATGTTATCCATCACTGAACCACTCGCGCGCCTGATCTGACGTTTCAGATCGGGGTCATCCAAGAAGGTTCGGTTTCGGGTTACAGCATACACCGCTTTTGAAAACCAGCGGGCTTTTTGCCAGGCTGTCAAATCCTCGAACCGACGAATGGTGGCCATGCAACTAACTGAAAACAGAAAACTGGAAACAGAAAACTTGTTTTTAGATATTCTTCTTCTTCACCTCGTCAATCAGGTATTCGCTCGTGCGCATCGAACTGGCCAAGATAGTCCAGGTTACGTTTTTGTCGCCCTGCGAAACAAACGGAGCCGCATCGACTACAAACAGGTTCTTACACTCGTGTGCCTGCTGAAACTTGTTCAGGGCCGACTTCTTCGGGTCGTTGCCCATCCGAACCGTACCAATCTCGTGAATAATCTTACCGGGTGCTTCCAGACCGTATCCGTGGTTGGTATTCGGGCCCGGCTTCGGTCCCATCGGGATACCGCCCAGCGCGTGGATAATTTCCTCGAAGGTATCCTGCATGTGCTTCGCCTGCTTTACTTCGTAATCAGACCACTTGTAGTTGAACCGAAGTACCGGAATACCGTATTTGTCTACCTTGTTCGGGTCGATTTCGCAGTAGTTGTCCTCGCGTGGAACCGGCTCACCCCGACCCGCCATGTGCACATAAGCACCGTAGTAACGGCGATAGTCATCTTTCAGACCAGCACCGTAACCACCTACCGGCCGGGTCCGACCGGGCTCCAGGGCCTGTGTATTTTCAATCCCTGAGCCGAAACCGTAGCCCGGCATACCCATGCCACCGCCGTACTCGATGTGGTAGCCACGTGGGAAATCGAGTTTCTTATTGTCGAGCCACCAGGGCGTAAACACGTGCATACCGCCTACGCCGTCTTCGTTGTAACGAACACGGTCCATTAGAGCAGGCACAAACGCACCACGCGAGGCTCCTGTTGAGTCATTAAGGTATTTACCCACCACGCCACTGCCATTGGCCAGACCGTTGGGGTACCGCGACGATTTTGAGTTGAGGAGAATCCGCGCTGATTCGCAGGCACTTGCTCCAAGCATAACCGCTTTGGCGCGTACCGTATGCTCCTGCAACGTGCCTGTGTGTACATAGCTAACACCCGTAGCCAGACCCGTTTGCGGATCGGTAAGTACCTCGCGGCACATAGCGCCGTTAATGAGCGTTACGTTGCCAGTTTTGATAGCCGGAATACACAGTACCGACGACGATGAGAAGTCGGCGTATGCCTGACACGCCCGCCCGCACTGATGGCAGTAGAAACACTGCCCACGCTCATTGTTGATGGGTTTTGTCAGAATCGACAAGCGCGAAGGAACAACCGGCACACCCGCGTTTTTGCCCGCCTTCTGGAGCAACAGCTCATGCAAACGAGGCTTCGGTGGAGGCAGGAAGTAGCCATCGGGCTCGTTCGGAAAGTCGGGCAGGTTGGTTCCAAACAAGCCGAGCGTTTTGTCGCAGCGGTCGTAGAACGGCTTGAGGTCTTCGTAGGTAATTGGCCAATCGTCGCCTACACCCGTAAGCGAGCCCCGCCGGAAGTCATCGGGTCCGAAACGGAGTGAGATACGCCCCCAGTGATTGGTCCGCCCACCGAGCATCCGCGACCGGAACCAGTGAAATTCGGTGCCGGGCTTCGCCGAGTAAGGTTCGCCATCAATATCCCAGCCACCCCAGGCCGCATCGAAGTCACCAAACGCCCGGGTAGTACCCGCACCCCGCCGGGGCGATTCGTAAGGCCACTTCAACTGAGTAATGTATTTAGGATCGGCGGGGTCAAAATACCCACCTGCCTCAAGCAGGATAACTTTGGCTCCGGCTTTGGCCAGCATATAAGCCGCCATACCACCGCCAGCGCCCGACCCGACGATCGCGACGTCGTACTCGACGGGGGCCTTTTTAATTTGTGGAATGTCCATGTAGGAAGACGATTCTGGTTTACTCAATCAAAAGAACAACGTTAACCAATTTTAATGCTTTCAGGGCAAGATTGCCGACTAAGTTGGCGAATACCCGCTTATTTTTTTGCTCACCGCTCAAAATCCCGAATTTTTAATCATTCCCCGAGCGCTTTACACCCAAAAACGGCAAACGGGCAGGTACCCGGAGGAGAAAATGAGGAAGGAAGAGAAGTGAGAAGTGAGAAGTGAGAAGTGAGGAGTTGCTGACGCATGAGTATTGCTTACGCGTCAGCAACTCCTCACCGCCGGGCAGCCCCGTCCTATCTCTTCACTCCTATCTCCTCACTCCTCACTCCTACCTCCTCACTCCTACCTCCTATCTTCTCACTCCTATCTCCTATCTCCTCAATCCTATACTATCTTTGCCGGTAATTATGGCACAAATCGGGACGGATTGTTTAGCTGCGAAGGCATTTTTAGAAGCGGGTGATGTGGTCGGAATTCCGACCGAAACGGTGTACGGATTGGCGGGTAATGCGCTCAATCCTGATGCGGTACTCCGCATTTTTACGGTTAAAAACCGGCCCGCCTTCGACCCCCTCATTGTCCATACCGACACCCTTGATAAGGTAAACCGGTACGTGACCCACCTGCCCGATGCGGCCCGTCAACTTGCCGAGGCCGTATGGCCCGGCCCGCTGACGCTGCTACTGCCCAAGCGGGCGTTGGTGCCCGACCTGACCACGTCGGGGTTGCCAACCGTGGCAATTCGCATTCCGAACCACCCACTCACGTTACGTCTGCTCAGTCTGCTCGATTTCCCATTAGCCGCGCCGAGCGCCAATCCGTTTGGCTATATTAGCCCCACTACGGCGGCCCACGTAGCCGATCAGCTGGGCGATCAGATTCCGTACGTGCTCGATGGCGGCCCCTGCGGCATCGGTGTCGAATCGACCATCATCGGATTTGAAAAGGAGCAACCTACTGTGTACCGGCTCGGTGGTATGGCGCTCGAACAACTGACCGCCCTCGTGGGGCCGCTCACCGTTCGCGACCATTCGACCTCAAACCCACAGGCGCCCGGGATGCTCAGTAGTCATTATGCCCCGCGCAAACCGGTTTTTCTGCTCAACCCCGATGAGCTACCAGCCGACGTTGACGAACAAACCGGCGCGCTTGTGTTTACCCAACCGCTGCCGGGTATTCCGCTCGAAAATCAGCGAATTTTGGCTCCTGGAGGTACCGTGACCGAAGCCGCCCGCAATCTGTTTGCGTACCTGCGCGCCCTCGACCAACTGCCTCTTACCCGTATCTACGCCCAACGGTTACCGGCTGAGGGCTTGGGTCGGGCTGTGAACGACCGTCTCAAACGCGCAGCCACCCGGTAAACTCCGTTACACATTAGGTGGAGTCACTGCGGGCAGGCGCCCCTGCGACAGGCGATCCTGCGGCAGGCGTCCTTGTAACCCGCCGGTATGGATAGCCACCACCCGGGCGCCGGGTTCGAAAAACCCTCGTCGTGCCAGGTCGATCAGGCCGTAGAGCATCTTGGCGGTGTACACCTGCTCAATCAGCACACCGGTTTGGGCCTCAAAATCGGCCATGAACTGAAGCAGTTCGGGGCGGGTTTTGGCGTACCCGCCAAAGTGATAATCGGTCAGGTAGTGTAGATTCGGGTAGGCCGGATCGAGGGGCGGATGCCAACCTTTGAGGGCCATAAACCCCAGCACCCTGGTCGACTGGGGTGCCGACCGGGCCAGGCCCGCAACGGTGCCGCCCGTACCCACCGCACAGCAGACGGCATCGGGCGCTGTACCAAGCTGCTCCATTAGTTCGGGCATAATTTCGGCCGCGCCCCGGATGGCTTCTTCGTTGGTACCGCCTTCGGGCAACACATAGGCAGGGCCGTACAGCTTCTGCAACTCGTCCAGAAATTCGGGCGATTCTATTTCGCGAAAAGCCGCCCGGTTCACCGGATGCAGGTGCATACCGGCCGACGCACAAAACTGAAGCGTAGGCGACTGCAACAAGGCAGGTTCATCGCCCCGCACCACCCCGATTGTCCGAAACCCGAACAATTGCCCGGCCGCAGCCGTCGCATACAGGTGATTGGAGCGGGCTCCGCCAAAGGTGAGCATGGTCTCTAAGCCCGCCTGTTTAGCCGCTAACAAGTTGTATTTCAGCTTCCGCCACTTATTACCCGACACCAGCGGGTGCAGCAGATCGTCGCGTTTGAGGTAAAGCTGCACCGGTAGCGACCGGGTCAGCGGCACGTCGATACGTTGCAGGGGCGATGGCTGTTGAGCGGGTATCATGGGCAGATAAACGGGCCGGGTAGCGGTTTGGTTGGGCAATCCCGTATTTTTGTACCGACAAGATTAGCTATGACGGAGGAAATCTCAGAGTCTTTAGAAGAAGACGACTTATACGAACACCATCGGATTGTGGTCGACGGGGGCCAAAGCCTGCTGCGCATCGACCGGTTTCTGATGATTAAACTGCCCAATGCGAGCCGTACTAAACTACAGGCAGCTATCGATGCCGAATCGGTGCGGGTAGCGGGCAAGCCCACCAAGGCAAGCTACAAAGTGAAGCCGGGCGATGTGATTACAGTGGCCCTGGCGCACCCGCCCCGCGAAACTGACCTGGTACCCGAAAATATTCCGCTCGACATTGTTTTTGAAGACGACGACCTGCTGGTGGTCAATAAACCGGCGGGTATGGTGGTTCACCCGGCCTTCGGTAACTGGACGGGCACGCTCGTCAACGCGCTGGTGTACCATTTTCAGCATCTGCCCTCTATGGCTCCGAGCCACGCGCAGGCCAACGTGATCCGGCCGGGGCTGGTTCACCGAATCGACAAAGACACGTCGGGGTTGATGGTGATTGCCAAAACCGAGCTGGCAATGGCTCACCTGGCCCGGCAGTTTTTCGACCACTCCATTGAGCGCACCTACTACGCCCTGGTGTGGGGCACACCCGACCCTCCCGAAGGCACCATTACGGGCTATATTGGCCGCAGTGTCCGCGACCGCAAGGTGATGTCAATTTACGACGACGAAACCAAGGGAAAATGGGCCGTTACGCACTACCGAACTCTGGAGCCCCTTCAGTACGTATCGTTGGTGCAGTGTAATCTCGAAACCGGCCGAACGCACCAGATTCGGGCTCATTTTCAGCACATTGGACACCCCCTGTTCAACGACGCGAGCTACAGTGGAGACCGGATTCTTCGGGGCAACCCCAACGGGTCGTTTAAGGCGTTTGTCGACAATGCCTTTGCGTTGCTGCCCCGGCAGGCCCTGCACGCCAAGTCGCTCGGGTTTACGCACCCGCGCACAGGGGCCCGGCTTCAGTTCGACTCCGAACTCCCGGCAGACTTTGCAGCCGCTCTCGATAAATGGCGGAAACGAGGATAAACCGAAAGCCGGACGAGGTAGCGTACCCCGTCCGGCTTTTTTTCATTTTAACACATCCAGCACAATTTCTTCGAAGCCCGGCAGCGTTTTGTACGCATACACAGCCCGCCATTTGGTGTCTTTGTACTCGTACGACACTTCCAGGTACGGCTTGGTCTGAGTCGGATCGGTATCGCTCTGGCGGGTATTGATCCGCACCGGAATATCGGTGTAGTATTTGAAGTACTCCGGGTGCGTCAGATAGCCTAACGGCGTGGTATCCCAGGGCACAAACCCATCCACCCCAAACAGCTCCTGATTGAACTTTTGCCAGGGCCGGAACTGCTCGTACAGCCACTTATCGCCGGGGCGCTTGCTTACGTCTAGAAAATCAATATCGGTTTTGCCAAACAGGGTGTACACGCTGCATTCGTAGCCCGATAACACCACCCGCACCCCCGAATCAAACAGCACCCGAAACGCTTCAGGGTCCATCTCAAAGTTGTAATCACCCACCGACAGTTTTTCCAGACCCGGCTTAAACGGCAGACCCGGTGTGCGCCCGGCACAAACTACTACCTCTTCGATTTGCGGGATCAGGTCAGGGTGATTTTTAATCAGCGTAGCCACATTGGTCATAGGCCCAATAGCCAGAATCGGCATTTTTTCGCGACGGAGCGCGGCCGCCATCGCCCGGGTAGCGTCGTTTTCGCGGCCAATGTCGCGCAGGGTATCAGAGCCCCGGTACACCGGAATCGGGCGGGCGGGCTTCCCGCCTTTGGGCGTATTGTACCAGTTCAGGAGTTTCTGGGTTACGTCGTAGCCATAGTTGACGTAGGTAACCGTGCTGATGCCCACCAGTTCGACCTTGTCGGCATGGCGCAGGGCCATCAGCAGAGCCACCGCATCATCGACCTCACGCGGGGTTTTGTCTTTCATCCCGACCATGATGTCGGTATCCAGCCAGATACGCCGGGGCTTGGTTGGGGCGGTTTGGGCAACAGCTACGGTGGTGAGCAGAGAGAGAAAAAAAGCTTTATACATCGTTTGTGTTTAGTGCAGCAGGTGGGCCGCCCGGTCGAGCAGGGCCACTTTGGTTTCGAGGGATAACGACAGCGGAAGTTGAGCCAGCCCGATAAGCCGACGCATGATTTCGACGCCGGTAAACTGCCGTAGCAGGCTTTCGTCGAAGCCGTCCGGGCGGGCATATTGCGCCAGAACCGCTTCAATCTGCTGTGTCGGCTGCTCACTCATGTGCAGGTGCGCGAGCATCACGCCCAGATCAAACTCAGCCGGGCCGTAAAAGCAAAATTCGGGATCAATAACCCGCACCGACACCCCGTTGCCCCCGGCATTCTGAAGCCGGAGCCAGCTACCGGGGTAGTAATCGCCGTGCAGAAGCGTAGGCGCTGAACCCCGCTGCACCTCACCGAGGTACACCCGTCCCAATTGGGCAATCGTTTCTTTCAGCGCTTCATTTTGCTTGTAAGGCATGGCGGCTTCCTGCAACCCCGCCTGAACCTGATTCAGGTCAAAGCCATTGTCGAGCATGAACGGATACCGGAAGATGTGCTCGTGATTGAGGGCACGCATAGCCTGATTGGCAAAGGCCGGATCGGGCTCAGCTTGCCGAAATTGGTTGTGCAACGTGCTCAGATAGTCGACGAGGGCCATCTGCTCGGCTTCGGTGAGGACAACGCCAGGCTTGTACAGATCGGTAAAATCGCGCGATGCGCCGAGGTCTTCCATCACCAGAATATGGTGCTCTGCATCGAGGTCCAACAACTCAGGTTGCCGGGCTCGTAGATCGGGGACAGGACTGGTTTTGCGGTAAAACTGCCCTTCAATCACGGCCCGGTCGGCGGGGGCCGCAATACTTGGGTACTTTTCGACATACCCCCGCGACTGCTTCACAATGAGCGACCGGGTTGCCGACGTACGGTCGTCATGAAACCGACTCGTCTGCACCCGTAGCGTATAATTCATGTTGCCTTCGCCGGGCTTTTCAACAGCCACAACGGATTCATCTTCGCAAATCCACCCCCGGCGAGCCAGATATTCCTGTATGGCCTGAGGGTTCTGAGCATCTAAATGCATTGATTAGAATGATAGACGTTACTGTTTAGATATTTCTTCGCGGTGAGGTCGCGGTAGTAACCACCCCCTGCCCCCCTCCTGTTTTCAGGAGGGGGAGAACTTATCAGTCCAACAAAGAGGCTTTTGCAGTCTCTTTATTGGTTCGAGATTGGGTTTACACGCCCCCTCCTGAACAACAGGAGGGGGTTGGGGGGTGGTTACCCCATTAACCCCTACTTTACAAATACGAAGAATGAGTCTCTTCCGATTGATCAGCGGACCACCGCCACTTTGCCGGCAATGCCCTGTTGCCCGTTGGCACCTATGACCACAACCAAATAAACGCCCGTTTGGGCAGGCCGTCCGCGATAATCCGACAGATCCCACGTAGCCGTTCCCCCCTGCGCCCGGGTCTCGTATGCCAGAATCCCGCCCGCATCCAGAATTTTTACCACGGCATTATCGGTAAGCCCCCGGATACTCACCAAACCGGTGTAATCGGGCCGTACGGGGTTCGGGAAAATGGTGATGCCCGTCAAGGCGTCGGCAGGTTCGGTAGCCAGACCGCCGTACGACACCAAACCACCCGAAGTCGAGACAAACACCCGCCCGCTCACCGGCTCTACGGTCAGCGCGTTGATGTCCGCCGTAGGCAGAGGGCTATCGGCCGGAGTAAACCGGGCGTCGAGTGAGGTACCGTCGGGACCAAACCGGTACAGGGCCGACGCCGTAGCAATCCATTTAAAATTACCCCCGTCGACCGTCATGGCCGTGATAGCCTCGGTAGCCAGTAGCCGCCGACGTTCGAAAATAGGCGCGTTGGCCGACACATTGCCGGTAAATGCCCCCGCCGGATCGTCGAACACGGTGACGCCCCGCTCCGTACCCACCCAGATAAACCCATTTCGGTCGCGGGTCAGGGCCGTCACGGTATTGCCGGGCAAATTACCATCGCCCGGTGCGCTGGAAAAATAGCGTTGCTGCCCGGTTTTAGGGTTGAAAACAAGCATGACCCCATAGCTCAGGCGGAGCCAGAGGTTTCCGTAATCGTCGGGGACAATCTGCACAATGGGCAACGACCGTAACTGCCCAAACGACTCAAACCGACCGTCGACCCGGCGCACGTGCAGCGAAGCCGTCCCCTGCCCGGTGCCTATCCAGAGGTTACCTTCCGCATCGGTAGCCAGGGCCGAAACGGCAGGGCTGATGATTGCCGGCAAATTGACCCGCGCGGGGGCCTCGGAACCGACCTGTGTCCATAAACCGGTCCCGTATCCACCCAAAAAAAGTCGCCCTTCACCGGGCAGGTAAGCCGCCGAGTTAAACGATTGCCCCAAGCCCACAACCGGGTTTATTTGCCAGCGGCCGGATGGCACATCGTAAAAATCGGCGGGGGGCTGATTAGCTCGCAGGCCCGTACTCAATTCTTTGTCACCGGTGAGAGCCACCAGACCGTTGGGGTAAGCCAGCACATCGGTGAAGGTATCGGCAAAAGGGCCTTCGGGCGCAATTCGGGTGGCCAGATTGGGGGCACGCAGGTCGAGTAGTCCATTTGTCGTGTCGGCCACCCAAACCCGGTTGCCGTCGGCTACAACCTCGGCCGGGGCTTGCAGCAAGGGGCTCGTCAACGTTCCCGTACCGGGTACCGTAAGTGCGGGAGTGCCCGTGGGGCTGACCACAAACGCACTGGCGCCGGCCGTGCCTGCAAACACACTCGCCAAACCAGAGCTGCTGGCTACCGACGTCCACTGCCCGCCCACCGGCCGGGCAAAAATGGCCCCGCCCCGCCCCACCGTGCCAGCCGTACTCACCAGCAACCGATTAGCCTCGGCCACGAGCCCGGTCATTTGACCCGCTTCGGGTGCGGGCGAAAGCCGCCAATTGGCTGGGTCGGCAAGGTTGACCGTGGAAGCCAGCCGCACTGCCCGAATCGCCGTGGCAACGGCAAACGGATTAGGTCGGGTAAGCGCATACAGACTATCGCCCAGGGTAGCCGTCATCAGCACCGGCCCCGGTGTACCGCCCGTAGTAGGACTAAAATACGTATCGCGAATTTCGTTGCGGACCAGGTCGAACACGACGACGCCAAAATCAGTGCTGAGGTAGGCTGTATTGCCCTGCCGGTTGATGTGGTTGATCCCCCGAAATGCCGGTTGAATGCGGCTGGATGCGACAATTGTGTTTACATTGAGCACCTCGCCCGGTGTGCCGTCGGGGGCGACGGCCAGAAAATCAATGTTTCCCGACCGGTACACGAGCATCAGTCGTTGTTGGTCGGGCAGGGCCAGCAGTTGGCTCACGCCCACATCGCTCAGACCATTGTCGCGGGTCAGGAGTCGGATTTCGGACGTTGATTTATCGAACCGATACAGGCCATTACGGGTAGCCGCAAACACGCCGGGTCCAAGTACCGCCACCGACCGCGCCGAGCGGTAACTGAAATGCGTTTGCCAGGTGCCGGGCTGAGCTTTACAGTGAACAGTGAGCAGTGAGCAGTGAGCAGTGAGTACTAAGCACAAATAGGTTGATAGCATCCACTTTTTTTCTCTTCCTCCCTTCTCCATCCTCCCTTTTCTTATTACTCATTAAACATCTGCCGACCGGTTCCGCTCACGAGATGAACAGCCTCGGGGCCCAGATGAAAACAACGGCGGCAGCGGGCTTCGTAGCTATCAGTTTCGCCCAGCAAAACCCGCGCCTGCGAGGGCACCAGCCGGTACGAATAATGCGCAATGTCGCCACAAACCACGCAGATAGCATGCACCTTGGTCACGTATTCGGCAATAGCCATGAGCTGCGGCATGCAACCAAAGGGCTTCCCGGCAAAGTCCATGTCGAGACCCGCCACAATAACCCGTTTGCCGCTATTGGCGAGCTGCTCGCACACGTCGACAATGGTGCTGTCGAAAAACTGCGCTTCGTCGATACCCACCACGTCGCAGTCGCCGGTATGCAGGAGGATATCGGCGGGTTTCTGTACAGGAATCGACGAAATAGAGAGCGAGTTATGCGAGACAATATCGGCCTCGTGGTAACGGGTATCGATACCGGGTTTAACAATAACGACGTGCTGTCGGGCAATGCGGGCACGGTTAAGTCGGCGGATCAGTTCCTCGGTTTTTCCGGAGAACATAGACCCACAAATCACCTCGATCCAGCCGGTTCGGAGGTGAGGGGGTTCGCGCCGGGAGGCCGGTTCAATAAACATAGTCGATCAATCGTTGTTGAGGCACACAAACCGGTTAGGCATCAAATTTGCTACCTTCCCGATAATTTCACCTGTTTTCTGAATCAATGGCTCGATAACTTCTCCGGCAGTCAGGAAAAGCTTGATAATATCAGAAAAAAAAGGCTTTTTGGCATTAGTATTGTAGGCCAGAAGCTGTTGATTCCGCATACAACCCTCATACAAAGCAACGAGTTTTACCAATGTCGAACAAGTTCCACCAGAGCGTCCTGACCGAATACTCCCGCTCGTATGCGCGTCGGGTTTGCGCCGATTTTTTTAGTAATCACACGTTTATCTCCGGTAAACAGATTCTGACCCTGACTCCCATCGGCCAGATAAATTTGTTTATCGTCAGTAATCTGTTCGACAAGTGGAAGTCCGACGCCGAGAAGTTTCGCAGCCCTTATTTCGACTTTACGCATCCTGAAGTAGAGGAAGCCATGCGGTCGTTTATGAACGTGGTTTCGCAACATATTGCCGTTCGGCGCGAACACCTGGAGCCCATGCTGGCCGACGCGCTCCGCAAAACGCTGACACTGATCTTCGACCCGCGTTATTTTTTCGACGATCTGCTGCGTAACCAGCCTGACTTTACGCTCACTTCCGATGCAGCCAAGCAAATTGTCCGCTACACGCAGATCAACAAGTTTGTGGCCAACTATCTGGTAGAACGCATGAACGGCAAACCGTTTATGTACGTCAATCAGGCGCTGAACTGCCTCGATGAAGTGCTGTCGCAACGAGGGCACGAGCTGGAGAAGTACGACCGGTACGTGGCTATTCTGTCGGAGAAAGTACCCATGGATCTAAATGCCCTCCTGCGCACGTCGCCGGGTGTAGCCAACGGTAGCCCGGCCCGTTCGTTTTTCGATACCGAACTCGAATCAGATAATACGGGCGCGCAAAGCCCAAACGTCGGTGGGGCAGCCGAAGCGTCGGGGAACCAACCCGTCGACTTATCGAGCGCCCCGCTGCGTCCGACCCTGCTGACCGAAACAGGTCAGCGCACGTTCAGCCCGGCCGAAACACCCATGAGCCAGCCAGTCGTACCCGCCGACTCGTTCAGCGACTCACCCGGCGTTGGCGTTCAGTTCTCTCCCGATGAGTCGGATCGGTACAGCCGCGAGCCAGTAGCCGCGCCGGTGGCCGCCCCGGTGAGCCAGGCATCGCCGTTCGCCAGTGGAGCCCTGAGCCAATCGCCCAGTTTTGAAGCGCCCCGCCTTTCTGCCGACAGCGAGCCCAAATCTAACGAGCCAACGAGTGTGGCCGAAGCGTTCCACCGAGCGCCCATCGAGAGTATTGGCAAGAGTAT
The DNA here is from genome assembly GCF_000383955.1 of Rudanella lutea DSM 19387. Lineage (NCBI taxonomy): Bacteria > Pseudomonadati > Bacteroidota > Cytophagia > Cytophagales > Cytophagaceae > Rudanella > Rudanella lutea. The sequence continues at coordinate 5,490,293 of NZ_KB913013.1, read as the reverse complement.
CTCACTGAACCAGAAATTCCGGTTTATCAATCAGCTTTTCAGTGGGAGCAGCACCTCATATGCACAAGCTATTGAGGAACTCGACCAAATGGAAAACTACGGGCAGGCTCTGGATTTGATTTCGTACCGCTACGCCAGTCAGTATCTCTGGGATATGAGCAGTGACGAGGTAAGCGAGCTGGTCGAGATTCTGAAACGACGGTTTAGTTAAGCGGTCAGCACCAGTTTTTTTGTGAATAGTACATTCAGCCGGAGATGTCTTAGAACATCTCCGGCTTTTTTTATACGACAAACAACTATTAATCAAGCTCTAATGCCGGTTTGTTGGAACAAACCCAGCGGTGTACCATATTACGCCACACAAAGTGACATCGGCCCAGTTTGGTCGTCTTACTCAGGCGTAATGATCAGATGCGGGGTACCGCGTCTCTACTTTTCTTTTCAACCGGATTGATGCCCCGGTCGTAGGCGGCATCCCCTGATCACAACCGCTTGCGAGTCCTCTACCCCACCCTACTTCTGCTACTCCTGTGCGTACGCACCTGGGCCCAACAACCACCCAAGCCCGCAGTGGACCTGAATGGTTTTCTACAGGGACTGTTTCCGGTACAGGCCGAAGGTATTGACTACCAATCGGTATTCGATAACCTCGCTCAGCTTTACGCCACCCCACTCGACCTGAATACAGCCACACGCGACGAACTGGCGGCTACGTACCTGCTCGACGAGCGGCAACTTAACAGCCTGCTCACCTACCGCGAACAGTACGGCGATTTGCTATCGGTGTACGAACTTCAGGCTGTACCGGGCTTCGATGTACCGACCATTCGGCGGCTAATGCCGTTCGTTGAAATTGGTTCGTCGGCCCTCTCAGGGCGTATGCCAGCTCCTGTCGACCACTATCTGCTTCTGCGGTATGAGCAAATTGTGGAAGAACAGAAAGGGTTTTCGGCAGCTTTGCCCGACAAAAACGGCAAGTACCCCACGCGTTACGGGGGTGGTTCGGCGCAATGGTTTGCCCGGTACCGATACAGCCGCCCACGGGCTTACAGCCTGGGCCTGACCGTAGAGAAAGATCCCGGCGAAGCGTTTCGGTGGCAACCCGGTAGCCGGCAGTGGGGTGCCGACTACGTTTCATTTCACGCACAGGTGCAAAACCGGGGCCGTTGGCGCAACCTGATTCTCGGTGACTACCAGCTTCAGATTGGACAGGGGCTCGTGCTGTCGGCCGGGTTTGTGCTGGGCAAAAGCTCCGAAACCGTGCAGACTGTCCGGCGGCCCACGCTGGGAGCTCGTCCGTACACCTCACTTACCGAATACGGGTATTTTCGGGGGGCAACGGCTACCTACGCGCTCGCCCGAAATCTGGACATTACGCTACTGGCCGCCCGCAACCGACGCGATGCCAATACCGCCCCGTCGACAGCAACAACCGTAGTGGAAGGAACCATTGCCACGTCGCTTCAAACTTCAGGGCTGCACCGTACGCCTTCCGAGCTGGCCGACCGGGGCAGCCTACTCGAAACCAACGTGGGCGCGCACCTGCTCTATCACCGGGGGCAACGCCTGCAACTGGGAGCCACTTTACTGCGCACCCAATTCGACCTGCCCCTACTCCGGCGCAACTTAACCTACAACCGGTACGAGTTTACGGGTCGGCAAAACACGGTGCTGGGCCTGCACGGCAGCTATATCTGGCACAACCTGAATTTCTTTGGCGAGGTGGCCCACAGCCGTGGTTCGCTCACCAACAGTGGGGGTGTGGGGGCCGTGGGGGGTATGCTGGCCAGTTTCAACCGGCGCGTCGACGTGTCAGTCGTGGCCCGGCACTACGACCGGAACTTCCATAGTTTTTACGCCAACGGGTTCAGCGAAAACACCCGCACTATCAACGAAACAGGTTTGTATGCCGGGCTGAAATACACCGTCTACCGCAAGCTGGTTGTGGGCGGCTATGTAGACGTAGTTCGGTTTCCGTGGTGGCGGTATCTGGTCGACAAGCCTTCGCGTGGTTTTGATTTTCTGACGCAGGCTACGTACACCCCTAACCGACAGACATCGTTCGCGCTCATTTTTCACGAAGAACATAAGGAAAAGAATAAGCCCGGTAGCAAAACCACACCGCGCGAGGTGGTAGGCACTACTCGCCGGAGCCTGGCCCTTACGGCCGAATACCCGCTGGGGCCGCGCCTAACCCTACGCTCTCGCGTGCAGGGGGGTACATTTGCCTACACGAGCCTGAGCCCCTCGCGGGGGTTTGCCTTGGTACAGGACGCAAGCTACGCGTTCAAACGGTGGCACCTGAGCGGACGGATAGCCCTGTTTGGCACCGACGACTACGACAGCCGTCAGTATGTGTACGAACGCGATGTGCTGTACGCCTTCTCGTTTCCAGCCTACTTCAACCGGGGCCTTCGGCACTATGTGCTCGTACAGTACGATGTGAGCCGCCACCTTGACCTCTGGTTACGCTGGGCCCGCACCAACCTCACCAATCAGGATACCGTTGGTTCAGACCTCGATCAGATCAATGCCCCGCATAAATCAGAGCTGAAAGTACAGGCCCGATGGCGGTTTTAAGTTCGTTCAGTCGGTTACAAACTGTGTATCGGCGGTCTGCTTTTTGTCAACTTTACACATTATCAAACACCTTACAAGTACACCTAAGACCTCCTTTATTCACTTCTAAATCTAAAGTCACGGTTAGATTTATAATTGTCTACAGGATCAGAGCATATCTCCCAGGAATCTGCCTAATTTTCAGGTCTGAGCTATAAACTACCTGATAATGAAGCACTTTCTCTACTTATTCACTTGGTTAACTACGATCGTTGCTGCTTCCGCCCAAACCCCATCGACACTTAAATCGGAAGCCCGGCTCAATGGGCACCTGCGTTCTTTATCTGATGCATACAAACAAAACAAGCGACTCGACTCCTCGATAGTCAACTCCCGACTCATCAACTTCGACAAAAGCTCCGGGCGGGTATTGGTCAATGCCATTGCCGAAAGAGACACAGCGACCCTCAGCGCCGAACTCCGGCAGGTAGATGCCGAAATTGTGAGTAGTCGCGCTCAGATTGTCAGCGCCTGGGTGCCCGTAGCCAACCTATCAGCGCTTGAGAGCCTGACCAGCTGCCGGTCGGTGCGCCCCGCTTACCGCCCGCGTTTGCGCACCGGTCCGGTCAATAGTCAGGGCGACTCCGCGCAGCGTTCGGGCGTGGCCCGACGTCAGTTTGGCGTGATTGGACAAGGGGTAAAAGTGGGGGTTCTATCCGACAGTTATGCGGCTCTGCCGCAGTCAAACACAGGCGTAACTACCGGTGAGCTACCGGGCATTGGCAACCCCAACGGCTATACCACGGCCGTGACCAACGTACTGGATTATACCACATCGGGAGCGTCGGACGAGGGACGGGCCATGCTCGAAATTATCCACGACGTAGCGCCCGGCGCCCAGCTCTTTTTCCGAACCGCGTTTATCTCCAACACCGATTTTGCGGCTGGTATTCAGCAGTTGGCTAATCTGGGGTGCAAAGTCATTATCGACGACATTGGCTATTTCGAAGAACCTTTTTTCCAGGACGGGGTCATTGCCCAGAGTGTCGACAATGTGAAAAACAACAATGGTGTTACGTACTTCTCGGCGGCAGGCAACTCAGGTAATGCCTCGTATGAAGCCAATTATCAGCCCTCTACGTATCGGCCGTTTAGTGGAACTATAAATCCTGAGGTGGCCCATAATTTCGGCACAGCAGCCGCACCGGTATATTTTCTACCCATTCGGTTGCCAGCACTGGGTGAAGCGGTTATCTCGTTTCAATGGGATGATCCATTTTTTTCGGTTACCGGAAACAGACAAGCAGATGCTCAAACCGATCTGGACATTTATCTGCTCAATGCCATTCCCAGTTCGAACACGGCTACTGTAGCGTTAAGCTCAATTGTAGCCCGAGGCTCTGACGACAATCTGGCAAGTGGCGACCCGGTCGAAATTCTGAGCTATGCCAACCCCAGCAATACGCCCCGGACTTTTTACATCATGATTGTAAAGTACGCGGGCCCCAACCCCACCCGAATCAAGTACGTTGAGAATTACGACTCGACCTTTCCGGCCGCAGCCAGCGCGATTGTGGGTATCAATGCAAGTACCTGTTACGGGCACCCCAACGCAGCCGGGGCCATTGCCACGGGGGCTGCTTTCTTTCTGGAAACACCCGCGTACGGCATTAACCCTCCGCTGATTGAAGACTTTTCCTCGAAAGGCGGCACCCCCATTTACTTTACGCCCAACGGCACCCGGCTACCCAGCCCCGTGACGCGGCAGAAGCCCGATGTGACGGCCCCCGACGGCGCTAATACTTCGTTTTTCTTTAGAGATAGCGCGTCTGATCCCGACACCTCACCTAACTTTTTCGGCACTTCGGCCGCGGCTCCACACGCGGGGGCTGTAGCGGCTCTGATGCTCCAGGCCAACCCCACACTGACGCCCTCGGCTGTCCTGACTGCCCTGACTGCTTCCTGCCTCGACATGGACGACCCCACAACCCCCGGTTTCAGCACGGGATTTGACTTTGTGACCGGGCACGGACTGATTCGGGCCGACGTGGCCGTGCAAAACGCCATTCCGGCTTCGTTACCGTGTGTCTCGCTCACTTCGGGCAACTGGAACAGCGCGGCAACCTGGTCGTGCGGGTTTATTCCACAGCTGACCAACCCCGTGAGCATTGGCAACGGGCACATCGTCACGATTAGCGGCCAAACCGCCCGCGCCCAAAAAGTCACTTTCAGCGGCACCGGAAAGCTCAATTTCCTCAACAACGGGAAGTTGGGGTATTAGAAAAAAGGAGGAAAGGGAGAAGGAGGAAAGGGACGCAAGCGCGGCCATTCATTCTCCCTCTCCTCCTTTTCTCCTATTTCCTTATCATCTCATCCGTTACGCGGGCGGTGCGGCTCCGAACAGCGGAGGTCACAAAAAAGCCGGTTGCGGCCGGGCCATTGGCGTTTAAGTTCCGAATATTGGTAGGTACGTTGGCGGGGGGCGTGGCAAACAAACCACCGTTGCTAATCTGTGTTCTCAGCTCAGCCAGAAAAAAGAAAGCTTCGGGCGTAATAGACTGCACCTCAACCCGCACCGTATCGTTCCGGGCATACAGCCGCTCAGGGTTTATAGACTGCCGAATGGGGCGAATAAACAGTAACCCATCCGTGTTTCCGTTGCTGCTGAAACCAGCATCGTAGACCGTAATCAGGTCGTTGGGGCGGTTTTGAAGCTGTCCGTTCCTGAAAAACCGGATCCGGTAGTAATCCGGGGCACCGGGAAAATCTTTGACGTAAAACTCCGCCTGAAAACCCCGCTCCTCCGAAATCGGGTTAACCTTTTCTTCCCGAAACACAATTGAATCGACAGCAGGCACCCGGTTCATGCGAGATACCGACACGTACTGCTGCCCGCCATACTCGATACCGAGCGTGTAGGTTTCGCCAATTCGCCCGAGGGTGTCGGTTGGGCTGCTGGGCTTCCAGCTATAAAATCCATCGTTATCAGGATCGGTAAAGAGGTACGTACGCCCTTTGCCGTCGCGGATACCCACCCGCGCCCCGGTGGCCGGTATAGCTGCGCCATTCTGGAGGTACGGGGCCGTTTGGGTCAGGCGGATTCGTTGCTCACTGAGGCCGTCGGTCAGCCAGGCATCCACCGACAATTGCGTAGGGCCTTCATCCAGTTTAGCATCAATGACGGTCTCACAGCCTACGAGCGTCAACGTGCTCAACAGTGCCAACAGGTACGCACTTCTGTATTTGCGGGGCCAAACGATTTGGGTCATCAGGCGGCCGAGTATGTTTTGGGGGTTTGATTGCATCAGTGTGGCAGGTTAGAATTTAAAATTGTACGTGACCGACGGGATGGCGGTTGCAAACACAGAGTACCGTACCGCCTGCGTGTTGTTGGTCACCTGCAACCGGCGGGTGTCGCCCAGCTCGGGCGAGCGCGGCACGTCGATGGTTGTGGCGGGTTCCTGCTGAAAAAACACCGAGAATGGGTTTTTACGGGCGTACACGTTGTACACCGAGAACACCCAGTTATCGTCTTTCCGTTTGCCCGGACGCTGCCTTCCCTTGAGCGTAGCCGCCAGATCGAGCCGGTGATATACCGGAATCCGGTAGTTGTTGCGCAGGTTGTCGGCGTTATGCGGTACCACATACCCCTGATACTCAAACCGCGTGGTTGGAAACGTAGCCGGCGTACCACTACTCAGGGCAAACGTGGCCGAGAAATTCCAGCGTTTCAGCCGACCGGTGCTGCCGGGGTCAATCAGGGCCACGGTATTGAGCGTATGCCGCCGGTCGAACCGCGAAGCAAACCAGTTCCCTCCGTTGATACCATCGACCAGTCGGTCGGTTTTGCCGAGGGTATAACTCACCCAGCCGTTGACCAGACCCGTGTTTTTCTTCACGTAAAACTCAGCGCCGTAGGCCCGCCCCCTACCCGACAGCAAATCGCCTTCGAGGTATTTGTTGAGCAGCAAATCGGCCCCGTCGATGTAATCCAGCTGGTTTTGCAGCCATTTGTAGTACACTTCCACCGATACCTCGTAGGTATTGTTGCGGCCATCTTTGAGGTTGCGGAAATACCCACCGGCCACCTGATCGGCCACTTGCGGCCGGATATTGTTGGTCGAAGGCGTCCAAACGTCGAGCGGGGTCGACGCGGTTGTGTTCGACACGAGATGGATATACTGCGCCAACCGGTTATAACTGAGTTTGAGCGAGCTATTTTCGCTTAGTTCGTATTTGGCCGAGAAACGAGGCTCCCAATTGCCGTAATTTTTGATCACATCGCCCCGCTTGTACGTACGCGTTTGGCTCAGAATCGGAAACCGGCGCTCGCCCGGCGGCACATCGGTCTGAAACGAGTACGCTTCACCGGGGCCGAGGTAGCTAAACAACGAGTACCGCAACCCGTACTGCAACTGCAACCGGGCCGATACCTGCTGCTCATTGCCGATGTACAGGGCGTTTTCGATGGCGTACTTATTCTCCAGACTGAACGTCCGAATACTGCCTAAACTCGCCCCGGTAGCCGTGCCGGGCTCAAAATCATACACGATGCTCTGCCCGCCGAACGTGAGGGTGTTGTTACGCAGAAAAAGCGTAAAATCCGGCTTGATGCTGTAGTTGATGATCCGCGATTTCCAGCGGAAATAATCGTTTTTGTTTTCTTCCTTCCGCTTCAGGTCGGAGTCGAGCATGTAGTCGTAATTGCTGTAAAAGGCCGTTGTGTTCAGAAACAGTTTCTGGTTGAACACGTGGTTCCAGCGCAGCGAGGTAGTGGCATTGCCCCAGTTGAAACCAAAGTCGGAGCCAAACACATCGCGACCCAGATACCCCGACAGGTAAACCGTGTTTTTGTCGTTGATCCGGTAATTAGCCTTGGCGGTGAAGTCGTAGAAGTAAAACGAAGAGCCCTTGAGATCGCCCGTCAGAAAAGGCTGGGCGAGCACGTCGGCATATGACCGCCGACCGGCCACAATAAACGAACCCCGCGCTGTACCATCGGCTTTTTTGAACAGGGGTCGCTCGTACGACAATCGACTAAAGATCAAGCCGATTCCCCCGTTCACTTCGGGCTTTTTGGCGTTACCTTCTTTCAGCCGCACATCCAGAATCGACGAAATGCGCCCGCCGTACAGCGATGGAATACCGCCCTTAATCAGCTTAACATCCTTAACGGCGTCGGGGTTGAAGACCGAGAAAAATCCGAACAGGTGCGACGAGTTGTACACCGGAGCTTCATCGAGCAGTACCAGATTCTGATCGATGTTACCGCCCCGCACATTGAAACCCGTAGCCCCCTCACCCACGGTCGTGACACCGGGCAGCAGCTGAATGGCCCGCACCACGTCGACCTCGCCCAGCAGGGCAGGCACCCGCTGTATGGTGCGCACGTCAATTTTATTGACAGACATTTCGATGGCCCGCACGTTGTCTTCTTCGCGCTCAGCCTTCACCGTGACTTCCTGTAAATCACGACCTTCTTCGCTCAGTTCAACATCTTTGCGCAGGTTCTCGGTTGTAAGCGTAATCGGAATCGTCTGTTTCTGGAAACCAACAAAGGAGATAACGAGGTTATACGAACCGGGAGGCAACGAGATGGCGTAATACCCGTAGTTATTAGTGACGGCACCGGTGCCGGTTTCTTTCACAAAAACCGACACGCCAATGAGGCCTTCGCCGTTTTTGGCGTCTTTTACGTAGCCACTTACAGTGAGTTGTGCCGCACCCGCGGGTGGTCGGGAAAGCCCATTTTGCCCCGTCGACTGCGCCCAGGAAACCGATTGGGCCAGGCAGGCAAGACCCAGAATCAGTGCCCACGCAGTGCGAAAAATAGAAATCATAAATTGGATAGGTTGTAAAATCGTCGATGGATGGTTTGTTAACAACTCGAAAAGTAAGTCAGATGATTTGGTGTTAGACCCAAAAATTGGACGAAGTGGAGAAAAACGACCGCGAACGGTCTTATGAGTAAGACAAAACCAATACTTTTACGAGCCTGAAAGCCCCTCATCCACCCTTATTCACCGACTTACCTTGCCCAATGGACCATTGTAGAGCCATTTACCCCTACCTATCCAGCCACCTATTCTGCCAGACGACTGACGCTTTATGATTCAGATAAAAAACATTTCGAAGACATTCGGCGACCGCAAGGTCCTCAACGACATCAGTGCCACCTTCAAGCCAGGCAACACCAGCCTGATTATCGGGGGGAGTGGAACCGGAAAAAGTGTGCTCCTTAAATGCATGATCGGCCTCGTGAAGCCCGAACAGGGCGAGGTGCTCTACGACGGTCGCGATTTTTTGAAGGGCGACGAAGAAACCATCAAGGCGATTCGGCGCGAGATGGGCGTTCTGTTTCAGGGGTCAGCCCTGTTCGACTCCAAAAATGTGATTGATAACGTGCGGTTTCCGCTCGAAATGCTCACCGACATGAGCGAGTCGGAAAAAGAAGACCGGGCCCAGTTTTGCCTGCAGCGGGTGGGGCTCGAACAGGCTGCCACCCGGATGCCGTCGGAAATTTCGGGCGGTATGAAAAAACGGGTTGGTATCGCCCGGGCCATCGTGATGAACCCCAAATACCTTTTTTGCGACGAACCCAACTCGGGCCTCGACCCGCTGACCTCGATCAAGATTGATCAACTCATCAAAGAAATTACCGACGAGTTCAACATCACCACCATCGTGATTACGCACGACATGAACTCGATGATGGAGATTGGCGAACAGATTTCGTTCCTCTACCAGGGCCGCAAAATCTGGGAAGGCGACAGCAACACCATTGTGAACACCAACGTGGCGGAGCTGAACGAGTTTATTTACGCTAACAAGCTACTCCGGGATATGAGCCGCTAAGAAGCTGTTCAGGGCAGGGCGAAGGCCACGTACTTATCGCCCGAGCGGGTGTTGAGCTTTCCCCCTCCGCAGGCAATCACAACGTACTGACGCCCGCCCACCGAGTAGGTGCTGGGCGAAGCATACCCAGCCGCCGGGAGGCCGGTTTGCCAGAGGCTTTGGCCGGTCCGGGTGTCGATGGCCCGAAACTGCTCGTCTTTACTCGCTGCCACAAACAGCAGGCCGCTACCCGTTACGAGCGGCCCACCGTAGTTATCGGTGCCCGTGGGCGGAAGCCCTTTGGCTGTCAGCTCTTTGTACTCGCCCAGAGGCACCTGCCAGCGGTGCTCGCCTGTGTTCAGGTCAATGGCGGTGAGTGTTCCCCAGGACGGGGCGCTTACCGGGTAGCCGTTGCGATCGTACCAACGATTGTAGCCCGTGTGTCGATAAGGCAATTTGGGTTTGGACACGTTCGCCCCATTAGCCGCCTGTGCCAGCCCCGCCGTTGGGTTGAACAAAAAGTCGACAATCGCCTTGCGCTCGGCATCAGGCAAATGGGCAAAAGACGGCATCAACCCCCGCCCGGTTTTCAGCACCTGATGCACAGCCTCGACCGACAACCGGGCTTCGAGCCCTACCAGCCCAGGATACGACCCATCGTGATTTCCGCGCCGGTCAGAGCCGTGGCAACTGGCACACCGCAGTGTATATAGCTGCGCGCCCAGCGTCATGCCTTTGTCGGCGGGCACCTCATTCGGAACCAGCGACGAATACACCGGATTTTGCTTGGCCGGAATGTACATAACTCCGCCCGGGTCCACCGCCGAACCGCCCCATTGTGCGCCCCCGTCGGTACCGGGATAGAATACAGTCATCTGGCCTGTAAGCGGCAGGTATGGGCTTCCGGTGCGGGCCGTTCGGAGCCGGGCCACAATCTCTTCACGGTTAGCAGCCCAGGGGTTAATATCGGCCTCGGTAAAGGTCTGTCGGGTAAACGGAGCCGGTTTGAGCGGCACAGGCTGGGTCGGGCTGGGGTACTCGCCCGGCATGGCATCGGTCGCATAGGGGCGTTCTTCCACCGGAAACAGTGGTTTCCCCGTCACCCGGTCAAACACAAACACATGGCCCTGCTTGGTCGTCTGCGCTACGGCGTCGATTCGTTTGCCCCTATGCACAACCGTCAGCAGATTGGGCGGAGAAGGCGGATCGCGGTCCCAGATGTCGTGGTGCACCAGCTGAAAATGCCAGATTCGTTTACCCGTCCGGGCATCGAGTGCCAGCAGGCAATTGGCAAACAGGTTGTCGCCCTGCCGGTTTCCGCCGTAAAAATCATAGGCGGCCGAGCCCGTCGGTACGTACACAATACCCCGTTGGCGGTCAATGGCCATACCCGCCCAGGCATTGGCCCCACCGAGCCGGTCGCGCGGATTGGCGGGTTGCCAGGTATCATACCCGAGCTCACCCGGCTTTGGAATGGTGTGAAACGTCCAGACGAGTTTACCCGTGCGTACGTCGTAGGCCCGAATATCGCCCAGCAAAGCGGTTTCGCCCTCGGCTACGCGGGCACCCACAATAATCAGATTTTCGAAGATGGTATTGGGCGTATTGGCCTGCACGTAGGTATCACCTCCGGGCCGCTCGATGCCCCGCTTCAGATCGATTCGGCCGCCCTGCCCAAAGCCATCGATAGGCTTTCCCGTGCGTGCATCGAGGGCGTAGAGCCACGGCCCGTACCCGAAAAAAATGCGTTGGTCATTACCAGAAGCCCAGTATGTAACACCCCGACTGGTGGTACCGCCCCCGCCGGTCAGATTGGTACGCCAACGCTCCCGGCCGGTAGCGGCATCGAGGGCAAACACCTGCGTGCCAGCCGATACGCCGTAGAGCACCCCATCAATTACAAGGGGATTACATTGCATTTGGGTGCGGTTGTTCACGGTATCGGCCCCGCCCGACGCGTACGTCCAGGCCACACGCAGCTGCCCCACGTTGGCGGACGTGATTTGGCTCAGGGATGAGTAGTGGCTTCGGGCACCGTCGCCGTTATATTCGGTCCAGTTGACATCGGGTAGCTGCGGCCGAAACGCCACTTGGGCGGTACCGAGCAACAGTACAGCCCCGACAAAATACCTGAGCATAAGCAGGATGGATAGAAAGTGTCTCGCTGGTAGAAGCGACCAACCCACCGGGTTTACCCATCGGACCGAGACGGTGCTGGCCGTTGCGCGGGCCGTCGCCGAATCCGTTGCAGAGCCAGCCGCACGGTGTCGCGCTCCACTACAGCGATAATACCCAGATACAGCACAAACAAGGCCATGTGGTAGGGCACCGAAACCCAGAGATTCGGAATCTGCACGAGGCTCGACCCGTAAATAAGCACAGCCGCACTGCCAATGTAAAACAGGGCCGAACCCAGCCGGTACGGCACCGGGTAATATTTTTCGCCCAGCCCATAACAGAGCGCCATCATGACAAAACTCGACGCCAGAAAAGCCCACGCACAGCCCATGTAGCCCATTTTGGGAATGAGCAGGATATTGAACAGAGCCGTAACCGCTGTACCTACTACGGTAATCAGCGTTCCAAAACTTGTTTTGTCACTCAACTTAAACCAGAACGAGATATTGTAGTACACACCCAGCAGGAGGTTGGCCAACAGCAAAATAGGCACCACCCCCAACCCTATCCGATATTTGGGCGACAAGGTCAGTTTGCCAATAATGTCCAGATTGAGGCTCACGCCTACCCACAACACCGCGCACACAATGATGAACCACTTGGTTACGTCGGCCAGCAGTTTAGGCGAGTTTTTATCTTCGGCCCGGCTGAAAAAGAACGGGTCGGCAGCAAACTTGAACGAGTTGATAGCCAGAGCCATGAAAATCGACAGTTTGAGGCAGTTTCCGTAGATACCCAGAGCATCGTCGGCAGTGAGGCCGGGATAAAAACCGTCGGGCAGAAACCGCCGGAGCAGCAGCCGGTCGGTGAGTTGGTTGAGCACACCCGACAGCCCCGTGAGCATAATCGGGAACGAATAGGCCAGCAGGGATTGAGCGGCTACCCAGTCGAGCGTAAACCGGAAACCGCTAAAGGCATTGCGAAGCAGAACCAGATATAAACCGTTGGCAATCAGATTAGCGAGCAGAATATAAGCCGGGCCAATTTCGGGCCGGTAAATAAACGAAGCCACCGGACGCAGGGCGGGCAGGTAGTCGCCCTCGGCAATGTCTTTGCACAGGATGATAAAGAAAACATTGAGCGCCACGTTGATCAGGATGTTGAGCACCTTGGCTAGCACAAACTGTTTTGCTTTGTTCTCGACCCGCAACCGCGCAAACGGCACCGCCATAATGGTGTCGATGGCCAGGATAAACCCGCCCCACATTACTGCAATTCCCTCGCCGGGGTATCCCATCAACCCGGCGATCTGATCGGCAAACAGGGTTGTAAAGAAGGCAGGAATCAGGCCCGACAGCACCAGCAGACTCGTGCTTCGGTTAAACACCAGTTGGCGTTCGTCGGCCCGCTCGTCGCCCTTGGCACGAGCGGCAAACCGAAAGTAGGCCGTTTCGAGACCGAGGGTGTAAATAGCCAGCAAGACCCCAATCCAGGCATAAATAGACACGTTTGAGGCCAGTTCAGCGGGTTTCAGAAACGCGTAAGTCTGGATGGGTGCCAGGGCGAAATTGATAGACCGGGCCAGAATGGTGCTGACGCCGTACAGGGCCGTATCGCTGGCTAGTTTCTTAAAGGTACTCATGTACGGATACGATTAGGCGGGCAAAGATACAGCCTCGGTTGGGTTGTCGGTGCCGGGGGCGTATCTTTGCGGCTCCGTGTCCATGTATACTGGAAAATGTGTAAAGAATAACGCATAGCGGATACTCCCGCCATGGGTTATGCTTTGCCGGCCGTTATACATCGTCCATTACTCATTCTCCATTATATGAAAAAAATAGCTTCCGCTCTGCTGTCAGTTTACTACAAGGATGGTCTCGAACCCATTGTCCGCCTATTGCACGAGCAGGGTGTTACGCTCTATTCAACGGGTGGTACGCAGACCTTCATCGAACAACTGGGCATTCCCGTTATCCCGGTTGAAGACCTGACCGGCTACCCGTCTATTTTCGGTGGCCGGGTCAAAACCCTGCACCCAGCGGTATTTGGGGGTATTTTGTACCGGCGCGACCTGTCCGAAGACGTAGCTCAGGCCGAGCGGCATCAGATTCCGGCTATCGACATGGTGGTGGTCGATCTGTACCCTTTTGAGGAGACGGTAGCCTCCGGCGCATCGGCGGAAGATATTATCGAGAAAATCGACATTGGCGGGATTTCGCTCATCCGGGCGGGGGCCAAAAACTTTGCCGACACGCTCATCGTTTCGTCGCGCAACCAGTACGCCGATGTACTGAGTATTCTGACCGCGAAGAACGGAGCCACCGATCTGGACGACCGCCGTCGGTACGCGCAGGAGGCTTTTGCTACTACGTCACACTACGATACGGCTATTAACCAGTACTTCCTGGGGCAGACAGCGGGTGGGTCGGCCACGCCCCTCCGCTACGGCGAAAACCCGCATCAGTCAGCTACGTTCTACGGCGATCTGGATGCCATGTTCGATAAGCTGCACGGAAAAGAACTTTCGTTTAACAATCTGGTCGATGTGGACGCGTGCATTCAACTCATTGACGAGTTCACCGACGAGTCAGCTGCGTTTGCCATCATCAAGCATACCAACGCCTGCGGGGTGGCTACGGCTCCCACTGCCAAAGAAGCTTACCTCAACGCGCTGGCCTGCGACCCGGTTTCGGCTTTCGGGGGTGTGGTGGTCACCAACCGCCCGGTCGACCTCGAAACGGCCGAGGAGTTGAACAAGCTCTTTATGGAAATTCTGATTGCGCCCGAGTTTGCTCCCGAAGCCCTCACGTTGCTGCAATCGAAGAAGAACCGGATTTTGCTGCGCCGGAAACCCGTTGAACTGCCCACTAAGCTGGTCAAAACGATCCTGAACGGCGTTCTGGAACAGGATAAGGACAACCGCACCGAAACCGGAGCCGACTTCACGGTCGTTACCGAAAAAGCCCCCACCGACAGCGAAGTAAAGGCACTGGAGTTTGCCCTGAAGGTCTGTAAGCACACCAAGTCGAACACGATTGTGCTGGCAAAAGAAGGTCAACTGCTGGCCAGTGGCGTAGGTCAAACGTCGCGGGTCGATGCGCTGAAGCAAGCCATTGAGAAAGCCCACGCGTTTGGCTTCGACCTGAACGGGTCAGTGATGGCATCGGATGCGTTCTTCCCCTTCCCCGACTGCGTCGAAATTGCGCATCAGGCAGGTGTCACGGCCGTGGTGCAGCCGGGCGGCTCCATCCGCGACAAAGACTCGGTCGACTACTGCAACGCCAACGGGTTGGCCATGGTGACCACGGGTGTGCGGCATTTTAAGCATTAATTTTATACATTTCGCTTCGGTAATTTATAAAATTGGCTCTCAGTACTGGACATTAGATGTTGGACACTGGACGTTAGACCTCTCTACAGAATGGTAACAGGTCTAACGTCTGGTGTCTGAAGTCCGAATGTCCAGCACTGAAAAATTGGCTAACGGCTAACCGATTGACGACAAGCCTGTAAGCGGGAACTTGACCGTTCTTAAACACCTTGCAGGTTTGTCGTTTGTCTTTCTCAACCCTATGCGACTGCTTTACACGATCTGGTGCGCCCTGCTGTTTGCTATCCTGTTCACGCTGTTTTTCCCGTTTATTTTTCTGTGTATTCAATGGGATAGCGGCCGACGGTACGCGCAGGAGGCCGTGCGGGTTATGGGCAAATGCTTTTTCTTCCTGATTGGCATGCCGATTCGGGTCGATTGGCGGTTTCGGCCCGACGCAAAGCAGGCGTACGTGTACTGCGCCAACCATTTTTCGTACTTCGACATTGCCGTGACGGGCGTGGTGGTGCCGGGTTTTTACGCGTTTATTGGCAAAAAAGGCGTTAAGAAAATTCCGCTGTTCGGGTACATGTTTGCCCGGTTACACATCATGGTCGACCGGGAAGCCGCCCGCAGTCGCGCCTATTCGCTGGCCAAATCGATTCGGGTACTCAAAGAAGGGCGGAGCATCATTATTTTTCCAGAGGGGGGTATCCTGACCAAAGAACCGCCCAAAATGGCCTATCCGTTTAAAGATGGCGCGTTTATCATGGCCATTCAGCAACAGGTACCGATTGTGCCCATGACGCTGGTGAACAACCACTACATCTTGCCCGACGAGTCGCCCATTCGGATGCGATGGGCCCCGGTCAAGGTTGTTTTTCACGAACCCATACCCACCGCCGGCCTTACGCCCGACGACCTCGAACGTCTGAAGGAACAGACGTTCCGTATTATTGATAACGAACTACACAGCCAGTGGGCTAAAACGATACCTTATGAAAGTCGATAAAGAGACCTTACAAAAAATTGCCCACCTTGCTCGTTTGGAGGTTCGGCCGGAGGAAGAAGCCGAACTGCTCAACAGCCTCAATGGCGTACTGACCTGGATGGAGCAACTGAACGAAGTCGACACCACGGGTGTAGAGCCGCTGATGCATATTTCACCCGACCTTAATGTACTGCGTAACGATGCGGTGGCCAATCATCTCCCCCGCGAGCAGGCCCTCGTCAATGCCCCTCAGCATGACGAGACCTTTTTCCAGGTGCCGAAGGTGATGGAATAATGGGTAGTAAATAATGGATAATGCGTAAGGGATAATGTGGTTTGGTTGAGCACAAGCCCATACCTCATTATCCATTACTCACTGTACATTATCTATTATTTATTACAAACTCATCTGCGTCGAGGTGGGCGGGGAATTTGGCCCGAAACTCGTTTAGCTCGTCGAGCGAGAGGGTTTGCTGATGCGCGGCAGGGGCTTCGTACTGTCTGAACAGCACCTCGCCTTTTGGGCTGATGATGGCCGAGCCACCGGCATAATGGTGCCCGTTGACATCGTCGCCAACCCGGTTGACACCCACCACATAACTCAAGTTTTCGATGGCGCGGGCTTGCAGGAGGGTGTCCCAGGGTTGTTGCCGTACCGCGGGCCAATTGGCTACGTACAACAGCAGGTCATACGCTTGTGGCGTGTTGCGGCTCCAGACCGGAAACCGCAGGTCGTAGCAAATAAGCGGGCAGATACGCCAGCCGCGCCACGTCCGAATCAGGCGCGACTCCCCCGCCTTGTACAGTTTGTCTTCTCCCGCCATCCTGAACAAGTGCCGCTTGTCGTAGGTAGCAAACTGCCCGTCGGGCTCCATCCAAAGCAACCGATTCACGTACTGCCCGTTGTCGCGCACTACATAGCTGCCCGTGACGGCGGCATTGGTTTGCGCGGCCATTTGCTGCATCCAGCGGTGGGTAGTCAGACGCGGAGCCTCGGCCACAGCAGGGGCCTCCATCGTGAATCCCGTTGTAAACATCTCGGGCAGCACAATGAGGTCGGTGGGCTGAGGCAGTGCAAAAATAGTCTCCTCCAGCGCGGCCCGATTCGCCACCGGGTCGTGCCAGTGCAGGGAGGTTTGGAGGAGGGTTACGTTCATCGTGGAAAGCGCATCCGGTAATCGACATCCACCTTTCCTTTGGTGATGTCGGCCAGTTTTTTCTTCAGCAACTGCCGTTTCAGGGGCGACAGGTAATCCGTAAAGAGTTTACCTTCGAGGTGGTCGTACTCGTGCTGGATAATGCGGGCCGCCATACCGTCGTACTCCTCTTCGTGTTCGTTCCAGTCGGTATCGAAGTACCGAATCACGACCACTTCGGGCCGGTACACCTCCGCCCGGATTCCCGGAATACTCAGACAGCCCTCTTCAAAACCCCATTCTTCACCGGTTTCATCGACAATTTCGGGGTTGATAAAGGTTTTCTTGAACCCTTCGAGGCTGGGGTCTTTATCGGCTTCTTCTTCGTCTTCATTGATGCCCGTTCCATCAACCACAAACATCCGAACGCCCTGCCCGATCTGGGGGGCTGCCAAACCAATACCCGACGACGCGTACATGGTTTCAAACATGTCGTCGCTCAATTTTTTTACATCGAGGGTGCCCGGTTCAATGTCTTTAGCCCGTTTACGAAGAACCGGGTCTCCGTAGGCTACAATAGGAAGGATCATAATTGAGAGTGATGAGCTATAAGTGATGAGCGATGAGCGACAACAATAGTTCATCACTCATCACTTATAGCTCATCGCTGATGTTGTTCCATAAATGATTGCAAAATGATTGCCGCGCTTACTTTATCGATGTTACCCGATTTTTCGCGTCGGTCTTTCTTTGTCGACCCGCTCGCAATCATGGCTTGCAAGGCCATTTTGCTCGTAAATCGCTCGTCGTGTAGATGAACGGGGGTTTCGGGAAAAGCGTTCTGCAAGGCCCGCACAAACGACTTTACCCGGGGTGTATTGTCGGTATCGGTTCCATCGAGCCGCTTCGGCATACCCACCACAAAGGCCTCAATCGGCTCGGTCTGCGCGTACTTTTTCAGGTAAGCCACCACCGTATGCGACGGAATGGTTTCCAGCGCCGATGCAATGAGTTGCAGGGGGTCGGTCACGGCAATTCCCGTGCGTTTGGCTCCAAAATCAATGGCAACGAGTCGTGGCATAGCGACACAAAGATACGGCGGTTTACGTGGTATGGCACCTACTTGTGACAAATGGCGCCTATTTTCACCCGTTCGGTTGCTACTTCTCCCCATAAATCTCCCTACTTTGCGGCCCAACTTCACCGGTTCGGTTGTTACGAAGAAAGCCCCAAACTCAACCTCTCATGCCCAAGATGAACTTTTGCCCGCAGTGCGCCAGCCCATTGGTGGAAGGAGAAGCAAGCGGCCGGTCGCGACTGATTTGCTCGAAACCCTGCGGTTATATTTTTTACAATAATCCGCTGCCGGTAGTTGGCGCTATAGTCGAGTACGATAACGACACCGTGGTACTTACCCAGAACATTGGCTGGCCCGCCCACTGGTTCGGTATTGTGACCGGGTTTCTTGAACAGGGCGAAGAGCCCGCTCAGGCCATTCTGCGCGAAATCGAAGAGGAGCTGGGGTTAACCCAAGCCGAAATCGTCGAGTTTCTGGGAATATACACGTTCTACCAGCGCAACGAGATTATTTTCACTTACCACGTACGGGCCACGGGCACTATCCGAATGGACGAAACGGAGTTGCAGGCCGTGAAACTCGTTCCGGTTTCGGAGCTGAAACCGTGGCCGTTTGGTACTGGCCCGGCCGTAAAAGAGTGGCTCGCCAAACGGGGGATCAACGCCTGACCTATGACCGACCTGCAACGTACCTTCCGCGTGACCCGCTGGGTTCAGGAAACCGCCGACACCCGCAGCTACTGGCTCGAACCAACCGACCAACAGCCGGTGCCGTTCCGGCCGGGGCAATTTCTGACTCTGCTTGTACCCTTTCATGGGCACGAAGCCCGGCGCTCGTACTCAATCAGCTCCCTGCCTGCCGAGGGCCTGCGAATCACCATCAAGCGAGTGGCAAACGGTGATATTTCGCGCTACCTGCTCGACACCCTGACCGAGGGTGACCTAGTCAGCAGCCTCCCGCCCGCAGGTCGGTTTGTACTCGATACGCAACCGGCTGGCCCCGCCCGTGATATTCTGCTGTTTGGGGCCGGGAGCGGCATTACGCCCTTACTACCCCTCATTCGGCAGGCCCTCACCGACGAGCCGCAAAGCCGCGTAACCCTGTTGTACAGCAATCCGCGCGCATCGGGCATCATTTTTCGGGACGAACTGAACCAGCTACATCAGGCCTACCCCGATCAGTTCCGGCTGCTTTACGTACTCAGCCGGTCTGAGCCCGACGAGGCCCTGCCCAAGGGTACCGTCCTCCCCGGCCGGATGAGCAATACCCGGCTCGAAACAATGCTCCCTACCCTGCTGCACCACGACCGTGCGCACGCCCGGGTGTTTATCTGCGGCCCGGCCGATTACATGCGGATGGTTCAGTTTACTCTGCTGGTGTCGGGCATGCAGGCCGGGCAGCTCCGGCGTGAAAACTTCGTAGTTGAGCCCCTACCCAAAACACCGGCCCCGGTACGCGCGCAGGATCGAACGGTGCGGCTCCGACTGCCCGATCGGGAGGTCGATATTGAGGTGCCAGCGTACGTCTCCATTTTGCAGGCCGCGCTCGATGCGGGCATTCGACTACCCTACAGCTGCCGGGGTGGGCGGTGCTCGTCGTGCGCGGCCCGTTGCACGGCGGGGCGGGTGCAGATGACCATCAACGATGTGCTGACCGAGCGCGACCTCGCCGAAGGCTGGGTGCTCACCTGTACGGGTTACCCCGACACCGACGGGGTGGTGATTGAGGTCTGAGGTTCGGCTGTGTTTTCGGTACCGCGAATCGGTACGTCGATAATGGCTTTGGTACCTTTTCCGGGCTGGGTTTGCCAGTTGATTTTACCATGTAGCATCGCCACCCGCGACTCAATGTTACCGATACCCAGTCCGCGGACACTCCGGTCGTAATCGAATCCCTTGCCGTCGTCGCTATACTCAAGCTGCAAGCTACCCTCCTGTGCTCTCACCACCAGGCCAATGTGTTCGGCACCCGCGTGTTTGAGCGAGTTGTTGAGCAATTCCTGCGTAATTCGGTACAGCATCAGGCTCGTATCTTTCGACAGTCGGGCGGGAGCCTGCACCACGTTGAGGTTCATTTTGACGGTTTCGGTGGCATTGACCCGGTCAAACAATTCCTCCACGGCCGCCACATAGCCATGGCGCTCCAGCGTTTGAGGATCGAGTTTCCGAAGCAGGTTGCGCACGTCGGTGATGGTGTCATTGATCAGACCAAACATGTTTGCCTTAATCGTGCGAATAGCGTTCGATTCGGGGGTATGCTGCACCAGTTGGCTCGTGTACAGCTTGAGCGTTGCCAGCCGGGTCCCGATCTCGTCGTGCAAATCGCGGGCGATGCTTTTCTTGGTTTGTTCCTGCACATCGTACGCCAATCGCACCCGTTCGGCTTCTTTTTGCCGAATCAGTGCTTCGCGATGCCGCACGTACCAGAGAATCAGGCCACTTAGCGAGCCCAGCGCCAGCAGGATAAAAGGCCAGGTGCTCCAGAACGGCGGCCGGATTCGGATGTGCAGCTGCCGCACATGATGGCTCCAATGGTTGTCTTTATTGGCCGCTTTGACCTGAAAGGTGTAATCGCCGGGCGGCAGATTGGCGTACCGAACGTAGTTATTTTCACCCACCTGCACCCACCGATCCTCGTAGCCTGTCATCTGGTACTGGTAGGTGTTGTATCCGGTGCTCGTGTTATCGAGCGCGCTGAATTCGAGCGAAATGGTATTTTGCTCATGGCTCAGGTCTATCTCATTTACCTCACCCACATACCGGTTGCCGGGCGCAAAGGGCTCTTCGTTGACCTTCAGGTTGTAGATGTGCACCCTCGGGTTAAAACGACTACTGTGGTATGCTTCGGGACGACAGTAGTTGAACCCATTCACGCCACCAAAATACAGCCGACCGTCCGACGACCGCATCAGGGCATTTCCGTTAAACTCATAGCCCTGTAGGCCATCGGTCAGTTTGAAATTCGTGAATACCGCCTTTTCGGGATTCAGCCTTGAGATACCCCGGTTGGTACTCACCCACACATTTCCGAGCGTATCGCACAGGGCCCCGTACACAAATGAGTTAGCCAATCCCTGCCGCTCGCCATACAACTGAATTTTTCCGGTTTTCTGGTCAAAGCACGCCAGCCCCCGGTTGGTCGAGATCCAGACAACCGGCCGGTTAGGGTCTTCCTGCATGTGCAGCACCGTGGCCCCTTCGAGCCCGAGCCGGATTTGACGCCAGGGCCCCGGCTTGCCAACCGGCGGCAGCTGATACACCGCAAATCCGTGCAGGTACGTACCAATCCAGAGCTGCCGTCGTGCTGCATCGAACCAGAAGCTAAACAGGTTTTTGTGGAGCAAGGTGGGCTCGCGCACCCAGGTTTTGTCCGGCAGATGCAGGGTGTACAGGCCATCTTCGGTAGCGGCCGCCAACGTACTGCTGTCGATAGACACCAGATTTCGGACGTAGTTGGCGGCCACGAGGCTGTTGAACCGCGACGGAAACGGGGCCAGCTCAACCGATTTACGGACCGGGTCAAAGCACATAGCTCCGCCAATGGAGCCAATCCAGATTTTGCCGCGCCAATCGCGGTAAATCGACTTAATGAAGTTGTGCATGGGCAACGCACTACGCTCGCTGTCGGTCAGGTACCGCTCAACAATCTGTTTCGTAACCGGGTCGAATACGTTGATCCCCTTTTCGGTAGCTACCCAGATCCGCCGGGGCGACTCTTCCAGAAACGCCCGAATCGAGTAGTTGCTCAACTGATGGGGCGGGTCAATGGCCGGGTCGCCCGAGTGTTTACTTTTGAGCATCCCCTCAAACAGAAACGAGTTGGGTACCACCCGCGCCAGTCCGTCGGGGTCGACGTTGGCCCACACAATGCCCTGATCGTCTACGTACACTTTGCTAATCTCGTAGGTCCGAAGCCGTTGGTTACTGCTAGTGAAATGCGTAATGGCCCCGAAGCGCTCGGTCCGTTTATCGAAATACAACAAGCCGTTGGCCTGGGTACCCATCCAGAGCAGGTTTGTCTGGTCTTCGGCCAAACTGTAGACCGGGCTGATCGGCCGCTTAGGCCCAAGCTGATAGGTCTTGTACACACAGGTGCGGTAGTCGAACCGAATCAGGTTGGTAGCCGTTCCGAGCCAGGCCACCCCATTTTTGTCAATGTAAAACGAAAAAATGGCCAACGGGGTACCGGCTTCATTGTCGGGGCCATCGCTAAAGTACGTGTGCACCCGCCGTTCTTTCAGGTTGTACCGAATCACACCTTTAGCCGCATGTAGCCACACATCGCCCGCTGGGGTCCGAACGGTCGAACTTTGCAGGTCGTACTCCTGGGCCGGTTTAAGCGTCGGGTCAAGTACCTGTTTCTGGAGCGTCTGCCACTTGAGCGATACCAGCCCCTCGGTATCGCTGAGATACAGAAGTTCGTGTTTATCGGCAAAAAAAGGAAGTGTTCGGCTGTTTATTGGTCGTCCCGTTTGTGGGTGTTGGGCTTTCAGGCAGGTAAACCGATCGTGCAGGCGGTCGTACCGGTTCAGGCCCTCTTCGGTACCTACCCACAGGTCGCCATTGGGCGTTTCGACAATGCCCATGATGTTGATTCCGTGAATAGAGCTGGGCGTTGGCCGGTTGAGAGCGGGTCGGGTGCGTCGGTTACTGCCCGCCACAGGGTCGGGCCGAAAGGTGCGGAACGTATGGCCATCATACCGGTTCAGGCCGTCCTGGGTGCCAAACCACATAAATCCGCGGCTGTCTTTGTGCATGTAATACACAGACCCTTGGGTAAGTCCCTGCGCGACCCCGATATGATCGACCCGAAAACCCTGCCCATACGCACTCCCCATAAGGCAGAGCAACATACTGGCTACCAGCAAGGTGCGCCCAAAAGAGTAGAACAGGCTGAACATGTCGGGGTGCGTTGAACAAGCCTCAAGTTATGTTTTTAGACCGTAACCCCCAAAAAACAAGGGAACGTATTACTATGTAAGGTATTTCTGCAATGGGGTTTGTGGTTTGTAGTTTGTAGTTTGTAGTTTATTGTTTTGGGTTCTTGGCTGTGATCCCAACCCGGCATCCACTCTTTCACTCTTTCGCTCTTTCGCTCTTTGCCGTTCGCGGCCCGCGCTCTTTGCCATTCGTCTATTTTCACGAACTTTGGCAAAACGTCCAACCCTCATCGACAATGGCGAGTATTATTCAATCAACTACCTTATTCTGCATGATGGCCGGAACTACAGCCGCTCTTGCTCAGCCCCTCGCGTACCCAACCACCCGCCAAACGGACCAAACGGATACCTACCACGGTACGGTGGTAAAAGACCCCTACCGTTGGCTCGAAGACGACCGCTCGGCCGAAACCGGCGAGTGGGTGAAGGCCCAAAACAAAGTGACCTTCGGCTACCTTGAGCAGATTCCCTACCGGGCTCAGTTGCAAAGCCGACTCGAGAAAATTTACAATTACCCTAAGTACTCGGCCCCCTCGCGCAAAGGCGATTGGTTTTATTTCTCGAAAAACGACGGCCTGCAAAATCAATCGGTGCTGTACCGCCAGAAAGGGTTGAACGGTACGCCCGAAGTGGTGCTCGACCCCAACAAACTCTCGGCCGATGGTACCACCCGGCTGTCGGCATTTAGCCTCTCCAAA
Source organism: Rudanella lutea DSM 19387 (assembly GCF_000383955.1). Classification (NCBI taxonomy): domain Bacteria; kingdom Pseudomonadati; phylum Bacteroidota; class Cytophagia; order Cytophagales; family Cytophagaceae; genus Rudanella; species Rudanella lutea. Next base: position 5,466,630 of record NZ_KB913013.1, on the reverse strand, counting down.
GATGGTAACTATGCCGTAGTTGGCACCTCGAAAGGTGGCTCCGACTGGAACGAGTATCAGATTATGGACCTCCGCACCAAGCAGTACCTCCCCGACAAAATTGAATGGGTGAAGGTATCCGGCGTAGCCTGGCAGGGCAACGGCTTTTTCTACAGCCGGTACCCAAAGCCCGATGGCAGTGCATTGGCGGCTAAAAACGAAAATCATCAGGTTTTCTACCACGCCCTCAACACGCCCCAGTCGGCCGACCGGCTTGTGTATGAAGATCCCAAAAACCCACAGCGGTTCCACACGGTGGAAACCTCCGAAGACGAGCGCTTTGCGGTGATGTCGGTGAGCGACCGGGGTAAAGGCAAAGATGGCAACGCCCTGTATTATATGGATGCTAAGGCCGGACACAAAACCTTTGTGCCTGCCATTACCGAAATTACCGATGCACGCTACAACTTCATTGATAACGATGGCGATGCGTTTCTGATCGAAACCAATGCCGATGCCCCCAACGGCAAGCTGATTCGGTTTGAACCCAAAACCAAAACGACAACCGTACTGCTGGCCGAAAAACCGGAGCCGCTCTCAAGCATAGGCGTAGCCGGAGGCAAACTGTTTGCCAATTACTCCAAAGACGTCACCTCACGGGTCTACGTGTACGACCGCAAAGGCAAGCTCGAAAATGAGATTCAGTTGCCCGGTGTGGGTACGGTAAGCGGTTTCGGCGGTGAAAACGACGATAAATTTGTGTTCTTCACCTTTACGTCGTTTACGTTTCCGCCGACTATTTACCGCTATGACCTGGCGACTAAAGCCAGTACGGTATTCCGGCAGCCCGAGGTTGATTTTACGCCAACTGACTACGAAACCAAGCAGGTTTTCTACACCAGCAAAGACGGCACCCGCGTGCCTATGTTTATCACGTACAAAAAAGGCATCAAACTCGATGGTACCAACCCGACCCTGTTGTACGGGTACGGTGGTTTTAACATCAGCCTGCCCCCTTCGTTCAGCCCGCTCCGCATCGGTTTTCTCGAACAGGGGGGCGTATATGCGCAGGCCAACTTACGCGGGGGTGGTGAGTACGGCGAGAAATGGCATGAGCAGGGCATGAAGCTGAAAAAACAGAACGTGTTCGATGATTTCATTGCCGCTGCTGAGTACCTCATCGGGCAGAAATACACCTCCCCCGAGAAGCTCGCTATCAACGGTGGCTCAAACGGCGGTTTACTGGTAGGGGCCGTAATGAATCAGCGCCCTGAGCTGTTCAAGGTAGCCATTCCGCAGGTGGGTGTGATGGATATGCTCCGGTTCCACAAGTTTACGATTGGCTGGAACTGGATTGCCGATTACGGCAGCAGCGACAACGCCCAGGAGTTCAAGACCTTGTACAGCTACTCGCCCCTGCACAATATTAAGCCGGGCGTAAACTACCCCGCCACCATGGTCACCACCGCCGACCACGACGACCGGGTGGTACCAGCGCACTCGTTTAAGTATGCAGCTGCACTGCAAGCCGCTTACAAAGGTCCTAACCCGATGCTCATCCGCATTGACACGAACTCCGGGCACGGTGCCAGCAACACCAAAAAAGCGATTGAGTCTACCGCCGACACCTACGCATTTATTCTCTGGAACATGGGCGTAAAAAGCCTCCGCGAGATTGCGCAGAAATAACGAGTCCGATAGTAGACACCAAAAACGCCTGTACTTTCAGGCGAAAAGCCAGTCAGCCCTTGGGGCCGACTGGCTTTTTTATTCTTTCCGGCTACCTTTCAGCAGGCTTTACTCCATAGGCAGGTACACGCTAAAGGTGCTCCCTATACCTGCCTGACTCGATGTCAGAATGAGTCCTTCGTGGTTTTCGGCCACCTTCCGGGCTATGGCCAACCCTACCCCCGACCCACTGTAGTGATTTTTTGGGTTCAGGCGCTGAAACATCTGAAAAATCTGATCACTATACTGAGCATCGAACCCGATTCCATTGTCGATCACGTCGATCCGGCAGAAGCGACGGTCGGCCCGATTGACGAGCTGCGCCGGTAACTCGTCGGGGTTTACTTGGTGGGTTTCGACCCGAACGACCGGCTGCACAGGTGGTTCGGTGGCATCGAGTCGGCGGAATTTCAGGGCATTACTCAACAGGTTCTGAAACAGTTGCCGAAGCTGCGTAGGGTCGCCGGGAACCACGGGCAACTCACCCACCAGCACCTGCGCACTGCTTTCTTCGACCAACAGAGCCAGGTCATCGAGCACCTCGGCCGTCAGTTCCGACAACGGTACCGCCCGGAACGGTGCCCGTTGGGTAGTCAGTCGGGAGTACGTCAGCAGCTCCTTAATCAGCAGCGACATACGGCGCGATGCCCCGAGCATCCGCTCCAGAAAATCACGGCCGGTGGGGTTTAGATCAGACGAAAACTGATCGTTCAACATAGTTCCGAACGACACAATTTTGCGCAGAGGTTCCTGTAAATCGTGGCTGGCTACGTAGGCAAACTGTTGGAGATATTCGTTGCTCCGGTTCAGCTCCCGAACGGTTTTTTCCAGTTCTATCTGCGATTTTTCGAGGCTTGCCTTAGCCTGCGCCAGTTCTTCATTTTCGCGCAGGGTTTGTCCCACTATTTTCTGGGCATGAATATTCACCACAAAGCCCGTCCAGGCCGCTACACTACCGAAATCGCCGGGAATGGGCTTGGCCGTGAACAAGTGCCATTGGTAACCACCCGTAACGGCCTCCCGAATCCGGCATTCGTATTGAAACGAGAGCCGCTCGGCGGTTTGTAGGTTCCACTGTTTCCAGAAGTCGACGTAGTCATCGGGATGAATCACCTTCGCCCATTTGGTTTGGTTGAGCGTTTGCAGCGAGTACCCCGTCAGCTCTTTCAGCCAGGCGTTGGCGTACAGTAACTGCCCCAGCTGGTTGGCCGTAAAAATGACCAGCGGCAGCGAGTCGGTGACCCGTTTGTAATGTTGCTCGCTATCCTGAAGCCGGTCGGCGAGGTTCTGCAACTGCTCATTCTTTTTCTTGATCTCGTCGTATGCCGACAGAGGCCGGTCGGTATAAAACTGAGCCCGCCATCGGTCAAAATGCTCGGGCATAATTGTCCGCGTTGCGGGCAAGAGGCAGTACAGACAAATGAGGCTTCCGGTGCCGGAGCTGGTAATTTCCAGTTTTTCGACAAGCCGCCGGGCGTTGAGCATTCCCTGACTGAGCGGGTTGGGCACCTCCAGCTGACTATCTTCAATGCGGGCTACCAGATACTGCCCTTTACGGGAAACAGTCGCGCACAAGGTTATCTGGGGGGTTGACCCTGCTTCGAGAGCATAGCGCCCCACCTCCGACACCGCTGTGGCAAACGACGTTTGGGCCGCCAGCGACAGCCCCGCCAGTTCGGCCAGTTTCATGGTTCGTTTATGGGCCAGAATCAGGTCCATCTCATTATCGAGCGCCACTTTAGCTAATTCCTCCATAGTCTCGCTGAATTCGTCCCACAAATAAAGAAGTATCATCCGTCTGCCGCGCATAATCTTTGTATAAGGCGGCCGCCAGAATGGTTAAGTCGTATCGATGGATAAGCGGATAGCGGGTGTGATCCCAACGGGTATGGAGTCCATCGGAGCACATGACAAGCAACTGCCCCCGTTCAAAAGGGAGCACATGGTTATTGAGTATCGTTGGCACGTTCATGCCAATGATGCCATTGTATGGTAAGAAGTTTTTAGCGGTCATGGGGCCGCTTAGCCGGGTTACAATGTTACCCACCCCGCACCAGTTCCATTGGTTAGTCTGGCAGTCGTACACAACCACCGACCCTACCAGCCCCCGGGTTTTGTTGACCGACTGGTGCATATGCCGAATAATGGCGGCCGGCTGATGGTCGGGACAAAGCCGAAACGCCTGAATAGCCGCCTGAACGGCTTTGTTAGCCTCGGGGCCGTGGCCCAGGCCGTCGCCCAGCAATAGTTTGATATGCCCCGGCGTCTGCTTCACATAGCAGCCATCCCCACACACTTCCTCGCCCGGTTTGGGTACCAGCAGCGACCGAAACTCAAACCCCGAGGGCGTGTTGACCGGTGGTTTCTGGAAAATCCGAACCAGCAGAATCGTCCCCCAGCCTTTTATCGAATACAGTTGTGCCAGATCCGACAATCGCTTAATTGCCCCGAGCCCATGGCCCAGGGTTCCGGCGGTCGAAACGCCATCCTGAAACATACGGTTCGGATCGGCAATGCCCGGCCCTTTGTCGATACTCAGGAGTTCGAGTCCCGCCTGACCGGGCGTTCGGAAATGGCGGATGAGCATTTCACCTCCACCGGCATGTTTGATTAGATTAGAAGCCATTTCGGCCACCACCAGATCAACTTCGGCCAGGCGCTGTGCCGAAAAGCCTACCCCGGCGGCAATCTGACTAATCCGTTTTTTTACCGAAGCTACATAACTCCGATCCGCTACCGGTAAACGCTCGTGTGGGGAGTTATCCATTCTTCCACTTCACAATTGACACAACCGTCCCCTGCCCCACGGTGCTCTGGATCGAAAATTCATTCATTAAACGTTTGGTACCCGGCAGGCCGAGCCCGAGGCTACGCCCGGTTGAGTAACCATCCTGCATGGCCAGGTTAATATCAGGAATACCCGGCCCCCGGTCGGAGAATGTGAGCCGGACCCCCACCTCGCGGCCCTTGCTTACGACCTCGATCAGTACGTCGCCCCCATTGCCGTAGCGGAGCATATTACGCACCAGCTCGCTGGCGGCCGTAATCAGTTTGGTCTGGTTTACCAGCCCCATACCGATCTTGACGGCCACCTCTTTGACCCGGTTTCGCAGCGGCACCACGTCCTGCTCACGCATGATTGCCATCGTATCTTTACTCAGCGTCGTCAGCATCGTCGCCAGCTAGTTCGTCATCCTGGCCAAACTTATCATTCAGTAGGGCCATTCCCCGCTCCACATTGAGAGCGGTATGAACCCCTTTCAGAGAAAGACCCAGTTCGATCAGGGTGATGGCTACAGCGGGTTGCATCCCGACAACCACGGTCTCGGCATCGAGTACGCGGGTCATACTGGCGATATTGCCGAGAATACGGCCCATAAACGAATCGACAATCGAAACCGACGAAATATCGATCAGCACCCCACGGGCACCCGTCTTATGCACCATCTCGACCAGATCGGCTTCGAGGCTCAGGGCCAGCCGGTCATATAAATCAACCTGAATGGTGACGAGTAAAAACGCCCCCATCCGCAGGATTGGAATTCTGTCCATACCGGCTTATCTCAAAAGGCTTTTTTATCCGTCTCCAATCGTTTTACGGTCAATCGTTGCAACCCAAAGGCGTACCGGAGAGCACTGGCAAGCGAGGCTTTGGTTACGATGTTGGTCAGGTCGATACCCAGGTGCACAATGGTTTGGGCAATTTCGGGCCGGATACCACTGATGATGCAGTCGGCTCCCATCAGGCGGGTAGCACTCACGGTTTTGATCAGGTGCTGAGCCACGAGCGAATCAACAGCGGGAACTCCCGAAATGTCCAGAATGGCGATGCTACTGCCGGTATCGACAATTTTCTGAAGCAGACTTTCCATCACCACCTGCGTACGGGCGCTATCAAGCGTGCCAATAATGGGCAGTGCCAGTATGCCATCCCAAAGCTGAATGACCGGCGTTGAAATATCGCTGATCTCATCGGTTTGGCGCAAAATCACTTCCTCACGGCTTTTAATGAAGGTCTCGAACGTGATGATGGCAAAGCTATCGAGCAACCGACTTATCTTCCGGCTTTCCCGCAAAACGGCCGCAGCATCGTCCGCTGCCAGGTCGGCCAGCAAATCAAGAATGGTTTCTTTGAGGCTGAAAATAAACAGGCCCGTTTCGCGGGGCGAGAATCCCTGCCGGGCCCTTGACGAGGTAATATCTGCCAGAATCTCAAATACTTCGTCAAAGTCCGATGAATCGGGCTGACTGATATTTTCCTCGTTAATCGTTTTAGTCAATGCATTGACCAATTCTTCCGACTGCGCCCGCAGTTCATCGTTGGTCATTAAATCATCGCGGAGAGTTTCACTGGCTAACTGCTTCTGAAACCAGCCATCCAGCAATCGTGCTTTGTTGGCTTTAAGGAGTTGGGCTATTTTATGAATCATTTCCTGGTAGTTGTAGGAGGATTGCCAAAAGTAGTGATTTTTGACAGCTGCGCACCGAAATGTTACCTAATCTGATTTTATTGCTCGCTTTGACCCCTATTTTCATAACCGACTGGTTACTATTTACCGGCATGCACTCAAAACAATGACGACTTTGTGCGTAAAATTACTTACTAGTATAGCTCGTCAAATTACTAAGTGCAACTCATGCCCGGATTAGTATTTAGTTATACAAGTATTTAAATACAAAAGCCCTACTTGTTTGTAAGTAGGGCTTTTGTATTCCTGAAAGAGTCAGTCTATATTAGAATTTGAGCGACAGACCTACTTGAAGTGGAGCCACTCCAAACCCTGCTTCGGCAAATCCACCCAGGTTTGGTTTGAAGAAGTAACGAGCACCTACATGGCCTCCCAAATCAACTCCACCGTATGAACCACGGAGACCAACAAAACTTTCATTCCATGACCAACCACTGTAAATCAGTCCTAAGCCTGCATATACATCGAGCTTGTCTTCCGAAATCTTCAGAATTTCATTGAAGTGATAAGAACCCCGACCTCCAATGCTGTAGTAAGCACCGTAGCCACTGTAGCCTCTGTACGCGCCAATGGCACCCACCGTAATATTATCGGCAACGCCTACCTCAAAGGAAGCCCCCAGGCCTATACCACCGGCATAACCAATACCACCCCATCCTCCTAAACCTATACCAGCATTGAGAAACTTTGATCCTTTACCCACTTCAAGTTGAGCAAAAGCGGTATTACCAAGAAGGAGAGCTGCGACAAAGAAAAAAGCGAGTGAGATCTTTTTCATGTGAGAAATCAATTTACGTGTTTAACTGTGGCAAAGTAATGTGTATTTCGGCTGGTAGACCAAGAAAAAATTACACCACTTATCTATCGGTAAATACTTTACAGACTTTACAGGTAAAAAGTCAGAATGTGAGAATTCTACAGATAGAAACAACCTAACTGAAGCGTTTTCCTATCTGAACCCATACCGTAGAAGCGAGTCATTTATCCGATTTCCGGCCGTTTAGTGTACAATAGTACAACGACCCCAGCGTATTCCACCAGCAACTTAGGCTGGATTGCTTCGAAAGGGGTATCAAACGCCTATTTTATTGGGTGAACCGTATATGAACACCTGCCCTGACATAGTGCCAGGTCAACTCCCAGTTTTGCATTACTTTACTTTGAAAACAGTCTTTGTTGCTCTTATGCCGACCGCCTGATCCGGCACACCTTGTTCTGGTCAATATCGGCGGGGCGGGGATAATACGAAATCCGTTTGGCCTTGGGGTCGTCGGCCAGTTTAATAACAAACACATTCGGATACTTTCGCACCACTTTGTAGATCAAGTGCGGCAACAGGGCAAAGTAAAAATAATCGCCCGTTGCAAGCGTAGAAAGGTAAACCCGTTTTGGGCCAGACTCTGTTTTTGTTACAGTACTGACATTCTGGACAGTAGAGCTCTGCATACATTATACGTTAAGAAAAGTGGATATATTCAATATGCCTCTCTGGGTGTTGAGACTCAACTTACAAAACTCCAGAGAGTCCAGCACCAGCGATGCTGGACTCTTCCACTACCTAACCCATAATATTTATGTAAGACATGGACCCCGAGATTGTCGCCTGAGACATATTCTTATCGTACTGATCCAGCGCCCTATTCTGTCACCTACGTAAGTAGTCTTAGAATAGATTTCCCATTGGATAGATTTTCTTAGAGAATTTTAAGTAGCACACAATAATCTACTAAAACTACTTATATTATATACTATAAAACATACATAATTTATGGATATGCCAGTCCCTCAAAACGCAAAAAGCCCCATAATGGGGCTTCTGCTAAGTAATTGGGGAGTAATCAATGAGCCGTTTCGGTGGGCTTCAATTTATCTTTGAATACCTTTCTGAACTTGTCGAGCTTGGGGGCGATTACAAACGCGCAATAGCCTTGCTCAGGGTTCTGGGCAAAATAATTCTGGTGGTACTCTTCGGCCACATAAAACGTCGTGGCCGGACTAATTTCGGTAACAATCTTTTTGTCGTAAGCCCCCGACTTATCCAACTCGGCCTTAATGGTTTCGGCCAGTTGCTTCTGCTCGTCGTTGTGATAAAAAATCACCGACCGGTACTGCGTACCTACATCGGCCCCCTGCCGGTTCAGGCTGGTGGGGTCGTGGCTCCGGAAAAACGCCTGTAGCAGTTCGGCATAGGTAATTTTGGTGGGGTCGTAGGTTACCTCCACACACTCGGCATGGCCGGTTGTCCCGGTGCATACTTCCTTATACGTTGGGTTAGGTTTAGCGCCCCCTTCGTACCCCGATACAGCCGATTTCACCCCGTCGAGGGTTTCAAACATGGCCTCGGTGCACCAGAAGCAGCCCGTTCCGAACGTAGCTTTGGCTAGGCCTGCGGGCGCAGCCGTTGATTCATTTCCTGTCATAGTTCCTGTTTGTTGGGATTTCGTTGCGGCACCAACCGGTCGATGGGCCAGTTGTGTTTGGCCAAAAACGGCCGGGGTGATCCATAAGGCGATCAGTGCAGTGAGGGCTTGTTGCCAGAAATTGCTCGTAACCATACTGGTTCGAATCCGGTTTGTTTGCATAAGAGTAACGTATCTTGCTTCTGATAAGTTTACAAGCCCTACATGAGCCCTTTCGACATTGAATCGCTCCGTTTCGACGGAAAAAAGACCTTCCGCATGGAGGATGCCACCACCAAAATTGACGATTTATATACGGACGATGTGGACTACGAGATTCAACTCCGCCACCAGGCCGCCGAAATCGCCGACCTCCAGACCGACCTGTATGCCGATAATCGATACGGGTTGCTGGCTATTTTTCAGGCGATGGATGCCGCCGGCAAGGATGGCACCATTCAGCACGTGTTTACCGGGACTAACCCGCTGGGTTTACGCATCACCTCCTTCAAGCGACCCACCGATGGGGAACTGGAGCACGACTGGCTCTGGCGCAGCTGGCGCGAGCTCCCCGAGCGGGGCACCATTGGCGTTTTTAACCGGTCGTATTATGAGGAGGTACTGGTGGTGCGCGTACACCCCGAAATTCTGACCCAGTCGCAACGGCTACCTGCCGAACGCACCGACGATCTCGACAAAGTCTGGAAACATCGGTTTGAGGCCATCCGTGACTTCGAAAAACACCTCTACCGCAATGGCTTCCCGGTGATCAAGTTTTTCCTGCACATTTCGAAGGAAGAACAGGCTGACCGGCTGATAAAACGCATCGAAAACCCAGAAAAACACTGGAAATTTGATGAGGGTGACGTGAAAGAACGGGGCTTCTGGAACGAATACATGGCCGCGTTTGAAGAGGCTATCAACGAGACGGCCACCGCCAACGCCCCTTGGTATGTAATCCCTGCCGACGACAAAAAAAATATGCGCCTGATGGTAAGCCGGATTGTACTAAACGAGCTGAAGAAGCTACCCATTCATAAACCTGAAGTAAACGAAGAGCGGTCTGCAGCCCTCAAAAAGCTCATCAAGGTGATTAAGGAACAGTAAAATAACCCCGGCTCCGAAAGCCGGGCACTCAATTCTCAACGTCATGAAAAAATTCAGTAGTAAACCGTTTCGGATCGATGGCCGGACGCCGTACTCGGCCAAACATACCCCAACCCGGATCGAGCCGCTCTATCGGGACGAAGACGACCGCGCTCGTCAGCTCGATGCGCTCAGCGACCGGATGGATCAGGCACAGAATCAGATGCACGCTCACGAAAAATACGGCTTTGTAGTGCTATTTCAGGCCATGGACGCGGGCGGCAAGGATAGCAGCATCCGGCATGTTTTCAAAGGTGTGAACCCATCACGGTTTCAGGTGGCGGCCTTCAAAAAACCCGGGAAGGAAGACTTGGCCCACGATTTTATGTGGCGATTCTGGAAAAAACTACCCGAGCGGGGTTACATCGGCATTTTCAACCGAACGTATTACGAAGAGGTTCTTGCCCTGAAAGTGCACCCCGACCGGCTCGCCGATAATAGCATACCCGAGGAGTTTTTGGCGAACTCCGGTAAACTCTGGAAAGAACGCTATGCCGACATTACCCATTTCGAAGATTACCTCCACCGCAATGGGTTTCGGGTGGTGAAGTTTTACCTGCACGTGTCGAAAGAAGAACAGGGTCAGCGGCTGATTAACCGGCTCAAAGACACCGAAAAGCAGTGGAAACTAAGCGAAAACGACCTCGAAGAACGGCAGGAATGGGATGCTTATATGCAGGCTTACGAGGATGCCATCAATGCAACAGCTACCCGAAACTGCCCGTGGTACGTGATCCCAAGCGACGACATGAACAATCAGCAACTCATCATTGCGCAGATCATGGCCGAACTTCTCGAATCACTCCCCGTCCACTTTCCCGAACGCAACGAGAAAGAGGCCCAGAAGTTAATCAAGCAAATTGAGAAACAGGACAAACGGACGTAAGGCTCCTTTGGCTTCCGCGTGCTGGCAGGTACCCAATCGGGAGACCCGCCAGCTGCACGGGCCGATTACAGCAGCAGTTGCGCCAGCAGAAAATCAGCGGCCAGAATAGCAATACAGCTGTTGGTCACGGCCGAGGTCGAGGCTGTACCCACTTCGAGCGCCCCGCCATGTACGTTATACCCCTGAAAGGCCGAAATAGTCGTGATCAGAAACGCAAACACCACCGATTTGATCAGGGCGAAAATGAGGCTAAACGATTTAAAGTCGGACCGGAGCCCTTCGATATAATCGTTGGGCGTAATGATGTTGGCAAACGTTCCGGCAATATAACCGCCCAGAATCGACAGGAAAGCCGCCATGGTTACCAGCAGCGGAAACATGAGCATTCCCGCAATAATTTTGGGTAACACCAGATACGACCCTGAGTTGATCCCGATTACTTCGAGCGCATCAATCTGCTCCGTGATCCGCATGGTACCGAGTTGGCCGGCTATGCTCGACCCAACCTTACCGGCCAGTACAATGCTCGTAATGGTAGGTGCCAGTTCGAGAATGGTACTGTCGCGCACAATAACCGAGATAATCGACAGGGGTACCAGCGGGCTTACGAGGTTATAGGCCGTCTGCACACAGGTTACGGCCCCGATGAACGTCGACACAATCGACACGATAAATACCGAATTGATCCCGATCGACATACATTCGTCCATAATCAATCGGTAGTACACGCTTAACTTTTCACGATTGGTAAAGAGGGCACCCAGAAAAATAAAATAACGGCCAATTGCTGCCATGTTTTGGGGAAAGTGTTGTGAGGAGGTTGTATTCGCGGGGCTTGGCTATACCCGGTTCTGATCAAGAGCCAAAACAGTTAACGTATTTACAATCAAATAATTACCACCGTTGTTTTAACCAGAAATTCAGTACTGGATATTCGGGCTTCAGACACTAGACGTTAGACCTACTACCATTCTGTAGTGAAATCTAACGTCCAACATCTAATGTTCAGCACTGAGAACCAGAGGCAAAAAACGTCATACCGTAGACTACCTAACGCCCACAAAGATAGAATGGTTTACGGCTTCTACAGGTCGCCCAATTGCGGCCGAATCAGGATTTCTTCGACCACCGCACTCTTCGATAGTTTGTACGCTCCCCAAACACTATCGGCCACGTCCTGTGGTTTCATAAACCGGTCTTCGGGCAAGTCGGTGCCTTCCCAGCTGGCCGTGAGGGTGGCACCGGGCAATACGGCAGTTACTTTTACCCCGTGCGGCTTTAGCTCCTCGCGCAGCACCCGGCTCATTCCCAACAGGGCAAATTTCGAGATGCAATACGACCCGCCATTGGTGTACGCCGTGATACTGGCCGTAGAGCACATCATAAATATATGTCCCGACCGGGCGGCCATCATGTCGCCTACCAGCCCCCGCGTGAGGTGGTAAGCACTCGCAACGTTGGTATTCATGAGCGTTTCAAACGTCCCCTCGGCTTCGGTATGGATCATGCCCGGCAGAAAAATGCCCGTATTGTTCACCAGCACCTCTACCGGGCGCCCCAGCGACTGTACATAGCCTACCAGCGCATCGACCCCGGCACGGGTTGCTAAATCGGCCGCGAATGGCAGCCGGTTGGGGCCGGTTACGCCGTCGACATTCCGCGAACAGACGACCACGTCGAAGCCCTGTTCGACAAACAAATCGACGATGGCGCGACCAATTCCTTTGGTCCCGCCCGTGACAACAAGTAATGGATTCATGGGGTAAACTTACAGCCTCTCCTGCCTTTTCCCTATCTTGCAACCTCCATTTAATCAATCGTCTTTTTTTAGAATGGCTTCAGAGCAGTATTTAGGTATCGACGTGGGCGGCACCAACGTCAAAATGGGCATTGTTGACGCCCAGTCGGGCACCATTTCTAATTTCTACAGCCACGACACCAACTCCTGGCGCGAATCGGGTCATTTCATGGATCGCTTCGGCGATGCCATTGCCCTGCAGCTCCACGACAACAAGCACATCACCCGGGTTGGTATCGGGTTGCCCGGAATGATCAACCGCGAACGTACCATTCCGCTCGAAATTACAGCCATTCCGCTGCTCAATGGGGTTCCGATGGTGGAGATCCTGAGCAAGCGTTTTCCGGGCGTTCAGTTTTTCCTTGAAAACGATGCCAATGCCGCTGCACTCGGTGAGTTTTACTTTGTAGACGACATGAACGATGAGAACTACATCTTTATCACGCTCGGTACGGGCGTGGGTGGTGCAGCCATCATTGATAAAAAAGTATTCAAAGGCGGAGATGGCAACGCGATGGAACCGGGTCACCTGCCCTCGCGCAACGGCCGGGTGCTCGAACGGAATATTGGCAAGAAAGAACTACTCGATCTGGCCAACGAACGCCGGTCCCAATTTAATCGCCCAACCCGTTTACCTGCCGACGGGAGCATTTCCACGACGGGTTTGGTAGCTGCTGCGGCCGAAAACGACGAGTTGGCCATGCAAATTCTGGATGAAGTAGGCGAAATGCTCGGAGAGGGGTTGGTTTCGCTGATTCGGATTCTGGATATTCGCAAGATCCTGATCGGGGGTGGTTTATCGGCTTCGTTCGACTACATCATGCCCGGTGTGACCCGTCAGCTCGAATACTGGCTTACCCCCTATTACAAAGATGGGCTTGAAGTGAAGCGGGCTACGCTCGGCAATGATGCGGGCCTGCTCGGCGCAGCATCTCTTTGCTTTGATTAACGCAATCTGATAAAGCAAACCTGCTGAATACAAAACGCCAGCAGTCAGACACGGCTACTCCGCCAGGCATATCTGACCGCTGGCGTTTTCATTTGCGCACAACCAATATCTACTACTCCTACAGGCAATAAGTTCGCTATTAATACATTAGCCATTCTTTTATGGCTTTCATAGGCAAATGCCACTTATAAATTTACACATCAAGTATGATATTGCATTATTTACTTCTACTTAAGTATTTTATTTTCAGTGTATTAACATCAATTTGCAGAAATGTCATATCACCAAATCAACAAAACCACATACTTAATACATCATATGCGTGCCGTATGATTGAACGGCAAGAAAAATTAGACAAGTAGGGAACAAAACGGGAGCAAGATGAATTAGGGGCCCCGAATCAGCCGATTCGTAATTATCCCTTTTTTCATTTTTCATTTTTTCTCGTTTATGACCAAAACTTTACGACGTACTACTCAGCTCATATGCTGGCTGGTACTATTGCTATCGACAACGATGGCAAAGGCGCAGATTACCGGGGGCGTGGAGGTTCTCGGCATTGGTGTTCCCATTGGAACTACGTCAAGTACTGTCACCCAGAACTTCGATGCACTGGACAATGGCATTACAGTTTCAGCGGCTGGTCTGCTTGGCAACGTGCAGGGTACCTATACTAACCGTACATTGGTTTTAGCCTCTACAGGCGCACCGAGCCTGGTTGGTGCGGTTCCTACAGGGGGTGCGTACAGCTTCGGAACCAACAGCGATCGAGCACTCGGCTCCAATGCCAACCTGCTCAACTCAGCCGTTGGTCTGGTACCGATCCGGTATGGCATTCTGTTCCAGAACAGCACAGGAGCCCCCGTTTCGTCTTTGCAGGTAACTTACACCGGCGAACAATGGTACCAGGATGGTGATGGCGCTGCGCAGTCGCTAACGGCTGCCTACGCCCGGTTTGACGAAGGTACGTTCTCTACAATTGGAGGTTTATTGACAGGGGTATTAAACCTGTTGAACGATTTACCCATTGTGAGCACGATTCCTTACACGCAGGTTCCCGGCCTGACGTTTACGAGTCTACAGAACGGATCAACAATCGGAGAACTTGACGGGAATGCGGCCGCTAACCGAACCACACTTACGTCAACGATTACGTTTGGCACACCCCTGGCACCCGGCGAATACGTCTTGCTCCGCTGGACAGATCTTAACGACGGGGAAAATTTATTGGTCAACGTCATAGATACCGATCACAGCCTCGCTATCGACGACCTTCGTGTGGTAGCCAACATAGTGAACAACAACCCGGTTGCCAATCAGGGCGCTATTACGAATCCACAAACGGCTACCGTTGGGGTAGCTTTCAGCACGACCACAGCAGGGGCCTTTTCGGACCCAGACAACCAAACTCTTACATACTCAGCCACAGGATTACCAGCATCATTTTCAATCAACCCTACTACAGGGCTTATTACCGGGACAGCCGCCACCACGGTAGGCAGTCCATTCAGCGTTAGTGTTATTGCGACGGACCCATTTGGGGGCTCTGCATCAGTTGGATTCACCCTCAATGTGGTTAACCCGCCCAACCAGCCGCCGGTATTGGTAGGTGGAGGTATTCCTTCACCCCAGTCGGCCACTGTTGGTATCGGTTTTTCAACCACCACAGCTGGTGCGTTTTCTGACCCGGATGGCGGCACGCTGACTTACTCAGCCGCGGGCCTGCCAAATGGCCTGAGCATCAACCCAACCACGGGCGTCATCTCAGGTACGCCAACCGTATCGGGCACTTTCAACGTGACCGTGACGGCTAACGATGGTCAGGGTGGATCAGTAAACAGCCCCTTCCAGCTTAACGTAGCGCCCGCCAACCAGCCGCCGGTATTGGTAGGTGGAGGTATTCCTTCACCCCAGTCGGCCACTGTTGGTATCGGTTTCTCAACCACCACGGCCGGTGCCTTCTCCGATCCGGATGGCGGTACGTTGACCTACACAGCTGCGGGCCTGCCAAATGGCCTGAGCATCAACCCCACCACGGGCGTCATCTCAGGCTCGCCAACCGTATCGGGTACCTTTAACGTGACCGTAACGGCCAACGACGGACAGGGTGGATCGGTGAGCAGCCCCTTCCAGCTGAACGTAGCGCCCGCCAACCAGCCGCCGGTATTGGTAGGTGGAGGTATTCCTTCACCCCAGTCGGCTACTGTTGGCATTGGTTTCTCAACCACCACAGCCGGTGCGTTTTCTGACCCGGATGGCGGCACGTTGACCTACGCAGCCGCGGGCCTGCCAAATGGCTTGAGCATCAACCCCACTACGGGTGTCATCTCAGGTACACCAACCGTGTCGGGCACCTTTAACGTGACTGTGACGGCTAACGATGGACAGGGCGGATCGGTGAGCAGCCCCTTCCAGCTTAATGTAGCGCCCGCTAACCAGCCGCCGGTATTGGTAGGTGGAGGTATTCCTTCCCCCCAGTCAGCTACCGTTGGCATTGGTTTCTCGACCACCACGGCCGGTGCCTTCTCTGACCCGGATGGCGGCACGCTGACCTACGCAGCTGCGGGCCTGCCAAATGGCCTGAGCATCAACCCAACCACGGGTGTCATCTCAGGTACACCGACCGTGTCGGGCACCTTCAATGTGACTGTGACGGCTAACGATGGCCAGGGCGGATCGGTGAGCAGCCCCTTCCAGCTGAACGTAGCGCCCGCCAACCAGCCGCCGGTATTGGTAGGTGGAGGTATTCCTTCCCCCCAGTCAGCTACCGTTGGCATTGGTTTCTCGACCACTACGGCCGGTGCGTTCTCCGACCCGGATGGGGGTACGCTGACCTACACAGCCGCAGGCCTGCCAAATGGCTTAAGCATCAACCCAACTACGGGCGTGATCTCAGGTACACCAACCGTATCGGGTACCTTTAACGTGACCGTAACGGCCAACGACGGACAGGGTGGATCGGTGAGCAGCCCCTTCCAGCTTAACGTAGCGCCCAACGGAGCGCCGTCGGTAACCTCACCCGGTGACCAGTCACTGACGTTGAACACACCAGCCAGCTTCACTATTGTGGCAACTGACCCCGAAGGAGGTACGCTTACCTACGCGGCTACAGGCCTGCCCGGTGGTTTGAACATCAACCCCACCACGGGTGTAGTGACTGGTACGCCTTCGCAAACCGGTGTCTTCCCCGTCTCAGTGACGGTGACCGATCCACAGGGAACAACCGGCACCGTTAGCTTTAACGTAACGGTCAACCCGCAGGTGACGCCAAATCAGCCACCGGTATTGGTAGGTTTAGGTATTGCCTCACCCCAGAGTGGTACTGTAGGTGTACCGTTTACGAGCACCGTATCGGGTGCCTTCTCAGATCCGAACGGCAACCCGCTGACGTTTACCGCAATGGGGCTGCCTGCTGGTTTGGCCATCAGCTCAGGCGGTGTGATCTCTGGTACGCCGACTGTGTCAGGCTCGTTCAACGTAACCGTAACGGCCAATGATGGCCAGGGCGGAACCGTGAGCGATGACTTTGTGCTGAACGTGTCACCGGCTGCAGGCAACCAACCACCAACCCTTGTTGGACTCGGCATTGCTTCGCCCCAAAGTGGCACTGTGGGTATACCGTTTACCAGCACCGTATCGGGCGCATTCTCGGATCCCGATGGTGGTACACTTACCTTTACAGCAATGGGACTGCCTGCTGGTTTATCAATCAGCTCAGGCGGTGTGATCTCAGGCACGCCGACCGTGTCAGGCTCATTCAACGTGACCGTAACGGCCAACGATGGCCAGGGCGGTACTGTGAGCGATGACTTTGTGCTGAACGTGTCACCGGCTGCAGGCAACCAACCACCAACCCTTGTTGGACTGGGTATTGCTTCGCCCCAGAGTGGAACCGTCGGCATTCCGTTTACCAGCACCGTATCGGGTGCCTTCTCGGATCCTAACGGCAACCCGCTTACGTTTACAGCAATGGGCCTGCCCGCTGGTTTATCGATCAGCCCAAGCGGAGTGATCTCAGGCACGCCAACCGTATCGGGCTCGTTCAACGTGACCGTAACGGCCAACGATGGCCAGGGTGGAACCGTGAGCGATGACTTCGTGCTGAATATAGCCCCCAGCGGGGCTCCAGTAGTGACCTCACCCGGTGACCAGTCACTTACGTTAAATACGCCAGCCAGCTTCACCATTGTGGCAACAGACCCCGAAGGTGGTGCACTTACGTACGCGGCCTCAGGCCTGCCAGCCGGGTTGAGCATCAACCCAAACACAGGTGTGGTTTCGGGTACTCCATCACAAACGGGCGTATTCCCGGTTACGGTGGTCGTTACGGATCCGGTAGGAACTACCAGCAGCGTTAGCTTCAACGTGACGGTGAACCAGCCCGTAACGCCCAACATGCCACCAATGCTGTCGGGTACACCACTGGCTTCGCCCCAAAGCGCAACGGTGGGTGTAGGCTTCTCTACCAATACCGCACAGGCGTTTGTTGAACCCGAAATGCAGCCGCTGACCTACTCGGTAACCGGCTTGCCAATGGGCATCAATATCAACCCAAGCACAGGGGTGATCTCAGGTAACCCGTCGATGTCTGGTACGTTTGGGGTTACGGTGATCGCAACCGACCCGCAGGGTGCCAGCGTGAGTGCTGGATTTACGCTCAACGTTTCGCCAGCCGCTCCGGTAAGCACAACACCGCTGGCCGTAACCGTGTTGTCGTACAACTGCGTAACCGGCGCGATCGTCTTCGGCCGACTGGGTGGTGATCCGAACCGTCAGGTCGAATACATGGCTATTGGCGTGAAAGGTTACTCGACCGATCCAAGCGGTATCATTGAAGCCGCTGTTCGGAACGACCCAAACAACACGTCGATCACGGTTATGGCTCGTTACGTAGGCGACCCCGCTTCGCAGGTAATCTTCGTGTTCAACTTCCGCGCATTCTGCTCAACCGGTCAGCCAACCAACCAGTCTCCTGTTTATAACGGTGGTCTGGCCAATCAGGTAGGCACTGTCGGTGTACCGTTCACGTACACCTTCCCGTCGAATGCGTTCATGGACCCCGAAGGTCAGACGCTCACGTACTCCGCGGCCGGTTTGCCCGCCGGTCTGAGCATCAACGGGACAACGATCAGCGGTACGCCGTCGGTATCAGGTACGTTTGGGGTAGTAATCACGGCACAAGACCCACAGGGAGCTACTGCAACCGGTAACTTCCAGATCCAGATCAGCCCGGCCAACAGCGGAACGGGGGTTACGGGTCCGTTGGCCGCTACAGTACTATCGTACAACTGTACAACCGGTGCGATCGTCTTCGGACGCGTTGGCGGTGATCCGAACCGTCAGGTTGAATACATGGCCATTGGCGTGAAAGGCTACTCGACCGATCCGAGCGGTATCATTGAAGCCGCTGTCCGGGCCGATGCCAACAACACGTCGATCACCGTTATGGCCCGCTACGTAGGCGACCCCGCTTCGCAGGTGGTGTTTGTGTTCAACTTCCGCGCGTTCTGCTCAGGTGGTCAACCTACCAACCAGTCACCGGTGAACAACGGCGGCCTGACCAATCAGGTAGGCACCGTGGGCGTACCGTTTACGTACACCTTCCCGGCCAACACGTTCTCTGACCCCGAAGGTCAGACGCTCACGTACTCCGCAGCCGGTTTGCCCGCCGGTCTAAGCATCAACGGTACAACAATCAGCGGTACGCCGTCGCAGTCGGGTACGTTTGGTGTAGTGATTACCGCCCGCGATCCGCAAGGTGCAACGGCTACCGGCAGCTTCCAGATTCTGATCAACCCAGCAGGTGGTGGCAGTGGTGCCCCGATTGTTAACGGTACGATTCCGAATCAGACGGCTACGGTAGGTATTCCGTTTGGCTACACAATTCCGGCCAATACCTTTACCGATCCGCAGGGTCAGTCGCTGACGCTGACTGCATCGGGTATGCCACGGGGTCTGTTGTTCAACAACGGGGTATTCAGCGGAGTACCGACTCAGCAGGGTATCTTCCAGATCACGGTAACGGCCCGCGACCCAGATGGCAATACGGCCAGCACCACCTTTACCCTGACTGTAAACCCGAGCGATCAGTGTGGTAGCGACCCAACAACCATTGGCCAGCCGCTGCAACTGCTTGAGCCTACCTACAACTGTCAGACCGGTACGATCAAGTTCAACGTACGAGGTGGCAATGGTACGGTCATCGAGTTTGCGGCTATCGGTATTACACCGTTCCAGCAAAACTGCTTCGAGACGATGGATACCGAGGTAGCGCAGGACGTTCGGAATGATAAGCCCAATGTGGAGCCCTTCACCATTTTGGCTCGTCAGAACGGCACAACGGTTTCGTACTCTTGGGATGCCCGCGCGTACTGCCGTCCCGGTGGTGCTGGCAATCCAGGTTCGGCTCGGATGAGCGTACTGGAGCCGATGGGCAACCTGAACGTAACGGTGTTTGGTAACCCCACCTCAGCCGACGCTGTTGAGTTTGAGGTAACTGGTGCCGAAGGTAAGCCGCTGATGCTCCGGCTCAGCGATGCGCAGGGCAAACCAATGGGTGAGCAGCGCATCGAGAAGGCAGGGGCTGCTAACCGCTTCGTAATGCCACTCGGCAAGTCAGGTGGTTTGTATCTGTTGCAGGTAAGCACCCCCAACCAGGTGCAAACGGTGAAAGTAGTACGGCAGTAATCAGGTTTGGATTTCCAGACCTGAAGTACTCCGCACAGCAACGCCGGACGAAGGAGGTTTCGACTTCCATCGTCCGGCGTTTTTTTATTGATGAGCCCCCAAACACACAGGCTTTTGGAATGCACCGGTTTAAACGGGCACTAACTCGCGCCGGTACGCGCTGGGAGTCTGACCCGTCACCATTTTAAACGTCTTGTTGAAATGCGACAGGTTACTGAATCCAACAGCAAACCCAATGTCGGCCACCGTTCGGGCGGAGTGAAGCAACCGCCTGGCCTGGTTAACCCGGTATTCATTGACGAAATCGGTGAAGGTCATGCTCGTCATGCGTTTGAAATAACGGCAGAAAGCCGGCACCGTCAGGCCCGCCGTATCTGCAACCTGCTGCACTGATAGCTCACCGCCGTAGTGATCGGCCACGTATTGATAAACCCGGTTGATACGCTCCTGCTCCTTCGGGTTCAGGTCGAATCGGATACCATCGGCATGCAGGGGTTCTACATCAGGGGCTATTGCCAGCTGGTGTAGCACTTGCAACAGGGTCATCATTCGGGCAAAGGATGGCAGATGAGGTAATTGGAGAAGGATTTCGCCAACAGCCCGTTTGGTAGCCGGACCAAACACCAACCCCAGCCGACTCCGTTCGAACAAGCGCCGGACATCGGTCATTTCGGGCGTTTGCAGAAAGCCTTTTCCCAGAAAATCGTCGCGCATCTGCACCACTACTTCCTCATATTGCCCCTGCTTGCCGTAACTGAAATTAAGATGCGGCAGATTAGGGCCAATAAACACCAGCTCGCCCGCTTCGTACTGCGAAATATTGGTACCAACATGACGCTTACCGCTACCCTCAGGAATGTACACAATCTCGTACTCGGGATGATAATGCCAGTACACCCGGCAGGTCTCGGCCTCGGTCAGATGCACCACCTTGAAGGAGTTGCCGGGGCCGGGCTCTATTTTTTCGAATTGCAGACGCATAGGGTGTTTATTGTTTTGGGTTCAGAGTTTATTGTTTTGGTCGGCACACATTGGATTTCATTACCAAACCTCGTGCTCAATTAACCGAATAATAACACATTGTGTGCCCGAAAAATCAACAGAGCATTGGTTTTGGCAAATCATAGCGTCGTGCAAGTGCCATTCGGGCCTTAGTTTTGTAGCATGAATACAACGGATCAATCGACTGTAGCGTCCATATCCATGACAGGCAACCCGCTCGTTCGGAATGTGCTGGCTTATTTTAGCCATGCACAGGCCCGGGCGGTCGGGTTGGTTTTTGCCTCCGACAGCCTGCTGTTTGGCAGTTGGGTGGCGCACATTCCGCACATCAAACAGCGTCTGCAACTATCTGAAGGCGAACTGGGTCTGGTTTTGTTCGCCATGCCCGCCGGGCTTCTCACCATGAACCCGCTCACGGGGTACCTGATTGCTAAATTGGGCCAGGCACGGGCTTGTTTCTGGGCGGCTGTTGGCCTGGCACTGGTCATGTGCATTCCGGTCAATGCGCCCAACGTGTGGGTACTGGTCTTAGGGCTTTACATGGTCGGGCTGGCGGGGGCGCTCATCAACGTAGCCATGAACACGCTGGCGACCGACGTGGAAAAATCAACGGGCTTGGCCATCATGTCGTCGTGCCATGGTATGTGGAGCGTGGGCGGCATGATTGGGTCGGCCGTGGCCGGGGCTGTGATTGCCTTGCACGTTGCACCCGAAATTCACCTGCCGTTGATGGGCTTGCTGGTACTTCTGATCACGGTAGGGGTACGCCCTGTACTGGCCCGGATTCCGGTGCAACCCACTACCGAACAGGCCTCGTTTGTCATGCCCAACCTCAACCTGCTGCTGATGATTCTGATCGGTTTGGCCCTGGCTATGGGCGAGGGTACCGCCTTTGACTGGAGTGCGGTGTACCTCCGCGAGACCCTCGGAGCCAGCAGTCAGATAGCGGCTCTTGGGTTTGGTGCGTTCTCGCTGACCATGACCCTGGGCCGGTTTATGGGCGATGCCCTCATTCCCCGGCTGGGCGCACAGCGGTTTCTGTTTCTGGGTGGACTTATTGCGGCCGCGGGCTTGTTTTTGGCCGTTCTGGTACCGGTACCGGGTGTAGCTCTGCTTGGATTTGCCCTGCTCGGCGCGGGCTGTTCGCTGGGCGCACCGATTCTGTACGCAGCCGCTTTACGGGTGCCGGGAATTCCGCCCGCGGCTGGTCTGGCTACGTTTGCAACCTTCAGTTTTATCGGGTTTCTGGCGGGGCCTCCTGTCATCGGTTTCGTTGCCGAAGCCTTTGGTTTACCCTGGGGCATTGCTTTCGTAGGCTTCATGATGCTCGTGTCGGCAGCCCTCTCAAAAATTGTGAAATTGTAAAAATGAAGAAGGAAAGGACAAAGCAGGAAAGGAGAAAGATACTCTCCCTTTCTTCCTTTTCCTCCCTTTTCCCTTTTTTCCCATTCCTATGCTTGCAGCCATCTTCGACATGGACGGCGTTATTGCCGATACCAACCCCTACCACACTATTGCCTGGCGTGAATACTACCGGCGCAACGGCAAACCCCTGAGCGATGCCGACTTTGTAAAGTATGTTTCGGGCAATCACAACAAAGCTATTGTAGCCCATTTGTTTGATGGACAAACGCTGACCGATGAAGAAGCCTACCGGCTCGGCGATGAGAAAGAGGCTTTGTTTCGGGAATTGTATGCCCCGCATATTGTACCGGTACCGGGTTTACCCGATTTTTTGAAAGCCCTCAAAAAGGCGGGTATTAAAACCGCCGTAGGCACCTCGGCCCCGGTTGAGAATCTCGATTTTGTACTCGAAAAACTCGGGCTGCGCGACTATTTCGATGTCCTTCTGCACGAAAAGCTGGTGCAGCGCCCTAAACCCGACCCTGAGATTTACAGTAAAGCGATGGAAATGCTCGGTGTTTCGCCCGCCGACAGCCTGATCTTTGAAGATTCAATGACGGGTATCCGGGCCGCACGGGCATCGGGGGCGCGGGTCGTGGGGGTGGCCACCACGCATACGACCGACGAGTTACGGACTGTGTCGGACTATGTGATCCGGGATTTCACCGGGCTAACCCCCGAAGGATTGATGGCGGCTTTGTAGTCGATCAACGTCGTATCAGAATGCACGCAGCCGATTGCGTTTGCCCACGCGGTAAACCGGTCGGCTGATTTTGTAGAAAATGCCCCCGGCCACAATCATAGCCCCCGACGGAATCAGCACCTGTTTGTCGAACAGAAACCGGCCTGTTCGGCCATCCAGCGATTTGGGATTGACAAAATCAGCGGCCGCGTAAATTACTCCGGCAACGGGCAAAATCACTCCCAACTGTGTAATGAACGGAATCTGTTTGCGTCGGTAAATCCGGTCGACATCCCGAAACCGAATGGTCAGGTTTTCGGTCCGATCCATAATTTCGTTGAGCACCAGAATATCGAACGTACTGTCGGTAACGGCCGATACGGGTCCCTCCCATTGGTCGCCTTTAGCGCGCAGTCGGATTTCATCGCCCACCTGATAGCGGTAACGCGCAAACCCCGTCAGGCCCCGGACGTCGAGCGCCATATAACGCGCATTGGTGTTGGGCAACGCTGCCGAACGCTGGGCCAACCCTGCCAGGGGCATGGCAGCGAGCAGACAGCCGAGCAGAAGGGAATAGACAGGATTCATGGCAGCGGGGTTTTAGTCTAGAACGCGGAAACAGCGAAAAGGTTACAGCGATCATGTATCGTACTCAAAATCAAATTTCTACCTTTACTTTCAAGTGATTTACGCTTTTTCTCTATGATCCAATTTAAACGACTCGACCATATCCTTGTCACTATACCGCCCGGTACCACGCAACAGGCCCGAACGTTTTACGCCCTAACCCTCGGCCTGACCGAAATTCCAGGCGGGCACCCGCACGGGGCCATCTGGTTCGACATGGCGGATATTCAGTTGCACCTGCGCGAAGAAGAAGGCGGTAACTTCTCGTCCCGGCACCCGGCGTTTGAAGTCATCAACCTCGAAGCGGCCCGGCAGGAACTGGAGCAGAAGGCTGTTCAGATCACGTATTCGTCGGAGATTGACGGGCGGCAACGTTTTTTTATCCGTGATCCATTTGGCAACCGCATTGAGTTTCTGGAATACAATTAGTTACTTTTCCCGCCATACTACACAGCATAACCATGCAAACACCCACCCTGACACACGTTCTTTTTCTGAGCCTCCTGGCAACAGCCCTATGCAGCAGCTACAGTTTCGGCCAGTCGCAGCCCAACCAAGACCGGTTTCCGACGTACGACCACATTAAGCCCAGCCCAAACGAGATTTATGATCACGTAAATCACGATGGGCCTATCACTCGTCAGGCCAAAGTGGTTCTCAACCTGTTTTCGTACCCGGAGGGCACGGTCACGTACAAACTGAATGGCCAAATCTACGAAAGCACCGAGCAGGCGAGGAAAGCCTTTCTGCAAAAGGGGCGGCAGATTGAGCGGTACACAATCGGGAAACCCGACGCCAACGGTAAACGCCTGATCGAAATTACGTATCGCTAAAGCACCTTCTCAACCCGTTTGGGAGCCTCCAGGGGTTCGGGGGTATTGGCCGACACCCCCCCCGACACAATCAGTTTCATAACATCGGCGCTCGGTACGTTGAGCAGCGTCACGTTTTCGGCGGGCACAATAAACAACTCACCCGAAAAGGCATACGAATGCGGCATGTACACCGCCACCATATTGTTTAGCTGAAGATGACTGAGGTCGGTTTGGGTGATGAAGCCCAGCTTTCGTAAATCCGATTGCCGGTTTATAAGAACCAAAACGGGCTGGTTAAATTTCTTGCGGTCGCCGACAAAGGCCGAAATCAGGTCTTTGAGCGAAAAATACATCAGGCTCACCAGCGGCAGATGTTTGATAGAGCCTTCGAGCAAGGTGGCAAACGACTGCGGAATGATGGTCGAAACCAGCACGCCCACGCCAAAAATGATGCCCACCATAATCAGCACGCCAATGCCGGGGATGTCGATAGGGTTCAGCCCGTCGACCCATTCGAAGATACCGTAGATAATCCAGATGGTCAGCCCAATGGGGGCTACCGCCAGCAATCCACGGCCAAAATAGGTAATGGTACGATTGAGTAATTTACGGATCATGGTGGTTTTGCTCGCCGGGCGGCCCATGCAGTATTCGACCTGTCTATTTAGGCGGCTCGCTTCATCTCTTCAACCGCGAACATCGTACCAAAATTCATTTTTGTTCAACTTTGCGGTATGATTCACGCAAACCGACTTCGACTTTTTACCGAACGTATATTTTTGGCCATTGGCTGCTCCGACAATGACGCCCGACTGGCAGCCGATGTCCTGATCTCGGCCGACCTGCGCGGGGTTGACTCGCACGGGGTGGCCCGCCTGCCGGGTTATGTGCGTCTGTATGATCTGGGCCGCCTGAACCCGCAACCGCAAATGCGGATTGTACACGAGAGCCCCTCCACAGCCGTTGTCGACGGCGACCGGGGCCTTGGCCTTGTGGTGGGGCCGTGGGCTATGCAGGTGGCCATCGAGAAAGCCCGCACGGCAGGTACTGGCTGGGTGGCTGTGCGCAACTCCAACCACTTCGGCATTGCGGGTTACCACGCCCTACTGGCGGCCGAGCACGACATGATTGGGCAGGCTATGACCCACGCGGCTCCGCTGGTAGCCCCGACGTTTTCGCTCGAAAAAATGCTCGGTACCAACCCAATTGCCGTAGCGATTCCGGCCGCAACCGAACCGACGTTTCTGGCCGATTTTGCCAGTACGGCCGTGGCCTACGGTAAACTCGAAATTCTGCAACGTAAAGGGCAGGATATTCCGACAGGCTGGGCTCAAAACGCCGACGGCCAACCCACTACCGACGCCAACGCGGTTCGGAACGGCGGAGCACTGCTACCACTCGGCTCCGACCGCGAACATGGTTCGCACAAAGGGTACGGCCTAGGCTCGGTAGTCGACATTTTCTCCGGCGTACTGTCGGGAGCGAACTATGGTCCGTGGGTGCCACCCTTTGCTACGGCGGGCTTTATGAGCGCGCAGGAAGGCGTGGGCATTGGGACCGGGCATTTCTTCGGTGCCATGCGCATCGACGCGTTCCGGCCCGCCGACGAGTTCAAAGCTCATATGGACACCTGGATCAACCGGTTTCGGTCGGCGCGGGCAGTGCCGGGCCAACAGGTGCTTATTCCCGGCGATCCTGAGCGAATGATGGAAGCCGAGCGCACCGCCAACGGCATACCGGTGGTTGAGCCGGTTATCAACAGCCTCAACGAACTGGGCGAACGTTTCGGGGTGGAGTTGTAGAAAAAGGAGGAAAGGGAGGAAGGAGGAAAGGGAAGTGAGGGCGGCAGGAAAAAAAGGGAAAGGAGCGGAAAGAGGAGAAACTCCCCTTTCTCCCTTCTCCTTCCTCCCTGTCGCCCTTCTCCTAATAAAAATGCTCCCGGAGGTAGTTGGTCAGGTAAGGAAACTGGGCGAGTTTGCTTAGAAAATGGGGGTCGGGTGTCTTCGAATAGAATTCATCGACCACG
The DNA here is from genome assembly GCF_000383955.1 of Rudanella lutea DSM 19387. Lineage (NCBI taxonomy): Bacteria > Pseudomonadati > Bacteroidota > Cytophagia > Cytophagales > Cytophagaceae > Rudanella > Rudanella lutea. The sequence goes on along the minus strand of NZ_KB913013.1, from coordinate 5,440,033 downwards.
TGCTGAATGGTCACGCCATACGGAGCCGTTTCGAGCCGCTCAATAATGTCCCCTGCTTTCACTTCGCCGGGCTCAACCACCCGAAAATAGATACCGTGCCGCCGGGCCTGCTGAAATTGCTTCACCATGGTCGAGTCGTTGAAGCGTACGTTGAGATTGTTGCACGGGAAACGGGGCTGCACCACCATCAGCACGGCCGTCCCGACCCGAAACGTATCGCCCAGACCGGCCTCATGGTCGGGTAAGCCCACCGTAGTCAGGTTTTCGCCAAAATGGCCCGGTTCGAGCGCTTTGCCGGTCTCTTCCCAGAACCGATAAAAAGCCATATCGTAGGCATAAACGGCTTTGTTAGGGCCGCCATGCACTCGCTTATTGGCTTGCTCATCGCCCTCAATAGAGGTCAGCTCCAGCCGAACGGGCCCTTCGACAGGATGCTTAAAAATGGCCGTGCGTACGGAGCGGCCTTTCCACGTATGGGTCTGTGCCAGACCTACATTGACAGTTTGGATGTACATTTCTATCTGATGACTATGCCCCTACTATCCGAGGACTGGCGTACACTATCCGAGGACTACGCCCACCATCCGAGGACTAGCGCCTACCATCTGAGGGCTACGCCCACTATCCGAGGACTACGCCCACCATCCGAGGACTGGCGCCTACCATCTGAGGGCTACGCCCACCATCCGAGGCCTATGCCCACCATCCGAGGACTACGCCCACCATCCGAGGACTGGCGTCCCCGGTTAATCATGAGTCAACCCCGTTGGGGTTGATGGATTAGGTGAAAAGATGGCGCTCGTCGTAAGCGACACCATGCTCGTCGAGAAGTGACTTATACTCGGTTTCGTAGGTTATTTTGCGGTGATGCTCCTTTTGTTTCTTGATGTAATTGATAATCCGGTCGCGCTCTTTTATGGAGTATGTAAAGGCTCCATATCCCACGGCCCAACCCTCGAAGGCCGGGAAGTTCTCGTTGGCTTTCATCCAGAGTGAGCTACCCACCTTGATGGTTTTCACAAAATCGGCGAGCGACACGCTTGGATGCAGATCGCTGAGGATATGAATATGATCCTCCACCCCGTTTACCCTGTACAACCGGCAGTTTTGGTTCTTCACAACACCCCAGATATACCGGTACAGCTCCGTACAATGTTCATCCGGAATCGTCGGCTTACGATGCTTCGTCCCAAAAACGATATGATACAATATCTGTCGGTAGCTCATACAACCTGTTGGTAGCTCACACCCGCAAACTACAAACCCTACTCCCCAAAATCAACACCCCTCCCCAACCCCAACGGGGTTGACTCATGATTAACCAGGGACGTCAGTCCTCAGGCAGGGACGTCAGTCCTCGGACAGGGACGTCAGTCCCCAGCGAGACGCCAGCCCTCCTCCGGGTAGCCCTCCCCCGCCGGGTAGCCCCTCGGATAACTACCCCTCGGAAAGAGGCCATTTTATCCGTATTTTTGGTTTTACACTCTCACAAGATTCTATGTCCGTTCGTCTCCTTCTCTTCGTTTGTCTTTTCTTTTCCGTCCAACGTAGCCTAAGTCAGGTTGTTACCACCGTCCCCGCTTTTCCGACGGCCGACAGCGAGGTGACGCTTATCTTCGACCTTGCGCAGGCCAAAGACAGCCGGGCCGCCGGGTTGCTCGGCAAAACAGGCGATGTTTATCTCTGGTCAGGGGCCGGTACCACCGAAACCGGCGACGCGTTTCAATTCCAGCCAACGGGACAAACCAACTTCAATGCCCCGTTTGTACCGGGCACTATGACAGCCCTCGGCAACAACAAATGGCAAATCCGGCTCGTACCCCGCACCTATTTCAACGTACCCGCCAACCAGCCTATTCGGCGGTTGGGTGTTTTGCTCAAAAGCAGTGACGGCCGGGCACAAACCGAAGACCTATACGTCCGAATTTACGACAACAGACTCAGCATCAACCGCGTTGAACCAACCGAAAAAGACTTTTTTGTCTCTCCCAACACTACTTTACCCGTACGCTACCGAACCTCGCAGCGGGCCGCCCTGTCACTGACCGTTGATGGGCAACCCATCACAAACGTTCTGGATCGCGACTCTCTGCGGGCGCAGCTCAATACCGGCACACAACTGGGTACCCGTCGGATGGTTGTGTTTCGGGCCATGACTATGACATCGCCCACGGGGCAGGCCGCGGCCGACACCTTCTATTTCACTGTTCGGCCTGAGCCCACGGTAGCCGAGTTGCCCGCCGGTATGCGGGACGGCGTCAACTACACCAGCCCCAGCACAGCCACGCTGGTTCTGTTTGCCCCGCGTAAAAGCTTCGTGTACGCCATCGGTGAGTTCAATAACTGGCGGCCCTCACCCGAGTATCTCATGAAGCGGACACCCGACGGCAACCGCTACTGGATTGAACTCAAAAACCTGACCCCAAAAACCGAAATAGCGTATCAGTATCTGGTAGACGGCACATTGGCCGTAGCCGACCCCTACGCCACCAAAATTCTCGACCCCAACAACGATCGGTTTATCCCGGCCACTACCTACCCCAATCTGAAACCCTACCCCACCGGGGCCACGGGCATCGTGTCGATTCTGCAAACCGACCAAACCGCCTACCCCTGGCGTAAAATCAACTTTGAGCGTCCCGACCCGGCCAACCTGATCGTGTATGAGCTGCTCGTCCGCGACTTTTCGGCCAACCGCAACTACAAAACCGTGACCGACAGCCTACCCTACCTCAAGCGTCTGGGTATCAACTGTATCGAGATCATGCCCATCATGGAGTTTGCCGGAAACGACTCTTGGGGCTACAACCCGATTTTCTACTTCGCGCCCGACAAGGCCTACGGTACCGCCGACGACCTGAAACGCTTTATCGAAGCGGCCCATCAGCAGGGCATTGCCGTTGTTCTCGATATGGTATTGAATCAGGCCGATTACGAGTACCCGTACGTAAAAATGTACTGGGACGGCAACCGTCCAAGCCCCGACAACCCCTTTTTCAATCCGCAGGCAACCCACCCGTTCAGCGTCTTTTTCGATTTTAACCACGAGAGCCCCGCTACGCAGGCACTTGTCGAGCGAGTCAATACGTACTGGTTGCAGGAGTTTCGGTTCGATGGATTCCGGTTCGACCTGTCGAAAGGGTTTACCCAGAAACAATCGGGGAACGATGTTGGGTCGTGGAGCAGCTACGACCTGAGCCGGGTGCGCATCTGGAAACGTATTTACGACCAGATTCGGGCCGTAGACCCCACGGCTTACGTGATTCTGGAACACTTTGCCGATAACACCGAAGAAAAAGAACTGGCCGATTACGGGATGATGTTCTGGGGCAATCACAACGGCGATTTTCGAAACACCGCCAAAGGCCGGGCTGCCAGTCTGAACGGCCTGTCGGCTAAAGAACGAGGCTGGCAGCGGCCCAATCTGATCGGGTATGCCGAGAGCCACGATGAAGAACGACTACTGGTGGATGTACTGAAAAACGGCCGGGTTGAAAATAACTACAACACCACCCAGCTACCCACTGCCCTTGAGCGGGCCAAACTGGCGGCCGCGTTTCTCATCACCACGCCGGGCCCAAAGCTCATCTGGCAGTTTGGCGAACTGGGCTACGATGTGAGCATCGACGAAAACGGCCGCACCGGAGCCAAGCCCATTCGGTGGGAGTACTACAGCGACCCCAACCGCCGAAAACTGTACGGCGTGTACCGCGAACTGATAAACCTCAAAAAAACGGTGCCGGCGTTCCGGTCGACCGATGTGACAATGGCCACCAACGACCTGGTGAAGCGCATCACCCTCCGCGACCCGGCCAACACAATTTTCCTCATCGGTAACTCCGACGCCGAAGTCCGTACCGTACCAGGCGGTTTTCCGGGTGTGGGCCGCTGGTACGACTTCTTCACCGGCGAGTCGATCAATATCACCGACGCAAATAGTACCGTGATGATGCAGCCGGGCGAGTTTCACCTGTATTCCAGCCAACCTCTGCCCAAACCCGAGGCCGGGCTTGTACCGTTCGGCCCGTCGATGGCCGTGGTTACAGCCGTGACCGAGCAACCCGTCGATGGATTGACACTTTCGCCCAACCCCAGCGCCGACGAAGCCCGGCTGGAACTGAGTAACCCGTACCGGGGTTTGGTAAATCTGTATCTGACCGATGCCTCGGGTCGCGAGCTCCGCAGCAGTCGGGCGGTGAAAACAGCCGACACGCTCATTCAGACCATTGATCTACGCAACCTACCCAACGGACTGTATATCATCCGGTTGCAACTGGGTGAGCAGCGCGTGGTTCGGAAAGTAATGAAGCAGTAAATCAGGTTTTCTACGCCTATGCAGGGCACAGGTGCAGAACATAACCTCATGCAGTACAACCTCTTGAAACAAGCGTCACCCCTCGCCCATACGGGCGTCCACTACGAGATTTTTGTCCGGGCTTTTTGCGACTCCAACGGCGACGGTATCGGCGACCTCAACGGCGTCACGTCCAAGCTCGATTACTTGCAGGAGTTGGGCATCAGCGCCATTTGGCTCATGCCCATCAACCCGTCGCCTTCGTACCACAAATACGACGTGACGGATTACTACGGGATCGACCCGGAGTACGGCACTCTCGACGATTTTCGGCGGCTCGTGCAGGAAGCACACCGGCGGGGCATTGCCGTGCTGATGGACCTGGTGCTGCACCACACGAGCAGTCGGCATCCCTGGTTTATCGAAGCCTGCAAAGGCCCCGAAAATCCGTACTGGTCGTATTACAAATGGCTGCACCCCGACGAAATCAAGGCCCGAAACCTGGCCACCCGCGATATTACGGCCGACTCGTCGGAGCGAAACCCCTGGCACCGGGTGGCCGGGGCCTCGTACCCCGAACGTTACTACGGCATGTTCTGGAACCAGATGCCCGACCTCAACTTCGATCATCCGGCGGTACGGCAGGAGTTTTTTCAGATTGCCCGGTTCTGGCTGGCCGAAATCGGGGTCGATGGGTTCCGGCTCGATGCGGCCCGGCACCTCTATCGCGAGTTTGAAGAGCCCAAAAACCACCAGTTTTGGGAAGAGTTTCGGCGCGAAGTAGAGACCGTTGTCCGCACCGGCGACCACCCCGGCCTGCGCCGGGAGGGCGTGCATCTGGTGGGAGAGGTCTGGACCCGCCCGGCCCACGTAGCCCCCTATTTCCGGGGGTTGCACGCCAACTTCAACTTCGATTTTGCCCTCTCGCTCGCCGAGGTAGTTCAGCAAGAGGACGATACCGAAGACCTGATTGAGTTGCTGGCCTTTATTCAGAGCGCTTACGAACAGGTAGAACCAAATTTTATCGACGCCCTGATTCTCTCCAACCACGATCAGGACCGCATTGGGAGTGTCCTGAAAGGCCATACCGACCGGCTCAAAGTGGCTGCGAACCTGCTGCTTACCCTCCCCGGCAATCCGTACCTGTATTACGGCGAGGAAATTGGGATGCTGGGCCAAAAACCCGACGAACACATCCGGGAGCCCTTTGTCTGGAACGTAGGCAAGCACGACCCCGACCGCGCCCGCTGGAACAAAACCGGCTCGCGGTCGGCACGGTACTCAACCAGCCGCACGGTGCGCCCGTTGGCCCAGCAGCAAACCGACCCTGAGTCGTTGTTTAACCACTACAAACGCCTGATTGGGTTTCGTAACAGTCACCCGGTACTGAACGACAACCTGAGCCGAATTGAACTGAGTGGCATCCGGCAAGCCGGCCTGGTGGCATTTGTTCGGCGGAGTCAAACTGGCGAGCGGGTCCTGCTCGTGCATAACCTGACAGGCCAACCCATCCGTACGGTACTGCCCCCCGAAGAGGTTGCCTTTAACCAACTGACCTGGCACAGCCACCCGGCAACCCACTACACCGACGGGGGCCTCACCGTGGGGCCATACAGCGTGGCCCTGCTCGAAGCAAACCGGTAAGGCTTTCTTTCCAACCAATTCAACGACGCATGAACACCGACTCGACACCCTTACCCGAACGCGTACGCCCCCGAACCCTCAACGAGGTAATCGGTCAGCAAAAACTGATTGGCCCAAACGGAGCCCTGCGCCGGGCGGTCGAGTCGGGACGTCTGCCGTCTATGATTTTGTGGGGGCCGCCGGGTGTGGGTAAAACCACCCTGGCTCTGCTGTTAGCCGAGGCTGTCCGGCGGCCCTTTGTGGCGCTGAGTGCCATCAATTCAGGCGTGAAAGAAGTGCGGGAGGTACTGAGCCGGGCTACGCCCCTCATGGCCCCGGTGGTGTTTATCGACGAGATCCACCGGTTCAACAAAAGCCAGCAGGACGCCCTGCTCGGGGCCGTCGAACGAGGGCAGATTACGCTCATCGGGGCCACCACCGAAAACCCCTCGTTTGAAGTCAATTCGGCCCTGTTGTCGCGCTGTCAGGTCTATGTGCTCGAATCGCTCACGCGCGATGAGCTGGTAGCCGTTGTCGACCGGGCCATTGCTACCGACGCATTTTTGCAGAGCAAGCAGATCACGGTTGGCTCGTACGATGCCCTGCTGCGGCTTTCGGGGGGCGATGGGCGCAAGCTGCTCAACCTGCTCGAACTGGTGGCTTCGGCACACGTATCGGCCGACCCACTGGTGATTACCGACGAGGGCGTAACGACGGTGGCCCAACAGAATATTGCCCGTTACGACAAATCGGGCGAGCAGCATTACGACATTATTTCGGCGTTTATCAAGTCGTTGCGCGGCTCCGACCCCAACGCGGCTCTGTACTGGATGGCGCGTATGCTGGTGGCGGGCGAAGACCCCGTATTTATTGCCCGCCGGATGTTAATTCTGGCCTCCGAAGACATCGGCAATGCCAACCCCACGGCCATGATTATGGCGTCGGAAGCGGTGCAAGCGATTCGGGCCATCGGTATGCCCGAAGGCCGGATTATTCTGGGGCAGGTTGCGGTGTATCTGGCTACGTCGCCCAAAAGCAATGCAAGTTATGTGGCCATCGACGATGCCATTGCCCTCGCCGAAAAAACGGCGCATCTGCCCGTACCGCTGCACCTCCGCAACGCCCCTACCAAGCTCATGAAGCAGATTGGCTACGGGCAGGATTACCAGTATGCACACAATTACGAAGGCAATTTCAGCCAGCAAAATTACCTCCCCGACGAGCTAAAGGGCCACCGGATTTACGAGCCCGGCCACAACGCCCGCGAGGCCGAAATCCGGCGCAGTTTACAGAAATGGTGGGGCGACTGGTACGGGTATTAGGAGCCGATTTTTTTGTAGATTGGGGACGTATAAACACAACGATAGGCCCGTATTTTCTTATTACAAACACACCACTTTACCGAACATGAAAAGCTCTATTTTCAGAACCGTTTGGAGTATTGGTATCCTTTGGGCTCTGACACAGGCTGTTGCGCAGGCGCAACAGCCGGGCGAACCGTTTTCCTTTTCAACCCGTCGAATGCTTGACGAGTCTACCCGAATTATTGATCAGGAAACCGGTAAGCGAGTTTCTCTGCGCGACGCCATGCGTGTGGTCGATGCACAGCCCAGAAGCCACCATCTGGAACCCGTTTTTGATGAGTATGGGCAGGCCAGCAGCTACAAACTACGGCCGCTGACAGTAGAAGAAAAACAAACTGGAGCTGTAAACACCCGAGATCCGTCCAGAAGGCCGAAGGTGGGCGATATAATCCCTTTGTTCGTCATGAAAGATGTGAACAATAAGAGCTATCGTTCAACCGACTTACACGGGCAAGTTGTTGTTCTGACGTTCCTCCTTGACCTAAACGAACCATTCTGGAATGCAAATCAGGCAAAATCCATTGATAATTTGATAAACCCATCCCGCGCATCGGTTAACCCACTTGTACTGGGAGTGGTCAATACGTCGAAGGCAAAAGTTAGGGAGGTACTAAAAACAGCCCCCCTACCTTTCATACCCATTCCTGATGCGGTGGGATTTCATCAGAAATTTTCCATTATGGGCTTTCCATCGTACATCGTTATTGATCGCACAGGGAAGGTTGCTGCTGTCATCGAGCCGGGTGAAGGGGAACAGCTAAAAGAAATATTGTCCAAACTAAACTAACGTGAATTACGAACAACGTCTTTCCGCAAACAACTTCTTGTTCAACAGCACCTTACAGCAGGCATTATTCGTAACTCACGTTACATGCAGTACCCTATCAAAAACCAACCGACTTCAGTCGCAGACCCGCATCTTCGGGTAAACCAAAGACCAGATTCATATTTTGTACGGCCTGCCCCGACGCTCCTTTGGTCAGGTTATCGATTACACTCGTAATGAGCAGCTGATCGCCGTGCTTTTCCAGATGCACCAGCGCCTTGTTGGTATTTACCACCTGCTTCACATCAATGGGGGCCTCGCTCAGGTGCGTGAACGGATGCGAGGCATAATACGCCCTGTACAAGTCTTTTGCTTCGTCGAGCGTACCGCTGTAGGTTGTATACACATTAGCCATGATACCCCGCGTGAAGTTGCCCCGGTACGGAATAAAATGCACCGGATGGCTCAACTCAGGCTGCAGCATCGTCAGGCTCTGCCCAATTTCGGCCAGGTGCTGGTGTTCGAAGGCTTTATAAATCGAGACATTGTTGTTACGCCACGTAAAGCCGGTGGTGGGCACAAGGGCCTGCCCCGCGCCAGTACTGCCCGTAATGGCGCTCACATGCACCGCATCCTGAATCAGACCGGCGTCGGCCAGGGGCAACAGGGCCACCTGAATCGCCGTGGCAAAACAACCGGGGTTGGCAATCCGCTCCGACTGCCCAATGCGGTCGCGCTGAAGCTCCGGCAAACCGTACACAAAGTCCTCGGATTCGTCGCGGAAGTCGGCGCTCAGGTCGATGATCGAGACATGGTCAGGCACTTCGTTCTCGGCCAGAAACGTTTTGGATGCTCCGTGCCCCGAACACAGGAAAATTACATCCAACCCTTCCTGTTGCAACAACGGAGCCATATCCCCCCCGGCAAAGGTCAAATCGGTATCGCCGATCAGATCGGTGTGTGTCGACCAAACGGGTTTTCCTGCCTGACTTTGGCTATGCGCAAACGCAATGGCTGCAAACGGATGATGAATCAAAATCCGGAGCAATTCGCCCCCGGTATAGCCGGCCGCGCCGATAATGCCTACGTTTATGGTCATGTCAAATAAGGAGTAAGGAGTGATGAACGATGAGTTTGCTGATGTAAATCACTCATCGGTTATCACTTATCGTTCGATAAAGTTCGATATGCTCGCGGATAAAGCGGTCCCACGAAAACAGGGCAGCCCGCTCCAGCGCCTTCTGCGCCAGCTCGGCCCGGACCACCGACGAATTAATCAGCGTTTGTAAGGCCTGACAAAGAGCGTCGGAGTTGGTGGGGGGCACCAGCAAGGCCGCATCGCCAACCACCTCAGGCAACGACGACTGATCGGACGTAATCACGGGCAGGCCGCACTGCATGGCTTCGAGCGGAGGCAGCCCAAAGCCTTCGTATAGCGACGGGTACACAAACGCCAACGCGCCCGAGTAGAGCGGAGCCAGGTCTTCGTCAGGGACGAAACCCGTCAGAATAATGCGCGATTGGAGGTGATCGGTCCGATTGATTTCGGCCATAATCTGATCGAACTTCCAGCCTTTGGTGCCTACCAGAACCAGGTTAAAATCGTCGGGAATGCTACGGGTTTCTACCAGCCGGGCAAAACTCCGAATCAGGTGGTCAATGTTTTTGCGGGGCTCAAACGTAGCCAGGCTCAGAATATAGCTGCCTCCGCCAATCCCAAACCGCTCCTGCACCGCCAAAATACGGTCGGGGTCGGTAACGGGGTAAAACAACTCGCGCGAAGCCGCCAACGGAATTGTACTGACCTGCCGGGGATCAAAACCGGTATGGTTCAGAAAATCCGTTCGGGTAGCCTCCGACACACACACCACGTGCGTATCGGGCGTGAGCGACGCAATCACCTGCCGAACCGTTTGCTCACCGTCACGGAACCACTCGGGCCGTTGAATCGGGATCAGGTCGTGAATGGTCACCACTTTGCGGATATGCCGCGCCTGTGCGACCTCCTGCGGGATCGGAAAAAAAGGCGAGTGATAAATGGTACCGGGCGCCCACTTACCCACCGGTAGCGGACCGGGTTTGATGCGCAACGTTTGCCGAAACTGACCCAGCCCCGCCCGAATGGCTTTTGAGGGTTTGCTCCCCGGCGGCAAAGAGCGGAGTAAGCTGTTTTCCAGGGCCGCCCAACGCCGGTCGGCCGAGTCGTTGACCAGCCGGGGGCCGCTCCGCCCAAAGGTGTAATGCGCGTACCGCTGTGTTTCGGATACGTACGAGGGAGCCGCCAGTGACAAGTGTATCTCTTTCGACTGCCACAGTCCGCGCACCAACTCCTCCACGACCCGGCTCACGCCAGTTTTCGCTTCGGGGTGGTAAAATCCAATGCCCAACGGGCTGGCGTCGATGAATACGTTCAAAATAGTAGGCAGTTGCAGTAGGCAGTTGCAGTAGGCAGTGGCAGTAGGCAGCCTGTTTCGGAGTTACTGCCTACTGCCACTGCTTACTGCTACCCCTTTATGCGTTCGTAAATCATTACCTGGTTGGAGGCCACTTTCGAGAAGCCCCGCACGTCTTCGCCGGTCCAGGCGTTGTTCATTTCGCCGTACGAACCAAACTTAGACGACATCAGGTCGTAGGCCGACTCGATACCCAGCACTGTAAACCGGTAAGGGTCGAGCTGAACGTGAACTTTGCCGGTCACGTGGGCCTGCGTATCGGCCAGGAATGTTTCGATATTGCGCATGACCGGGTCCAGGAACTGCCCCTCATGGAGCATAGTACCGTAGAAATTACCCAGTTGATCTTTCCAGGTCAGCTGATGCTTGGTCAGGACGTGCTTTTCGAGGGTATGGTGCGCCTTGATGATAATAAGCGGAGCGGGGGCTTCGAAACCAACCCGGCCTTTGATACCGATAATGGTATCACCCACGTGAATATCACGACCAATGCCATACGGTCCGGCCAACTCCGTCAGCTTCTGAATAGCTCCTACGGGGTTATCGAACCGCTCAGCATCAATGCCTTTCAGTTCGCCATGCTCAAAATGCAGGGTAATGGTTTTGGGGGTGGTCTCGGTCACCTGCGTGGGCCAGGCCGACTCAGGCAGGTACTGATCCGAGGTAAGGGTTTCTTTTCCCCCTACCGACGTTCCCCAGAGGCCTTTGTTGATCGAGTAGGCCGCTTTGTGCCACTCCTGATCCACACCTTTGCTCTTGAGGTATTCGATTTCGGCCTCGCGCGACAGGCGCAGGTCACGAATTGGCGTGATGATTTCGGCATCGGGTGCCAGAATCCGAAACGCCATGTCGAACCGCACCTGATCATTGCCCGCACCGGTACTACCGTGGGCAATGGCCGACGCGCCTATCTCGCGGGCATATTCGCCAGCGGCAATAGCCTGAAAAAATCGCTCGGCACTCACTGAGAGCGGGTACGTATTGTTTTTCAGCACGTTACCAAACACCAGAAACTTCAGGCATTGCTGGTAGTATTCGTCGGTTTTTGAAACGGTCGCGTGGCTTTTCACCCCGAGGGAGTAGGCCCGCTCTTCAATCGCTTTCAGTTCGGCATCCGAAAATCCGCCTGTGTCGACCAGCACCGAGTGGACTTCCAACCCCCGATCTTCGGTCAGATATTTAACGCAAAACGAGGTATCGAGACCTCCACTAAACGCGAGAACAACTTTCTGAGACATAATAATCAGTGAACAACGAGCAGCGAACAGTCAACAACGAACAGGTAACAGTGAACAGGTAACAGTGAACAACCAGCAGTGAACAGTGAACAATGAATAGTGACTCCTTAGGTACTACGCTATTGTTCGTTGTTGGTTGTTAGTTGTTCACTGTTCCCTATTCGTTGTTCGCGGTGCAAATATCTGGCATTCTGCCCGGAAATACACAAAGGAATTATCTTTACGCGCCCTGCATGATTAAAGAAGGGCATCTACAGACCTTTACTGTGTGAAAGAGCGAATGAGCGAAAAGGCGTTGGGAGAAAGGAATCGTCTCGCCAACATCGCCCACTGCTTCCGCCTGTTCTCTCTTTCGCTATTTCACTTTTTCACTCCTTTTTATGCGACTTTTCCGCTTTGGCCCCGCCGACAACGAACAACCCGGTGTTGAACTCCCTTCTGGCAAACGCATCAGTGTAGCCGCTTTTGGTCACGATTACGACGAGGCCTTCTTTGCATCGGGCGGCCTCGACGGGCTGGCCCAGTGGCTCGAATCCAATGCCGACTCCTGCCCCGAAGTCGACGCGTCGGAACGACTGGCATCGTGCATCAAACGGCCTTCTAAAATTGTCTGTGTAGGGCTTAACTACGCCAAACACGCAGCTGAGACCAACTCGCCCAGCCCGGCCGAACCTATTTTGTTTTTCAAATCGACCTCGGCTCTCTGCGGCCCTAACGATAATGTGGTGATCCCGAAACGCTCGGAGAAAACCGACTGGGAAGTGGAGCTTGCCATTGTGATTGGCAAAAAAGCGACCTACGTTTCTACCGAAGATGCGGTTGACTACATCGCCGGGTACGCCCTCCACAACGACTATTCGGAGCGGGCCTTTCAGCTGGAACGCGGTGGGCAATGGGTAAAAGGCAAAAGTGCCGATACGTTTGCCCCCATTGGGCCGGTTCTGGTCACTAAAGACGAAATCGCCGATCCCAACAACCTGCACCTCTGGCTCGACCTGAACGGCGAACGGTTGCAGGACTCGAACACCAACGACATGATTTTCAACGTGCCGACGCTCGTGAGCTACATCAGCCAGTTTATGAGCCTGCTCCCCGGCGACGTCATCTCAACGGGCACGCCCGCCGGTGTGGGTATGGGTCTCAAGCCGCCCCGGTTCCTGCAACCCGGCGACGTGGTCCGGCTCGGTATCGAAGGCCTCGGCGAACAACAGCAAACGGCGGTATCGTATTCTTAACAGAAGGAGAAAGGGAAAAGGGAGGAAGGAAAAAGGAAAGCTAACCCCCTTCTCCCTTTTTTCCTTACTTCCCTTTCCTCCCCATTTCTATGACAATTGACGCGCATCAACATTTCTGGTTTTACACGCCCGAACGCGACACCTGGATTACCGACGATATGGCGGTGATCCGGCGAGATTTCTTGCCCGCCGACCTGGAGCCCGTTCTGAAAGCCAACGGCATCGACGGCTGTGTGGCGGTACAGGCCGACCAATCGGACGCCGAAACCACCCTGCTGGTGGGGCTGGCCAATGCCTACGACTTTGTCAAAGGCGTGGTGGGTTGGGTGGATCTGCGGAGCAATCAGTTGTACGACAAACTCGAAGTGTATTCGCAGTACGAAGAACTGAAAGGTTTCCGGCATGTAGCCCAGGCTGAGCCCGACGATTTCCTGATGCGGCCCGAGGTAATCCGGGGCATTCGGCAATTGGCAGCCTTCGACTTTACGTACGATATTCTGATCTACCCCAGCCAGCTCAAAGCGGCCTTGCATCTGGTACGGGAAGTGCCCGAAGTAAACTTCGTGATCGACCACCTGGCCAAGCCGTACATCAAGAAACAGGAGATTACACGCTGGTCGAACTGGATGGGCGAACTAGCCAAACACCCGAACGTACACTGCAAAGTGTCGGGTATGGTGACCGAGGCCGATTGGCACGGCTGGTCAAAAAAGGATTTTTTCCCTTACCTCGACGTGGTATTCGAGCAATTTGGCCCCGACCGGCTGATGTTCGGCTCCGACTGGCCGGTTTGCCTCGTTGCGGCTGATTACACCCAGGTAAAAACCTTAGTCGAAGACTACGTAGCGCCTTGGGGTGCTGAAGTCCGCCAGAAGGTATTTGGGGCCAATGCTGTTCGTTTTTATAAACTGTAGACCCTAGATGTATTGGGTGATTAGGTTGTTCTCGCAAGGAACCATTGGAAGGGTTTGGGTTGCTCACTCCCTGCCAGTGGTCGAAGACCCTGGCAGTGGTTGTACGGGACAGCCAAACGGAGAATAACCTTATCACTCAATACATCTAACGTCTCAAAATCTAACGTCTCAAACACCATGAATCTTAATCTTACCGACAAAGTAATCATTGTTACCGGCGGTGCCAAGGGCATTGGCGAAGGCATAAGCCGGGTACTCGCGGGCGAAGGCGCACTGGTGGCCATCGTGGGCCGCAACGAAGCCGACAACCAGAAAACCGTCGAGGCCATCGTACAGGCCGGTGGGAAAGCCGTCAGTATCGTAGCCGAACTGACGCGCCCAGAGGAGTGCCAACAGGCGGTAGAACAAGTATTGGCGCAGTTTGGTCGCATTGATGGGCTGGTGAACAATGCAGGCGTGAACGACAGCGTGGGCCTGGAAAAAGGCTCTTACGAAGCATTTATGGCATCGCTGCACAAAAACGTGGTGCATTACTACCTCATGGCGCAGCACGCTCTGCCCGCCCTCAAGGCGTCGAAAGGAAGTATTGTGAACATTGGCTCCAAAGTAGCCGAAACCGGGCAGGGCAACACCTCAGCCTACGCGGCCGCCAACGGTGGACGCAATGCCCTCACCCGCGAGTGGGCCGTGGAGCTGCTCCCGTACAGCATTCGGGTCAACGCCGTGATTGTGGCCGAGTCGTGGACGCCCCTGTACGAAAACTGGATCAAGACACTGCCCAACCCCGAGGAAACCCTCCAAAAAATAGTGAGCAAAATTCCGCTGGAGCAACGGATGACCACCCCGGAGGAGATTGCCAACATGGTTGCCTTTCTACTGTCGGACAAGTCGAGCCATACAACGGGTCAGCTTATTCATGTCGACGGGGGCTATACCCACCTCGATCGCGCCATCACGAACTAATTAGTTTGTATAATTGCCGTTCACTGTTTCCCCTTTGCCGTTATGCCTTCTCCTACCCCTTCGCTGAGTACTTCAAGCCCAACGGCTCAGGCCGGAAACCACAAAGTGGCGTTTGCGCTGGTTACCAGCCTGTTTTTTCTGTGGGCTTTTGTGCACAATCTGGAGCCTATTCTGATTCCGCACCTCAAAAAAGCCTGCCAGCTCACCGACCTCCAATCGGCCCTGATCGACTCGGCGGTGTACCTCGGCTACTTTCTGATGGCCGTACCAGCGGGGCTTATTATGAAGAAGTACGGCTACAAACAGGGTATTCTGGCCGGTTTGGCCCTCTACGCCCTGGGGGCACTGCTTTTTGTACCGGCGGCCAACACCCGTATGTACCTGCTTTTTCTGGGAGCGTTGTTCATCATTGCGTCGGGCTGTGCCTTTCTCGAAACGGCCGCCAACCCGTACGTGACCATTCTGGGGCCTGCCAGTACGGCCACGACGCGGCTCAACCTGAGTCAATCGTTCAACGGACTGGGGGCGTTTCTGGCTCCGCTTATCGGGGGTAAATTCATCCTGAGCGGCATTGAGCACAGCGAGGCCGAACTGGCCGCCATGACGCCCGCTCAGTTGGATCAGTACCTTCAGTTTGAGGCCGACTCGGTGAAGCTGCCCTACATTATTATTGCCATTGTAGTGCTGGCCGTGCTGGGCCTGTTTGTGATTACCCGAATGCCCGACGTACAAAATCGCGAAGCCGGAAACACAGCCTCGTTGCGCACGGCCCTGCGGCACAAACACCTGGTAGCGGGCATCTGGGCGCAGTTTTTCTACGTGGGCGCACAGGTCTGCGTAACGAGCTTTTTTATCCGGTTTGCCAAATACACGAGCAACGTACCCGAAAAGCAAGCTGCCGACTGGCTGGGCTACGCCATGCTGGGTTTCCTGATCGGTCGGTTTGTGGGTACGTTTCTGACCAGCTTTATCCCCGCCAACCGCTTGCTTACTCTGTATTCACTCATCAGCATGGGCTTGCTGGGTGTTGCCATGACCGTGGAGTCGGAGTTGGCGGTATGGGCCGTTTTTGCCGTTCCGTTTTTCCAGTCGATCATGTTCCCAACCATCTTTGCCCTCGGCATCGACCGGCTCGACGAAGACCGGGAATTGGGCTCGTCGCTGCTCGTTATGGCTATCGCGGGTGGCGCCTTGTTTCCGTTGCTCATGGGCTGGATCTCCGACCAAAGCAACATTCAGCTGGCGTACATTATCCCCCTGCTTTGCTTCAGCGTCGTAGCCTGGTTCGGCTGGCGGGGATATACAGTGAACAGTGAGCAATGAACAGCGTACAGTTGGTCACTAAGCATTGTAAACACGGTTCGTTGTTCATTGAAAACTGTTAACTGTTATGCGCTATTGTCTTGCCCTCGACCTCGTTGATGACCCCACTCTGATTGCGGAATACGAGCGATACCACCAAAAAATCTGGCCCGAAATTGAAGCCAGTATCCGCGACAGCGGCATTACCGATATGCAGATTTACCGGGTGAGCAACCGGCTCTTCATGATCATGGAAACAAACGAGACCTTTTCGTTTGCGGCCAAAGCCGAAGCCGACGCTCAAAACCCCAAAGTGCAGGAGTGGGAACGGCTCATGTGGCAGTATCAGCAAGCCCTCCCCGCTGCCAAACCGGGCGAGAAATGGATGCTGATGGAGCGTATCTTTGCACTATGACGCGATGCTCTCTGGCCTTTGTTGTTTGTCTGCTGGTTAACCTAACTGCCCAATCGCAGAGTCTCACCCTCATGTCGTACAACATCCGGCATGGGCTCAATACCCAAAATAAAAGTAACCTCGTCAGGGTAGGCCAACTGATTCGGGAGCAACGCGCCGACATTGTTGGTATTCAGGAGATCGACAGCGCAACAACCCGCAGTCAGGGGCGTAATCAGGTACAGATTCTGGCCAGGGCAACGGGCCTCAACGCCGTGTTTGGGCGGGCCGTTGCCGAAGCTCAGGGTGGGCACGGACTGGCTATTTTGTCGCGCCACCCCATTATTGCGAGCCAAACATTGCCCCTCCCCTCGCCCGAACCCGGAGCCAGCCGGGTGCTGCTGTGCGCGTACGTGGAGCTACCGGGGGGCAAAACCGTTCGGTTCTGCACAGCCAAACTCGACCCCCATTCTATCCAAAACCGGCTGGCGCAGGCGGCCGCCATTACGGCTTTGCTCAAAGACAGTATTCAGCCGGTGGTTTGGGTCGGCGACCTTCATGGCCATACCGACGACCCCGTTATCCGGCAAATGGCCCGCTACTGGCGCTACGCTGGCGTCAACAATGACGGGGTGACGTTTCCTGATCTGGTGTCACGCTTCGACTACATCATGACCCGACCCAACGGCGAGTTTGGGCAAACAGCCTACCGCATTGTGGAAGAAAACGTTACGTCGGATCATTACCCGGTGCTGGCTACGTTTCGCCTGCGTTGAAGCACCGCTTACCGAGGGCTTTTCCTCTTGAGCCTTTTCGCCTAACTTACAGCCTGGCAACCCCACTGTACGATGCGATTTCTGCTGCTTTTTCTCTTTTTTCTGACCAGTTCGGCACCGGCTCAGATTCGGCTTATTCCGCAGGCTCCTGTGGTACAACCCGAACGGGGCGAGTTTAGCATCCGGCCGGGCTTACGCATCTGGAGTTCAGCGGCCTGCACCTCCGAACGTAACATTCTACAAACTTACTGGCAACAGGCCGACCTGCCGGCGTTGACCTCGGCTGCCAAAGCCCGGCAAGCCGATATTCTGCTCACCGTTGATACCGCGCGCCGGGAAGCCCTTGGCCCCGAAGGCTACGAACTCCACATTTCGGCCCGGCGCATCACGCTCACAGGTGGCAGCTCTGCGGGGGTGTTTTATGGTTTGCAAACACTCCGGCAGGTGCTTCCGGCCACAGGCAACCGCCAGATTCCGGCCCTGCTCGTGCGCGATAAGCCCCGCTTTGGCTGGCGTTCGTTCACGCTCGACGAGCAAACGTACCGCGCCGGCACCGAGCCGCTCAAAACCCTACTCGATCAACTGGCCCGGTACAAATTCAACCGGTTTCATCTGCTGATAAACCCCGATACTTCCCCGGCCGGACCGACGGGTGGGACCTACAGCCCGGCGCAACTTCAGGAGCTGGTTCGGTACGCGCAGGAGCGGCATATTCTGGCTGTAGTGGAGCAGGTAAAACGAGTGGAGACCTCAACAGCCGAGACATCGCGCGTGTACCAACCCGCCACCGGCAGCCCGGTACGGTTCTGGCAAGGTTCGGCGAAGGGATTAGTCGACGCGGCCCGCACGGGTCAACGGCTGGTTAACGCCAGCCGTGCCGACACGGAGCTGAGTCAGCCCCTCAGCACGCTCTCGGTCGAGCGGGTGTACCGGTTCGATCCCATTCCCGACCAGATGCCCGAAGAACTACAACCGCTGATTTTGGGTGTCGATTACAGGTACATTCATCCCGGCCCGTCTAATAACCCATTTGAAGCCCTTCGGCCCCGTTTGGCCGCGGCCGCCGAGGTTGCCTGGACGTTTCTCCAGGCGAAGGACTGGGGGCTTTTCAGGCAGGCATTGCCCCGTTTATCGGCACCCCAACGCCCCTGAGATCCGCTTTTTCGTCATTTCTTTCCGAATACTCAAAAAATTCGGACTGACAAGTACAATATTCTATTTGTCAAGTTAGTTTTACACTTAAACAACTAAACTTGTCAATAGCCATGCTACACTCCTTGCTTTTCCCGTACAACGCCCGTTACGTGGGCTGGTTAATCTTTATCCCGGCCGCTTTGCTGGGCATCGCTACCCTCAACTTTGATTTTATCCTCGATTTCTTGACAGTTCCGTTACCTGAATTCTTCATCACTTCCGATCCACTCGCTGGACTTACTGTAAAAAAGGAACCACCGGTAATAAACCTCACGAATGAGTTAGCTGCAATTGGTACCCTTATCGGGCTGTTTCTAATCGCCTTCTCCCGCGAGCGTATCGAAGATGAATTCATAAGCCGTATGCGGCTGGAAGCCCTGCAATGGAGTGTGGTAGTCAATTACGCCATTCTGGCCTTACTCATCATTCTGGCACACGGGCTCGAATTCATTCTGGTGCTTTCGTACAACATGTTTACCCTGCTAATCGTATTTGTTGCCCGGATGCGGTGGCTCATGTACCGCCATAATCACCAACTGCTCACGCTATGAAAAACCGCCTGAAGGTGCAACGCGCCGAACACAATTTTTCTCAGGCCGACCTTGCCGAGCGCATCGGCGTGAGCCGCCAAACGATCAACTCCATCGAAACCGGCCGGTACGTACCCTCCACAATTCTGGCCCTGAAACTGGCGCACCTTTTCGGGGTACGGGTGGAGGAGGTTTTTCAGCTCGAAGAGGGGGATTGATTTTGGGGCCTGAGGGCTTAACCTGCCTTCAGGCCTAACTTCCAGTATTCGTGGCGTATCACCTTGCTACGCTTATTCAGCAGGGAGAGCTGGTTCATCGCCCCATGAGTAGCAACACTAACGCAACAAGATGCGTACCTGGGAATACAACTAAAATTCTCCCGATGCGTAAGTCTTTTTCGCTACTTGTTTTTCTCTCTCTGGCGGGCATCCTGACCATACTTTCCTGTCAGAAGGACGACTCGACCGTAACCCCAACCTCGGCAACCATTTCTACACTAAACTGCGCAAGCCCCGTTTTTTCGGCAACGGCCGTTAGCGGTAGTGCCTACACCGGCACCCTGACAATTCCGTACACTGGTGGCAACGGAGCAACCTACGGAGCTGGCACCACCGTAGCCTCAACGGGTGTTACGGGTCTAAATGCGGTTTTGCAGGCCGGTTCGCTCACCTCAGGAAGCGGCAATCTGACCTTTGCCATTAGCGGCACCCCATCGGGTGCGGGCACAGCCAGCTTTCCAATTAGTTTTGGGGGTCAATCGTGCAATGTTGCGCTCAGCGTGGGCGCTCCCGGCTCAGGAACCGGGACAACCACCAACTGCACATCGGCAACTGGCCTGGCCCGGGTGGTGTGTCTGGCCGAAGCCTTCAAAGCAACACTTACCGCCACTCAACTGACCACCGTACAGCTGACTTATACCAAGGCAAGCGCCATTCGCTGGTCGAACCTCCCCGAAGCCCTGTACAGTGCCAAACGGGTTGGTATCAATCTGGGCGCACTCAACGCTACGCAGCTTGCCGCTGCCAGGGCCCTTCTGGCGGCTATTATGGCCCAGGGCGTCACCGACGAGGGTTACGACGAAATGGAAGGCAACCTGGCCGCCGACGATTACCTCGGGGCTAATGGCGGAGGCAGCACCTACGGCGCTGGCCAATACTACCTGGCCTTTCTGGGAACACCCAGCACCACCGGCCTTTGGGAGCTTCAGTTTGGCGGTCACCATTACACCTTTGCCAATACGTACAACGGTGGTAAAGTGACCGGGGCCACCCCGGCTTTCCGGGCAGTGGAACCGATGGCTGCGGTTACGACCAATGGTCGCACCTACCAACCCGTGGAGCAGGAGCGAAAAGCGTTTGCCGACATGTTGGCCGGACTGAGCAGCACCGAACAAACAACCGCTAAGCTGTCATCCACGTTTACCGACATTCTGCTCGGCCCCGGCAAGGATGCTCAGTTTCCGGCAACCCGTCAGGGGCTTAAAGTTGGCGACCTGACTGCCGCCAAAAAGGCCCTGGTGCTCAATGCGATCAAACTTTATGTCAACGACCTCGACGCCGAGACAGCCGCTACCATACTGGCTAAATACACGACCGAACTCGACAATACCTACGTGGCCTACTCCGGTACGCTGACCATGAGCTCGGTAAACGACTACGTTCGGATTGATGGACCGAGTGTCTGGATCGAATATTCGATGCAGGGCGGCATTGTAATTCGCAACACACCACACCCTCACTCAGTTTGGCGCGACCGCACGGGCGATTACGGTGGCAACTAAAAACCCCTTTTCTCCTGCGCTGATCGGAATGTACCCTGCTTTTACACACGTAAAATGGGTTTCGAGAACCCATTTTTTCCTTCTATTTTGCCTGAGTCTGCTGGTCGGCCCGAAAGCCGGGGCACACCCCATGCCGAATACGCTGGTTTTGCTCACCGTGCACGACAACCGGATCGACGCGGCTGTGCAAATCCCTCTGAGCGAACTACAGGCCGCTTTTGGGCATGCCGTCAACGACTCGGCAGCCGGACTCATCCAGCGGCTGGGGCCTCAACTCCGGGCATATCTGAAGGCACACACACGCCTTCAAACGCCCGGGGGTAAACCCTGGACGGTGTCGGTGGGGCAGTTATCTGTACAGGAAACCCAAAACCCGATCAACGGCACTTACCGCGAACTGACAGCCCAGCTTCAGTTACTGCCACCGCCGGGCACCGACGTTCGGACGTTTGTGCTCCACTATGATGCCGTACTTCATCAGGTGGTGACGCACAAAATTCTGGTTTCCATCCGGCAAGACTGGGCGCGGGGGCATCTGGCTGAACAGGCTCCCGTACAGGTGGGCGTAATCGAGCTGGACATTGTGAACAATCAGATTCGGCCGTTGTCGGTGCAGCTCGAAGCCGGCAGTAGCTGGGCAGGTTTTGGTTCGATGGTGCGGCTCGGTATTCGGCACATTGCCGACGGAACCGATCATTTGCTTTTTCTGCTGGTGCTGCTGCTACCCGCCCCCTTACGGGTTGAGCACCGGCGCTGGGGGCGGTTTGGCGGTGTAGGCTACAGCCTGAAACGCTTGTTACGCATTGTTACGGCCTTCACCATCGGGCATTCGCTGACGTTGATTCTGGGCACTCTCGCCACGGGGTATGCAGGCCGGCTTCCGGTACCCGACCAACCCATTGAGGTAGCCATTGCCTTTTCCATTCTGGTATCAGCCCTGCACGCCGTTCGGCCGCTGTTTCCCCATCGGGAAGCCTGGGTGGCCACGGGGTTTGGCCTGATTCACGGACTGGCGTTTGCCAGTACGCTGGTTAATCTACAACTCGATACAGGCCCGCTGGCCCTGAGTATTTTGGGGTTCAACCTGGGTATCGAACTAATGCAGTTGGTTGTCATTGCCCTTACCATTCCGTGGCTGCTACTTTTGAGTCGCACGGCTACCTACGCAGCGATACGGCTGTTGGGGGCCGGGGGAGCGGCCATTGCCGCGCTGGCCTGGATGGTCGAACGCATCACAGGGCAAACCAATTCTCTGACCATGCAGGTCGATGCGCTGGCATCGTATGCGCCACTGCTGCTGATCGGTCTGGCCATACTCGCGGGGGTACTAAGCTGGCAACAACGCCAACGGATTAGCCACTGACGAACACCTTTGATTGACTCCGGCCGAACGAACTAACCGGGTCTAATTGATACGGTATCGGTATTTCCATTGATTATCCCCGACCCGCCGGAAACGTTCGGCGGGTTTTGGCTGTTAGGCTTCCAGACGAACGCTTTACCGATTTCCCTCGTGCAAGAAGAAACCAAGTCGGGCAAAATTTTTGACCTTGCGACCCTCCGCCGACTCTATACGTTTATCCGACCGTATCAGGGCCGGTTTTACCTGCTGGTGCTGATTATTATGCTGGCGGCCGCTCTGGCGCCCGTAACGCCCTTGCTGATCCGATACACCATCGACAACGAAATTGCGGCTGGCGACTACAAAGGGCTATCGCTCATGCTGGCCTCGATGGTCGGGGTGCTGGTGGTGCAGGCGGTGATGCAGTTTTCAAACACCTACCTCTCGGGCTGGTTGGGGCAACACGTTATTCGCGACATTCGGGTGCAGCTGTACCACAAAATTCTGCACCTCCGGCTCAAGTTCTTCGATAATACCCCCATTGGTCGACTGGTAACGCGCACGATCTCCGACGTTGAAACGCTGGCCGATGTGTTTAGCGAGGGCATGGCCGCCATTGCGGGTGATATTCTCCAGCTGATTCTGATCATTGGCGTGATGTTTTACACCGACTGGCGGCTGGCGGCCATCAGTCTGTCGATGGTGCCGCTCATGCTGATCAGTACCTACATTTTTAAGGAAAAGATCAAGGCCTCGTTCAACGAAGTCCGGACGGCGGTGGCTAACCTCAACGCCTTTGTGCAGGAGCACATTACGGGCATGAACATTGTCCAGATATTTGGTAGTGAGAAAATCGAGGCCGACAAGTTCCGCGCCATCAACGACGAGCACCGGAAAGCCAATATTCGCTCCATCTGGTACTACTCCATTTATTTTCCGGTAGCCGATATTCTGTCGGCGGCAGGCACAGGTCTGGTGGTCTGGTACGGGGCCCGCGAGATTTTGAACAGCGAGGTAACCTTCGGGACCGTTACGGCTTTTGTGATGTTCATTAACCTGTTCTTCCGGCCCATCCGAATGCTGGCCGACCGGTTCAACACCCTACAAATGGGTATCGTGAGCACCGACCGTATCCTGAAACTCCTCGACAGCGACGACTACACCCAGAACAACGGTTCGTACGTGCCCGAGAAACTCCGGGGCGAGGTGGAGTTTGAAAACGTCTGGTTTGCCTACAACGACGAAAACTGGGTGCTCCGCGACATATCGTTCCGGGTGGCTGAAGGCGAAACGGTTGCGTTTGTAGGGGCTACTGGCGCAGGAAAATCATCGATTATCAACCTCCTGAGTCGGTTCTACGACATCAACCGGGGGCACATCCGAATCGACGGCCGTGATCTGCACGACTACGAGCTGGGGGCACTACGCCGAAACATCGGGGTGGTCTTGCAGGACGTTTTTCTGTTTTCCGACACCATCGAGAACAACATTACCCTGGGCGACCCTACCATCAGCCGCGAAAGCATGATCGAAGCCGCCAAACTGGTGGGTGTGCACGAGTTTATCGAGCGGCTACCGGGCGGCTACAGCTACAACGTGATGGAACGCGGGGCTACACTCTCGGTCGGGCAGCGTCAGTTGATCTCGTTTGTGCGGGCCATGGTTCAAAACCCGCGCATCATTGTTCTGGACGAAGCCACGTCGTCGGTCGATACCGAGACGGAAGAACTCATCCAGCGAGCCATTGAAAAGCTTATGAAAGGTCGCACGGCCATTGTCATTGCCCACCGGCTTTCGACTATCCAGAAAGCCGACAACATCATTGTGGTGGATAAGGGGCATCTGGTGGAGCAGGGCACGCACGAGGAGCTTCTGCAACGGGAGGGCGCCTATGCCAACCTATATCGAATGCAGTACAAGGAAATGGCCTGAGTTGTTATGCTGGCAAATACACCAGAAATGTGGCCCCCTGTCCCGGTTCGCTACGGGCGGTGATGGCCCCGTTATGGTTCTCGGCCACTCGTTTGCAGGTAGCGAGCCCAATACCCGACCCCTCGTACTGACTACGGCCGTGTAGCCGCCCAAACATCTGAAACAGTTTGTCGAGGTATTTTTCTCCAAAGCCGATGCCATTATCGGCTACCCAAATTTCCCAGTACGGTTTGTCTGACTGCGTAAGGGATGCGGGCAACTGCGAAGCGTGAGCCTCCACCAGCCGACTCCCAATCTGCACCACAGGGTCGGTATCGGGACGAGTGTATTTGAGCGCATTGCCCATCAGGTTACTCAGCAGTTGCTGCATCTGCGTTCGGTCGGCCAACAGGGTGGGGAGTTCCCCCACGTCGATTTGGGCGTTTCGGGTCTGAATCGTCAGTTCAAGATCGGTCAGAACCTCAGCCACCACCTCGCCAAGCGACACCGGTTCAAAGTTCTGCGGCTGTGCCGACAGTGACTGCGTGGATAGTTTCGAGTAAGCCAGCAAATCCCGAATCAAATTCGCCATCCGTACCGACGCGTTCTGCATCCGCCGGAGCAAATCCTGCGCGGGCGTTGGGAGCAATTGGCCGTACTGTTCGAGCACATGCCCGCCGAAATATTGAATCTTGCGCAGGGGTTCCTGCAAATCGTGGCTGGCTACGTAAGCAAACTGTTGCAGGTATTCGTTGGATCGTTCGAGGGCCCGGTTGAGCTTCACCAGTTCGCGGGTACGGTCGGCTACTTCCTGCTCCAGTCGTTCGGCCGAAAGTTTTTGCTCGTGTATATCAATCCAGGAGCCCACGTAGGCAAACAACTCGCCATTGGGGTACTGGCTTGGTGCCCCCTGCGCCAAAAACCACCGGTACGAGCCGTCCTGCTTGCGAAGTCGGTGTTCGAGCGTGTACGGCTTCAGTGTCTGAATAGCCTGCCGGAAAGCCTGCCCAACCGATACGCGCTCATCGGGATGCAACAGATCGGTATAGCTAGAGGGTAAAAACTGAGCCTCCGACATGCCCAAATACGCCAGCACCTGCGGATTCATGTACTTGAACGATCCGTCGGGGTTACAGGTCCATACGAGCGTCGGGGCCGCGTCGGCCATGATTCGGAACCGCTCCTCACTTTCTCGAAGGGCGGCTTCGGCCTGTCGTTGCTGCGTTACATCCGTGTGCACACCTACCCACTCGCGTATAGTCCCCTCCCGATCGAACAACGGAATGGCGCGAATCGTGAACTGGCCCCAACGGCCACCTTTGGCCCGAACCCGATGCTCGAAAACAAACATACGCCGTTCGCGGACGGCTTCGTTCCAGGCCTGAATTGTGGGCAGGGCATCGTCGGGGTGTACAACCCTCGACCATCCGTACCCCTGGTATTCTTCGTACGATTGCCCGGTCAGAGCAGCCCAACCGGGTTGCGTCCCTTCCATTTCTCCGCGTGGATTATTCGTCCACAACGTACCCTGCACGGCCGCTATAGCCGCCCCAAACCGATCCTGACTCTGCTCAAGTTGTTGCCGGGCATACACCTGCTCTGATACATCCGTTGCTTGAATGACCAAATGCGTTGGGGTTTCGCCTTCGATGGCTACCGGCTGAAACACAAATTGAAAATACAAGACCCGGTCGTCTCCGTCGGGGGTCTGTACTTGAATCGGATACTCAGCAATGGTCAGCGGCTTTCCCGATTCACCTACCTCATCAATAGCGTACGCTGCACTGTCGGGCCATACCTCCCTCATTGAGCGCCCATTCAGCTGCCCGGATGAACGCCTGAAAAGCTTCTGATAGGGTGAATTGGTAAATACGAAGGTCAAATCGGGCCATTTCACCACCGCCATGGCTGATGGAGCCTGCATGAATACCGATGCTAACAATCGGTTCAAATGCGGTCCGTTTTCGTGTGGTTCAAGATGTAAAATAGAGTCAGGCATGGTACGAGCACAGCAAACCCGCCGAAAACTACCGGTAAAATCTGGGCGACAAAACGATTGGCGAGCAACAGCGTCAAATTAAGCATACTATTTTCTTCATACGAGAAAATAGTTAAAATATTAGGCAATGGGTTTACTTAATCCAAGTAGTCTTACTGCGCAGATTTGGAAAGGACACCAACTCAATCAGGTTTAAGATTATCCTCTTCATCGCGCAGGCTCGCACCGGTCGTTCCTTCCGTAATGGGCTTGTGTTCGGGACCAATAGGCCCCTGCTGCGGAGACACCGGGTTCGTTTCGCCCCGCCCCGAGCCGTCGAGGGCATACGCAATGGAGCTGGCTAAGTCGTCGACCGGAGTCGATTGACCGGCCTGAGGGGGCTCAACCGGGGCGCGTTGCAACTCGGTATCAGCGGCAGCCGGTTCTGCTCCGGTCTGGTCAATAATGTCTTCATCGGCCCGAACATCCTGTTCCATTCCGGTGGGTACCCGGCTGGAGTTCTGGTTCATCATATCGTCGGGACTGGGTGCGTAGCTTTCCATGTGTTGAGTCTGTTGGTACACGTATAATAACCACGTACCAGAAAAGCTGTTTTGGGTTGACCACGAAAAAACCCCGGCCCTGATGGACCGGGGTTTTACTATTGACAAACAACCCACTAAGCCGTTTCCAACTCGCGGTCGTGCCGACGGGCGCGCTGCCGATCCTGAAACCGGAGTAAGATCCGCTCTTTCAGCTTCATCCAGCGTTCGTACAGTTTCGATTCTTTCAGGAAATTCCAGTTTTCCTTCTTCTCCTCTTTCCGGTGTTGCTCGGGGTCGTAGAGCATGCCTGTACACAAGCAGTGCTTCCGGTTGGTCCGGTTCAGAATATCATAGTTCACACAGCTCGAGCAGCCTTTCCAGAACGCTTCGTCGGCAGGCAGTTCGCTCAGAGTTACTGGCTCATAACCGAGATCAGAGTTGATCTTCATGACAGCCAGGCTGGTGGTCAATCCAATGATTTTTGCATTGGGAAACCGCTTGCGCGACAGTTCGAATGCTTTGGCCTTGATCCGGGTTGCAATACCGCTTTTCCGATGATCAGGATGCACGATGAGGCCCGAATTGGCCACAAATTTACCGTGCTCCCAGGTCTCGATGTAGCAGAAGCCGACCCATTCGCCGGCCATTGTCGTAGCGACAATGGCCTTGCCCTCAAGCATTTTTTCCATGACATAAATGGGCGAGCGCTTGGCAATACCGGTGCCCCGGGCTTTAGCGCTGCGTTCCATTTCCTGACAGATGGTCTCGGCCAGACGGAGGTGATCCTCGCTGGCAATCTGTACGATATACTGGTCGTTGACTACTTCGTGATTAATCATCGTCATTTATTGGGCAACGAAAAACGTTGTGACGTTTACCGCAACCGGGGACGTTGTGACCCGTGTGTTGGCTTAGTGATGAATAAAAAAAGAATAGCGGAGGAGTTCTGCCACGTAGGCAAAAGCGATTAGATGGTCCTTTCGGACCTGACTCGATAGGGCGTTGTGTGATAAAAGGCCGCTATGTCGTTCGGTTTCGTCATCGCTGATTAGATAGGCCAAATGAGCCTGAAAAAGCCGACAATGTTAGAGAAATTGCCGGGCTTGTGCAATGAATAAAACGTATTTTTTTGCGCATGGTTCACTTTTAATGCCCAAATAATTAACAATCAATTATTGTAAGATTCGGATTTTATTTATATATCTTTGTCAAAATCAAGCGCCAGCCCAAAACTTAATGAATCAATTAACCGCCGACGATCTCATCTACGGTTACTTAAACGGTATCTTTCCGATGGCCGACGCCGATGGTACGTTATACTGGTACTCGCCCGACCCCCGGGCCATCATACCACTTGAAACGTACAAACCGGCCAAATCATTGCGCCCTGTTCTCAACAAGAAAGCCTTTGAAATACGCATAAATGCTGATTTTGAACAGGTTATGCGTCGCTGTGCTGTACCTCGCTCATCCGACGATAGCACCTGGATCTCTGAGGAAATTATCAGTGCCTACACCACGCTCAACCAGATGGGTTTAGCCCATAGTGTAGAAACGTATATAGATGACCGTTTGGTTGGCGGCTTGTACGGTGTGGCTCTCGGTGCTGCCTTTTTTGGCGAATCTATGTTCTATGAAGTCGACAATGCTTCGAAAGTTGCCTTCCACTACTTGATTCTGACCTTACGAAAACAGCGCTTCGAACTTCTTGACACTCAGTTTATTAATGATAATGTTCGACGCTTTGGCGCGATTGAAATCCCAAAGAATCAGTACCTCAAAATGCTAAAGCAGGCACTCAAACGGAAAGCCCGGTTTAGCGAACCCATGCTCGAACACTTGTTTAACTTTCACGCAGAAGATTAAACAACTTTTTTTGCATCCATTCCAACCTTTTACAGGCATCGAGGGTCTTCAGAACGACAACAGTAAACACGTTTACACATGCGTTCCACTCGATCAACTTCCTTTCTGGCCCTTCTGCTGGGCGGTTTAACCTTCTTCAGCTGCGAAAAAGAAACCTCCCTAAACACCCAATCGAACACCCAGCCCGTTGCGGTTGAACTAAATGGGTCGGCGCGGGTTGGCGGCAATGCCACCGTTCAGGTCAATTCCATTCAGGATAGCCGATGCCCGGCCAATGCCGTTTGCATCCGGTACGGCAATGCCGACGTTACGTTTACCCTCAGTCAGGGAAGCCTGAGTCAGTCGGGCAAACTATGTCTGGGCGAATGCGGGACTAAAGGCTTACACGACAAAGACTCAACCACGCTGCAACTGGGCCCCGACACGTACAAAGTTTTGCTAACTGAAGTCCGCCCCTACCCCGGTACTACCAACGACACGAAGCAAACCGCCCTGCTCAAGGTGACGAGGCAATAGCGCGATGCCTTCAGGCCTAGCCGAGAAAAGTGCAAAAAAGCAGCTCGCATGGGCTGCTTTTTTGCTACAGTGCCGGTCCACTCAAAACGGACCTGTAAACCGATAACCGTAGCATTTAGCTTATCACGACATCGTTACCGGGAACGATTGCGTAAAAAAAGTCAACGCAACTAAGGGTTCTGTCGTGTTTTTAGGGGCATCTTATCCGGCCGGGTTCGTTACATACCCCCCGGCGGGCAATACCTGTTCTTGCCATAATCTAATTTCAGGGCTAAACGATTTAACCGGTTTCGGTAATGAAATTCATTTCACGACTTGCCTTCCTGCTGATTCTGACGGCCTTCCGTCCGGCTGACGATAAACTGCGTATTTTTCTCATCGGCGATTCGACCATTGCCGACAAACGCCCGTTCGACGCGCCCGAAACGGGTTGGGGCATGGTGTTCCCCACCTTTTTCAACGAAGCCGTAGAGGTACAAAACCATGCTGTGAACGGACGAAGCACCAAAAGTTTCCGGACACTGGGCCATTGGAAAACGGTACAGACTAACCTCCGCCCCGGCGATTGGGTCCTGATTCAGTTTGGCCACAACGACCAGAAAGCCGACGATACAACCCGGTTTGCAGCCGCTCAGACCGACTACCGCAAAAACCTTATCCGGTACATTGAGGAAACCCGCGCCAAGGGGGCTAACCCGGTGCTGATTACCCCCGTGATGCGCCGTAAGTTCGATGAAGCCGGTCAGTTCGTCGATCAGCACGGTGAGTACCCTGGCGTGGTGAAAGCCGTGGCGAAGCAGTACCGCGTACCCCTTATTGACCTGCACAGCAGTAGCCGGGAGGCTCTGGTACAACACGGTGTGGAGGGCTCCAAAGCCCTGTTTATGCACTTGCCCACCAAAATGTACCCTAAGTTTCCCGACGGTAAGGAAGATAACACGCACTTTTCGCCCTACGGCGCGGCAGTGATGGCGAGTCTGGTGGCCGATGGCATCCGGCAGAATGTGAGTTCACTGGCAACGTTTCTGAAAGCATCGCCCTTTGCGGGCAAATACGCCTACGAGCTACCGCACGTAGCCGAACCGGCATTCCGGAAAGATACCTTCAACATTGTGCGGTACGGAGCCGTACCCGACGGGGTGACCAACAACGCCCGCGCCATCAACGACGCTATTGAGCAGTGTGCGCGGGCCGGGGGCGGCACCGTCCTGATTCCGAAGGGATTCTGGCTCACCGGCCCCATCGCGCTCAAAAGTGGTGTCAACCTGCACACGCAGGCGGGGGCACTGGTACAGTTTAGCCGCAACACCGCCGATTTTCCGTTGGTCAAAACCACCTGGGAGGGCGTGGAAGCCATTCGGGCACAGGCGCCAATTTCGGGCACCGACCTCGACAATATTGGCATCACGGGTCAGGGCGTGTTCGACGGCGCAGGTGAGGTTTGGCGGCCGGTGAAAAAAAGTAAACTGACGGCCTCGCAGTGGGCCAACCTGCTCAAATCGGGTGGTTTGCTCGACGCCGAAAAAACAACCTGGTACCCCACAGAGCGGGCTCTCAAGGGGGCATCGGCCAAACGCGGGGGCGTGATAGCCGAAGGGTACACCTTGCAGAATACCGAAGACATTAAGGAGTTTGTGCGGCCCAACCTGCTCGTACTCACCCGGTGCAAGCGCGTGCTGCTCGAAAACGTAACCTTTCAGAACTCGCCCGCCTGGTGCCTGCACCCGGTACTTTGCGAACATATCACCCTACGAAACCTGACCATTCGGAACCCGTGGTACGCCCAAAACGGCGACGGTATCGACCTCGAATCGTGCCGCAATGGGCTGGTAGAAGGCTGCACCCTCGATGTGGGCGACGATGGTATCTGTATCAAATCAGGCAAGGACGAAGAAGGCCGCAAACGGGGTATTCCGACCGAAAACATTGTGGTGCACAACAATACCGTTTTTCACGGGCACGGCGGCTTTGTGATCGGTAGTGAAATGTCGGGCGGGGTGCGAAATCTGTTTGTATCGAACTGCAATTTTCTGGGGACTGACGTTGGGTTGCGGTTTAAAACAGCCCGTGGACGCGGGGGCGTCGTCGAAAAGATTTATGTGTCAGACATCAACATGACCAACATTCCGGGCGAGGCTATCCTGTTTGATATGTATTACATGGCCAAAGACCCCGTACCGCAGGCCGGTGAGTCGAACGAACTGCCCACTATTGAGGCCAAGCCCCTGAACGACGGTACCCCACAGTTCCGCGATTTTCACATTCGCAACGTGGTTTGTCAGGGTGCCGAAACGGGCATTCTGATCCGGGGTCTGCCCGAAATGGCCATCAAAGACATCGACATCGAAAATGCCGTGTTGCAGGCCAATGCCGGGCTGGTATGCGTAGAGGCCGATAACATTCGGCTTAAAAACGTGACCCTGCTTACCAAAGCCAAAACCGTCATGACGGTGCAAAACAGCAAAAACCTGACCCTCGACGGAATCCGCTACGCCGACAATGCCGATTTGCTCTTGCGCCTGCTCGGCGACCGCTCGAAAAACATCCGGCTGTTGAACACCGACAAAACAAAGGCTAAAAAAGATGTCGAGTTTGGCGGTCAGGCTACTGCCTCGATGCTGTCTAAGTAAACGGATACCGACAACCTGTTTTACGTGTACACCCGGCGGGTCAACGTGCCTGATGAATACCGGGTTTAACGACCGATAGAATGCAACGAGAACAACGCTTTGTCGACGCAGACACACTGGCCTGGGAAGCAGCTGGCGAGGGTGTAAAACGCCAGATCATGACGTTTGACAACGACCTGATGATGGTAAAAGTAGCCTTTGAAACCGGCGGCATTGGCACGCTGCACAACCATCCGCACACGCAAATCAGCTATGTGGAGCGCGGACGCTTTGAAATCGAAATCGACGGCACCAAACGCGAGCTGAAAGCCGGTGATGCCTATTACATTCCGCCCTACGTGATGCACGGTGCCCTGTGCCTCGAAGCGGGCGTGCTGGTCGATGTATTTACTCCCATGCGGGAAGATTTTCTAAACCATGACTAAACGATTCACCCTTCTGGCGTGGCTGGGCCTGAGTATAGCCGCCTACGCCCAAACAGCGCCCTGGTCGGAGCGCATGGCCGCCACTGTGATGGCTACGCATGCCGACTCCATTGCGTACACCAAAGAGAAAAAAGACGCCCGCTGGGAATACGAAATGGGCGTAGTGCTGCGGGGAATCGAGCAGGTCTGGTACCGTACCGGCGACAACCGGTATTTCGAGTACATCCAGAAAAATCTGGACCGGTACGTTACGGCCGACGGCACCATCCGTACGTACAAACTGGAGGACTATAACATTGACCACGTGACGCCGGGCCGGGGGCTGCTACTGCTGTATCAGCAGTCGTTGCCGGGCAAGGAAAAATACCGCAAAGCCGCCGACCTGCTTCGGAAACAACTGGCCCAACAGCCCCGCACCAACGAAGGGGGTTTTTGGCACAAAAAGCGGTACCCATACCAGATGTGGCTCGATGGACTGTACATGGGTGAGCCGTTTTATGCCGAGTACAGCCTGCTGTTTGGCGAATCGAAAAACTTCGACGACATCGTGAATCAGTTTGTCTGGATGGAGCAACACGCCCGCGACGCAAAAACGGGCCTGCTGTACCACGGCTGGGACGAAAGCCGCGAACAAAAATGGGCCAATCCCCAAACCGGCAAGTCGCCCAACTTCTGGAGCCGGGCGATGGGCTGGTACGCCATGGCCCTCGTCGATGTACTCGATTATATACCGGCCTCGCACCCGCGCCGGGGCGAAGTGGTGGCGATTTTGCAACGGCTGATGCCCGCCGTCGTGAAATACCAGGACCCGAAAGAAGGCGCCTGGTATCAGGTTACCGACCGCATGGGCAGCCCCGGCAACTACCTCGAAGCATCGGGAACGGCCATGTTTGTCTACGCCTTAGCCAAAGGCGTTCGGCTGGGGTACCTACCCGCGCCGATGCTCTCCTACGCCCGCAAGGGATACGCCGGCATGCTCAAAAACTTTATATCGACGGATAGCAAGGGGCTGATTCATCTCGAAAAAACGGTGAGCGTGAGCGGCCTGGGCGGTACGCCCTACCGCGATGGCAGCTATGAGTATTACCTGAGCGAGCCACTCCGGCAAGATGACCTGAAAGGCGTTGGGCCGTTTATCATGGCGAGTGTTGAAATGGAAATTGCCGGGGCAGCCGGGCAAAATGCCGTCGGTGCAGGCAAAACCGTTGCCGTCGATACGTACTTCAACCACGAGTTTCGGAAAGGGATAACGGGCGAGCCGGAAGCGTTTCATTACACTTGGGACGACAAACTGCACTCGGGCTTCTGGTGGTGGGGCAATACCTTCCGCGACCTCGGTGCCAAAACCGTTTCGGTACCTACGGCTCCGGGAGCCGCGGCCCTGAAAAACGTAGACGTTTACATTATTGTCGACCCCGACACCCCGAAGGAGACCGCACAGCCCAACTACATTTCGGAGGCCGACTCCAAAGCCATTGCCGATTGGGTGCGGGCGGGGGGTACGCTTGTGCTGATGGCCAACGACACCGCCAACTGCGAACACAAAAACTTCAACCGGTTAGCGGCTCAGTTCGGGATTCAGTTTCTGCCCAAAAACCGCAACATGGTCCAGAAAGATCAGTTTGAACAGGGCCAAATTACGATTCCGGCCGGGGTTCCTATTTTCCCGTCAACCCGCACGGTGTATATCAAGGAGTTATCGCCCCTCGCGGTGAAAGCTCCCGCCAAGGCCGTTGTGACGGATAGCGGTGATGTGATTATGGCCGTTGCCAAGGTAGGCAAGGGAACGGTATTCGCCGTTGGCGACCCGTGGCTTTACAATGAATACGTGGACGGACGGAAGATTCCCGCTCGCTACGAGAACTTTAAAGCTGGTAAAGAACTCGCTACGTGGCTTCTGGAGCAGGTTCCCTCGAACGCAGCGGCTCTTCGGAAATAATTGGGAGATTGAGTGAAGAATTGGCACACGGATGACGCAGATTGGGCCGATTTTCGCGGATGTACTCATCAGCGCGAATTCGTTAAATCGGTGTTATCCGCGTGCCATTTAAATTCAGAAGAATTGGCACGCGGATGATGCGGATAACACCAATTTCCGCCGATTTACTTATCAGCGCGAATTCGTTAAATCGGTGTTATCCGCGTGCCATTTAAATTCAGAAGAATTGGCACACGGATGGCACGGATTGGGCCGATTTTCGCGGATGTACTCATCAGCGCGAATTCGTTAAATCGGCGTTCTCCGCGTGCCATTTAAATTCAGAGGATTGGCACGCGGATGACGCGGATCGGGCCCATTTTCGCGGATTGGTAATCCGTGGTCATCTGCCCGCTTCGCTTCATCTGCGTTCAATTTTTGGTTACGCCAATCGCTTAGGTATTCATTTTGTCCAGTACTACCCCCTTTTATTCGTCGAGATGGACGTTTCGGCTCCCCCTCCTGAAATCAGGAGGGGGCAGGGGGTGGTGTTAGGCCAACCGTTGATCAAGTTCCCAAAATCAGGAACAACCCTGTTAATAATCCAAGACACAGCAATTGGCTTGTTTACGGTCAAACCCCGCTCGACTGACGGGCGATTAGCTGCGTCGGAATACGGACGGTATCAACCGGGGCGGCTTTTTGCTTGCGTTCGATTAGTTCAATGAGCCGCTCGGCCGCCGTTTGACCGATTTCCTTCGCGGGCTGCACCACCGTACTCATCGGGGGCGACAGCAGGTGCGCTACCCCGATGTTGGTGAACCCCACAATCGAGACCTGTTCGGGAATCACAATCCGGCGAGCCTGTAACGTGGCCAGGCAACCGAGCGCCAGCCGGTCACTCGCAGCGAAAAACGCGTCGGGCGGGGGCGACTGTTCCAGCAAATCGTCGACGATAGGGTCAATTTCGTGCTGCCCAAAACCCACGTACCGAATCAGTGACTCATCGTACGGCAACCCGTTTTGTTCCAGAGCCGCGCGGTAGCCCGCCAGTCGCTCCTGTGTGATCGACATGTAGGGCGGAATAGTCACGTGCGCAATGCGCCGACGCCCCGACCGGATCAGGTGCTCGGTAGCGGCAAACGCCCCCCCGTAGTTGTCCGACACAATTTTTACGGTATCCAGCTCATCCGACACCCGGTCGAACAAAACAATCGGGAAGTTCTTTTGCCTTAATTCCTGCAAATGACTCACATCGTTGGTCTCGCTTGAGAGCGAAATAAGGAGTCCATCCACCTTACGCGCCACCGACTGCTGCACCGTAACCACCTCACGTTCAAACGACTCATGACTTTGGGCGATAATTACGTGGTAGCCCCGGTTGTAAGCAATGGCTTCGATACCGTTGATGGCCTGCGAGAAAAAATCGTTGGCAATCTGGGGCACAATCACACCAATCACCCGACTGCGGTTTTCTTTCAGGCTAAGCGCAATCGGGTTGGGCCGATAGTTCATCCGCTCGGCATACTCCATCACCAGCCGCTTGGTTTCGGGATTGATTTCGTAGCTTCCCCGCAGAGCCCTCGACACCGTTGAAGTCGACAGATTCAGGGCCCGGGCGATGTCTTTTATGGTAACTGCCTCCAAAGCGTATTCTCGCTAAAATCCAAAAAAAGATAAAGTAACCCGTCGTCGCTGAGTCATCAGTAGGAGGGTTTTAAGAACCAAATCTACTGATAAGCCCCCAACGCACGCACCGGAAGGCCAAATTGGCAACGTTCCCGATAACGATTGCATGAATAAATACAGCCTCACCCGTCGGATGAGCTTCCAGACTGGCTATTCTTAACCAATCCGGCTTTTTCAGAACCGGGCACTCTTTTTCGGTACAGATTGAAAAAAGACAATCCGGTTTATCACCGGCGACAGGGCTCAAGATGAATGATCTATCGCTAAAATACCTGCTGGACCAACCGGCCGCTACAAACGCCCACCCAACCCTTGAACAGTTGCTGCAACTGCCCGAAACGGTGCTCCAGTTCGGTACAGGGGCCTTGTTGCGGGGCCTGCCCGATTACCTGATCGACAAGGCCAATCGAGAGGGCCTCTTCAACGGGCGAATCGTAGTTGTCAAGTCAACCGACGGGGGCGACCTTACCGCCTTTCGGCGACAGGACAACCTCTATACGCTCTGCATCCGGGGCGTTGAAAACGGCCGTACCGTAGAGGAGAACGTCATCTGCTCGGCCATAAGCCGGGTTTTATCGGCCCGAACGGAATGGGAATCAGTACTTCAGCTGGCGGGTAACCCCGACCTGAAACTGGTGATTTCGAACACCACCGAGGTAGGCATTCAACTCGTACAGGACGACATTCGGCAAGCGCCCCCGCAATCATTTCCGGGCAAGCTCCTCGCCGTGTTGTATGCGCGCTACCGGGCTTTTGGGGGCGACCCCAACCGGGGGCTGGTGATTGTCCCCACCGAACTGATTCCCGATAATGGCACCCGGCTCGAAGCTATTCTGCTCGAACTCGCGCACCGCAACGGGCTTGAAAGTGATTTTATCGACTGGCTCGAATCGGCCAATACGTGCTGTAATTCGCTGGTCGACCGGATCGTACCGGGCCGCCCCGACCCCGCTACCCTGCACGACCTGGCCGACCAACTCGGCTACGACGACGAATTGCTGACCATTGCCGAAGTGTACCGGCTTTGGGCTATTGAGGTTCCCGACGGCCCTCATGCGAGCCGGGTAACCGAGGTGCTATCGTTCAGCCGGGCCGATGCGGGCGTGTTTATCCGGCCAAACATCAATCAGTTTCGCGAACTCAAACTACGATTACTCAATGGCACCCACACGCTGAGCTGTGGCCTGGCCTGGCTGGCAGGTTTTGATACGGTTCGTGAGGCTATGGACGACGAAACCATGGGAGCGTTTATCCGGTCGCTGATGCTGGCCGAACTGCTACCGGGTATCCCCTACCCGGTGGACGAAAAAACGGCCCAACGCTTTGCCACCGATGTGCTCGACCGGTTTCAGAATCCGTATATCGAACACCGTTGGCTGTCTATTACAATGCAGTACACCGCCAAAATGCAGATGCGCAACGTACCGACCCTGCTCCAGTACTATCATCAGTTGGGCACTACACCGACCTACATGGCATTGGGATTTGCGGCTTACCTCCTGTTTATGCGGGGCACGCATCAGCCCACGAAACCGGGTGAGCTCTGGTACGGCGACCGCGACTGTACCCCCTACCCGATTCAGGATGAAAAAGCCGGGTACTTCGCCGACCTTTGGGCACGGGCTACTCCGGCGCAGGTGGTCAGTACCGTATTAGGCAACAAATCAGTATGGGGCCACGATCTCACGTTGTTGCCGGGCTTTGCCGAGCGCGTACAGGAGGCTCTCGGACAGTTTCTCGATCAGGGTCTTTACGCCACTCTGAAGGCCCGTTTTACCAAATCCGTTTTGCTCGACAAATGAGTTAATCTGTGTAGGCCGAACCTTTAGATAATCACTACTTTCCCCCACTTTCTACATGGTAAACCCCACAAAAACCGGTTTTTAGCAAGGAGTTAGGGTAAGTAATGGCTTATAAATGCTCTTTGCACTATAATCCGGTTCGCCGGTTCAGAAAACCACTTTTTGTGAATGAGTAAAGTTTGTTGTTTTGGTGAGTTGTTACTCCGCTTTTCGCCACATGCCAACGGCGAATGGATTCGACAGGCAACCATGCCGGTTTTTGTTGGCGGAGCCGAACTCAACGTGGCCACCGCTCTGGCAAACTGGCATGTACCGGTTCGTTACAACACCGTGCTTCCCCTCAACGCCCTGGCCGACGATATGCTGAACCAGATCAATACGCTGGGGATCGACACCGCGGGCATGACCCGGTTTGGCAGCCGGGTGGGGAGTTACTACCTGCCGCAGGGCTCCGACCTCAAAAATGCGGGCGTCATCTACGACCGGGCCTACTCGGCTTTTTCGGAGCTGGCCCCCGGCAAAGTAGATTGGGAAGCCGTACTCGACGGCATCAGCTGGCTGCACGTGAGTGCCATTAGCCCGGCCCTGAGTCAGGCCGTAGCCGATGCCTGCCTCGAACTGCTACAGGTAGCCTCCGCCAAAGGCATCACCGTTTCGATGGATTTGAATTACCGCGCCAAGCTCTGGCAATATGGCAAGCGGCCGTGTCAGATCATGCCCGCCCTGGTGGAGCACTGCGATCTGGTGATGGGGAATATCTGGGCGGCACATACCCTACTGGATATGCCGCTCGACCCCACGATTACCGACGAATGGACGGCGGAACAGTACGTGACCCATGCCGCCCAAACTGCCGACGCGATTCGGGCGCGGTTCGGGCGTTGCCGGATCGTGGCCAATACCTTCCGGTTTGATAACCCGCCGGGGGGCATCCGGTATTATGCCACCCTGCATACCAACGGGCAAACGTATGTAGCGCCCGAATTTTTGCTCGACTCGGTCGTCGACAAAGTAGGTAGTGGCGACTGCTTTATGGCGGGCCTCATTTACGGGCACTACAACGAACACGAGCCGCAAGCCATCATTGACTTTGCTGCTGCGGCTGCCGTGGGTAAGTTGCAGGAGTTTGGGGATGCCTCGGCTCAGACAGAGACCGACGTACAACACCGGCTGCAACGTACCCGGTCGGCAACGACTACCCCTTAATGTATTTGTTTATCCAGTCTCTTTTTATCCGCCCCCAACCGGGCACCCCTATCGTTAAACGTCTTACCGTCAAACTTTTATGAACCAACCCAAAGGCGGCTATCGCTGGACCATTGTGGCCCTGCTTTTTTTCGCCACAACGATCAACTACCTCGACAGGCAGGTTATCGGCCTGCTCAAACCGGCTCTGGAATCCGAATTTAGCTGGACCGAAACCGACTACAGCCGCATTGTGATGGCCTTCTCGGCTTCGTATGCGTTGGGTCTGCTCCTGTTCGGCCGGGTAATCGACAAGATTGGCTCCAAAATGGGCTACATCATTTCGATTATCGTCTGGAGTATTGCCGCCATGCTGCACGCTGTAGCCACCAGCACCTTTGGGTTCGGGGTTTGGCGGGCCGTACTGGGTTTGGGCGAGTCGGGTAACTTCCCGGCCGCTATCAAGTCGGTAGCCGAGTGGTTTCCCAAGCGTGAGCGCGCCCTCGCAACGGGTATTTTCAACTCGGGGGCCAACATTGGAGCGGTGGTAGCGCCGGTTATGGTGCCCTGGATTCTGGGGGCTTACGGCTGGCAGGAAGCGTTCATTATTACCGGTGCCATTGGTTTTATCTGGCTTATTTTCTGGTGGATTTACTACGAATCTCCGGCCAAGCAGCCCCGGCTCGGGCAGGAAGAGTACGCCTATATTCACAGTGACAACGATGAAGAAGTGCCTACGGGCGAATCGGTTGGCTGGGGACAACTGTTCCGAATCCGGCAAACCTGGGCTTTTATCCTGGGCAAGTTCCTCACCGACCCGATCTGGTGGTTCTTCCTGTTCTGGCTACCCAGCTACTTCGCATCTACGTTTAATCTGGACCTCAAAAAGCCATCGTTGCCTCTGGTAGTGGTGTACACCGCTACCACGATTGGCAGTATCGGCGGAGGGTATCTGTCAGGCTATTTCATTAAACGGGGTATGCCTATTTTCCGGGCCCGCAAAACGGCCATGCTCATTTTTGCCCTACTCGTGATTCCGATTACACTGGCTCAGTTTGCTACCAACATCTGGCAGGCCGTTGCGCTGATTAGTCTGGCGGCAGCTGCGCATCAGGCCTGGAGTGCCAACATTTTCACCACGGCATCGGATATGTTTCCGAAGCGGGCCGTTAGCTCGGTGGTCGGTATCGGTGGTATGGCCGGCTCGGTGGGTGGTATCCTGTTCCCGATTCTGGTCGGGGCTCTGCTCGACAGCTACAAAGAAGCCGGCAACCTCACCGGTGGCTACAATGTTCTGTTTATCATCTGCGGCTTTGCGTACCTCGCAGGTTGGTTGTGCATGCACTTCTTTGCCCCGCGCATGGAGCCGGTCAAGCTATCGGCAGCTGAGCCGGTAGGCGTCAAATAAACAGCGCGACTTAGGTCTTTGAAACGGGGCACTACTCTTCGGGGTAGTGCCCCGTTCGTTTATCGGAATTATACAATTTGCTTAGAGCTATTGGGCAGCGTTTCCGCAAGGTCTGCCACGCTGCCGACAGATACACTGAGCGGATTATTCCAAATCCGTCTTTGAAAGTGTCTTTTTGGCAACGTTCCCGGCAACGATTGCGTAAAAAAAGCCAATTAAATAGTTGGCGGGTCCAACCGACGGGTATAAAATCAGGGAGGTATACAAGTGAGAGGGGGCTGATTTCCCATCCTTCTTTATTCAAATTATACAATTAGGGTTGTTTTCAAAAGCGATACCGGGTGGTGTCGGGCAATCCGAAGTTTCAAAATAACTCCCATGCATAAACTTCTAACGCTCACCTTACTGCTGTTTGGGTTGCTCTCGGTCGGCTACGCCCAGCAAACCCGGCTCGTTTCGGGACAGGTAAAAGACGGTGGAGCCAACAGCCCATTACCCGGCGTAAGTGTGGTGCTCAAAGGCACCTCGACCGGCACCACCACCGATGGCGATGGCAAATTCTCGGTGCGCGTGCCCGATACCGGCGCGGCTACCCTTACATTCAGCTTCATCGGCTACACCACCCAGGAAGTTGCCCTCGGCAACCGCACCGCTCTCGACGTTACGCTCGAACCCGACCAGAAAACCCTGAATGAGGTGGTTGTAATCGGGTACGGCACCGTAAACCGGCGCGATTTGACGGGCTCGGTTTCGTCGGTTGGCAGCAAACAGATCAAAGACATTCCCATCACCAACGCAGCCGAGGCCATCACGGGGCGGCTCGCGGGTGTACAGGTCACTACGGCCGAGGGTGGCCCCGGTGCCGACATCCGAATCCGGGTGCGGGGCGGCAACTCCATCACGCAGGACAACTCACCCATCTATGTGGTCGACGGTATTCAGCTCGACAACGCCCTCAATACCCTCAACCCACAGGATATTGAGACCATCGACGTGTTGAAAGACGCCAGCGCCACGGCCATTTACGGCGCTCGTGGGGCCAACGGCGTTATTATCATCACCACCAAGTCGGGCCGGACGGGCCGCACAACGGTCAGCTACAACGGCTCGTTTGGTTTTCGCGAAAACCTCAAAAAACTGGG
Organism: Rudanella lutea DSM 19387; assembly: GCF_000383955.1. NCBI lineage: Bacteria > Pseudomonadati > Bacteroidota > Cytophagia > Cytophagales > Cytophagaceae > Rudanella > Rudanella lutea. Next base: position 5,398,850 of record NZ_KB913013.1, on the reverse strand, counting down.
CGCTTTGCAACCCTACGACTATGTGCTCTACCAGTACGAACGCACGCGGGGCAACGCCCAGGACAGCACGAGCTTTGCCAACCAGTTTGGCTCGACCTTCGATACGCTGAGCAATTACCGCAACGCCCCGTTTATCGACTGGCAGGACCGGGTATTTGGCCGGAAAGCCATGTACCAGAACCACAATATTTCGGTGAATGGCGGCAACCGCACCACCAATTACAACCTCAGCCTGACAAGCAACACCGAAGACGGTATTCTGCTCGAATCTGCGTTTGACCGAAAGTTGGTCAACTTCAAGCTCGACCATACCGTGTCGGACAAGTTTAAAGTCGGCTTTGTGGCTCGTTACCTCGGCCAGCGAATCGACGGGGCCGGCACCACCAGCAGTGGCACGGCGAGCACCAACCGGCTCCGGCACAGCATTCAGTACCAGCCGCTCGATTTGCCCCGCACAGGCGTCGACATCAACGAATTCGACGAAGACTATTACAACTCGACCCGACTGAGCAACCCCGTGCTGCTGACGCAGGCCGAGTACCAGCGCCGGAACCAGAACGCAACCAACCTGAGCGGCTATTTCAGCTACCAGTTTATCAAAGGTCTGACCCTGCGCGTAACGGCCGGGTACGATAACAACAGCGGCCGCGACGACCGTTTTTTCAGCAAGATTACGGCCACGGCCCGCAACTATGCCGCTCTGCCGGTAGCGTCCATCGGGACTACCAACCGCGTGACGCTCAACAACTCAAACGTACTGACGTACTCGCGCAAAGGGCTGGGCGGGCGGCACGACCTCGACCTGCTGGTTGGTCAGGAGATTTTTGAAGTGCGCGACCGGGCCACGGGCATCGAAACACGCTATTTCCCGTCTGACATTCAGGCACAGAAAGCTTTAGCCAACATCAACCTGGGTTCGGCACCAGCGGGGGCTATTCAGCCGCTGCCCACCAGCTCGGAGTCGCGTAGTACGCTGCTCTCGTTTTTTGGCCGGGCCAATTACGCCATGGGCGACAAATACCTGGCTACCGTAACCATGCGGGCCGATGGCTCGTCGAAATTTGCGACGGGGCAGCAATGGGGCTATTTCCCCTCGGGCTCGCTGGCGTGGCGGTTCTCGCAGGAGAAGTTCATGGAGTCGCTCAAGTTTATCAACGACGGAAAGTTCCGCGTGAGCTACGGGGTAGCAGGCAACAACCGGATTGCCGATTTCCTCTACGCCCAGTTGTTCAACACCACGGCGCAGTACGCCCTGGGCGAGTCGGTACTACCGGGCTTTGCACCGGCCTCGCTGGCACAACCCAACCTGACCTGGGAAACAACGCACTCGCGCAACATTGGTCTTGATCTGGGCTTGTGGGGTGGTCGGCTTCAGTTCTCGGCCGATGTGTACAACAACCGGACGAACAACCTGCTCGTAAACCTGCCCATCCCGTCGACGTCGGGCTACACTACCCAGATCAAAAACGTAGGAGCCACCTCAAACCGGGGGGTTGAATTTCAGCTAAGCTCAACCGTGCTGCGGACGAAGGACTTCAACTGGTCAGCCAACTTCAACGTGTCGTTCAATAAGAACCGGATCGAAGACCTCGGCCCCGTTCAGCGGCAAACCACTTCATCGGGCTGGCAGGGTTCCGACGGTGCCGACGATTACGTGTTGCAGGTAGGGCAGCCCGTGGGTCAGATGTACGGCTTTATCACGGATGGGTTTTACAAAGTGGATGACTTCAACTACAACGCTACCACCCGTACCTACACGCTGAAGGAAGGCGTACCCAACGGCACCGCCATTTTTGGAACGCCCCAGCCCGGTACCGTTAAACTCCGCGACCTGAACGGCGACGGTCAGATTCGGCTCGAAGACGACCGGACGGTAATTGGCGATGCCAACCCGAAGCATTTCGGCGGTTTCAACAACCAGTTTAGCTACAAAAACTTCGACGCCAGCATCTTCGTCAACTGGGTATTTGGCAACGACATTTACAACGCCAACAAGATCGAACTGACGTCTGGTTTTTACCGCAACGTGAACATGCTCGATGTGATGGCGGGCCGCTGGCGCACCGTAAACGACCGGGGTGCCGTAGTCACCGACCCCACCGAACTGGCCGCCCTGAATGCCAACGCGACCATCTGGCAGCCTATCACCAACAACCGGCCGTACCTGCACTCATGGGCGGTTGAAGATGGTTCGTTCCTGCGGGTCAATAACGTCACGTTTGGCTACACTGTACCCAAGGTAATTTTGACCAAGGTGCGCCTGCAAAACGCCCGTTTCTACGCTACAGTGAACAACCTGGCCACGCTGACCCGCTACTCAGGCTTCGACCCCGAGGTAAACGCCCGCCGGTTCAATCCGCTGACACCGGGCGTCGACTTTGCGGCTTATCCCCGCGCCCGGACGTACGTGTTTGGTGTCAACTTATCTTTTTAACCAACGAACGAGCGATTGAACGAGTGCGGGCTGTAGCCGAAACGTGTCTTCCCCAACCTATGAAGTAACCCGTTTGCTTTGGCGGCCGCACCCGCACTCATTCAGCCGCTTTACCTTTTACGTTCTGTTCCGACATGAAAAAGACTTCTTTCTATAAATCCATTGCTCTAGCTACGGTCATCGCCGTTGGTGGCCTCACTGCCTGCCAGAAGTACCTCGACGTAGCGCCTATTTCGCAGTTCGACAACGAAGCCGTTTTCTCCCACGTGAGCAACGCCACCCTCGCCGTACTGGGGGCCTATGACCTACTCTCGGGCGACCCAACCTACGGGATTCGTATCAGTATGTACTACCCGTATGATACCGATGAGATGATGACGAGCGGCTCGCTCGACAACGGTCGGCGGGGAATTGCCCGGTACAACCTGCTGGCTGGTAACACGGAGCTGGCCAGTTCGTGGAATGCCCTATATCAGGGTATCGAACGGGCCAACCTCTGCATTGCCCAGATCCCGAAAATGGCGCAATACAACAACGGCACCGCCACCGAACAACGTGAGCTCCGGCGGTTGCACGGCGAGGCCCTGACCCTCCGGGCACAGTACTACCTCGAACTGATTCGTACCTGGGGCGATGTGCCTGCGCCGATGACGCCCTCGTACACCCAAACCGACCTGTTTCTGGCTAAAGAAGACCGCGATAAGGTGTACGATAGCCTGCTCGAAGACCTCCGCGTAGCCGCCGACATGCTACCCTGGCGTACCGAAGCCGGTGCCCGCAACGAACGCATTACCAAAGGAGCCGCCAAAGCGCTGCGCGCCCGCATGGCCCTCTACCGGGGTGGTTTCTCGCTTCGGCGCGACACCAGGCAGATGGAACGCCGGGCCGACTTCGCGAAATACTACCAGATTGCCCGCGACGAGACGTTTGCCATTATGCAGCGCCGGGATCAGCACACGCTCAATGCCAACTTCGAAACCCTGTTTAAGCAGTTCGTCAACGGGATGCAGCCCGACCCGGCCGGTGAAATTATGTTTGAGGTAGGGTCGGCCGGTGGGTCGGCTCAATCGGACAGTAAGCTTGGGTATTACAACGGTCCCCGGCTCGATGCAGCTTCGCGGTTCGGTCAGGGCGGAGGGGGTATAAACCCCTTGCCCACGTACTTCTACGCCTTCGACTCGACCGATACCCGCCGTGACGTGACCATCACGCTGTATCAGGTAGCCGCTAACAACAACAAAAGCCCCCAACGCCTGACGACCATCACCGACGGTAAATTCCGGCGCGACTGGCGGGGTACGTTGCTGCCCGGCACGGCTCAGAACCTCGGCTACAACTGGCCCATTATCCGGTTTGCCGACGTACTGCTGATGTTTGCCGAGGCCGAAAACGAGCTTAAAAACGGCCCTACCGCCGAAGCCATTGCCGCCTTTGAAGAAGTACGCAAGCGGGCGTTCCGGGGAAACCTCAACCGGGTAGGCACTACACCCACCACCAAAGCCGCGTTTTTCGACGCTATCGTGAACGAGCGCTACCTGGAGTTTGGGGGCGAGGGTATCCGCAAGTATGACCTCATCCGGTGGAACCTGCTCAAGACCAAAATCGACGAGGCTAAAGCCAACCTGACCGACCTGCTGAACGCCCGGGGCCGGTACGCCAACGTACCGCAGTACATCTACTGGCGTCAAAACGGCGAAGAATATCAGCTGTTCAGCTCGCTGTACCGGCCCAGCCCCTCAACGGGTCAGATTACCGGCTGGACCCGCGTCGACTGGCGGCAGAACGTAACCGCTACGTACATCACCTCCATTGCGCAGTATTTCACGCCCAACAAGAGTGAGCTGTTTCCGATTAATCAGCAGGCCCTCGACGCCAATCCCAACCTGAAACAGGATTATGGGTATTGATTCGGAAAAACAGGGTATCGGGATGAACAGCACACGAAACCGTCAGACGCGCCGGTCAACAGTAGGGAGGTTGGAAGCCGGGCGTTTCTGGCGTGGCTCGTGGCTGCTTGTTCTCGGTCCCTTGTTTCTCTTAGCCTGTTGCCTGCCCAACCAAGCATCTGCCCAGCCTACCGTAGATACGGTGGCTGAGCGGATGCTCCTTTACCAGCGAGCCAACGGCGGATGGCCGCAACCGGGCGGCAACCGGATCGACTACGACAAACCGTTGAGCAAGGCCACCCAGAAAACATTGGCTGCCGAACGCGACCGGCTCGACACGACCATTGACGACGGGGCTACCACCCGCGAGATAAACTACCTCGTGAGTGCCTACGCCAAAACGGGAACCCCAGCCTACCTTCAGGCCGCCGAGCGGGGTATTGCGTTTCTCCTGTCGGCTCAGAACCGGGCAGGTGGATGGCCCCAGTTTTATCCCGATTCGAGTAAGTACCGGGGACAGATCACCTACAACGACGGAGCCATGATTGATGTCCTATGGGTGATGCACCGCACCGCAACGGGTCAGAATGGTTTCGATCGAGTCTCGCCCCGGTTGGTGCCACAGGCTCAGACGGCCGTAAAACGAGGCATCGATTGCATTCTGAAAACCCAGTACAGGCAAGGCGACAAGCTCACGGTCTGGTGCGCTCAGCACGACCGCCGGACCCTTCTACCCACCAAAGCCCGGGCGTTCGAGCTACCTTCGCTGAGCGGCAGTGAGTCGGTCGGGATTGTGCAATTTCTGATGCAGCAGGACAACCCCTCGCCCGAAATCAAAACAGCCATTCGGTCGGCGGTAGCCTGGTTTGAGCAAGTTAAGCTGGTGGGAATCGCCGTGAAAACTATCAATGATTCAAACCAGCCGTCGGGCCGCGATCAGGTTGTGGTGCCCGATTCGGGCTCTACGCTTTGGGCCCGGTTTTACGATCTGGAAACAAACCGGCCGTTTTTTACGGGCCGCGACAGTGTAATAAAATACAAGCTGGCCGATATCGAAAACGAACGACGGGCTGGATACGGCTGGTACGGAACCTGGCCCGCCCGGCTGCTGACCAAAGACTATCCGAACTGGGTAAAAAAATGGGGAAACTAATACGTAACCGCCTGTCTGGCGGAATTTGGATTTTCGGCCTGAGCCTGCTGTTGGCGTCGGTCGGTTATGCCCAGAAGAAACGGATTACGGTGGCACAGGACGGTTCCGGCGACTACCGCACGGTGCAGGAAGCCCTCCGCACCGTACCGGCAAACAACGGGAGCCCGATCACGATTTTTATCAAAAAGGGCGTTTACAAAGAGAAACTTACCCTTGACTCAACTCAGCATTTCGTCACGCTGATTGGGGAAGACAAGCAGAGCACCATCCTTACCTACGACGATTTTTCGGGTCGAACTGTCACCCTGCCGTCGGGCGTCTCGCAAAAGCTGACGACCTCCACTTCGGGCTCGTTTTACATCTTCGGCAACGATTTTCGGGCCGAAAACCTCACGTTCGAAAACACAGCCGGGCCCGTGGGGCAGGCGGTTGCCGCCTTCGTTACGGGCGACCGGGTCGTGTTTGTCAACTGCCGGTTTCTGGGCTTTCAGGATACACTGTACACGGGCAGTCCCCGGCACTGGGGCCGACAGTACTACAAAGACTGCTACATCGAAGGTACCACCGATTTCATCTTCGGGTCGGCTACGGCGATCTTCGACCATTGCACTATTTTCAGCAAAAAAGGCGGTCAGTACGTGACGGCCGCATCGACGCCCGAAAACCGGCCGGTTGGCTATGTGTTTCTGAACTGCACCCTCGTGGGCGATGCCCCCACGGGCAGTGTGTACCTGGGCAGACCGTGGCGCAACTTTGCCAAAACGGTGTTTATCAACAGTCAGCTGGGCGAGCATATTCACCCGGCGGGCTGGCACAACTGGAACAAACCCGACGCGGAGAAAACCGCCGTTTACGCCGAGTACAACTCCAAAGGGCCGGGTGCCGCCCCGCAGCAACGAGCCCCGTGGACGAAACAATTGACCTCTACCGAGAGAGACGGGTACCGCCCAAAGGCGGTATTCGGGGGCGATACGAGCTGGCTGAAGGCCCGGCGCCGATAAGCCGTATCCGGTTTGCGTTGATGCGCCTTTGTAGGCCATCCAGCTCCGAAAACCAATTTTTGCCCGGCTGCTCACGCACGAAGCCGTATATTTGCGGGCATGACGAAACCAGTACTTGTTTTAAAATTCGGAACCGCGTCCATTACCAAACCCACGGGCGAGCTCAACGAGCCCGTCATGGTCGATATTGCCCGGCAGGTAGCCGCCCTTACCCCCCATTACCGTATTGTACTGGTCTCGTCGGGCGCGGTGGGTGCGGGCAAATCGTTTATCCGCAATTATCAGGGCGACATCACCCAGCGTAAGGCAGCCGCAGCCGTAGGCAACCTCTTGTTGCTCAACATTTATAGTCGCTTTTTCGGGGTTTACGGGGTACGGATTGCCCAGAGCCTCTGCGAACGGCACCACTTTGCCCACCGCGATCAGTTTCTGCAACTGAAACAAACCTACGACGAACTGTGGGCTAATGATATTATTCCGATTGCAAACGAAAATGACGTCGTCAGCAGCCGGGAGTTGAAGTTTTCGGACAATGACGAACTGGCTACCCTGCTCGCCGTTGGGTTTGGGGCACAGGCGTTGCTGCTCTGCACCTCGGTGGGTGGCCTGCTCGACAACAACGGGCAGATTATCCGGCACGTACCCACCCTCGACGAATCGGTATTCCGGGTTGTCCGCACCGACAAGTCGTCGTTGGGTTTGGGCGGTATGTCGTCTAAGCTCACGTTTGCCAAGCTCGCTACCCGACTCGGCGTACCCGTAGTTATTTTCGGGTTGAACGAGCCCGACGGGATTCAGAAAGCGGTAGAGGGCCATATCGGGACGCGGTTCGATGCCCAGCCGGCTGGCCTTTCGGCCCGCAACCGGTGGCTCGGTAGTGGCAGCCTTGCCGTAGGTCAGCTACAGGTCGATGCGGGGGCGGTGCGGGCGCTTCAACGTCGGAGTAGCCTGTTGGCGGTGGGTGTGGCTCAGGTACGGGGCGAGTTCGAAGCCGGTGAAGTGGTCGAAATTCTCGATCCCGAGGGTCAGGTTGTTGCCGTTGCCAAAGCCCGCTTATCGTCGGAAGTACTGATTCAAAACCTTCAGCAACAAAACGTGGAAGCCGCACACGCCAATGATATTGTGCTGTTGTGATGCATTCCTCCCTTTTCCTCCGTTTAACCCGCTTTTAACTCACCCTTAATATCCGTTTAAAGGTAAGTGTAGAGATTTGGTGTCGAGTTGGCTTTGTGTCAACCAAACTCTACGTATGGAAACCTCTGTTCTTATCGTATCTGCTTTCGCCAGCCTGGTGGTTCCGTGGCTGCAAACGCGAGGGCGGGCCTTCTTCGAAGTGTTTGTGCATCTGCTGATTACCCTCACGGTTGGCTCACTCACCATCCGGGCCTTAAGTGGCGGAGGAATGCTTCTTATTCCGTTTATGGAAAATTGGCCCCATTCGCCCCTGATGCACCTGAGTCACCTCCGGGTGTATAGCATGTTGGCCATCAGCCTGACCACGCTTTTCACCGTTTTTGCTTTAGACCGTCGACTAATCTGGATGTTGCCCAGTCCAACGGGTCATTCACAACCGTTTGTCGGAACACCGGTCTCCTGCCTGTTTGGGATCTGGTTTCACGTTGCAGCCGTTTGCTTTCTGGCACTGGCGTAGGTGAATAATTGATTGGTAAAAGAATGGATAATGGACAGTGTATAATGAATAATGGATAAGCTGATAATCAACAGTATTTTCCATTATACATTATACACTTTTCATTACACATTATACACTTTTCATTACACATTCACCTATTTCCAAATAACCTCAGATGTAGCCAGCGCTGCCGCAGCCATCAGGGCAAGGCCAATGGCCCCTGTAGCGAGTAAAATCCCGCTCATAGCCCATCCTTTACCCCGAAACTCATCGCGCCGACGGGTTATTTTGGCTAATCCTGCCACACCCAGCAGAATCGACGCCAGCGGCACCATTACAGCCAGCACCCACACCAGCCCTGAAGCCGTACCAAACAGCACCAACCCCTGCGACAGAACTCCGCCCACCACCGAAGCCTTGGCTAGGCCCGGCACCCGACGTTTGGTTGTGGGTACGGGCGCTTCGTGCCGGGGCGCAAACTCCGTAACCGTCGGGTTGCTTTTCACACTCAACTCCCGCAGCCAGGCTGCCCGCTTCGGCTCGCGGGCCTCGGGGTTGCGCACATGATGGGCTTTGGGTCGGTAGGCGGGCGAATGGGCCGGGCCTGCGTCTGCCGCAATGGCTACCGTGGGTTGGGGGGCTTCATTCCGTTGAACCGTAGCGGGTAGGGTGTCGGTCCCAATTGGCCCGACCTCCTGCCGCTCCGTTGTCAGTCGGCTGTGAGCCGGTCGCTCATGCTGAACAATGGCGTAGTGGGTCGGTTGGCAGCCCACCGCGATCATGCCAAGGCCGATCGTTGCCAGACATGAAGCCATGCGGGCAAGAGCAGGAAAGGAAAGCATGCAGAAGTAAAGTTTTACAATAGGGTAGTATACAAGACGGTTTTCGTTGGGAAAACTACCAAAAGCACCCTAATTTTGCAACGATTTACAGAAGTTCTTTTTCTTATCGGTAGAGTTAATAGGATTTAGGCGGGATGATTAATAGACGATTGCTCCGAATTAAGGTCATGCAGGCGGTGTACGCCCTTCGGCAGGCTGAACTTTCCAACCAGCAAATAGCCCTCGACGGGATTGCTGAAAACTTCCAGCCCGACCTCAATTCGATGCAGCCCCAGGACAAACGTCAGCTGGAAGGACACCGAAAACTGGCCTCGGTGCTATTTGAAGAGGCCATCAAAGCGAACCAACCCGCTGAGGATGAAGATGCTCCCACTAAGGTACTAAAAGCCGCCAATGATGGACTGGTGTACTACCGACGCCGGGGTCAGAAAGACCGCACCCACCTCGCTCAAATGATGATTGATGAGGTACAGGGCATCTACGACGACTATCTCCGGGTGTTATTGTTGCTGGTTGAGCTGGGGCATGCGGCCCAAATTGATAAGGAGCGGCAGTACCGGGATGTTGACGAGGCCCCCTTTCCGTTTGAGTCGACCCTGTACGACAACTCGGTGGTGAAAGCCCTGGCGGGCCATCAGCCCCTGACCAACGAGGCCGTTCGGCGGAATGTAAACTGGACCGACGACCTGCTGTTTGTGCGTAAGGCCCTGAAAGAATCGCTCAAACAGGATGCAACCTACCGTGCTTACTGCGAAAAACAAACCCACACGCCCGACGAAGATCAGGCTCTGGTGCAGTATGTGCTGCGGACGCTCATTTTCAAGCACGAGCTGATCCGGGATTTCCTGGCCGAAATTGACCTGAGCTGGACCGAAAACAGCGAGGTAGTGCGCGGAATGGCCATCAAAACCCTCAAATCGGTGCAGACGATGGATGGCCTCAAGCTCGAAGCCCTCACCGACGACTGGGAGGAAGATCTGCTGTTTTTGAACACGCTCTTCAATAATGTGCTCGACAACGACGGGCAGTACGAGCAATTGCTGGCGGATCAGCTCAAAAACTGGGATGTGGAGCGGGTAGCCATGCTCGACCGGATTATCCTGAAACTCGCTGTGTGTGAACTGATGAGCTTTCCCGGCATTCCGGTGAAGGTGACCATCAATGAATATATTGAATTGGCCAAAGCCTACAGTACACCGAAAAGCGGTAAATTTGTAAACGGAATTTTAGACAACCTGTCCACCAAACTCCAGAACGAAGGCAAACTTCGCAAGAGCGGACGGGGACTTTTGGACAATAAATAAAGTTTACAGTTTTCTGTCTTCAGTTTTCAGTTATTCTACTGACTGAACTGAAAACTGTAAACCGAAAACTGTAAACTCATTTTCATAATGAACAAAACTGGCCGTGACTTAGCCCTCTTCCTGACCGGTGCCGCAACTGGCGCCATTCTTGGACTTTTATACGCCCCCGACAAAGGCGAAGTAACCCGCGACCGGCTCTCGTACCGACTGACCAAGTACCGCGATCAGCTTCAGCAGCTGGTTCAGGACCTGCTCAACTCGGCCGACCTGCCCGAAAATTTCCAGAAAAGCGAAGGGCAGCGGGTAGTCAACGATGCCCGCGAGAAAGCCGAGCGGCTGCTGGAAGACGTAGACCGGCTGATGGCCCAAATCAAGCAGCAGAACGCATGAAACAGGTAGCGTATCTGGTCATGCTGGCGGGCTTGTGCCTGGGGCAGGTTGCGTGCGACAACCGTAAGCAGGGTGAAGCGTCGCAACAGGCTGCCACCGGTAAAATGCCCAAAATGGAGTTTGCCGATCAAGGCGTGTACGACTTTGGGACCATTACCGAGGGCGATACCGTGGAGCACAACTTTGCCTTTACCAACACCGGTGAGTTTCCGCTCATTATCAACAACATTACGGCTTCGTGCGGGTGTACCACGCCCGAGTGGCCCCGCGAACCCATTGCGCCCGGCCAGAAATCGTCGATCCGGGTTCGGTTCGACAGCAAGGGTAAAGTAGGTGCGCAAAATAAAACCGTCACGGTTTTTGCCAATACCGAACCGGCCATGTCGGATCTTCAGTTTCGGGTGATGGTCAATGCCAAAGCAGGTGCCGATTCCACCAAATCCTAATCAAGTCTGAATTCTACCATGCACACAATTCTCGCTCAGGCGGCTCCCAATCAAACCGTGTTTACGGTGCTCCTCTATGCCGGTATCATTGGCGTATTTTGGTTCTTTATGATCCGGCCGCAGCAAAAAAAGCGGAAAGAGCAGCAGTCGTTTATTGAAAACCTCAAAAAAGGCGATGCTGTGGTAACCATTGGCGGACTGCATGGCCGGGTGGTTTCGGTTGAAGACACCACCGTGACGCTCGAAGTAGACCGGGGGATCAAGATCGTGTTTGAAAAGACGGCCGTTTCGCGCGAGGCCACGGCCAAGTCGCCGGAAAAAACCGCTTAAAATCGAATTTCTATTCGTTGTCGTTGGTAGTCCTTGTCCATACCGGTCGTTTCGGCGATCGAAGCAGACAACGACTACCAATGCCTGTTTTTTACTATTTCTGTGGCCTCTCCCAACGCTTCAACCCGTACGTTTCAGCCCATTAAGCTGCTGGCCTGCGTACTGGTAGCCGGTTTGTTCTGGCTCCTCAATGCACTGAACAAAGACGGATACTCGCTCAACGTGGAGTTTCCGGTTCGGTTTGTGTACAACGATTCGATGTACGTACCGACCTCGCCCCTGCCCAAAACGGTGATGGTCAACGTGTCGGGCAATGGCTGGAACCTGCTGGGCCATTCCTGGATGCCTTTCCGAACGCCGTCGGTCGATTATGTGGTCAGAAGCCCCCTGCGCGAGTCGACGCTGAACACCTCGGCCATGACGGCCTCGCTGTCGGAACAGATCAAAAATCTGCGCGTCAACTATGTTATTGCCGATACGCTCGAACTGGGCTTTGAGCAACGCATGACCCGCACCATACACCTCGTGCCCGATAGCCTGCACCTCGACATGGCCCCCCGGTTTGTGGTCACAAGCCTGATCAATATTCGGCCCGAAACGATCACGGTAGAAGGTCCCCGCCGACTGATTCAGGGCCTTTCGGATACGTTGCTGGTGCGTATTCCGGGTAAGCGCATCGCTGACAATTACGACGAGGAGGTGCCCATCAATCATTTCCGGCACCCCCTGCTTAAGGCAAGCGCTAACCGCGTATCGGTCAGTTTTGAGGTTGGTGAATTGCTGTCTACGCAATGAAAACACCCCTGCAAATCGGTGTTACGGGCGGCATTGGCTCCGGGAAAAGCCTTATTTGTGCGGTATTTGGGGCATTGGGCGTACCGGTGTATGCCGCCGACGACCGGGCCAAATGGCTCACCGAGCATGACCCTATCCTGAAAGCCGATATTGTTCGGTTGCTGGGGCCAGAAGCCTACACCCCCCTGGGGCAGTATAACCGGCAGTGGGTAGCGAGTCAGGTGTTTCAGAACCCCGAACTCCTCGGGCAACTCAATCAGCTGGTGCATCCGCGCGTGATGGCCGACACCGCCCGGTGGGTGGCGCAACACGCCCACCATCCGTATGTGGTGAAAGAAGCGGCCATTATGAAGCGCGCGGGCGACCACAACACCCTCGACAAGGTGGTGGTAGTACAGGCACCTATGGACCTGCGCATTGCCCGGATTCGGCTCCGCGACCCGCAGCGTTCCGAAGCCCAGATTCGGGGAATCATTCAGAATCAGATGTCGGACGAGGACCGGGCCGCCCTCGCCGACTATATTCTGATCAACGACGAAACTGCCCTCCTGCTCCCGCAAATTATAGCCCTGCACGACCAATTCAGGGCGGGCCGCTGACTCATGTACCGCCCCGTTTCAGTACCGCTTCAAAATCTTCCTTACTGCCCCAGTGCCAGACGGCCGTTGTGTTCGTAGAGGAGCTTACTGCCTGCGTTCAGGATTACTTTCTGCGCCCTGTACAGGCCATTGGCGGGGACTGTAACCGAGTGATTGATGTACACGGCATCGGATGCGTCGGGTAGGCGCGTACACGACCAGATGGTGGGGTCATCCCAGCGACCGGCGCGTATGGTCGTGAGCGGGCCGGGGGTGTAACCCGGCGGTACGCCCGCTCCTGAGCCATTGACCGTAATCGGCTCGCCCAGTTCCCCTATCACAGCGGGCGAAGTCGACCGAACGCGGAGCCGGTAGCGGCCGTTGGCCCACGACGGCAGCGTGACCGGAATCAGGTTACCCGTACCGCTGCCCACCGTAGCCAGGGCGCACCCCGACTCGCTCACCAGATCGACCTCGTAGGTATTGTCGGCGCGCGTAGGTACCGCCGATAGTAAGGGGACATTGACCGACTGACCGGGCGAGGTCACAAACGGGAAAACGTAGCCCGTTGTGAGCAGAATGGGGCGCGTGGGCAACGAGGGTTGTACGCTGGTAAAGAAGGCGTCGCTCAGAGTCTGACTCCAGATGTCGGCCAGACGAATACAGTCCTGCCCCCCAAAATGGACATGGAACGCATCTTCGACCCGGTAGTCGGGATAAATGAGCCCATCGGTTGCCGGGCCGGGCCAGTTGTTGGGTTGCGAAGCCAGAATATTCTGGGCCTCAATAATGTTGGGGTCGGTTTCATGATTGACATATTCGGCCCCAAACGAAGCGTGCAGATACGACACCCGCGACACCACCCAACCCAATTGGCTGAACCCCGACTGCTGCCGGGTGCGGTTGATCACGAAACCGATCTGCGAAACGTACTCATCGCGGGTGCGGTAGTAGTTATCACTCTCGCCCTGGTGCCAGAGAACAGCCCGCACGCCCGTCCGCTTGAGGTAATGCAACATAGCCGACCCCAGAGCACGGTACGGCGCATTACGGTTGTAGTAGCCGTTGCCAACATTTTGCTCGCCGGAAGCAGCCGCAAACCAGTCGGTTGAGCGAGACCCCGGATGCGAGCCCCCAAAAAACATAACTGGTACCCCTAAACGTTGTACCAATCGGTCGCCCAGAGCCCCCCACATGAACACAGGAGCTGCCGGAGCCATGCCACTCTGCCCCCCGGCTCCCAGCGTTGCCGCCACCGCATTGAGGGTGAGTTCGTGTTCTTCAAAATTGCCCGGGCCATTATAATAGGCATTGGGTTGCAGCACCATCGACACCCGATCTTCGAGGGCTTGCCCCTCCACAAAACTGCCACCCCAGGAGTTCGACTGGCCCGATACCACGAATACTTCGCCCACGCCCACACGGCCTACGTAGGCCGCACCAATCTCGGCAAACCCGTTGAACGCCTTAACATCCAGATCGTACCAGCCTCCCACGATGTCGAGGGCAGCTCCCTGAAAGGTACCATTGTCCGGCGCACCGTCGAGTACAAACCAGGGGGTCGATGTGCCACCCTGCCGGGCGCTGAGCCGGGCCTGAATTTGGGTGGTGTTGGCCGGGCACCGGCCGGTGATATATATGGTTGCCCTATTGGCGTTGCTGCGTTGAAATACGAAGCGGGAGGTGGGAAACGTGACGGTTACCTGAGCATACAGGGCCTGCGAAAGCCCCACGATAATAACAACCGTACGAAGAAGTAAGGTAGAAATTTGATTCACTTGATTCAGGATGTAGTTGTGGTGGTACATAGTAAGAACAAAGTGCCCTTAACTAAACGCAAAGTTACTACTTGCTTTAAAAACCATCGCTCCGGCGATTCTGTTTAAAATCCCATACTTTTGCAGTATGAAGTTCAGCGATTACAATATTGCCCCGGAGGTGAAGCAAAACCTGGAAACGTTGGGTTTCAAACGTCCTACAGATATTCAATACAAGGCCATTCCGCCTATTCTGAAAGGCGAGGATGTGCTGGCCATCGCCCAAACGGGCACCGGCAAAACGGCGGCCTTCGCCATCCCGATCATCAGTCAGTTGCACCTGCGCAAAACGTCCTCGCGGGCCGAGGGAATCCGGTGCGTGGTGATGGTGCCGACGCGCGAACTGGCGATTCAGATTGCCGAAGCGTTTACGGAACTGGCGCGCCATACCCGGGTGCGGATTTACGCCGTGACGGGCGGGGTGGATCAGGACCCGCAAATTGCGCGGCTCGAAAAAGGGTTTGATATTCTGGTTGCCACACCCGGCCGGGTGTTTGATCTGGTGCATCAGGGCCACCTGCGGCTCAACCGGGTCGAAATGCTCGTGCTCGACGAAGCCGACCATATGCTCGATCTGGGTTTTATCAAGGATATCCGCGATCTGATCCGGCATTTGCCCCGGCAGCGGCAAACGCTTTTTTTCTCGGCTACCATCGACGAGACGATTAAGAAGCTGGCGTATTCGCTGGTCCACAACCCCATCCGAATCCAGATTTCGCCCGATAACCCGGTCAACAAAAACATTGACCACGCCATTGCCTTCATGGAAATGGACGACAAGCGTTTTTTTCTGGAACGTCTGATCAACGAGCACCCCGAGAGCAAACTCCTTGTTTTTGTCCGGACCAAAGTGCGGGCCGAGCGGGTATTGAAGGCACTCGAACGGGTGGGGCTACGGAGCCAAACTATCCACGGCGACAAAGATCAGCAGGACCGGTTGCAGGTGATGCGCGAGTTTCGCCATGGCACGGTGAAAGTGCTCATTGCTACCGACGTAAGCGCGCGCGGCATCGACATCCCGAACGTGGATTACGTGGTCAATTATGACCTACCCGAGCAACCCGAAAACTACGTACACCGCATTGGGCGCACGGGCCGGGGTACCAGCAAAGGCAGGGCGGTGTCGTTTTGCAGCCCCGAAGAAAACCCCCTTCTGGCCGATATTGAAGACTACATCGGCGGGCCCATCGACCGGGTTATTTTCTCCGACGACGAGCGGCAGCTTACCCGCGACATTAGCCCCGAAGCCAGTTTCAACCTCAAAGCCTTACTGAAAGAAGTGGCCGAGTTTGAAGAAAACGGCAGAAAGAAAAAGAAAAACAAGAAGTAGGAGTTCTTGCTTTATCCCGCAAAGCCGGTGTAACGTCGATACCAGACCGTTACACCGGCTTTTGGTTTTGTACGGGCTCGCTGCCTATACGTAGAAGTTACCGTTCGATAAACTCGTAGCTCGATTATCTCTGATTATCAACGCATCAGCTTGAACGCAAAAAAATAGCGAGTTGCATCACAACCCTTTGGTTAGTTTAAGAATCATTTGTCCAGATAGACAAACACACTCCTATCTTTTTGTATGACAAACCTTTCCAAATCCACCCTTTTCGGGATGTTGTTGGTGCTGCTGAGCGTAGCATCAGTATGGGCGCAAAGCGCGCCAACGGTACAATGGCGTGTTGATCTGGGACAGCCCCCCACGGTAGCAAAGGTCGTTAACGCACCGGGAGGAGAGTATTTCGTTCTTCTCACCCCTCGATTTGGTAGCTCAACGTTGGCACGGTTAACGGCTGACGGGCAGTATCAGCCTATTCGCACCCTGCCTAACTCACCTGATACCTATGAGGCCAATCAGCTTATCAGAACACAGGACGGTGGCTTTTTGATTAGCGGTAACGTTAACCGTGACGGATTCAATGCTCGAGGCTTTATCACCAAGTTAGATGTGCAGGGAAATACCGTTTGGAATACGGTCCCGGACCCATTGCCGTTGGTGCCCGGCATACGCCCTACGAGTTACAGAAATACATTTCTGCTGGAGCGTTCCGATTACTACGTGAAGTTCACAAACATTGGAAGAGGGATTGTTTCAAGTGCATTTCGCCAGCACTTTGACAAAAATGGCCGAGAGCTTACATTCGGACGAACACCGGTCGATAATACTCTGGCCTACGCAGCTTCCACAGAATTTGTGAGCGACCTTGCCGAAGCTGTCGATGGGGGGATTCTTGTCGGATTTGGAAATGGCTTTACAAACCTCAGGAAAATCACAGATACCGATACCAGTTTTGCTCTGCCCGGCTACCCCGGCCCATACCCCAACAATTGGACACGGGCAATTACGCCTACGGTTGCCCGCGATGGTTACTATGTAGCGAGCAGCCAGAAAATCAGCAAAATAAACCCCAGCGGTTATGAAGTCTGGTCGGTCAATCAGGCCGATATTGGAATTTCCAACCCATATAAATTATTGGCAGAACCCAACGGCGTAACCTTCGTAGCCTTTAGCGCGGGCAGAGTGGTGTTGCAAAAGCTGAGCCTGTCAGGCACCCCGCTCTGGCAGGTTGATGTGACCGACGGAGGCCCCTCCGACCTCTTGAAAGCGTCTGATGGCGGGTATATCGTGGCCACAAATACCCCCCGGTTCATCAAGTTCAGCCCCGAACAAACCACCAGTAATTTTGCTCTGACGTCCCCCAACTACGACTGCAATACGGGCCAGCTGACCCTCAACACCTCTGGCGGCAACGGCTCGGCCATCGAGTACCGCATAATCGGCCTGCGCGACTGGGCAGCCAGCAACAGCTTCTCGGTACCCGCCCATCAGCGCAACGGCACCACCTTCAACCTGGAGGCCCGTCAGAATGGGCAAATGATTTCGGTAGGGTTCACCACCGCCTGTGGCACTACCACCCCGCCCCCAAGTACCACCACCACTCCGCCCGTTAATCCACCCGCCAATAGCTTTGAAGTACGTGCCAGCTACGACTGCAACACCGGTCAACTCAGCGCGGTGGTCAACAATCCCAATGGTAGCGTTGAGTACCGTGCCGCCGGTCTGCGTGATTGGTCGGGTAACAACAACTTTCTGGTACCCACCTGGCAGCGCACCAACACCACCTTTAAGATCGAAGCTCGCACCAGCCTGGGCGCTTACACCAGTACCGACTTCACCACGGCCTGCGGGACTACCGCACCGCCCGTCGCCCCACCGGTGACACCTCCTGCGGGAACGGCGCTGCGGTTTGAAACGCCAGCGTTTTACTGCGAAACGGGCCTGCTGCGGCTCATCACGAGCGGGGGCGATGGTTCGCTGGTGGAGTACCGCATCCCCGGCCTACGCGACTGGGGCCCGACCGACTTCACGGTGCCTACCTATCAGCGGCAAAGTACCACCTTCACCCTATATGCGCGCCAGAGCGGTCGCGAAATCAGCACCACCTTCACGGCCAGCTGCCCCGCCAACGCGCGTTTGGCCAGTGCCGAAACAGGCCGGAACTGGCAGGTGACACTGCTGGGCAATCCCGTGGAAGATCAGGTACAGGTGCGCCTAACGGGTGCGGCAGGCCAAACGGTTGTGCTTCGGATGAGTGACGCCACGGGCCGAATCGTGGCAGAGCGGGCGGTGCAGATGCAGGCTACCGAGCAAATCGAGACGCTGCGCATAGGCGGTTCAGCCGGTGTGTATCTGCTGGGAGCCGTGTGCAACGGTCAGCAACAGACGCTGAAAGTAGTGAAGAAATAGAACGAGTGTAGCCATAAAAATACCCCGATCTGTATAAATTCAGATCGGGGTATTTTTATGGCTGGCGGGTGTCCAGAACGTTCAGGATTAGCACCTCTTTCTTTTCTTCAACTACGGTATATAGCAACCTGTAATAAGGCTTAACCCGTATTAGCCTTAGACTGGAGTATCGTTCGTGCTGAATACCCAAATACGGAAAAGCACTGAGTTGATCGGCAACCTTTTGTATTTCATCCGCCAGGCGACTTGTGACACCATCTTCCCAATGTTCCAACATGTAATCCAGAATCGCCCGAATCTCATCTCTGGCATTTTCGGTCCAGGCTATCGTGTATTGCATTGCTTGATTAGCGTAAGAATATCATCCGTAGTGTATGTTTTTTGTTCGCCTACGCTTGCTAGTGACTTTTCAATTTTAGCCAATACTTCAGGTGAGTTAGGATCAAAGTCGCCTTCCCCTCCTCCATATTGCTCATTCACAAAGGCATAAACCTGCAACAGTTGCTCGTCGGTCAGGTCTTCAATGCGTTGGTGAAGTTCAGCTTTTAGTTCTCGTGCTGACATGGCGTTGGCTGTTTCGTTTCTGGAAATTACGAAAAGTTGCGGATTTTATTGAGTGTAAGGCAGGTTCAACATAGGCAGATAGTTGAGGGCGTTTGGTCGGAATAACAAAAAAGGCCTGTTTTACCCCCACTTTGCCCCACAACCTACTTCGCAACCGGCTTCTGATCCAGGTTATCCGTCCGGATATCCTCGGTCACGTCGACACGAGCGAAGGCCCATTCCATCTTTTGGGCATCAAACGCGCCCTCGTTTTTGGCCAGCCAGATAGTAGCCACGCCATTACCAATAAAGTTGGTGATACTGCGGGCTTCGGACATAAACCGATCGACACCCAACAATAGGGCCAGTCCCTCCACCGGAATCACTTTAATAGCCGTAAGCGTACTCGCCAGCACCACAAAGCCACTGCCGGTAACCCCGGCGGCCCCTTTCGAGGTTACCATCAGAATACCAATGATGGTGAGCATTTGGGCCACCGTCAGCTCTACGCCGAACACCTGCGCCAGAAACAGCGTCGCCATGGAGAGGTAAATGGTTGTTCCGTCGAGGTTGAACGAATACCCGGCCGGTACTACCAGCCCCACCACCGAGCGGGCACAGCCCATACGCTCCAGCTTTTCCATCAGGCTCGGCAGGCCCGCTTCCGACGATGAGGTGCCCAATACAATCAGCAACTCCTCCCGGATATACCGCAAAAACGACCACAGCCGGACGCCCGCATGACGCAGAATGAACCACAACACCACAAAAATGAACAGGGCCATGGTGATGTACACGGTCAGCATCAATTTGCCCAACGGCAACAGGGTGGCCAGGCCATATTTACCAATGGTAAACGCCATGCCACCAAACGCGCCAATCGGCGCCAGTAGCATAACCCGATGCAGGGCTGTAAAGACCACCTTAGCCACCCGGTTCAGGACCGGGACAACCCGTTCGCGCCCACTGTATCGGCTCAGGACAATGCCGGTCAGAATAGCCACAATCAGCACCTGCAAGGTTGAATTATCACCCAAAAACTTGAGCCAGCTGAAGGCTTCCGCACTTTTGGTGTATTTGCTGATGTCGCCCCCTTTGACGGCCGCCGTACTCACGCCTACCCCCGGCTGAATGACGTGAGCGACTCCGATACCAATCAGCAGGGCCAACGTGGTGACTACCTCAAAATACAACAGGGCTTTGGCCCCCACTTTACCGACTTTTTTCAGGTCGCCCATGCTCACAATACCGAGCGTGATGGTCAGGAAGATGATCGGATTGATAAACAACTTGACCGTGCTGATAAAAATGCCGCTCAAAAACTCACTGACGGTAGCCCCAATGGTCAGCTCCTGCCCCATAAACCGGGCTTTGAGCGGTTCGTCGAGAACGGGCATCAGGGCCAGGTCGGGCCGGTAATGGCCAAGGAGAATACCGGCCGTAATGGCCGTAAGTACCCAAAACGTCAAGTTAGTCAGCAGCTTCATGAGAGCGGTTTACGAGGCTAATCACCGCAATTACGGTTATTCACACAACCGAAACAACCATCCCATACTGAGGCTATCATACCTGCCTGAAACACACTCCACTACCCAAACCGCCCATAAACGTTGCTCCGGTTTCACTTGAGAA
The DNA here is from genome assembly GCF_000383955.1 of Rudanella lutea DSM 19387. NCBI lineage: Bacteria > Pseudomonadati > Bacteroidota > Cytophagia > Cytophagales > Cytophagaceae > Rudanella > Rudanella lutea. The sequence continues at coordinate 5,378,327 of NZ_KB913013.1, read as the reverse complement.
GGCATCACCTTCCGTTCAAACATTGTTTTGGCGACTTCATCCGTTTCAGGTTGCCCGGCCCTCTGTTCCCATCGTAGATTGAACCAAACAACACTACTTCTGAACATGACCACTTCTGCTCCCCTTACCCTTTCTCCGACCGTTGCTGCTACCCGGGCCCCGCGCATCGAAACGGTTGACGCCCTGCGCGGGGCGGCCCTCTTTGGCATCCTGCTCGTTCATGCCGCGCAATGGTTTGCGGCCGGCCCACTGCCGGGTAGCGTTTATGGGGCACACGCGAGTGGCGTGGGCAACACGATTACCCAAACAATTGTCGGCATTTTCTTCGATGGTAAATTCTACACCTTTTTCTCGTTTCTGTTCGGTCTGAGCTTTGCGCTCATGCTCACCCGCTCCACCGATTCGCCGGGCCGTTTTTATGCCCGTTTTGCCTGGCGATTGGTTATCCTCGGCGCCATTGGTCTGCTACACCATGCCCAATGGCGGGGCGATATTCTGTCGATCTACGCCATGCTCGGTTTTCTGATGCTCCCGTTCGGCCGGCTGTCCAACAGGGTAGTGCTGATCGTTGGTTTGTTGCTTGTCGCCAACCTGCCCAATCGGGTTCAGTCCGTGTACAACGCCATTGCAACAGCGCCCGCCAAGGCCCAAGCTGGACAACCCCCTCAAAATTTCGAGAAAGAAGCGCAGGCCTATTACGATCTGCTGACGAAAGGCAGTTACGCGGCTCTTGTTGAGTCGAACCTGAACGCCTTCGACGATAAAATGCAGTTTCAGATCGATAGCGGCCGCATTTACATTACGCTGGGTTTCTTCCTGTTGGGTCTGTACGCCGGTCGTCGGCGACTGTTCCAAAAAATAGGCGAAAACAAGCGGCTGTTCCGTCAGCTAACCCGATCCTGCGGATTTGGCGTGCTGGCCATTATCCTTCTATTCCTGACCGCCATCGCCATCATCGGCCAAAACAACCAGCCTCCCAAGGCCATTGATCTGACATTGGGCTTTCTCTACGATGTGGGCAACTCCGCCCTGACGATCTTTTACATCACGGGCCTGACCCTGTTGTTTCAGCGTGCCAACTGGCAAAAGATCGTCCGGCTGCTGGCATCGGTCGGCAAAATGGCCCTGACCAGCTACATCCTCCAGACCGTGATCGGGTGCCTGTTATTTTTTGGGTACGGCCTGGGGCTACTCGGCAAAACCGAACTTTGGCAGGCGGCATTGCTCACGTTCCCCATTCTTTTTGTGCAGATCCTGTTCAGTCAGTGGTGGTTAGCGCGGTTCCGGTACGGCCCGCTCGAATGGCTCTGGCGGTCTTTAACGTACGGGAAAGCGCAACCTATGCGGGTGTAACAGGTGCCAAAGCAGCAAATGCCGTAGTGTGATCGGGGCTTCAACCTGATCACACTACGGCATTTTTTATGGAAATGGCTGACGCGCGTGAGCAACAAATGACGTTTTGTCTGCAAATACTCGCCAACCACTCTTTTTTACGCCAAAATGTCCTGAATAACACCTCGGCCCGGCATTTGTTGTTAACAGTTTACAACGACCAACGACCAACGAACAGTGAACAACGAACAGTTATTAGAGAACGGTTGCTTGTACGTTGTTCGTTGTCCGTTGATCACTGTTAACTGAAACCGGCCATGAACTTTAACAACTATACTATTAAGGCGCAGGAAGTCGTGCAACACGCGGCTCAGATGGCGCAGGGCAACGGGCAACAGACTGTCGAAACCGGCCATGTGCTCAAAGCCATTCTGGAAGAAGACCCCAACACGGTCGGATTTCTGGCCAGGAAACTCGGCTCCGATACGAAAAAACTGACCCTGGCACTCGACGCTATTGTAAACGGTTACCCGAAAGTATCCATCAGCGGTGGTTCGCAGCAGGGTATCTACCTCGGCAACGAGTTGAATGCGGCTTTGCAACGCGCACAGACGCAGATGAAAGACTTTGGCGACGAGTTCGTCAGCGTCGAAATGATGCTGCTGGGCCTCGTGGGCGGTAAAGACGCCGTCGCTACCCTCCTGAAAGACATTGGTTTTACCGAAAAGACCTTAAAAGATGCCATTCGCGAACTGCGTGGCAAAAACAACCCTGTGAAAGACCAAAATGCAGAAGCCACGTACCAATCGCTCGAACGGTACGGCATTAACCTGAACAAGCGCGCCAGCGAGGGCAAAATTGACCCCGTTATCGGTCGCGACGAAGAGATTCGGCGGGTGCTTCAGATCCTGAGTCGCCGGACCAAAAATAACCCGATGCTGCTGGGTGAGCCCGGCGTCGGCAAAACCGCCATTGTCGAGGGCCTGGCCCAGCGGATCGTGCAGGGCGACGTTCCCGAAAACCTCAAGTCGAAGATCATCATGTCGCTCGACATGGGTCTGCTCGTGGCCGGTGCCAAGTACAAAGGCGAATTTGAAGAGCGCCTGAAAGCGGTTATCAAAGAAGTGACCGACTCCGATGGTGAAATCGTACTCTTTATCGATGAGATTCACACGCTTATTGGCGCGGGCGGTGGTGGCGAAGGCGCGATGGATGCCGCCAACCTCCTAAAACCCGCCCTGGCTCGTGGCGAATTGCACGCCATTGGGGCTACCACGCTGAAAGAATATCAGAAATACATTGAGAAGGATAAGGCCCTCGAACGCCGGTTCCAGGCTGTGATGGTCGACGAACCCGACGTACAGGACGCCATCTCGATTCTGCGCGGTATCAAGGAGCGCTACGAGCTGCACCACGGGGTTCGCATCAAAGACGATGCTGTGATTGCCGCCGTCGAACTCTCGAACCGCTACATCTCCGACCGGTTTTTGCCCGACAAGGCCATTGACCTGATGGACGAAGCCGCTGCCAAACTTCGGCTCGAAATCGACTCCGTTCCCGAAGAACTGGACGAGCTGAACCGGCGCATTATGCAGCTCGAAATTGAGCGCGAGGCCATCCGGCGCGAAAACGATAAAGACAAAGAGACGCTGTTGAGCAAGCAGATTGCCGACCTCAACGAGCAGCGTAATGCGCTGAAAGCCCGCTGGGAAACCGAGAAACAATCGGTCAACGAAAGCCGGACGCTCAAAGAGCAACTCGATACCCTGCGTATCGAAGCCGAGCAGGCCGAACGGGCGGGCGACTACGGCAAAGTAGCCGAGATTCGCTACGGCCGCATTCCCGAAATCGAAAACCGGCTCAAGACACTTACGAGCGACGGACAACCCGCCGATGGGGCCGACCGCATGCTACAGGAAGAGGTGACGTCGGAAGATATTGCCGAAGTAGTGGCCAAGTGGACCGGGATTCCGGTAAGCCGGATGTTGCAGTCGGAGCGCGACAAGCTGCTGTTCCTCGAAGCCGAACTGGGCAAGCGGGTGGCTGGTCAGGAAGAAGCCATTCAGGTAGTGGCCGATGCCGTACGCCGGAGCCGCGCAGGTATGCAGGACCCCAAACGGCCGATTGGTTCGTTTATCTTCCTCGGCACCACCGGGGTCGGTAAAACCGAGTTGGCCAAGGCGCTGGCTGAGTTTTTGTTCAACGACGAGAACGCCCTGGTCCGCATCGATATGAGCGAGTTTCAGGAACGCCATGCCGTAAGCCGGTTGATTGGTGCCCCTCCGGGCTACGTGGGTTACGACGAAGGCGGTCAGCTGACCGAGGCCGTTCGTCGGAAACCCTACTCGGTGGTTCTGCTCGACGAAATCGAGAAAGCGCACCCCGACGTGTTCAACATCCTGCTGCAAGTGCTCGACGATGGCCGCCTGACCGACAACAAAGGACGCGTGGCCAACTTCAAGAACACGATCATCATCATGACATCGAACATCGGCTCGCACATTATCCGCGAGCGCTTCGCCGAGATCAACGACCGCAACGCCGATCAGGTGATTGAAAGCACCAAAGATGAGGTGTTCGAGTTGCTGAAGCAGACGGTTCGGCCTGAGTTTCTGAACCGAATCGACGAACTGGTGATGTTCCAGCCGCTGAGCAAGCGTGAAGTGCGCAAGATCATGGACATTCAGTTCCGGCAGATTCAGCACCGGCTGGCCGAGCAGGGTATTACCCTCGAAGCCGATAATGAGGTGCTCGACTTCATCGCCCGTGAAGGCTTCGACCCGCAGTTTGGTGCCCGACCGCTGAAGCGCGTCCTGCAACGTCGCATTCTGAACGCCCTCTCGAAAGAGATTCTGTCGGGTCGGATTCAGAAAAACGCGATCGTGGGCATGATGCTCAACGAAGACGAAAACGGCAAAGAGGACATCATCTTCTACAACCTGGACAAGGTGGTGCCGATACTTCAATAAATATTCAGTTATAAATACGCAAAACGCCCGGCCATATGGCCGGGCGTTTTGCGTATAAACCGATACACTTTGCATCAAAAATACAACATAAGCTACTTAAGGCAATTTCACTTTCACCTAAGTAAGCCGCTTAATAAATACACGCATCTAAAATTTTCGCCTACACTAGTTATAGTACATATTTGTAAAGTGTCTCTATACTAACACCTGTATAGACAAATAAACTTAATTAAGTATGAATATACACATCTTTATTAGCATTGCACCCGTCATTGAAGACTACCCGAACGGGTAGTCTTCAATGACAGCCTTAAAAACTACCTATCGGGATAGTTAGTCACCTTCGCACCTCATGTAAGTTTGCTAGGTCACAAGATTACTTAATTTCTACTTGTTCAGGAAAAACATGTTCACCGTCGCTACGAACCTACAAGCTTCTTACAAAACTACTTAAGTAACAAGGCTTTATATTCTCACCAATTCACTGGTGAAAAAGCAAAAATTAAGTTTACCAAAATTGTTACGCAGTAACCACGAGTTCGTCTAAGAGCAAGACAAGTAGCCAACTTAGCAACAGAACCAATTTTCAAAACTATGTCCAAACATTTACAATTGGATACGTCGCCGGTCGACGTGTTCTCTTCTCAAAAAAAGCATACCTTCACACGACTCTTCACGGGTTTCGTGTTACTACTGGTTAGCTTATTTCTTTGGCCGACGCAACAGGCAAACGCCCAGCAATGTACCACCAACGGCGGTAACTGGTCTAACCCAGCCTCCTGGACTTGTACTGGCGCAACACCACCTCCTTCGGGTGCTTTCACCGGGAGTATTAACGTAGCGGGTACATTAATTCTGGATGTCAACGTAACGATCTCGGGTTCTACGACGGTTAACATCGGCAATAGTGGTACACTCCAGATTGACCCAAACCGTACGTTAACGCTCTCAAATAATACCTCGATCATTAACCTGTTTAATGCAGGTAACGTTGTTGGGGGAGGCAGTGCCAATTCATCCATTACAATTGGAAGTAGTCCAACGGTATGGACCTATAATGCGTTCAACAATACGCCCGTTAGCGGCCCGATAATGTTTACCAATACCGGATATAAGGCACTTCCATCCCTGACATTATCGGTTGGCAATTCAAACCCCAGTGTTTGTGTTGGCGGTACCTCAAATTTGTCAGTTTCTCCTACGGGTGGTAGTGCTCCCTATAGCTACACTTGGAGCGCACCTGCCGGAGGGTCACTGAGTTCGATATCGAGTGCTGCTGTCGTAGCTACAATCACGGCCGCAGGCACTCAAACGTTTACAATCACCGTGGCAGACAACTTTGGTCGGCGGGGGACTAGTACGGTGAATGTAACAGGAGTTAGTACCCCAACAGCGACACTTGCTGCCAGCGGGCCCATCACCTGCGCGCAGCCTTCCGCGACACTCACCGCCACCGGTGGTACCAGCTATACGCTTAGCAATGGACAGACAAATACAACTGGCACCTTTAGTGTTAATACGGGCGGGACATACTCGGTAACAGTTGCTAATGCTACTGGTTGTACGGCAACCGCTTCAACCAATGTAAGTGTAGACAACACACCGCCGACAGCCACTTTGGCGGCCAGTGGGCCCATCACCTGCGCGCAACCTACCGCGACGTTAACGGCAACGGGCGGCACGAGCTACAAGCTCAGCGACGGGCAAACCAACACCAACGGCATCTTTACGGTAGCAACCGGCGGAGCATTTAGCGTAACCGTGACAGCCGCCAACGGGTGTACGGCAACAGCATCGACCAATGTAAGTGTAGACAATACACCGCCGACAGCCACTTTGGCCGCCAGCGGTGTAATCACTTGTGCACAGCCCACCGCAACCCTAACGGCCACCGGTGGCATGAGCTACAAACTGAGCGACGGGCAGACCAACACCAACGGCATCTTTACCGTTAATACAGGGGGAGCTTTCTCGGTGACGGTAACAGCGGCCAATGGTTGTACCGCAACCGCTTCAACGAATGTCACAGTGGACAACACGCCCCCGACAGCCACTCTGGCCGCCAGCGGTGTAATCACCTGCGCGCAACCCACCGCAACCCTGACCGCCACCGGTGGCACGAGCTACAAGCTCAGCGACGGTCAAACCAATACGACCGGCATTTTCACCGTGGGAGCTGCTGGAACATTTAGCGTAACGGTGACAGCCGCTAACGGCTGTACGGCGACGGCTACTACGAACGTCAGCAGCGACAATACAATACCAACAGCAACTCTGGCCGCCAGCGGGCCCATCACCTGCGCGCAACCTACCGCAACCCTAACGGCCACCGGTGGTACGAGCTACAAGCTCAGCGACGGGCAAACCAACAGCAACGGCCTCTTTACGGTTAACGCAGGGGGAGCTTTCTCGGTGACGGTAACAGCGGCCAATGGTTGTACCGCAACCGCTTCAACGAATGTAACTGTAGACAACACGCCCCCGACAGCCACTCTGGCCGCCAGCGGTGTAATCACTTGTGCACAGCCCACCGCAACCCTGACGGCCACCGGCGGCACGAGCTACAAGCTCAGCGACGGACAGACCAACAGCACTGGCATTTTCACAGTAGCCACCGGTGGAACATTTAGCGTAACGGTGACAGCCGCCAACGGGTGTACGGCAACAGCATCGACCAATGTAAGTGTAGACAATACACCGCCGACAGCCACTTTGGCCGCCAGCGGTGTAATCACTTGTGCACAGCCCACCGCAACCCTAACGGCCACCGGTGGCACGAGCTACAAACTGAGCGACGGGCAGACCAACAGCACTGGCATTTTCACAGTAGCCACCGGTGGAACATTTAGCGTAACGGTGACAGCCGCTAACGGGTGTACGGCAACAGCATCGACCAATGTAAGTGTAGACAATACACCGCCGACAGCCACTTTGGCCGCCAGCGGTGTAATTACTTGTGCCCAGCCTACCGCAACCCTAACGGCCACCGGTGGCGCGAGCTACAAGCTCAGCGACGGGCAGACCAATACTACCGGTATCTTCACAGTAGCCACCGGCGGGGCTTTCTCAGTGACGGTAACTGCTACCAATGGCTGCACCGCAACCGCTTCAGCCAATGTAACTGTAGACAACACACCCCCGACAGCCACTTTGGCCGCCAGCGGTGTAATTACTTGTGCCCAGCCTACCGCGACGCTCACCGCCACCGGTGGCACGAGCTACAAGCTCAGCGACGGACAGACCAATACAACAGGTATCTTCACCGTGGGAACCGGGGGTACTTTCTCAGTGACCGTAACAGCCACTAATGGGTGTACCGCAACGGCTACTACGAACGTCAGCAGCGACAATACAATACCAACAGCCACACTAGCTGCTGGCGGTATTATTACCTGCGCGCAGCCAACTGTTACACTAACGGCAACGGGTGGTGCCAGCTATACATTGAGTGATGGCCAGACCAACACAACCGGCACATTTACGGTGAACATTGCCGGACCCTACTCGGTAACGGTATCCAACGCCAACGGCTGTAAAGCAACCGCTTCAGCCAATGTAAGTAGCGATAATACTCCCCCGACAGCCACTCTGGCCGCCAGCGGTGTAATCACTTGTGCACAGCCCACCGCAACCCTGACGGCCACCGGCGGCACGAGCTACAAGCTCAGCGACGGACAGACCAACAGCACTGGCATTTTCACAGTAGCCACCGGTGGAACATTTAGCGTAACGGTGACAGCTGCTAACGGTTGTACGGCTACCGCTTCAACGAATATAACTGTAGACAACACGCCCCCGACGGCCACTCTGGCCGCCAGTGGCACCATCACCTGCGACCAACCCACCGCGACCCTGACGGCTACCGGCGGCACGGGCTACAAACTGAGTGACGGACAAACCAACACCACGGGTGTTTTCACGGTAGGAACTGGGGGCGCTTTCTCCGTGACGGTGACAGCTGCCAATGGTTGTACAGCAACGGCGTCTGTGAATGTAAGCAGCGACAACACGACCCCAACCGCGGGTCTGGTGAGCAGTGGTATGATCACCTGCGCTCAGCAAAGCGTAACGCTAACCGCAACCGGCGGTACTAGTTATACCCTGAGCGATGGGCAAACCAACACCTCAGGCATCTTCGCCGTCAACACGGCCGGTCTTTACTCAGTGACTGTCTCGAACGCCAACGGCTGTAAAGCTACCGCTTCGGCGACCGTTAGCAGCGACAACTCCGTTCCTACGGTATCGATCAATGCGCAACCCGCCACGAGTGTAACGCTCAATCAGGCCGTAACCCTGACAGCCAGCGGTGCGGCTACCTACACCTGGAGTACAGGTGCGACTACGGCGAGCATTAACCCGCCCACCAGCGCTACCGGAAGCACCACCTACTCAGTTACGGGTGTTTCGGCAAATGGCTGTTCGGCTTCGGCTACCGTCACAATCACCGTTACCAGCCCTGTAGCACCGCCTGTTTCAGGCACTTGCGGCAGCCCGGCTAACACAATTGGTCAACCGTTTGCGCTGGTTGCTCCGACCTACAACTGCCAAACAGGCCTGATCCAGTTTAACACGGTGGGTGGTGATGGCTCACCCATTACGTACGCAGCCATTGGTATTACGAGCCCAACCAGCAGCTGTACTGATCTGGTTGACACGCAAGTGGCTGAAGACATCCGTAATGGACGGCCCAACGTGCAGCCATTCACTATTTTCGCGACGCAAAACGGTGTAACGGTTAGCTACACCTGGAATGCACTCGCAGCGTGTGCGGGCGGCTCAACCGGTAACACAGCTCCAGTTGTTATTAATCCAGTAGCTCCACAAGCCGCCGTAGTAGGCAGCGCTTTCAGCCTGAACGTAGGCAGCGTGTTCTCGGATGCAGAGACGCCTACGCAACTGGTACTCTCAGCCAGCAACTTACCCGCCGGCCTTAGCCTCGCAGGAACCATCATCAGTGGTACACCATCGGCATCGGGAGTAAGCACCGTGACGCTGACTGCCACTGACCCTGGTAACCTCGCAACCAGTACCAGCTTCCAGATTACCGTCAGCCCGGCAGCGAGCGGTACCACCACTCCCCCACCATCGGGCAGTGCGCTTACGTTGCTGACGCCAACCTACGACTGTGCTACCGGTGCAATTACCTTCAACACGGCAGGTGGCGACGGCACTACTATCACCTACTCGGCGGTAGGCGTACAACGAGCATCAGCCACGAGCAATACGGGTGTTGTTGAAGCTGGATTACGAGCAGATCCAAAGCCGCTCAACATCACGGCTACACAAAGCGGTGTAACCGTTAGCATCTCGTTTGATTTCGGAGCATTCTGCGCAAATCCGGGCTCGGGCACCACCACACCAGGTTCAGGCACCACCACACCGGGCACCGCTACGTGTGGTAGTTCGGCCAGCACCATCGGCCAAACGTTGCAGATAACCGGGGTAACGGATGTTAATTGCCAGACGGGTACCTTCCGAATTCTGACCAGCGGTGGCAATGGCTCAGCCATTAACTACCAGAATATCATTGGCCTGAGCAATAATGACCCCAACAACTGCGTGCGAGTAGTCGATAATCCCGAGCAGTTACGGGCTATCAACACCGCCACTTCGGATATTTCACCGTTCCAGTTGCGCGTGACCCAGGGAACTACGACCAGTAACACGTTTACGTTTAATTTCAAAGGGTTCTGTACGGGTGCGGCTCGTATCGCCAACGAAGGAGCGGCTGACCTGAACGTAACGGTTCTGGGTAACCCCACCGCACAGGACTTTGTAGAGATTGAAGTTCGCGGGGCCGGCAACCAGCCCGTTCAGTTTGCGGTACTCAGCACCGGAGGTCGCCTGGTACATCAGGTGAGCGCCCAGTCGAGCCAAAGTGTAATCCGGCAGCGGGTCGAGCTCGGCTCAACCGCCGGTATCTACCTGCTCCAACTGAGCACGCCCACGCAGAGCAAAACCGTGAAAATTGTGAAGCAATAACACGATTGCAGTTTATAGATAGAAGCGGCCACTCCGATGGGGTGGCCGCTTTTTTACACTATCGCGTGTGCAACGGACCGAAACTCGGACCGGGGCGCATCGCAGGTGGGGCAGGCATACTCGGCCGGCAGGTTCGCAAACGAAACACCGGGGGCAATTCCGTTGAGACAGTCGCCATACTGTTCGTCGTACACCGTCAGGCAGTGCGGACACTCGTACAGGGGCACCACAACTACCGGCGTTGTATCAGTCTTATCGGGTTCGGGACGGATGGTATCGGGCGTTTGCGCCAGCCGACGCGCATTGAACGTCCGGCAAAGCCGGTTCAGCTGGTTGGGGAGATGCAGTCTGAGTAACCCCTTCTCGAAGAGATGATAAACCCGGCTGTTCGGATTGAAATTTTCCGTGTAAAACAGGTCATACACGCTGAACAGGGCCAGTTGCCCAATCCGCAAAATCGGTCGTTTCCGAATCAGTACCGAACCAAATACTTCTGTTTTGGGGCGGGTTTGAATACCAAAACACAGGCCAAACGTACGCGTATCGTCACGGTCGAAATAGCGTAGGATGTAGTTTTTCAACTGGCTCCCCTCGTCGGAATGATCCTCCGTTTGCCACGCTAATCCATTGGCCGCGTGCCGCACGTTGATGTTATGTTTGCCCAGCACAAACGACCAGGCCGCCCGGTCTTTCTCTTCAATTCCTTTGATGATAAGCGACTTCCAGGGCGTTGAACATAGCTCGCCAATGCGGGTCTGCAGGCAAAGCGCACAGAGATCCAGCAAAAACGCCACCGAAAACTGCTCGTCGGGCCGGTATAAACCCAACCACGACCGCTGTCCGTACCGGTTGAATCCTTCGTAATACGGTAACGAAAACTGGGGTAAATCGACCTCCTGCCCCACCGGCTGCGTTATGAACGACTGCCCTTCGGTTACCGCCCGAACCAGCGCCTGCTCGTCGTGGTGGCCGCTGTCGAGCATAGCTTTCTCAACGGCGTGGGCCATCCGACCAATGTGGTTGCTGTAGATCAGCTCAGGCCAGCAGAACAGCGAATTAGTCCGTTTCGGCCGAACATACAGGTACCAGAAATGAGGCTCCGGCGAGGCTATAAAATTCAGATTTCCTGTAAAAAAGGGGGTAAAACTCTGCCGGGAATCGGAGAGGTTTATTTTGAGCCGCGGGCGGTATTCAAACTGGTCCAGAATGGTATGATACTCACTCTCACGCAACCAGGCACCTGTATGAAACACGTCTTCACCACAGTAGGAACTGATGATGTTGGGGTACTCTTCGGGGTTGGTTTCGTACACGATGCCGTGCTGATGCAGGTCTTTTTCCAGAAACCGCATCACCTCATAATGTACGGTCATGAGCAACTGCTGCCGGGCACCAAACTGAACCTTCCGAACGTTGGCCGCGTAGGCCAGGCGAAGAATAGTCTGCAACGTTCCCGGCGACACGATACCGGCGGGCAAGTTGATTTTGAGGGTATAATAATCGCGCATGGTGTCTGATACGTTTAGATGACCTCATCGAAGCGGGTTACCGACTCGGCTACGGCCTCGCTTCCGCGCACAGCCTCCAGAATACTCCGAACTTCGGGGCGGCAAGACCCGCAGCCCGTACCGGCACCGGTTTGCTGACAAAGCTGCCCGAAATCGGTACAGCCCGCCCGGATAGCCTGTTCCAGATTACCCTGCCCCACCGTGTTGCACGAGCACACCAGCTTACCCTGCACGGGGTCTACTTTTTTGCTGGCCCGCAATAGCTGCAACCGCTTCTCCGACAGTTCGACCCCGTTGGCAATCAGGTCCCGGAACTCGGCAAACTCATTTTTGTCGCCCACCAGAATGGCCCCCACCAGTTTGTCATGATGCACAATGCACTTCTTGTAATAACGCCGGGCCTTGTCGATAAAGATGATTTCCTCGTACTCAGCCGCTGACGCGCCTACCGGAATCTCCGCCAGCCCCATACTGCACAGGTGCAGACCTTCCATTTTGAGAATATTCATCGACAAACTCCCCCGGTACGGCTGCGACACATCGCCCGCCACGAACCGGGCCGCGGTTTCAGCCTGTTGCTCAGCCGCCAGCGTGACACCCCACATCTGCCCATTCCATTGGGCTACTTCGCCTGCCGCAAAAATGTCGGGGTCCGAGGTTTGCAGGTAGTCGTTCACCACCACACCCCGGTTGCAGTGCAGACCGGCTTCGCGGGCCAGCTCAATATTGGGCTCTGTACCAATGGCCATCACCACAACCTGACAAGGCAGTTTCACTCCCGATTTGAGCTGAACACCCTCCAACCGGTCCATACCTGCGAAAGTGAGTACCTCTTCGTTGAAATACACCTCAATACCCCGATCAAGCAGTTCCAGATACAGCAGTTCGCTCGCCAGCGAATCGAGTTGGCGCTCCATAAACCGGCCACCCCGCTGCACAACCGTCACGCGCACAGTCAGTTGCCGGAGCGAAGCAGCCAATTCGAGCCCCAGCAGCCCCCCACCCACAATGACCGCGTGGGGTTCGGCCGCGCCGGGCGAGAGCTTTAAAAAGGGCAGTAACGCGTCGGCATCGAGCCGTGAGCGCATGTTAAAAATGCCCGGCAGCCGAGGCACCCCACGAGGCATAAACGCCCGGCTACCCGTGCCCAGCAGAAGCTTGTCGTAAGGGTGTTCCTGCCCATTCGTATCGGTCAGTACTTTGGCGGTACGGTCGATATGCGCAATACCGACGCCCTTATGGACCACAATACCGGCTTCGGCAAACTGGTCTTCGCGTAGTTTCACCAACTGCGCCCACGATTGCGCCCCGCTGATGTAGTCAGGCAATAGCACGCGGTTGTAAAACGGGTAAATCTCCTTCGAGAAAACATGAATTTCGTCGTTGATTGGGCCTGACTGTAAAGCCCGGTACGCATTGATAAAGCCCAGCCCCGCCGACCCAGCCCCGATAATGACAATTTTTTCGGATGGCTTTTGGTAAGGCTGCACCTCCACGGCCGTGAACTTAAAATCAGGCTCCTTAGACCGCGGGTCAATCAGCGCGTTGGTCAAATTATTGGCTCGGTTATGGTTCAGATTCCCCGGCTGTTTGCCCCAGTGCATCGGCAAAAAGCAAAGCCCCGGCCGAACTTCGTCGGTCAGTTGAGCCTTTACACGCACTTCGCCCCGGCGGCCACGCACCTCCACCAACTGCCCCTCCCGAATACCCCGCACCCGCGCATCATCCGGGTGAATTTGCAGCAGAGGTTGCGGGCTATGCTGGTTTAGCCTGGCTACCCGGCCCGTTTTGGTCATGGTATGCCACTGATCGCGGATGCGGCCGGTGGTGAGCACGAGCGGGAAGTCGGCGTCTGTCGGTTCCGAACTATTGCCATCGGGTACGGCATGAATTTGCGCCCGGCCATTCGGTGTGAAGAAAACATGATCGGCAAATAACCGCTTCGTCCCCAAAGACCCCACACCCTCACCTCCATTCTTCCCTTCCTGCTTTCCTCCATCCTCCTTTCCTCCTTTCCTTCGTTCCTCCTTTGCAAACGGCCACTGCACACTCCGGTGCGTCTGGAGAAATGGGTAGTCAACGCCAGTTACATCAATGCGGGTACGCGCCGTACTTTGTGTGTACTCAGCATACACCTCTTGTGCGTTTCGGTAGTCGAACGCTTCACCAAAGCCCATTTTTTGCGCAAACCGCCAGATGATTTCCGCATCAGGCAGGGCTTCGCCGGGCGCGTCGATTACCCTGGGCAGGTAACTGATCCGGCGTTCGGCATTAGTCATGGTCCCCTCTTTTTCGAGCCAGGCCGCAGCAGGTAGTACCACATCGGCAAAAGCCACCGTATCAGCCCGGTCCGACACATCCTGCACCACTACAAACCGGGCATTTTTGAGCGCTTTTTCGGCCCGGTTCAAATCGGGCATACTGACCAGCGGATTGGTATTGATAATCCAGATAGCCTTGAGCGAACCACCATCGGCCAGGGCGTCGAACATCTCGGTAGCCGTCAGGCCGGGGGTACCGGCAATCCGAACGGGGCTGTTCCAGAACGCTTCGATTTCGGCCCGGTGCGCGGCATTGACCACCTCGCGGTGACCGGGCAACAGGTTGGCCAGCCCACCTACCTCGCGGCCACCCATGGCATTGGGTTGGCCCGTGAGCGAAAACGGCCCATTGCCGGGTTTGCCGATACGACCCGTAATCAGGTGCAGGTTAATGAGCGACAGGTTTTTGTTGACCCCCACCACCGACTGATTGAGGCCCATAGTCCAGAGCGACAGAAACCCGTTCGAACGGCCGATCCAGTCGGCCGCTTTCCGAATATCGTCGGCCTCCACCCCGCACAGCTCAGCCGATTCGGCGAGGGTGCGCTGCATCACCAACGCCCGGTAAGCCTCGAAGCCATCGGTATGCTCGCGGATAAAGTCAGGGTCGATCTGCCCGTTTTCGATCAGCAGTCGGCCTATGGCATGGTTGAGTACAATGTCGGTGCCGGGTCGGAGGGGCAGGTGTAAGTCAGCCGACCGCGCCGTATCGGTGCGCCGGGGATCAACGCAGATAATTCGGACTTCCGGGTTGGCCAGTTTGTGCGCTTCGATCCGACGCCATAAAATCGGGTGACACCAGGCCGGGTTGGCCCCTTCGACCAGAAACAGGTCGGCCGCTTCGATATCGTCGTAACAAACCGGCACCGAGTCTTCGCCCAGCGACATCTTGTAGCCCACGACGGCCGAACTCATGCACAACCGCGAATTGGTGTCGATGTTATTGGACCCGATAAACCCCTTAATCAGCTTGTTGACCAGATAATACTCCTCCGTCAGGCACTGCCCCGACACATAAAAGGCAACCGAATCGGGGCCGTATTTCTGGATGAGCGTCCGAAACACAGCCGCCGTCCGTTCGAGAGCGGCATCCCAGCTTACCCGTTGGAGCGGCATCGACCGGTTGAGCCGCATCTGCGGATACAACAGCCGATCCGACCGATCCATGACGGTATAATGCAGGTTCATCCCTTTCGAGCAGAGCATTCCCCGATTGACCGGATGCTGTTTGTCGCCGGTCACCGTCAGTCGACCGTTGGCGTCCCGGTTGACCACAATGCCGCAACCTACGCCACAGTAGCAGCAGGTGGTTCGGTGTTGGGAGGGCTGAGTGTTCATGGCACAGTTGGTTTACAGGTGGCAGAAAAGGCCCAGAATCAGGCAACGGCAAGGCCCGGCTCGGGAGCCGTCACCTCCACTTTACAGAAGCGCGTGAGGGCCACAACACCCCCCACTACGGCTACGGCAAGGCCGATGTACACGAAGGCTTCGGAATAGCTAATGGCCGACGATTTGAACAGAAAACCCGCCAGTACGGCCCCTACGTTGCCCCCGGCTCCGACGATTCCGCTCACCGACCCAAGCGCTTTACGGTTGATAAAGGGCACCATTGCGTAGGTAGTCCCATTAGCCATTTTGAGAAATAGCGCAAACACGACCATCGCTATAATAGCCCCTGTCAGGTTGCCCGTCAGACCGAAATACACGATCCCGGCGCCCTCCAGCAACAGCAATACAGCCAGCAACAACCCCTTGCCGCGCATCCCAAACCGACGACCGACCCGGTCGGCCACAATGCCGCCCAACGCCCGGGCAAAGAGGTTCATAAACCCAAACGAACCCGCCAGTAGCCCCGCTGTGGTCAGGCTGGCTCCAAACTTTTCGGCAAAAAACAAGGCGGCCACGTTATCAAACGTGACTTCAATGCCGAAGCAGGCCCCGTAGGCCAGAAACAGAATCCAGGTGCGGTAATCTTTAGCGGCATCGGCCAGACTCCCCTCTTTGACAGCTTTCTGCCGACCGGGCAGTTCGTCGAAATTACCGGCGGGGGTGTCTTTCGTGTAGTTCCAGTACAGCACCGCCATCAGCAGCAGCCCGATACCCGGCACGATCATAGCCAGCCGCCAGGCCGAGGTTGGCAGGTAGCCCAGCCCCACAAATCCGGCAAAAATCAGGGGCATCACCATGTTGGTGATCCCACCGCCGAGGTTGCCCCAGCCACCAGCTACCGCATTGGCCGTTCCCACGATGTTCTTATCGAACATGACCGAGGTGTGGTACTGCGTGATGACAAACGAGGCCCCAATGATGCCGATGGCCAGCCGAAACAGCAGAAACGATTCGTAACTGTGGGCCAGGCCCACCGCCATGACCGGCACCGAGCACAGCACCAGCAGGGCCGTGTAGGTTTTGCGCGGCCCCCAGGTGTCGCAAAGTTTGCCGATGATGACGCGGGCCACCACTGTTACGGCTACGGAGGCAATAATGATGTTGCCAATTTGGCCTTTCGTCAGGTCGAGGTCGTCTTTCACCACTTTCATGAGCGGGGCCAGCCCGAACCACCCGAAAAAGCAGACAAAAAAAGATAACCACGTGATATGAAATGTGCGCATCTGAACGCCTTTGATACGGAAAATCGGTAACGATTCGAGTGGTTTATTCGAAGTCAGATTCATGGTTGTATGCGATTTAAGCGTTGTCAATCAGTTGATTTAATCAGACAGGGCGTTAGCGGGCAGCCAGAAACGAAGGCCGGATATTGAGCATCAGGTACGCCCATTTGCCCAGCTTGTCTTTCTGATTCATGGTACCCTGCTTGGTGTATTCGAGCGTGTTGGTCCCCTGCATGAGGCAGTAGCCCAGCTCAAGCGTGGTGAACTTGTTGAAGGCGTAGGTGGCCGTGAGGTCATACTCCACGCCCAGTTTGGCATCCAGGCGGGCACCCGTGGGGGCATCGGGCATCCGATTGTACGTGGGGGCCGCCAGCGCGAAATAATGCAGGTCGAGACCGGCCCCAAGCCGGGTGCCCGTGTACTTACATTTCAGGAACGCATCTTTCAAACCACCCACGGGCGACCCCGTTCCGACGTAGAAATAATCCATGTACCCCCAATGCCGGTGCGGGGTTCCATACAACGGATCAAAGCGGCCGGTTTCTCCAACTTTCAGTTTGGTCGCATCGTTGCCCGACAGTATCTCGTACCCTGAGCCAACGCTCAGCGGGCCTTTCTGAATCGTGAGATTCGCGCCATAGTGGTAAGCCTGTCGCAACCGCAGGCCATCGCGGTCGCGCCCGCGTTGCCCATACGCAAACACCTGTCCCTGCACGGAGGCAAATGGCCCCGCCGTGTTTGCCGTAAGCATAGCCCCGTAGGTAATGCGGGCGTGGGTGCCCGGCACGTCGTACCGTCGGCCATATACGTAACCCTGAGCCGGGCTGCCGAGTGAGTCGAGCCGGTATTTCTGGAAGTCGTCTTTGAACACCAGCGCCGACAACCGGGCCCGCCGGAACTGCCGGGCCAGATACGCCATCTGAAACGCTTTAAACTGCTGATTCTGCCCGTTGGTGCTTACGGGCG
This sequence comes from Rudanella lutea DSM 19387, assembly GCF_000383955.1. NCBI lineage: Bacteria > Pseudomonadati > Bacteroidota > Cytophagia > Cytophagales > Cytophagaceae > Rudanella > Rudanella lutea. Next base: position 5,360,637 of record NZ_KB913013.1, on the reverse strand, counting down.
TAGCCAATAAAGGCGCACCTCCCCGGCCGCTCGTGGGCAGAAAACCGGCGGGTATGGCGAGGGTAACGTTTCGGGTCGATAAGGCCGACGATGGGGCATTGCCGGGTGTGTAGTCGGTGCCTGTCACACCGAAGGCATCGGTATTCTGGTTAAAACCGGCTCCGAGGTCGAGGCTCCAGCCCCGGTGTTGCGTTTTCAGCAAGGCAGCATCGAACCGGCGCCCCTGCTGCAACCAGTCGAGGTTACCCAGCAACCGAACGTCATCATACACCAGCTCTTGCCGCCCAAGTCTAAGCGACATATTCTGCACGGCGCGGAACCGGATGGACGAATCGGCCCGATTGGCCAGCGTCAGCTCGGCCCAGGCTTCGTGCACCATGAGCCGGTTGCCATCGGCCAGGCTGATCGTGGCCGCGTCCTGCCCCCAGACGCGCACATCCTGCACGGATGTCTGAACCGTAACCCGTTCTCCTTTATAATTGAACGCCAGGCGGGTTCGTTGCGATGTAAACAGGGCCGGGCGGCTATGCAGCGGAGCCAGATTACCCAGCCCGTCGCGGTATTCGGTGCGGGTACGTACCTGCCCCACGAGCGATACCTGTGCCCAAAGGCCTGTTTGAGCCCCTCCAACGACCACGAGGGTCAGGGCCAGTTTGTGTAAAGACCAATTCATAAATGTACAGTAAGCGTGATGGACAATGCGGGCGAAAACGCCATGCGGTAGCCGGGTGTACCAGCGTAGGTACACAGTATCAATCGGCCAGAAGCAGAGGCAAAGCACGCGGGGCAGAAGCGGCCCGGCGGCAGATAGGCGGACACCCCGGTTGGGTGCGCGAAACTTGCGTTACTTGTACTTTTTCATTTTCTTTGAAGCGTTTGTGTTTTTCGCATAGACAAACCCTGTTAAGCCGATCCACAAGGTGCCCCCACACCGGATCGGCTTTTTTTATGGTTTAGTGTTTGGGCTTAGGTTGGCACCTGACGTACGCTCAGCCCCAACCTTGGCCCAAACCTCTAAACAGCAGCTCCTACCCCCCGCAGGCACTCGGCCAGATACGACGGGTGCAGGGCTACCACCTCCCCAATAACCAGCACAGCGGGTGCCCCCACACCCTGCTCTGCCACTCGTTGGGGCATATTCCAGACCTGACCAATAACCTGCTGCTCGTCGGGGCGTGTGCCGTTCTGAATTACCGCCATGGGCAGATGCCCGCGCCCGGCCTCAACGTACAGCGCACAGATTTGGTCGATTTTTCGTAGGCCCATCAGCACCACCACCGTTGCCTTCGACTGAACCGCCAGCCGCAGATCGTCGGAGAGGTCACCGGTATGGGTGGTGCCCGTGATGACCCAGAAACTCTGACTCACCCCCCGGCTCGTAACGGGTATTCCCTGCGAGGCCGGTACGGCAATACAACTCGATACGCCCGGTACCACCTCACAGTCGATACCGTGCTGTAGGGCGTACTCGTACTCTTCGTACCCGCGCCCAAACACGTACGGGTCGCCCCCTTTGAGCCGAACCACGTGCCCGAGCTCCTGTGCCAGCCGCACCACGAGGGTGTTGATTTCTTCCTGCCGGAACGATGGTTTGCCGGCTCGCTTGCCGACGTACAGTGTCAAAATGCCCCCCGGCGCAAAATCGAGTAAGGAAGCGTTGGCCAGATCGTCGTACAAGACAACGTCAGCCTTTCTAAGCGCTCTGATCCCTTTTAGTGTGATCAATTCGCCGTTGCCGGGACCCGCCCCCACGAGTGTAAGCTTTGGCTGCATATGCGTACTCCCGAAAGAGCATCTATAGTAAAAATGTACTATTAACTACACTTGCAAATAAATGCAAAACATGGTTCAAAAGTAGATAGCTAATTTGTAAAAACAAGCCTTTCCCAAAAAAATATGTTTAATACAAAGCCATTTGCCGAATTAAAGATTAGGATTTAGAAAAAACACCTTATAAATTTGACACGGTTGGATTTGGGGAAAGCCAACCTATTTCTTGAATAAGTTCAATAATTAAACAGGGTTTTCATAACAACGTAGTTATTATCAACTATGAGCGTTCACACAAACACGCGCATTGTCGTTATTGGCAACGGCATGGTTGGCTACAAATTCTGCGAAAAATTTGTAGCCAAAGAAAAAAAAGGGCAGTGCTTTTCGCTGACGGTTTTCGGCGAAGAAGCACGGCCCGCCTACGACCGGGTTCATCTAAGCTCGTATCTGGACAGCAAGACGGCTGACGATTTGACCCTGGCCCCCACCGACTGGTACACCCAGCAGGGGATTCAGCTCTACCTCGGCGACCCGGTGGTTGAGATCGACCGCGCCCGCCGGGAAGTACGCTCGCACCAGGGCCGTATAGTGGCTTATGACTATCTGGTGCTGGCTACCGGCTCCGGCGCATTTGTCCCCCCCGTAGCGGGTGTGGAGAAAGACGGTGTATTTGTGTACCGCACGCTCGAAGACCTCGACCTGATTCAGTCGTACGCAACGGCCGTTCGTCAGGAAAGATCGGGCACCTTTCGGGGGGCCGTGTTGGGCGGTGGCCTTCTGGGCCTCGAAGCGGCCAAAGCCCTGCTCGATCTGGGCGTCGACGAAGCCCACGTTGTCGAGTTTGCACCTCGCCTGATGCCCCGACAAATCGACGAAGCCGGGTCGCAGGTGCTTCAGCGGCAACTCGAATCGCTGGGGCTCTCTGTCCATCTGAACAAAAGCACGCAGGCCATCACGGGCGATGCGGTGATTACAGGCCTTCAGTTTGCCGATGGGTCCCATCTGAACGTGAATCTGCTTGTGATTTCGGCGGGTATCCGGCCCCGCGACGAACTGGCCCGCGCGGCCGGGCTCGACACCCACCCGCGCGGGGGCATCCTGGTCAATGAGCAGCTACAGACCTCCGACCCGGCCATTTTTGCGATTGGCGAATGTGCCGTGGTGCATCAGATGGTGTACGGGCTGATGGCTCCGGGATACGAAATGGCCGAGGTGGTAGCCACCCAACTGCTGGGCGAAGCCAAACAGTTCAGGCCCTTCGACATGTCGACTAAGTTAAAGCTGATTGGCACCGACGTAGGTAGCTTCGGCGACCCGTTTGCGGGCGAGCCCGAATGCCGGACCATTGTCTATGAGAACAAGGCCAAGGGCATTTACAAGCGCATCAACATCTCGGCCGACGGCAAACAGTTGCTCGGCGGGATTCTGGTCGGCGACGCGAGCCAATACAACATGCTCCTGCAAACCTGCAAGAATCAGACGGTGCTCCCCCCCGACCCCGAAGACCTAATTTTGGGATCGCGCGGGGGCGAAGAAACTGGCCTCGGTGGCGTCATGAGCCTTCCCGACGACGCCCTGATCTGTTCCTGCGAGGCCATTACGAAAGGGCAGCTCTGCCACGAGATTACCGACAACGGCCACACGTCGGTCGACGCCCTTAAAAAAGCGACCAAAGCCTGCACGGGCTGTGGGGGGTGCACAGCCATGGTAAAAGACCTGATTGGGGGCGTTTTGAACCAGCAGGGCGTTTACGTGCGCAACACCCTCTGCGAACATTTCGAGTACACCCGTCAGGAGTTGCTTGATCTCGTGAAGTTGAACCACCACAAAACGTACGCGGCCGTACTCGATGCGTTCGGGCGGGGCGATGGCTGCGAGGTCTGTAAACCGGCCGTCGCGTCGATTTTGGCAAGCCTCTGGAACGAGAATATCCTCCGGCAAGACCGGGCCACCATTCAGGACTCCAACGACCGGTTTCTGGCCAACATTCAGCGGGGAGGTACCTACTCGGTGGTGCCGCGCATACCGGGGGGCGAAATCACGCCCGAAAAACTAATTGTGATTGGGCAGGTAGCGCAGAAATACGGCCTCTACACCAAAATTACCGGTGGGCAGCGCATCGACCTGTTTGGCGCGCATGTTGGCGACCTGCCCAGCATCTGGGAGGAGCTGATTGGAGCCGGTTTTGAGAGTGGCCACGCCTACGGCAAATCGCTGCGGACGGTCAAAAGTTGCGTGGGTACTACCTGGTGCCGGTTCGGTGTGCAGGATTCCGTCTCGTTTGCCATCGAACTCGAAAACCGGTACAAAGGCATACGTGCTCCGCACAAGCTAAAGTCGGCCGTGTCGGGTTGCACCCGCGAGTGCGCCGAAGCCCAGAGTAAAGACTTCGGTATTATCGCTACCGAAAAAGGCTGGAACGTGTACGTATGCGGCAACGGGGGCATAAAGCCCCAACACGCCCAACTGTTGGCCTCCGATGTCGACAAAACGACCTGTATTCGGCTCCTCGACCGGTTTCTCATGTTTTACATCAAAACCGCCGACCCCCTCACCCGCACTGCTACCTGGCTCAATAAACTGGAGGGTGGCCTGAATTACCTCAAAGCCGTCGTAATCGACGATGTGCTGGGCATAGCCGAGCAGCTCGAAAACGAGATGCAGCTTCTGGTTGATACGTACGCCTGCGAATGGAAAGAGGTTGTCGAAACCCCTGAGTTACGGCAACGATTTGCGCACTTCGTGAATGCACCGGCCGTGAAAGACCCTACGGTGCAGTTTGCCCCCATGCGCGATCAGATTCGTGCCCGCGAGTGGGCCTAAAAGCACGGGATTATCCCCACGACACCCCTTACGTAGTCGTTAAATACCCTCTCAAAACCAACCGATTATGGAATCAGTTACCCTTGACACCCAACCTCTTACCTGGCACATGGCCTGCCGGATCGACGATATTCCCCAAAACGGCGGAGCCTGCGCCCTGATCGACGGTCGGCAGATTGCTATTTTCAACTTCACCCGTCGGGGGCAGTGGTTTGCCACCGATAACGAGTGCCCTCACCGCCGACAGATGGCCCTTGGCCGCGGGATGATTGGTAGCCATGCCGAAGAGCCCAAAGTGGCCTGCCCGTTTCACAAACGTACGTTTTCGCTCAAAACCGGTCAATGCCTTAACGATGAGGGCTGTCCGCCCATTCAAACCTATCCGGTGCGGGTTAGTGCGGGCATCGTGTACGTGGGTGTTTAGCAAATAAGGTTACTTTGTGCATTGTTTGACGGGGCTAAACCAAAGCCCACTGCGTTTTGCGTATGACTCAACTCCATCAACAGGTAGCCCGCCGACTGACGCGGTTTTATATTCTGGCTCTGACCGTTATTGCCCTACTATCAGTGGCAGGGCTCCTGTTTATTCATTGTACTATCCGGGCGCACAACGACGACAGTCGGGTGGTCAACATTGCCGGTCGGCAGCGGATGCTCAGTCAGCGGCTCACCAAACTCGCCCTGTTGCGCACGCTCGATCAGCGCTCGGCCGACAGTGTTGCGTTCGATTCGTTGCTGAACACCTGGGCCCAGACGCACCGGCAACTCCGGGATGGAGTACTACAGATGGAGAAACGGTACACGGTACGGCCAAGCGCCACCCTCGACAGCATGATGGCGCAGATCGAGCCGTCGTTTCAGATTATGTACCGCAGTTTCCGGCAGTTCAGTGCCCCCGGCGCTACCGCCCAACAACGGCAGTCCGCCCTCGAAGTTATTCTGCAAAACGAACTGTCGTTTGTGGAGGGCATGAACACGTTTGTGTTTCAGTTCGACCGGGAGAGTTTTGAGCGCGTACAGTCGCTCTCGCGCATTGAGTGGTTTCTGACGGGGGCTACCTTGCTGGTCCTGCTGATCGAGGGGCTCTTTGTGTTCAGGCCGGTGGTGGCGCACACGCGCAACGTGATCCGGCAACTGGATCAGTCGGAACAGGCGTTACAGGAGACCAACCGACAGCTGGAGGGGGCCAATACGGCACTGGCGGCTGCCAATGCGAGCCTGGCCGAAACCAACCGCGAGCTGCTGGCCACCCAAACCGAACTGCTACACGCTACCGAGGAGAAATACCGGTTGCAACTTGCCGAGACAACCGTGCGCTCGGCCGCCTTACTCGAAGGGCAGGAAGAAGAGCGCCGACGGTTTGCCCGCGAGCTGCACGATGGGATCGGGCAGATGCTTACCGGCCTGAAACTCCATGCCGAAAAGCTCAAATCGACGACTACGCTCGACGACAGGCAACGGGCCCGCTTCGCCGAACTCTGCGATCTGATCTACGAAACCATCCAGACAACCCGGCAGGTATCGTACAACCTCATGCCCTCTACCCTGAGCGATTTTGGGCTGGGGGCTACGCTCAACCTGCTGGCCGAACAAACCACGCGCTCGTCGGGTACTGAGGTGGTGTACGAAGGCCCCCGCGAGAGCACCCACCTGAGCCCGGCCCAGGAAATTGGTCTGTACCGGATCGCTCAGGAGGCCCTGCACAATGCCGTCAAGTATGCCCGCGCTCTACAGATTATTATTCACCTGCGGCACGAAGCCAACCGGGTAGAACTGACCGTTCGGGACAATGGCCAAGGGTTCCGGCCCGACCAACGCCCTCCCGACAGCGGCCCCCTACCCGTGCTCAGCGGGCTCGAGAACATGCGCACCCGGGCTCGCCTGTTGCACGGCGAACTAAACCTCCAGACTTCGCCCGGCAGTGGAACTGAAATTACGGTAAGCATACCCACCGAATGAGTTTAACGACCACAACACTACCGCAATTCGCGACAGGGCCGTAAATTGCCCCTTCCACAAATCTCCTTCCTCATGGCTATACGACTTCTCATTGCCGACGATCACGCTGTAGTACGCAAAGGCATCCGAATGCTCCTTGAAGACGAACCCGATATGCAGGTCGTGGGCGAAGCCGCCGATGGCGACGAAGCTGTTGATCTGATTGGGCAATTAGACCCCGATATTCTGCTGCTCGACCTGACCATGCCCCGTATGTCGGGCCTTGAGGTGCTCAAAACGCTTTCGCGGCAGTCGCACCGGGTGTACACCCTTGTGTTTAGTATGCACAGCAACCCGGATTACATTCTGAAAGCGGTGCAACACGGCGCGGCCGGGTATTTGCTCAAAGACACCGGTCAGGCAGAAATCCTGAAAGCCATCCGAACCGTGGTCAACGGCGAGTTGTATTATCCGCCGAGCGCATCAAACGTCATTATCAAGCAGTTGGTACGTCAGCAACCGGTCTCGGCAGAAGCTGACACCCAGGCCGCTAAAACCCCAACCGTTTGGAGCCGCATTACCCCCCGCGAAGCCCAGGTGCTCAACTGCCTCATGGATGGAATGAGCAGCACGGAGATTGCCACGCGTTTCGGCGTCAGTGTAAATACCGTAGCCAATCAGCGGGCGAGTATTATCCGGAAAGCAGGCGTCAAAAACACGGCCGACCTGATTCGGCTCGCCGTCAGCGACAAAAGAAGGTGAGCACTCCCCGGAGCGGTCGGCATCAGAACCACCCGAATCGATAATGTGTTATCAAGAAGGGGTCATTTGCCCCATTAACCCCATTTATCGATCAGCCCTGAATGCTGTACCCCAATACCCTCGAACAAAAACTTGGATTTGATAAAATCCGCGAACTCCTCAAACAAGCGTGCATCAGCCCGCTCGGCCAGGACTACGTGGACAAAATTCGCTTCACCGACAATCACTCGCTCATCGACAAACTGCTTCGCCAAACGGCCGAATTCAAGCAGATTGTTCAGTACGAAACCGAGTTTCCGCAGTCGAACTACATTGATGTTCGGGAGCAACTGACCAAGGCCCGGATTGAAGGGCTGGCCCTGACGGAAGAAGACTTTTTTGATCTGAAACTGGCCCTCAAAACCGCGCAGGCCTGCCTGACCTTTCTGGCCAAGAGCGAGGAGGGTCGGGCAGGTGGCCGGCAGTTTCCGTTTCTGAAAGAACTCGCCGGCCCAGTGGCCCTCGACCCGCACCTCGTCAATTCGCTCGACCGGATTATCGACGACCGGGGCCGCGTGCGCGATTCGGCCTCCCCCGAACTGGCGCGTATTCGGAAGCAGATCATTGCCGAGCAGGCTCACCTCCGCAAGCAACTCGACTCTATTCTGCGGCAAGCCCGCCAAAACGGCTGGATTCCCGACGATATGAGCCTGACCGTGCGCGAAGGGCGGCTGGTTATTCCGGTTGCGGCCGAGCACAAGCGTAAAATCAAGGGTATTGTGCACGACGAATCGAACACGGGCCAAACCGTATTTCTCGAACCCGCCGAGGTGTTCGATGCCAACAATGAGATTCGGGAGCTGGAATACGCCGAACGGCGCGAAATTTTCCGGGTTCTGCTCGACCTGACCAACACGCTCCGGCCGCACCTGGAGGGGCTCAAAAAAGCCGTCAACTTTCTGGCTCAGATCGACTTTATCCGGGCCAAGGCACGGTTGGCCCTTCAGATTGGGGCCGAAATGCCTACGTTGCACAACCGCCCGTTTGTGAACTGGACCGACGTTCGGCACCCGCTACTCTTTTTGTCTCTCCAGAAAACAGAAGGCAAAAAAGTGGTACCGCTCACGGCCCGGCTCGACGAAAACGGACGGATTCTGATTATTTCGGGGCCCAATGCCGGGGGTAAATCCATTGCGCTTAAAACATTCGGGCTGGTGCAATACATGCTACAATGCGGCCTGCTGGTGCCTATGGCCGATTTTTCGGAGATGGGCGTTTTCCAGAATCTGTTTATCGACATTGGCGACGAGCAGTCGCTCGAAAACGACCTCAGCACGTACAGCTCGCACCTGACGGCCATGAAGCAGTTTATGGTGGGGGCCAACAAACGCACCCTTTTCCTCATCGACGAGTTTGGTACCGGTACCGAGCCGGGTTTGGGGGGTGCTATTGCCGAGGCTATTCTGGAAGACCTCAACAAGTCGGGGGCGTACGGGGTCATCAACACCCACTACACCAATCTGAAGGTATTTGCTGACAAAACCGACGGCCTTGTCAACGGCGCGATGCGGTTCGACAGTGAGCATCTGGAGCCGCTTTACCAGCTCGAAATTGGCCGGCCGGGCTCTTCGTTTGCGCTTGAGATTGCCCAGAAAATCGGGCTTCCCAAGGGCGTAATCAACCGGGCGAAAGAGAAACTGGGAACGCAGCAGGTCAACTTCGAGAAACTCATCAAGGAGCTCGACATTGAGAAAAAAGTGTTTGCCGAGAAAAACATTGAAGTTGGCATCAACCAGCGCAAACTGGCCCAGCAACTCGCCGAATATACAGCCCTGAAAACCAAGCTCGACAACGAGCAGAAGCAACTCCTCAACGACGCTAAGCAAAAAGCGAAGGCACTGGTGCAGGAAGCCAACCAACGGATTGAGAACACGATCCGGGAAATTCGGGAGGTGAAGGCCGACAAGGAAATCACCCGCGAAATCAGGCAGGAGCTTCAGCAGTTTGAGCAGAAAGCCCTCAAACCTGAGGTGGTGGCCGCCCCGGCAAAACCCAAAGAAGAGTACGAGTCGGCTACGGGGCCAATCGGCGCGGGCGACTACGTTCGGATTCAGGGGCAAACAGCCGTGGGGCAGGTACTGGCCATTCGGGGCAAAGACGCCGAAATCAGTATCGGCGACCTCAAATCGAACGTAAAGCTGAACCGGCTCGAAAAGGTAAGTCGGCGGGTGTTCAAAGAAGCCGTGGGCGAAACCGAAAAGCCCCGAATGCAGGGCATGGACCTGAACGAGAAAATGATGAACTTCAGCTTCAACCTCGACATTCGCGGCAAGCGGGGCGAAGAGGCCATCACTGAAGTAGATCAATTTTTCGACAATGCCCTCATGCTCGGCTACCCCGAACTCCGCATTGTACACGGCAAAGGCGACGGTATTCTGCGGAACCTCGTCCGGACGCACCTCCGCCGGTACAAGCAGGTTGCCCGTATGGAAGACGAGCACGCCGACCGGGGCGGAGCCGGCGTGACCATTGTGAAGATGAAGTAACAGGCAGTTTTTTTACCTTTGACCGAACCAATTTGAGACATGGAAACGCTATTAATTGAAGTGCATGACCAAAACAGCCTGAACCTGTTACAGGATCTGGAAGCGTTGGGTATTATTCAGGTGTTGCAGCGTACTCCCAAGCCGGTTTCAGGTCAAAAACTCTCCGAACGATTTGCCGGAAGTATTCCTAAAGAGGAAGGAGAAGCCTTAAATCGGTACATTGCCCAAAGCCGCAACGAATGGGAGCGACCTATCTGATCGACAGCAACGTTGTTTCTGACTACCTTACGGCCCGCCTTCCCGAATCGGGTATGACATGGCTCCACCCCGTTATAGACGCGATTCCGATTATACCTGTTATCACACAGATTGAAATACTCGGCTTTCAATCTTCTTATTCAGCCCAATATTTAGCTTTCACGCAAAGCGCAACCATTCTGTCTTTAACGCCAGAGGTTGTACACCAGACCATTGAGCTACGTAAAAGCCGGCGGCTACAGCACTGATGCATGGCCTGAAGCTTGTAACGCATAACCTTTCTGATTTCAGTGGCATCCCCCGTTTGTCGCTTATTGATCCCTATCAGGTTTAGCTGGCTGGGAAAAGATGAAGTAACGGTAGCCTAAACCCTTTCGGGCATCATGTACATCCAGAAGCTGACCCTCCATAACATCCGCTCCATCGGGCATTTCGATATGCACTTTCCCGAGCCCGCGGGCTGGCACGTGCTCATTGGCGACAATGGCGCAGGTAAATCGACCATTGTGCGGTCGGCGGCTTTGGTTATGCTCGATGTAGACGATATCAACGGAGCCCGGCAAAACTGGAACGACTGGCTGAGCCAACAGGCTACAACCGGTAGCATCGAGGCCGTTGTACAGCCCGACGAATCGTTCGACGGTGCAGCCGACCCGGTCGAGAGCCGGATTACGTTTGCCCGTGAAAACGAGGGTTTACAGACCCCCGCCCTACTTTCGCAGGTGGTTTTTCGGGGGCGACCGAGCTACTTCCGCAACGCGCCGTCGGGCGCCCCCGAATACCGCACCTATTCGTCGTTTCTGAGTGCAAACAACCCCGTGCCCGGCTCCTTATCGAGTGGGTACCCGGCCTGGTTTTCGGCCGCATATGGACCGTACCGCCGATTTTCGGGGGGCTCGCCCGAATTTGAGTCGGTGTTTCGGTCGAACCCCCGATTGGGCATGCACCTGTCGGTGTTCAGCGAAGGCGTGGCCCTGACCGAAGCGCTGACGTTTCTGCGCGACACCTACGCCCGCGAGCTGGAAACCCAAGTACACCGATCATCGGGCACGTCTGTAACAGACCCGACAATACCGCAAACCTCGGTGATTGGGGACCTGAAAACGTTTGTCAACGAAGCGGGTCTTCTTCCGCACGGCACCACCATCGACCGGGTCGAGTTGAGCGGTGTTTACTTTCGCGACGCCAACGGCAACCACATTACGGCCCTGCAACTGTCGGACGGTTACCGCTCCATGCTCAGTCTCATTTTTGAGCTAATCCAGCAACTAATTCGGGCGTATGGCCCCGATACCGTGTTTGCCAACGTACGGGCGGGCCTGATGAACATCGATGTACCGGGTGTGGTCTTGATCGACGAGATTGACACCCACCTGCACCCAACCTGGCAAACCCGAATTGGCGACTGGTTTCTGCGGTGTTTCCCACGCATTCAGTTTATCGTGACCACCCACAGCCCCCTCATCTGCCGGGCCTGCGAACGGGGTAGTATCTGGCGATTGGCCGCTCCCGGCAGCCCCGAACCCTCAGGCGAGGTAACCGGACAGGAACGCGACCGGCTCATTTACGGTACTGTGCTTGATGCGTTCGGCACCGAAATTTTTGGGAACGAAGTAAGCCAATCCGAGCGGGGACAAGCCATGGGCGCTCGTGTCGCGCACCTTAACATGAAGTCGTTCAAAGGCACAATTTCGGAGTCGGAGCGGCAGGAACTCTACGCCCTCCGGGCCAAAATGCCAACCGTGGAATGATTCGTCTGACGGCCCCTGCCCTCTCGGGCCAGGCCAGCGCCCAACTGGCTCGTTATCAAGCAGCCGTACTGAATGCAGGGACTTATACAGCGCAGGTAGCCGAAGCTAAAAAGCGATTCAAGCAGTATAACACCCGTACCAACCCGACGTTTACAGAAGTCAAGGCTCACCTGACCCAGATGTGTGTGGGGGCGCGTCGGTGCCATTATTGCGAAGACAGCGTGGCCGACGAGGTGGAGCACATTGCCCCTAAAGACCTTTACCCCGATCGTTGCTTTAGCTGGGACAATTACTGTTACGCCTGTGGCCCCTGCAACGGCCCCAAAAACAACCGGTACGCCGTTTTCCGGGCCGACGCGCAAGGCGCTTTTTTCGAGATTCCGCCCCACCCAAACACTCGGGCCGGGCAGGCGATTCAACTGGTGCCGCCCCCGCCCGGCCCGGAAGTGCTCATCAATCCACGGATTGATAACCCGCTCGACTATCTGTTTCTCGACATTACCAATAGCTTTCAGTTTGTGCCGCTCGCCGAGCCGGTCACGATGGCCTACCAACGTGCGGTGTATACTATCGACCTGCTCCGGCTCAACGTCCGGGCCGATCTGATCAAAGCCCGACGGCTTGCTTACACCAATTTCCGGGCCCGGCTGCGCGAGTACATTCACGACCGCGATGCGGGCTTGCCACAGCCCCACCTCGATACGCTTCGCCAAAACCTGCGCGACGAAAGTCACCAGACGGTCTGGCAGGAGATGGTTCGTCAGCACGCCCACCTTCCCGAACTAACCCGCCTTTTTGGGCAGGCTCCCGAAGCCGTGGCCTGGTAAACCAACTGGCACCCAAAAGAGCCCGCTACCGCCTATTGCCCCAACCGAAGCTTGCTCCCGGCGCCAAACATCAGCCGGGCACCGGTTCCGTAGGTGAGCCGCCCGGCAAACGCCGTTGACCCGGCCGGAACCGCGACGGCATGGTTCACCAAAACGGCATCGGCTAAGGTCGGCACCCGCCCGCACGACCATACGGATGGGTCGTTCCAGTCACCGTTTTTGACCGTTGTCAGCGGACCCGTGCAGCCGGGGCCACCCGCAAGCGTCCTGAACGTCAGCGGCTGCCCTGCCCATTCCGAGTATCCCTCCCCGCACCTGTTCAGCACCCGCCATTCGTAAGCCGTACCGCCGTCGAGCGCAATGAGCGTAAACGAACCGGCCGCACTTAACAATGGCCCGACACTAACCGTGTTCCAGCTTGTACTACCCACAGCTCGCCATTGTACCTCGTAGGTTTCGCCGGCATTACCACGCCATTGCAGCGGGGCCGTATTAGCAGTCAGGTCCCCTACCCGCAGGAAGCCAGGCCCTGCGCAGGTGGTCTGGAATGTGATAGGCGGCCCATAAGCTGTGGTACTGCCACTCACGCACTGTGTCGCTACCTGTGCCTCGTAGGTGCTACCCACCAGCAAGCCCGTCAGGCTCAGAGTTTCGGTGCTGATACCACTCAGGGTTGTCCAGCTACCTACGCCTTGCAAACGGTATTGCACCGAGTACGTAACCCCGCTCCCAAACCCATTCCAGCTCAGCCCGGCCGAGTTGGCCAGTACCGTTATTACAGACACCGAAAGGGGCGCATTGCAAAGCGTTCGGAAGTAGCTGATGGGTGAATATTCAGCGTATTGACCACTCGCGCACAGATACTGAATCTGCCAGTCGTAAGTCGTATTATCGGCGAGGCCCGTGAGCCGGAAGGCGGTGCCGGTTACGACCGACGTGCTCCATACCGTAGCTCCGGCGGCTTTCCAACGGACCCGATACGTGTTGCTGGGGGTATTGGCATACCACTGCAGCGTAGCCGCTGAAGCGGTAATGTCGATAGCCGACAAGCCGTTGCTGTTGGTCATGGGGGCGCACGCGCAAGCTATTGTGGTAAACGAACCCACCGTGTAGGCCGAACTGTTGCCCCCTCCGCAAGCGGTATTGATCCGGTACTCGTAGGCGGTACTTGGCAACAGGCCACCAAGCGTAAACCGGGTACTGTTGATTACCCCCGCCGACGTCCATGTACCGGCTCCCTGCTGTCGGTATTGCAGTTCGTACTGCGCCAACCCTGCCGCGCAACCCGTCCAGGCAATTCGGGCGTACCCGCACGAGTCGGCCGACATCAGTTGCACCACCGATAAGACCGCCGGAGCTACACAAACCGTTGTTACCGAAGCGGGCGTGCTAAACGACGAACTGACCGAGGCACTACAAACCGACCGAACCTCCCACCCCACCGCGTTGCCGGCAACCAGTCCGGTGAGGGCGTAAGTGTTCGTGGTCAGGCCCGTAATCGATATGGGGCTTCCGGTCCCGATCCGATAGCGTACCTCGTACGTGGCTCCGGCCGGGCCGTTCCAGCTCAGCACCGCACCCGTAGCCTGCACACAGGAGGCCACCAGATTGGTCGGGATGGCGCAACTGAGGGTGGTAAACGTTTGCACCGGGCTAAACACCGCGTCCTGCCCGGCACACATGCCTCCAGCCTGCCACTCGTAAGCCGTGTTCGGTAACAGATTTTGGGCAACGTAGCTCACCGAACCGCCACCTGTCAGCCGTGAAGCCACCAGCCAGACGGTTTCGCCCGCAGCCCGCCAGCGCACTTCGGCCTGCGGACTCGCGCTACCTCCCCAGTAGAGGGTTGCCTGCGTGGCACCGGGTACGCTGTAAAGTAGCGACGGGGCCACGGCCGTGCAGGCAACCGCCGGGCTTGTGGTAAACAAAATGGCCGCCGAATACGCCGAGGATACCCCATTGGGACACTCCATCCGAACCCGTAGTTCGTAGCTGGTGCCTGCCGATAAGCTCGCCAGGGGCGTGGTATAATTCTGCCCCGTCAGCGTTGCTTCATTCACAATCGGGCTACTAATCCAGTTGGTGCCCCCGGTGGGTCGCCATTGGGCCTGATAACCTGCATTGGGTTGCCCGGACCAATTGGCCAGGGCCGTGGTTGCACTCAGCCCACTGACGTAAACATTGGCCGACGATGGCGTGGGGCAATTGGTTGTGAATGTCTGCGGGTTACTCACCCCCGACGAAACCGTGAGCGACGAAGCCACACACGTAGCCTCTACCCGCCATTCATAGCCGGTAGCATTGGTCAGATTGGTGAGTATGAAAGGGCTCGCAGGCCAGTCGGTTACGGCGGTGGTCCAGGTGCCGCCCACCGGGCGCGTCGAGATGGTGTACACGGCACTGGCACTCGTGGCTGTCCAGTTCAACCGGGCCGCGTAGGCATTGATCTGGTCGGTGCTGAGGCCTGTGGGTACGGCGCAGCGGGTGGTGAAACTGGCTGGCGCGGTAAATGCAGAGCTTTCGGAAGCGGTGCAAAGCGTACGTACCCGCCAATTATATGCGCGGTTTACCACCAACCCAGTCAGCGACGCCGAGCGGGTGGTTACGGTCAGCGAGTTCCAGCTCGTAGGGTTAGCCTGCTCCTGCCATTGCACTTCATACGGTGTGGTCGAAGGGCCTTGCCAGCTGAGAGCCGCTGTTGTTAACCCAGCGTTGGCATTGAGGGCCGTTGGTACGGGGCACGCCAGCGTTGTAAACGACGGGCCGGGCGTGTAGGTCGACGACTCACCTGGTGTACACACGCTGCGTACTTCCCAGGCGTAGGTCGTACTCGGGTTCAAACCCGTGAGCGATTGTGCCGTACCCGTTGCCCCCAACACCGTCGACCAGTTGGCTTCGGAGACGGCCCGGAACCGCACATCGAAAAGCGTACCCGAGGGGTTCACCGATCCGGCTTGCCAGTTTACCGTGGCCCAGTTGGGGGTAATGGACCCCGCCGAATACGTAGCTGGCGGGTTACAGCCCACGGTAGTAAAGCTGACCGGGCCATTCCAGCTGGCGGTTCCTACGGGTCGCATCTGCCACTCGTAAGCCGTACCGGCGGCAAGCCCGGTCAGGCTCAGGGTAGTTGCCGTCCCAGCGGCTACGGTACTCCAGGTTGAGCCGCCCACGGGTCGCCACTGCACCTCGTATGAAAGCCCCTGTGTGAGCAGGTTCCAGCGCAGCAGAGCCTCGTTGCGGGTTATGTTCTGAGTGCGCGGGCTGTACGTTGCGGGCACTCCAACGGTAATCACGTAGTCTTCGGTTTCGCCTTCATCGTACGCCCCGCAGGGGTCGTTGGGGTTGGCTATGCCATACACCACCAGCACCCGAATTCGGAGGGGTCCGTTGGCTGTGCCGACCGGTATGGTCATGAAGCCGGCAAACTGATCCATGACCGTAAATTCGGTCTGGTACAGCTTTTCCGACGCGCCGAAGACCCCATCCCGGTTCAAATCGGCAAACACCGTCACGCCCTCGCTAAAACTGGAGGCAAACGTACCGCTAATAGGCACCTGCGCACCGGGCGCCACAAACGTATTCGGGCTGTTGTAGAAGGCAAAGCCACCGGGGCTGCACCCCGTATTCAGGCTGAGGACTTCACTGTTGAGCGCAAATGAGACGAGGGCATCACCGGCCGCGCAGCCGTTCAGGTATGTCGGTCGGCAGACTGGGTCGGTAGTGGTAAACGAAGCGCCTGCCACCCAAACGGAGCCGTACACTGCCGAGCAAAGCGTTTGAATGCGCCACTCGTAACTGGTTTGCCCGCTTAAGCCGGTTAAAAGATAGTTGGTAGCCCCGGCCACGGTGGTCGCACTGCTCCAGACCGACGTACCGGCTACACGCCACTGCACCTGTACAGGGGCGCCCGTCTGACTCATCGTCCAGCCGAGCGTGACCGACGTGCTGCCCAGATTGCTCAACGCGAGGTTAGCCGGAGCCGGGCAGGCAAGGGTTGTAAACGGACTTCCTGTGGCTATGCTTGAACTCACCGCCCCCGCACAACCCGTGTACACCTGCCACTCGTACGTGACGCCCGGCATGAGCCCACCCAACGAGTACGATGTTGCCGAGGTCGATGCGGGCGTGGGCGTGAGCCAGTTGGAGGAGCCCGTTTCACGGTACCGCACAAAATAGGTCATGCCCGGTTCCAGCGTGCTCCAGTTCAGGCGAGCCCCCTGTAAATTAAGTAAGTCGGCAAACAGGCTGAAAGGCATCTGACAGGCTGTTGTTGTAAACGTAGCCGGAGCGGTGAAGGGCGAGTTTTGTCCATCGCTGCACAGGGTACGCACGCCAAATTCGTAGGTCGTATTAGGTACCAGACCGCTCAGACTCAGCGAGGTTGCGGTCACCGACGCGGGCCAGGTAACGTACGTAGCCGAGCCCACTGGCCGGTAGCGCACTTCGTACCGGGTTTGCCCATCGACCACCCCCATCCAGCTTACCACCGCCTGTGTTCCGCTTTGCGCATTGCCGTTGCCCTGTAGGCCTTGCGGCTCCGCGCAGAGTGTGGTAAACGAGGTAGGCGTCGAGTAGCCCGACGTACCGGCGGCTCCGCAGAGCGTTCGGACCCGAAACTCGTAGGCCGTGTTGTTGGTCAACCCCGTGAGCAGATGGGCCGGGGCCGTCAGGCTACTCACCGATGTCCAGTTGGCCGCTCCCACCACCCGGTAGTTCAGTTCGTACTGTAGGCCGTTGCCTTTGTTCTCCCAAAATAGCAACGCCGAGGTGGAAGCCCGATACGTGACACCCTGGCTCACCGGCGCGTAGCACCCCGTCACAAACGTTAGGGAGGCCATGTAGCCCGATACACTCGTCGCCGAGCAAACTGTCTGGATTTGCCATTCATAGGTTGTTCCGGTGGTGAGGCCGGTCATCGAATAAGCCGACGTTGATACCGGGGCCGACGTAATCCAGATGGCACTTCCCACGGGCCGATGCCGAATCTGATATTGTAAACCCGGTATGGCCGTCCAGCCAACCTCAGCGGAGGTGTTGCTTATCGTATTCAGGAAACGGTATTGGGGCGGCTGGCAGGGCTGTGGGCCGGTGAAGGCGTACACCAGCTGCGAAAAGGCACCCGTATAGTCATCGTTTTGTACCAGCAACGTACTGCCATCGGCTGCGTACAGCTCCAGATACGTATCTGTCGACTGCCCACTTGTTGTCGGGCCTGTCGACACAGTCAGCAGACTACCCGATACCGTCACCGAAAGCGCATATGGCCCCGATGTTGTGTTGTTGGCGGGCCGCACCCGTATGTAATAGGTCTGCCCGCCCCCGGCCGTTCGCCAGCGGAACCAGTCCCCATCTGTACCGGAGTTCAGGCAGATGGGCGGACTTACGTAGTTGGCTCCATCCGTCAACGGGGTAGCCGTTTGGTAGGTATCATTGGGTTCGAGCGGATCACAACCCGAAGGCACCACGATATTGATCTGATAATCTTCGGCTTCGCCAAATTCGTAACTACCGCAGGGGTCGGCGGGGGTCGTGTTGTAAGCCACAATTACCCGCATCGCCATGGGGCCGGCCGTCACACTCGCCGGAACCGTCAAGCTCCCCGAAAAGCTACCCAGTACCAGGCTGGGGGTAGCATACAGGCGCTCCCCGGCATCGTCGAATACACCGTTCCGGTTGAGGTCGAGCCAGATACTGACTCCCTCTGGAAAACTGCTGCCGATGAGAGTTCCCGATACGGCAAAGGCCGTTCCCGGCGTCAGGCTGGTAGTTACGGTGGTGTACTGGCTATACCCCGTAGCGCCACTGGCACAGCCGGTATTCTGGCTCAACTGCACCGAGTTGACTACCAACCGATTGAGTCCATCATCTTCTACACATCCCACACTAAAGGTTGGGCGGCAGGCCAGTGTCTGAATACTGGCGGCCGTACTAATTCCGCCCGTAGTGCTGTTTGACGGCCGAACGCGGTAATACACCAGCGTATTCGACGGCGGATTGGGATCGGTATAGGTAGTGGTGTTGGGTCCCACACCGCCAATTGGCATAAACGGCCCCGCAGCTGAGGTGGCCCGCTCAATAAAGTACCCCATCTCGTTGGTGCCGTTATCGGTCCAGGTAAGTACTACGCCCGTTGGAATATTGGAAGCCAGCAGGTTTGTTGGGGCACTCACAACCGTAGGCGCGCAGGTCAACGTGTAGGCTGTGTGTGTCTGCCGAAGAGCCAACCCCGCGTCTATCCGGGCGTATTGCCCTGCTGTAAACTCATACCGGCAAGGGTCATAGTACGACATCAGGTTGTTCATGGGCGGGGTGTAGGTGGCCCCATTCGCGTCGGTCGCTGTACCATTGTACACCAGGCAGCCGTCGGGACCAAACACGGTTGAATGGCCGGGCCGCCCATACGGGTCAGCGGGGGTGTCGCACAAAAAATCGCCTTCGGTGGTACAGTTGGCCCCGGCCCCGCGCGTCACCAGCTCGTTAGACGAGTTGCCCGTCCCGTGCGTATGAACCAGATTGAAATTATGACCCAACTCGTGCGGCACCGTCCGGTCGCCCAGTTGCGCATCGGTTAGTGACCCGACGATAATCGCCCGGGTGCTCTGCACGGTATTGGATGGATAATAGGCGTACCCGGAAAAACCCTCATTCGTGGTATTCACGAAGTACATATTCAGCGCGTTGTTCACGTCGCGCCCGCTCGTCAGCGTACTCTCATTGGCAATCGCGTAGTTGGAAAAAAGCGTGCCATTGTCGATATAGTCGGGGGTCGTTCCGCAGAAATAAAATTGGAGGCCATTACCGTTGACCAAATAATACCGGTTGGCGCGGGCCAAAATATTATTTAGCCGGTCGAGGGATAAGCCACCCGTACCCGTGCTGCTCCGCAGAATATGCGGCCGAATCGGGATGTAGGTGATACCCGTCGCTTTGGTCCCCCTGGCCCGTTTAAGTTGCAGGGCAAACGCAGCTTCGCTCTCCAGGGCCTTACGCTGCTCGGGCGTCAGCTCGGGCACAGTACAGGTCAATGTTGGCCGAGTGGCCTTGTTACGTTGCGCCTGAGCAGGCAGCCACAAACCAACGCAAATCAAGAAATAGTACAGTTGTCGGTAGTATAGTCTATTCATAGTGGTAGCAGCTTGTATATATACAGATGAACAGGCAGCTAAAACTACACTTGAAATGATTGCTTCTCCTACAAGCAAGTCAAGAAGTTTCTGGAAAAGTGACAAAAATCATGCCCGTGATTATCAACCACTTAATCCATAATCTAATAGACTAAACACTCTCCGTGGGGATGTATATTTACAATTGAAGACTTACTAATACGAAAGCCGAACCAGTGCGTTGGTTCGGCTTTTTTTGTTGAAAAGAGATTTAAAAATTACACAGCTTAATCGAGACTTTCCGAAGATAAGAACAGGCTAACCGGTTACATTATCATCGGTTCAAAAAATACCCGCACATTCAGGGCTGCCCAAGCCCCAAAACTCCCCCGTTCATCAACTTCCCGCCCGTTTCAAACCGCAGATTTCGGCACACCTGCCGCCCCATCGGGCTCAGCACCGTAATCGTATGCCCTGTTTTGATCAGTACATCCTGCGTACCGGTTGGTACCGAGCCGCACGACCATATGGTGGGGTCGTTCCAGTTGCCCGAACGGAGGGTTTGCTGCACCAGACACCCCGTCAGCGTACTATTAACCGGGACGTAGTAAAGTGCCGACCAACGGTTGTTGGTATCGCGGGCGCGGAAAAAGAAACTGTAGCTACCCAACGCGCTCAGACTGGTGCTGCCTGTTACGGCTACATCCTGCCCATTGGCCGGTGTAAACGGCAAGGCAGTAGCCTGCCCATAGCCGGGGTCAGTATCGATAAAATACTCGACGCGGCTGATGGCGTTGGCGGTCTGTCCGGCAAAAATGACTAAAGGACTCAGCATGGTTTGCGACCATTGCCCGCGCCCTGTGCGGGTTCGTACCCCGATCTGATGCGTGCCCACAGCGAGCGTAGCGGGCAACGGAACACTCACCACAACCGGTGTACTGCCCGACGTGGGCGATATGGGCAGGATGGTATTGTTGCCCAGGCCCTGATCGGTATTGATAAAGTATTCAATGGCGGTGAGCACCGTTTGATCACCTGAGGTGCCAGGGGCATGCATATAGACCATATTCAGGCGGGTCGGCGACCATTGCCCATTGGCAGCCCGCACCCGAACACCCAGAAAATTAGCCCCCTGCGGCAACGTTCCAGTCGGTATGGAAAGCAATGCATCTACATGTACCCCCGGTGGTAAGCTCAGGGCAGTAGCCGCTCCAACACCAGGATCGGTGTTCCAGAAGTACTCAGCCGCAACCAGTGTTGTACTAACTGCCTGATGCAATACCCCGTTTTTAGCCTGCAATGCACCCGCCAACAGGCATAAGCCCGCAATAAGAATCCAGCTTTTCATGCGAGGGTCAGTTTTGGATTTTGGCCCGCAGCCGAATCTGAATGGTTTCATTTTGCCGGGCGGTAGCTGGCACCTGCAAATCCTGAATTACGGGCCCAACGGGCGAACCGGTCAGCACGTAGGGATCTGCCCCACCAAACGCTCCGCAATCGGTGCCACCTTCGCCTGCACCTCTGGCCGGCGAGCTGGCCGAGAGCATGTATTGCCCTTCCAGCGATGTTCCGGCGGGCGTAAACAATGTACCTGCCATGTTGGCAACATTCAGAAAAACGTTGCTCGGATTGGTACTTTGGTAATTGCCCAACCGAACAATGTTGTTGTTGAATGAGGCAAACATATCCGTCCGGTAATTCTGCCCGGCGTTGGCATTATTACAGGTAGCTGGCGTGATGAGGATATTATTGGCTACTGTGACATTGACGTTTGTGGTACCCAGCGAAATCACATCACAGGCCGCATACGTCATTGTATTATGGGCGATAACTCCTGTGTACCTAACCGAAGAATTACGTGTATATATCGCTCCGTTGATAATACAGTTTTTAATCAGAAAGTTGGTTGCGTCACCACTGATGACGACGTTTCCATCAATGAAGCACTGAACCAGTCTGGCATTATCAATGGCACCAATATTAATATCATCAGTAGATGAGTTAGGGTAAAACCGGCATCTCTGCACGGTTATATTGCTTCTGCTGATCGTAATTGTGCGCATTGAGCAACCCGTAATCAACGATCCATCTGAAGCCGTCAGGTTATTGCTGGCAAACGTAACGTCATCTAACTGGGCTTCGTTTGTCCCGTTGAAGTACCCACTCCCAATGATACTAACCCGCTTTCGGACGATAACGCTACCGTAAGAACCGGGGTCAAGCAGCAACACCGAGCCGGCTACAAAGGCAGGGTCGTCGATAATAGTCTGGAGGCTCTGTCCATTTTGCACCCGAATCACGTTCTGGGCAAACGTGAAGGTGGTAGCCAGCATCAGGCCGAGGATAAGTAGAGTGGTTTTCATGTGTTGGTGATTGGTTTGTACGAATTAGTTCAGCACACACGCTGCGGACATGGTTACCTGAATGGCCCGTTTTTCATTGACCGAGTCTTCCACAAACTTTCGGTTATACAGGTTGAGCCGGTAGCCTTTGATGAGCTTCTTCGAAAGCGTTTGCGCTTGCTGCGGGGTTAGTTTGTAATACATCAGCAGGTCGGTTTCATAGGAGCCGCCCCCACCCCAGTCAAAGCTGCTCTCGGAGTTTTCGGCGGGCATAAACTGCATCACCGATTCATCCTGCATCAAAAACATCAGGGGCTTGTCACTGTCCACAACCAGTAGGTTTAAACCCGGTTTTCGGGCGTACAAGACAAGCGATAGGTCGCTGCCATCCCGTCGAAAAATCAGGTCAACTTCCAGATCTTCGATGCCTACATCACCGGGATTGCCACCCGTGAGTACACCCACAATGATTTTTGCCCCCAATTTGGACCCGCGCAGGGTTGCCTGGGAGGCCTTTACGTTCTTCTTGGTAAACTTGTCGAACCACGCGTTGCACTGGGTTGGCAAAACGGTTTTACCGTCCGATGTCTTCGTACGAGCGGCAGCCTCCTTGCTACTTTGATTAGCGTACAGCGGGTCTTTGAAGGGCGTGGTTTGCGTGGGCGATTTGGTGGCCGCCTTCGTAGAGCTGGCGGGGGTATCGGTTTTGGCACTGGCTACAACCGGCTTGGCCGAGGGGGCAGATTGGGGGGCTCCTCCCACCATCATGGCTTCAATCAGGGCATCGGGCAGTTTGGCCGTTTTCAGCTCAATCATGCCGTCGGTGGAGGTATCAAACGCCGACCGGCTGGCCTGAATTTTCTGAACAATGAGCTTCCGGCCATACCCGGCGCGGTGCAACTCGATAATGTCTTTGTTCTGGATGATGTCCGTAGACTGAGTCAGCGATAGCATCAACTCAACCAGGGGCTCAGGCACTTTAGCCGTTTTCAGCGCAAGCAACCCATTGATACTCACATCAAAGCGCGTGGTACTGCGGTTAATTTTTTCCTCAATCAGTTTACGTGACACCTTGGCCGTATTGAGTGCAATCACACTCCCGTTGGAGAGTACCTCCTGCGCATTGGCCTTTGCGTAAGCCGTTAAAACAAACACGATAATCAGATAGACAATTTTCATAGAACAAGCCAGACTGGGTAGTGAACCGAATAGATAATGAAGTGCCGGATTAGGGCTTACAACCTGCGTGCGCTCAAGCCAACAACTGGCTCTTAGCCCACAAGCATACGGCACCGATACAACATACCCTCCGGTTACTCTATGAACCCGGGCTTTTTCTCCACCAAACCATATCAGGTTTGCACCAGGCTTGTCTAACACATAAGTTTGTATGTAATCCCACCGTGACTTATGCGCTCTTTTTGGCTCACTATCCTACTCATTTGCTCCTCGGTTCGGGGGCTGGCTCAACCTCCGCAGCATCCTAAACTGCCTGGAGCGCGTGCCGACTTTCGGGCGGCAGCCCAACGGCGCGATACGCTGGCAATGGCCGAAGCCGCCTACATCATTGGGAAACACACGTGGACATCCAACGATTATGTAGGCGGACGAAACTGGTTGCTCTATGCACTGCGAATCTGGGAAAAACGGGGTCCTTCAGTCCAACTAAACAAAGTGCTTATCCAACTCTCGGGCGATGAGTCCGTAATGGGCAACTTCCCCGAAGCGTTTGTGTATGCCAACCGTGCCCTCGCCAACAGCCGCCAGCTCAAGCACCCCCATAGCCTGATGAGTGCCTACTGGATGCTGGGAACCCTCCACCTTGAACGAGCCCAAAACGGCCTCGATACACCGACTGCCCGCAAAAAAACAGGCCTCGACAGTGCAGCCCGGTACCTGCAACAGGCCGAGGCAATAGCCCTGAAAATCGGAAAGACAATTGATATTGCGGGCATCCGCAATACCTGGGCTGAACTATTACTGGACTCCGATCCGGCTAAGGCAGTAGACTTGCTTGAGTATGCATTGCGTGCGTACTTAACGTCAGGACAAGGGGTTTCAATCACCAGACTTCATTACAAATTAAGTACTGCCTTTCTGGCAGTGAACAATCGGAGGAAAGCCTATGAATACCTTGAGAAAGCCGATAGTCTGCTTCGCCAAATCAATGACGCAAACCTTAGACTAATCATAGACGGACACTACGCATGGGTAAAATGGTACGAGGCCACCCGGCAATGGCCGCAGGCATACCAACGGCTCCGCATGGCGGATTCATTGCAAAAACGCCAGCTGACGAGGGAACAACGAGCTGTAATTGCCCAACTAAATGTGGGGTACGAAACCAGTCGGCGCGACAAGCTTCTCCAGCAACGCGAAGCCGAACTGAAGATTAACAAAGCGGTACTAACCGCCCAACAAAATTACACCTATGGGGCCCTGGGGTTCTCGGCCGTGGTTTTACTTGCCAGTGCCTTTTTCTACCGCCTTTGGCAGCAAAACAAGCGTACCCGACAACAAAATGAGCAGTTACTGGCCGAACAAAGCCACCGCACCAAGAATCACTTGCAAGCCATATCGGGCTTGTTGAGCCTACAGGCGAGTCAGCTGACCGACGAAGATGCCAAACGGGCGGTCGAAGAGAGTCAGATTCGTATTCAGTCCATGACCCTGCTGAATCGAAAACTGAGCCAGGCGACTGGGCAACATGCGCAGGGGCTACCCGATATTGTGCCTGAGATTGTCCAGATGATTCTGCGCAGCTACAGTCCCAAGGCCGTTGCCGTTACCTGTCAGGTTGAGCCGGTGCCTATCTCGGTCGAACAGATACTCCCGGTTGTACTGATCCTAAACGAGTTAGTGACCAATGCCTGCAAATACGCGTTTCCAAACCACCCGCATCCAAGCCTCACTATTCGGTGCTGGCCAGAGAACAACCGTATTCGGTTACGCGTGCAGGACAACGGGCCGGGTATTCGCCCCGACACCTCCCGGAAGGGGTTTGGGATGCGGTTGATTGCCCTGCAAACCGAGCAATTATGGGCCGAAGCGAGCTTTAGCCAACCGCCCGGCCTTACCTTTGATTTATCTATTCCCGGAAACGCCTGAACCCTATGCCTGATTCTGTTTTGATTGTTGAAGATGATCTGGCCATTGCCGTTGCCCTGGAAGAGAGCCTCCGCACCGCCGGCCGAACGGTGGCTGGTATTGCCCGCACCTACGACGACGTGTTGCGCTATATCGAACGTTCTCCGATTGCTTTAGCGATTGTTGATATTCACCTTGCCAACCGTACCGACGGGATTGCCGCTGCGCGCGTACTCCAGCGTCAGTGGGGCTCCACCATTATTTACCTGACCGGCTCTACCGACGATGCCACCTTTGAACGGGCAAAAGCAACCGGGCCAGCCGCTTTTCTGAACAAACCGTTGCGCATCAGGGAGGTGCTGCAACAGGTTGAGCTCGCCCTCGATAATCCCCTTCGAATCCGCCCAAATCCGCACGACGGCCCCATTTATCTGCCTACCGATTATGGCTTTGTGCGCGTTGCCCAGCCCGACATTTTTTACCTGGAAGCAGCCCGGAGTTATACCCTGCTTTATCTGAACAATAGCACCCTGAACCAACTAAACCCGGCCCGGAAACCCGACGAACCGCTAGTGCTGACCGGAAATTTGAAATACTGGGAAAAGCATCTATCGCCCACCCTGTTTTACCGGCTTTCCAAGTCTATGCTGGTCAATTTATCGAACATCCAACGCATCGACGAGTACCAGATTCAGCTTGGCCCTCATGCCGTCAGTTTACCGGCAGGCACCCGCAAAGCGCTACTCGACCAGCTTATGGTGGTTCGGACCCGGTAGACCGAAAACAAAAAAACTCGCCCCGAAGAGCGAGTTTTTTGTCTATCTATACGGGATGCGACTTACGCACCCTGCTTCATCCGAATGATATTCAGGGCAGCACCTGCCTTAAACCACTCGATCTGACCTTCGTTGTAGGTATGGTTTACCGCGAACTCGTCAACCGAACCATCCGCGTGAGTCAACCGAACCGTCAGCGGTACACCCGGCGCGAAGGTTGTCAGGCCGAGGATGTCGATGCTGTCGTCTTCCTGTACCTTGTCGTAGTCGGCGGGGTTAGCAAACGTCAGAGCCAGCATCCCCTGCTTTTTCAGGTTGGTTTCGTGGATACGGGCAAACGACCGTACCAGAATAGCCCGCACACCGAGGAAACGGGGTTCCATAGCCGCGTGCTCGCGTGACGAACCTTCACCGTAGTTTTCGTCGCCCACAACTACCGAGCCCACACCAGCGGCTTTGTATGCCCGCTGCACGGCCGGTACTTCGCCATACTCACCCGTCAGTTGATTCTTCACCGAGTTGGTTTTCTCGTTGTAGAAGTTTACCGCCCCGATGAGCATGTTGTTCGAAATGTTGTCGAGGTGACCGCGGTACTTCAACCACGGACCGGCCATCGAAATGTGGTCGGTTGTACACTTACCTTTTGCTTTAATGAGCAGTTTCAGGCCGTTCAGGTCGGTACCTTCCCAGGCCGCAAACGGAGCCAGCAGTTGCAGACGATCCGACGTGGGCGATACAATCACCTCCACACCCGAGCCATCTTCGGCCGGCGCCTGATAACCCGCATCTTCAACGGCATAGCCTTTGATCGGCTGCTCAATACCCTGCGGCTCGTCGAGCATCACCTGCTCACCGTTTTCGTTGGTCAGGGTGTCGGTCATGGGGTTGAACGTCAGATCGCCGGCAATGGCGAAAGCCGTCACGATTTCGGGCGATGCCACAAACGCATGCGTGCTGGCGTTACCGTCGTTCCGCTTGGCGAAGTTCCGGTTGAACGACGTGATGATTGAGTTCTTACGGGTTGGGTCGTCCATATGGCGAGCCCACTGACCGATGCAGGGTCCACAGGCGTTGGCCAGTACTACCCCACCGATACCTTCAAACGTATTCAGGATACCGTCGCGCTCAGCCGTAAACCGAACCAGTTCTGAACCCGGCGTAATGGTAAACTCGGCCTTTGTTTTCAGATTCTTGGCTGCCGCCTGAGCCGCTACTGAGGCCGACCGGGTCATGTCTTCGTAGCTTGAGTTGGTGCATGAGCCAATCAGACCCACTTCCAGTTTCTCGGGCCAGCCATTTTCTTTCACCGCCTTGGCGAAGTTCGACAGCGGCCAGGCGAGGTCGGGCGTAAATGGGCCGTTGATGTGCGGCTCCAGCGTGTTCAGGTCGATCTCGATCAGCTGATCGTAATACGTAGCAGGATCGGCATACACCTCATCGTCCGAACGCAGATGCGCGGCTACCGCACTCGCTGCATCGGCAATATCGGCCCGGTTGGTAGCACGGAGGTAGTCGCCCATCTTCTCATCGTACGCGAAAATCGACGTCGTAGCGCCAATTTCAGCACCCATGTTACAGATGGTTCCTTTACCCGTAGCCGAGAGGCTTTCGGCACCTTCGCCAAAGTACTCCACAATGCAGCCAGTACCTCCTTTTACGGTCAGGATACCCGCTACGCGCAGAATCACGTCTTTGGCCGACGCCCAGCCCGACAGTTTGCCGGTCAATTTAACGCCAATCAGTTTGGGCATTTTCAGCTCCCAGGGCAGGCCCGCCATCACATCGCAGGCATCGGCACCACCCACACCAATCGCGATCATTCCCAGACCACCGGCATTGGGCGTGTGTGAGTCCGTACCGATCATCATACCACCCGGAAACGCGTAGTTCTCGATCACCACCTGGTGAATGATACCCGCGCCGGGCTTCCAGAAACCGATACCGTATTTATTCGAAATCGACGACAGGAAGTCGTACACTTCTTTGTTTTTGCTCTTGGCTACGTCCAGATCGACGTCGGCACCCACTTCAGCCTGAATCAGGTGGTCGCAGTGTACCGTTGAGGGTACCGCAACCTTTGGCCGGCCAGCCTGCATAAACTGCAACAGGGCCATCTGAGCGGTAGCATCCTGCATAGCAACCCGGTCGGGAGCAAAGTCAACATAGGCTTTGCCGCGCTCGTGGGCCTGCGTCGCGTTTCCAGCCGACAGGTGGGCATATAAAATTTTCTCAGACAGGGTCAGTGGACGACCGACGGCCTGGCGGGCCGCTTCAACGCGTTCGCCAAGGCGGGCGTACACACGTTGAATCATGTCAACATCAAAAGCCATAGCAAAAAGGGGTAACGAGTTATAAAAACAACCTATTTATAAAAGGAACCGGAAAATCAGTGGATTTGATTCCCCGTTCTGGTCCATCTTATTGCGGGTCAAAATTAGGGGATTTTGCATCAATTTGTCCATAGACGCTTAAAAACGAAAAAGCCCCTCTTTCGCAGGGGCTTTTCACCTGGTTGTGACCGATACGGGAATCGAAAGCGAACGCGCTCCCGGCCGTCTTACCGCCGTGAAAGAGCAATTTGCTAACCACCAGACGAAATGGTTGAACACGAAAAAGCCCCTCTTTCGGAGGGGCTTTTCACTTGGTTGTGACCGATACGGGAATCGAACCCGTGTTACCGCCGTGAAAGGGCGATGTCCTAACCGCTAGACGAATCGGCCGTCTGAAGAACCAGACCTGACGTGTTTCAGATTTCTCTGCGACTGCGTCAGCGAATCGTGATGCAAAAGTACGGCGAAAATCTTCACGCGCAACATTTCGAGCAAAAAAATTTTAAAAAATTCACTTCTGAGCGTTTTAAACCTACTTTTGATGGATTCATTTTTTTAGTCATCTACTTCATTATCTGCATGCTCCGGTCTCTTTTGGTCGTGGGTCTCTGTTGCTTAAATTTTTTTAGCAATGCCCAATCGACTTCAACAAACACAGTAACATCCCCCCAGGAATTTTTAGGCTACCGAATCGGTGAGCGCTACACACCCCACCATCGGGTGCTGGCCTATGCCGAACAGGTAGCCCGGCAGGTGCCGGGCCGAGTGCGGGTTATTCCATACGGCACCACGTACGAAGGCCGGCCACTGGCGATAGTGGTGGTCGCGTCGGAAGCCAACATGAACCGGCTCGAAGAAATCCGGACCGATAACCTCAAACGAATCGGGATGGCCGAGGGGAATCCGGCATCGGCTACCCAAACCCCTATTGCCTGGCTGAGCTACAATGTGCACGGCAATGAAGCCGTCAGCTCCGAAACATTTATGGAGGTATTGTACGGACTGGTTGACCCGCAGAAAGGAAGCGACCAACCCGCCGTGATGCAGAAAATCCTGAACGCAACGGTGGTGATTCTCGATCCCGACCTGAACCCCGACGGGCACGACCGGTACGTAAACTGGTACAATCAGATGCAGGGCCGCGTGGCCGACCCTACGCCCTTCGCCCGTGAACACAATGAACCCTGGCCCGGCGGTCGGTACACCCACTACTACTTCGACCCTAACCGCGACTGGGCATGGCAAACGCAGGAGGTAACCCAGCAACGAATGGCGATGTACCACCGCTGGATGCCCCATGTACACGGCGACTTTCACGAAATGGGCGTAGAAAGCCCGTACTACTTTGCGCCCTCGGCCAAACCTTACCACGAGGATATTACGCCCTTTCAGCGCGATTTCCAGAACGTAATCGGGCAGTATTGCAGCCGCTATTTCGACCGCAACGGCTGGCTGTACTACACCCGCGAGCGGTTCGATTTGTTCTACCCCAGCTACGGCGATACCTGGCCAACGTACAACGGTGCCATCGCCATGACCTACGAGCAGGGCGGCAACACCCGCGCGGGTTTGGCCATTACGAAAGCCGACGGCGACACGCTGACGCTCCGGCAACGGATCGATCACCACACGGCCGCCAGTATTGCCACACTGGAGTCGGTAGCGGATCGGGGTAGCGATATTGTGAAAGCCTTTGGTGAGTTTTACGATAAAGCCCGTACCAGCCCGATTGGCGCCTACAAAAGCTACGTGATCAAAGCCAATGGCGATGCCGGACGCATGAACGCCTTGCGACAGTTGCTCGATAAAAACCAGATTCGGTACGGTTACGGCCGGGCGGCCGCTACGGCTTCAACCGGAAAATCGCGCGGCAATACAAACACGGGCGGGTTGAGCGGCTTCAATTACTTCACCCAGAAAACCGAGTCGGGCGTTACGGTGGCCCCCGAGGATTTGGTCATCAGCGCGTACCAACCCAAGTCGACGTTGCTCAAGATTCTGTTTGAGCCCAAGTCGGCCCTCGAAGATTCGGTGACGTACGACATTACGGCCTGGTCATTGCCCTACGCCTTTGGCTTGACGACCTACGGCCTGACAACCCGCCTGGAACCTGCCAGTACGGTAGCCCCGGCGTCGGTCCCGGTTTCTACATCGCAGACGGCCGGAGCCACACCCTACGCGTATCTGGTGCGCTGGCAGTCGATGCCCTCGGCGCAATTACTGGCAGGTTTGCTGAAACAAAAACTTAAGGTGCGGGCCGCTGAGAAACCGTTCGAACTGGGCGGCCAATCGTACCCGGCGGGCACGTTGCTCATTACGCGGGCGGGCAATGAGCGTCTTGGGGCCCGTTTCGACCAGATTGTGCAGGCCGAAGCCCAAAAAGCAAATGTTACGTTGACGCCGGTGCAAACCGGCTTCGTGACGAAAGGCTCCGACTTCGGCTCTGATTTTGTGATGGCCCTGAAAGCCCCCCGCGTGGGTGTTATAGTGGGCGAAGGGATGTCGCCGACGGCCTCAGGCGAGGTCTGGCATTATTTCGATCAGGAGCTTCAATATCCGTCGACGCTCATTACGGGCAACGATCTGGCGTCGATTGACCTGAGCAAACTCGACGTACTGGTGATGCCCACGGGCTACACCTACGGCCGGATCCTGAACGACAAAACCTTGTCGGCCCTTAAAACGTGGATACAGGCAGGTGGCAAACTGATTGCCCTTGAGCGGGCCGCCGACGCGCTGGCGGGTAAAGATGGCTTTGAACTGAAGGAGAAACCCGACAAGGAAAAAGACGCCAAGAAAGACGATAAAGACAAAAAATCGGCTACGGATTCAGTAAAAGCCTATGCTGACCGTGAACGCGATGCCGTGTCGGACGAGACCCCCGGCAGCATCTACCGCATCACGCTCGACACCACGCACCCGCTGGCATTTGGTTTAGGCAACAACTATTACGCCATCGTACAGGATGCGCACAACTTCGATCTGCTTAAAGATGGCTGGAATGTAGGCTACCTCAAAGCCGACAATTACGTGGCGGGTTTTGCCGGGAGCAATGCCAAAGAGAAACTGAAAAACACCCTGTCGATGGGTGTACAATCGCTTGGACGCGGCTCGGTGGTTTACCTCGCCGACAACCCGTTGTTCCGGGGCTTCTGGTACAACGGTAAGCTTCTGTTTGCCAACGCTGTGTTTATGGTTGGGAATTAAACAAAAAGCCCCGGCAGTTGCCGGGGCTTTTTGTTATCCATGCAATACCAGTACCGGCACTTCTGTCCGGGCAACCATCCGTTCGGTTTGGCTGGGGTTGACAAGGTTCTGGAAGAATGTTCGTTCGCGGGTGGTCATCACCAGCAAATCGGCGGGGTGCGACTCCAGATATTCGGTAAGCCCTTGTGTAACCGACCGGGCTTTTACTTTTTCCAGGTCGAGGGGCAGGTCGCCGTGCTGACGCTGCAATTGCATGAGCAGCTGATGGTCGTCGTAGAGATCGGGCTGGTTGGCCGCATCGACCTTTACCAGTTGCAGACTCGCCCCAAACGCCCGCGCTACGGCCAGGGTTTGCGCGAGCATATCGCGTTCGTCGAACTCCAGTTGGGTGGCATATACCACCTGTTTTACCTGTACAGGGGTCACCGGGGCATCGTCGGGCAGATTGGGGACCACCAGCACCGGGCAGGTAGCGGCCCGCGCTACATCGGCAGCGGCACTCCCCACCAACCGGTCGAAAAAGCCGGTTTGGGCACTGCGGCCTGTTACGATCAAATCAATATCACGCTCATTGGCAACGGCCACGATTTCATCCTCAACGGACCCAATCCGCCATTCCGATTCAATAGCGACGCCCTCAGGCTGGAGTTTCTGGACCAGCTTCTGGAGGTTTTCGCGGCCAATTTGTTCAAGGTCGGCGGTTGCCATAACCCCCACGCCAAGATCGCCCATGGTAGGCAGGGTAGCATCGGGAATGGGGGGCTGATACACGTGCAAAACCACCAGTGTGGCCTTGTATTGGCGGGCAAAAAACAGCGCCCAGTCTAAAGCGTGTTGGGTAGATGCCGTGAAATCGGTAGGGAAAAGGATGGCTTTCATGGTATAGTAGTTTTCAGAATAAACCCAAAAGAGAGCGGCCTGTTTTACCAGCCATAGTAGCTTTCGGGCGGTATGCCCTTCAGCCGCAGATACACAACGCACTGCCCCCGATGGTGGATAATGTGGTTTTCGAGCACGTACAACAACCGCCAACCCGGCATTTTATGCTCGCCATACTCCACGGTAGCCAGCAGTTTTTCGGCCGGAATGGTCTCGATGGCCCGGCGCACATGAGCGTACATACGGGGCAGCTCGGTCAGCACCTGGGCCTTAGTCATGTCCAGGGGTAAGCGTTTTCCTGCGTACAGATTGGGCTGCTCAAAATCGGCCTGCAACTGCCCTATTGTATACAAAATACAATGCCGCCATTGCTCGGCAAAGGTCATGGCCTCGGGCGTGTACCGAAAATTATACCCCGATTCGGGCATCTGTTCGGCGGTGGCAAGCGATACTTTTTCGGAAGACCGCCAGGCATCGAGCAACTCCTGCCGAATTCGGTCGGCCTCGGGGTTGGCCCCCGACAGCGAGACAACGGGCAGCCCGGCGAACCCGGCTGCCCGTTTAAGAAAGGTCTTTCGTTTCACAAGAATAGGTTAATGAGCTACGAGCCAGTTTTCACCCACACCAATGCCCGTGTCCATCTTGACGGCCATCGGAATCGCGTTTTTCATGATATGATCTACCCGCTCGCGCAGTATATCCAGCTCATCGCGGTGGGCATCGAACACCAATTCATCGTGCACCGTCAGAATCATTTTTGATTTCATGCGCTCCCGGCGCATCATGTCGTGAATCTGGATCATGGCAATCTTGAGCATATCGGCCGCGCTACCCTGAATGGGGGCATTAATGGCGTTGCGCTCGGCAAACATCCGGTCGGTTACATTGCGGGAGTTGATGTCGCGCAGGTACCGCCGACGGCCCAGAATCGTTTCGGCATACCCAAAACCACGGGCCTTCTCAACGCTCTGATCCATGTACGCTTTCACGGCCGGAAACTCCCCGAAATATTCCTCAATAATTTGGGCGGCCTCTTTGCGCGGAATTTTTAGCCGCTGCGCCAGCCCGAACGACGAAATCCCGTAGATGATCCCGAAGTTGATAGTCTTGGCCTTCCGGCGCATCTCGCTCGTTACCTCACCCAGGCCCACATGAAATACCTTGCTGGCCGTTTGGGTGTGAATGTCGATGTTGTTGTTGAAGGCGTTGGTCATAGTTTCGTCGCCACTGAAAGCGGCCATAATCCGCAATTCGATCTGCGAATAATCGGCCGACATAATCAGGAACTCCTCCGACCGAGGCACAAACGCCTTCCGGATCTCCTGCCCGCGCGGGGTACGAATCGGGATATTTTGCAGGTTCGGATTGGTCGAGCTGAGCCGCCCCGTTGCTGCTACCGCCTGATTGAACGAGGTATGAATACGACCCGTGCGCGGGCTAATCAGCAACGGCAACGCATCGACGTAGGTATTTTTAAGCTTGATCAGCTCGCGGTAGTCGAGAATCTTGCGGGCTATTTCGTGCTCGGCTTCCAGCTTCGACAGAATTTCTTCGCCTGTAGCGTACTGCCCCGTCCGGGTTTTTTTGGCGTTTTTGTCCAGCTTCAGTTTATCGAACAGCACTTCGCCCAGCTGTTTCGGCGACCCGATGTTGAACGACTCCCCAGCCAGTTCGTAAATCTCCTGCTGCACCTGCTTCACGTCGGTATCGAGTGTAGCCGACAACTCGGCCAGGGCGTTGGTATCAATCCGAATACCTTCCAGTTCCAGGTCGGCCAGAACCTGCACGAGTGGCATTTCGACCTGATCGAACAGCTTGAAGAGGTTATCCTTTTCGAGCAACGGCTCAAACGTTTGCTTCAGTTGCAGGGTAATGTCGGCATCTTCGCCAGCATACTCCACAATTTTCTCCACGTCTACCTCACGCATGGTTAGTTGCCCTTTGCCTTTTTTACCAATCAGGGCTTCAATCTCAACCGGGTGGTAGTCGAGGTACGTCATGGCCATAATATCCATGTTGTGCCGCTGCTCAGGCTCAATCAGGTAATGGGCAATCATGGTATCAAACAGCTTACCCTGCACCTCCACACCGTACTTTTTGAGCATCAGCAGGTCATACTTCAGGTTCTGCCCGATCTTAGTGATGGCGGGGTCTTGCAGCACCGGCTTAAACACATCGACAATTGCCTGAGCCTCGGCCCGGTCGACCGGAACGGGCACGTAAAAGGCCTCACCCGCCCGGTAAGCAAACGCCAAACCGACCAGATCGGCCTCAACGGGGTCGATGGCAGTGGTTTCGGAGTCGAAGCAAATAGCCGTTTGGCGGCTCAGGAAGTGCGCCAGACTGGCGCGCAGTTCGGGCGTATCGATGAGCCGGTAATCGTGCCTGACCGACTGAATGGTTTTGCGCGGTTTGCTGGCGCCCGTCTCGATTTCGGCATCGGGATAAACATCCAGAAACGCGGGAGCATCGGCGTCGGCCGGTGTCTCGCTCGTGGTCGATTCGGTTAAGGCTGCCTTTTTGCGGGTTTTGGGGGTCGGGGTATCGGCAACGGTCGCATCGCCCGGTTCAAAGGCAAACGGCAGGTCGGCCGTGCCTGAGGGTGCGGGGGCCGATGCAGCAAAGATGTCCATCTGCCCGTTTCCGGCCGCTCTGAACGCCGGGGGGAGCGGTTGCTCGGCGGGCGAGTCGAGGCCCAGCCGACCTTTCATCTGCCGAAACTCCAGCTCGTCCATCAGGGCCGTCAGCCGGGGTTTGTCGTACTCGGTCAGGCGCAGGGCTTCGGCATCGAACGGTACGGGCACGTCGAGATGAATGGTCGCCAGTTGTTTCGACAATAGTCCCTGATCGGCGTACTGCACCACATTTTCTTTCAGCTTCCCCTTCAACTGATCGGCATTGGCAATCAGATTTTCGACGGAGCCAAATTCGGCAATCAGTTTTTGCGCGGTTTTCTCACCAATGCCCGGAATACCGGGGATGTTGTCGACCGAATCGCCGATGAGACCCAGCATATCGGTCACCTGCTCGATACGTTCGATTCCCCAGCGTTCGCAAACCTCTTTCACGCCCTGTTTTTCGGCCGCTTTGCCCATAAAAGCGGGCTTGTAGATGTGGATACACTCGTCTACCAGTTGGCCGTAGTCTTTATCGGGGGTCATCATGTACACGTCGAACTCACCCGTGGCGCAGGCCCGTTTGGCAATGGTCCCGATGATGTCGTCGGCCTCGAAACCCTCCATAATCAGGATGGGGATATTCATGGCTTCGACAATCTGTTTGATGTACGGCGTAGCCACGCTGATATCTTCGGGCTGCGACTGCCGGGTGGCTTTGTACATCGGAAACTGTTCGTGCCGAAACGTTTTTTTGGAGTGATCAAACGCGACACCGATATGCGTCGGCTTTTCTTTTTGCAGCACCTCCAGCATGGCATTCATAAAGCCAAATATGGCACTGGTATTCAAGCCCCTTGAGGTGATACGGGGATTTTTGTTAAACGCAAAATGGGCGCGGTAGATCAACGCCAGGGCGTCGAGCAGAAACAGTTTGTTTTGTGGTTTTGCCATGCAGGAAAGCCTATCTTTATGTCGTGTAAAGATAACACATCTGCCGAAGTAAAGCTCCCAAACGCTTACTACCGATTACGTATGAAGGATCGACTCAGGACAATCTCCGCGTGGCATGAGCGCTATGTACAGCACGCGCTTTTGATCAACTCCACTTTATTCTGGGTGTTATTTTGGTTGTTGGCTGTTATCTCCTGCTCGTTCTATTATTTCTACGTCCACTATTGGTCCGACATGGTTGAGCTTCCGCAGCGTCATTTAGTCGGGCGGGTTGTCCTGTACGGTTGTGTATTGCTACCATTTGTACCCTTTCGGCGGTTACACCATTATGTCGTTATAATCGGGATATACCTTTTATATAAAGCCTGAGCTACATGACTTCCACATAATCTGACAGACAACCTGATAAATTACTCAGGTCAGGTTATCTCACAGCAGAAGCCGTCCATTTCCGTTTACTACGCTTAGTTATTCACTGCCGTAGGCAGCAAAACCCGGTCAATGAGGTGGACGACTCCGTTGGTGGCTGTCAGGTCGGTTTGTAGCAATTTTGCGCCCGTTACCGGGTTACCTCGCCCCGTCAACATGGTCCCCTGCTCGCCTACCATAATGCTCAGGGGCGTCCCCTGCACAGTAGCTACATCGCCCGACCGAAGCATGGGGCTGAATGTCCGCCGGGCTACGACATGATACCGTAAAATCTCGGCCAACCGCACCGGGTCAGCACTGCGCACCGCGTCGGCATCGACGTAACCGGCCGCCCGAAAAGCCGCGTTGGAAGGTGCGAACACGGTAATGCCCCCTTCAGCCGACGACTGCAAGGCCGTGAGCACAGTGGCCCCGGCCCGGTCGACCGCCAGCCGGAACAACGACAGTTCGGGGTTGGCCCGAATCAGTTCCAGCGTCGACAGCGACGGAGCCTGTAACAGCCGATCAATCACAAACATGACCGAGTTATTAGCGCCAATATCGGGCTGAACAATGCGGGCGGCATTGGCAAACAGTCGGCCATCGGAAGCTCTAAACAAAGTCATAGAAGCCGTAACCAGAGCTGTAGGTGCCGGCGTTGGCGTGTTGGCCGGCAAAGCCGAGACCGACAGGCGACTGTTGAGTACGTGGTATTGTAAAATCCGCTGCACCTGCGCGGGTGACAGCGAATCGAGTGTGGTTTTGGCGATGCCTGCCGCCCGAAAAGCCTCATCGGTCGGGGCAAACAAGGTTACAGAACCGGTTCGGAAACTCTCCGCGAGGCCCGACCGGATCAGGGCGGCATTGAGCAGACTCAGGTGGGGAGTCCGGCTCACAATGTCGGTCAGCGAGCCGGTAGCCGTTACGGTCGAGGGCATCGTAACGGTTGTACTGGGAAGCGTAGGCTCAGGGTCCGGCGCCACGTCGGTACCTCGGCTACAACTGGTTAGCCAGATGGCACCAGCCAGGGTACAGGTCAGCAGCGACCACGATTTAGCAGATTGGGTACGTGTTGTGTTCATAGCGTCAGGGCGTATCGCTTTTGGTGTTCGCACAGCGTTTCAGTCGACACGACCAGTTAAAAAACGTCTGAAGCCGAAAGCCGATATATCAGGCCCGATTATCTGAACCAATGGCTCAACACATATTATGCCAAAACGGGGCGCCAAACCGTTTTTAGCGGCCGACACCCCGTCATGAAAGTCTTCGTGTACCGGATTACGGCAACAATACCCGGTCGATCAGGTGAACAACGCCGTTCGTAGCGACGATGTCGGTACGGGTTACGTTCGAAGCCGATGTTCCGTTGCCTTTGCCGGTGATGGTTACGGAGTTACCATTGATGGCAACCGTCGAGGCCGATCCGCCAGCCATGGGCACAGCCCCGGCTACGAGGTTCGTAGAGAATACCCGCGCCGGTACAACGTGGTTCAGCAAAATACCTTGAAGTGTAGCCGGATTAGCCGCATTGATAGCCGCTTCGGTACCCAAGCCAGCCGCCGTGAAAGCCGCATTATTTGGCAGGAACAACGTAAACGGACCCGCTGCCGTGCTCAGTGCACCTACTACCGCGGCACCGGCGCGCTGAACAGCCGCAATCACCAGCGAATACTGGTTGTTGTTGGCCGTATTGAGAGCCACAACGGCCTCAAGCAAATTGCCCGCGGGGGGCAGTAGCACTTTATCGATAGCATGAATAACCCCGTTCGATGCGGCAATATCCGCCGTGGTTACCCGCGCGCCATTGACCGAAACCCCGCCTGAGTTACGGGTAACATACACGGTGCCGTTGGTCGAGAGAAGGCTGGCCTGTGGTGCGTTGTCGCCTACGTTAATCGCACTCGACGCAACCCGCGTGGGCAGCACGTGATACTGCAAAATGGCCGCCAGGGTAGCTACCGGAGCGGCATTGATGGCGGCTGCATCGGCAAAACCAGCCGCCCGGAAAGCCTCGTCGGTAGGCGCAAAAACAGTAATGTTGTTTGTGGTGCGGAGCGCATCGCCCAGCCCGGCGCGCAACACAGCGGCCTCAAGCAGACTGAACCGGCTGTCGGCAACCACTAAATCGGTTACGGTTTGGGGCGTGGTGCCTTCGTCTTCCTTACAGCTCGTGGCAATACCCAAAAGGAGTACGGTCATCAGAAATCCCATCCGACGAAAAAGCGATGTTCTAATCATTGGAAAGATAGTTTGAATTGGTTTGGTTGTATGTAGATAGCATAACCGCTACCCAATGCGATTACGGTTAATAAACGGACATTGATTAAAAACTGTTTAACACTTACCTATCAAATATTAAACAAAACACTCTTTTTCTGTTAGTTGGTCAATTTTTGTCCGGCTCGATTAACTTCGTACCCGACTCTGCGCCCGCTTTATGAACCCTGTCGACGATTTTTTACACCACATCCGTTTCGAGAAACGCCTGAGCCACCATACCCTGACGGCCTACAGTAAAGACCTTCAGCAGTTTAGTCATTTTCTGACCGATCAGTTTGAGCTCGAAACACCTCTCACGGCCGATTTTCGGCAGGTGCGAGCCTGGATTGTGTCGTTGGTAGAAGCCGAAATGGATCGCACGTCGGTAAATCGGAAGATTGCCACCCTGCGGAGTTTCTTTGGGTATCAGCTGCGCCGGAAAACGATTCAGGCCGACCCGATGCTCAAGATTCAGGCCCTCAAAACGAGCAAGAAACTGCCTCATTTTGTGGAAGAAAAGCCGATGGAAACCTTACTCGACGAAATCGAGTTTCCGCTCGACTTTGCGAGTCAACGTGACAAGTTGGTACTGGAACTGCTCTACGGAACGGGCATCCGCCTGAGCGAGCTGATTGGCTTGAAAGTAGCCGACATTAACCGGTACGAACGCACCATTACGGTACTGGGCAAGCGAAACAAACACCGGGTTGTGCCCATGCCCCCCTCCCTCGCCGAGCTGGTTGAGACGTATATCCGCCTGAAAACCGAAACGTTTGGCAACGAGGCCGATTCGGTGTACCTGATTGTGAGCGACAAGGGTATTCAGGCGTACCCCGTTCTGATTCAGCGCATTGTACAACGCAATCTGACGCTGGTAACCACACTGGAGAAAAAAAGTCCGCACGTGCTGCGCCACACGTTTGCTACCCACCTGCTCAACCGCGGAGCCGACCTCAACGCCATCAAAGATTTACTCGGCCACAGCAGCCTTGCCGCTACGCAGGTGTACACCCACACCAGCCTCGAACAACTCCGCAAAACCTACGAGCAGGCACATCCGAAGAGTGGGAAAAGGGGGGAAAGGGAAGAAAGGGAGGAAGAAAAAGGGAAAAGGGAGAAGGGAGAAGGGAGAAGGGAATGAGTGAGGTTTCTCCTTCTTCCCTTTCCTCCCCTTCTCCCTTCTCCTTATTTTCTAATACCTCCAGCTCGTCAGGTCGGCACCTTTGGGAGCCGATTCCTCGATTCGTTTCAGGATTTTGGGCACGTACATGGAGTTGTACCGCAGACGGCTAATGTAGTTAGGCTGCGTAGGGTCACCGTTCCAGCAGTGCTCGGCCCGGTCGCCATAGGCCACCTCGCCCCCGTAATGCGGGTTACGGGTCTGCTTCAGAAAATCCTCCATCAGGTACACCGCATTGTTGAGGTAGAAATTGTCCATGTCGCCACAGTAGATTCGGATTTTACCGGCCAGTTTGGGGCCCAGCGTTTTCCAGTCGCGCTTCAGGATATGGAGTAAGTCGTAGTTTTCGCGCCAGTAGGCCGCCACCTGCCTGTCGATTACGCCCGTACGCTTATCCCAGATTGGCTTAGGGTAGCCGTCGGGGCCTTGTGGCGAAAATACCGCCTGCCAGATGTCCCACTGATCGCCGGAGCGGGAGTTGGTTCCCAGCGCCAGCTCGCGGTGATTCATGTCCTCAATGGTACATTTCACATGTCCCAGATAGTCGCGTTTGCCGGGGCGCGGGGTGCGCTTGTGCGGGCTGTCGAGGTAATAAGCGTTCTGATCTTTGTAAATATCGACCACGGTGTACGCCTGAAACGTAATGGGATCGGGGCAAGCCGCAAAACAACCGTTAAACTCGTCGGGGTACATCACCTGCACCGCCAGAGCCTCCCAACCGCCCGTGCTGCCCCCGTAGGTAAACCGGGCCCAGCCTTGGCCAATTCCCCGGAACTGGCGTTCAATTTCGGGAATCAGCTCATACATGATGGCGTCGCCCCAGGGCCCCATGCTGGCCGAGTTAACGGCGTACGAGTCATCGTAATACGGCGTTGGGTGCTGAATTTCTACGATCAGCATTCGGGGAAAATCCTTGCTTGTCCACTGCTTGTAGAAATCGTGGGCCTCCTGCGCTACCCGCTTTTTATAGCCGTAAATGCCAAACCGGGGCACGTAATCGCTCGTGTCCATGTCGGCGGGTGGGGGCGTCTCGCTGAATCCGTCGAAATCGGCCGGGAAATGCCCGTGAAATACGCATAGCGGAAACCGGGCGTTGGGGTGTTCATCGAATCCATGCGGCAGCAGCACATGGGCCCCCAGGTACATAGGCCGACCCCAAAACTCGGTAAGCCGCTTGCTCAACACCTTGATGTGCTTGATGTATTTGGTGTCTTTGGGCTCCTCAATGGGTGGAATCACCTGATCCATCACGACCGGAATCACCTGTTTGGTGCGCGGGTTGTACCGAATCCTGACGGGTTTGCTGTACAGATTGCCCGGTGCCAGATTCCAGTGTTGCCCCTCTCCCCGATCCATAGGCAGCTTTACGGTATGCCCCGTTTTGAGTCGAAACGTTTCGTACCGGTGCAGCACCGCCTGCACGTAATACTCGCCCGCCGGTACGTCGGCCAGGCTTTTGCGCGGATACCCAAACACCGAACTATTGACCGTAGCGGCCTGCCCCGGTTTCAGTCCGTCGACGTCGATTCCAAACACCAGTTGGGTGTCGGCCTCATCGCTGATTTGGAAACGGGGTTCGGTTTTGGCGTCTTTGGCGAGCAAAAGGAGCACGCGCCCATCGAGAGCCGTAGAGGTAGCCGAAGCGGGAAACGATACCGAAAAGAGCGGTTGCGCCTGCGCCACCAGAGCGGAGAGTAAGCTAAACAGGCAACAATAGAAATAACGCATAGGATGTTGGGCTTGAAATGCAGCCCAACATACAAAAAAGTACCCGTATGGTGGTGGTGCCATAGCGATGACTGCCGGGCGGCCCCGATCTTTCGGAAGATGTCATCGCTGGGCAACTAACCGGACCTCAGTCAAACAGTTAGTCGGGCAGGTTGAGGGCTGCTTTTACGCGGGCGTAGTCGGTCCAGTCGATGGAGGCCAGGCGGCCGCCGGTCGAGACGCCCCCGGGGATAATGACGTAGCGCATTTGCTGCGTCGCGTTGATCGGATAACTGGCCCTTAGCTCAATGCGTCCCACAAAAAACCGCTGATGCACCGTATAAGTCACATTACCGACTACCTCAGCATACGGCAAGGGTATTACCCGCCCGTTTTCCTGCCAATACACCCGAATATCGGCCCGGTCGAGCACAGTCTGGGTGATCTGCGGAGCATTGATATTGGCCGTGAACGGGGCCGCACTCCCCGAAAAATTAACCGAGACCCAGGGCGAGTAAATCACGTTGGCCGTTCCTACCGGCCCTTGAGGGCCTGCCGGACCAGCGGGACCGGTTGGGCCAGCCGGGCCTGCTGGTCCGGTAGCTCCGGCAACGCCCGATACGCCCTGAGGGCCTGTAGGACCGGCCGGGCCCGCTGGGCCTTCGGGCCCCTGAGGGCCTTCGCAGCCCACGAGCAACCCGCCCAGAAGCATGAACAGAACAACGCCGGCTAGCGAATTGAGTATAGTTGCTTTCATACGATAAAGTCTTGTCTTACTGCTATTTACAAAAAAACGCGATACAACGGACTCAGTACGGGAAATTAGATGTCGGACATTAGACATTAGACCTTCATACATAAAGGTAACGTGAGTTACGGAACATTGCTGGCGCACAGGGCTTCGACAAGCTCAGCCTGACAGGCGGCTCACAAATTTGTGGTCAGGCTGAGCCTGTCGAAGCCCTATGCGCCAGCAACTAACTGTAGGAGAGATATTTGCGATATGCATTATCCATAATTCACGTTAAAGGTAGCAAGTCCAAGATCCAGTACCTGAAGTCCGAATATCCAGTACTAAAATCAACGGATTTTGTGTTCGACAAAAGGCAAGAATCAGGAGATTGGCATTGGTTATCAAGCCCGTAAGCACCGAATTTTTCGGCAACCTACACCCCACTGTTTACTGAGTTCGGGGCCCGTTCTGCAGGGCGGAGACCATAAAAAAAGGTCAGGATTACCAATACTGGTACCTCGCTGACCTTTTTGCTCAATAAAGCCTTACTATTTTATCATGACCCGGATGGTCTGCGGGGCGGGTTGGTTACCCCCGAAATAAAGACCGTTCCGATAGGCGATTGTCTTTTTGTGTGTAAACGGAATTGGTTCACCGTCGAGCACCTGATAGGTTCTGTTCTCGTAGTCGATCTTGATGCTCAGTCGGCGCTCTTCGTTGATTTTCATGCTGCCCAGATCCTGCGTAATCCGTTTGCCTTCCACGTACACATACGCACCGAGGTCAATCCGGTTTTGTTTGGGGTTCCAGCGCCAGGCTACCCGCGCTCCATCCACCTGATGCGGAGCCTGCCCCATGTGCTGGTTTTCGGACCCAACAAACCCCAGCCCGAAAACTTTGTTGTAGTCGAACTCATCCACCTGCGTCACGTCGTACATGCAGCTACTGTCAAATTTTACCGTAGCCGACACCTCACGCGGGCTGATGAGCATACCGCCCTTCCGTTTCAGCACGGGCTCATGCATACCTTTTTCGATGACTACCCACTCGGGGTCTTTCACCAGAAAATCGGGCACACAGGCCGAGACCGTAAACAATAGCCCGACAATGAGCAAGCGAATGCCCCCCCGGCGGGACTGACTGACAACACTATTTCGTAACATGGGTTGGTATTTCCTTATGGATAGCTCTGTACAAAGAACGGGCTAAATGGCTCATT
Source organism: Rudanella lutea DSM 19387 (assembly GCF_000383955.1). Classification (NCBI taxonomy): domain Bacteria; kingdom Pseudomonadati; phylum Bacteroidota; class Cytophagia; order Cytophagales; family Cytophagaceae; genus Rudanella; species Rudanella lutea. Next base: position 5,317,181 of record NZ_KB913013.1, on the reverse strand, counting down.
CGTACGACCATTGACTCAAAAATGAGGTAATATAGTTCAGTATCAGTACTCGACATTCGGACTTCAGACACTAGACGTTAGACCCACTACCATTCTGTAGAGAAGTCAAACGTCTGGTGTCCAACATCTCATGTCCAGTACAGAGCAATGCATAATGGATAATTGGGCTAACTACTGACAATCAACTATTTCATTAGACATTTAATTCTGATTGACTACTCCATATTGCTGCTTTTTCGGCTATCCTGTTGCAGTTCCAAACGAATAGTCCGTACTTGTTTCTTAGTATTGTACTAACCTACCCTTTAATCTTACTACGCATTAATTATGGTAAAACTGATTTATCGCTGGCATTTAATCATTCTGTTCGGTTTTAGCCTTGGTGCATGTCAGCCATCTGCTACACAACTCACCCAACTCGATGTAACAAAGTTGCCTAAAGCCACGCCTGAACAGGTTGAGAAATTAGTAGAGCAATTTATTGAGGCCAAACCGGGTGAAACCATTCAGCTACCTGAAGGCTATTTTGAAATGAATACCCAGTTGATTCTGGACAAGGTGAACCGTGTGACCATCAAAGGGGCGGGGATGTACAACACCGTGCTATCGTTCAAAAACCTACAGGCCGGGGGCGAGGGAATGAAAATTGCTGGTGACGATGTGGTGCTGGAAGGGTTTACGGTGATGGATGCACCCGGCGACTGCATCAAAACACAGCATTGCAATAACCTCACGTTCAGAACCGTCAATACGACCTGGTCCTACACCGACCTTAGCAAACGCGGCACGTACGGTATTTATCCGGTGCAGTGTAAAAACGTACTGATCGAACGCTGCGAAGTATCTCGCTCGCGGGATGCCGGTATCTATGTTGGGCAATCAGAAAATATCATTGTACGGAACAACGTCGTTTTTGAAAACGTGGCCGGTATCGAAATAGAAAATTCAGATAATGCGGAGGTCTATGAAAACGTAGCCGAAAACAACACGGGCGGCATTCTGGTCTTCAACCTGCCCGGTTTACCAAAGGCATTTGGCTCACGGACGCGGGTCTTTAACAATACGATCCGCAACAACAACCACGAAAACTTTGCCGATTCGGGTCCCGTAGCCAACGGTAACGCTATCACCATGATTCCGCCCGGCAGCGGCATTGTGATTCTGGCGGGCAACGAGGTTGAGATTATGGGCAACAAGCTCATCAACCAGAAGACAGCGGCTATTTCCATTGCCAGCTACCACATCACGCAGTTGCCAATACCCAAACACCCCGGCTGGTCGCCCTACACCACCAACATATTCGTTCATGATAACACCTACGAACGGGAGTTTGGTATGCCTGACCTAACCAAAGATATGGGCAAACTCATTGCTACCAAATGCCTAAAAGCCCAGGATATTGTCTATGATGGTATTGTGGACGAAAGCCGTGGGCGCAATGTGCAGAAAAACCCAATGAATATCTGTATTCGCGAAAAAACCTCCGACCTGCGTTTTACCCGGTTTAGCTTACCGGCCAGTGGCAAGCTATCCGAAATTGAGGCTTTTCCGGACGCAACTCCGTTCAACGCCTGTACGGTTACCGTCAAAACAACACCCCCTGTGCTTTAAAGCGACTGCCAATAGCTGCTTTTTGGGTATGAAAAATTTTCGATTATTGAGCGTGGCCATGCTCATCTTTAGCGGTGCGGCCTTTTACGCCTGTTTGGGGCCAAACAATGCCCCAACGAATCCCGGAGAGCTTGATTTTGAAACGCTTCCGTTGAAGAAACTGTCGGAATATGGCTTTTTCAAAGGCGACCTGAACGCCCTACAGCCCAACGAACGGGTGCTGATTTATGAACCCGTTGCTCCTCTTTTTACCGACTATGCGTTGAAGAAGCGGTTTGTCTGGATGGCTCAGGGCACCTCAGCTACGTTTGACCCCACGGCCCCTGATGAACCACTCGACTTCCCCGACAAGGCGATCCTGGTGAAAAATTTTTACTATCCGGCCGACTTCCGTAAGCCTGCCGCCCAAAGGCGCATCCTCGAAACCCGCCTGCTTGTAAAGTACAAAGGCGCCTGGAAAGCCTATCCCTACCGCTGGAATGCCGAACAGACCGATGCCGACTACAAGGTAACGGGTGAGCGTATTCCGGTAAGCTGGACCGACGAACACGGACAGGCCCACCAGATTCTGTATGCAATGCCCAACAAAAACCAATGCAAAAGCTGCCACAATCGCAATGAGGTATTTATGCCCATTGGTCCGAAGGCGAAACAGCTCAACCACCCCATTGCCTACGCCGACGGCACCGAAAACCAGCTGCATCGCTGGGTAAAAATGGGTTACCTCAAAGCGGCAAAAACCGATATAGAGCGTAGCCCGTCGCTGGTGAGCATGACCGACCCGCACGCATCACTCGATAGCCGCGCCCGTTCGTACCTGGATGTAAACTGTGGCCATTGCCACAACCCTAAAGGCCCTGCCGCAACGTCGGGCCTTTACCTAAACTACGAAGAGCGCAACCCATTCCATTGGGGCGTACGAAAATCACCCGTAGCGGCTGGCATTGGGGCCGGCTCGTTTCGGTTCGACGTGAACCCCGGTCATGGCCGAGCTTCCATCATGACGTACCGAATGAACTCCGTGCACCCCGGCATTATGATGCCCGAAGTAGGGCGAGTGAGTATCCATACGGAAGGCGTGGCCCTGATAGAAACCTGGATCAATAGTCTGACCCCCTGACAGTTTGGAGAACTTAATCGGAAAATAGGTACCCCTTCCTCTCTTCTCCCTTCCTCCCTTCTCCCTTTCTACTGATACACCCGTACCCAGTCTACCTCCATCCGTTGGGGGAAAATCGCATCGTCGACGCCTTTCTGCCCACCCCAATTGCCACCAATGGCCAGGTTGAGAATAAGGTAAAATGGCTGATCGAAGGGCCACTGCTCGTAACGTTTGCCGTACGATTCCTTGTCGAAGGTGAAGTATGTTTTACCGTCGACCTTAAAGTCGATTTTATCAGTAGTCCAGTCGATGGCGTACACATGAAACGCCGTACTGAAGTCAGGAACTGTAATCTGGGCTCCCTGCTGGGTTTTCTTGACGTGATTGTACGCCTGCGTGTGTACCGTACCGTGCACCACACCGGGGTCATACCCAACATGCTCCATAATGTCGATTTCACCGTCGTTGGGCCACACCAGCGGCTCTTTGGCGGCCAGCATCCAGATGGCCGGCCACGTACCCCGACCAGCCGGTAGTTTGGCCCGCACCTCCACCCGGCCGTGTTTCCACTCTACCTTGCCTTTGGTGCGTAGCTTAGCCGAGGTATAGTTCCGGTTTTCCCAGTTTTCTTTACGGGCCTCGATAATCAATACGCCATTTTCGATCCGGCTATTTTCGGGCCGATTGCGCGTGTAAAACTGAAGTTCGTTGTTCCCAAACCCGCTCCCACCCACGTCGTACGCCCAGCGGGCGGTGTCGGGGCGGGTAGCATCCGGGCGTGGTACACCGGGGCGGCCGAGGGTACTGCCGTCAAATTCGTCGAACCAAACCAGTTGCGTATTGATGGCTTGTGAACGGGCTGGCGCGGGGGCCTGCTGCCCCCGGCAAGCGAGCGAAAAGCCGAGCAAACTCAGCACATAAACAGAATGACGCATCATAATCAGTTGGAAGAGCTTCACACCGCAATGTTACGCAAATCCAGACAGAGTACCGGGCAGCAGATATAGGGTATAGGACAAGCAAGCTTGCCAAATAAATTTTGGGACAGGATTACAGGATTATAAGGATTTGTTCAGGTCTAGGAAAATCCTGTTTATCCTGTAATCCGACGGGCCGACCCGACGGGCAAAAAAAGAAACTTGTCCTACAACCAGATACAGATTATCGGCAGGGCTTACCGGCCAAACGCCCACGTCAGAAAATCCGGCATAATAGCTCCCCAGGTTTCGGGGTTATGGTGGCCCCCTTCAACCTCTACGTAGCGCACATTCCCCGCGATACCCGGCTTTTCGCGTTGGTAGCCTATCTTTTCCAGCTCAGCAATCAGGTCGAGGGTGTCGTCGATGGAGTCGATGACACCGTTGTTGTTACGGTCGCTTGTTTCGTCGAGGGTGCCGGTTTGCAGCCAGAATTGTGTGCCGGGGGTGTAGCGTCCCTGCCGCACCAGGGTGTGCATAATCCGGTCAGTATCGTCGTCGTAGGCACTGCTGAACGCCTTGCTCCGCCACCAGAACGAGCCCGAAAACACACCCGCCCGGCTGAAGTGTTCGGGGTGATGAAAAACAATGTCAAATGCCGACAAACCACCGAGCGAAAACCCGGCAAAAGCAGCCTGCCCCGGTGCTGCGCTTACCCGGTAATGGGTATGGATATGGGGCAGCAGCTCGGTCAGTACAAAGTCGGTGTACAAGCCGGCTTTGCTCCCACGCTTCATGTAATCGGCCTGGGCCGCCGTGCCGTACTCCTGAATCCGGTCGGCATGGGTATGGACGGCCACCAGCACAAACGGCCGGACGGCCTGTTGGGCATAGAGCGAATCGAGCACCTCGGCAAGCCGCAGCCGGGGGAGGTCCTGCCCGTCGTTGAGGTACAGCACCGGGTACGGTTCGGGGGCGTGGGCGTTGTAGGCAGGGGGCAGAATAATATCGAGTTGCACAGCCCGATTAAGGGGCACAGAGTACAACGATTCGTCACGGACGACGGTCACTGAAGTCGTCGAAAATGCCGGGGTGGGATCGGCCATAAGGAAATAGATAAACAAAAATAAGCTCCGCACAACCCGCAAAATAAGGGCTTTTTTAGACGTAAACGGGTCAGGTAGCACTGCATGTAAGGATTTTAACTAAATTCCAATCGCAAACCACGCGCAAAACCCGCCCTTGCTTACCGGTGTTTTGGCGTATTTCATCACAACTTAACTCATCATCGTTTTGCATCAGGAATACCGCACTTACTACTCGCACCATCTCAACCGAACCCTCGAAATGCTCGTTTACGGCAACTGGGGGTACCCTATTCTGGTGTTTCCGACCACGATGGGCCGTTTTTACGAAGCGAGCGATTTTAAACTGATCGACGCGGTGAGCGCGCACATCAACTCGGGCCGGGTCAAACTATACTGCATCGACAGCGTTGACCGCGACAGCTGGTATGCCAAACACCTCCACCCCGGTGCCCGCATCTGGAACCACGTGCTGTACGACCGGTTCCTGAGCGAAGAGCTGGTGCCGTACATTCAGCGCGAAACCAACACGGGCAAAATTGGGGTAGCCGGGTGCAGCTTCGGCGGGTTTCAGGCCCTCAACTTCGCGTTCCGGCACCCCGATCAGGTAGGCCACCTCTTTTCGATGGGGGCCAAATTTGACATTCGGTCGTTTATGGATGGATACTACGACGACAACGTCTACTTCAACAACCCGCCCGACTTTATTCCGAACGCCCACAACGACGAGTTTTACAAGATGAACATCGTGCTGGGTACGTCGGAACATGATTTCTGCAAGGGCTCAAATTTCGAAATGGCCGGTATTCTGGGTCGTAAGAACATTCCCCACTGGCTCGACGTAGTGCCCTGGGGTGAGCACGACTGGCCCGTTTGGCGCAGCATGTTTCCGCGCTATCTGAACATGATCTGACCGAGGGGTGAGCACGACTGTTTTGGCCCGCCCCTCGGTCAGCCTCCCAAACGCCTTACAACTAAACCATACACCTTAAACGTACCCTGCTATGTGGCCAAATCAGCATTATACCACTGCCGACTCAACGCTCGAAGGGGCTCTCTCGCGGCTTACTGGGTATATTCAGGATGTTCCGGCGCAACTCTCGGCTCTGCCCGAAGAAACGCTGCTGGACATGAAACCCGGCAAATGGTCGCGGAAACAACTGCTGGGCCACCTGATCGACTCGGCCCTGAACAACCTGAAACGATTTAATGAGGCTCAGTTTGGGCCGGAGCCGTACACGTTTGCCTCGTACCGGCAAAACGAGCTGGTCGTTACCAACCATTACCAAAACCTCCCGCTCGATCATTTGCTTACGCTTTGGCAGGCCCTGAACCGGCAAATTGTCCACGTTGTCAGCGATTTACCCGAAGCCGCCCGGCAGCGCAAGGTGCAGGTAAAAGGTAGCGATGGCCCTCCACGCACGCTGTCGTGGCTTATTGAAGACTACGTGGGACACATGGAACATCACCTGCAAAAGCTGCTTTAATTGCCTCCTGCTACCCGCAACATACCGCCAAGTTATTCTGGGGGTTGTGGTAACGGGACAAAAACGGCATTTTTGCCCCGCCTTCGGGCATGAGTATAACTGAGGTTACACACAAACAACCTAAAAACAATCAGACACACCCGTCTGCTACAAACTATGAAAAAAATAGGCATACTGTTCGGTCAGGAAAACACGTTCCCGCAAGCCTTTGTCGAGCGCGTCAACGAAAAACAAAGCGATTTCAAGGCCGAGTTTGTCTTTATCGACCGCGTGGAGCAAAGCGTCCCGACCGACTACGCCGTTATTATCGACCGCATTTCGCAGGATGTTCCGTTCTACAAGGCGTTCCTGAAAAATGCCGCCCTTACCGGCACGGCCGTTATCAACAACCCGTTCTGGTGGGCCGCCGACGAGAAGTTTTTCAACAATGCCCTGGCCGTTCAGCTGGGTGTTCCGGTACCCAAAACCATTCTGCTGCCCTCCAAAGAGCGCCCCGACGATACGAACCACAACTCGTTCCGTAACCTCGGCCACATGAACTGGGACGCCATTTTCGAGCATATCGGTTTCCCGGCGTTCATGAAACCCCACGCGGGCGGAGGCTGGAAAAGCGTGTACAAGGTAGACAACCCTGAGCAGATGTTCCGGGCTTACGACGAGACCGGGCAACTCGTGATGCTCTATCAGGAAGCCATCGACTTTGAAGACTACTTCCGGTGCTACTGCATTGGCGGCAAAGACGTCCGGATTATGCCCTACGAGCCGCGCAACCCCCATCACCTGCGCTATGCCGCCGAGATGAAAACCACGGGCGATGCGGGCAAGAAGCTCCTCGAAACCATGAAAGACTACGTGCTGAAGCTCAACCACGCCCTCGGGTACGACTTCAACACGGTGGAGTTTGCCGTGCGTAATGGGGTGCCTATCGCCATCGACTTCTGCAACCCTGCTCCCGATGCCGACGTAAACTCGGTGGGTCAGGAAAACTTCGAGTGGGTGGTAGAAGCTGCCGCCAATATGGCTATCGAGCGGGCTAAGCGGGTGCAGGCAGGCAAAGACAACCTCACCTGGGGTACGTTTGTACGGGGCTCAGTAACGGCTGGTGCAGGCCCGGTGGGCGTTCAGACTCCGGCCGAGAGCAGCAAACCCACCCAAGAAGCCAAACCCAAGGCGAAAAAAGCCGAGGCCCCAAAGGCCGATAAAGCCGCCCCTAAGAAGGCGAAAAAGTAAAGAGGTTTTGTGGTTTATGTGAATGAACAATGTAAAATGCATAATGAATAATTGACTTATCAGCTGATAATCAACTTTTTCGTTATACATTTTACACTGTTCATTATACATTCCATTCAGCTAAGTCCCCAGAACCTTACCATCAACTGACCTTTAAACCAACCCATTGAATGCACGTATTTACGCTTGGTATTGAGGAAGAATTCCAGACCATTGACCCCGTAACCCGCGAGCTTCGGTCGCACATGTCGAAGCTGGTCGAAGGAGGCAAAATCGTGCTTCAGGAGCGCGTAAAGGCCGAAATGCACCAGGCTGTGGTGGAGGTAGGCACCAATATTTGCCACAACATTCACGAAGCCCGGCAGGAAGTGACCTACCTCCGGCGCGAGATTATCGAACTGGCCGACAAGCAGAACCTGAACGTGGCAGCCGCCGGTACGCACCCCTTCTCCGACTGGCAGGCGCAACTCATCACCCCCAACGAGCGCTACGATCAGCTGATTGAAGAAATGCGCGACGTGGCCCGGTCGAACCTGATTTTCGGCCTGCACGTACACGTGGGCATCAGCAGCCGTAACGAAGGCATTCAGATCATGAACGCCGTGCGCTACTTTTTGCCCCATATCTACGCCCTGTCGACCAATTCGCCGTTCTGGCGCGGGCGCAACACCGGTTTTAAGTCGTACCGCTCCAAGGTATTCGACAAGTTTCCGCGCACGGGTATCCCCGATTTTTTCTCGTCGGCGGCCGAGTACGACGAGTACATTGCTCTGCTGGTGAAAACGGGCTGTATCGACAACGGCAAGAAAATCTGGTGGGACATCCGGTTGCACCCGTTTTTCGACACCATCGAGTTCCGAATTTGTGACGTGCCTATGCGCGTCGACGAAACGGTTTGTCTGGCTGCTATCATGCAGGCACTGGTCGCTAAAATATCTAAACTGCACCGGCAAAACCTCAATTTCAGACCTTACCGGCGCATTTTAATCAGCGAAAACAAATGGCGGGCCGCCCGGTACGGCATTGAAGGCAAACTCATCGACTTTGGCAAGCAGGAAGAAGTACCGACGCACAGCCTGATCCATGAATTGCTCGATTTTATCGACGATGTGATGGATGAACTGGGTAGCCGGCAGGAGTGCGAATACGTGCTTAAGATGCTCGAAATGGGTACCGGCGCCGACCGACAACTGGCGGTTTTCAACCAAACCGGCGACCTCAAACAGGTTGTGGATTACATCGTTGCGGAAACTTCCTTCGGCGTGAGGTAGTTAGGAAAAGTGAGATGAAAATCGCTATCCTTGATATGTATGACAACCATGCCAACGAGGGCATGCGTTGTATTCAGCAGATTATCCGCCTGGTGGAAGGCCAAATGCGGGTGCCGCTTCACTTCGATGTGTTCAATGTTCGGGCGGGTAAAACGCCCGATCAGGTGCATCTGCCCGGTCTCCACTACGACGCGTACATTTCGACCGGGGGGCCGGGCAGCCCGCTCCCGCTCAACGAAGCCTGGGAGGAGCCGTACTTTGCCCTGATCGACGAGTTGTTTACGTGGAACCGGACACAGGAGCCCAAAAAGCCTTTGTTTCTGATCTGCCACTCGTTTCAGTTGGTTGCCCGGCACCTGGGCCTCGGTACCATCAGCAAGCGCCGGTCGACCTCGTTCGGTATTTTTCCGATGCACCGCACCGACGACGGCTACGCCGAACCATTTTTCAGCGGCCTACCCGAACCATTTTTTGCTGTCGACTCGCGCGATTACCAGCTCACCGAGCCTAATCTGGAGCGATTCGACGAAATCGGTGCACAGATTCTGTGTCTGGAAAAAATCCGACCCCACGTCGATTTGCCCCGGGCCGTGATGGCAGTGCGTTTCGGACCCGAAATTTTTGGTACGCAGTTTCACCCCGAAGCCGACGGCGAGGGGATGCTCCGCTACTTCATGACCGACGAAAAACGCGACCAGATTGTGTCGGTACATGGACAGGCCAAGTACGACGAAATGGTGGCTTACTTACAAGATCCAGACAAAATTGAGCTAACCGAATCGGTAATACTGCCGGGTTTCCTGCGTCATGCCATCCAGACCCAGCGCCAGTCGACATTCGAGTATTAGCCTTATCCGCTCATTTCCTATGCACCAACCGATTCGCCAGGTATTCAATCAGGCCTTTAGCCCCGCGCAATACGGGGCTTTTTTGGAGTCGATTCAGAACGATATGCCCGGCCTGCTCGATTTTCGGGTGGCCGAAACCCCTGTTTTTGTCCCGAAAGACCTCGGCGATAAACTGAAGCAGGCCTGCGCCGATATTGTCGAGGTGATTACCGCACCCGACTTTAAAACCCGTACTGAGGGGGCTATTCCGGCCGATCAGCGGGTACCCAACGAAAACGGGCATACCACCTTTCTGGCCGTCGACTTTGCCGTTTGCCGGGCCGCCGACGGCTCGCTGGAGCCCCAACTGATTGAATTGCAGGGTTTCCCGTCGCTCTTCGGATTTCAGGCGTACCTACCCGATAAGTTTCGGCAATTTTACCCCATCCCCGACGAGGTATCACCGTTGTTCAACGGCCTCGACCGGGCGGCTTACCTCGACCTGCTGCGCCAGACCATTGTGGCCGATTGCGACCCCGAAGAGGTGATTCTGCTCGAGATTTACCCCGAACAGCAGAAAACCCGCATTGATTTTGAACTCACCCGGCAGTATTTGGGTGTAGCACCGGTTTGCCTGACGAAAATCCGGAAAGATGGTCGGCAATTGTACTACGAAAAAGACGGGCGCCGAATCGACATCAAGCGCATTTATAACCGGCTGATTTTCGACGATCTGCATAACTACCCCGACCTGCAGACCGAGTTTCACCTCACCGACGATGTAGACGTGACGTGGGTAGGGCACCCAAACTGGTTTTTCCGGATTAGCAAGTACACCCTGCCTCTGCTTCAGAGTGAGTTTGTACCCCAAAGCTATTTCCTGAGCGATCTGGAAACGCCCCCCGCCGATCTGGAAAATTACGTGCTCAAGCCGTTGTTTTCGTTTGCCGGAGCCGGTGTCAAAATTCACGTAACACCCGCCGACATTGATGCCATTCCCACCGATCAGCGCGGTAACTTCCTGTTGCAACGGAAGGTGCAGTACGAACCCGTGATTCAATCGCCCGATGGCCTGGTGAAATGCGAGATCCGGATGCTGCTCGTGTGGCCCGACACCGCCGAAAAACCGATTCTGGCGACCAATTTGGCCCGTCTGAGCCGGGGCGAGATGATCGGTGTCAATTTCAACAAAAATAAGGACTGGGTCGGCGGCACGGTCTGTTTCTTCGTGTAGAGCCGCAAGATGTTACGTCCCTACCGCGATAACCGCAGGTTGTACCCGAGGTAGGGCAACGGAAACACGCGCAGCCGGTCTTCGTCGCGAATCGGAATCAGTGCGCCAATATCAAACGCATGCCGGGCCCGGTTGAGCCGAAAAACCGCTGAAACCTGACTAAAATGACCGTCCCAGTAGCTCTCCCGCGTGAGTAGCACCCGATTGTCGCAGATCAGGGATGCCCGACGCCCGAGCGGGGCCACAAAACCAATATCCAGCGAGCGCCGGTCGGCCCCGCCAATATCGGCTTTGACTGCCGTATAGCCGAGGGTCAGGTTGCGGCTTGTGTTTCCGAATGACACCAGACCTCCCAGCGTTCGCTGCCGCCGGTACATCCGTCGACTGCTAAACTGTGTGTAACGCCACCCTTCGAAGAATTGATAATCCAGGGTTCCGCCGATATGCACCGACCCCAGCGGAATACTCAGTTTAAGCCCGGCGGCCGGTCGGGTGTACAAGGTGCTGTTGTAGAACGTTGTACCACTGAAGGAGGGCGTCACACTCGCCCGAAGCGTGAGAAAATTGAATAAGCCTACCGACACTTCATTGTACAACACCCAAATGTTGCGGTAGGTGACCTGCCCGGCCTTGAGCGGAATAGCCGTTTGGCTGTTGAGTAGCCACGGGTATGGGTTCTCACCACGCGCCGAGGGGTTTGTGTTTGGCCCTCCGGCAGTCGGGATAACCACATCGGCCGGAGCTGTTTCGGACAAGGGTTCAATGCGGGCAATCTCTTTGGGCGACAGAATTGACTCACCACCTCGCCGACGAATGACGACCCGGCTTTCCGTTCGCTCCCGAATTTCACCCGTGTACACAGTGCCATCGGTCAGGGTTACGACGTAGGTAGTACGGCCCCTGTTGCGTACGGCAGACTGGTACGGTTCAATCCGCGTAATATCGGCCGGAGCCAGATACGACAGGCCACCACCCTGCCGCCGAACCACGACTTTGAGACTGTCTCGACTCACAATTCGCCCGACGTACTGCCCCCCATCTCGCAGAAATATCGAAAAGGTGGTGCGGCTGGAATCGAGCGGAACCGAGGTTTTTTGGGCAATCAAAGAAAGAGGTATGGATAGCAACAGGGCAAGCAGAACTGTTTTCATGAAAGAAGGTGTTGAGGTTTCGTTACAGACAAGAGTCTTTTCGACCCGAAAGGGTTGTAACAGATGTACCGAATACTGTATAATGGCAGGCAGCATTCCCCATTACACAGTATTCGGTACGCATTATTCATTAACAACATGACCCATCGCCAGTTATTTTTCCAGCACGTTGCCCAAACCTCTGATTTCCCGCTTGCCCTCGAAATTGAGCGCGCCGAGGGGGTGTTTCTCTACACGGCTACTGGCCAACGGTACATGGATCTGATTTCGGGCATTGGTGTAAGCAACGTAGGGCACCGGCATCCGAATGTGCTGGAGGCCATTCAGAATCAGCTGGATAAATACCTGCATCTGATGGTCTACGGCGAATACGTACAGACGCCCCAAACACAGCTCGCCCATGCCATTGCCGACACACTTAGCTCGTACACGGGCCCACACGGCAAACTGAGCAATGTGTATTTCACCAACTCAGGCACCGAGGCCGTTGAAGGGGCCATGAAATTAGCCAAACGGTTTACGGGTCGTACCGAAATCATTAGCTGTTTCAATGCTTACCACGGCGCTACGCAGGGGGCTCTGTCGCTCTCAGGCGACGAGAATTTCAAACGTAATTACCGTCCGCTCCTACCCGATGTACGCCATATCCGCTATGGCCACCTGCCCGACGTAGAGCACATCAGCCAACGCACGGCCGCCGTCGTGATCGAGGTTGTTTCGGCCGAATCGGGTATTCGGGTGCCCGACCCGGCCTACCTACAGGCCGTCCGTCAGCGTTGTACCGACACCGGCACGCTGTTGATTTTCGACGAAATACAGACCGGCTTCGGACGCACAGGCACGTTTTGGGCGTTTGAGGGCTTCGGCCCCGTTGTGCCCGATGTACTGGTATGCGCCAAAGGCATGGGGGGCGGCATGCCTATTGGGGCATTCATTAGCTCGCCCGAGGTCATGGGGGTGTTCAAAAACAACCCGATTCTGGGGCACATCACTACGTTTGGCGGGCACCCGGTTTCGTGTGCGGCCTCGTTGGCTACGCTGAACGTGATCCGGAATGAACAACTGTATGCGCAGGCCGAAGCCAAAGGGCAGCTTTTCCGGCAGTTGCTCGCCGACATCCCGGCGATTCGGGCCGTGCGGGGTAAAGGGCTGATGCTGGCGGCTGAGTTCGATTCGTTTGCGGTGCTCAAACCCGTCATCGACCGGGCCATCGAGCGGGGCGTCATTACCGACTGGTTTTTGTTTTGCGACAACTCAATGCGCATTGCCCCGCCCCTCATCATTACCGAGGCCGAGATTCACGAAGCCTGTGCCGTTATTCGGGATGCGGTGGGGGTGTAACGAAACGTATTGGAAAACGGGAATAGCCCTGAAATAAGTAAATACTATTGCTGACGCTGGGGACTTCGACAGGCTCAGGCTGACACCAAACTTGGGAGTCGCCAGTCAGCCTGAGCCTGTCGAAGGCCTATGCGCCAGCCTTTTTCTTCTACGACAAGGCAATCGCGCAGAAAGGGTTTAAGGTATTGTACCCCCAGAAACATCAGTCCGTAGGGATTAGGTTTTGCCCGAAATCTGGTTTAGTTAGAAACCCCGACGGTTACCGCTAAACCATGTTAAAAATTTCCTTTGGCTTCCTGACTGCCTTTCTTCTGGCCTTCGGTTTTCAACTCAACACCGACCTTCGCCCAACCAAAGAAACGCCCCGACCATCCGTCCGTAAAGACGATTTCCCGCCCGACCTACAATTAACCAACTTCACCGGCCCCGACCTGACCCCCAGCCCGGCCTGTCTGGCGGTGGCACCAACCGGCGAGGTGTTTGTGGGTGTAGACATGCAGGGGTCGCTGGGCAAAAAGCCCGACATGGGCAGTATTATCAAGCTGATAGACAAGGATAACGACGGGACGATGGACGCGCACACAACGTTCGCGAAAGTCAACAATCCGCGCGGAATCATTGCCCTCGGCGATCGGGTGTTTGTGCTCCATGCCACGTTTTCGCCCGACGGTAAGGCAACCGGGATGGATCTGGTCGTGTTTGAAGACAAAAACGGCGATGGCGTCGCCGATGGCCCTTCGAAGCCCCTGGTGGAGCATATCAGTAACGTGAAATTTATCCAGCAACGGGGTGTTGACCATGCCACCAACGGGATTCGGATGGGTATCGACGGCTGGATTTATATCGCTGTGGGCGATTTTGGTTTCCACGATGCCGTCGACCGGTCGGGCAAGAAGCTCACCATGCTCGGCGGGGGTATTGTGCGTGTCCGGCCCGATGGTACCGAAATGGAAGTGTATTCGCACGGTATGCGGAACATCTACGACGTCGCCATCGATCCGTACATGAACATTTTCACCCGCGACAACACCAACGATGGGGGCGGCTGGAACATCCGGTTCAGCCACCAGATTCAGTCGGCCGAGTACGGCTACCCGGTCCTGTTCAAGCATTTTACGGATGAGATTATCCCCGCTCTGGTCGATGTAGGGGGCGGTTCAGGAACCGGCTCGTTGTTTCTGGACGAACCTACCTGGCCAGCCAAATACAATCAGGTGCCCATGATGGCCGACTGGGGCCGAAATCAGCTTTATATCCACCGTGTCACACCCGATAAAGCCAGTTTCACCCAGAAGGAAGAAGAGTTTATCAAGCTGCCCCAGATTACCGACGTGGATGTCGACGGTTCCGGGCGGATGTACCTGGCAGCCTGGAACGGGGCAGGCTATACCGGCAACCCCAATAAGGGCTACGTGGTGCGGGTGGTTCCGCAGAACTGGACGTACAAGGCGTTCCCAGACTTGAAAAAAGCATCTGTCAAGCAGTTGGCCGAACTGTTAGAATCGAAAAGTGCGGTAGCCCGGTTCAATGCCTCGCAGGAGTTGTTGACCCGCCCAGCCAAACAAGCGACGAAAGCGGCCTGGAAAATTGCGTCGGACACCCAACTACCCCTCGCCAGTCGGGTAGCGGGTCTGTTTACCTACGCCCAACTGAGCGGCAAAGAAGGCATTGCGAATATGGTTAAACTGACGAGCGATGCCCCCATGCAGGAGTTTGCCCTCCGCGCCCTCGCCGACCGCAAACCGTTTGTGAGCAGCGTACCTCTGGAGCCGTTTTTGCAAGCCGCCAAATCGTCGTCGGAACGGGTTCAGGTAGCCGCTCTGATTGGCCTGGGCCGTCTGGACCGGAAAGAAGCTGCTTCGACCCTGCTCCAGGTAGCAGTACCGAGTTCGTTTGTGGTGCCCGCCAAAGGTACCGAAGGCCCCCACGCTACACCCAACGCATCGCTGGTGCCGGCTCACCTGGCCGTGCGGTCGCTGGTGAAGCTCAACGCCGTCGACGCCTGTTTGGGAGCTATCGGGTCGCCTAACTCGACATTGGCCCTGTGGGCGTTGCGGTACATGCACACGCCCGAAGCCGCCAACGGCCTGATTGCCGCTTATGGCCGCGCCACCGATCCACAACTGAAAAACCAGATTCTGAACACGGCCGCTCGCCTGTATAAAAAAGAGGCTCCCTACGATGCTTCGTGGTGGTGGAGCACCCGCCCCGACACGCACGGCCCGTACTACAAAGGCATCACGTGGGAAGGCTCATTCGCCATTGAGTCGTTTCTGAAAGCCGAATGGGCCAAAGCCGATGCGCCGGGCAAACTGGCCTTTACGGACATGAACGAGCGCTACCGGCTCGACATTGCCGACTTCAAAGGAGCCGAACCCGTTGCCGTTGAAGAAACAAAAATCGAAACCAAAATCGACCTGGAGAAAATCAAGAATCAGAAGGGGCAGATTGGCAACACGTCTATCGAGGATGTGATGCTCGCGATGGCCAGCATCAAAGGCGACTCGCGCAAAGGTCGGGAGCTGTTTATGCAGCAGGGGTGTGTGGCCTGCCACAGCCTGAGCAAGAGCGAAAAAATGAAAGGGCCGTTTATGGGGCAAATTGGCTCGATTATGACCCGCGACCAGATTGCCGAATCCATCCTGAAGCCCAATGCGTCCATCTCGCAGGGTTTCGCCACGGTTGAGATCAAAGCGAAAGGCAATAAGAGCTACATAGGCTTTGTATCCGAAGAGTCGGCCGAGCGGGTGGTTCTGCGCGACATTGCCGGTAATGTGTACACGATCCGGTCGAGCGATATTCTGTCCCGCAAAGAGCAGGACTCTTCAATGATGCCCTCTGGTTTGGCCAACGCCCTTTCATACGAAGAGTTTGCTTCGCTTATCACGTTTCTATCGGAGCAGAAGAAGTAGGTTTTCGGGGCGTTAGATACTGAATATTAGGCGCTGTACACTGGACGTTAGACTTTGTTACTGTGGATAATCTAACGTCCAGTGTCTAATGTCCACAATCTATTCCTGCCCTTTCTGACTATTTTTGCGGCATGACCCCAACAAATTACGAAGGGCGCATTGCCGGCCTACTGAACCTGAACACCCGGCAGGTTGCCAATACCATTGAACTCCTCGACGGCGGAGCCACCGTGCCGTTTATTGCCCGTTACCGGAAAGAAGCCACCAACGGCCTGGATGAAGTACAGATCACGGCCATCCGCGACACCTACGGACGGTTGCAGGAACTCGACAAACGGCGGGAAGCCATTCTTAAATCCATCAGCGAACAAGGTAAACTCACCCCCGAACTCCGAAAGAAAATTGAAGCCGCCGACTCCATGACGGAGTTGGAAGATTTGTATCTGCCCTACAAGCAGAAACGCAAAACCCGGGCTACCATCGCCATTGAGCGTGGTCTCGAACCGCTGGCCAACGTCATTTTTGCCCAAACCGAAGCCAACCCCGAGCGGGCTGCGGGCCGCTTCCTGACCGATCAGGTACCAACCATTGCCGACGCTCTACAGGGTGCCCGCGACATTATTGCCGAACGCATCAACGAAGATGCCGACGCTCGTCAGCGAGTCCGTAACCTGTTCGAGCGCGAAGCCATTGTGCGGTCAGTGGTCAAAAAGAACAAAGAAGCCGAGGGCGTCAAATACAAAGACTACTACGACTTTGCTGAACCCCTGCGCCGGGTACCCTCGCACCGGCTGTTGGCCATCCGACGGGGCGAAGCCGAGGGGTTTTTGAGTGTCAGCATCAGCCCCGACGAAGAGGCCGCCATTGAGCGGTTGGAGCGGCAGTTTCTGCGGGGGCTTGCTGCCAGCAAAGATCAGGTGGCGCTGGCTATCCGCGACAGCTACAAACGCCTGATCAAGCCCTCTATCGAAACCGAATTTGGGAACAAGTCGAAGGAGAAAGCCGACGGCGAGGCTATCAAGATTTTTGCCGACAACCTTCGGCAGTTGCTCCTGAGCCCTCCGCTGGGCCAAAAACGCGTACTGGCCATCGACCCCGGTTACCGGACGGGTTGTAAAACGGTGGTGATCGACGCGCAGGGTAATCTCACAGCCGACACCTTGCTGCACCTGTTTCTGTCCGATAATCAGAAGCAACAAGCGGCCGAAACCGTCCGGCGTCTGGTGAAACAGCATCAGATCGAAGCCATTGCGATTGGTAACGGCACCGGGGGCCGCGAAACCGAAGCCTTTGTGCGCGGGCTTGGGCTGGATGCGGGCATTGCCATCTTTGTCGTTAGCGAGCAGGGCGCATCGGTGTACTCGGCGTCGGACGTGGCCCGCGAGGAGTTTCCCGACAAAGATGTGACCGTGCGCGGGGCCGTCAGCATTGGTCGCCGGTTGATGGATCCTCTGGCCGAATTGGTTAAAATCGACCCGAAATCTATTGGCGTGGGCCAGTATCAGCACGACGTCGATCAGTCGGCCCTCAAAAACAGCCTCGACGATGTAGTTATGAGCTGCGTAAACTCGGTGGGCGTATCGCTCAACACCGCCAGTGCGCATTTGCTGCGGTATGTGTCGGGGCTGGGTCCGCAACTGGCCCAGAATATTGTGCAGTTCCGGGCGCAGAATGGTCCGTTCAAAAGCCGCGATCAACTCAAAAAAGTACCCCGGCTGGGTCCTAAAGCGTACGAACAGTGTGCGGGTTTTTTACGAATTGAAGGGGGCAAACATCCCCTCGACAACAGCGCCGTACACCCCGAAAGTTACGCCGTTGTGGAGCGCATGGCCGCCGACCTCAACACAACCGTAGCCGACCTGATTCGCAAGCCCGAACTCCGCAAGCAAATTCGGCCCGAACGGTACGTAACCCCCACAACCGGCCTACCTACCCTCCGCGATATTGTGGCTGAGCTCGACAAGCCCGGCCGCGACCCCCGCGAGCAATTGTCGGTGTTTAGTTTCGACGAGCGCATCAAGAGCATGGAGGATCTGCACGAAGGCATGGTGCTCGACGGTGTGGTGACCAACGTAACGGCGTTCGGAGCATTTGTTGATATTGGGGTGAAGCAGGACGGCCTCGTCCATATCTCACAACTATCGAATCAGTTCGTAAAAGATCCGCGCGAGGTGGTTAAAGTGTACCAGAAAGTAAAAGTCCGCGTTACAGAAGTGGATTTGGCCCGCAAACGTATTGCGTTGACCATGAAATTTTGATTCTTTTGATGCATTGAACCGGGTGGAGTCACTTTTCTTTTCGGCTTTGTCCGGTTCAATGCCACTGACTATTCGTATCCCGTATGCTGCCAACCACCATCCGGGCCCTTGTCCCGTCGGGTCTTACTGGCCTCACCTTGTTACTTAGCCTGTCGTCCTGTAGCTTATTCGGTCCGTCGTCGGGCCCTGCCCCTACCTCACGGCCATCGACTACAGCCCGTAAACCGGCGGCTCCGACCGGTAAAGTAGTGGATACCAAAACCTACCAGCGCACCTACGTGCCCACAGTAGTGCGGGTGGCGCGCAAATACACGGGTGTGCCCTACCGGCTGGGCGGCAATACCATGTCGGGCATCGACTGTTCGGGGCTGATTTACAATGTTTTTCAGGAAGTAGGGCTCCGCATGCCACGCATCTCGTGGCAGCAATCGGAAGTGGGTTACGAGGTCGATGTCAACGCCATTCGGCCTGGCGACCTGCTCTTTTTTGTCCCCGATCAGGGCAAAGCCGGGTATGTGTCACATGCGGCTATTGTGACGGAGGTTCGAAATTACGAAACCGACATTCGATTTATTCATGCCTCCTCGTCGCGGGGTGTCCGCGAAGACAATCTGTATTCGTCGTATTTTAAAGGCCGGTTTGTAAAGGCGCTACGTCCGTTCTGATTCGCTACCCTTCCAGTGGGGTTGATCCCCTGGCAGTGGTGGCGAATCAGAACGGACGTAGGAGTTACCAGCAAATTTTAGATGGCTTTGCTATTAAAGCGCTCAACCACTGCCAGGGACCCCACTGGCAGGAGTTCGAGAGAATGAAAAAGGCCGCCCTCGGGCGGCCTTGCTGTTTATTTCTCAACGACTTCAGGGGTAAAAAACTCTTCCCACTGCTCCGGTGTCCGGTGTTTAAGTTTCATTTCCAGCGACGACGACTCCTTGCGGGTATCGAACGATCGTTGGTACTTCACCTCCCAGGGCTTACCTTCGGCCGTTGCGGGAATCGCCTTTGCATTATGTTGCCAGAGCGTAATCCGCAGATCCTTAGTCTGACCAATGTAGTACTGCTCGGTAGAAGGGCTGTAAATGATATAAACGGTATGCATAATTTTCTCAGATGCTATTCAAATCTATGAAATAAATAGCAACAAAAAAAGCTACCGTTGGTAGCTTTCTATTGTATGGTGGAGAATATCGGATTCGAACCGATGGCCTCTACAATGCCATTGTAGCGCTCTAGCCAACTGAGCTAATCCCCCAGAGCAACCGGCTTTTTGTTTGCCGTATCGGGTGCAAAACTGCACAAAAACCGGTCGCTTGTCAAGAGCTTTGCCGAGTTTTTTTTAACCTATTGGTCAACCATCTCAGCATCAGCGAGTATGTAATTCAACTCGTAAATATTGTCGGCGTTCAGTTTGAGCGTTCCGCGAAACGTACGGCGCTCGTCGGTCTTAAACTTACGCCCGGCTTTCTTGAATTTCAGCGATACGACCGACTCCGGGCCGGCACCACCACAGAAAAAGCAGGCACTATACGGAAACGCCGAAAGTACGTACAAATTCGACTCCAGATCGACCGGTAATACGTAGCCCGTCAGTTCTACCGGTTTCCCATTTAACTTCTGTACGCTAGGACCAAACGTCGGATAAAGCATGTACACAGACTCCTCGGCGTACCACTTTTTCTTGAACGTGACATCGCGCAGGGCCTCCCACGTCAGTTTGACGGGCTCCACAGCTGACGTAAATGCCAGTAAGAACAAACTCAGAAAGGCCGGAAAAAGCAATAGCCGCTTCATTAGCTAATATTATCGGTTTGAAGTATGTTGTAAAATTACAAATTCTGTACTTTTAGGGTACTTTTTTGCAGGCTCAATAGTTGTAACTTGGAAGAACCACACGAAGTTAAACATAAAACGTACGCTTCTCCGTTCCGATTGCACAGTCTTTATACGACTGCACTCGTAGCCCTCACGATTTTGCTCACTGCCGGACAGATCCTGACGCAATATCGGCTGAACAACCTGCAAAAAAACATTCAATTTATTCGATATGCGTCGCTGCAACGGCACCAAAGCCAACAGCTTATCAGTAAGGCACTTCAGCTTCGCGACGCCAGCCAACTAAACGATTTTCGGGCGCACCACCGCGAACTCAAACAAATCTTTGACGGACTCGAGTCCAGCTATTCACAAAGCAGCTCGGGCCGGATCAACGAATGGGACATTACGATTGAGAACAGCCCCAAAGTGCGGGCTATGTTCGACGGTCTGAGGCCAATCTACACCCAACTGGCCCGCTCTACCCGTACGATTCTGTCGTTTCAGACGCCCGAAGCCGTGCAGTCGCCCATAGCGGACTTGGCGATGCAGCAACTCCTTCAGAACCAAAACCCGTTTTTGGGTCAGGTAGATGCCATTGTGCGCCAATACAATGCCGAGATTCGGGAGAAGATCGTGGTTCAGGAATGGATTGAGTTTGCCTTTTACATTCTGACCCTGGCGGTTGTGCTGTACATCGGGCTTAAGCTATTCAGGCCCGCTATCCGGCAGTTGAACCAAACCATTGATCAGCTCATTGCAGCCGAAAATACCACCGCCGAAACCAACCGTAAACTCGTGCGGCTCAACCGATCGCTACACGAAGCCCGGCAACGCCTGTTTCAGGCCACCAAACAACAACATCAGCAGGAAATCAACGATCAGAAACTACGGTCGTCGCTTCTGATTGCGGGTCAGGAAGAAGAACGGAAACGCCTGTCGCGAGAACTGCACGACGGACTGGGGCAAATGATGACCGCCATCAAGCTACAGGTAGAAGGCCTCGAAACCCACCTGAACCGGGTTACCTCGGCCGACGACCCGGTGGCCACCAAGCGCATCAGAGCCTTAAAAGACCTCATTGCGCAGACCATCAGCGAAACCCGATCTATCTCGAATGACCTGATGCCCAGTGTATTGAGCGACTTCGGTATTATTCCGGCCCTGAAGATGCTGGCCGAAACCGCTCTCGATAATCAGGCCAAAACTAACAACCCCGCACCCGACATTCGATTTGAGACCAACCTGCCCTCGGGGCGGCTCGACCGGCACGTTGAGATTTCGTTATACCGCATAACGCAGGAGGCCGTGACCAACGCAATTCGTCACGGAAAACCAACACAAATCACAATTGAGCTTATTGAACGAGAAAACTACTTACATTTGGTTGTTGCCGACAACGGCAGCGGATTTTATGTTCAACGCTTACAGGAACCACACGGCCCCTCGCAGGGCATTCACAACATGCAGGAACGAACAAAACTACTAAACGGTAGGTTCGTCATTCGATCAACCCCCGGTAAAGGCACCAAATTATTTGTCAGCATCCCTTATCAAGTACATTTCTCAGCGTATGAACAAGATACGACTAATGCTCGTTGATGACCACGCCATCGTGCGGGACGGCATCCGCCTGTTGCTCGAACAGGTCGACGACTTTCAGATCATCGATGAAGCCACTGATGGTGAAGAAGCTCTGGAAAAACTGAAAACCGGCCAATCGTCGGACGAAAACCGGCCTGACGTGGTCCTGATGGACATTTCGTTGCCCGGCATGTCGGGGATTCAAACGGCGCAGTCTATTGCCCGGCAGCACAAGCAGGTGCGCGTACTCATGCTCTCGATGCACAACAACGAAGACTACATTCTTCGGTCGGTTGAGGCCGGGGCCGCCGGGTACATTCTGAAAGACACCTCGTCGGACGAAATGGTAAAAGCCATCCGAACGGTGGCCTCCGGTGAGAAGTATTACAGCTCGCCCGTAGCAACGATCATCCTGAACGGGTACATGCAGCAGCTGAAGAAAAGCGACAAAACTGCCCTGAAAACCCGCCGGTCAAAACTTTCCAAAAAGGAAAAGGAAATCCTGCAATTCCTGGTCGAAGGAATGAGCAGTCGCGAGATTGCCGAGAAACTCCAACTGAGCGTCCGGACGGTCGACAATCACCGCGCCAACATGATGCGCCGGTTGCAGGTACGCAACGCGGCCGAGCTGGTGAAGACCGCCGTGGAAGAAAAACTGATCTGACGCTTTGCCCTGTCGCCGATGAATTGAGCTACATCGGCTGACAATAGACCTCTCGCTGAAACTTGAATGGATTTACTTGCGTTACCTGTACAAAACCGGCCGAAAAAGCCGGTTTTGTACGTTTATAGTAGTACATAAAGTTGATAGAGTACACAACCTTTTAAACCTGATACATTATGTCACTTCGCTTAGGAGACATTGCGCCGGACTTTGAAGCCGACACCACCCAGGGCCCTATTCGTTTTCATGAGTGGCTGGGTACCTCGTGGGGAATGCTGTTTTCGCACCCTGCCGATTTCACACCCGTTTGTACCACCGAACTGGGCAAAACGGCTCTCCTCAAAGACGACTTTGCCAAGCGTAACGTTAAAGTTATTGCCGTAAGTGTCGACGATCTGGATTCGCACAACCGCTGGACCCCCGACATTAAGGACGTGACCGGTACGGAAGTAAATTTCCCGATCATTGCCGACCCCGACCGCAAGGTGGCCGAGCTTTACGATATGATTCACCCCAACGCAAGCGAGAAAGCGACCGTACGCTCGGTGTTTGTGATTGGCCCCGATAAAAAAATCAAACTCACGCTGACCTATCCCGCTTCGACGGGCCGCAACTTCAACGAGTTGCTCCGCGTGATTGACTCGCTGCAATTAACAGCTGACTATCAGGTAGCTACCCCCGCCGACTGGCAGGATGGCGAAGACGTGATTGTAACGCCCGCCGTACCGAACGATCAGCTGGAGGAGAAATTTCCGAAAGGCGTCACGTTTGTGAAGCCCTACCTGCGCAAAACACCACAGCCGAATAAGTAAGCGGCCTTATTTTACCTTCTAAAAGCGTGTTGCCCACTAAACGGTCCTGTTTCCGTCTGTTGGCCACACGCTTTTGGTGTTTCTGGCGGGCAACGGGGGTAAACCGCGGCCATTACCCGGCTACGGTAAAGTTACTTCCAAACAAAGAATGCAGACACCGGGTTAGGTTTCTGTCAACCAAACAACACAACGTTATGTCAAAGAACTTGAATCCGCAGCACGACGAAGGCCCAGTGGCGAAAACCATTGAGGAGCAAACCGCCAAGTTACCCTCCGACTTATTTTTATGGGCTGCTTTAGGCTCCATGGGCGTATCGCTCGCACTCAAACTTCAGGGCGAAAATCATAAAGCACTTTTTGTAGGCCAGTGGGCCGCCCCCTTCCTCATTCTGGGTCTTTACAATAAACTGGTGAAGCTCGAAGGATCTGAATAGCCATTTACGGTTTTCAGTTTACGGTTTATGGTTTCCAATAGCCTGAAGCGTTTTTTGACCCGTCAGGCCACTGAAAACTGTAAACCGTAAACTGTAAACTCTATTTTTGTGCATGTCTTTAGGGGTCTTACTTCGGTTTCTGGTTAAGCGATATGAGTTTTGGGGAGCGGTACTGGCGCTGGTACTTGGTGTTATCCTCATCCGGTCGTGCCGCAAAACAGAGGACGATAAGGATTGGCGATTTGTAAAAGGTTACGGCATTCGCCTGCCCATGCACTACACCATGCATGGTTTCGACGTATCGAAACACAATGGCCGAATCGACTGGAAACGAGCCGCCCGCATGGAGTCAGAAGGCGTTCGGATGCGGTTTGTGTACATCAAAGCCTCCGAAGGCGCAACCCTCGCCGACAAGCAGTTTGCCCAGAACTGGAAGGGAGCCGGCAAGGTAGGACTCCCCCGGGGTGCCTACCATTTTTACCACCCCACCCGCGACCCGCACAAGCAGGCGCAGAACTTCATCAAACAGGTTACGCTGAAACCCGGCGACCTTGCCCCTGCCCTCGATTTTGAAGTGGTTAATGGGGTGGGCGAACAAAAACTGATTGCCGATATGCAAATCTGGCTCGACGAGATCGAGGAGCATTACGGCATTCGCCCCGTTATCTACACCAACGGGAGCCTCTATAAACGCTACATCAAGGGTAATTTTGACAAGTATCCGCTCTGGATCGCCGATTACTCCAATACCCACCTCAACGATTACAACCCCGACAAGCTTTACATCTGGCAACACAGCCAAAGTGGCTGGGTGAAAGGAATTCGGGGGCCTGTCGATATCAACACCTTTGTGATGGACTCCATCCGGCTGGCCGAGCTCAGATTGTGAGCGCGGGCACTTAGCCAAGTTTTTTGTAGTTTTACGAGAAATTCCAGTTGTTGAACCGAACCACGCATTTGCCCGCGACTAACTCATGAGCGAGTTTCAACATCCCCTCAGCAACGCACAGATCGAACTTCTTGATCTGTTTGCGCACCCTCTCTCCAACGAGGCTCTTACCGAATTAAAGCAACTGCTTTTGCAATTTAAGTTCGACCAACTGGAGAAGCTGGCCAATCAGGAATGGGAATCGAACAACCTGAATGCCCAAACTATTGAGGATCGTCTGCATGGTCATGCCCGCACTTCGTACCGTTCACAACAGAATTATTTATCAGGAAAGCAGGCTAATCCATGAAGGTTGTTCTGGATACCAATGTGCTACTTGCCTGCTATTCCCCTAAGTCTCGCCTGTTCCCGATTTGGCAATCATTCAGAGCACAGCAGTACACCCTGTGCGTAACCACCGACATTTTGGATGAATACGTTGAACTAATAGCTCGACTCAGTTCTCCATCCATCGCCAATCTGATCGTGGACATCATTACGCAAAGTCCCAATACGCAATTTGTCACCAAACATTTTTTCTGGCAACTAATTGAGGCCGACCCCGATGACAACAAATTTGTTGACTGTGGACTCATTGCCAACGCTCACTTTCTTGTTACCGAAGACAAGCATTTTGATGTACTGAAAACCAAGGGGTTTCCAACCCTCAACGTCATCGGTACCGATGAATTTATAAGCGTTTTACGCGCTCAAGCAATATAAACAACCTGAGACAATCCGATGCTGAAAACTCACTCTTTTACGGCGCTGCCCGCTTACGCCCAACTCCAAACCCACTTCGAGGCCGTTGAACCCCTGCACCTGCGCGATCTGTTTGCCGCCGACCCGGCCCGCTTCGATACATTCTCGCTCCGGTTTGCCGATATGCTGGTCGATTTCTCGAAAAACCGGATCACCCAGGAAACGCACGCGCTACTCGTTCAACTGGCCGAACAGGCCGACCTGAAAGACGCTATCGACAAACTGTTCTCGGGCGACCGGATCAACGCGACCGAAGACCGGGCTGTGCTGCACATTGCCCTGCGGAACCGCTCGAACACGCCGATCCTGGTAGATGGTCAGGATGTAATGCCGGAGGTAAACGAGGTGCTGAGCCGCATGAAAGGGTTTACCGAGCGGATTCGGTCGGGCGAGTGGAAAGGCTATACGGGTAAGGCCATCACCGATGTAGTAAACATTGGTATCGGCGGCTCCGACCTGGGCCCGGTGATGGTCACCGAAGCCCTTAAGCCGTACGCGTCGGACAGCCTGCGGGTACATTTTGTATCGAACGTCGACGGAGTGCATGTGTACGAGACCCTTCAGCAGGTAAACCCCGAAACAACCCTGTTTCTGATTGCCTCCAAGACCTTCACCACCCAGGAAACCATGACCAACGCCGGTACTGCCCGTGACTGGTTCCTGCAAAATGGGGGTACCGAAACCGACATTGCCCGACATTTTGCCGCCCTCTCGACCAACCGGAAGGCGGTCGAAGCGTTTGGCATTGATCCCGAAAATATGTTTGGCTTCTGGGACTGGGTCGGTGGCCGGTACTCGCTGTGGTCGGCCATTGGGTTGTCGATTGCCCTGTACATTGGGTTCGATAATTTTGAAGAGCTACTGGCCGGTGCGCACGATATGGATGTGCATTTCCGCGATACACCCTTTGCCAAAAACATCCCCGTAACCCTGGCGTTGCTGGGTATTTGGTACAATAATTTCTTTGGTGCGCAGACGCAGGCCATCCTGCCGTACGATCAATATTTACACCGGTTTGCGGCTTACTTCCAGCAGGGCGATATGGAGAGCAACGGCAAATCGACCGACCGTACCGGTAACCCCACCGACTACCAAACCGGGCCGATTATCTGGGGTGAGCCGGGCACCAACGGGCAGCACGCTTTTTATCAGCTTATTCATCAGGGTACCAAACTGATTCCGTGCGACTTTATTGCGCCGGCTATCAGCCAACGGCCCATCGGAAATCACCATCAATTGCTTTTGTCCAATTTCTTCGCTCAAACCGAAGCCCTGATGAATGGCAAATCGGCCGAAGAAGCGGCCGAAGAGCTGCGTAAGGCCGGAAAAAGCGAAGAAGAGGTGGCTTTTCTGACGCCATTTAAGGTGTTTTCGGGAAACCGGCCCACCAATTCGATTATGCTCAAACAAGTTACGCCCCGGGCACTCGGCAGCCTGATTGCGATGTACGAACACAAAATCTTTGTGCAGGGCGTGATCTGGAATATCTTTAGTTTTGATCAGTGGGGGGTAGAGTTGGGCAAGCAGTTGGCCAACCGTATTGTACCCGAATTGGCCGACGACGAACCGGTTGGGTCACACGATAATTCAACCAACGGTTTAATTAATTTTTACAAGCACATGAGAAAAAACTAAAACATTGCTTTTCTCTCGTCTGTTAAGGGGGTGTGGTCTGCTTGATCACACCCCTTTTTAGTACAATTCACTAAACGTTATGAAAGTCATGAAAAAATCAGTTTTCGCACTTTGCCTGCTGGCTACGGGTGCAGTCTACGCACAAACAAACTCCGAGTCGACTACGTCAGGCTCGATGTCATCAACGACGACAACCACCAATACAAACATGTCGTCGTCGCCAACGTACAACGCCAACACGACCGGCACCATGAGCGGTACTGAGTCGATGGGAACCGGCACCACCAGCAATGGCACCTACAGCTCAGGCAGCACCGGCAACACAACCGGAACAGGTGCGATGAACAGCGCTCCTACGTACAACGCTACGACTACCACAACGACAACAACTTCCGACTACGGTACTACGCCTACCCGGACTCGGGATACCAACGGCGACCGGGCCTGGGGTAAAGATGGTAAGTTTGGGGTGTATGCGGGTTTGAACTTCTCGCGGTTTGTGAATGAGCCTATCCCGGACGATGCTTACCGCACAGGCTGGCAGGCCGGTATTTACGGCCGCTCGGGTGGTACGATCTTCGGTCAGATTGGTCTGGAGTATCGGAACTCAACCTCAAACTTAGTTCGAAGTGGTTCAGCCATTGGTAACCCAACTTCAGGCACAGCAACAACGGGCGCTGATGTGCGTGGACAAATCGATCAGCACTTCCTGGCTATTCCGGCTTACGTAGGTGCCCGCATCGGTGCTTTGGCTGGTCTGCGTCTGCAAGCTGGTTTGGAACTGTCGTCGCTGGTGTCAATCGGTAACAACAACTTCAATCTGAACCGCGACGACCTGAATCGTACGATTCTGAACGGTCTGCTGGGTGCTGGTATCAACCTTGGGCCTGTAACCCTCGATGCGGTGTACAACCACGGCTTGCAAAACGTATTCGACAACGCGGATACCAAACGCCGGATGTGGGCCTTCAATGTAGGCTTCCGTTTCTAAGCCTGACCAAACAACATTTGCCAGCCACCCCCAACGGGGTGGTTTTTTTGTGCCTCGTTGTCTGGGTTTAGGCAGTATTTCCGAACATAGCCCCTTTTGCCTTGTTATCCAATAGGGCAACAATTGTTACCCACAACTCAACGTGATGAAACATACGGTACAGGTAGCGCTCTGCACACTGGGTGTGCTGGGAGGCAGTTTGGCATACGGCCAACGAAACACAAACGACTACGACCGGTTTCGGTCCGACGACCGCAGCAACCGGCCCGAACGCGATGATCGAGAGTACCGGCGCGATTTCCGCAACGACCGGCCTTACCGGGACGTAAGCCCCTACCGCAATGAACGTTTGGGACCCATGCGCGATGAACGGGAGATGCGCCCATCGGGCAATGGCCGGGAAATGCTCGACGCCTACCGCGAGGGATACCGCGATGGGCAACGGGATACCGAGCGGCTGTTGCGTCGAAATGGTGATGAGCCCGACAAAAACGAACGCGACGACCAACGTGATGATCGACTGAACTACAAAAACTTCACGTTTGGGGTGTATGCAGGTGGCAACTCAACCCGCTTTGAGGGCGAAGATGTGAACGGCGATGCGCTGACGGGCCGATTGGGCTGGCAACTCGGGGGTTTTATCCGGGGTGGAGGCCGTGTATTTGGGCAGATCGGCTTTGAGTACCTGACGTCGAGCAATGATTTTTACCAGAAAGGCGACGGCGCGAACCTGGAAGACATTACCGGCAATATTGATCAGCGGTACATTCACGTACCGGTGTATGTTGGGATCAAACTGGCGCAGTCGCCCCGGGGGGTATCGGCCGTTCGGCTTCAGGTGGGCGCTCAGTATGCCGCGCCAACGGGTGTCCGCAACAATGATTTCAACTTTGAGCGGGGCGATTTCCGCCGGTCGACCATTATGGGGCTGGCCAATCTGGGCTTCGATGCAGGGCCACTCTTTCTGGATCTGGTATACCAGCACGGTTTTGAGGATGTGCTAAAAGAAGTCAGCAACACCAAACGCCGAATTGTGGGGCTCAACGTGGGGCTTAAATTTTAAGTTGAAATGTATAATGTACAGCGCAGAACTAACGATAAATCTCTGGTAGTCAGTGATTTAAATCAATACCCATTGTACATTATACATTTCATAGTCACTTGATTAAGAGTTCTTTGAGGCCGACACGCCGATGCACCCTCATTCACTCTTTGCCATTGGCCGCAAACTGCCGACCTTTGCGCCATGAATACCCTCTTCCCTGTTTTCGTCAAAATTAGCCAGTTGCAAACGCTCGTTGTGGGCGGGGGTTACGTAGGGCTCGAAAAACTCACGGCCCTGCTCAACGCCGATGCCGATGCCCCCATTACGCTCGTTGCCCCCGAGATTCGCGACGAGATTCGGGCATTGGCCGGGCAGCACCCCAACATCACTCTGATTGCAGAAGCCTATAGGCCCGAACACCTGGCCGACCGAGATCTGGTTATTGTCGGCACCAACGACAAGGGCGTAAACCGGCAGGTGCAGCAAGACTGCAAGGCCCGGAAAATTCTGGTCAACGTAGCCGATACGCCCGACCTGTGCGACTTTTACCTCAGTTCGGTCGTGCGCAAAGGCGACCTGAAAATTGCCATTTCGACCAACGGCAAGTCGCCCACATTTGCCAAGCGGTTTCGGGAGGTACTGGAAGATATTCTGCCCGACAGTTTGCAGGAAACCCTCGATAACCTGACGGCTATACGCAATCGGCTCAAAGGCGATTTTGTGCAGAAAATGGAGAAACTGAACGAGATTACAAGTGTGATGCGGAGCGGCAAAGGCGACACAAGCGCACCCGAGTAGACTCAGAAGTGAAACGTGCGCAGCAGATCAATGGGTTGGTTGCGAACAATAAAGATGTACACAAGCCCTGCCAAAACCATGTAGCTGATAATGAGCCATTTCTTTTTGGTATCAAACTCGGCAGGGTTGTGGTGATAGTCGTACACCATGGAGGTTGAGAGGCCCATCACCATTAGAAAGAACGAGAAGATACCGAAATCTGTTCGGTACATGGTCAGCTCGTGCAGAAACCGGGCCCCGGATACAATATACAACAGCCAACAACCAAACCCGGCGCGGTACAGATACACGCTCAGTCGGCGGTCGTTTTTGATGTCAAAGAGGTCTTCTGAAAATTTCTCGGACATGGCAGCTAATTTTAAGTGAAGTTAATCACATATACCTACAAAACCAATTTAGCCCTATGGTTGATTCCCAACCCGTTGAGACGACACCTGCTTACAACGCCATGACGGTTGAGTTAGTACGCGTCGACGATGCATTCCATTTCGAAGCCACCGGCACGTCGGGCGTAGCCCTGCATATCGACGCAGCCACCGACATTGGTGGTCACAACCTCGGCGCCCGCCCGATGGAGATGTTGCTGATGGGGCTGGCATCGTGTAGCGCGATCGATGTGATACTGATTCTGAGTAAGCAGCGGCAGGTAATCGACGATTTCCGGCTTTCGGTGGAGGGGCTGCGCGAAAAAGGAGCTACGCCTGCACCGTTTCAGAAAATTCATATTACGTACAAGCTCAAAGGTAACCTCGACCCCGACCGCGTGAAGCGTGCCGTTGACTTGTCGATGGACAAGTACTGCTCGGCCACCGCGCAGCTGCGGCCCACGGCCGAGATCACCTATTCCATCGAGCTGGCATAACTTGCTGAGCCGTTAGCATTGTGTTTGCAATAATTTCCGAATAAATAGGTTATTGCTAAGAAACCAAGTAAACACAACTGCCATGAAAAAAGTATGGATGGGCCTCGCCCTGCTCACTACCCTATCGACCGTAGCGATGGCCGGACCGGCCTTCAAAGGCAAAAAAGCGAAAGCAAGAGCCAAAGCAAAAAGCGAACATTGCGAAAAAATGGGCTCGTCGAGCTGCTGCATGAAGAAAAAAGCACAGGCTTGATGCCACCGTATTGAATGAACCCAACGCGCCGGGTAGAGTCAAATCTGCCCGGCGCGTTGCGTTTTTTTGTAGTAGATTCGTGCGAATTTTGGCGACTTGCTCCCTTTCGGCTCTACCTCATGCAACAATATCACGATCTGCTGCGGCATATTCTCGCCAACGGCACACGCAAAACTGACCGGACTGGCACTGGTACCATCAGCGTTTTTGGGTATCAGATGCGGTTCGACCTACGCGAGGGCTTCCCCCTGCTGACCACCAAAAAAGTCCATACCAAGTCGATTATTCACGAATTGCTGTGGTTTATCAAGGGCGACACAAACATTAAGTACCTGAAAGACAACGGCGTCAGTATCTGGGACGAATGGGCTGATGAAAACGGCGACCTCGGCCCTGTTTACGGCAAACAGTGGCGGAGTTGGGCGGCTACAGACGGTCGGGTGATTGATCAATTGCAGGACGTACTGAATCAATTAAAACGCTCGCCCGATTCGCGCCGGATGATGGTTTCGGCCTGGAATCCCCCCGATGTGCCCAACATGGCCCTCCCCCCCTGCCATGCCCTTTTTCAGTTTTATGTGGCCGATGGCAAGCTTTCGTGCCAGTTGTATCAGCGCAGTGCCGACGTGTTTCTGGGTGTGCCGTTCAACATTGCCTCATACGCGCTGCTCACCATGATGGTAGCGCAGGAATGCGGCTATGAAGCCCATGAGTTTATCTGGACCGGGGGCGACACGCACCTGTACCTGAATCACTTAGAGCAGGTAGAAACACAGCTTGCCCGCGATTTTCGACCATTGCCCACCATGCGCCTGAACCCGGATGTGCCGTCGATTTTTGATTTTACGTACGCCGATTTTACCCTCGAAAACTACAATCCGCACCCTGCCATCAAGGCACCGGTAGCTATTTAAAATAAGCAGTGGGCAGTAGGCAGTGGCAGTAAGCAGTTGCTTACACACGAAAGCCAGAAAGGCGCGTCAGCCACTGCCCACTGCTTACTGCTACTGCCCACTACTCCCTACTTCTCATGTTTGAATTCCATAAAGACCGGGCGCTATACTTCCAGCATCAGACCCTGAACACCACCCGGTACGTGATTCCGTTTATCGAAGCCGCTACCCCCCTCAAGCCCGGTTGCCGGGTACTCGAAGTGGGTTCGGGTGAGGGCGGTGTACTCAAGGCGTTTGTCGACCGGGGGTGCTACGGTGTGGGCGTCGAACTGGAAGAGCCGAAGGTAAATGTGGCCCGCGCCATGATGGCCGACGATATTGCCGCCGGACGAGCGCAATTTTTTGTCAAGAATATTTACGACACCGACGTGCTGAGCGAATTGGGCGGCCCCTTCGACCTGATTGTGCTGAAAGACGTGATCGAGCATATTTACGATCAGGAGAAATGCCTCGCGTTGCTCAAGACGTTCCTGAAACCGGGCGGCTCCATTTATTTCGGGTTCCCGCCCTGGCAAATGCCGTTTGGGGGGCACCAACAGATTCTGCACAGCAAATTTCTGTCGAAGTTACCCTACTTTCACCTGCTACCCATGCCCCTCTACGTGGGCATCTTGAAGGCATTTGGCGAACGCCCGAAAGGTCTGATCGAAATTAAGGAAACGGGCATTTCGATTGAGCGTTTCGAGCGGATTACCCGTCGGACAGGCTACCGGATTACGAACAAAAAGCACTACCTCATCAATCCGATTTACGAGTTCAAATTCAAGCTAAAACCCCGCGAGCAGTACCCAATTATCAGCAAAATCCCGTACCTGCGCGACTTTGTCACGACCTGCGTGTACTACCTGATTACGCCCAGGGCGTAAGGCTACACCCCCCCCCGGCCCCCTCCTGAATTCAGGAGGGGGTGATGAAAACGTCAATCTTGACTAACTAACGGGATTGAAATGAAACGTAGCATGACTGTTACACCTCTCCCTCCTGTGTTTCAGGAGGGGGCTGGGGGGTGGTCCGGAACGCCGGAGTCTACCTACTTTGCTGAAGCCGTTGGTACTCGCGCTCGATCGGGTCGGGGCCGTTGCCCTGCCAGTAAACCGACAGGTAATGGGACACCAGACCGATACCCCAGCTCAACGTCATGAACAGCGGCCAGGGAAAGCGCCCAATCCGGCGGTCGACAAAAAATGTCAGGGCCAGATAGATCGTCCAAATAGCCGCGTTGATTAATACGTAGGTACGGAGGTGTTGTTTGAACTCAACTCGTTTTTTTGCTTGTTCCCACAAGTACGGGTTACGGTTGGCAGGGGTGTTAGAGGGCGTTTCCATGACGGGGTTTGCATTGCGTTGATTGATGAGCCAAAGGTATATCTCCCCTCGCCCGCAGCCTTGTAGTTTCCGACAAACCGCCCTCTGTACAGGATAAACCCCCTTTTTTTCGGGGTAGATTCCCGCAATAGAAACCATACCCCAAAATCATAACCACGTAACACTTCCATGAACACCTGGCTTGGTAAATACCTCATCCTGATCGGAGCTGCCCTGCTGGTTATAGGTGCGGTGGTGTACTTTGTGGGCGACCGGTGGCCCAGTTGGCTTGTTCCGGGGCGGTTACCCGGCGACATCCGGATCGAAGGCAAAAACGGCGGAGGGTTTTACTTCCCGATCGTCACCTGCATTGTGGCCAGTATTCTGCTCAATCTGCTCATTACGCTCCTCCGGCGATTGTTCTGACAACCGGCCTCTCCATTCCCCCGAATGGCCTAACTTGCAACTCGATATTTCTTACGCTTTCCCATGACAAATGCCGATATAGTCGATCTGTTCGAACAGACCGCCCGCCTGATGGAACTCCACAACGAAGATCCGTTTCGGATTCGCACGTTCTCGTCGGCGGCTTTTAACATCGACAAACTTCAGGACGATATTACCCAACTGCCCATTGCCGAGCTGACGCAGATTCAGGGCATCGGCAAGTCCGTTGCGACGCGTATTCGCGAGATCGTCGAAACAGGGCAACTCACCGACCTCAACGAACTGCTGAACCGCACGCCTGAGGGCGTTCTGGCGATGTTTCGGATCAAAGGCCTGGGGGCAAAAAAAATCCGGGTACTCTGGACCGAACTGGGTATCGACAACATTCGCGACCTGCAAATGGCCGCCGAAAACGGACAGGTAGCCAAAATTAAGGGCTTCGGGGCGGCTACGCAGGAGAAAATTCTGGCATCGCTGGAGTTCTTGCAGAGTCAGGCCGGCAAGGTCAGAATGGACAAGGCCCAGATGCTCGCTCGTGTGCTGTACGATGAATTGAAGCCCGCGTTTCCATCGGTCGAAATAAGCGGGCAGGTACGGCGGCAGGCGCAGGAAGTAGACACCATTCAGCTTTTGGTCGAGACTGCCGACGTAATCGGGGCCATGAACCAGATCGACCAGTTGCCCATGCTCACCCGCAACGACAGCCAATCGTCGCCGTTTGTGTGGCGGGGTCAACTGAGCGGGTCCGACGTGGGCGTCGAAATCAAGCTGGTGCCGGAAGGGCAGCTACCGCGTCGGCTTTTTATCGAAACAGCCGCCGAGGCTCATTTGGAGCAAATAGGCCCCACCGGCATGACGCTCCTACAGGCCGCCCTCACGGCCCCCTCTCCTACCGACGAAGCTATCTACGAACGGGCCGGTCTGCCATTTGTCGTGACCGAAATGCGCGAAGACCAATTTGCCTACCGCTGGGCCTCGCAGCACCACCCCGACGAGCTGGTCACCTGGGAAGACCTGCGCGGCACCCTGCACAACCACAGTACCTGGTCGGACGGCAAGCACACGCTGGCCGAGATGGCGGGCTACGCTCAGTCGCTGGGGTTGAGCTACTTCGGCATTGCCGACCATTCGCAAACGGCCTCGTACGCGCAGGGTCTTCGCCCCGAGCGGGTGGCCGAGCAGCACCGCGAGATCGACGCACTCAACGCGGGCTACGGGGGGGCGTTTCGGATTCTGAAAGGTATTGAGTCGGATATTCTGGGCGACGGTTCGCTCGACTATACGCCCGACGTACTGGCCTCGTTCGATTACGTGGTGGCCTCCGTGCACCAAACGCTCACCATGACCAAAGAAAAGGCCACGGCCCGCTTGCTGAAAGCGATCGAGAACCCGTACACAACCATTCTGGGGCATCCGACCGGCCGGCTGCTGCTGGCCCGCGAAGGCTACCCCATCGACCACAAAGCCATTATCGACGCCTGTGCCGAGCATCAGGTGGTGATCGAAATCAACGCCAGCCCCTACCGGCTCGACATCGACTGGCGCTGGATCGACTACGCGCAGCAACAGGGCGTGATGCTCAGTATCAACCCCGACGCCCACAGCACGGCGGGTCTTCTCGATATGCACTACGGCGTAGCCGTTGGGCGCAAAGGCGGGCTCCTGAAAACGATGACGTTCAACGCCCTGACGCTGACTGAAATGGTCGACTATCTCGCCAAACGTCGGCAGGCAAAAGGGTTTTAGAAAACTGGCGTCGTAGGTGGTTGGGCATGGTTTCCGGCCACCTACTTCGTTAGTTCGTTTTTTGAATGGCTGAGGGCGTCGGAACTATGTTTGAAATAACAACAGGGTACCCCAGCCGCCTGTATTTCGTCGACAATGGCCTGTGTACGACCGTGGTGCGGGGTATGCACCTGCCGCAAATACACCGCCCGAATCTGGCCGGGGTAATGCTTCACCACGTCGCGGTAAATGGTTGGGTCGGCCTGAGTATCGTCGCCGAGCAACACAAACTGCTGGTGGGGGAAAGCCGTCAGAATCCGGGCTATCCGGTCAAGCTTGGTAAAATGCCTGCCCTGCCCGGTTTTCCAGAGTTGCGATAGCCGCTTGAGCTGCCCCAACAGATACACCCCCTCGGGTAGTTGGTGCTCCTCCGCGAACGTCAGGATATAATCATACAGGTTCCACTCGCTACTCGATACGTAGAAAAACGGGTTGGGGCGTCCCTCTGCTGAACAAACCTTAGCCAAAAACTGGTAGTGATTGACCACCCCCTCAAACGGGTCGCGGCTTTGGGCATTTTCGGTCAGTAAAACCTGTAGCCGTTTCCAGATTGTGGCCGAATGCGAAATCAGAAACGTATCGTCAATATCTGAAATAAAGCCGTACTGGGTTGGGTGCGGAATGAGCACGCGGCCGTGTCCAGCAGCCAAAACAGCCGCGTGGGGTGTCTGGTCGGCCAGTAATTCAACCGCTACGGCGTTCCAGCCGTATTGGGGCGCTTTCTCAACGGGATAATCGAACCGAAAAAAACCATCAGCGTCGGTCGTTGTGACCTGATCGGTACCCGCCAGCCGGACCGTCACGTCGGGCATGGGTTTTACCATAAACAGCCGGAGCAACGCGAGCGTATTGGTCCAGACGTTGGGGCTGTACGAACGGCGCGGCATAGGGCCCCGGGTAAACACATGGCCCTGCACAATCTGGTGCGTTTGGCTACCAAAGCCCCGGTACACCCGCACAATAGGGCCACGCGTGAGCCGCATCCACGATAAAAAAGTATCTTTCCAATGGCCAGATCGGGCTCGTATCGGTTTATCCGTTGAGTTTTGTTTTGCTGTCTGTTCCATACTTGCTCAACCACCATGCCCCTCAAACTGTTAGTTGCCGTCAATCCTGCGTCGGGTGGAACCGACAAAACCGAGGCTATCGCCCAAATTCGGGGTTTTTGCCAAGAGCACGAAATCGAGCTTGCGATGCTGATGCTCACCGGCACGGCCGATGGGAAACGCATACAGGAACGGGTTACCCATACCAAACCCGACCGATTGGTAGCCATGGGTGGCGACGGTACCATTAAACTCGTGGCCGAAGTAGCCCTCCGGCACAACCTCCCACTCGGAATCTTACCGACTGGTTCGGCCAATGGCCTTGCCCGCGAACTGGGCCTCCCTACCCAACTGACCGAAGCCCTTGCGGTGGCTACGGGGAGCCTCGAACAGCCCATTGATGTGATCGAGGTAAACGGCGAACTGTGCCTGCACCTGAGCGACATTGGCCTCAACGCTCAGCTTATCAAATACTACCAGCAAAACAACTGGCGCGGTATGCTTGGCTACGCCCGGGGCGTGGTTCGGGTGCTGCTGCGCAAGCGGGTACTGCATGTTACGATCTGCACGCCGGAGAAAGAAATAAGCCGTTCGGCTGAGATGATTGCGCTGGCTAACGCACGTATGTACGGCACCGGTGCCGTGCTCAACCCCGATGGCGACATGGCCGACGGGCAGTTTGAGGTGGTGCTGTTGCGGCAGTTTTCGTGGATTGAGTTCATAAAAATGTTCTGGCGGTTCCGGCCTTTCGATCCCCAGAAAACCGAAATTATCGAAGCCCAATCGGTGCAGATCAGCACCCGCCGGAAAGCCTATTTTCAGGTCGATGGCGAGTACCGGGGCCGCATTACGCAGGTCGATGCCCGCATCAGGCCAGGGGCCTTGCGGGTTATGCTTGCCCAACCCCTGGGCGAGTCAGGCTCCTGAGTGCCAAATGAGTAAACAAATACGGCTTTTGTATTTCTTAGAACAAATCCCGGTGATGCACCACCGGGATTTGTTTATGTTTGCGTTTTCTTAAACCTACCCCAACCTATGCCGCATCGTTTACCTATTTTTTGCCAACGTTTTGTCTGGCAACCGGCTTTTTTATGGCTCCTACTGACCAGCCTGACCGGGGCCTACGGACAGCAGACCACTCTGGCCATTGCCGGTTACGTGCGCGAAACGGCTACAAATACTCCGATTACAGGCGTCAACGTATTTGTGCAGGAAATCCGGAAGGGGGTTTCGACCGACCGTGATGGGTATTACCTCGTCTCGTTGCCAGCGGGCACTTACACGGTCACGTTTTCGTCGGTTGGTTACCTGCGGAAGACGCAAACAATCAGGATTCCCCCCAGCCAACTGGCCAACGACGTGAATCTTGACGTTGACACCAAGCTACTGAACGAAGTAACCGTCAAAACCGAATCGGCCGACCGCAACGTTAAAAAAGTTGAGATGGGGGTCAATCAGCTGGCCATTCGCAACATCAAACGAATGCCTGCCCTCATGGGCGAGGTCGATGTGGTGCGAAGCCTGCTGCTGCTGCCGGGCGTGACCACCGTGGGCGAAGGGGCTACGGGCATCAACGTGCGCGGGGGTAGCGTAGACCAGAACCTGGTGCTGCTCGACGATGCACCGGTGTACAACTCCTCGCACCTGATGGGCTTTTTCTCGGTGTTTAACCCCGATGCCGTGCGCGACGTAACCTTGCAGAAAGGCTCCCTGCCTGCCCGGTATGGCGGCCGTATTTCGTCGGTACTGGATGTGCGTACCAAAGAACCCGAAACCGAGCGGCTCACCGTCAGTGGTGGCTTGGGGCTGGTATCGAGCCGGCTGGGGGTAGAGGGTCCAATTGGTTCGCGTAAACTTTCGTTTCTGGCCGATGGTCGACTCTCGGCCAACAACTTTCTGTTTCAGCTTGGGCCAGCCAACATCCGCGACACCCGCGCCAACTTCTACGACCTGACTACCAAAGTCAAGTTTTTACCGAACGAAAAAAACACGATCTGGCTCTCGGGCTACGCCAGCAATGACCGGATTCGGTTTCCGTCTGACTCGCTTATTTCTATCGGTGTTCGCTCGTCGCGCACCGACTTCGACTACCAGATCACCAATGCCTCATTGAAGTGGAACCATGCCTTCTCTGATGCCTTCAGCGTGACCACCACGGGCGTAGTGGCCCGGTACGCGGCCGCCCTGTCGGTACCCGATTCGGCAAGTGCGTTCCGGCTCCAATCGACGCTCCTGACGGGCATCGGCAAGGTCGAAGCCGACTACCAGCAGGGGCAGCACCGGCTGTCGGGGGGGCTTATTGCCACGCACTACGGGTTGTCGCCCAACACGCTTACGCCGGGGCCCGTGTCGAGTCAGTTACCGCTGACGCTGCCCACCGAGCAGGCCCTCGAAGCAGCCGTATTTGTGGAAGATGAATTTCGGCCCACCGAAAAGTTCTCGATTCTGGGCGGGCTACGGTACACCCGATTTTTCAATCTGGGGCCGGGTACCGTACAAACGTATAACCCTGAGGGGCCGCGCCTGCCCGACAACGTAATTGGGCAAACCGTTTTCGGGCGGGGGGCTGTGGCCGAAACCTACGGCGGCCTGGAGCCCCGCCTGGCCCTGCGGTGGTCGCCTAAACCCGAGCAATCGGTCAAGGTGTCGTACACCCGAATGCAGCAGTTTCTGCATCTGATTACCAACACCCAGGCGGCTCTGCCCACCTCGCGCTGGAAACTGAGCGACGCCAACATTCGGCCCCAGATTGCCGATCAGCTCTCGGCCGGTTATTTCCTGAACCTCCAGGCCAACACCTACGAACTGTCGGGCGAGGTGTACTACCGGCGAATTCGGGACGCCATCGACTACCGCGACGGTGCCCGGCTACTGCTCAACCCCACGCCCGAAACCGAGTTATTGCAGGGCGAGGGCAAAGCTTATGGAGCCGAGCTGATGCTGCGTAAAAACAACGGTTTCCTGACCGGCTGGGCCAGCTATGCCTATTCGCGCAGCTTGCTGCTTATCAATGGGCCTTACGCAGGCGAGCAGATAAACAACGGCAACTGGTTCCCGGCCAATTTCGACAAGCCCCACTCGCTTAATCTGGTCGCCATTTACCGGCCCTCACGCAAGTTTAATGCCTCGTTTAACTTCACCTACAGCACCGGTCGGCCGGTTACAGCCCCCTATGCTAAAGCGCGGATCAACGGCATTGCTATCCCGATCTACCTCGATCGAAACCAGCAACGGATACCCGATTATCACCGGCTCGACCTGTCGCTGACCTGGGAGAAAGACCCCGATAAACCGGGCCGGTTCTGGTACAGCTGGGTGTTCTCGGTGTACAACCTGTACGGCCGTAAAAACGCGTATTCGGTGTTTTATAAGCTCCGGTCCAGCTCGATGAGCGACGCCTACAAGCTATCGATTTTTGCGTCGCCGATTCCGTCGCTCACGTACAATTTCAAATTTTAACCCGCCACTCAGCCCCTATACCCCCATGAAGGTTCTCCATTATCTATCGTTTGTGCTGCTGTGGCTGGCATTTTCGTGCGTGACCCCCTACAACCCCGACACCCAGTCGCTCGACGGGAAGCTGGTGGTGGATGGCAACGTGACCGATCAACCCGGTCGCAACGGCATCAACCTGACCCTTACCACCGATTACACCGTGACGGGTCTTAATTTTTTGGTAACCAAAGCCACCGTCTACGTAATCGACGACCGGGGGCAGCGCATCAGCTACCGTGAGAGTACAGGCGGCAACTACCAGCCCGTCGACGCGAACTGGAAAGGGCAGGTTGGCCGGACATACACGCTTTTCATCCAAACCACCGACGGCCGACAGTACCAATCGACCCCCCAGCTGATGCGAGCCGTGCCGCCCATCGACACGCTCTACTACGAGTACACGCGCAAACCGGGCGTGAGTACACAAACCGTCAATAAAGGGTTTGATCTGTACATCGACACCAAAGACCCAGCTACCCCCGGTGACTATTACCGCTGGCGCTGGAAGCATTACGAGCTGATTAACTATTGCCGAACCAATGAGGTACAGCAGGGGCCCAGCACCGTGATTTATGGCTTTTACTGCTGCGAAACCTGCTGGGATATCGAACAGTGCTACGGTTGCAACAATACCGGTGCCGACACACGCATAAACGGCAACAAAATAGCCCGGCAACCCATCGTGCGGATTCCGTACAACAGTACCAGTCGGTATTACGTAGAAGTGGAGCAGGAGTCGCTCACTCCCGAAGCGTACCAATACTGGAACACGGTATCGCAGCTGACACAGAATAACGGCGGTATTTTCGACGCGACGCCCGTGCCTCTCAAGGGCAACATAACCTGCACCAACCGCACTGGTGAGCTGGCATTCGGCTTTTTTGGAGCGTCGAGCGTTTCGCTCAAAGCGACGTTTGTTGACCGCAGCAAGGCCCCCGACACCCCCGATACCCGCATTATACCCATTGTGCCACCGGGACCGCTTACGCCCTGCTCCCGTTGCGTAGAAAGCCCTTTCCGAACGCAGATTACCCCGCGATTCTGGAAGTATTAGCCGTATCTTTGCGCCAATATGCCCAAGTTTCTGATACTCCGATTTTCGTCGATCGGCGACATTGTGTTGACCACTCCCGTTGTGCGCTGCCTCAAACAGCAAGTGCCTAACGCCGAGGTGCATTTCTGCACCAAAAAGTCGTTTGCAGGACTACTTGAGCATAACCCGTACATTGATCGGACCCACGTTCTCGACGGGTCGCTGAATACGCTCATTGGGCAACTCAACGCCGAGCAGTTCGACTACATCATCGACCTGCACCACAACCTGCGCACGTCGATTATCAAGTTGCGGCTCACGTTGGCCCGCCCGGCCATCCGGTCGTTCAGCTTCGATAAGCTCAACACCCGAAAGTGGCTCCTGACCCGCTGGAAGGTAAACACCATGCCACCCGTGCACATTGTGGATCGGTACATGGCTACCCTGCACACCTTCGGGGTGATCAACGACGAGCAGGGCCTCGATTACGTTATCCCCTACCGCGATCAGGTAGAGCCCGACTGGCTCCCGGCTACGCATCGCCCGCACTATGTAGCCTACGCTATTGGGGGGCAGCACAACACCAAAAAGTTGCCAGTACCCCGCATGATTGAGCTATGCCGCAAAATTGATTATCCAATAGTGTTGCTGGGGGGCAAAGAAGACGCGGCCGCCGGGGCCGAAATCGAACAGGCGCTGGGCTCCAAACTGATTTACAACGCCTGCGGCAAATACAACCTCAACCAGTCGGCCTCGCTGCTGCAACAGGCGCGGGTAGTGTTCAGCCACGATACCGGTCTGATGCACATTGCGTCGGCCCTGAAAAAAAAGGTGTATTCCATCTGGGGCAATACCACGCCCTTGTTTGGCATGTTTCCCTACAAAACCCCTTACGCCATCCTCGAAAACAACGACCTCTCGTGTCGGCCGTGCTCCAAAATTGGCTACGCCAAATGCCCGCTGGGGCATTTTAAGTGCATGAATGACCTTTCGTTTGAATTTGAAGTAAAGGAACTCCGGCGCAAAAACGTCTGATCGGCGTTGTCTATTTGCTCAGATACACCTCCCGGTTGCGTACCAGCAACGAGACATAGTAATGTCCCGGCACGGGGTTGCCATCTACAGTGGCGGGTTTCCAGCGCGGAATCTGCTTTACGGCCGTTTTGAGCACCTCGCTTAGGTCGTCGTCTGGTGCGCTGATACTCAGGTTTGTGAGTAGGCCGTCGGCTTCGATAATACCTAACACCGACACGTACCGGTCCAGATTGGTCGACTCAAAGCCTCCCTTTCGGAGTTCGGCCTTGAGCGTTGCCAGAAAATCGGCTTCGGTCATGGCCATACCAGCGGGTTTAATAAAGTCGTCGCACAGGAGCGGTTGCCCATTCTGATCAAAACATTTGCTTTCGCGCGGCATTCCCCATTTATAGTACGCCCGGCGCTTGGTCGAGCCGTCGGGGTAGAATACCAGCAGGGGACCGTGCATTTCGCCGTTTTTGTAATCGCACGACCAGTAGGTTTGGCCATTCGGATACCACGACCGGGTAATGCCGTGTTTGATACCCTGATCATAATTGACGTAATGCTCTTCGGCAATGCGCACACCCGACGGCGTAAACGTGCGCACCACGGCTACTTCTCGTCGTTTATTCAGGAAGGTAATTTCCTCTATGTAAGTCCCATGATCGCGCCGTTCGAACAGCGGATTTACATCTGGATTCGGTGCGGGAGCCGATACCACCAGGCACAGCAAAGCCCCCCATAGAATAAAGTTCATACGGCAGTTTGATGAAGCGTGAATTTCATGGGGGTTGATTCGGAACGAGGTTTCAGTTGACCCAAACTCCGTTCCAAATCCGTTGAGCGTATCGATTAGCTACGAACACCAGCTGCGTAGTACAGCTGAGCCACCGCTTTCTGGTACTTACTTTTCAGTTCTTCAAGCTTGATCTGCATGTCGATGAGCTTAGTTTCCCGGGTGTTAACCAGAAACAGCGAGCTCTCGCCCAGATCAAACCGCTGCTGCTCGGCCTGCAACAGCCGGAGCTGATTTTGCACGGCCTGTTGTTGCAGAGCCAATTGCCGGTTCAAAGCCTTGATCTCGTTGTACGCTGTGTTGACCCCGTTTTGCACATCGCGGCCGGTTTGGGTGCGGTCCCACTGCAGCTGCTGCGTTTTGATCTGCACCTGCCGCAGTTTACCCCGCTCCTTCCGCAGAAACAGCGGCAGGGCAAAGTCGACCCCTACTTTGTAGTTGTTCAGTCCAAACCCATACACGTCGCGCATTTCGGGCGTAGTCATGTTGGCCTGACTCAACAACTGCCCCGATACGCTGAACTGCGGTTGCAGCAACGACCGGCGGAATTGCTCTTCGATGCGCTGCTGCCGGATTTTCAGATCAAGCGAAACCAGTTCGGGGTGCGACTCAGCGGCCCGCTGCCCCAGCAACTGAAACAGCGACTCATCGACCAGACCATCCTGTGCCACCTGCGGCACAGCCAAGTCGGGCAGCTCCACCGGCTGACCAGCCTCGTTCCAGAGGTAGGTCGACAAGATCAGGCGGGCATTCTGCAAATTCACCAGCGACTGCTCCAGTTGCACCTGCCGATCCTGCACGGTTATGGTTGCTTCGACCGAGTCGATGGCGGCTGCATCGCCAATAACCACACGCTGCTTGACGGCCCGAGCCCGCAGATCGGCCAGCTGAAAACCCTCGCGCAGTAAATCGACCTGCCGCTGCGCCAAATACCAGTTCCAGTACTCTTTGGCGGCATTGAGCCAGATTTTGTTAATCTCCTTCACGCGGTCGGCTTCAGCGAGTGAGGGCAACAGTTGCGCCTGCCGGAGCGTAGCCCGCCGGGAGTCAATCAGCAGGCCCTGACCAATGGGGATGCTCACCCCCACACCCAGCAACCCCGAGTCGGGGGTTCGGAGCTCCGGGTTCACACGCGCTCCCGTGAACCGATCGTAAGTGAGTTTAAAATCGGCTCCGCCCAGCCACACGGGCACTTTCAGCTCATTG
This sequence comes from Rudanella lutea DSM 19387, assembly GCF_000383955.1. Lineage (NCBI taxonomy): Bacteria > Pseudomonadati > Bacteroidota > Cytophagia > Cytophagales > Cytophagaceae > Rudanella > Rudanella lutea. The sequence goes on along the minus strand of NZ_KB913013.1, from coordinate 5,273,095 downwards.
GCCCAATTATTATAATACAGTGAACCTGGTTTACCGGGCTCTCCAAACTCTTTGCGACCAAACCCCGAACTGAGTTTCGGGTCGAAAAAGCCCCGGGCCTGCAACAGTTCCTGCCGGGCCGACTCAGGCAAGAGGTTAGCCTGCCGCACCAACGGATGGTTGGCCATGATAAAATCGGCCAGATCGCTAAAGGCAAACACCCGGGCGCGTGTGGTATCCTGGGCTTGCAGCGGCAGCGTTAGCAGAAAACTAAGCGCCAGCCAACCGAAACCGTACATCCAGACCGGTTTTTGAAACCGGTACATAAACCGGCCCGTCATTTCTTGGCCCCCTCCGTAGGCTCAGGTTCAGCTTTCAGACTCGGCGGGAAGCCGTTGAGCTGCCGCCAGATTTCGTACCAGATAGGCACATCGTCGAGCATCACCCAACCATACACACCCGATCCTTGCCGGAGTTGCGGAGGCCAGGCCTGATCACTATTGTCGGGGCGCACGAGCAAACGGTACTTACCATTGGTACTGCTCACGGCATCCACCACGGCTACCTGCCCACCAAACGTACCCACCGCTACGGTAGGCCAGCCCGAAAACTGCACGGCCGGCCAGCCATCAAACTGAAGCCGAACTTTGCGGCCCGGCGTGATGAGGGGCACGTCCATCGCGCGTACGTACAACTCTACCGCCAGCGACGGCTTATCGGGTTGCAGGGTCGCAATGGATTCGCCTTCCTTGATGGTCTCGCCAATACCCGCCTTGAGCGCCTTCACCACGTAGCCATCCTGCGGAGCCCGGATGATGTAAAGTCCCCGCCGAACATCCACACTACTGATTTTGTTTTGCAGTTTCGAAACCTCGCCCATGGCATCGGCCCGGTACGACACCGCCGAACTCCGGTCGGAGAGCGATTTGGCCATTTTTTCCGAATAATCAGCCTGAATTTCGGTCAGGTCGAGCCGGGCGTTGGCCAGTTCCTGCCGCGACACATTGAGCTTGTTTTCCTGCGCTACTACTTTGGCCTGATCTTCGGCAAACTTGAGCCGCCGGGTTTCCAGATCAGTCAGCGAGATAAGCCCGTTGCGGTGAGCCTCCTCGTAGCGGTCGAGCCGCACACGGGCGGTCTGGTAAAACTTTTGCACCGCCACCAGGTCCGTGCTATCGCTGATTACCTTGAAACGAGACTGCTTTACTTTGTTACGGGCCGACGCCAGTTTGACCTCAAGCCCCGCTTTCAGGGCAGCCATCTGCCCATCGAGGGCCTGAATTTTGGCATCAGTCGCATCCATACTCCCGCGCTTGGCGTCGAGCTGTTCCGACAGACGTAGCGGTAGGTTTGGATCAAAGTACTCGTCTTTGATTTCGGAGATAACGAGCAGCGTATCGCCTTTTCGAACTTTGTCGCCTTCGGCTACGGCCCAGCGTTCGATCCGGCCCGCAATGGCGTTTTGAACGGTTTGTGGGCGGTCTTGTGGGGTGAGGGCGGTCAGGCTACCGTCGCCCGTGATATTTTGCTGCCAGGGTAAAAACAAAAGAATCACAACGCCGATCAGGATGCCAATCATGACGCGTCCGAGTCGGCGGGACGTATTCAATTCGGGCAACGTCCGAAGCGTCCGGAGCGGATAATGCTTCCAGAGCTGTTCATCAACACGTTGTTTCGATAGGTTAAGCATGTGTGGTATCCGTTTCAAGGGGCAGGTCGGTTACACTACCCAATTTTTCCAAACCGGTGAGTAAGTCAAAATACGTTTCGATGCTCATAATCAGCTTTTCTACCGAGCCTGTAATCAAGACGATCACCAGTTCGGCGGCCACAAACTGACCGAGGGTCATCTGGCGCTCAACCACCAGGGCAGTACCCAAAACGAGCAGGCCACCTGTGATAATGGTTTTGAATGCTACGGCGTTGTAGAAAAAACGCTTCAGCACACTGTAGTGTTCATTACGGTACTTCAGGTAGTTAGATACCAGATCATCCATTTTGTCGATGGCTTCGAGCGAGTCGGCTTCGCGCCGGTAGGCGGTCAGGTCACGGGCCAGTTCTTCGAGCCAGGCCGCTACCTTATACTTATATTTCGACTCGTTGAGGCTGGTCTCGATGCCCCGATTACCATAGATCCACACCACAAAGGCGATCATGGAAGCTGTAAGTGCCCCAAAAACAATAAATACAGGGTGGTAAAACGACAGCAGAATAAGCCCCAACACCACCTGAATAGCCGCAGCTGTGATGTCGATGAGCAGTTTGGGCAGCGACTTCTGTACCGTGATGATGTCGAAAAACCGGTTCATCAACTCGGGCGGGTAATAGGGGCTCAACGCTTCGGGTTGAATACGCGGGAGCCGGTACGTAAACTCAAAGGCTGCCTTGGCAAAAATCCGTTGTTGTAACACCTCTACCAACGTCATTTGACCGATCTGCAACAAACCAACCAGCACTACCCCAACTATGACAAGCCCGATGAGCAGATAAATTGAATTGAAAACGGTGCCGCTGGATACAAAGTTAAAAACGGCCTGAATGCCCAACGGGAGCGACAAACTGATCAGACCCGCAATAATTGCGTACAGATAAACAAACCAAATATCACGCTTCTCATTACCGAGTAAGCGCATTAACCGCTGGAAAGGCGAGGGTGGACTCTCAAAGGCTGCGTCTCTCCGGTTACTGGAATATGCCATAGTTATTGTTTCATTAGAAAGATTGATACCCTAATTGCAATTGAATCGAGGGTAGAAGCTCAACAACGCGCTCGATAGTATTACTATCAAACGTATCATTAAAACTTTTATTTCCCCTTTTTTGTTCATTACTTACACGAATTACGGCTGAGCGGCTTATTTGGAGGATTCATGGAATATACAGTACACGTGCGCATGAACGAGCATTTGTTTTTGCGCGACCCGGAGAGTTCTGAACTCGGCCGCAAAATTGTGCGGCAAGGCATTGCGCTATTTGGCGAACTTGGTTTTGAAGATGCCACCTTCCGCAAGCTGGCCGATCGGATTGGCACCAAAGAAGCCAGCATTTATCGCTATTTTGAAAACAAACACCGGTTGCTCGTGTATCTGGTTGCGTGGTACTGGCGCTGGGCCGAGTATCAGCTTATTTTTCAGACTAACAACCTCAAAGACCCGCACGAAAAACTAGAGCGAGTGTTGCGGTTATTGCTTCTGAAAGATCTGAGCCATGCCCCCGAGAGCAATGGCGCCGACGGAATCGACCTGAAAATGCTGCACAGCATTGTGATTCGGGAGGCCAGCAAGGCTTACCTCACGCACCACGTTACCGAAGACAATCGGCAGCAGCTATTCAAGCCCTACAAGGATTTGTGCGGACGTATTGCCGATATTATCCTCGAACAGCAACCCGACTACCCGTTTGCCCGTTCGTTGGCCAGCACACTCGTTGAGATGGCTCACTACCAGACCTTTTTCATGCAGCACCTGCCCTCGCTCACCGATTTCAAGGCCGCCCAAAACGACGATCAGCTACTGGATTTTCTGCGCCACCTGCTGTTCGCATCTTTGGAAAAACCCGTTCTTGAACAAGCCTGAACTAATCCGAACCGGGGAGCATTTACTCCCCGTTTTTTTGTACCTACTCAGTCGGCCGAAGCCCCCAGCTGACTCAGCAGCTTGGTTAGTTTTGGGGTCATCTCGAAATCGTCGCCCCGCAACCGCATAATGGCCAGTTCTTTCATTTTCGACTCAAACACAATATCAACCTCTTTCCCGTACGTGTTCGCCGGGGCATACAGCCAATCGGCATGGGCTTCGCGCCGGGCTTTGGGGTCTTCGCGCTCCTGCCGCGAGTCGGAGTAATGAAACACAGGCCGCACATCCCAGGTATTGTAGGCCATCAGAAACGCTTCCTCTTCGGTTTGCCCATCGGGGTGCAGCGAGTGATGGAAATAATCAAACACAATCGGGATGCCGATATCCTCATGCAGACCGAGCAAATCCCGTACCGAATAGAGCGACGTCCGGTCGTCGTTTTCCACCGTCAGCCGGGCCCGCAGGTTTTGGGACAGCTTCCGGAAATTATCGGCAAACCGGCCCAGCGTGGCGGCTTTATCGCCGTAGGTACCACCCGCGTGAATATTGATTTTGTTCCAGTGAGAGGGCGTCAGGCCCATCAGATCAAACAGTTCCGAATGGTATTCCAGATCGGTGATGGTGTTGGCAAGTACCTTACCCTGACCCGCCAGATGATTGAACGGGCCGGGGTGAACCGTCAGGCGGATGGGGCGGCTACCGATTTCTTCGAGCACGGCCCGAATCTCGACATAGTCGGGTAACTGACCGATCCGGTACTCTGAAGCCCACGGAAACAGGTCGGAGGTGACGCGAAATAGTCGGAAACCGTGCGTCAGATTCCAGTCGACCACTTTCAGCAAATCCTGAACATTTTGCAGAGCCAGCTGGGATGCGTACTGAATGCCTTTTTCAGTGAATGTTTTCTTGATCATCCCCCGGGTTGTGGTGATCTTCTCGGCCTGCAAACTCAGGTTGATACAGGCATAGCCAACGTTAAGTGGGGCAGTTATCATATTCGGAAAACAACGAACAAATACCGGTGGTTTGAAGAGTTGACCGTTCGTTCGAAAGTTTTTGCCCGTAATTGACTCCTGCGGGCCGCTTTGTTAACTTGCCTTACTTCTTTTTCCGGTCTTTACCATTCGCCTGCCTGCTCTCTGACAGCCCGCGAATTTTACCTAAGACAACCCATGGGCGAACTGACCCGTACACAATTGAACCAAATGGCTCAGGTATGGCGCGAAATGGCGCGCAACCTGACTATGTACCAGGCAAGCCACTGGACCGAACTGAGTACCGTTCAGCATTATGATCTGAACGCCTACCAGAACAGCCTGCTTACCCGGGCGCAGGAAATCGACGAGCGGGCTTACCTCCTCCTGAACGAATCGCTCGAACCCGCACTGACTACCTCAATCCAACTCGTTGATCAGGCTGCCCATGCCCTGCACACCACCGACGAGCAAGCCAAGGCGTTGAATATAGGCGCATTGTCTGTAGCGCTGGCTGCCGGCCTGTACCGTAATAACGAATCGAGCGTACAGCTTGCCCTCTCAGAACTGAGAAATCTGACTCGCCCCGTTACGGTACGGCGATAAAAAGGGGCCCAATTCAACCGGCCTTTTTTGGCGATTGGGCGTTGGCGTTGTAGTTTGCCGACGGGCCCGGTAGGTGGCCAACTGTCAGCTACCCGGAGACCCTTCAACTTTCGTATGCCGCATTCATTTCACATCGTCGACGTATTCGCCGAGAAAAAGTATCAGGGCAACCAGTTAGCCGTTTTTGAACACACTGGCGACCTTAGCACTGAGCATATGCTCGCCATAGCCCGCGAAATCAACTTCGCCGAAACAACCTTTGTTGATACTCGCAGCCTGGGCGAAAATGAGGCCAATGTGCGCATTTTTACGCCCGATCAGGAGCTGCCTTTTGCGGGTCACCCTACGCTCGGAACCGCCTACGTACTCCGAAAACACCTTCTGCCGGGCAACCCGCGTCAACTGGTGCTGAATTTGGGGGTAGGCCCCATTGCGGTTACTGCCGAGGAAGATGTATTGTGGATGGAACAGAAACAGCCCACCTTTGGCAACCGGTACGAGGCCGCCGAGGTAGCCCGGTTTCTGGGCATCTCCCCTACCGATATTCTGTCTGACTTTGCGCTGGAGGAGGTATCAACCGGTATCCTGTTTCTGATTGTGCCGGTTCGGTCGCGCCGGGTGCTGCATGATATGGTACCCGATACGGCCGCTTTTCTGGCCTTTTTGCAGCAACATAGCCGGCATATGGGAGCTGTCCGGATGGGCTGTCTGGTATTTACCACCGAGACCTACGAACCGCAACACGACGTATCGTGCCGGATGTTTTACCCGATGAATGCCTCTGTGATTGAAGATTCGGCCACTGGCAGCGCCAACGGATGTTTGCTGGCTTATCTGCTAAAGCATCAGGTACTAAACAACCCGACGCTGCGGCTGCGTGTAGAGCAGGGCTACGCTATTCCGAGGCCATCGCTCTTGTATCACCACGGGGAGCTACTAACCAATGGCGATTATCTGCTTCGGATTGGCGGCAAAGTGCAGCCTGTGGCCCGTGGGCAATGGGATGCCTGAGTTTAATAGTTATACACCTGCCGGGGCAGGGTAACGGTTTCGAGCCAGTACGTACGGAGCGTTCGAAAATACTGCAGCCACTGCTCAAAGTCGAGCGGCTTGGCAATGTATGAGTTAGCACCCAAAGCGTACGAACGCTCAATGTCTTCATCGACATTCGAAACGCTCAGTACAACCACCGGTAACCGACGCTGAATAGGATACTCCTTTATGCGTTGCAACAACTGCCAGCCATCTTCGGCAGTGGGCAGGTACAGGTCGAGCAAGATCAGACGGGGCAGGTCACGGCCATTCTGGACACAGCCATCGAGATAAGCCATGGCATCATCGGCCCCCGATACACAGACGGGCTCAACGGTAGGCATGGCCTGCTGGAGCGCATAACGAATAAGGACTTGCTGATCGAGGTTATCTTCAATAACCAAAACGGTGGGCATTCGATCTCGACTGGTGGAAGGCACAATGAATCGTTTAGAGGTTTCGTAACACATACGGCCGCCTTACGGTGGTTGCTAAAAACGGCTGAGGTCAAATTTACGAGAAAAATATCGCTATTTAGACCCTCCGTTTTTGGGCAGTCGCCGGGATACCGACCGTATCGCAAACAGCAACCGTTCCATCAATACACTCTTTTTTACCCAAATGTTTGCCAACCTTCGTAAACAACCCGTTGTTTTAGAAGAAGTCAGCCATTTGTCACTACCTGTAAACTATGTCAGCACCATTGGCAGGCAGCCCTTCTTTGGCCGACCTGGGCGCCTATCTGCTTACACATAAAGACACAATTCTGCACAACTGGCGGGACGCCTGCCTGCGCGACGCGAACCTGCGGGCGGGCCTGATGCTCTCACCCGATGAGCAATGGGGCCGCATTCCCGACCTACTGGCCACCCTGGCCCAGCGTATGGAAATTCAGGCGGCCCTGAATCTGCCCAACCAGTTGGTTTCTGAGTTACTGAGCCAAACCGAGCTAAACCCCGATGAGCTTGCGCAGGAACATGGCCTGCACCGCTGGCAGAAAGGGTACACCCTTCAGGAGTTGATGGGTGAAATTGCGCACCTTCACCAGTGCATTACGCATCAGGAGAAGGACTTCTGGGCCAATCACCCTGTTCATGAGCCAGCTGTTCTTCTCGAAGCCGGTCAGATTACCACCCGCCTGGTCCACGAGCTTATCAGCGGAAGCGTAGGCCAGTACCATACCCTGCAAAAGCAGATGGCCGCCGACCGGGCCTCCAAACTCCAGCAAAGTCTCAATGGCCTGAACGACCTGATTCGTCAGCGTAGCAACCTGCTGCGGATGGCCTCGCACGACCTGAAAGGCAGCTTCGGAGTTATGAGCGGGGCGGCCTACCTCCTCGATCAGCCCGACAATTCGGAGCAAGTACGCACGCAGATGCTCCAGATGCTTCAGCGCAACCTCTCGAAAGTAACGGGCCTGTTGACGCAACTTATGGACCTTGCCCGGCTCGAAGCCGGCCATGAGGTGCTGTACCTCGAAGACTTCGACGCGGCTCAACTGCTACATCGGGTTGCCGACAGTTTACAAACGTATGCAGGGGAGCGTAACCTCTACCTGAGCCTGCTCGGCCCCGAAAAGCTACCCGTACTAAGCGACAGTGTGAAGGTGCAACGCATTGCCCAAAACCTGCTCCTGAACGCCCTTAAATACACCGCTACGGGTGGGGTCACGTTGAGCTGGGGAATAGAAAATGATGCGTGGTGGCATTTCACCGTTACCGACACCGGTCCCGGCCTGGGGCAGGCGCTCAACACCCCGCATAAACCCGGCCGGGGCGAAGGGTTGGGTCTGCATATTGTGAAACTACTCTGTAGCCTGCTCAAAGGCAAAATGGCTGTGGATAGTCAGGCAGGCGTAGGCACTACGTTTCGCATTATACTGCCCAGCCAGTATGCCCCTACCGACGACGGGGGCAGAGAAGTTAAGAATTAGAGATCCCTGCAGTTAACCACTTGCGCTCCATGAACCCCTGCCAGCAACTTCCGTTGTGGAGTCTCTGACCGCTGGCAGGGGTCTACCACTCTATACCCTACTCCAAAGTCGCCAGCCACAGACAGTAGTCGTACAAACAGAGCTAAACCAAAACAGCTTGTTCATCACAGACAGGAGCTGAGGAAGCGCGATGAATACGACCCACGGCCCTCACGCTACGGATGGTTTACCGTTTTCTCATTTTTTTAAACCGTTTTATGCAACTCCACCCCTGTTTGCATCGTCTTTCTGTGAGCAAGCAGACTGCTTAACTATTTTTTTAGTTTTTTTAACTATTTTTTTCGTTATTTAACAATCAGTTACACTCCAAGTACTTACTTTTGCCCCGTTCGTTTAGCACACCTTTACCTTTTCGTTTATGAAAACCTTTATACTCACGGGCTTACTGTGCCTGTTGATGACGGGCGTATTTGCCCAATCAGCTCCGGCCCGCTTCAACCTGTTGGGCAAAGCCGTCGACACGAGTGCAGTGGCCCTCAACGGGGCCACCGTAATGCTTCTCACGCCCAAAGATTCGGCACTTGTCAACTTCACCCGCACCTCCGAAACCGGCGCTTTTCAGTTCAAGAACCTGAAACGCGGCACCTATCTGCTCAAGATTTCGTACGTCGGTTCGATTCCGTTTAACCGCACCATTACCCCCCCCGACGGCAATGAGCTCGACCTGGGCGAGCTGAAACTGAAGCCCATCACGAAAGAGTTGTTTGAAGTAGTGGTCAAAACGGCCCGTGCCCCGCTCACCATCAAAGGCGATACCATTGAATACAACGCGGCCACGTTTAAGGTACCACCCGGCTCCACGGTGGAGGAACTGCTGCGCAAGCTCCCCGGCGTGCAGGTCGATCAGGAGGGAAATATCCGGGCGCAGGGGCAGGAAGTAAAACGGGTGACCGTAGACGGCAAGAGCTTTTTTGGCAGCGACCCGAAGATGGCTACCAAGAACCTGCCCGCCGATGCCATCTCGAAAGTGCAGGTGTTTACCGACAAAAGCGAACAGGCCAAGATTACCGGTGTGGACGACGGCAAGAAGGAGAAAACCGTAAACCTCGAACTGAAAGACAACTTCAAGAAAGGGGGCTTTGGCAAGCTGGTTGCCGGGGGCGGCAGCGACCTGGTGCCCGACCGCGACAACCGGGCCCGGGGTGAGATAAAAGGCAACTACAATAAGTTTGACACGAAACAGCAATTCTCGGTGATTGGCCTCGCCAACAACACCAACCAAACGGGGCTGTCGTGGAACGACTATCAGGATTTCCGGGGGAGTAACTCCTTTAACTGGAACGACGAAGCCGATTTTGGCTTCAACGGCGGTCGGTTTATTATGTTCGGCGACGATCAGGAAAGCCTCTCGATTCCGGTAACAGGCGGCCGCGGCCGGGGTTTCTCGGATAATCAGGCGGGCGGTGCCAACTACAATTACGACACCAAGAAAACCAAACTCAGCAGCAACTACTACTACAGCCGCACCCGCCTGTCGCTCGATGCACTCCGCTCACGCGAGAACTTTTTGCCGGGCAACCTTTCGATTCTGACCGCCGACACCAGCGGACAAATCAACGTCAACTCCAACCACCGGGGAAGCATCCGGTTTGAACAGGCTCTTGACTCAATGAGTACCCTTATTTTCCTGAACAATAGCCGATTTGGCACCAATAGCGGCTTGTTACAGGCCGAACAGAGCCTATTTCGTAACGGCGAGACACTGACAACCCGCAACATTCGTAACAACACCAGCTCGGGGCAGTCGCTCGGCATGGCCAACACCTTACTGTTCCGGCGGAAGTTCAAAACCAAAGGCCGCAACTTTGCCGCATCGGCGTCGATTCTGACCAACACCTCAGAGAGCCAACTGGATCTGAATACATCCACCCAGTTTTTTGAAAACCCGCGGGCGACCCTCGCCCAGCGACAGGACCAGCGCACCAACAGCGTGAGCAACGAGTACAAAGCCAGCCTGCTGTTTACTGAGCCGTTTAAGAAGAAGTTTTTCTGGGAGAGCTTTTACAATTTCAGCCTCCGGCGCGACGTAGCCGACCGCGATGTGTACGACCGCATGCGCGAGGGCAGCGCGGGTCAGATGCCCCGGCTCGATTCGCTCAGCCTGTACTACGAGAACAACTACCTGTATAACCGGCTCGGCACGAGTGTCCGGTATTCGCACAAGGGCATCAACCTGACGGTGGGCGCAGCCGCGCAGCGGTTCGACCTCGACGGGGAGTATGCCAATGATCAGTCTTCATTCCTGCGGTCAAAGATCAACCGGACGTTTATGAACATTATCCCGTCGGTAGGGCTCAACTACGACCTCAAAAACAACCGCTACCTGAATTTCAACTACAGCGTGAACACGCAGATGCCCTCCGCGCGCGATTTGCAGCCCATTGTCGACAACTCAAACCCGCTGTTTATCCGTCAGGGGAACCCCAATCTGCTGCCATCGCAGGCCCATAATCTTTGGGGTGGTTTCAGCTATTTCAACCCCGGTAGTTTCACTAATTTCTGGGGCAATATCAACTACAACTACTTCACCAACCAGGTTGTGTATAACCAGGTCATCGACCCAACCACGCTCGTAACTACCACCCGACCCGAGAATATTTCGGGCGGTTTCAACGTGGGCGCGTACACCAACTTCAGCTTCCCGTTGAAGAAAACAAAGTCGAACCTGGGCTTTGGTACCAACACCAGCTACGGCGAAAACTTACTGTATATCAACCGGGTGCTAAACACGAGCAAAAACCAGAACTACACGTTCCGCGCCCGTCTCGACCTCACCCCCGTCGACTGGTTTACGCTATATGCCAATGGGGAATGGGGTATTCAGAAAGTAAACTTCTCGGTGGATACGCGCCAGAATCAGACCATCTACAACTACACCTACGGGGGCGAAATGAACATTCGGTTACCGGGCGATTTTTACATCAACAGCAACCTCAACTACCGCGTGTTTATCAACGAGCGCTTTGGGTTCAACCAGCACGTGCCGATTCTGAACGCGTCGGTGTACAAAATTCTGGGCAAAGAAAAACGTTGGGAGGTTCGGGGGACACTGTACGATGCCCTCAACCGGAACCTCGGCGTGAACCTGTCGGCGTTCCAGAACTTTGTGACCAACGAGCGGGTACAAACCATCTCACGCTACGGAATGCTCACGCTCACGTACAACATGCGGGGCGTAAAAGCCCAGATGAAACGGCAAGGCTTTTAATTGAGTGAATGCGTGATTGAGCGAACAACAGACACTCAATCACTCATTCACTCATTCACTCAATACAAACATCAACTATGCTTAAACCCATTCTTCTCCTTCTGCTGACTACCTCGCTTGGCTTTGCGCAGAAGACCGAGGGCGTTGTGACCTACGAGCGCAAATCGCACTGGACCAAAATCATTGCGCGGCTCCCTTTTTTGAGCCGCGAAGAAAAAGACCGGGCCGCCATGACCTGGAAAAACGACGATGAAGACAAGGTAAAAATGAAGCTGGTTTTCAACGAGAAAGCCAGCCTGTTTACCTACGAGAGCGAGCAGGCCCAAAGCGACGACGGTCGTTGGTCGTGGCGGCAAGACGATTATTTTATCAGCCGCAACTTCGAAAAAGAGACCATGACGGACATTATCGAGACGCTCGGCAAAACGTACATCATTGAAGACTCCCTGCGTACGCCGGTCTGGAAAGTGATGAATCAGATCAAAGACGTAAACGGCTACGTGTGCATGAAAGCCGAAACCACCGATCCGATCCGGGGTCAGAAAATTGCCGCCTGGTTTTCGCAGGATATTCCCGTGCCGGCGGGGCCTGAGCGGTACTTTGGCCTGCCGGGCCTCATTATGGAGCTGGACATTAACGAGGGCGACGTGATTCTGGAAGCGGTGAAAGTAGAGTTTAAGCCCGTGGGGAAAGAACTGGCTTTGCCCAAAGCGAAGGGTAAGAAAATAAAGGAAACCGAGTACGAGTCGTTGCTCACGAAACACATTAACGACAGTATCAAGGCCAACCGTAACCCGTACTGGGCCATCCGGTACTAAGCCCGGCTGACTAAAACCACGTGCCACGGGGCCGCTCTACCAATCAGAGCGGCCGCGTGCTGTTCAGCAACCGGCTAAACCAGTGCCCGGATGCTTTCACAATGCGCGCCTGTGTCCGAAAATCGACGTAGACTAGCCCAAAACGCGGCCGAAACCCCTCGGCCCACTCAAAGTTGTCGAGAAACGTCCAGACGAAGTACCCTTCTACAGGCACCCCTTCTGACCGGGCCCGCCGGGTTTGCAAGAGGTAATCCTGGTGGTACTGAATCCGGGCCGGATCGTCGACGACGCCTTTGACCAGCCGATCGTAAAAGGCCGCACCACTCTCCGAAATATATAGTTTGCGTACTCCTTCGTACTGCGCAAATTGTTTCAGAATCCGGTACATACTCTCAGGGTACACCTCCCAGCCCATTTCGGTGAGTTGGGGCACCTGCCGCCGAAGCGGAGTCACCTCCCGCGCCCACAGGTACGGCATGAAATAGGTATGCTCAACCACGGCCCGGAAGTAATGTTGCAACCCCACAAAGTCGAAGTCGAACGCCAGCCGCTCGGTATCGCCGGGCAGGGTGTACTTCTGGGCGATGCCCTTCAGAAACGGAAGGTCGGCTACGGGATAACCCAGGCCGAGAGCGGGCTCAATAAACAGCCGATTCATAAGGGCATCGACCCGGCGGGCGGCTCCGGCATCGCGCACCGAAGCGGTGAACGGCTCCACCGGCGAACATGAAAATGTAGTGCCTACCTCGGCTCCGGCCACATTCTGCCGCACCACCCGGCCCCCTTCGGCCTGCGCCAGCGCCACGTGATGAATCACCGGCAGAAGGCCCCAGATGCCCCGCCGACCGGGCGCGTGCTGCCCTGTGCAGTATCCCAGCACCGAAAAAGCCAGCGGCTCGTTCAGAATGATCCAGTGCTTTACCTTGTGGCCAAAGGCGCGGGTACAGACGTCGGCAAACGCCCCAAACCACTCAACAACCTGCCGATTGCGCCAGCCACCCCTATCTTCGAGGGCCTGGGGCAAGTCCCAATGGTACAACGTAATCCAGGGGGTGATTCCCAACGCCAGACAGCGGTCAATCAGGCGGTCGTAAAAGGCCAGACCAGCTTCGTTGACGACACCGCCCTGCCCCGGACCTACCCCCATCGGCAGTATCCGCGACCACGACAGCGAGAACCTGAAATGGGTGAAACCAAGGGTTTTGTGGAGTTGTAAATCGGCCTCGTAATGATCGTAGAACAAACAGGCGAGGTCGGCCGTATCGCCCGTTTTGATTTTGCCCGGCTGGCGCGAAAACGTGTCCCAGATAGAAGGCGTGCGCCCATCCCGGTCAACCGCCCCTTCGATCTGGAAAGCAGCGGTGGCCGTACCCCAAACGAATTCGGGGCCAAAATCGGCCTTTTGAAGTGGGGGTTGTGGGTGGGTGTGCGTCGACAAAACAGGCAAGGGTTTCTTGTCTAACGCATACTGTCGGCAAATCGATTGCACGTAACAAAATGGTAATGATAGCCAGGTATTGGTTTCGGTTTAATGTTTCTGGTTCTCAGTACCAGACATTTGTCCAGCAAAAAATACCAATTCAATCAGCCAATCATATCAATAGCACGCGGATGACGCGGATTGGACAGATATACGCCGATTCGCTGTATAAATCCGCGAAAATTAGCCTAATCCGTATCATCCGCGTGCTAATTCCTTAATTCTCCAGTATTAAGTTTCTGGTTTAATGTTTCACGCAATTTGGTATCTGAAAACGAGTTGCTGAACAAACCGACAGACCCTTTCAAATCAAGACCCTATTGAGCCTCGGTCGGGAGTAGCGCAGCCAGATCCAGCTCGGCTGCTGGGGTGGTGTCGGCTTTGAGCACCCGCTGCATGTACGCGAGGGCCGCCCGTGTATCGTCGGGCGAACCAGCCGCAACGCAATCAGCGGGTACGTTCAGCCGAAAATCACGCATATAGGCATCATTGGCAGCAAATAACACGCACAAATCGGCACTGATACCGGTCAGAATGAGCCGCTCAGCCTTGAGGTATTCGAGCAGGGCATCGAGGGTAGTGGCATAAAAAGCCGAATGCTTGGGTTTGAGTACCACATAATCGTCGGCTTCGGGTTTGAGTAGTTGCACAACCGGCTCCCCGCGCACGCCGTCGTGCAGGCAGTGGTTCACTACGTCGTTAATATCGGATTGCCACCGACCGAAATTATCATTGACATACACCACCGGGATATTCAGCGCCTTAGCCTGTTGTTTCAACTGCCCAATCTGCCGGGCTGCGGCCAGCGTGGGTTCCAGAAACTGCGGGCCTTCGGGAAACTCCAGATCGTTGAGCATGTCGATGATGAGCAATGCCACCGGCGAGTTGTCGGGTGCGTTGCCGTGCAGATCATCATTTAGGGTTGCCATGAGGTTGTAGGGTGGTTAATTGAGGTTGTTGAGTAGTACTTCTTCAACGATTTGGACCTGTGGTTTTCCCGGTCGCCCGCCCGAAAAAGAGTTTACGGGCTTTCTGAAAGTTGTTTATGGTTTTTAGTTTAGCGTTTCTGGTTTGAAGCAGCCGCTATAAACCCAATTCAGTCCGCCTATCCGGGTCTCAAATCCGTTTATACCATAGCGTACCGCTCCCCTACCTTTGGGTGAGAATTTTGTAGTTACTATCCGAAAATCACATGCCAGCCACTCCACTTTACGACACACATGCGCTGGGCGAGCTGTCGGTATGGCAACACCAGATGCGGCAGCCGCCTTCGCTGACCAACCGACTCTCCAAAGGCCTGCAAAACCGGGTTAACCGACTCATTCCCCAACGGATACACGACCTCATTACGGGGGCCATCAAACACATGACGCGGGCCGTTCTGGCCGGATCAGAGTTTACGGCCCCATCACCCTCGGCCGAAACGCAGCTCGAACGAAAAGAGGAAGCTGTCCGTAACCGGATTGTGTGGTACAAACGGGTGGGCGCGGCCGAAGGGGGCGTAACGGGCGCGGGTGGCATCTTGCTCGGCCTGGCCGACTTTCCGTTGCTACTGAGCCTTAAAATGAAGATGCTCTACGACATTGCGGCTCTCTACGGGTACGACGTGAGCGATTACCGCGAGCGGCTCTTCGTGCTGCATATTTTCCAGCTTGCGTTTTCGAGTCAGGAGCGCCGACGGGCCGTTTTTGCCCATATGGAACAATGGCATGAGTTTGCGGCTACCCTCCCCGACGACATTCATCAGTTCGACTGGCAAACGTTTCAGCAGGAATACCGCGACTATATCGACCTCGCCAAAATGCTCCAGCTCGTGCCGGGCATTGGGGCCGTAGTGGGCGTAGTGGCCAACTGGCGGTTGCTCGATCAGTTGGGCGAAACCGCCATGATGGCCTATCGTATGCGTTGGGCCAGCCGACGGGCTATTGAGTAGTTAAGGTTGGGGCTCGTCGGGCAGGGTATCGCCCACCAGCAGGGCCGCTTCGTGAACCAGCTCGGTCGCAGCCAGCTCGTCGGTAACGGCCTCAATGTATTCATCAATAGCCTCCACGGCTTCGTCGGCCAGCAGCGGTTTGTCGGCAGACATCCCCAGCAACATCCGACCTACGTACAGCAGGTTGAGCGAAAAACGCAGGGGTGGCAGCTGAGCGCTATGCCGGGTATTGGGTTCGGTTTCCATGGGTACAGAGAAAACACGGTCAGGCTGCCTTACGTTCGGCAAGCACGCGAACCGTGACGAGCAACTGCCCCAAATGCCGCATGGTATGCTCGGCCGAATGCACCAGCAAGCCCAGCACCGTGGAGGGCAGGCCCGCCCGGCCCACACCCCGAAACTCGGTCAGTGTAGCCTCATCGGTGGTTCGCAACTGCACCAGCGCCCGGTCGACCTGTGCGCTGAATGCTTCTACCAATCCACCGGCCCGAATCGACACATCGGGTTTTCCCTCGGCAGCCAGGTAAGCCAGTTGGTCGGGCGTGAGCCCCTCAGCACGGGCGTAGGTAAGCAACCGGTCGAGAACGCCCGTCAGATGTTGCAGGTGAAACCCCACGGAGGCCAGCCCCGCCGGGCGTTCCCACAACGATTCGTCCGGAAAGTCAGCCATCAATTCGTTTAACTCTTCGCGGGCCTGCAAGAGCGCATGAGCAACCGGCTGGAGGAGGGCCGGTACATGGGGCAGTGCCCCCCGGAGCCATACTTCGGGCATGATGTTCGGTTTTAGAGCAATGTGAATGCTGGTTCAGTACTGGACATTCGGACGTTAGACATTAGATGTTTGACCTGACTACAGAATAGTAGTAGGTCTAACGTCTAATGTCCAACATCTAACGTCCAGTTTAGATTTAGGCTTGCAAGATACTGCTTACTACCAAAAACATAGAACAACTTACCCTCCAGACGGTCGTCTCCGTCCCAGCATTCGTCAGACTGTCTGATTATTTTTCTGGGCTGCCTGATCCGTCAGAGTCGTCAGCACCGACTGGCTGATGGGTGTTTCCTTGCCCGCACCAAATGCCCGTTGGTTACCCTCCAGGCTCGGAGCCGGGTCGGGCAGTAAGTCGTTGATGAGCGTCAGGGTTTCGGCCATGAGACTGGGCGACAACCCCTGCAAGGCCGTACCCACTTTGGCCATCACGGTCACCACCCGCTCGGCCTCGCCATGTCGGCAGGCATCAATAATCTGGCTCGCGCAGTCTTCGGCGCTGGTGGTCAGGCCCGGCAGTGAGTCCCCGATCTTGAACCAGGCGTACTCTTTTTCGTGCTGCCCTTTCACAATCGCGTTGCGTGGACTCCCCGTCCGAATCAGACCGGGGCAGATCGTCGTTACGAATATACCGTCGCGTTTGAGTTCGGCCCGGATGCTCTCCGAGAAACCGACCAACGCAAATTTGCTGGTTACATAAGGCGACAGGTGCGGAGCCGCTACCTTGCCCCCAAACGAGGCCACATTGACAATACGCCCCGCCCGACGTTGGCGCATATCGGGCAATACGGCCTGTATCATGTGGTAAGCTGCCCAAAAGTTGGTCGCCAGGGCATCCTGATAGTCTTCTTCAGCGGCATTGGCAAACGGCGTGACCATTATCACCCCGGCATTGTTGATGAGTACATCTACAGGCCCCAGATGGGCGCGGGCTGCCGACACAAAAGCCGCAATGTCCTCTTTGTTCGTTAGATCGCATTCGTAGGTAAGCACCCGGCCACCCTGCTGCTCCAGCTCAGTGCGGGCGCGGTCGAGTTCGTAAGGATCACGCGCACAAATGGACAGGTGCGCGCCCTCGGCCACCAGCTGACGGGCCAGAACCAGGCCCAGCCCCCGCGACCCACCGGTAATGATGACGTGCTTACCGGCAAAGTCGATCTTACGACTCTGCCGCATCACGGCCCGACTGGCCAGTACGGCCCCAAGGCCCGCCAGGCCCCAAAGCAGGGCTGTCTTGTTGGAGGATAATGCCATACGAATAGAGGATTAGTGTACGACTCCAACCCCGGCGGTCGGCTATTGTTTGCTTTTCCGTACGTACGGAACCCGGCAGGCTATACAGTAAAATTATAGGCCATGATGTGAACAGTACGGTTATATTTGCCACTAACACGCTCGATTCATCCCGATCAATCCCGCCTGTCAAGGTCTCATCCATCCAGATGAAACCCACTCGATTATGGACTACGAGCGATGCATTGACTAACTATTCTGTACGTCTGAATGAAAAAAATCCTGTTAGTCCTGTGCGCTTTACTGAGCATACAGGCTTACGCGCAAGGCCCTGTCTCGACCCGTATCCGGAGCGGCCTCGATGTCGGGTTTGCGTTTAAAAAAGATAATTACGCCCCATCGCTCACGTATTTTCAGCTGATGAACATCGGCCGAAACAGAGTAATTTCTGTCGGCTGGACTTCCCGGCTAGCCAAATTCTACGGCGACAATCTGAATCTGTATTCGGCACCGGCCAGCCTCACACGCGGCAAAACGGGTTTCGAGGCCCTGGGTGCCCCCCTTACACCGGCCACGATCGATACGGCCCGGTTCGATTTTATTACCAATACGTCGCTCAATTTCGGCATCCGGGTACAGGTACAGCTCGGCCCCGTTGAACTGGGCGGTAGCGCCGACCTTTTCGGCCTGACGATTGGCAAAACCCGCGTAGGACGCATGATTGCCTCTACCGGTGCGTATAAAGTGGAGAGTAGCCGCGCTGGCGTCGACTCGCTGGTGTACTTCACGGGCGACAACCGCCTGCAGTCATTTAAACCGACGCGGGGCAGTGTGCGCCTACTGGGCGATAACGATATTGGCAACCTGGCTGCTGAGTTGTACGCGCGCGTTCGGGTAGGGCAACGGCTCAGTATCAAAGGCGGCTACCAATGGCAAACCGCCGAAATGAGCCTCCGCGACATCCGCCCTATCGACGGTAACCGCCGTTTCCGCCACCGCACCGGCATGCCATTCGTAGCGGTGACGTTTCCGTTTTTTAATTAAGGAGAAGGGGGAAGAAGAGGACGAAAGGGAGGAGGGAGGAAAGGGAAAAGTGCTAACAACCCTCTCCTCCTTTTTCCCTTTTATCCCTTATTCCACCGGCTTCAGGTCGAAGTACGTTTCGTAGATCGCGTTGCCGACTTCGTTGCAGCGGGTCTGGAAACGGTCGAGGTACTGGTGGAGTCCGGCTTTGAGGATATCGGTTGTTTCGGTGAATTCGATTTCGGCCCGGAGTTTACTCATCATGCGCTCGGCGGGGTTGGTGTAGCCGTTGGCCGCGTTATTTGACGAGATTTCGTAGAGCGACAATTCGGCCTGCCGGATGCAGTGCGCCACCGCCCGCGGAAAGAGCTTATCGAGAATCAGGAAATTAATGATGTTTTCGGGGGTCAGGTGCCGGTGTTGCTGCCGGTACATATTGTAGGCCGACACCGATTTGAGCACCGACGACCAGATCATCAGGTCGAGCGTAGAGCCGTCTTCATCTTCGGGGAAGAGGGTAAAATATTTCACATCCAGAAACCGCGACGTTTTATCGGCCCGTTCCAGAAACCGGCCCAGCCGCCCGAAATGCCAGGCCTCGTTGCGGGTCACGGTAGCGTCAATCACGCCGTAAAACAACTGCGTACCATTGCGCACATCGGCCAGAAAATCCTGCATCCGGTTCTGCGGCCAATCGGTATGCTGACTACCGGCATCGCGCACCATCAGGTACAGCTGATTGAGGTTTTCCCACATCTCTTTTGAGATGGTTTCGCGTACGGTGCGGGCGTTTTCGCGGGCGTTGCTCAACGACGACACAATCGAGTTGGGGTTTCGCTTATCAAACGTCAGAAACTCGATTACGTTCTCGCGTGAGGGCTCCGTGAAGTACTGGTAAAACAGGTAATTGTCGGCCGTAGCGATCAACAAAGGCTCCCACTGCTGCGCTACGTTGGGGGGCAAATCGAGGGCCAGATTGAAATTAACGCTCATAAACCGGGCGTAATTTTCGGCCCGCTCGATGTAGCGGTTCATCCAATAGATAGAGTTGGCAACGCGGCTAAGCATAACAGTAAAGTTTACGGTTTGCAGTTTACAGTTTTCAGTGCAAAAACCGGCCAAGCTATGCCCGTTTTTTGCACGCAAACCCACTTTTAGGCATAACTGTAAACGTTAAACCCTAAACTGTAAACTTCTTTTAGTCGGCCCACACCTTGGTGCCTTCGGTGCAGTTTTTACACATCTCGATCTCGGAGCGCGAGCGGAGGAGTGTTTGCCGGAAGTCGGCATAGGCGGGGCCTTGCCAGAGCGCCCGAAACGATTGCTGCTGCAAATCGCCCAGCCGGTGGTGGGCATCCTTATCGAAACAGCACGGCACCACCAGCCCGTCCCAGGTGATGACGCACGAATGCCACATTTTCCAGCAGTGGTTGTCCATACCGCTCTTGATCCGGTAGGTTCCGTCGGGTTGCGGGGCATAACGGCTGTATTGGTCGAGAGTTGGAATGAGCTCGTTGCCGTGCTCGTAATCATAGATTTGGGCCGTTTTCAAGGCAACCTCATCCACGCCCAGCTCACGGGCCAACTGCCGCACCTCGGCAATCTGATGCTCGTTGGGCCGCACCACCAGAAACTGAAACACGATATGGGGCGTGCGCGACTTAAGTTCTTTTTTCCAGCGGACGATCTGCCGGGTACCTTCAATTACCTTCTGGAGCTTACCTCCCACCCGGTACTGCTGATACACCTCCTGCGTGGTTCCGTCGATGCTGATAATGAGCCGGTCGAGACCCGACTCCACCGTTTTGCGGGCGTTGGCCTCGGTCAGGTAATGGGCGTTGGTGCTGGTGGCGGTGTAAATGTTGCGGTCGGCCGCGTAGCGCACCAGTTCCAGAAACTGCGGATGCAGGTAGGGTTCGCCCTGAAAGTAAAAAATGAGGTAAAGCAGGGTTTCGTGCAGCTCGTCGATGGTGCGTTTGTACAGCTCCTCACCGAGCATACCCGTGGGCCGGGTGAAAGAGCGTAGGCCACTGGGGCATTCCGGGCAACGCAGGTTACAGGAGGTTGTCGGTTCAAACGAAATTGACATGGGTAATCCCCACGCTTCGGCCCGGCCCGTCTGCCGCGACCGGTAGTAACTGGCCAGTACTTTGAGCGCATTGGCCACCCGCCGGGGAGTCAGTTTCGATACAAAGTTCAGGCCATCACGCAGGTTACCGCCCAGAAAGTCACTTTTCATAAGAAGGTTTCTTACGTTCCCTCAAGGGCAGCTGGCTTCGGATTATTGTGCACGAAGTACCGCCTGAATTTGAAAACTCAATTGGGGGATCTTGTTCATACCCACAACCCAAACGATAGAATAGTTCACACCGATATAAAAAGCCATTCTTGAGGTAGAGTCACCACTCCAACCCGACTACTCCTTCGCCGGGGTCGTGTAAAAGTCGTAGGTAGCTTTGGCAATGTCGGCAATGAGCTTCTCGTTCGTGGCCTCGTTCTCCTGCGAGTCGGCCACGAAAACGCTGATGATCACGGGCTCACCATTGGGCAGAAATAACAAGCCAATGTCGTTGGTAGCGGCCGTCAGGCCTGCTTTGTTGGTACCCGACGAGCCCGTTTTATGCGCTACCACGGTACCGGCAGGCAAGCGGCCTTTCAGCCGGTTCACACCCGTATTCGTTTCGCGGAGGGTCTGCCAAATGAAGTCGTAACTACGTTTGGAGAGCCGCTTACCCTCGGGATCATAAAACGTTTGCAGTGTCTTGCTTGCGGCTTTGGGCGTGGTCCAGTTCTGAAACATATTGTCCCACTCGGCCTGCATTTCTTTCTCGGCAAACCGGATGGCAATCTCCTCAACGCCATTTTCTTTGATGTACGTTTCTACGGCTTTGGGCGAACCCAGCAACCGGATCAACACGTCGCATGCCACATTATCGCTCTGAGAAACCGCATACTGAATGAGCTTGGCGATGGAGAAAAGTCCCCCGTTCGGGTTCTCGTCGCGGAGTGGGCTCCATAAATCGGGCAGCAGGTCGTCTTTCCGAACCTCCACGGTTTGGTCCAGCGTAAACCGCCCCTTATCGACCTGCGCCAGCACGGCCAACCCAATATGCAACTTGAATACGCTCTGCAACGGTAAACGTCGATCTCCGTTCAGCGACAGCGTGTCTTTGCCATCGTTGGCAATAATGGAAACGCCCACCACGGCCTTTTTGCCCGCTACAATCCGTTGAATTTCCGTTCGTAACGGGTCTGTGTTTCGGCCCGATGGCTGGCAAGCTACCACCACCCAAACCAGAAGGGCGAAGGTGAATAACTGTTTCATAAACAGGTTAGAGGTGGTGGGAGATTGACGGAGGAGAGATTTAAGCTGCAGCACCCGCCATCATGGTCATGTACAGATTGGCCCCGTAGCCGCAGATGATTAGCAACAATGCCCGATCAAACGACGAAACGGTATCCTGCGCAAAGTGAACGTCGTAATTGTAATTCATTTTTTGCCATTTAAACGTCGGGCGGAGTTCCATAAGAATCGTTTCCTGCTCATTTTCGAGCACAAAATGGTAATTCCAAAAGCCCTTCATGCGCAATCGAACCGTTTGGGTTGCGCCCGTTTCGCCGGTCAGTTTGATGATGATATGCCCTTTCCAGTTGAAGGTAATATCGCCCCGATCCACGCCATCGACGAATACATCGAAATTAGAGCTCCAGATATTTCGCGACTTAATGACCACCTCCCGCCCATCTACAGTAGCCGAAGCCGTGCTGGAAAACCAGCTTTCGTAGGCGATGGTTGAAAGGGCTTTTCCTTCCTGATCTGTTATCGTAAAGTTGCCCCGGCCTGAGTTAGAAGTGAGCTGAAAGTTCATGTATAAGACGTTTCTGAGAATCGGTTTTTAAATCAATCACCAAACCACTTATTGAGTCGATCAGGCGCCGGTTGAGGAAGCCGACCGATTGCCGGTAAGTTGCAAAAAAATGGCGTACGAGTTTTGATTGGTTGAGTTTAACGAACAAAATCCCCCGCTCACCGCAACCGGTACACCCGGCAGTTTTCTTCTTCGAAGGTGAGGTAGCCCGCCGGCATACCGGGGATTGAGTCGGGCGGGGGGGCTGTCATGCCAGCTACAAAGGCATAGGCCGGATCGTCAGCGTGGGTCCAGGCGATGTAATCGGCGCGACCCGGCTCCAGAATCCAGCGCACAGCCTTGCCGCCAATCTCACTCCAGATTTGCTCGGCAAACAGACGAATCCGGCTGATGGCCTCAAACTGCTCCATATTGTCGCCCCACCGATACGGGCCGTGCGTCACCTTGTCTACCTCACCGTCGTCGTTGATCTGAAATACGTACAGCTTGGTGTATTCCTCATTGGCTCCGCGCTCCTGATGCAGATTACGCACCTCAAACCCAAGCGATACGTAACTGGGCATATCGGTCAGAAACAGGGCCACAAAGTACCGGAACAGGTTGCCGGTGCGGTAAAACTCGTCGAAACGGGGATCGTCTTTATCGGCCGTCATGACCGTAAAGTTGGGGGCAAACCGCCGGGTGCGGAGCCACTCGTCGTAATCGCTGAGTCGTTTCTGAAACAGTACCGAGCCCACCACGCACGATTGCAGATCGCCCAGGGTCGAGTCGGCATCGATGGCTTCGAGGTGGTCGGGTTCGTTGCCGTAAGCCATGGTGTTGGGCGGGGCCAGGAACGTCTCGGCAAAAAAACCAAAATGCGGCACGCCCTGCTTCTGAATGTGATGCTTTACGGCGCGCAGGGGATCGTAGTAAGCATCGGGTTCGGCGGGTACCCCCGTGGGGCGTAGCTGCACGTGGGCCATGTCGCCCCGCATAAAATCGAAGTTATACGCCCGCTGGCAGGTCAGGTATCGGTCGCAGAGGTAATTCCAGGCGGGCAGATTAGGCCGTTCGAAGTCGAGTTCCCAGTCGCGGTTGTCGTCTTTGCTATGGTGAAACTTGTAGCGTGCCAACGGGCCAAATACCCGCGACATAGGCTCGGGCCGGTTGAAGGCGTACTGATACCAGATTTGGCCGTACTCGTCGGTCACAAAATCGTTGGGCACAATGTGCAGCCCCCGGTACGGCGGAGCCATGGTCATGGGCAGCGTTTCGTAACCCTGCGCCGTAAGGTGACTGATGAGTTTGAGCCGCCGGATGAGCCGCCCCGTGTAGTCGCCGGGCGGGCCAAACAGAATCGAATGGCGCTGCTCATCGGTAAGCAACGGGATGTTGTGCGCGAAGAAAACCTCTTTGGTAAACGAAAGCGGTGTGCCGTCGGCGGCTCCTTTAAGTTTCAGAAACTGCCAGATCACCTCTTCAACCTGCCGGTACACGCTTTCGGTATGGTTTACGAGCCGGTAGCCTTCGCGGTGTACCCACTCAAACAGATTGGGGTGCACCAGAGCCATTTCGGAAAAGCGGTCGGTGTGCGGAATCACGTCCATACCGACAGTCCGGCCCAGCGCGTGAATCAGGTTGACAGCCACTTTAAGCTGCTTCTCCACGGTGTCGAGGGCGGGCACAAACCGGGCCAGATCGACACTGAAAAACTCGGGGTTTATCTGCCAGCTCACCATGCCGTACAAACTACCCACCACGCCCGGCTCCCAGATGGGCAGCAGGTGGATACTATCGTGGCAGGCCGGCAACGTAAGTACGTAGTTGATCACGTTCCAGAACGAACCCACCGTACGCACGTTTACGCCTACCATATTGGCTTTTTTGAGCCAGGTTCCGTCGGGCTCACTAATGGCGGGGCTCGGAATGGTTTCGGCCGGATCAAGCGCCCGGCGCAGAATGTCGTTACCCAAACGTTTGTGCAGAATATCCAGCGTTTGATACACCGAGAAACGAACCGCCGTTTGCGGCAATAGTTTCGGCACAAACGACTGCTGACCGGCCTGAAACCGGTCGAGGTAGGCGGCAAAATGCTGTTGCCAGTCGGCTTGAAAATCAGCTACAGAGGTTGGCATAGAGACAAAGATAAACAGCATGGCGTATCTTTGACGGCACCGCTGACCGAATTTACCATGCCTGACGAATTTCGCTTTCACCACCCGATTCGGGTACGCTGGTCTGAGGTAGACCCCTATCAGGTTGTTTTCAATGGGCACTACCTCAATTATTTCGACGTAGCCATTACCGAGTATTTCCGCAACCTGGGTATGCGTTTTACCGACCCGGCCACCATTGGCGGGGCCTTTTACGTCCGCAAGGCTACGCTGGAATATCTCGCACCGGCTTTTTTCGACGACGAGCTGCGTATTGGCGTCCGGGTAAGCCGGTTTGGCAACAGCAGCCTTCCGTTTCGTTTAACTATAGACCGGGCGGGCCAACCATTGGTCACGGGCGAGATCATCTACGTTAACACCGACCCGGCTACGCGCCAGCCCGCCCCCTTGCCAGAAGCTGTTCGGCTGGCTATTGGGCAATTTGAGGAGTTTTAAGACCGAGTTGACTCTACATATAATGAGTGAAAGAGTGAATAAATACGAAGCGGCTCCGATATGCACAATCCACTGAAAACTGAAAACCATCAACCGAAAACGCTAAACCACATTCCGTTCATGAAGACTCTCCTTTTCTGGTGTCTGCTGTTGTGCATTTCGCCCACGATATGGGCGCAGCGGTCGGGTTCCGTAAAAATCCACGCCCATAACGACTACGAAAAACCGGTTCCGCTCATGGCCGCCCTCGAAAACCGGGCCGACTTTATCGAGGCTGATATCTGGCTGGTAGATGGCAAGCTGATGGTTGCCCACGACCGGAAAGACATAAACCCGGCCCGTACGCTCGACTCGCTTTACCTGAACCCGATTGTGCGGCTGTTTGCCCAGAACGGGGGGCGTATCAGCTCCGACCGGACGTACCGGCCCGCGCTCGTTATTGACCTCAAAGACAAATTCGATGATATCTGGCCGGTATTGCAAGCGCGGCTGGCGCAAAACATCGACATTTTTAACCCCTTCTCGAACCCCAACGGGATTCAGGTGATTATCAGCGGCAGCCGACCCAAGGTGGAACGCATGATTGATTACCCCCTGTTTGTGCAGTTCGACGGGCGGCCGACCGAGATTTACGATGACGAAACCGTCCGGCGGGTGGCGCTCATCAGCGATAGTTTCTACAATTATTCGCGCTGGGACGGCAACGGCGACCTGCCCGACGCTGACCGCGAAAAACTGAAACGCATGATTCGGCGGGCGCACGACCAAAACAAAATGATCCGGTTCTGGGCCACGCCCGACAACCCAAACGCCTGGAAACAACTCCGCAAACTGGGCGTTGACGTTCTCAATACCGACAAAGTGGCCGAGTGCCGCAAATCGCTGTAATCAGACGCTATGACCCCTCCTATTCGAATTGGCATTATCAATGTATCGGACCGCGCCAGTGCCGGTGTCTACGAAGACATTCCGGGCAAAGCCGTGGTCGATTTGCTCAACCAATACCTCACCTGCGCCTGGGAACCGGTTTACCGGGTTATCCCCGACGAGCAGGATCAGCTTTCTGCCGCGTTTATCGAAATGGCCGACGTACAGGAATGCTGCCTGATTGTAACTACTGGCGGCACAGGCCCGGCCCCCCGCGACGTGACGCCCGAAGCCACCGAAGCCGTTTGCCACAAAATGCTGCCCGGTTTCGGCGAGCTGATGCGCCAGGAAAGCCTCAAATACGTTCCGACGGCCATTTTGTCGCGCCAAACGGCGGGTATCCGGGGCAAAACCCTGTTGCTCAACCTACCCGGTCGGCCCCGCGCTATTGAGCAATGTCTGTCGGTGGTGTTTCCGGCCATCCCTTACTGCATTGACCTGATCGGCGGCCCCTTCCTGACCACCGACGAGACAGTGATGCCTGTTTTCCGGCCGAAGGGTTAAACCACCCCCTTGCCCCCTCCTGAAAACAGGAGGGGGTAGCTTACCAAACAATCACAAAAACTATAGGTATCTTTTTGTTATTCAACACTGACTCATGATTCCACCTCCTTATTTCAAGGAGGGGATCAGGGGGTGGTAAAAAAAGGGCCGCCCTCATCAGGCGGCCCTTCTCTATTCAGGGGTGACTATTAATTGTTTCGGGCGTCTTTCACGGCCGAGTCATACTCTGCTTTGGCCGAGTCAAGCTCCTGCCGTTCTTCTCTGATGTCGCTGGTGTCACCTTCAGCTCTGGCTTCGTTCAGGTCTTCCTGCTCGTCCCGAACTTCCTCGGCTTTGTTTTCTGTTTTCGAATCACAGGCCACCTGCGTTGTCACCATCAATGCTGCAAGAGCCAGTGCGCTCATCCACTGTTTAGTTTTCATCTTTCAGTTCGTTTCGTAAAAGCGGACAATCCGCTGTTTGTACGATTAGTCGAACTACTTTCCCGGCTGTAAGGGCCAAAAAGCTGAGCGAACGGCCCTATACGTCAGCGCTTGACCCACCAGATTAGCAGGCCCGTTACACTCACTACGGCCGTCGCCAACGCCATCACAATCCACAAAATCTGGGTCACCGGACCACCAAACCGGCCGAAGTGCAGTTCTTCGAAAACGTGTTCCAGTTTGTATTCGGCATCCGCTTCTTCGGCCCGAAACACCTTCTGTTGGGCTCCTGTGAGGGCATCAAACTCCACAGCGGCCGTAAACCGCCCCAGCATCCGGTTGCTTTCGGGCGTGTTACCGCGCACCACAAGCGGGCGGTCGGGCGCTTCGGGAAAGGCGATGAGGTCGGGCGTCAGTTGCGGAATCGCCTGTTGGCTCCGTGTCAGATACGCATCCACCGTGGTGATGGTTGGCGGTGTTACCTCGGTTTTGGGTCGCTGCGGTCCGTTGCCAAACGACCGTTCAAGATGCTCCCAGTGGAAAAACACCCCGGTAGCCCCCATCCAGGTCATAAATAGCAAGGCCACTACACCGAGGTATTTGTGCAGATCAGCGTACACAATCCGGCGCGATTTGTTCCAGCGCACCCCCATCGAAAATACACCCAACAATGATTTGCGGTAGTACCAGGCTCCCGTTAGCACCGAGCCCAGCAGGCACAAGCCCACCAACCCCATGATGTAGCCACCGTAAGGCTCCCAGAGCAGACTCTCATGGAGTTCGCGCATCCGGCGCACAAACGCCTTTTCGCGTTCGCGGGTGCCCGTTACTGCACCTGTGTACGGGTTCACGTACACCCAAATCCGTTCCCCTTTTTCTTTCAGCTCAACGCGGGTAGCCCGGTCGGGTTCGCCAGCGTACAGGCGCATGTTGAGCAACGTAGCCGAGGGGTATTGCCGCCGGGCCGAGGCCAACAGCACATCGGCCGGTTGGCGGGCCGCGCCAGGCCGGGCCTCGCCAGGCCGGGCCTCGCCAGGGGCCACCGTGACGACACCGGGGTTGAGCCAGCCGTCCACCTGACTGTCGAGCACCAATACCGAGCCCGTGAGGGTAAGCATCAGAATAAATAAACCGGCGGTAAGTCCCAGAAGCCGGTGAATACGGAAAACAAGTTTATCAGTGAGCATGAGGATGTAAGGAATTGAAAGGGCAATATAAGCGAAAGACCCCCACAAGGCATTAGCGAATTTTAATTCCTGTTGTCCTGTAAACTAAGATGCCTTTTACTATTTTCCGACAAAATTTAAGACGCGACCCACCGGGCCGTCGGGCGTCTCCTGGTCCAAACAGCCCGTAAACTGTTTGGACTGGACGACGTTTATGCCGAGTCCGGTATTGCCCCTGTACCAATGAAACGTTCTCCCCTTTTCTGGTCGGCCCTGACCGCTGCCTTACTCTCTGGCGGGCTCATGAGCTGCAATTCGACGGGTAAACCGGCCGATGCAACCGCCACCGAGACCACCACAAGCCCAGCCGAAGCGGGCGCTGCTACGGCCAACACCGCTGCCACCGACGGCACGGCGATTGACACCACGGCCTCAGCCGGTGCAGGCGACCCGACGGCGATTCCGGCAGGCAAAATAGCCGATGCCGCGACCATTATTGGCCGCAAACAGGTGCCGGTGCTATGCTACCACCAGATTCGCGACTGGAAGGGTACGGATTCGAAAACGGCCAAAGATTACATTGTGCCCCTGGCTACGTTTGAACAGCACATGAAAATGCTTGCCGACAGCGGGTATCATACCATTCTGCCCGACCAACTGTATGCTTACCTGACCACAGGAGCCAAACTGCCCGAAAAACCAGTGATGCTCACCTTCGACGATGGCGACCTGACGCAGTACACCAACGCCCTGCCGGTACTGAACAAGTACGGTTTCAAAGGGTCATTTTACATCATGACGGTAGCCATTGGCCGACGGGGTAAGCAGCATTACATGGACAAAACCCAGCTCAAAGACCTCTCCGATAAGGGCCATACCATTGGTGCCCACACCTGGGATCACCAGAACGTAAAAAAACTGACCACGGCCGAGGACTGGAAAACACAGCTGGAAGAACCCAAAACGAAGCTGGAAGAAATCACGGGCAAGCCCGTTCGGCACTTCGCCTATCCATTTGGTTTGTGGAACGAGGCCGCCCTACCGGAAGTTGAAAAACGAGGCTACCTGACCGCGTACCAACTGGCCGAGAAAAAAATGAATCCGACCGACCCACTCATGACCATCCGCCGGATCATTGCGGGCGGTTACTGGTCGGCCAAAACGCTCAACGGCAATATGCGGGCGAGCTTTAAATAAGGTTGCTCCCAAAAAGAGAGCGATGACATCTTGTTTGGAAAGATGTCATCGCTCTCTTTTTTTGATGCCTGTCTTGTCTTTCAGAGATGTCATCTTGTTTAGAAAGATGACATCTCTGAAAGACAAGACCACCCGATTCGCTTACTTCTTCACGGGCGTAGTTGTCCGCAGAAACGCCACTAAGTTTTTCACCTCGGCCTCAGAAAGTGACTCCAGCAAACCCGTTGGCATCATCGACAACGGGTTTACCTCGCGCGCCTGAATATCCGACTTGTTGATCATCACAGCCTCCTGCCCTACCACCCGCAGGGTCAGCTGACGCTCGTTTTCGCGGGCTACGTTGCCCACATAGGTGCGGCCGTCACGCGTGGTAACCACCACCATTTTGTAATCGTCCTGAATTTCGGCGCTGGGGTCCAGAATGTTACTGAGCAGATAGTCGACGTTGGCCCGGTTTGAGCCGGTTAGTTCGGGGCCGATGGTGCCGCCTTCACCGTACATTTTGTGGCAAGGGCCGCAGGTGTTTTGAAAAACAAGCCGGCCTTTGCCCGCATCGGCCCCCGACACGGCTTTGTCGGTAAGCAGACTCCGGTAGCGGGCGTAGGCTTTTTCATCGAGCGCCACATGGTCAATCGGCCCCCAGACTTCCACAAATCCACTGCCTACCACCCGACGCAACTGCCGCGCTACGTAGGTCGGCACCTCGCGCTTATCGATCTGCTTTTTGGCCAAAGCCTGCGTGAGCATCCAGCCGTAGCGTGGTCGCGAGGCCAACGTCTGGATAGCCTCAGCCTTTTCGGCCGCCGACCAACCCGCGTACCGCTCAAGCAGGAGTTTACCTAGACTCTCATTGTCGTACCCAGCCACCGCCCGGATAGCCTCCATCCGTAAACCCGGTTCGGCCAGCAAACCCGGCAGGAGCTTAGGTAACTCGGGGCGTTGCTGAAGGGCCAACGCCCGCAGGGCTTTCCCGCGCGTTTCGGCTGGCAATTTGGCATTGTTGAGCGTCGCTATCGACTTCCGGGCCATTTCGATACCCCCAAACTGACCCGCAATCTGCGTAGCCAGCTTACCCGCTACGGGGTCGGTTTTCAGGCGGGCATATACCGGCTCCCAGTTGGCCGGGGCCGTCAGATCCGAGCGACCTTCCACAGCATCGCGCATTCCTTCGAGCAGGTGTATCCGATTTTTAGGCAGCTTACCCAGCGTAGCAACCAGGGCTTCGGTCGCGTCGGCATCGACGGCCCGGCGGGCAATAAATCCAGTCACCATCGGAATTTGACTACGGGTAGCCAGCTCCAGTGCCCGGCGGGTATTTTGCTTCACCAGGGGTTCGAGTCCAAACCAGATCATTTTGGGCAGGTTATGGTCGGTGGCATCCTCGCGGTGGGTCAGCAGTCCCTCCGCAATGGTCCAACGGGCCTCACCGGTCAGCCGTTGCAGGGCCGACGCCAGGTAGAGCCGCACCACAGGCGACGGGTCCTGCCGGGCCATGCGGCCAAACCCATTCAGCACCTCGGCCGACGGGCTGGCATCTTCACAAAGCAGTTGGATGGCCCACGCCCGTACGTGCGGGTCTTTGTCGACCAGAGCCGTAGTGAGGTCACCCGCCGACAAGCCGCCCGTGACGTGCAGCGCCCACATAGCCCGCAGCCGGTGGTCGGGGTCTGTATTGGCCGAGGTGTACAGCGTTTGCAGGGCCCGGTGCGTACCCGCAGCCAGCCGACCCGCAGCCGCCCGGCCCTGCAGCACCACCCGCGCCCGGCGGGCGTGCCACTCACTCGGGCTCGTTTGCAGGCTTACGAGTTGGGCATCGGGCATTTGTCCGAGATCACTGAACCGGCCGGGCCAGTTCTGCGCCCGCGAGCGGGTGGGCATAATCCGGAAAATACGCCCGGTCTCAGTGTTCAACACGTCGGAACCGCAAATGTCGGCATCGTGCCAGTCGAGCACGTACAGCCCACCTTCGGGGCCTATTTCCATGCTAAAGCCCACCCATTGAGCATTGTTGGCGGTCAGAAAATCCTCGCCATGATGCCCGGCAAAGCCCGACCCTTTGGGTTCGAGCACGTCGGAAAGCACCGCGTGTTCGTGGATGTTTGCCATGAAAATACGCCCCCGGTGCTCGGGCGGGAAGGCATCGGACAGGTACACCCGCGCGCCCCCGTGCGCCGATCGGTGGCTATGGTCGGCAATGGTTTTAATGTCGTTGTACACATACGGGTTGAAATGCTGCCCGCCCTGCCGGTGGTAAATACCGCCCGGAATCACGTGCCAGAGGTGCGGAATCACGCAGGCCGAAATAAAAAACTGCCCTTTGGCGTCGTAATCGATACCCCACGGATTGCTAAACCCATGTGCCACTACCTCAAACCGGTCTTTGATAGGATGGTAGCGCCATACGCCCCCGTTGATATCGACGCCCTCGCGTTGCAGAATATCCTCCGGAAACGGGTCTTTGTGCCGATACAGGCGACCTTCGGACCGGGATGGCTTGCGCACTTTTGAGGGGGTGGCAAAGCCCTGACAGCCGTAGAGCCAGCCATCGGGCCCCCAGTGCAGACTGTTGAGGGTTTCGTGCCGGTCGCGGATGCCCCAGCCTGTGAGCCGCACCTCAATATCGTCCATGTCGGCCTTGTCGTCGCCATTTTTGTCGGGCACAAACAGCAGGTTGGGCGGGGCACCCACAAACACGCCGGGTGTACCCTTGGTACCAAAGCCAACTGCAATAGCCGCCGGGAAGGCAATACCTTCCATGAAGACTTTCCGGCTGTCGGCCACGCCATCGCGGTCGGTATCTTCCAGAATCAGAATCCGGCTATCGCCCGCGTTTGAAAACCCTTTCCCCCGCGATTCATAATCACGGTTTTCGGCAATCCAGAGCCGCCCCCGGTCGTCCCAGCAAAACGCCATCGGCTGGGTCATGAGCGGTTCCGACGCCCAGGCATTCACCGTAAAGCCGGGTGCAACGGTCATGGCCGACACGGCTTCGGTAGCGTTCAGAAATTTGGCTTCGCGGCCTTCTTTCTGCGCGATACCCCACAAAGCGGCAGTGGTGTAGTCAGACTGATTGCCCGTAAACTGCCCGAAGGTTTTCGTCAGCTCCACATCGTTCAGCGTACCGGTGTACACAACCAACTGGTGCTTGAGAATCTCGACACTTCCTTTTTTGATGTGCCAGTCGGCCTTACGCGCCCGCGCCGGACCAACCCCCAACTGCCCATCGACCCGCCAAAGCGTGGGGTAGCCCCTGTTTTGCGGATGATCGAAAATGGCGATATGAGCCAGGTCGGAGCGGCCGGCCACCTGCATACCTACATCGACCCAGGGCGCGGCCTGCCCCTCGGCTTTGTCGTTGCGTTGCCGGGCAGCATTGATCACTTCGCCACGGATGCCTTCTTTCCAGGGCATCCGCAGAAACAGACCGCCATAGTCATACTTGCCAATGGTGACGTCGGTTTGGGCCTCGCCGTTCCATTCCAGATCGAGAAAGAACTTGCCGTCCTGCTCGCGCATGGCCCAGTTTTGGGTTTCGGTGAGCACCGCCCGGCCGGTTGAATCGAGCAGGTCGTAGACGGTTTGCCAACGCACGGTGGTTCCACGACTTTCAACAACCCGGGCCGACACCCGACGCCAGTAGTCGCCCTGCGGATGGTGGAAATAGTCGCGCCCGTTGACACGGGTGAAACCCCAATACAGGCCCGTTTGGTGCTTGTGGTGGCCGGGGCTGTATTCTGTCAGTACACCCCGGCCGTCGGGAGCGGCAATGGGGTGCAGATACGGCCGAAAATCAGCTTTGGCATGTTGGGTTACGATTGGCGTTTTTTCGCCCACCCGATACACGGCAAAGGTTTGGGCTGCTTTATCTTCCCGAATCAGCAGTTCTTTTTGGGCCACCGCCCGATGGTCGGGCGGGGCTTGCCAGGTGTACGTCAGACCCAGGCAAACGAGGCTGGTTAACAGCAGAAAATACTTCATGATGGTTTAGGACAGTATGATTTCAAAAGGAACCCTATCTCTCTTTTTACCACGTTGTGCCAGCGCTATATAAATCCACCCCGTTGCAGGCCAAAATCTTCGGTTACCTTTGGTGTCGTTTACCCCATCGGACCATGACGCACTTTAAACCCCTACGCCTTTTACTCGCTCTGTTGCTAACAGCCCCCGTTTTCGGGCAAACCATAGGCAACCCAGCCGCCGTGACGCCCCGGATGCGGGTGATTCTGGACAATGATTTCAGTGGTGATCCCGACGGGCTGTTTGCTCTGGCGCATCTGCTGGCTTCGCCCTCGGTCGATGTTCGGGGGATTATTGGTTCGCACCTGCGCGTGGGCGATGGCTTCGACAACTCGACCCGGCAGGCGCAAAATGCCGCTGCCAAAGCACACGAGCTGATGCAGGTGATGAACGTGACCCGGCCGATTCCGGTGCTGGCTGGTTCAGACACCGCCCTGCCTAACGACAGTACGCCCGTTCGCAACGAAGCGGTCAACCTGATTATTCGGGAAGCCCTCCGCACGGATACCAAACAACCTTTGTATCTGCTTTGCGGAGCCGGACTTACCGAAGCAGCCGCGGCCCTGCTGACGGCTCCGCAGATTGCCGATAAGCTGACGATTGTCTGGATTGGCGGCCCCGAGTATGCCAGTATGGCCCTGCCCCCGCCCAATTATTCGAGCCCGGAGTACAACCTCAACATTGATATTGCCGCGGCCCGGGCGGTGTTCAATCGGTCGTCGGTGGGTATTTGGCAGGTGCCCCGCAGTACGTACCGGCAGGCACTGTTGCCCTATTCCCAGTTGTTGCTTCAGGTGAAACCGCAAGGCAAAACCGGGGCTTACCTGAGCGGCCTGCTCGAAGCCCTGATGGTTCGGATTACGCGGTACGTGAATATTGGCGAAACGTACGTGCTGGGCGACAGCCCGCTGGTGTTGCTTACGGCTCTGCAATCGTCGTTCGAGGCCGATCCGTCGTCGAGCGAGTACGAAATCCGGCAAGCCCCGCTCATCAATGCGCAGGGCGAGTATGCGTACAACGCCAAAGGGCGAACCATTCGGGTGTACAGCCGTATCGACACCCAACTCATGTTCAACGACTTCTTCGCGAAGCTGATGTTGCTGAAATAAAAGTGAAAGAGTGAATGAGTGGGCCTTCCACTCATTCACTCTTTCACTCTTTCACTCTTTGAAAAACGGCCTACTTCACGCTCAGGCCCCCGTCGATTACCTGCATGGTGCCGGTGATAAACTTGCTGTCGTCGCTCGCCAGAAACAACACCAATTGACCGATTTCTTCGGGTTGGGCGTAACGGCCGAGGGGGATGGTAGCTTCAAGACCTTTTTTTGCTTCGGTAGCATGACCGGGCGCAAACCCTTCTTCGAGTGAACGCATCATCCGGTTGTCGACGGGCGATGGATGCACCGAGTTGACCCGGATTTTACGGGGCGCAGCCTCCACGGCCAACGCACGCATAATGCCCACGTTGGCGTGTTTGCTGGTAATGTACGCACTCACGAATGGGCTACCGTTGATACCCGCCACCGACGACGTGATAATCATACTGCCCCCGTCATTCATTTGCGGCAACACGTATTTGGCCCCCAGCCACACGCCCTTGATGTTCACGGCCACTATTTTATCGAATACGTCTTCGGGGTAGTCTTCAATGGGTTTCACCACGCCCTCGATGCCCGCATTGTTAAAAAACACGTCGATTTTTCCGAAGCGCGCCACCGTCTGATTCACATACTGCTGCACATCGGCCGATTGCGACACGTCGGCTGCGCACCAGGCCACCTGTTCTGACCCGCCCAGTTCGTCGGCTGCGCTTTTGAGGGCCTCCTCGCTCAGATCGACCAGCATAACGCGGGCCCCTTCGTCCAGAAACAGTTTTGCCGTTATTTTACCTATACTACCGGCCCCTCCGGTGATGACCGCCACTTTTCCTTCGAGCTTTTTCATGTGCTTGTTTTTTAAAACCAAAAACCACTCAGCGTCTGTAAAGTAGAGGTAAAATCGGGATGCCCGGACTGATTTTAATCATCTGGTCGGCTAATTCTGACCCAGCGGTATATAGTCGGAGAAACAAGAATTGTTTTGGAAGGGATTCGGCCCAAAAGCAACAGTCCTCACAAATTGCTCGCTATAAGCTTTTTGTGAGGACTCTCTGTACCGGGAGCCGGACTCGAACCGGCATGTCCTTGCAGACATTGGTGTTTGAGACCAACGCGTCTACCGATTCCGCCATCCCGGCAACTATTCGGTCGTTGTGTCAAACGTGGGTGCAAAACTAAGCCTTAATGGGCAATCTGCAAGCCTTAACGCGCAATTAAACGCAAAAAATTTAGGCCAGGCGACAAAGTAACTGATTGTCAAGCATAAGCTCAGCAAGCCATTAGTACTGGACATTAGATGTTGGACACTGGACGTTGGACTTCACTACAGAAGGGTCGTACGTCTACCGTCTAATGTCTGAAGTCCGAATATCCAATACTGAAATCAATGCCCGTTGGCAACCTACATTACTCGTACCGCAGCGCTTCGATTGGGTCGAGCCGCGAGGCACGTATGGCCGGGTAGATTCCCGAAAATAAACCAACGGCTACGCAGATGAGGATTCCGAGCATCATCCAACCCCAGGGCACCACAAAAGCCCCTTCGCCCTGACTGACCACCAGCGAAATCAGGTTACCAATGCCCAATCCCAGCACTACCCCACCGATTCCACCCAGTACACAAATCACGATGGCTTCGATCAGAAACTGCATCCGAATGAGCTGGGGCGTGGCTCCGAGCGACTTTCGAATCCCGATTTCGCGGGTGCGTTCCGTAACCGACACCAGCATGATATTCATTAGGG
Source organism: Rudanella lutea DSM 19387 (assembly GCF_000383955.1). Taxonomy (NCBI): domain Bacteria; kingdom Pseudomonadati; phylum Bacteroidota; class Cytophagia; order Cytophagales; family Cytophagaceae; genus Rudanella; species Rudanella lutea. The sequence continues at coordinate 5,236,937 of NZ_KB913013.1, read as the reverse complement.
CAATGGCCGCCCCCAGCAACGTGATAAACCCAACCACAAAGCCGCCAATGCGCAGCACCCCGGTGGTTTCGTCGAGATCTTTGGCCAGTTCGTCGGCCCGTTCAATCCGGAACGAATCCGGCTGACCGAGGGCGTCGCGCCGGATCAGGCGCATGGTGCCACGGGCTTCGCCAACGGCTGTTTCCTGATCGCTGATGTCGGGCACCGACGCCGTAATATCGAATGTAAGCGACCGCTCACCCGCCAGCACCCGGGCGTTATCAATCGGAATGAGCATCACGCGGTCGTCGCCCCCACCCGTAAGGCTTCCTTTCTTCTCCAGCACGCCAATCACTTTGAACGGTGCCCCCTGCGCCCGGATAATCTGGTTGAGCGGGTTCACATTCGACCCAAACAACGCGCCTGCCAGCTCGCTGCCGATGATGGTTACGTTGAGCGAATTCTGGACGTCGTTGGCGTTCAAGTTACGGCCACTCGCCAGCTTGTAGTTTTTGACGGTCAGAAACGTGTCGTCGATCCCGTACAACTGTACGTTGGGGTTGGTCTTACGCGATCCGTACTTTACCTGCGTGGCTCCCGACACCAGCGACGACACCGAAATAGTGGCCCCGTACGGAAACCGGCGTTTGAACAGCACCGCCTGTCGGAACGTGATTGGCTCATCGGCCCGCTGCATCCGACCACCGAAGCGGCCCCGCTGCTGTTCGACCAGAATGCTGAACGTATTGGCACCAAGTCCTTCAAAACTGCTGTTGAGCGACGACTGAATTCCGTCGATGGCGGTCAGGATACCGACGAGCGACGTGATACCGATGGCAATAATCGCTGACGTAAGCACGGTCCGCAGCCGGTTACCGGCAATCGAGTTGAGCCCTTCGCGGACGTTTTCAATCAGATTCATGTTCTTAAAGGGCGAAAGGGTGAAAAAGCGAAAGGACGAGATTGGAGCGGTCTATGCGCTCTTTCGCTCTTTCACCCTTTGAATTTCTCGCACAAAATTTGCTTAATTTCGTTAATACAAAGCTACAATAGGCCTCATTACCAATATAACCGATGAAACGTCTGCTCTTGCCACTCATCCTTTTTCTGGCACTTCTTGCCCCTGCTATGGCGAATCGGCTGCTGATTCCGATGGATGAGGCCCAGAAAAATCACCTGAAGGCGTACGGCATCGCATACTGGGTTCTGAAAACCCACGATACCGAAATCGACTGGCTGCTGAATTACCGGGGAGGCAGTTTCATGATGTCGCAGAGCCAGGCGTTTGTCAACGAAATGGTAATCCGGGGGGTGAGTTACGAGGTTATCTCGGAGGCCCAGGCCGCTCAGATTATGGCCGAAGTTCAGTCGCCCGACGCCAATATGGACGCTGTGAAGCTCCAGAAACCACCCAAAGTGGCAGTCTATTCGCCCAAGACCAAACAACCGTGGGACGATGCTGTAACTATGGTAATGACCTACGCCGAAATTCCGTACGATGTGGTGTTCGACTCCGAAGTGCTCGATGGCAAGCTCCCTGAATACGACTGGCTACACCTGCACCATGAGGACTTCACGGGCCAATTCGGCAAGTTTTTCCACTTCAAAGACCAACCCTGGTACATTGCCCAGAAACAGGAAGCCGAAGGAATTGCCCGGAAATACGGCTACAATAAGGTTACCCAGATGAAGCTCGGCGTGGTGAAAAAAATCCGCGATTTCAGCCTCGGGGGCGGCTACCTGTTTGCTATGTGCAATGCCACCGATACCTACGACATTGCGTTGGCCGCGCAGAACACCGACATGGTGGATGCATTTTACGACGGCGACGGTTTCGACCCGAACGTGAACAGTAAACTCGATTTTCGGGAGACAATGGCCTTCCGCAATTTTCAGGTGTACACCAACCCGTACATGATCGAGTTCTCGAACATCGACAATCAGCCCGAAGAGCGCGGCCTCGCTGAGCACAATGACTATTTCTCGCTATTCCAGTTCTCAGCCAAATACGACCCCATCCCGACTATGCTCACCCAAAACCACATGAACGTGATCAAAGGGTTTATGGGGCAAACCACCGCGTTTAAGAAAGCATACCTAAAACCCGAAGTGGTGGTGATGGCCGAGAACCGGGCCGCTGGCGAAGCCCGCTACATTCACGCGCCCTACGGCCGGGGTTTTTTCACGTTCTACGGCGGTCATGACCCCGAAGATTACCGGCACGAAATCGGCGAGGAGCCCACCGACCTCAACCTGCACCCTAATTCAGCGGGTTACCGGCTGATTCTGAACAATATTCTGTTCCCGGCTGCGAAGAAGAAAAAGCAGAAGACCTAAGCTAAAATTATACAAGCCGGGCCAATTACCCGGCTTTTTTGTGGCTTTATGGCCAGGTACAAAATAATTTTTGAAGCCTTGAGCCCGGTTCGTGCGTTTTAAGAAGCGAGCATACAACCTGACTATGAACCGACGCGATTTGTTGAAGGCGGCCACCCTCCTACCATGGCTGTCTTTTCCGGACGTAACCCACGCACTCCCCTCTCAACGCAGGCGACTTACCCGCATTGCTTATCTCGGTGATACGCATCTGATGCCCCGCAGAAAGCCGATGAAAGGCCTGGCCCAATGTCTGCATCACATTCAGAACCAGACCGATAAACCATCCCTGATTCTAAACGGGGGCGATTCGATTATGGATTCGGTATCGCGAAACCGGCGCGACACCCGGCGACAATGGGAAGCCTGGCAAACCGTACTCCGGGCCGAATGCTCGCTGCCGGTGGAGCATTGTTTGGGTAATCACGATGTGTGGGCGCACGAAGAATCAGTAAACGACCCACTCGCGGGCAAAAACTGGGCGCAGGAGCAGCTGTTGTTTAGCCACCGTTACCGGAGTTTCGACCGCAACGGCTGGCATTTTATCATCCTCGACAGTATTCAACCGAAAAAAACCGGCGGCTGGTACTCGACCCACCTCGACGATGAACAACTCGACTGGCTGCGGGCCGATTTGAAAAAAACGGGTACCCAAACCCCGATTCTGGTGCTCTCGCACGTGCCTATCATTAGCGGCCGCATCGGGAATGAACTGTCGGACACAGCCCCGAGCCAATGGATTATTCCGGATGGGGCCATGCATACCGATGCCCCGACCTTAGTGGGGCTTTTCGGGCAGTACCCAAACCTGAAAACCTGCCTGAGTGGCCACCGGCACGTACTCGATGACGTGCAGTATGCGGGCGTGAATCACCTGTGCAATGGGGCCGTTTCGGGTAATTGGTGGCAGTCGAAAACGTTTCGCGGCACCCGGCGCGGTTACGCCCTGCTCGATTTATACGACGACGGCACCGCCGAGCGAACGTATGTTACGTACTGAAAACGTACAACGAAGCGGTGCTTCGTTGGGCTGTTAAGCCAATGTTTTGGCCTGTCGACCCAACGAAGCACCGCTTCGTTGTACGTTCATTACTCCTTCTCAACCACGAGCCGGAGCGTAAACTCATCCATTTCGATCTCGGCAAATTCGGGGCGGGCCGCGTCGCCGTTGAGACCCGCAACCAGATCAAGTTTCAAGGCTTGCACCTCCTGCCGAATGTACTCCTGATTGGCTTCGATAGCCTCGGCCAATACGTCGTTGTTGCGCTCCAGTACGATGCTGATTTTGTCGGTCACGTCGAAGTCGCGGTCTTTGCGCAGGTTCTGAATCCGGTTCACAAAGTCGCGGGCGATACCCTCCCGGCGGAGTTCGTCGGTTACGTTGACATCGAGGGCCACCGTCAAACCACCTTCGCTCGCTACCAGCCATCCGGGAATATCTTCGGTCAGAATTTCCACGTCGGTCAGTTGCAGATCGAACCCGTTGAGGTGCAGCGCACCGGCCGTTTCCAGTTGCTTCAGTTCGGCCTCGGTCATGGCCGTAATGGTAGCCGCTACGTCTTTCATCTGCTTGCCAAAGCGCGGACCGAGCGCCTTAAAGTTGGGCTTCACTTTCTTTTTCAGGATACCCGACGCATCATCCACAAATTCGACGGCTTTCACGTTAACCTCCGACTGAATGAGTGGGGCCACGTGCTCAATCTGCCGACGGGTTTGGGCGTTCAGAACCGGAATCAGCACCCGGCTCAATGGCTGGCGTACTTTCAGCTTATGGCCTTTCCGCAGCGAGTGAACAAGCGACGACACCTGTTGCGCCAGCTCCATCGACGCTTCCAGATCCGAATCAATCCAGTCGGTTTCAACCGGGCACCAATTGGTAAAGTGCACCGAATCGTACTGGAACGGGGTGTTTTTCTCCTTCGACTCTTCGCGCACCCCGTCTGTCAGGTTGTGGTAGAGCCAGTCAGCAAAGAACGGCGCAATGGGCGACATCATCTGTGCCACCACCGCCAGGCAGTGCTGTAGGGTTTCGTAAGCCGCCTGTTTGTCAGTCGCATCGGCTGTTTGCCAGAAACGCCGGCGCGAGAGCCGTACGTACCAGTTCGACAATTGATCGCACACAAAATCCTGCACCAGTCGGCCCGCTTTGGTGGGGTTGTAGCTCTCGAAGGCTTCGGTTACCTCGGCCACCATCGTGTTCAGCTTCGACAGAATCCAGCGGTCCAGCTCCGGCAATTGCTCGCGCGGAATCCGGTTAAACTGATTGATCTGATAGCCATCGATATTGGCATACAGGGCAAAGAAATTGTAGGTATTGAACAGCGTTCCGAAGAACCGCCGTTGTACCTCCCCGATCCCATCAATGTTGAACTTGAGGTTATCCCAGGGCTCGGCGTTGGTAATCATGTACCAGCGCGTTGCATCGGCTCCGTACGTGTCGAGGGTCTGGAACGGATCAATCGCGTTGCCCAGCCGCTTCGACATTTTGTTGCCGTTTTTGTCGAGCACCAGACCCGTCGAAACCACATTTTTGAACGCCACTGAGTCGAACAGAAGCACCGAAATGGCGTGCAGCGTAAAGAACCAGCCGCGTGTTTGGTCGACACCCTCCGAGATAAAATCGGCCGGAAACGACTCGCTGAACACATCCTGATTTTCAAACGGCCAATGCCACTGCGCGTAGGGCATCGCCCCCGAGTCGAACCACACGTCGATCAGGTCGGGCTCACGCTGCATCAGTTGACCTGATTCCGAAACGAGGTAAATCTCGTCGGAGTACGGCCGGTGGAGGTCGAAGGTACCGCCCGCCTTAGCCGCCAGAAAAGCGTTGTTTTTATCAATGTACGCCTGATACTCTGTCTTACCCTGAGCGACCCACTCACTCATTCGCGCATTCGCCCGTTCGCTCATGGTCACCAACTCCTCTACTGACCCGATGCACACCTCATCCTGTCCGTTTTCGCTGCGCCAGATTGGCAGCGGGGTGCCCCAATAGCGGCTGCGGCTCAGGTTCCAGTCGACAAGGTTTTCGAGCCAGTTGCCAAAGCGGCCCGTACCGGTGCTTTCGGGATTCCAGTTGATGGTCTTGTTCAGCTCCACGAGCCGGTCTTTCAAGGCCGTTGTGCGGATAAACCAGCTATCGAGCGGGTAGTACAGAATCGGCTTGTCGGTCCGCCAGCAGTGCGGGTACGGGTGTTCGTATTTTTCGACCCGGAACGCCTTGCCCTCCTCCTTCAGCTTGATGGCGATGAGCACATCCGTCGGGCGGAACTCAGGATCGGCCCGCTCCGCGTCGGAGTAGTATTCTTCTTTGACGTAACGACCCGCGAAATCGGTAACCTCCGGCACAAACCGGCCCTGCCGATCTACAATGGGCACCTCTTTGCCAAACTCATCTTTCACCATAATGGCCGGGATTCCGTTGGCTTGTGCCACCCGGAAGTCATCGGCCCCGAATGTGGGCGAGGTATGTACAACCCCGGTACCATCTTCGGTGGTGACGAAATCGCCCAGAATAACCTTAAAAGCGGGCGCTTCGGGCTGCACATAGGGCAGCAGTTGCTCGTACTCGATACCTTCGAGGTGTTGGCCCTTGAACTCCGAAATCACTGCCCAGGGAATCACCTTGTCGTTGGGCAGGTACGCATCAAAAGCCGACGTATTGGCCGGGTCTTCCACGCGACCTTTTTCGTTGAGCCAACGACCCACCAGCGCCTTCGCCAGAATCACGTGCACCAGCCTGTGCGTGTACGGGTTGAAGGTTTTGACCAGAACATAATCAATGTTGGCCCCGACGGTCAGCGCCGAGTTGGCGGGCAGGGTCCAGGGGGTGGTTGTCCAGGCCAGCACATGCACATCGGCATCATTGGAGTCGAAAAACAGAAACCCCGATTTACCGGTCGGTTTCACCTTGAACATGGCCACAATGGTCGTGTCGCGCACATCGCGGTAGGTGCCGGGCATGTTCAGCTCGTGCGAGCTGAGGCCCGTGCCCGCCTTGGGCGAAAACGGCTGAATGGTGTAGCCTTTGTACAGCAGGTCTTTGTCGTAAAGCCGCTTCAGCAGGTTCCAGACCGACTCGATGTAGTCGTTCTCGTAGGTTACGTACGGGTTTTCCAGGTCAACCCAGTAGCCCATTTTCTCGGTGAGGTTGTTCCACTGATCGGTAAACCGCATCACCGTTTCGCGGCAGCGTTGGTTGTACTCCTCTACCGAAATCGACTTACCGATATCTTCCTTGGTGATGCCCAGTTCTTTTTCAACCTGCAACTCAATGGGCAGGCCGTGGGTATCCCAACCACCCTTGCGCTTCACCTGGAAGCCCTGCAAGGTTTTGTAGCGGCAAAATATATCCTTGATGGTCCGGGCCATCACGTGGTGAATCCCCGGCGCTCCGTTGGCCGAGGGCGGCCCCTCATAAAAGGTAAACGTGGGTCGACCTTCGCGGACGCGCACGGACTCTTCAAATGCGTTGGTTTGTTTCCAATGCTGCAACACCTCAGCCGCGATATGGGCGTAATTGAGGGATTCGTATTGTTTATACTGCGCCATGCTTGAGGAATTAACCGCACGGCCGGTTGTAACTCGGTCTCCGTTCGGTAAAATAACCGCAAAGATACGGCTTTTTTGGTGGAGGATGCAGGATTGATGGCTCGTGAATGACACAGGTTGAGCGGATTTACGCTCATTTTTTTAGGCTTAACGCGTCGGCCACTTTACCAGCCTGCCCCACTCTTTCGCTAACCTTTGCCCACAAACCGGGCCTTCTGTGCGTTATTGCGGTACGCTACCCCACGCACAACCATGAAAATCCTTTTGGTCGAAGACGAGCCCAAAACCGCACAGGCGATTCAGCAAGGGCTGGAAGAGAGTCAGTTTGAGGTCGATATTGCCTACGATGGGATTATTGCCAAACGGCTGGCGCTTAAGAATAGCTACGCAGCCATTATTGTCGATGTGATTATTCCCGGCCTGAACGGCCTCCAGCTGTGTCAGCAACTGCGGGCCGAGGGCATCGGGACACCCATTATGCTCCTGACGGCGCTGGGCGAAACCGACGACAAAATTCTGGGGTTCGATGCCGGGGCCGATCAGTACCTGACCAAGCCGTTTCAGTTTGCCGAGCTGCTGGCGCGGGTTCGCTCCATGACCCGGCGTGGCTCGCCCGTTGCCATGACAGCCCAAACGCTCCGCTACGGTGGGCTTGAAATGAACCTCGACGCCAAAACCGTCACGCGCGACGGGCAGCCTATTGAGCTGACCGCCCGCGAGTTTGCCCTGCTGGAGTTTCTGATGCGCAATCAGGGACGGGTACTCTCGAAACCGCAAATTGCCGAGCACGTTTGGGACATCAACTTCGACTCGGGTACCAACATCGTGGAGGTGTACATCAATTATCTGCGGAAGAAGATCGACCGTGACTTCCCGACCAAACTCATTCATACTCAGTTTGGCATGGGGTACGTTTTCAAAGAAGAATAGCTCGGCAAGAGCAAGCTCTCTGGCTGGGAATGCCTAATTCCCTCTAAGCAAATTCTAAGTTCGTATTCATTTTCTTCTAAGGTCTGTTGGCGCTCTTTGTAGAAAAATTCGCTCAATCATGCATTTTTCTCATGAGTCAACACAAACCACTTCGAGCGGTTCGTCTGGTTAAGCCGGGCGAGCTGCCCTCTCAGCACCAGTCGGGCGGAGCCGAACACCCGCCCAATGGCAAACCACCCCGGCAGACCGATTGGCTACTGGTACTTATGACCGGGTTTGTGCTGCTGTCGCTGCTTATACTTTGGTGGATCAATTCACCGCTTTAAAAGCCCTCTAAGCAGATTCTAAGCCGCACTTAAGTTCCTTCTCAGCTTTGTTTATGTACTTGCACGTAGTTGCCCCACAGGCAACTGCCTTACTTTACTCAACTTACCTATGAAAACGAACATCAAAACCGCGGTGTGCACGGCGATGGCGGGCTTCCTGCTCCCGGCCGTTGCATCTGCCCAGACACCTCCCACGCCAAAGCCCACAACCGATGCCACTACGCTGCTGAGTCTGGGTCGGTATGCCGAAGCCAAAAACCTGCTGCGGCAGGCGGCACAGGCTACGCCCTCTATGCAAACGTATTTTGATGCGGGCTATGGATACCTGCGGGCCGGTCAGCCCGACTCGGCCCGGATTTGGTTTGAAAAAGGGGTACCTATGGACGAGAAACGCGTACCCCTCAACCAAACCGGTGTAGCCATCACGTATCTGGTTCAGAAAAATACGGCTCAGGCCGACGCTCAAATCAAGGCGGTTATCGACCGGAGCAAAGGCAAAAACGCGTCTATTCTGCACCGAATCGGCGAAGCCTACACGGGCTACCTGACTACCGAAGAGGGCTCGTTTAAACCTCGTTACCAGACCGCTAACCCGGCCAAAGCGATTGATTTTCTGAACCGGGCCGCCGAGCGCGACAAGAAAAACGCCGACATCCAACTGACCCTCGGCGATGCCTACTATCTGAATAAGGACGCCGGAACGGCCGTATCGCGCTACGAGAGTGCCCTCGAACTGGGTATGAACCCGTCGCGGGTGTATCAGCGGATGGGCGACATTTACTGGCAGGGCCGCAACCTCAATCTGGCCGTTGAGAATTACAAAAAGGCGGTTGAAGCCAACCCCCAATACGCGCCGGCCTACCGGCAGCTGGCCGAGCTTTACTATCTGGTTAACAAGTACAAAGAGGCCGCCAACTACACCGATCAGTATATTCAGGTAGCGGGCGACAACCGGCCCGAGATGCTGCTGCGGTCGGCGCAATTTCATTTTCTGGCCAATGATTTCCAGAAAGCCGTCGATGTGATTAACCAAAACCGGGCTGCCCTCGGCCAAAACCCGATCATTCACCGGATTGAGGGCTGGGCGTACTCGTCGCTGAAACAGCCCGAAAAAGCCATCGAGAGTTTGCAGACATTCCTGCAAAAAGCCCCCGAAAAGTCGATGCCCGACGATTTCAAGTACCTGGGCCGTGCGTACCTGACCACCGAGTCGGCCGAGGATGATTCGCTGGGGATTACGTTTCTGGAACGGGCGGCCCCGGCCGATACAAGCGAGAACCTGTACAGCGACATTGCCAAGTATTATTACCGAACCAAAAAGCACGCGCAGGCCGTAGCTGCCCTCGACTCGTCGATTGCGCACGGGTTCAAAGCTGATATGCAGGATTTGTTTCGGTACGGCATGAGCAATTACATGCTCGGTTTCGGGCGCGACAGCCTGGGTAAACTTCAGCGCGACACAGTCCGGTTTGCCAAAGCCGACTCGGCCCTGGCTCTGGCGCAGGCAGGCTCTCCCGATTATGCACCCACGGTGCTTTACCGGGCTAAGGCCAATTACTATGCCTATGCACCACAGGAGGCCGTAACGAACGGAAAAGCCAGGGAGCATTTCGAGAAGTTTATCAGCATGATCGAAGGCAAGGAAGAAGACCAGAAACGGTACAAGAATGATCTGGCGCTGGCCTTCAAATACCTGATTTCGTACCACGAGCTGGTTACCAAAGATGCAAGCGCCCGCGCCGAATGGTTGAAGAAAGGGCTGGCCATGCTCCCCGAAAACAAGGATTTAGCCAAGATTTCGGACGGCCCGGCCACCGAAGCCGATGCGCAGTAAGGTAGTCGAGCAGAATTAAATGTATAATGAACAGTGTACAATGTACAATGGAATGGCTGATTGCCAGCAGGTAATCTAATAATTCATTTTACATTATTCACTCACTGAAGAAGATTTGTGTGTAGGTTCTCGTGCGTTTTGCATAGGCGCATGGTAAGTCTAATGAGTGCAAAAAGGGGAGAATATCTGGAACCAGACATTCTCCCCTTTTTGCACTCTATCAGGCTAAAACGGCTTAAATTCCCTCAACGACAAGCAACTGGCCGGTAAGCGGGTATTGCGCCCGTTGTGCATCGGTCACGTTTTCGCCCGCTGTTGTCACAAACAGCCGCCCGTCGGGGTGTACGGCCACCTTGGTCGGGTTCAGGGCGGGGAGGTCAATGGCCCGCAGCAGATCACCTGAGGTTGAGAACTGCCGGATCACATGCCCCCCGTACCCCCCTACCCATATATTCCCCGCCCCGTCGGTTGAGATACCATCGGGCGACGAGTCCCAGGGCCAGGCCAGCCAGTTAGTTTCGGGGCTTTCTGTTTGGGCCAGATAGATGCCTTTCGGTCGTCCTTCGTGTCCAACCGTTTCAACCATCAGCAAGCCCAGTTGCGGGTGCCAAAGCGGCCCGTTACCAATCACAAAGCTGTCGGCAATCAAGGTATGGGTACCGTCGAGGCTATAATGCACAATTTTGCCCAGCACCGACTCGGCATCCATCGCCATCGTGCTGGCGTACAGCGACCCATCTGGTCCCAGACACGCATCATTGAACCGAACCTCGCCGTCGGGGTGCGTCAACGTATCGACCCGTTCAAGGCGCGACTCGCCCCCGTCGAGCAGATCGGCGATGTGCAGCCCCGATTGGAGTCCCACCCAAAAGCGGCCGTCGGGTCGGGGGAGCGCAAAGCCCACGAGTTCGGGCATGTGCCAGGTACGGAGGTTCTGGCCAGCCGCGTCGGACGCATAAATTCGTTTTTGCAGAATATCTACCCACCAGAGCTGTTCGGTGGGCTGATGCCAAAAAGCCCCCTCGCCGAGGGTATGTTGATGCGGATACAGAGTGGTTATGGTTGGTTTGGGCATAGTGTAAGCGGATTAATCAAGACAACGCCGGTTGGGCAACGAGTGTTTATACTGACCCGCTGCCTAACCGGCTGCCAAATTAACGCCCTCTTTGGATGCGATGTACCCAAACCGCTTCTTTTTTGAGACGCTCAGTTTTTCGACTTCGAGCCAATCCGCCCCAGCTTAAGCTTGTACGTAACCCCAATGATAGGCCCGCTCCCCTCGCCACTATGGTTCAACTCCACATCCTTAAACAACGACAGATCAACACTATGCGCTTTGGCCAGTTGCACCTGCACCCCGGCTTTGTACCGAACCTGATCGAAGGAACTACCCAGCCGGTAGAACACATCGGCCGACACGAAAGGGGTAATCCGGGTGCCGGTGCGGTACGATAGCCCCAGTTTATTACGCAGGTAACTACCATCGGCCACCACGGCGTCGTTGTCGTCTTTGAACTGATTCTGATACCGAAGCCGGTAGTCCAGTTCCAGCCTCCGCCCCAGTTTTTGCTCATACGAGACTTCAGCATAAAAGCGGTGATACGGTCGGTAATAATACGTATCGGTTTCTTTGTTTTTTTTCAGGCGGCCCGTGTACCGGTAATACCCCGCTACCTCCCAGTGCTTGTTGATCTTGTACGATACGCCCAACTCACCCAGGTACGCCCGCGTGACCTGCACGTTATCACTAAACCGAATTTGGGCGTTGGCATTAAGCGTCAGTCGTTTAGTGAGCCGAACATCGGTAGCCAGGCCCGTCCAGAGGCCCAGGCTCTCCTGTTGGGCAAACACCGGAACGGTAAGCAAACAGCTGATAATCAGCACTCCGTTAACGAGCCATTGAGTCGGCCGGGGCCGCCACAGACGTGAGGGTTGTAGCATCCTGATAATAGTAAACGGTGATTTTAACGCAATCTTTGAGCAGATCAAACTCCTGAATATCGACCCGGTGCACGGGCAGACCGGTTCGGGCACGCAGGTCGTGGAGTAACTCCGGGCGGAGCGAGGGCTGTAAGAGGTCGAGCCGGTCGTAGTGTACCGGTTTGCTCCACTCGCGCCGGATCAGCCGACCACTCTCTAACCCGTACACGCAACCCAGAATGAGGGCATTGAGCAACAGCAACTGCCCCATGCCCCCGCGAATCACGGCCGAGATTAAACCGAGTGAAATCACGATGAACAGGTATGTCATGTCTTTAGCCGTAAGCCCCTCAGTCCGATACCGCAGCATCGAAAACACGGCAAACAACCCAAAGGCGGCCCCCATGGACAACTGCACCTCGTTGAGCAGGTGGGTAATGAGGAAAATGATCAGGTTAAAGCCAAAGAAAGTCAGAAACAGGTCCGTTTTCCGGTAGATTCGGTAATACACGAGCCCAATGAGCACACCAACCGTTGCCAGATCGATAAGCAGCCGGGTCAACAGGGCTCCCGATATGCCGGTCCAGGCAAACAGACTTTGTGACCACTCAGGATCAGATAAAACTTGCGCGATGCACATGGGTCAATTAATTTACAAATAGCAGTATTTGAGTAGCTTAGCTAACAGTTCAGGCACTCAAATAAGGTTGTAGTTGTTTAAGTCGGGGCTTAAACCGATTATGCTTCAGATCCGGATTCAGACTCAACATACCCAGGCAGTACTTGCTCAGTCCACCCGGCCGCCGGTGTTCGTCCCGCATCAGATCGACAAAAGGCGACGCCTGCCGGGCATCCTGCTTTACTTCGGCAATCACAAGTTGCGAGAAACTCGTTTCGGCCCGGTGGTTTCGGAACGACAGGTTCAGATCGAGCGTAAGCCGCTCAGCCGACACCCGATGTACGAGCGTCAGGCGGGTATAACCCACCCACAACACGGGCAGTAGCTCACTGGGGTTTAGCGGCCGGATTGCCCCGGCGGTTTGCCCCGCCACAAACCCCTGGCTATCAGCATCGAGTCCAAACCGGTACGATGTCCCAAAGGCCCCGTTATCCGGCATAAAACCTCCGCCAAACGGAATCCGGCTCTTGTGCGTACGTCGTTTGTGGCTCTTGTGCTTCACCTCTGTAAACGCCACATCCGACTCTACGTACCAGCGTTGCCGAACCTTGTAGCGCTTGGGCCGCCCGGCCTGATGATCGTGGTACAGGCGCAGGTCGGGCGTGTCGTAATACATGGTTTCGTATGAGCAGCAGGGGTGGTTATCGATGTGCAGCCAGCGGTAATCGGCCCGCAACGCGTCCAGAATGACTGGTAACTCCGGTGCCGATAGCCAGTATTTGGTGTCGGTCCGGTTCATCAGCCGAACGTGCTCCATTTGAGCCAACGTAATTGGTTCAAACCGGTACGCTAGCGCGTCGAGCCGGCCGATGCCGGGCGTATCGTGCCGCCGTGTAGATACCATCAGGTGCAGGGTTATAGAAAATGCAGGGTACAGCCAAATCAGAGCGCTTAACCGCCTAAAGAAAAACGCTACTTCAAAAACTCAACAACGGCCTGATTCCGCGACACCACATGCGCTTTGATCTCGGTCAGGGCACTCGTAAAACTGGCCGCACTGGCAAGATGCGAGTACGGCTTTTGTTCAGTTTCAGTACCGGTCACGTAAGGCATAATCAAGGTGTGGTATTTGTCGAAAAGCGTATTCATGTTGGCCGGGGTAAACACCGACTGGGCAAACTGCCGAACATACTCTTTGTAGCGAGCATAGTACACGGGGTCGGCGGCCACAAAGCGAAGCAGCGGCCAGCCTGTACCCACCTCGGTCATAGCCAGCGACACGGCACTTCGGCCCCCGCCAGCCCCACCGCCCGGTTGTGCTCCACCGCCGGGCGCAGCCCCGCCCCCTACCGTGTTGGTCATCGACATGTTATGATCCCACGGAATCCAGGTCAGCTTTTTGGTGGGGGCATTATAGAGATAATAGTTGTGAGCGATGGCCCCGTACGTATCCCAATTAACAATCGTGTTGTTTACCGCCAGAAACTTCAGGTAATGATCTACGTTAAAGGTTTTCTCCAGATTGGTGCGCCAGGTGGCCGCGTCGGTTGTGCGATTGGTGGCATTTAGGGCCGTAACAAACGCCTGTACGTCGGTGTAGTCGGCCGCAGTTTCGTTATTTTTCTTCTCAAACTGGGTTGCCAGAAACGTCTGAAAGGTCGATTCGGGCTTGTAAATATTCCCTTTATCCTCGCCGAACTGATTCTCGACCATCGTATCGTCGATCACCTCCACCATGGTGTACACTCCGCAATACTTTTTACCCGCCCCAAAGTCAATATACACTTTGTAAAACGCTGTACGGGCTGCCGGAATCCCAGCCATGCGAAACACATCGGCAACTACCTTTTCCCGGATCAACGAGTTATCACTGTAGCCCGGAGACATGCTCAATTCCTTAAAACCGTACAGGCGTTGATCTTTAACTTCAGGGTTGGTGTCCTCAAAATGATCCATTTTCAGCCGAAACGGTAGCTTATAAACCCCCGTCCGCCACGATGACGACAAACTCGAATTGCCCTTGAGCCGAAAACCTACTTTTTCGTACAGCTTCCCGTTAAACCGTACCGGCAAAGCAATGTAGGCCGGGTCGGCCGTGCCGAACTGCCCGGCACCTCCCGCTCCGGGCGCCCCTCCACCGGGGGGCATACCTCCGCCCCCAGCACCGGCGGTTGTACCGCCAGCTCCAAACGCCCCTCCAAATTTGGTCGTCATATCAGCCTGAATGGATTGCCATTCGGCGGCTGTCATGGTAATCTCAAGCGTATTGACTTTGTCCTGCGGGAAAACCACCGCATAATTAGGCTCGGCGCTTTTGCCGTGTGAGGCTTCGGTCCAGTCGGGGTTCGATGAAGCCGAATTTCCAGAGGGGGTAAGCTCGTCGGGGGTCTTGCAACTAACAGTTGCTCCAACAATCAGACAGAGAGTGAGATAGCGAAACGAGTTCATGGTTCAGGCTTTATACGGGTGTCATTCAGCTGTACGCACCTGTACCCCACCGTTGTTGCCTGCCCCTGCGTATTTATACGGATGTGTCGATCTAAGACCCAGTTGTGCCGACCAATTCTATTCCAAAGATGAATACTGATGTATCCCGGAAGGTACACCTCCCCTAAAGTACTCCTCCCCCATGACGAACGTAACCCAACAAAAAGCCCTCTGCATCTTGCTGACACAGAGGGCTTATATCGCGAGCGATCGGGGTTTTACCCAACCGAACCTTCCAGGCTAATTTCTAACAGTTTCTGTGCTTCAACCGCAAATTCCATTGGCAGCTGATTCAAGACTTCCTTCGCATACCCGTTGATAATCAGGGCTACGGCCTGCTCCGTCGGGATGCCCCGTTGGTTGCAGTAGAATAGCTGATCCTCACCGATCTTCGAGGTAGTGGCTTCGTGCTCAACCGTGGCCGATGGGTTTTTCACTTCGATGTACGGGAACGTGTGCGCTCCGCACTTGTCACCCAGCAGCAGCGAGTCGCACTGCGAGAAGTTCCGAGCATTTTCGGCCCGCTTCATCACCTCAACCAGACCCCGGTACGAGTTTTGGCTCTTACCCGCCGAAATTCCTTTCGACACAATCCGGCTTTTTGTGTTCTTGCCAATATGCACCATTTTGGTACCTGTATCGGCCTGCTGCATGTTGTTCGTAACGGCTACCGAATAGAATTCGCCAATCGAGTTATCACCTTTCAGGATAACCGAGGGGTATTTCCAGGTAATAGCCGAACCGGTTTCAACCTGCGTCCACGAGATTTTCGAGTTAGCACCGTCGCAGATACCCCGCTTGGTTACGAAATTGTAAATACCACCGCGACCTTCTTTGTCACCAGGGTACCAGTTCTGCACCGTCGAGTACTTGATCTCGGCATCGGCATGGGCCACCAGCTCAACCACCGCAGCGTGCAACTGATTCTCGTCGCGCATGGGGGCCGTACAGCCTTCCAGATAGCTTACGTACGATCCTTCGTCGGCTACAATCAGGGTCCGCTCAAACTGCCCCGTACCGGCCGCATTAATACGGAAGTAGGTCGACAGTTCCATGGGGCACCGCACCCCTTTCGGGATGTAGCAGAACGAGCCATCGGAGAAGACAGCCGCGTTGAGGGCCGCGAAATAATTGTCTTTAGGCGGTACTACCGACCCTAAATATTTTTTCACCAGTTCGGGATGCTCCTGAACGGCTTCAGAAATAGACGAGAAAATAATACCCCGCTCGGCCAGGTCTTTCTTGAACGTGGTCGCTACCGATACCGAGTCCATGACGGCATCAACCGCCACCGGAGGCCGGTCGCCTTCCTGTTCAACCACACCCGCCAGCCGCTTCTGCTCGTTGAGCGAGATACCGAGCCGCTTGAACGTGTCGAGCAGTTCGGGGTCAATCTCGTCGAGTGAGTTAACGGTTTTCTTTTGCTTCGGGGCCGAATAGTACTTGATGGCCTGATAGTCAATTTTGGGATATTTGACATTAGGCCAATGGGGCTCGGTCATTTCCTGCCACTGCCGGAACGCCTTCAGACGCCACTCAAGGAGCCACTCGGGTTCGTTTTTCTTCGCAGAAATAAACCGTACAATATCTTCGTCTAAGCCTTGAGGAGCCTCATCCGCTTCGATCAGGGTCTCAAACCCGTACTTGTATTCCGAATTGGTGATGCTCTCTAAGAGTTCAACTTCTTTGCTCATAAGGTGTTTGTGATGCGGTTACTGCCGAACCAATGCACAAAAGTAACAATTTACTAAACGGCCCCGTTCCGGTATAGTTCGCAAATCACAGAAACTTTGTGGTTTGTCGACCAGAGCGCGCTATTTGCAACCGTCTTTTAGTCTTCATCCAGCGGAATCGACCGGTTTACGCTTTCTTCGAGCGAGATAAACGTTTCAGTCCGCTGAATGCCCTGTACCTTCTGAATCTTGTCGTGCAGCACTTCGCGTAGGTGGGTGGTATCGCGGCAAACGATCCGGGCAAAGATGCTGTAGATCCCGGTTGTGTAGTGAATATTTACCACTTCCGGAATTTTCATCAGCTGCTCGGCCACTTCAGCATACAGCGAACTTTTGTCTAAGTAAATACCCAGAAAGGCGCTGATGTCCCAACCGAGCTTGGTGTAATCGATCACCAGCTGCGAGCCACGCACAATGCCCATCTGCTCCATTTTCTTCATACGCACGTGCACCGTACCGCCCGACACGTAGATCCGCTTCCCGATTTCGGTGTACGGCATATTGGCATCCTGCATGAGCAGGGAGAGTATTTTTAGATCGGTGTTATCAATTTCTAAATTTTTGTCCATTTCAGAAATGTGATATTTGATGGATTTAAACAAAAGTATGTTTTTTTTGAATGAAATGTAAATTTTAAGAAATTTTGATAAAATATTTGCAATGAATAGAAAAGCTGCCTTACCTTTGCAATGTCAAGTTAATCAAACAACGCCGGGTCAACGGGGTAGAATTTGACAAATTGCTCTTTAACACTGTAGGATGTCGAAATTGGCAGACGTGCCCTCCTGTCTCGGGGGTGGTGATAACGGGATAAACGTAGCATAATGCCGCTCTTCGGAGCGACTGGGGTTGACCACCAGAGTTGTACTATGGCTAACCGCACCGTGGGTGGTTCGAGTCCCCCTCCTACAGCATGATCGTAATGGCGAATGAGACCGCCGATGTGGCTCTTCAATCGCTCTAAACGATTCGATTGGTTTTTAGTTTGTTGATGAAGTGTAATTCGACACACCGACCCATACTTGAGGTCGGTGTTGTTTTTTTATACCCAATTCTTAACTTCCTATTACCCCTTTCCGCTGCGACGACTCCCGCACAATCAGTTGCGTGGGCATCACCTGTGTTTGGCGGGGAACCTCGCCATCGGGGGCTTCAATCTGCGCCAACAGCAGCCGTACCGATTCGAGTCCGATCTCGTTAATGGGTTGGTTCACACTCGATAAGCCCGGCGAGAAAAATGCTGATACCGGCTCGTTGTTGAAACTCACTACGGCCAAATCTTCCGGCACCCGCACACCCCGTTGTTTCATAATGTACAAGGCCGGATAGGCCACCCGATCGCTGATTACCACCAACCCATCGAGCGGTTCGGAGAGATTGGTGATCGACAACGTTTGCATCACGGTGCTTTCCTGCGTGTAATCGCAATGGAAAATGTGCCGATCCGACACGGGTAACTGATGCCGAAGCAGGGCATCGCGATACCCGGCAATTCGCTGATTGCTCAACAGCAGATGCGGGGGGCCTGCCAGAAACCCAATCCGGCTACACCCCTGCTCAATCAGGTGCTCGGTGGCCCCAAATGCGGCCTGATAATTATCAACAATCACTTTCGAAACATCGATTCCCTCGGCGTGCCGGTCAAACAGTACGAGCGGAATGTTTCGCCGGATTAGGCGCTCTACATGCTCGTAATGATCGGTATCGCGCGAAAGCGACATAATAATCCCTTCGACCTGACTACGGAGCAGGTTTTCGAGAGTCGTTTTTTCGCGCAAATACGACTCCTGCGTTTGGCCAACGAGTACACTATAGCCCGCCCGCATGGCGGCATCCTCAATGCTGTTGAGTACAGCCGCAAAAAAATGGTAACTCAGATTGGGAACAATGACCCCGATGGTCCGGGTGCGGCTCTTCAGCAGGCTCTTAGCCAACTGATTGGGCTGATAGTCGAGCTCTTCGGCCAGCCGCATGACAGCGCTTCGGGTATCAGGGTGAATTTCGGGCATACCCCGCAACGCACGCGACACGGTTGAAATTGAAATATTCAGCGACCGGGCTATGTCTTTGATCGTAACGGGCGTAGCCTTCATAAAAATCGAGTTAAAATGTAACTTTTCAAATATTAGCCAATTAAGAAAGACGCTATTCCAGCGCTATACTCGTTTCGTTCGAAAATGTTTGCGTATTGCTAAAGTTTAAAGTTATCAAAAAATAATTATTTCCCGCAAACGTTTGCGGCAACGTTTGCATTGAAAAAACGGCTTACGTAGGTATTTCCGCACTTGACAGGCTTCAAAAAGGCCTATAATTTCAAGGCAACGTCTAAGGAATAGGCATTCGGCCGGTATGTAAAAAAAGGTGAGCTTTTATGGGTAGCTGGCAATCGGATTTTCACTTTTCCAATAAGCCACACCCCATACGTAGCACACTGACAGCATACCGAGCCGGTATTAACCTCACAAACAGGCCGTTTAGCTGCAACGGGCAACGAGCCTCAACCTTGCTTACTTTATGCTGACCAAAACGCTTTCGTTACCGATACGCCAGGCAATTGCTGTGACCGAGATGGCCCAACTGGGTACCGAAAATCTGCGTGAGCAATTTCTGATCGAATCGCTGTTTGAAGCCGACGAGATTCAGTTGGTGTACACCCATTACGACCGCGTCATTACAGGCGGAGCCATGCCTCTGCTCGAAGCCGTTGAACTGCCACCCTACGAGAACCTCAAAACCGAGTTTTTCCTGAAACGGCGCGAGCTGGGCGTCATCAACGTAGGAGGTGCGGGCTCAGTAACAGTGGATGGTGAACCATACGCCCTGAATACGCTCGACGGGCTGTACGTGGGGCAAGGCAGCCAATCGGTGCAGTTTCGGAGCGACGACCCGGCCACCCCGGCCCGGTTCTTTCTGATGTCGGCCCCGGCTCACCACGCTTACCCAACGGCCAAACTGGCTAAGGAAGACGCCAACCCAACCCGACTGGGCGCCCGCGAAACAGCCAACGAGCGCACCATTTACAAATACATTCATGCGGGCGGACTTACGAGTTGTCAACTCGTGATGGGCCTTACGGTGCTGGAGCCGGGGTCTGTCTGGAACACGATGCCCGCCCACACGCACGACCGCCGGATGGAAGTGTACTGCTATTTTGACCTGCACCCCGACCACAGGGTGTTTCACCTGATGGGCCCTCCCCAGCAAACCCGGCACCTTGTGGTGGCCAATCACCAGGCGGTACTGTCTCCGCCCTGGTCGATTCATTCGGGTTGTGGTACCTCGTCGTACTCCTTCATTTGGGGCATGGCGGGCGAGAATATGGATTTTACTGACATGGATTTTACCCCTATTTCTGAACTAAAATGACGTTTCGTTTCCGTTTTTTGATGGTCGGCTTATTGCTGGCTAACCTCTCGTTTGCGCAAGCCCCCGTGGATGTAAAAGGCGCGTTTGCCTTTGCCGCCAAACAATACGAAGGGATGCTCCGTAGCCACCCCGACACGACGCGGTTCCCCCAATCGACCAACCCCGACGGTACTCCCCGCGACATGAAGTCGGACTGGTGGTGCAGCGGCTTTTTTGGCGGCTCGCTTTGGTATCTGTTCGAGCAAACCGGCGACCCCAAGTGGAAAGAGGCCGCCCACAAATGGACTATGGCCGTGGCTAAGGAGCAGTACAATACCCGCACGCACGACCTCGGCTTTATGCTCTACTGCCCGTTCGGCAATGGCTATCGGCTCACCAAAAACCCGGCCTACAAGCCGATCATGCTCACCGGGGCTAAGTCGCTGGCGACCCGGTTCCGGCCCGATTACGGCGTCATTAAGTCGTGGGAGGGTTTCAAAGACCGCGCCGGTAAGCGGTATGAGTATCCGGTTATTATCGACAACATGATGAACCTGGAGTTTTTGTTCTGGGCGGCCCGGGAGTCGGGGAACAAAGACCTGTACAACCTATCGGTAACTCATGCCGACAATACCCTCAAAAATCATTACCGGCCCGATGCCAGCAGCTACCACGTAATCCTGTACGGCGATGGCGGCAAAGTAGAAGCGAAGAAAACCCACCAGGGTGCTGAAGACGAATCGGCCTGGTCGCGGGGACAGGCATGGGGTCTGTACGGTTACACGGTGATGTACCGCGAAACCAAAGACAAGAAGTACCTCGACCACGCCCGGCGCATTGCCAACTTCATGCTCAACCACAAAAATATGCCCGCCGACAAGATTCCGTACTGGGACTTTGACCGGCCGGGCGAGGAACGCGATGCCTCAGCGGGTGCCATTACGGCCGCAGCCCTGCTTGAACTAAGCACGTATGGTGGCCCATCGGCTAAAACCTATTTCAAAAACGCCGAGCAGATGCTGCAAAGCCTTTCGACACCTGCTTACCGGGCTAACCTGGGTGAAAACAACCACTTTATTCTGAAGCATAGCGTAGGCCACAAACCCGGCAACAGCGAAATAAATACCCCGCTGGTGTACGCCGATTATTACTACCTGGAGGCACTGCTTCGGTACGATGCCCTCCGCAAGAAAGGCGGCCAGAAATCGTAACTCAACCCCTCTGAATTCACACAACCTATTTTGCTACTAACTTCTATGAGAACCCCAAAACATTCAACACCCTCGACCCAGGAGAATCGCCTGCCGGGACTCGCCAGTCCGGGACTCGCCAGTCCTCCGGGCGTAAAGCGGCTGGTGTGCGGCTCTGCCCTGCTGGTGGCCCTGATGATTCCCGGCCTTAGCCTGGCCCGCCCCGAACGGCCTATTTTGGTCGCCGTGGCCGATCAGGGCGTTTCGGGCCGCGTAACCGACGAGAAAGGCGAAGGCCTGCCGGGTGTCAGCGTAACACTGCGCGGCACTAACCGTGGTACCACTACCGACAATACCGGTAAGTTTCAGATTTCGGTGCCCGGTCCCGATGCCGTACTGGTGTTCAGCTTTGTTGGGTACGCCCGGCAGGAGATTACGGTAGGCAACCGCCAATCGTTCAATGTGCAGCTGGTGTCCGATGAGCAGAATCTGAGCGAAGTAGTCGTGGTGGGTTACGGTACCCAGCGCAAGAGCGATATTACGGGCTCGGTGGCTTCGGTAACGGCCAAAGAGATTCGGGCGGTACCCGTCACGGGCGTTGGACAGGCCCTGCAGGGCCGCGCGCCGGGCGTATTCGTAACGCAGGCCTCCAACGCGCCGGGCGGTGGGGTAAGCATCCGCGTACGGGGTGGCAACTCCATCAACGCTGGCAACGAACCGCTGTACGTGATCGACGGATTTCCGGTGTACAACGAAAACGGCCCCAACCTGAACCCCAACGACATTGAGTCGATGGAGATTCTAAAAGATGCCTCGGCCACAGCTATTTACGGCTCACGGGGGGCAAACGGGGTGGTACTGATCACCACCAAACGCGGTAAGGCGGGCCAGAACCGCATCGAATTCGACTCGTATTATGGAGTGCAGAACGTGCGTCGGCAGATTCCGATGCTCAACGCGACTGAGTACGCTCAGTTGGTCAATGAAGCGCAGACTAATGCCGGGCGGCAGCCTGTGTTTACCAACGAACAGATTGCCGGATTCGGTGAAGGCACCAACTGGCAAAACGAGATTTTCCGGGCCGCGCCGATGCAGAATTACCAACTGACAGCCTCAGGCGGTAACGACAAAACCCGCTACGCCGTATCGGGTAACTACTTCGATCAGCAGGGGGTTATCATCAATTCAAAGTTCGACCGGGGCTCGCTGCGGTTCAATTTCGACCACAAGCTGAACGACAAATTCAGTCTCGGTACCAACCTCAATCTGGTGCGTACCCGGACATTTGCCGTACCTACCGATGCCGATGGTGGCAACGGAGCGACCGTGGTGTACTCGGCTCTGAACTTCTCGCCCACGCAACCGGTGTACAACCCCGACGGTACGCTCGTGGTGTTCAACACACCGGGCAGGATTCAGATCGGCTCACCGGTGGCTCAGGCCCTCGGTACGTCAAACCAGACCGTAGGCACCCGTTTGCTGGGCAATGTATTTGTTGATTACCGAATTATTCCGGGCCTGACGTTCCGTACGAGCTTCGGTACCGACATCAATTACAGCAAAAACAGCTTCTACATCTCACGGCTCACGGCTTCGGGCGCGCAGCTGGGCGGTCAGGGTGCCATTCAGAACAACCAGACCAGTAACTGGCTGAACGAAAACACGTTGACCTACAACAAAACGTTTAACTCGATTCACAACGTGACGTTGCTGGCGGGCTACACCATGCAGGGCAACCGGTTTGAGAGCGTGCGGGCGGTGTCGCAGGGCTTTGCCAACGACAACCTGACGTTCTACAACCTCGGCGGAGCCTCTACCCCGCTCATTCCGGCCTCGTCGGCGGCCCTCTGGCAATTGAACTCATACATCGGCCGGGTCAACTACGACTATGCCGGTAAGTATCTGGTAACGGCTACCGTACGGGCCGACGGTTCGTCGCGGTTCGGGACGGGCAACAAGTGGGCCGTGTTCCCATCGGGTTCGGTAGCGTGGCGTTTGTCGGAAGAAGACTTCCTGAAAGGCAACCCCGTGCTGAATGATCTGAAACTGCGCGTGAGCTACGGCTTGAGCGGTAACCAGGAAATTGGTCAGTACCAGTCGCTGGCAACGCTCGGCACCCAAAACGCCAACTTCAACAATACGGTAGCCATCGGGATCGGGCCTACGCGGGTAGCCAACCCCGACCTGCGCTGGGAAACCACCGCACAAGCCAATATCGGGGTGGATTTGGGTCTATGGAACAATCGTCTGACCCTGACCGCCGACGTGTACGACAAGAAAACGACCGACCTGCTGCTGTCGGTACCCCTGCCGTTTGTATCGGGCTATGCATCGGCCCTGCAAAACCTCGGCAGTATCCGCAACCGGGGTGTCGAACTGGGGATCAACTCGGTGAATACGACGGGCGCTTTCCGTTGGACCACGTCGTTCAACATTGCCGGCAACCGCAACAAAGTACTCGATCTGGGTAGCCAGCGTGAGTTTCCGGCGGGTGAGTCGAGCGGACACCTTCAGCTACCCAACTCGGGTCTGGTACGGGTAGGTGAGCAAGTGGGCTTGTTCTTCGGTCTGCGGTCAAACGGTATCTTCCAGAATCAGGCCGAGGTTGATGCATCGGCGCAGAAAACGGCCCGCCCCGGCGACATTCGCTATGTGGACCAGGATGGCAACGGCGTAATCAACCAGAGCGACCGCGTGATTCTGGGGTATGCCCAACCGAAGTTTTTCGGTGGTCTGACCAACACGTTCTCGTACAAAGGGTTTGAGCTGAGCATTTTCATGCAGGGCACCTACGGCAACAGCATCTTCAACATCAACCGGTTTGAGTTGGAGTCGCTGACGGGTGTGAGCAACCAGTCGCGCCGGGTACTCGACCGCTGGACGCCCACCAACCCCAGCACGACTATGCCGCGCGCCAATGCTGTGGGTAACGCCTACGTGATTTCGGACCGCCAGATTGAAGACGGCTCGTACCTGCGGGTGAAAAACGTGAACTTCTCGTACACCCTGCCCCAGACCATTAGCCGGAAGGTGAAAATGAACAACGTAAAAGTGTACGTGAGCGCGCAGAACCTGCTGACGTTTACCAACTACACGGGCTTCGATCCGGAGGTGAACCGGTTTGGGCAGAACACCCTGAGCCAGGGCACCGACTACGGCAGCTACCCCGGTAGCCGGATTTTCCTCGGCGGCTTAGTACTTGGCTTCTAATCTTTCATCTGCGAAAAACCATGAAAATCAACCATATTCTTTATTCGTCTCTGCTGGTGCTGGGCTTGTCGGCCTGCTCACTGGAAGAAACGCCCCCCTCGGCACTGGCTCCCGTAAACTTTTACACCAGCGCCGGCGATGCTGTAGCGGCCGTCAATGCCGTGTACGACGTTGCCAACCAGATTGGCGATCAGAGTCGGAACTTCATTATCATGGGCGACATTCCGTCCGACGATATGAACCTGCTGCTCAACAACGCCGACCGGATTCAGATCTGGAGTTTTCAGACCATCCCAACCAACGGTATTGTGGCCCAGTCGTGGCAGATTCTGTACCAGGGCGTAAACCGGGCCAACACGGCCATTGAGCGGATTCCGGGAATTCAGATGGACGAAAACCTGAAAAAACGGCTCGTGGGCGAGGCCAAATTCATGCGGGCGTTCTACTACTTCTACCTCGTTCGCTGGTGGGGTGGCGTGCCCTTAATGCTGACCGAAACCAAATCATTGGCCGATGGCCGCGATGTGAAGCGGGCTACGGCCGACGAGGTGTACGCGCAGATCATCAAAGACCTGACCGATGCCGAAACGGCGCTCCCCGACCGGTTTACCGGGGCCGATCTCGGTCGCGCAACGGCGGGCTCGGCCAAGGCCATGCTGGCTAAGGTGTACCTGCAACGGAAAGACTTCACCAACGCCCGGACCAAGTCGAAAGAGGTAATCGACAACGCGGCCAAGTACGGCTATGGCCTGTTCGACCGGTACGCCGATGCCTTTGCTATTTCGAACAAAAACGGCCGGGAGTCGGTCTTCGAGATTCAGTTTGTGGGGCAGGGCACCGGCCAGGGTAGCGGTATGGTTACGTACTTCGCGCCCGAAAACTCACCCGTTACGGGTCGGGGCTTCGGGTCATTTTTCCCGACTACGGAGTTCTACAACAGCTTCGACCCAACCGACAAACGGCGTGAGTTATTCATCAACTCGTATGTAGATGGCGGGGGCCGTACGGTCAACACGTTCCAGCATTTCAATAAATACCAGGACCCCTCGGCGCGGGCATTTGGCGACGCCAACAACAACTTCCCGATTATCCGGTACGCCGATGTCTTACTGATGTTTGCCGAAGCCGAAAACGAGCTGAACGGTCCCACGGCATTAGCTCTCAACGCAGCCAATCCGATTCGTCGGCGGGCCTTTGGATTCGGACTCAACGCTACCTCGCCGGTCGACTTCACGGCTGCTTTGGGTAAAGAAGGATTCCGGCAACGTCTCTACGACGAGCGCCGGTGGGAGTTCAACGCCGAAGGCCAACGCTGGTTTGATCTGGTACGCACGGGCCGTCTGGTGAGTGTGTTGAAGGCAAAGGGGAAAGAAAACGTGCAGGAAAAACATAACCTGTTCCCGATTCCGCAGCGCGAAATCGACCTGAACCCAAACCTGACGCAAAACCCGAATTACTAAGCCGGGGCTCGCCATAAATAGCAACGCCCCCGCCGAGAAATCGGCGGGGGCGTTGCTATTTATGGTTTTTGGTTTATGGTTTTTAGTTTCTGGTGTTAGCTGCACAAAGGCTGTACGCAGACAGCAAACTTTCTACAACCAGAAACGACAAACCAAAAACTATGAACCCTCCAGAAGCTATTCTTCTTTCATATTGTGGTACACGTTCTGCACGTCGTCGTCCTCTTCGATTTTTTCGAGCAGTTTCTCTACATCGGCCACCTGTTCTTCGGTTAGCTCCTTCGTATCGTTGGGGATACGCTGAAACTCGGCCCCTTTGATTTCGTAGCCTTTGCCTTCGAGGAATTTCTGGATGCTGCCAAACGCCGTAAACTCGCCGTAGATTACCAGTTGGCCGTTTTCTTCGTCGAATTCGATTTCGTCACCACCCACGTCGATCAGTTCCAGTTCGAGTTCTTCGGTGTCCACGCTATCGTCGGCGGCAATCCGAAACACACTCTTCCGGTCGAACATAAAGTCGGTCATACCGCTGGTGCCGAGGCTCCCCCCGCACTTGCTGAAATAGCTCCGAATGTTGGCTACAGTCCGGTTATGGTTATCGGTCGCTGTTTCAATTACAATGGCAATACCGTGGGGTGCGTATCCTTCGTAGGTGATTTCTTTGTAATCCTCCTGCTCTTTTGAAGAAGCCTTCTTGATGGCCCGCTCCACATTTTCTTTGGGCATGTTGGCGGCCTTGGCATTCTGAATGATCGCCCGTAGTCGGCCGTTGGTGTCGGGGTCGGGGCCACCGCTTTTCACCGCCATCACGATGTCTTTACCAATGCGGGTGAAGGTCTTAGCCATTTGCCCCCACCGTTTCATTTTCCGGGCTTTCCGGTATTCAAACGCGCGTCCCATTATTTTTAAAGTTTGCAGTTTTCAGTCTTCAGTTTTCAGTTGCGCGAAGCGGTTTTGATGCGTACGCCAAACTGAAAACTGAAGACCGAAAACTGTAAACTGTTTAGAGTTATATAGTTGTCAATTCAGTAAATTCAATTTCGATCTGCCCGCGCAGGAGGTCTTCAAACGTTTCGCGCTCCCGAATCAGGTGGGCTTGTCCGTCGTATACCATTACCTCGGCCGGGCGCCCACGCATGTTGTACGTAGAAGCCATCATGAAGCCATAAGCCCCCGCGTTTTCAAACGACAACACATCATTGGTGCGTACTTCGGGCAGAAGCCGGTCGGTGGCAAAGGTATCGGTCTCGCAAATGTAGCCAACCACCGTGTACAGTTTTTCGGGGCCTTCGGGGTTCGAGACATTGATAATGTCGTGCCAGGCGTCGTACATCATAGGCCGGATGAGGTGATTCAGACCCGTATCAACCTGCACAAATGTACGGGTCGGGTTTTCTTTCACCACGTTGACATTGGCCAGCAAATGCCCTGACTCGCTCACGAGCAACTTGCCCGGCTCAAACCACAGCTCGATGTTACGGCCGTAGCGGGCACAAAATGCCTTGAAAGCTGCCGAAACTTTCTGCCCCAGCTCGGCCAGATCGGTGGCATGGTCGCCCTCGCGGTAGGCCACCTTAAAGCCGCTACCAAAATCCATAAACCGCAGGTCGGGGAAATCGGAAGCGAGGTCGAACAAAACATCGGCAATTTTGAGGAACGTGTTGCCATCTTTAAAATCGGAGCCCGTATGAATATGCAACCCGATTACCGGAATGCCGTACTGCTCAACCAGAGCCTTAATCTGCGGCCGGTACTGGTTCGGAATCCCAAATTTCGAGTCGGCATGACCCGTCTGGATTTTGAGGTTCCCCCCATCGATAATACTCGGGTTGATTCGGATACAAATCGGTACAGCAGCCCCGTAGGTTTGCCCAATCTGCTCAATGAGTGGCAGGCTATCCGCGTTAATGGTCAGTCCCAGCTCGATAGCCTCCTGAATCTCAGCGAACCGGTTACCACTTGGCGTGTACATAATCTGCGACGGCTCGTAGCCGGCCCGCATCGCCAGCCGGGCCTCGTTGACCGACACTACGTCGACCTCCACACCCTGGCTCCGCATCAGCTTCAGAATCGACAGGTTCGAGAGGGCTTTCAGGGCGTATTTTATCTTAAGGTCCACGCCGGTGAAGGACGACCGAAGCAAGTCGATTTTTTGAATAATTTTGTCGGCATCATACACGTATGTCGGCAGGCCAAACTGGTTGGCAATGTCGAGCACCGGGACACCCTGAATCTGATACGAGCGGTTTTCTAAATACATACTGGCCTAAAATTCCCGCAAATATACGACTTAAGTAGCTTAGACCTTCTCCATGAAACACGCATTATTACTGGCTTTTAGTGGGTTGATCACCCTCCCCCTACTGGCTCAGAACCCGGCCCAGCCCCGGCGCGCTACTGCGGCCGCGCCAGCCACCCGTACCAATCCCGCTACCCTGCTACAGGCCGGCCCCATGGTGGGGGCATCGGATATGCGCGAGGTAAAACTGTGGGTGCAGACCAAAAGCCCCGCCCGCGTCCAGATTCGGTACACCGAAGATGGTAAACCGGGCAGCAGCCAGCTCACCGACGAGGTGAAAACCGGAAAAGAAACGGCTTTTACAGCCCACCTGCTCGCCGACAGGGTGGAACCCGGAAAAAAGTACACGTACGAACTGTTGATCGAGGGCCAGAAGGTGAGCCTGCCCTACCCGACAACGTTCCAAAGCCAACCCCTGTGGCAATTCAGAACGGACCCACCGGCTTTCCGGTTCGGCGTCGGAAGTTGCACCTACGTCAACGAACCGGACGTTGACCGGCCCGGTCGGCCCTACGGAGCTAACTACGAGATATTTGGGGCAATTGCAGGTCAGAAACCCGATTTTATGCTCTGGACCGGCGACAATACGTACCTCCGCGAAGTTGACTGGAACAGCCGTACGGGCGTGCTGCGCCGGTACACACACACCCGCTCGGTGCCCGAACTCCAGCCCCTATTGGCCAACACGCATCACTATGCCACCTGGGACGACCACGACTACGGCCCCAATGATGCCGACCGTAGTTACTGGCTCAAGCCCGTCACGCTCGAAGCCTTCAAGCTGTTCTGGGCCAACCCCAACTATGTGTTCAACGAAGGGTGTACGGGTACGTTTATGTGGAACGACTGCCAGTTTTTTCTGATGGACGACCGGACTTTCCGGGCCCCCAACGAGATGCCCGACGGCCCCGCCAAAGATTACCTTGGCAAGCAGCAGTTCGACTGGCTCATGGATGCCCTCAGCAGTAGCCAGGCTACGTTTAAATTTGTGGTGATTGGCAATCAGGTAGTCAACCCCGCCAAAGTAGCCGAAAACTACAGCAACTACGGGCACGAGCGCGACCGGCTGTTTAAAGCCATTGCTGAGGCCAAAATCCCGGGGGTTCTGTTTTTGACCGGCGACCGCCACCACACCATCCTGCACAAGCTCGACCGGCCCGGCACCTACCCCCTGTACGACCTGACCATCTCGCCCCTGACCTCGGGCCCCGCCAAAGCCACCGACGACGAACTGAAGCTCCCCACGGCCCAGGCAGGCACCTACCTCTCAGAGCGTAATTTTGGCGTTTTGAGCGTTAGCGGCCCCCTCCGCGACCGGGCCCTGACGATTCAGGTTTTTGATACCAAAGGCACCGAGAAATGGAGCCGGACCCTCAAGGCCTCGGAGCTAAAGTAAACCATTGTAACTCTACCGAGTTTACCTAGTGGCAGCCAAATGGTTGCCACTTTTTTTTGTACTCTACTCAATGTTAAGACAATGAATCTCCCAAAAACCCTCGGTTTGGCCACCGCCAGTCTGGTATGGCTCACCACAACCGCCAGCGCGCAACGCGTGACCACCAACCCTACGGCCGTTCCCAACACGGTCAGTACGCCTACGTTCCAGCCCGATACCCTTCGGCCCTCGCGCGAACAGATGCTGAACGACAACACCGCCGGCCAGGACGATGCCGACCGGAAAAATCGGCGGGAACGCCGGAGAAACATGCGCCGAAACAACCGCTCAGATGTCAACTCCCGGCAGAATCGGCAGGATAGCACAACACCCGACGGAACCACTGGCAACTCGGGTCGGCAAGACGCGACCTACCGTGAGAGCTCCATGAGCAACGGCACCGTAAACAACAACAGCAACACGACCAATTACAACAGTAACCAGGTTACCACGGCTCCTACGGGTGTGGGTTCCAACCCGAGTGCCACCGGAGCAGCCGGTGATGTGCGGCCGGGCACGGTGTCGTCGGGTAGTGCCGGTTCGGGCCGCATTACCGGTACAGAGAAAGCCACAGCAGGCGACCCCAACCTAAACCGGCCAGCCGCTACGGGTACCGGTACGGCCGTGTCGAAAGCCCAAAATGCGCCAATTGTAAACACAACGGCGAGCGTAGGCCGAACCAGCGTAGGCGACTTTATTGCCGCCCAGCCGGACTACACTACGCTCCAAAACGCGTTTCAGTCGGCTCAGATCGACAAAAGTCTCCGGGAAGGTCAGTCATATACGGTGTTTGCTCCGTCCAACGCTGCCTTTAAGAAATTACCCGCAAAAATTCAGAACGTATTGCTCGAAGGGCAAAACCGCGACGCCCTGAGTACCCTTCTCTCTTACCACGTAATACCTGGGGTGCTCGATGTAGCCGCCCTGACCCGGCAAATCGAAGCGGGTAACGGCAGTGCGCACCTTAAGACCCTAAGCGGGGCAACGCTGACGGCCAAACTGGGTAGCGATGGCAAGGTGGTTTTGACCGACGAACAGGGGCACACGAGCCGGGTCGATACCCCCAATCAGGTACAGACCAACGGCGTGGTTCATGGTATCGATACGGTATTGATGCCTAAAGAAAGTTCAGTAGTGTTTCGTTGATTTTTAGAGAGTTTGTCCACGGTTACATCATTATCGATTCGTTGATGGTGCATTTGTGGACAAACTTTTATATTTGGCCGAACAACTTGATTAAATAAAGATTAATAACGTGTATTCCCCCTGCACAACTATGCATGAATTTTCTTTACTTCCAGTTGTCAAAACCGTTGCGTACTTCCTTCTATTCCACTAAATCGTTGAAACGTACATCGCCCTTTGTCTCCGAGGCCGTCCTGATCGAAAAGCTGAATCGGCGGGATGAGCAGGCCTTCCACTGGCTGTACGATCAATATTCCCCCGCGCTTTTCGGGGTAATTCGCAAGATTGTACACGACGATGAACAGGCTCGTGACCTGTTGCAGGACGCTTTTATTAAAATCTGGAATAACCTGGATTCGTATGATGCGTCTAAAGGTAGGCTCTTCACGTGGCTGCTCAATGTAGCCCGCAATACTGCCATTGATAATTTACGTTCGGCCAAAGCCAGCAGCCGGCCTAATCCAGCCAATGCAATCCATACTGACGCGGAGAACGTATATATAGTTGATCGGCAGCACCAGACGGACCCTGAGAATATTGATCACATCGGAATGCGCGAAGTGGTCGATAAACTAAGGCCAGAACGAAAAATGCTGATTGATCTGGTGTACTTCAACGGCTATACGCACGAAGAGGCCGCCGAAGTCCTGAATCTGCCCCTGGGTACGGTGAAAACCCGCGTCCGATCGGCCCTTCAGGAGTTGAAACAGTTTTTTTCCCGATGAGCACAGCGTCCCTGTCTCACCGAGACACGGCCGTGCACGCAGCAAACCGTAATGAACGTACCAAATCTAAAAGATTAATATGATGCCTTGGGGCAAGCGGGCCCAAACCTAATACCCGCCCACCCATTGCTGACTTTTTGTGATATGGATGTCTCCGAATATATAGCATCAGGAACCCTGGAATTATACGCTTTGGGCGCAGCTTCGGATCAGGAGCGCCGGGAGGTAGAATGTCTGGCGTCGATTTATCCTGAAATTCGGCAGGAGCTGGATCAGCTCACCGAAGCTATGGAACGCTATGCTCTGGTTCATAGCGTTGACCCTCCCGCCGACCTGAAAGAGGCCATTATGAGCAAGCTCTCGTTTGAGCCCGCTCCGGTTCAGGAACCTATTGTGAAACCCATGCCCGTATCGAGGCCCACTTTCCAGTTTACTTGGGTGGCAGCGGCTTCGGTGGGGCTCATTCTGCTCTCATTTGCTCTGTTTCTGGTGAATCAGCTCCGCGAAAGCCAGCAGGTTCAGAGCAGCTTGCGGTCGACAAATAACAGCCTACAGGATGAAATCCGGCAGTTGCGCGATCGACAACAGAGCGCCGATGCAGCCATTGCTCTGCTGAAGCAACCCGGTACCCGTGTTATTCAGGTTCTGGGCAACGATAAAGCCCCCAACGGTCGGTTGGCCGTGTACTGGAACGCCCAGCTCAAACAGGTAGCCGTAGAAGTTGGCTCATTGCCCAAGCTAGCCGAAAATCAGCAGTATCAGCTTTGGTCGCTTGTTGATGGAAAACCCGTGGATGCCGGTGTCTTTGAAAACCTGCCCACCAACGGGCAACTTCAGCGCACTAACCGCTCCATTGGCGCGGCCGATGCCTTTGCTGTAACCATCGAACGCCGGGGCGGTAGCCCTACACCTACCCTCACAGCGCTGGTAGCGGTGGGGCAGGTTGGCTAAAACTAATCAAGGGCCTTTTTCGTATATATAGTATGAATCGCATAGCCCTCTTTCTGACATATGGCGCGCTGGTAGTGAGCTCATTGACTCACTTGTCGTGCCGTTCGAACACGGCTCAGGCTACCGACCTGAGCAAACAAGCACCCGAGGTAGACCCACCGGGTGGTCGGCGGGTGGTGAAGACCGATGCCGAGTGGAAAAAAATTCTGAAGCCCGACCAGTACTATGTGCTTCGGGAAAAAGGCACCGAGCGGGCAGGGAGCAGTTCGCTGAACGATATTCACGAAAAAGGTACGTTTGTTTGTGCCGCCTGCAAGAATCCCCTGTTCTCGGCCGATGCCAAGTTTGACTCGGGTACGGGTTGGCCCAGCTTTTTCCAGCCCATTGCCAAAAACGCGGTGAAAGAAGCCAAAGATTATGCCTTTGGTATGACCCGCACCGAGATTATGTGCAGTGTGTGCGACGGGCACCTGGGTCATGTTTTCGACGATGGCCCCAAGCCCACCGGCCTGCGCTATTGTATGAACGGAACAGCCATGCAGTTTGTCAAAAAACAATAGCCTGTGCAAAGCGCCCTCTGTCAGAGCGTGTAATTGACCGACTGGGTGGCCAATGCCACTCCCTCACGACAAATGTTTCAGATGAAGCCGGGCGAATGCCCGGCTTTTTACATAACTGAAGGGTCATTTTGCGTTATATTTGCATCCACCGTCGGGCCAGTCGGCCGGGTGATCGTAGCATTTATATTTCATCGAAATGAGGGAATTACTGGATCAGCTTCGCGCCGTCTGGGAGGCTATCGGCCTATTTTATCGCCGGACCAAGCGCAAGTTGGGCCGTCTTGTGCGCCGGGGAGCCTCGGCTACGTTGGGCGAAGAACGGACAGAGCAGGTTTACGAGCGCTATAATCGACTAAAAGAACGTCGGGAGGCCTTACGCGAACGTCGGCGGGAGGTCGTCGGGCGATATATTGATCGCGAAGCCGCCTATTACCCCTACCTCCGGCGGGCCTGGCACCTGTTCACGTACGGCTTGCTGGCAACCGCCCTGTATATTTTCGTTCTGGAAACCAATTTCTTATGGCTTACAGGCGAGATGCCCAGCATTGAAGAGCTGAAGAACCCCAAACTGAATCAGTCGTCGGAAATTTACACCCTCGACCGGAAGCTGATCGGCAAGTTTTATACCGAAAACCGTACGCCGATCAAGTACGAAAATATTCCGAAACCCCTTATCAACGCGCTGGTTGCTACCGAAGACGCCCGTTTTTACGACCATATGGGTATTGATGTTCGGGCATTGGGGCGGGCTGCGGCCAGTTTCGGGCGCGACGGCGGTGGCTCTACGATCACGCAACAGTTAGCCAAAAACCTGTTCAAGACCCGCCGGAAAAACAATAGCGGCCTTCTCAATAAAATCCCGTTTGTCCGGAAAATCATTTACAAATCGAAAGAGTGGCTCATGGCCATTAAGCTGGAGCGTAACTTTTCGAAGGACGAAATCATTACCTATTATTTCAATACGGTTGATTTTGGCAGCAACGCCTTCGGCCTGAAAACAGCCGCCCGGATTTTCTTCAATAAAGCCCCCGACAGCCTTAACGTGCAGGAAGGGGCCGTATTGGTGGGACTTCAGAAGGCGACTACCTCGTACAATCCGTTGCGGAACCCCGACCGCTCACGCGAGCGCCGGAACATAGTTCTGGGTCAGATGGCGAAGTATAAGTACCTGACTAAAGCCGAGGCCGACTCGATTATGCAGTTGCCGCTCCGCACCGACTACACCCCCGAAAACCCCTATGCCGGCCCGGCGAGTTATCTCAAAAACGCCGTTATGGACTTTGTGAAGAAATGGGGGGACGAGAACGGGTATGACCTTTACACCGATGGGCTTCGGATTGTGACGACCATCGACTCGCGGATGCAGACCTACGCCGAAGAGGCAACCGCCGAGAAAATGAAGACGCTCCAGCGCACGTTTGACAACCATTGGCGTGGCCGCAACCCCTGGATTGACGAAGAAGGGAACGAGATTCCGGGCTTTATTGATTCGGTTGCCAAACGAACCGATCGGTACCGCTCACTGGCCCGCCGTTTCCGCGATCAGCCCGACTCCATCAACTATTACATGAAGGAGAAGAAATTCAAGATGAAGGTCTTCGACTGGGGGGAGAAAGGCGAGCGCGAAACCGAAATGACTCCTTACGATTCAATTGCCTACTACAAACGCTTTTTGCAGGCAGGCATGGTCGCTATGGACCCTCACAATGGGCATATCCGGGCGTGGGTTGGTGGCCTCGATTACGACTACTTCAAGTACGACCACGTAAAGCAGGGCCGCCGTCAGCCGGGGTCAACCTTTAAACCGTTTGTGTACTGCGCGGCTATCGACGATACGAGCCTGAATCTGAGCCCCTGCGACCGTATCCGCGACAAGCCATTCCAGAAAGAGTATCGTGAAAACGGCGAAGACAAAGTGTGGGAGCCCAAAAACTCGACCGGCTCGTTTTCGTATTCCAACATGACCCTACGCCGGGCTATGGCCCGGTCGATCAACTCGATTACGGCCCAACTTACCGATGACGTCGGGCCCGAAAAAGTGGCCGCCTACGCGCACAAGCTGGGAATTAAAAGTCGGTTGGCCGCGGTACCATCGATTGGGCTGGGCTCGTCGGATGTGTCGTTGTATGAATTGGTCAATGCCTATTGCACGTTTCCCAACGGAGGGCAGCACGTAGACCCACTCATTGTTGACAGTATTGAAGATCGCAACGGGAATCAGATTGCCAAATTCACAGCTAATCAGGAGCGGGTGATCAGCGAAGAGTCGGCGTTTCTGATGATGTTTATGTTACAGGGGGGCTTGCAGGAGCCGGGCGGCACATCGCAAAACCTCTGGTCGTTCAATATTTTTAAGAACAACCATCAGATGGGCGGCAAAACCGGAACCACCTCGAACAACTCCGACGGCTGGTTTGTGGGTGTGTCCGACAAACTCGTTATTGGTGCCTGGGTTGGGGGCGATGACCGGAGTATTCACTTCCGATCCACCGATCTGGGTGAGGGTGCTAAAACAGCGTTGCCGATTGTCGGGCGGTTCCTGGAAAAAGTGTACGCCGACAAAGCGTTTAAAGACCTTCAGGGGCCTTTCCCGAAGCCATCGGTGCCGATTACCAAAGAATATCTTAACTGTAGCTATGACTACGACGAGAGCGAGTCAACGGATTCGGATTCGACAGACGTAGACCCGAGCCTGCTCGATTCAACGTTTACACCAACCCCGGCCCCAACCCCCGAACCGACAACCCCGCCCGATACCACCAATAGTACGGGTGGCCGCTGACGGTAAACTGGAGTTGAAATGAAAAAGGGATTTGGTCACGGGCCGAATCCCTTTTTCATTGGCCTGTTTTTGCCGAAAAAGTATAGGTCCCGACGGATGAAGGACAAGTCTTTTGACAAGATTACAGGATAAGGAGGATTTATCTGGGCCTAAATAAATCCTCTTTATCCGATACGTTGGCCCGGCTGTAAATCCTCCGGGGCAGAAAAACGTTTTTGCAAACCTGCCAGAATAAACTTGTCCTATACCCGTACCAACAGATACGGCGTTGGTATGGTAAATTTGTATAATGCCCGCTCCGTTGCCACCGATCCGCAAGATTATCCATATCGACATGGACGCCTTTTACGCGTCGGTGGAGCAACGCGACAACCCCGACCTCCGGGGCAAACCTGTTGCCGTGGGCGGTTCGCGGGCCCGGGGCGTGGTGGCCGCAGCCAGTTATGAAGCACGTACCTTCGGCGTACGATCGGCGATGGCATCGGTTACGGCCCTGCGGAAATGCCCCGATCTCCTTTTTGTCAAACCCCGTTTCGAGGTTTACAAAGCCGTTTCGGCCCAAATTCGGGCTGTTTTTGCCGAATACACCGACCTGATCGAACCGCTTTCGCTCGACGAGGCTTATCTGGACGTAACCGAAAACCGGGCCGGGCTGGCGTCGGCAACGGAAATTGCCCGGCAGATCAAGGCCAAAATTCTGGAAAATACCCAGCTGACGGCCTCAGCCGGGGTTTCATACAACAAATTCCTGGCGAAGCTCGCATCAGACTACCGCAAACCCGATGGTTTGTTTGTGATTAAACCCGCCGACGGCCCCCGCTTCGTCGAACCCCTACCCGTGGGAGCGTTTCACGGGATCGGACGCGTTACGGCCGGCAAAATGAATGCACTCGGTATTTTTACCGGCCTCGATCTGCGGCAACAGTCGGAGGAGTTTCTGACCCGGCACTTCGGTAAGGCAGGCCATCATTATTACCATATCGCGCGCGGTATCGACGAACGGGCCGTCAACCCCGACCGGGTTCGGAAATCGGTTGGCTCCGAAAACACGTTTGAGACCGACCTTTCGACCGAGCAGGCACTTGTCGATGGGCTTCAACCGTTGATCGACGATGTGTGGGAGTACTGCCAGAATCGGCAGATTGGTGCCCGCACGGTCACGCTCAAAGTGAAGTACGCCGATTTTCAGCAGATTACCCGTAGTCGAACAATAGCCACTGTTCTCCCCGATCGCTCAACCCTCGAACGAATCTGCCGGGAATTACTCCAATCCATTTTACCCGTTACGCAGGGCGTTCGGCTACTGGGCGTATCGTTGTCCAGCCTTTCCGACGAAACCAGTATGCCCAACCGGCAACTAACCCTATTTTGACGGTATTGCTGCAAAAACGCAGAACCAATTGGGGCGGTCAGTTTGCCTTAGAGACTTTCGGCACACCTATTTTTCGCCAAGCGGGCAACATAAATCATAATATTAAATAATTTTCATTTATTGTTACAAATCCTCTCTTACTTTTGCATCCATTGCATCTATCGATTTACTCTATACGCCAATCTGCTGAGAAGTATGACCCTGACAGCCCCCTCCTCCAGTATTCGAATACGTTCGGCAGAGCGCTCCTACAAACAACTTTCTGACGCGGACCTAATCCGACTGGCCCTGGCTACCGCCGACACCCGCTACCTGAATACACTGTACAGTCGGCAGTACAGGCCTGTTTATAACACGTGCTTATACTGGCTGAAGGACCCAGACTCAGCCGCCGACTGCACGCAGGAGGTTCTGATCAAAGTGTTTCAAAACCTTAGCTCGTTTGAACATCAGAGCAGTTTCTCGACCTGGCTTAATGCCGTGACGCGCAATCACTGCACAGATATACTGCGCCGTCAGCAGCGGCAACCGGGGCATTTTAGCCTAAACGAGGCTTTTCTGGAAACCGAACCCGTTCACTGGATAGCACCAGCCGACACGAGCGAAGACCTTTGGTTTTACCTCCGTTACCTTAAACCCGACGATCGGCAGATACTTTACCTGAAGTACGAAGACGACATTAAAACCGAGGATCTCGCCAAACATCTCGGTATCACGGTGAGTGCCGCCAAGATGCGACTCAACCGCGCCCGAACCCGCCTTAAAGCACTTTACGAACGTGTAAACATGGGTATGCCTTGACCTAAATGCCCTTTATGCAGACAGAGAGTTCCCCTAATGGAACTCGGTTTAACGTATGCCCCTCCGCTCCCATGATTGGTTTGGCCGCACCGGTAAAGACGGCTTCATCTACCGCGCCTGGATGAAAAATCAGGGCTTCCCGCATCACCTCTTCGAAGGCAAGCCCGTCATTGGTATCTGCAATACATTTTCGGAATTTACCCCCTGCAACGCGCACTTCCGCGAACTGGCCGAAGCCGTGAAGCGGGGAGTATGGGAGGCAGGTGGTTTTCCGCTTGAATTCCCGGTTATGTCGCTGGGAGAGTGCCAAATCAAGCCCACCGCGATGCTTTTCCGCAACCTGGCCAGTATGGACGTGGAGGAGAGTATTCGGGGAAACTCGATCGACGGGGTGATTCTGCTCTGCGGCTGCGACAAAACAACGCCCTCGCTCGTGATGGGTGCCTGTAGCGTCGACTTGCCCACGATTGTGCTGTCGGGCGGCCCCATGCTGGCCGGGCGGTATCAGGGCCGCAAAATTGGCACGTCGGACCTGTGGCGCTTTGCCGAAGATTTCAAAACAGGTAAAATGTCGCAGAAGGAGTTTGTGGAAGCCGAAGCCTGTATGGCCCGCAGTCAGGGACACTGCGCCGTGATGGGTACGGCCAGCACAATGGCTGCCATGGTTGAATCGCTGGGTTTGGCGCTTCCCGACAATGCGACGATTCCGGCCTCCGACTCGCGCCGGAAAGTACTGGCGCACCTGACCGGGATGCGGGCAGTTGAGCTGGCTAAGCAAAACATCAAACCATCGGATATTCTGACACGGCAGGCGTTTGAAAATGCCATTATGGTTAATGCCGCTTTGGGGGGTTCTACCAACTTTATTATTCACCTGATGGCCATTGCCGGCCGTATCGGTGTGGATTTGTCGCTGGATGATTTCGACACCCTGTCGGCCAAAATACCACTACTGGCCAACCTGCAACCGTCGGGAGAGCACTTTGTGGAAGACCTGTTCTACGCCGGTGGCCTACCCGCCATTATCCGGGAGTTACGTTCAGTCCTCAACAACGACGCCATGACCATCAACGGGTATTCGCTTGGCGAAAACTGCGCCGAAGCCCAATGCCACGATCGTTCGGTTATCGCCAGTATCGATGAGCCGTTCAAACCGGAATCGGGCGTGGCCGTGCTTCGGGGTAACCTGTGCCCTAACGGAGCCGTTCTGAAACCCTCGGCAGCCAGTCCCGAGCTGATGCAACACACGGGCCGGGCCGTGGTGTTTGAAAACATCGACGATTACAAGGCCCGCATCGACGATCCCGATCTCGACGTTGACCCCTCATGCGTGCTGGTGCTTAAAAACGTAGGGCCGCGCGGGTATCCGGGTATGCCGGAGGTGGGAAATATGCAGCTTCCGGCCAAGATTCTGGCGCAGGGCGTTCACGACATGGTCCGTATCTCGGACGGCCGCATGAGTGGAACCGGCTTCGGTACGGTGGTTCTGCACGTATCGCCCGAAGCCGCCGTGGGCGGTAACCTGGCCTTTGTACAGGACGGCGACCTGATTACCCTCGACGTAGAAAACCGCCGGTTGCACCTGCACGTGTCCGACGAAGAACTGGCTGGTCGCCTGGCTCGTTTCAAGCCGATTGACCTTGGCTACAACCGGGGGTATGTAAACCTCTACATCCGGCACGTAACGCAGGCCCACGAGGGTGCTGACCTCGACTTCCTGCGCGGCTCGTCGGGCAGCGTAGTCAAGCGAGATAGCCATTGACAGTGAACAGTGATCAACGAACAGTGAGCAGCTAACAATGAGCAACGAACAGTGAACAACGAACAATGAGCAGCTGACAAGTACCCATTTACTATTGGCTGTTCACTGTTCGTTGTTCACTGTCTACTGTCTACTGTCTAAAGTTGCCCCAGCAAGAGCTTACTGGCGGGGTTAAATTTCAGCCGTTGGCCTGCTTCGTAGCTCACCCGCAGTGCTCGGCCCTGATAACTGGCGGGTAGTTCTACCATATGCCGGATCAAAACAGCATCTGCACTGGTTGGCAATGCAGCTAAGCAACTGGTTCTAAATGGTTTCAATAAGTAACATTACAACTAATTGACTCCCGTGGGGCAGCTCCCCACCACAACCACTCGGTAGTTTGTACTTTGCCGTAGGTTACCCAACTCCAGCCGGGGGCCGGTCTCACCCGAGAGTAATACCGCGCCACTGTACCATTGATAGGTGAAGGGACCGGTGCCCTGC
The DNA here is from genome assembly GCF_000383955.1 of Rudanella lutea DSM 19387. NCBI lineage: Bacteria > Pseudomonadati > Bacteroidota > Cytophagia > Cytophagales > Cytophagaceae > Rudanella > Rudanella lutea. The sequence continues at coordinate 5,196,622 of NZ_KB913013.1, read as the reverse complement.
ACTCGTGCTTCAAGCACTACGCCATCGCCCGCACATACCCGATCACGACTGGCGACCAATGACACCAGTAACGCATCACTTCCTACCCCACGTTCGCAGAAAGCCCCAAAATCCCCCCCACCGGGCAGTCCTGTATTCCCCGCGAAATTCTTCGTCGGCAAGGTACATAGAGCCGTTAAGGAAGCCGGAAAACAGCCCTGCAACAGATTGTTACTAAGATCAAGATATTGCAACTGATTCAATACCGGCAAACTCGCAGGAAGTAAACCAACCAGACCATTAGCCGACAGGCTCAGGCTCACCACCCGCCCGTTCTGGCAACTCACCCCGTACCAGCCCGAGCAAGGGTTGCAACTTTCCAGCCAACCCGTTCGGTTCAGCCAGGCTATTCCGTTGGTAGCCTGGTATAAATCGGCCAGGGGTGCGTAATCAGGATGCTGCTCCAGCATTGTTACCAGACTTGTTAGAGTCAGTTGCGTACCAGTCGGTGTACTTACCAGTACCGTATATGTGGTTGTACCGGTAGGCAAAACCACAAAAATTCCCGTGGTATTGATTAGTCCGGTATTGAGTAGTGTGTATGACTCTCCACCCGAAGCCGTCAGACTTACGGTCTGCCCTGAGCAAACGGTGAAATTACTGAGCCCGGCTACATCCAGATTAAAGCTATTGGATGTCAGGCTTGTACAGCCATCAGTCACTACCGCAAAATAATTACCCGCATCAGCCCGCTGCACATTGGTCAGACTCAGCATAGCCGACGCTTGTCCACTTACTGGCTGACCGTCCTTATACCATTGGACGGCGATGAGCCCAGTACCCATAACGCCGATTACGGTTGTTACCACACTGCCGGGCTGCACCACCGTGCCGACCACCGGCTGAGTAGTAATGGCGAGGGGCTGAAGTACCCCCCCCTGAAACTCCAGTGCCCCCATATCGATGCGCGCCCCAACAAAACGTGAGTTTCCCGCCAGATCCGTAACCCCAACAATAGCAGTAGTAGTGGCCGGGTCGCCCGCGTTGATGGCCGGAGAGCATGCAGACAGCTCTGCACTGTTAGTAGTGGCAAACGGCGACGTTGTGACAATAATATTATTGGCTCCGGCTATGCTGGCCATTTCGCCTTGTTCCAGCACACTATAGTTAGCGGTTAGATCTGCATTGGAGAAAAGATTTTGTCCCCGGTTATTCCCAAATACACAGTTGGTGATTTTAGCTGAAAATCTTGCTTCTGGACCCGAAACGACTTCGGTATAGTTGTCGTAAAATGAACAGTTTACAAATTCGCCGGTACTTTCGCGCCCAGAAAACAATTTACCTGACGGTCCACCCCGATTATGGGCAAATACGCAGTTGGTAAACAAGAACTTTCGTTCACCCCCGCCCCAAAAAGTGCCGGCATCAAACACGCCGGCCAAGCGCCCGCTCGAGTTTCGCACAAATGTGCTGTTTGATACGGTCAGGTTTGCTGCTCCCTTTATAGCCCCAGCCAGGCTACACTGGTTATCCTCGAACAAGCACTTATCAATTGTAACGGTACCGGTCGTAAGCAACGGTGCAAATGACCGGTTGCGCAGAAACCGACAATTGGTGACCCGTCCGCTCGTGATGAGCGAAGACTCCTGACTAGCAATCTGATCAGAAAACTCGGAATTATTAATTTGTATAAAATCCCCCTCAAAATATAGCCCGGAATACAGGCCATCAGCATGCCGAAACGTAGAGTTGTCAATACTGACCATACCCCTGCTGTACATTGTTCCGTAGCAATTAGGATTACTGTGCGCTTCAAACAAGCAGTTTGAAATCTCTACAGTACCATCCCCCCATACTGCTCCGCCCTGAAACTGCCCCTTGTTATTCCGAAATATCGAGTTCTCTATGACCAACCGACCCGCCAGATCCCGGTTGTCGGTGCAAATTGCTCCTCCTTCCGAAGCAAAATTGTTTACAAATACACATTCGCGAATCAAAGCTCCGCTTCGGCCTCCGTTTGATCCATTACTATAAATGCCCCCCCCTCTTACCGCTGAGTTGTTGACAAACCAACACTTCTGAATCAGGGTAGAGCAACTGTTGCCTGCTCCCGATCCGTCGTTAACCAGTCCGCCCCCATCAACAAGTGACGTATTATTAGCCAGAACAAACCCATCCAAAACAGCCGCTTCGGTTAAACCGGGGCCGTTGCTAACAATGGGGCGACCGTTGCCTAACAAGGAAGTTGAGGACGGAATGGTCAGGTTGATAGCCGGACGCTGACTCAACTCAGTTTCTGTACCCACAAACCCACCGTATATGGCTACCTCGGGACGCATGGAAAAACTGGTTTGAGGGGCCGGTCGATATGAACCCGCAGCTACCCAGATTTCGCGCAGTTGCTTGCATGGATATGACAAGGCCATCTGGAGATCTGTCAACGCATCCGCCCAGGTTAGGCCCGTGTTGGCTCCAGTGGCCGACGCGTTTACGTATATACGCGAGACCACGGGTGGGGTCGATTGCAGTTCGTATGCACCAATATCGACTCGACCGCCCACAATCCGCAAATTATCAAAACCATCGGCCGTACCCGCCGTTCCGACCGTTGTTTCTGGATCGCCCGCGTCAACTGCGGGCGAACAGGCAATCGCTAGTTTTGTGCTGGTTGTCGATTCAAAAGGCGAGTAACTTGCCAATACATTTCCAACCCCTGTGTAGTTAGTTTCAGTGGCCCTGAAAAGGCAGTAGTTAGCTGTAACGGCACTTTGTATCACTGCCCTACCAAAGGTATCCCAGAGTAAACAATTGGTTAAAACCATTCGACCGGCACCCTCTTCATTATACAGGGTACCACCGCTCTGTATTGAGCAATTGAGTAGAGTCACCCGGCTATTGACCGTGTACAGGGCACTATAAACAGCCCCACCTTTCGAAACAGCTCCATTGTTGATGAATGAACAGTTCAGAAACCTTGGATTACCCGTTCCATTTTGCGGGGCATAGTTCGAAACGGCTCCCCCCCAGAACTGCGCTCCGTTACCGCTGAAGGTGCATCGTTCGAAGATTGGGCTGGTATTGCCGCCGTTGCTGGCATCAGTGCAGACAGCTCCGCCATTATTCGCCTGGTTATTGGCAAACAGGCAGTTTCTGATTGTAGGGCTACAAAACTGTCCGCTACCAATTCCCTGAAGATACAAACCGCCCCCCAGTCCGTTTCCGCTTACACTAGCCACATTGCCGTTGGCATTGCCACCCATAATCACAAACCCATCGAGCCCATCAGCCGGGCTTAATCCGGCCTGTCCCACAACGACATGGTAGCTATTATCACTTAAAGTGCCCAACGTGCCAATATCGCCCGACAAGGTTGAACTGGATGGCACCGCCACATTAATAGCCGGGCGTTGGCTCCGCTCAGTCTCGGTACCGAGAAAGCCCCCAAATAGTCGGGTGCCGGGCTTTACCACAAAGCTCGTATTTCGGTTAGTACCCGTTGTGGGTTTATAGACCCCACCCGCTACCCAAATCTCGGCGGCATTGATCTGCGAATTGGTAAGAGCCGATTGCAGATCGGTGTACGCATCCTGCCAGCTCAGTCCTGTGTTGGCCCCGGTGGCATTGGCCCGCACATATAGTCTTGTAACGACCACCGACAAGCTAAATACCGTTGAGGTTACGCTGTTACAGGCAGTGCTAACAACGGCCCGGTAGTTTCCCCCATCAGTAAGCTGTACATTAGTCAGGCTCAGAATAGCGGAGGTTTGTCCGGCTACAGCCTGACCATTCCGGTACCACTGATAGGCATACGGCCCAGTCCCGCTCACATTTACGCCCGCCAAAACCACGCTCCCAAGGCTAACTACCGTACCAGCCGTGGGCTGACTGGTAATCAGTACTGATTGCTGGGGCTCGCCCTGAAATTCAAAGGCCCCGATGTCGATCCGCCCGCCAGACAACCGTGCATTACCCGCCAAATCGAGACTACTGGCTGTAACGGTGGTTGTGACTGGATTGCCTGCGTTTACGGCTGGCGAACAGCCCGTGATTTGGGTACTTGTTGCAGAGACAAACGGAGAAACGCTACTAACGAGATTATTGGAACCACTGTACCCAGAACCAGACTCGGCAATATCGAACAAACTGTAGGTAGCCATAATATTGCCACCACTGAATGTGAATATGCCGCCATTGTTCCAGACGATACAGTTGGTCAACTGAACACTCCCCATACCATTGGTCAGCGCCCCACCGTCAAAAGATACATTGCGCAGAAATGAGCAGTTCAAAAAAGACACATTCAATTGACCAGCGTTAAAAAAGGCACCTCCGTTATCCGCTGCCCGATTGTCGAAAAACGAACAGTTCACAAACTGGGCATTTCCTCCGCCGTAAACGCCCCCCCCGTTGAGACCACCATTATTGCTGCTAAACCAGCTGTTTTGCACCGCCAGACTCCCCCCTTCGGTACAAATACCGCCCCCTTGCTCACGGGCCACGTTACCCACAAACCCGCAGTTACGAATCGTCAGGTTCATACTGGCGTTGTACAAGCCACCACCTCTGTCAAAAAGATTGGTTTCATTACCATTGGCGTTACCACCCGTGATCACGAATCCATCAAGCAGCGCCGGGGCTATGGACCCGGTGGGGGTTTTTATAACATGGTAGCTGTTGTCGTCAGCGTTACCAACCAGCCCAATGTCGCCCGACAACGTCGTGCCAGATGGAGCGGTTATACTGACCGTCGGCCGCGCACTCAGCTGAGTTTCTGTACCCACAAAGCCACCGTAAATGGCCACATTTGGGAGCATGATGAAGCTAAGACTACGGTCTGTCCCCCCCCCGGAGGGCTTATAAATTCCAGAAGCCACCCATATTTCGGTCAGTTCGGCTCGGTTAGCATACGTCAGAGCCGACTGCAGATCAGTGAAGGCGTCCTGCCAATTCAAACCCGTACCAGCACCGGTCGCATTAGCCCGCACGTACAAACGAATAGGCGGACCTTCAACCTGCAAGGTGAAAGGCGTTGACGTTACACTCTGGCAAATACTGGTGATTACGACGTTATATACCCCCGAACTACCCGTCCGAACACTCGTCAGACTCAGCACAGCGGACGTTTGTCCACTTACTGGCTGACCATCCTTATACCATTGATACGTAATCGGATTGCTACTGACGGCGCCTACAGCGGCAGTCACACTTGCCCCCGTCCGTACGCTCGATGCCGCAACGGGCTGGCTTGTAATGGCCAAAGCCTGTAACGTTGGCGCTATGCCGATACGTACCTGTGCCGAACCACTCACAATACCATCGGTAGCCATAAGGGTAAACAGGCCTGACAGGGCACCACAAGTAGCGGCCAGATTAGCCTGAATGGTTCCATTATTGTTCACCAAATTAGTTACTGATAGGCCGTTGAGCGTGGCAGAAGAACTACCATTTATTGTTACGGTTAGATTAGCCGGGCTTCCATTAGTCGTACTTACCGTAGCCAACATCCGGTTCAGCACACTCCCACCCTCGGCTACTAAAAGCTGTAGCGGGTCGGCCGGGGTAATGGTAATAACGGTGGGTACATTGACCGATAGGCTAAACGTACTGGATGTCAAGCTTATGCAACCGGTTATGGCTACTGCGTAGTAAGTCCCGGCCGAACTCGCCTGTACATCGCTCAGGGTCAGAGTAGGCTCCGTTTGCCCCCTTAGCGACGAACCACCCCGATACCATTGGTAAGCAACAGGATCGCTCGCCCGAACCTCGAAGCGGACTAGCACAGTAGCCCCCGCTTCGACCGCCGACGAGGATGCAGGCTCACTGGTAATCAGCGGCAAAGGAGAAGGAAGAAGATCAACCCCCACCAAAACAGACGTACTCTGTATTCCGTCGGAGACTGTAAGAACAAACGTAGCTGGGCTAGATGCACAGGTCGTTCGTATATCAGCCGTAACGGCACCATTGACCTTACCAAGGTTACTAACCGTTATAGCATTGTTCGTGGCCGATGCGCTATTGTTTATAGTTACCGTCAGGTTGGCAGATACCCCAGTCGTGCTATTTATAGTTGCCAGTGTGACCGATTGTGCCGTGCTGTTCCTCGATACAGAAACGGGCACCGGAGTCACTGTGAACGGTGGTATATACAGATTAAATGGGGTTGAAGTCACGCTGTTACAAGGACTGGACACCACCACGCGGTAGGCACCGGCATCGGTTGTCTGGACATTAGACAACGACAGGGTAGCCGAGGTCTGCCCGCTCACAGGTGTATGGTTTCGGAACCACTGGTACGATAGCAGAGCAGTCGCCGAAACAGAAACGCCAGTTGAAATAGTTGATCCCGGCGTCACCGTCGATGCAGAGGCAGGTTGACTACGTATAGACAGTGGTGTTACGTTCACTTGCAGGGTACTCTCCGTAACCAGTAACCCATCGGTAACGATCAAAGCAAATCGTCCAGAGCCAGCGTTGCAATCAACAAACACATTGGCACGAATAGTACCGTTTGTATTTGCTATACCGTTTATGTTGATATCGCTTAGCGCAGACTCTGAACGAACGGTGAGCGATAAACTGCTTGGAGTGCTACCCAGCTGACTCACCGTGGCAATAGGCATGACCGTATTTGTGCCGGGAGTTAGCAATAAGTCTGGAGCGTTAACAGCTGGGGGACTCTGACAACCCAAATAACGAGTTACCGTTCTAATAGCAGGGATTTGAGCCACAAAATCCAGATAGCCATCATTATTCAGATCTCCTAAACTTAGTTGATCAGTGTGAGGGCCGGAGATATCCACGGGCGTGAAATTAAACTGCCCGTTACCAAGATATATCCGCAGACCTCCGTCGTAAATTGATCGGGTCGTAAGAATATCCGCTTTCCCATCATTATTGATATCTGCCAACGCAACGTAGCCACCATCTTCGCTCACATTTATACGATTTCCAAAAATGGCCGTGCCTGGAGTACCAAATATTGGGTCGTTTGACTTAGAAATATTCAGAAACAGAGCAGTCGTATTTCTCAAACCGGCCACAACTAACTCTGGAGTTCCATCGCCGTTCATATCACCCAGTGATATAGCCCCCGGGAAAGAGTTATTATCAATTGAAATATCAGGTCTTGCTGTGAAACCCCCGGCTCCGTCGCCCAACCGGATTGACACGTTGTGACTGTCGCCGTTTGCCGTTACAAAATCAAGTTTCCCATCCCCGTTAATGTCATCAGCTGCTATATCGAGCACGTCATTGGCGATAGATACATCAGGCATAGCCTGAAACCCATTCACCAAGCCACTGCCCAGGAATACCGAAACAGATTGCCCACTCCGACAGGCAGTTAGAAGGTCGAGCTTACCATCTTGATTAATATCTCTAATGATTGACTTATAGGGGTCTTCTCCAACAGCCAGGTTAGTAGTTCCCATAAATCCGCCAGTACCATCACCATATCGAATCGCGATAGTCGATTGGACTAGATTCGTACACACTATATCCAGTTTGCCATCATTATTCAGGTCACCCACATCAATATGGATAGAAGATCCACCGGTAGGAACCGAACCAAACTTTGTAAAACGTCCAGTACCGTCTCCGAGATGAATAGACACCGCCGACGCGTTCTGTTCACACACTAATAGATCCAGCTTGCCATCGTTATTAACGTCGCCCACGGTCGAAAAGTCGGCCCCTCTGCTGTTGGCAACTTCGATCGTCGGGCTAAACAAAGATCCTGTTGTACAAATGGCGCCCTCCCCAACGGTCAGGGTAAACGTCCGTTGCAAACCTGGTAACGGAAAAACGGTCCCCACATACGTTGTTACCGTCACCGAATATACTCCAGCCGGATATGCATTCGAGACTCGAACCCGACCCGTGACCGGATCAGCCACCAAATGGCCTCTAAAATCAGGAGAGGTTTTAGCACTCAGGCCACTCAGGCCTGTTTGAGCACTGCTGGGTGAGACAACCACACTCCCCCCTTTACTGACAGCTGTGTTTGGGTAAGCTCCCAGAATTGACACCTGAGCCTCAGCCCGGTTTGGCACTACGAAGGAAAGCAGGAAAACTAACAGGCAGGAATAGAACAGGAAAAGATGTTTCATAAGGTAGAGCCGGTCATACGCTTGTGTTTGATGGGGATTTGTTGATTTAGTTCGACTCCGGTATTGGAAGCGGCCTCAACAATTGCCGCTCCCTTATTTTCTAACTGCTTCACTTTGTAGGCGTAGTAAATCGAAACAGCGGTAACCAATAGAGCCGCCGTTAGCAGCAGACAGATCAGTTTGAGAAACCATCTCTGCTTTTCGACATCGACGATTGGAGAACGTGAGTGATGCATTGGGAGGGAGTTGCTGAACCACACAAAACAAAGTCCACGCCGTCGACAAGCCTAAAAACGGCCGTGGACAAAGCGTGGACATGTTCGTAATTAACTGAATCTGAGCTTACCCGGGCACCTACAAAGAGCGAATCAGGCTTTCCAGCGTCGTATCGGGGTGACGCTGTTCGAGTTTTCGGCGTAGCCGATAGCGCGCCTTTCGGACACTATCCTGACTAACACCCAGAATAAAACCCATGTCTTTAGATGGGATTTCGAGCTTCGACAACGTCAGTAAACGGACCTCAGCGGTTGTCAGTTCGGGATATTTGTCCTGTAATGAATCGAGAAAACCGGGGTGCACCTGCTCAAACAGTCGCTTGAACCGTTGCCAGTCAGCTTCGGTAATCAGGGTACGTTGGAGAAGATCTTCAACGGGTACGTGAGTCTCCGACCGCGCCGACGAAGCCTCGCTGGGTGTCGCCTGGGCCAGATCGGCCGCCAGTTTTTCAATTAGCTCATTTTTCTCTTTCAGGTACGTCATGTGCTGATTAAGCTGCGCTGTAGCATGTGCCAGCAACTCTTCGGCGCGTTTCTGCTGTTCGGTCTGTACCTGTTTTTCCCGTCGGCGTTTTAATTGGTTTTGACTGAGTGCGTACACACCAGCCGCTGTAAGCAACACCAAAGCGACGATGATAATATTACGGACCAGAATGGCGTTGGCTTTCTCAGCATCTAATGCCTGTAGGCTACTCAAATACCGTTCGGCGTTGATTCGAATCTGCGTATTATTGAGCAGTTGGTTACTAAACAAAGCCCGTTGCGAGTCTTTCACCTGAATTGTTGAGTCCAGATAAAGCGTCGCTTTAGGGAAATCGCCTGTTTTTCGATAATAAAGCGCCTGCACCTGGTAGTACACCAGCGGGTATTCGACCCAGGCCTCTTTGCGAAGCTTTAACGTTCGCGACTCCTCGATGTACGCCTTGGCCTCAGCAATACGGTTGAGCGCAAGCAACGCTTTAGCTATATGTATTGCCGCCGTAGCCGCATGTTCCGGTGATTCGCGACGGCTCAGTTTAGAACCGGTGTAAAGGTGCGGCAACGCCTGCTTAGTTTGGTTCAGCTCAAGCAGATTCTGCCCGTAGCTTACCGACGCAATACCCCAAAAGGTAGTATCCCGGTAAACCCTCGCTTTTCGAATCGCCTGACTGAATATGGCAGCTGCTTTTGCGAAATCTTTCAGCTGTTGATGCGCCATGCCCACGCTATGCAAAGCGGATACTTCAGCCCGTCTTGACAAAAACGGATACCGAAAAGCCTGGTCCATATAACGCAGAAATACCTTGTACTCTTCAAAGAAGTAATAACGCCCCCCTAAACCCACCAGATACTGGTTTATCTCAGGAATATTCTGATACCCAATCCGCTCAAACTCCTGCTGAGCCTGCAAAAGCAAGCGAAAGCCTTTTTCAAACTGAAGCTCCCCAAAGTAATACCGGCCTCGAAAATACAGCAACGACGCTCGTACAACGGGCACCGGGCACTGATCCATGAGTGGTTCAGCCTCATCGAGTACCGTCGAGAACTGGCCCGAAAAATCAACAAGATGATGCCGGAAAAGTATTTTGTGAAGCTCTGCGTACCAGTACAATCGGTCGTCATTCTCACGATTGGCAAACGTTTGTAATTGCCGTAGTTGCGCAAACAACCGGACAGAATCCTTTGCCGTAACTCGTTTGGCCCATATCGCATCCCAGGCCGGGTTTTGCCAGAGTTTAAAAATACGCTCGTCAGGTGCGTATCGAAACAGCGTATCGACCTGCCCCCGCACCAGCGAAGGGGAGCATAAACTTATGATAAACAGCAACCGCCAAAACAGGGACTTTAAGCACTTCATGCGCTTGGGCAACTTATGTAGGTTGGGAAGGATTTCGGATATATACGTTTTATAAGTAGCCTGCGATGGTATATGATCACCTTTTTAATGGCTATACAGGGGCATTACTTTTACCCTTGTAGACTATAGACAAAGTACATAAAATCAGTAAGATACACGAAAGCCGTGCTTGCCTTGGTAAGCACGGCTTTCGTGTAATTCTATACGCTTACCGCTCCCGGCTCCAGACCTCGTTGACTTTACCGCCGGTCGAACTAAGGCCGGTATGCAGCCAGTCCGTCCCCGTCAGCTTATTATCGAACGTCAGTGATTTACCAACCCGGCTGTTATCACGTGAGAAGAAGTCGATAGTCTCGGTGTACTTACCATCTTTAAGTGTGTACGTGCCGCCCCCGGTACCGCTAAACTGTTTGGTTTCGGGGTTGATGGCCGCCCACTGAAACCGGGTACCAGTTAGCAATTTGAGGGTTTTCCGGGCACCGCGCTGCATGGGTGTCATGGCGCCTTCGTTATTCGCCCGAGCCGTGATGCGCCACAGACCTGCCATCGGCGTTTGATCGCCCGGCTCATCAACCCGCGTCATCACCTGTTGCCCATTGGGCGTGATGATCGCCATTTGGGTAGCGCTATAGGCCATCTCAGCCGTTTGTGACTGACCTACCCGGGTGCTATCCGCCGAATCAAACTCAATGTTCATGGTCAGTTTAGTGCCGTCCTGCTTCCAGGTGCCACCCCGGGTGCTCAGAAACTGAGTTGGCGTGTAAACGGTCTGCATAAAATAGTTGTCGGCTACCAACAGCATAGTTGTTTCGCTGCCATTGGTTTTTCGCCAGGCCCCCTGTGTCGATGGTGCTGTAAATGGCCGGAAGGCAAGCGCGATGCCAACCGCCAGCAAAAGGAAATATTTCATGGTATAGGATGGAAAAGGTAACGCCCAAAGCCTGTATCAAGCAGGCTTTGGGCGTGCTATGCGTTAACGTCAAACATTCATACTATCGAACGGCAACGTACGAATCCGCTTGCCCGTAGCCGCAAACACCGCGTTACAGAGTGCAGGAGCAATAGGCGGCAAACCGGGCTCACCCACACCCCCGGGTGCTTCTTCGTTATCCAGAATATGGATTTCCATGGCCGGGGTCTCAGGCAGGCGCAGGAGTTGATAGTTATGGAAATTCTGCTGTTGAGCCTGTCCCTGCTCAAACGTAATTCCGTTTTTAATGGCGGCTGTCAGTCCCATTACCACATTGCCTTCGGTTTGGGCACGTACGTTGTCGGGGTTTACGTACATACCACAATCCAGCACCGTCACCACCCGATCCACTTTCACCCCCGCACCTTGTTTGGAAACGTAGATGGCGTGGGCGCAGATGCTCCCAAACGATTGACAAACAGCCACTCCTCTACCCTGCCCAGCTGCCAATGGCTTGTTCCAGTCGGCCTTCTGCGCCAGAGTTTCGAGTACCGTAATAAAGCGTTTGGCCGATTTGGCCGATTCCCCATCGGTTTGAGCTTTCAGCAAGTCCAGACGCAACGCCAGTGGGTCTTTACCGGCAGCGTGGGCCAATTCGTCGATGAAACTTTCATGGCCAAAACAGCTATTCGATGGGTACACCGAGCGCCACCAGACAATCGGAATATCGGTTTTTACGTGTTTCCAACCCACTCGGGCGTTCGGAAACGCGTAGGGACTCTCGTGCTTACCAATACCCTCGGCGGCCCAGCCATCGGCCGTGCCTTCTTTGAGCGAACCAAACACCTGCCCCTGAATCGACTCCCCAATAAGGGTATGAGCAAACGCCGTTACCTGCCCGTTGGCATCTACGGCGCCCTTCATCGAACTCAGCATACCCGGCCGGAAAGGTCCCTGCGTAATATCGTCTTCGCGTGTCCAGACCACCTTAACCGGCGCTTTGGCCGCTTTTGACAGGTTCACGGCTTCGAGTACAAAATCAAGATACGCCTTCCGTCCGAAAGCCCCGCCCAGAAATGGTACGTTGACCTTCACCTGCTCCGGCTTGATGCCCAGATGTGCCGACACCTGCTCGATAGCCCCATCTGGCCCCTGCACGGGTGCCCATATCTCGCACGAACCGTCGGGTTTCACATGGGCAATAGCTACTTCCGGCTCCATGGGCGCGTGGGCCAGAAAAGGGGTTTCGTAGGTCGCCTGTAGTTTTTTAGCACCGGTATCGAAAGCCTGACCAAAGTTGCCAGTTGTATAGTACGGAGCCGGTTCCACGTCGGCCTGCGCCCGGAGTTCGGCAAAATACCGGGCGGTGGTCATTTGGGTGTCGTACCCAGCATTATCCCACTTCACCTGCAACGCCCGCCGACCCTGTAGAGCCGCCCAGTAGTTGGTAGCCAATACCGCCACCACCTCCGACTTGCGGTGCGGCATGGGGCGTTCAGTGCGGATTACGGCTTTTACGCCGGGGATTTTACGGGCAGCCGCTTCATTCACCGATACAATTTTGCCGTGAATCACAGGGCTTCGTTCCACACTGGCATAGAGCATCCCCGGCACTTCAACGTCCATCCCGAACACGGCTTTCCCCGTTACTTTGTCGGGCACCTCGGGGCGGGGCATCGCTTTACCCAGTAGTTTCAGGTCGCTCTTTGGCTTGAGCGTCAGTTTAGTTGGTACGGGCAGCTTGCTCGCTTCATCGACTAGTTCGCCGTAGGTCAGCGTGCGTTGTGTAGGCCGGTGATGAATAGCCCCGTTTTCAGCGTAGCATTCCGTTTCGGCTACTTTCCAGCGGTTGGCCGCGGCCGTCGTAAACATCTGCCGGGCTGCAGCTCCGGCTTCGCGCAGGCGTTTCCAGCCCGTACGCACGGTGCTACTCCCGCCCGACAGCTGACTGCCGTACTTCCGTAATCCATCCGACTGCCGGATACTGATTTGATCCATGCCGACTTCCAGTTCTTCGGCAATCATCATGGGCACGGCCTGCCAGCTCCCCTGCCCCATATCGGGCCGGTGATTGATAAGCGTAATGCCCCCCGCATTGTCGATCACAATAAACGGGTGCAGCTCAAACGACAGGATAGCAGGTTCGGCCGATTGCGGATTGACCAGTGTGGTCATCCCAGCAGCATCAGTCGAAAAACCCAGTAATAAACCAGCACCGGTGAGTCCGGCAGCTTTCAAAAACGAACGGCGATCAACGGCAGAAGCAGACATAAGGAGATGCAGTTTTAAGGGTCAGGCCTGTTGTTGTTGGCAGGCCGTGATAAAGTATGCGAAAGTTACGAAAAAAGAGTCAGCGCACCAGTCGTCTGTGAACGTCTGCCCTGATTGGGCCAACAAACAAAAACCCGACCGCTACAAAGCGTATGGCTCCGTAGCGGTCGGGTAGTGTCGATGGCTTTACACCTTACTTCTTTGCGGGCATTTTGAAAATGGCCTCGTCGACGGTCGGGTTCACTTCAATTTTTTCAACCTTGATTTTCATCCGGCCAAACTGCGGGTTACTCATCTCGTTCAAAAACGGAAACTTCACTCCGTCGACGGCGCGGTAGTCGTCAAAATAAACCTCACCCTCTACATCCTGACCGTTCACTTTCGTTTTGCTGGTCACTTTTTGGTCGAGGTAGCTCGTCGTGTTAATAAAGTGCGTAATCACCGTACCATCGGGGCGGGTCAGCTGCAATTTATAGGTATCCTTGCCGTCAACAGCTTCTTTACCCAACATCTCAACTTTATTGCCTTTGGCTTTATAGTCCACAATGGGCCCGGTCAGGTCGAGCTGATCGGCGAGGCTTTTGCTCATCTCGGCCGGAATCTCCTGCGGATCGTTGCTTCCCGCCAGGGGGTTTACCATCCAACCCTTTGTGCCGTCGAAGGCCTGCGTAATAGTTTGCCCCATCACGGTAGCATCGGAACGCATCCCTTTACCTGCCACAATCGTTGATACCGACTTGATGTCATTCCCCATCAGCGAGGTCGATGTTTCCATCCGAACCGACTTCACGCCCTTGAGCTTGTCGGCACCACCCCGGGCTGCAATGTATTTCTCGATAACTTCATCAGCAGTCTGGGCCTGGATAGTAAGAGCGCTCATCAGAAAAGCGCCCATCAGCAATATTTTTTTCATGGAAACATGATTGTTGTTTATCAAATGTACCCAAAAGATACCAAACGAAAAAGCCCGTCACCGGAAGGGTGATGGGCTTTTGTATTTCAGCAACAGCGGGTGGAAATAAACAATACCACCGACATTGAAACTTCTAATTAGTTAGCGAGGGCTTCAGCACCACCTACGATTTCGAGAATCTCTTTCGTGATGGCCGCCTGACGAGTCCGGTTGTATACCAACCGAAGTTCTTTTAGCAGTTCACCCGCGTTTTCGGTCGCTTTATCCATTGCTGTCATCCGGGCTCCGTGCTCCGACGCATTCGACTCCAGAACCGCTTTGTACAACTGAATTTTCAGCGACTTGGGAATCAACTCAGCGATGATTTCTTCTTCTGAAGGCTCAAACGCGTAGTTAACCGCCGAGGCCGTTGTAGCCGTAGCATCCGCTGGCTTCGAAACGATGGGCAACATCTGCTCCGTCCGAACAATCTGGGTAGCCACGTTTTTGAACTCGTTGTACACCAGCTCAACTACGTCGTACCGGCCCGCCACAAAGCTCTCCATCGCACTTTCGGCAGCCGCCCGAACATTGGCAAAACTCAGGTTCAGGAAGCTATCGACAAACTGATTGTTGACCTTAAAACCACGACGTGCAAAGGCTTCGCCACCTTTCTTGCCAATGGCCATAATCTCGACGTTACCCCGGCTTTGCTGCGTTGCGTACTGCTCAGTGATTCGGGTCAGCGCGGCTTTCACTACGTTGGTATTGAAAGCACCACACAGACCTCGATCTGAGGTAACCACAATCATCAGCACCCGCTCAACCGGCCGTACGGCCTTGTAAGGGCTCTCAGCCGCAACATCGGCCCCGGCTGACACCGTACCCAGCATTTCGCTCAGTTTCTGCGCGTAGGGCCGCATCTGAATGATGTTGTCCTGCGCCCGGCGAAGCTTGGCAGCGGCCACCATTTTCATGGCCTTAGTGATTTGCTGAGTCGAATTTACCGAGACAATCCGGTTACGGACTTCCTTTAGTGATGGCATTTTAAGTGAGTTTATGGTTTGTAGTTCATGGTTTATAGTTTACTGACGGATAACCGTACTATAAACTACAAACCATAAACCATCCACTCCTTTTTAATAACGGGCCGACAGGTCGGCGGCTACTTTCTTGATCGCTGAGGTAGCAGTGTCACTCAGGTTCCCTTTGCGCAGGTCTTCGAGAGCGGCTGGATGCTGCGTTGACATCATCAGGGCAAACTCGCTTTCGAATTCTTTCACGCGCTCAACAGGTACCCGGTCGAGCAGACCGTTGGTTGATGCGTAGATAATCGCCACTTGCTGCTCAACCGCTACGGGTGAGTACTGAGGCTGCTTCAGCATCTCCTGATTCCGGCGACCCCGCTCAATGGTCAGCTTGGTCGACGCATCAAGGTCAGAACCAAACTTGGCAAATGCTTCAAGTTCGCGGAACTGAGCCTGATCGAGCTTCAGCGTACCGGCTACTTTCTTCATCGACTTGATTTGGGCGTTACCACCTACCCGCGATACCGAGATACCTACGTTGATAGCCGGACGAATACCCGAGTTAAACAAGTTCGACTCCAGGAAGATCTGACCGTCGGTAATCGAAATTACGTTGGTTGGGATGTACGCCGAAACGTCACCGGCCTGCGTCTCGATAATCGGGAGAGCCGTGAGCGAACCACCACCTTTGACAACCCCTTTGAGGCTCGGTGGTAAGTCGTTCATGTTGGCCGCGATTTCGTCGTTAGCCGTGATTTTAGCGGCCCGCTCCAGCAAGCGGCTGTGCAGGTAGAATACGTCACCAGGATAAGCCTCGCGGCCCGGCGGGCGACGCAGCAGCAGCGATACTTCGCGGTAGGCTACAGCCTGCTTCGACAAGTCGTCATAAACAACCAGTGCCGGACGGCCCGTATCCCGGAAGTACTCACCGATGGCCGCACCCGTAAACGGCGCGAAGAACTGCATCGGCGAGGGGTCAGATGCGTTAGCGGCCACGATCACGGTGTAGTCCATCGCACCGGCTTTGCGGAGCGTAGCTTCTACCTGCTTCACGGTCGACGCTTTCTGACCGCAGGCTACGTAGATACAGTAAACCGGCTGGCCTTTGTCGTAGAATTCTTTCTGGTTAATGATGGTATCGATAGCCACGGCGGTCTTACCCGTCTGACGGTCACCAATGATCAATTCCCGTTGGCCGCGGCCGATGGGGATCATGGCGTCGATAGCTTTAATACCAGTTTGGAGCGGCTCGTTAACGGGCTGACGGAAGATTACACCCGGTGCTTTACGCTCCAGGGGCATCTCGTACGTCTCGCCCTGGATTGCTCCAAGGCCGTCGATAGGCTGTCCGAGAGTATTTACTACCCGGCCCAGAATACCTTCGCCAACGTTGATGTATGCAATTTGGTTGGTACGTTTCACCGTATCGCCCTCTTTGACTTCAGAATAGTCACCGAGCAATACAGCTCCTACGTTATCTTCTTCAAGGTTCAGCGCCAGGGCCTGCAAACCGTTCTCGAAGATCAGCAACTCACCGGCCTGCACCTTCGACAAGCCGTAGATGCGCGCTACGCCGTCGCCAATTTGCAGTACCGTGCCGACTTCTTCGAGTTCTGCCTCGGTGCGGGCGCCGGAGAGTTGCTCGCGGAGGATGGCGGATACCTCGTCGGGTCTTACGGATACCATATAATTAGTGGAAATCGTTTGTTAGTAGATGGATTTTCGGCCGCAAAGGTAGGGACAAAATTTGATAAAAAGATGTGATCCGCTAAAATACAAGGCTAATTATTAGACTTTTCTAATGAAGCCAATTCACTCAGACTCGTTTTGTCACGGCACTTTTCGTTAATTTCTTCGTGGGCGTTCTGCATACCGGGGCACTAACGCCGGAAGCCTGTACGTTTGTGAGAGAAACGATTTGGGTCGGCAAGCCAATCTGACCGGTTGGCGGCAGTTTGTTAAAAGTCCTTAACGCGATAGATATTATTTTGCGCACAGGCCGTTAATCCAAACTTTTATCTACGTAATTTACGTTTTCATACTAAGCAACGATTCGTTCTTAATAACTTGTTTTTCATACGCATGACCTTTTTCAAAGTATTTTTAGCCGGTGCAGCATCGGCCGCTTTATTGTCCGGTTCCGCTCTGGCTCAGGCCAAAAAAACTGCTCCCAAACCCACCCCTGCAAAATCAAGTGCTCGCCCGGCGGCTCCGGCTGCTCCCGGTATGAGTCTGCGTACCACCAATGATTCACTCAGCTATAGCATTGGGCTCAATATTGCCCAAAACATGAAGCAGCAGGGAATCACCGATATTAATTCAGCCATGCTTGCCCGCGGTATCAACGATGCCCTAAAAGGCGGTAACATGGCCATGACGCCCGAACAGGCCAATATGGTACTGGGGGCGTTTATGCAGAAACAAATGGCCGTTCGGCAGGCCGAGAGTGCCAAAGCTGCTGAAGGCAACAAAAAGATCGGCAATGCTTTTCTGGCCGAAAACAAGACTAAACCGGGGGTAGTTACTACCACAAGTGGTCTACAGTATAAGGTGGTTAAAGAGGGTACGGGTAGCAAGCCCACCCCCACCGATCGGGTCAAAGTGCACTACACCGGCCGTCTGATCGATGGTAAAGTATTTGATAGTTCAGAACAACGCGGACAACCCGCTGAATTCGGCGTAACGGAGGTAATCCGGGGCTGGACCGAAGTGTTACAACTAATGCCCGTAGGTTCACGCTGGACGGTTTACATTCCGTCGGATCTGGCATACGGTGATCGTGGAGCGGGTGCAGACATTGGCCCCGGCTCAACACTGATTTTTGATGTGGAATTGCTGGATATTGTAAAATAAATGGATAATGGTTAATGAATAGTGCCTGGCGGACCTTTGATTTTACCGTCTGTCCCAATTCATTATTCATTGTACATTCTTCATCTTACATTGACTGTTATGAAGAAATACCTCGTAACCTTATTGCCCGTGCTGATTCTGAGCATTCAGCCGGATTCTCCCTCTTCGGGTGCGCACCAATTCGGAACGGCGACGGCGGGGGCTTCGGCCCTGACGGCCTCATCTGACGAGGATTTAAAGCCAACTATTTCGCAGGAAAGAGTTGAGCAGACGGTAGCCCGTTTGCTCACGACCTATCACTACCGGAAAGTTCGGTTAAACGACTCACTGTCGTCGAAAGTGTGGGATAATTACCTGGAGCAGGTCGATCGGAACAAAACGTATTTGCTGGCTTCTGATGTAGCCGCGTTCGATAAGTACCGCACGCAGGTCGACGATGCGCTGGTTAACGGCGATCTGTCGGCGGCCTACGAGTTTTACAACGTGTTTCGTAAACGGTACACCGAGCGCAGCACCTACGTACAGGACCTGCTGAAAAAACCGTTCACGTTCACGGTTGATGAAACACTGAACACTAACCGCGAGAAAGCCCCTTGGGCTAAAGATGCGGGCGAGCTGAACGAAATCTGGCGCAAAATGCTCAAGAATCAGGCACTGGAACTGAAACTGGCTGGCCAGAAAGACAGCGCCATTACCGCAACGCTTACCCAACGGTACAAAAACCTGGATAAAGCGGTGGCCCGGATTCGGAGCGACGATGTGTTCCAGATGTACATGAACGCTTTTGCCGAAGCTCTCGACCCGCACACAAACTACCTCAACCCCAGCAACGCTGACCGATTCAATCAGGAAATGAGTCAGTCGCTGGAGGGCATCGGGGCCATGTTGCAGGAAGATGGTGAGTACATCAAAATCTCGAATGTGATTCCGGGTGGCCCTGCGTTTAAGAGCAAGCAGTTAAACTCCAACGATAAAATTGTTGGGGTAGCTCAGGGCGACAACGGCCCGATGGTGAGTATTATCGGGTACCGGGTCGATGATGCGGTGAAGCTCATCAAAGGCCCCAAAGCAACGGTTGTTCGGTTGCAGATTCGGGCGGCCGATGCCCTGGCCAGCTCGGCCCCGAAAGAGGTTCGGCTGGTTCGGGAGAAAATCAAACTCGAAGAGCAACGGGCCAAGAAAGAAGTGATTGAGCTGACCGAAAACGGCCGTAATTACAAACTTGGGGTAATCAACATTCCGTTGTTCTACCGCGACTTTGAGGGAGCCCGTAAGCGTGAAGAAAACTTCAGCAGCACTACCAGCGATGTGAAACGAATGATCGACTCGTTGAAGCAACAGCGCGTTGATGGTATTGTGATCGACCTACGCAACAATGGCGGTGGCTCACTCACTGAAGCAATTAACCTGACGGGTCTGTTTATTCAGAAGGGGCCGGTGGTGCAGGTGCGTGAAGGCTCGGGTGAAACCGAAGTTTACAGCGACCTCGACCCCAGCGTAACCTACGATGGACCAATGGCCGTACTGGTAAACCGGTTTAGTGCGTCAGCTTCTGAAATTTTCGCGGCTGCCATTCAGGACTACAAACGCGGCCTTATTGTTGGTGGCCAAACATTTGGTAAAGGAACGGTGCAAACGCTCATCGACCTGAACCAGTGGATGCCCAAAGAGACCGACAAAGTAGGCCAGGTGAAAATGACGATCCAGAAGTTTTACCGGGTTAATGGCAGCAGCACGCAGCACAAAGGCGTAACGCCCGACATCGAATTGCCGTCGGGTTACTCGGCCGAAGAGTTTGGCGAAAGTTCTCAGCCAAGCGCCCTGCCCTGGGATCAGATTCCGGCAACTCGCTATGACCTGACCAATGCCGTAAATGACAAGGTTCTGAACCGGGTGAAAGAGCGGTTTGAGACACGTCTGAAAAACGATCCTGAACTGAAAAAGCTGTCGCAGGAATTGGCTGAGTTTAAGAAAGCCAAAGAAAACACGGTTGTTTCACTGCAGGAAACCAAGCGTCGGAAAGAGCGCGATGAAGCCGAGAAGAAGCGGGAAGCCCTACGCAAGGAAGTAGCCGAAGACCCGGAGGGTATCGATGAAACTGGCACGGCTACCGCCAATCAGGCCGACAAAGACAAGAAGAAGAAAAAAGATCTGTACCTGACCGAAACGGGGCGGATCCTGGCCGACTACATTGTGGCTGTTAACAAATAGGCTTTTTGCACCAATACGTAAGCCCCACCGCCCTAAGCAGTGGGGCTTTTTTGTGCATAGCCCTTGGTAAGAAATTCGACCGATTTTGCTTTAGTACGCATGCGGAATGCTACGCAAAAAGCCTCCTGAACTGGAGGTAAGCAACTTTTTATCAGGTAGTTTATGAAAAAACACATTGTACTGCTGTGTTTGGCTTTCGGGCTCACACAAGCGGCCATGGCCCAAACTAATCTGTCGGCTACGCCCCCCCGCGTGCAGGTAGCCAACGGTACGCTGGAAGGCGTTGCCGAGCCCAGCGGAGTTCGGTCATTCAAAGGCGTTCCGTTTGCCGCGCCCCCTGTGGGTAATCTTCGCTGGCGTGAGCCACAGCCTGCTCAGAATTGGTCGGGCATACGCAAGGCCGACAAATTTGGGCCAAGAGCCATGCAACGCCCTGTGTTCGGCGACATGAACTTCCGGTCTGACGGCATGAGTGAAGATTGTCTGTACCTGAACGTCTGGACACCGGCAAAAACGGGTAAGGAAAAGTTGCCCGTACTGGTGTATTTCTACGGAGGGGGCTTTATCGCGGGCGACGGCTCAGAGCCCCGATACGATGGTGAAAGTATGGCTCAGCGCGGTATTGTGACCCTGACGGTCAATTACCGGCTCAATGTGTTTGGCTTTATGGCTCACCCTGAGCTTACCAAAGAGTCGCCCCACAAGGCATCGGGTAACTACGGGTTGCTCGATCAGCAAGCAGCTCTGCGCTGGGTTCAGCAGAACATTGCCGCTTTCGGGGGCGACCCTAAACGCGTCACCATTGCGGGCGAATCGGCCGGTTCGGTATCTGTCAGTGCGCAGATGGTATCACCCGGCTCCAAAAACCTGATTGCTGGCGCCATTGGCGAGAGTGGCTCACTGCTGGGTACCCTCTCCCCCACGCCCCTGTCTGACGCGGAGGCTCTGGGGGTGAAATTTGCAGGTAGCCTCGGCGCCAACTCACTCGCCGATCTGCGGGCCATTCCGGCCGACAAAGTACTCGAAGCAACCGGGCAACCCGGTAGCCCCCGGTTTAGCACCGTGCTCGATGGCCACTTTTTACCCAAATCAGCTATTGCTATTTTTTCTGCTGGCGAGCAGGCGCAGGTGCCGTTGCTGGCTGGCTGGAACTCCGAAGAATCGGGGGCTCGTGGTATTCTGGGGCAGGACACCCCTACGCCCGAAAACTTTGCTAAAAACATCAAAAGGCTCTATCCCGACCGGGCCGACGAAGTATTGAAACTGTATCCGGGTCAGACAGAGGCCGAAGTTACCCAGGCTGCCACCGACCTGGCCGGTGATCGCTTTATCGGGTTCAGTACCTGGAAATGGACCGACATGCACGTAAAAACGGGAGGAGGCAAACCTGTGTACCGGTATTTCTACGAGCGGCCCCGCCCACCCATGACTCCCGAAATGGGCAATGCCACACCGGGACTGGCCGGTGGCGTTATCCGCGACAGCAACGCCCCCAAAGCACCACCCGCCAAAGGTGCTGTACACTCGGCTGAGATCGAATACGCTATGGGCAACCTCGGCTCCAACAAGGTGTATGCCTGGACGCCCGACGACTACAAAGTGTCGGAAGTCATGCAGGCTTATTTTGCCAACTTCATCAAAACCGGCAATCCCAACGGCAAAGGCTTACCTAAATGGCCAGCCGTAACCAAAGGTGGCCCCGCCCCGGTACTGCATATTGACGTGAACACCCGTACCGAAACGGAAAAGAACGCAGCCCGGTATCAGTTTCTGGATCAGTTGATGAAATAGTTTACAGTCTACCGTTTTCAGTTGGTTTGCGCCAGCTACCACTGAAAACGGTAAACCGTAGACTGAAAACTAATTAAAAAGAGCGGCCTTAACAGCCGCTCTTTTTGTTTCAAGGGTTCAGGAATAATCAATTAAAGACGAATGCGATCAAGGGTAACGTGTTTCTTCAAATTACTTAAAGCACCAAAAATTAAATTGTATACCGACTGAATGTTGATCTGCATCAGCGACGAAATCTCTTCATTACTCATGTTCTGATAGAAACGAAGATAAACGGCTTCGCGCTGACGGCGGGGCAAACGCTCGATAGCTTTATGCAGGCACTCATTCACAAAGCTATCCTCTTCAAAAGCGATGATTGTAGACTCATACGAGGGGTCGCAACCGGGCAACAGATCGGTTTGAACATCATCCTGGCTGCTGATTTTCTGCTCAGCCGTCAAGTGCCGAACCAACTTACGTTTGATCGAGGCCATCAGGTAGTACCGAACCGAAGTGGTAGGTCCGATGTTGGCCCGATGTTTCCATAACTCCACGAACAAATCGTGAATGCAGTCCTTAATTAGCGGTCTATCCTGCGCAAAGTGTGTGCAGTAGTGGTAGAGTACTTGCGCGTAGTCTTTGTACAACTGGGCAAAGGCTGTTTCGTTACCGCTACGAAACTGGTTCCACAACTGCTCTTCGTCTTGGCCGGATGGGGTGCGATGGCGAGGCATACAGAGATGATAGGGGGTTGGAGCGTTCAGGCAATCGTGTAAAAATAACGATAATGTTTTGAAGAATACAAGGAAACCCCTTAAAAATTAGCAAAATATCCAGTTATGCCATTGATATTTTGGTAAATCTGAAGTTACTCCCATCAAATAACCCTTTGTCACTCAGTTTCAAAGCCGGAATTACGAGCAACGCCATGAACGAAAGTGTCATGAACGGAGCCGCCAGCGAACTCCCCAAATCTTGTTTGGCAAACGTATCAAGTTGGGAATATTTTGTTGCGACTTCGTAGCCGTCAACATCGGTCATCAGACCCGCTACCGGCAGAGGCAAAATATATTCTTCGCCCCCATCCACAGCCGAAAGCCCCCCTTTCTCGGCCACAATCAGGTTAATGGCCCGGCAGATACTCGCATCGTCGCAACCCACCGCCGTGATATTATGCGAATCGTGCCCAACGGATGAAGCAATAGCACCCTGTTTGAGACCAAAATTCTTGATAAACGCCACCGCCGGTGGAGCATCGGCGTAGCGGTTGACAACCACCAGCTTGAGCAGATCCCGCGCCAGATCGGCCACGATGTGCCCATTCTGAACGGTGGGCACTACATGTAGCTCATTCGTGATGAGCTGTCCATCCAACGCTTCGATGACCCGGATAGAACCGCCTTCGTGCAATACCGCCAGACTATCGGGTTGTATAGGACTACAGTTAAAATGATTCGGATGATCGCTGCGGAGGTCAGGAATAAGCGTTTTACCGTTTTCGGCAACTACCTGCCCGTTGATCACGGTGTGCATCACCCGAAACCGCTCCATATCGTTGATCACAATAAAGTCGGCCGGGTCACCCTCCCGGAGTAGCCCCACCGGCAGCCGGTAGTGCATCACCGGATTCAGGCAAGCAGCCCGCAACACATTCCAGACGTTATGCCCCTTGAGCAACGCCCGCACCACCAATTGGTCAATATGCCCTTCGGCCAGCGTGTCGGGGTGTTTATCGTCCGAACAAAACATCACCCGGTCCGAATAATACGTCAGCAGCGGGTGCAGGGCCTCGAAGTTGCGGGCCGCGCTTCCCTCCCGAATCAGAATATTCATGCCCCGCTGCACCTTATCGAGCGCTTCCTCATACGTAAAGCATTCGTGATCGGTTTCAATGCCAGCGTCGATGTAGCGTTGGGCATCGTCGCCCCGAAGGCCCGGCGCGTGCCCGTCTACCGGCTTGTTGAACGCCCGGGCGAGGGCAATCTTCGCCATCACATCAGGGTCTTCGTTGAGCACCCCCGGAAAATTCATCATCTCGGCCAGGTACCCGATTTCGCGCCGACCCAGCAGTTTCCGAACATCACTCACGCTGATGGTGGCGCCCGCTGTTTCGAACGGGGTAGCGGGAACGCATGAAGGCGCTCCGAAGCAGAACTTAAACGGCACCCGGTTGCCGTCGGTAATCATGTATTCGACCCCCGGCACCCCGAGCACGTTGCCAATCTCGTGCGGGTCCGACACCGTAGCCACGGTCCCGTGCACAACGGCCAACCGGGCAAACTGGGCGGGGGTAAGCAACGAACTTTCCACATGAACGTGCGCATCCACAAACCCCGGCAGCACATACGGCACACCGGGCCGCTCGTTGCCTACGCGCTCTATCTGCGAAATCCGGCCATTCTCAATATGGATGGAACCGTAATAAATACGTTGGTCGAAAAGATCAAGAATGTTGGCGGTCAGTGTCATGAACGAATAGAAAAAGGTAAACGGGGGGAATACGCACGAGAACTAAAGCAAAATGGGCATTGGTTAGAGAGAAAGCAAGAATCTTCCGCAAGTTTTGTCGGACTGGCAGGGGTATAAGCCCCTTATCTTCGCCTTCTATTTTAAATTCTCGGATCAATCTGTTTTATAAATATGCCTGCCCAGGTACTTAAAGTTCATCCCGACGACAACGTAATTGTAGCCCTTCGGAACCTACCCGCCCAATCGACCATTGCGTTTGAAGGCCAGTCGTACACATTGCCCATCGGCGTGGATGCCAAACATAAATTTGTGACCGAAGACCTCCCAACGGGCGGTGTGGTGCGGATGTACGGCGTAACGGTTGGCAAAGCGACCCAACCCATTCGGCGGGGCGAACCCATCACTACGTTTAACCTCAAGCACGAATCGGATCAGTATGGTCTCGACAAACGACGACCCTACACCTACGCGGCCCCCGACGTAACGAAGTGGCAAAACCGTACGTTTATGGGGTATCACCGGGCCGACGGCCGGGTGGGCACCCGCAACTACTGGCTGGTGGTTCCGTTGGTGTTCTGCGAGAACCGGAATATACTCATTCTGAAAGACGCTTTTGAACGGGAACTCGGTTATGCGCAACCCGACACGTACCGCGATCAGGTGCGCGAACTCCTGAGCCTGTACCAACACGGCGATCTGGAGGCCATCAATAGCCTGCAATCAAGCCTGCCGAACGGCCACGCTACACAGCACCAGGCCAATCGTCCGTTCAAAAATGTCGATGGCATAAAGTTCTTGACCCACGAAATGGGTTGCGGAGGCACCCGTCAGGACTCCGCCTACCTCTGTTCGTTGCTGGCCGGGATGATCAACAACCCCAACGTAGCGGGGGCCACGGTGCTGAGCTTAGGTTGCCAACACCTGCAAACCGGTATGCTCGAAGAAGAGGTGCGCCGACAGAATCCCGCCTTCGATAAACCTCTGCTCCTGTTCGAACAGCAGGAAGGCACCGAGTTTGCCCTGATGGCGCAGGCCGTCAAGGAAACGTTTCTAGGCCTGACCCAAATCAATAAAATTGAGCGGAAACCGGCCCCGCTGAGTCAGTTGTGTGTGGGCCTGAAATGCGGAGGCTCCGACGGATTTTCGGGGCTATCGGCCAACCCGGCCATTGGCCACCTATCCGACGTGCTTGGCGCGCTGGGGGGCAAAACTGTACTGGCGGAGTTCCCGGAACTCTGCGGTGCCGAGCAGGACCTGATCGACCGCACGGCCGACGATGCCAAAGCGGGCAAGTTTATCCGTTTGATGCAAACGTATTCGGCACAGGCCGAAGCCGCCGGGTCGGGTTTCGATATGAACCCCTCACCCGGTAATATTAAGGATGGACTCATCACCGACGCCATCAAGTCGGCAGGGGCAGCCAAAAAAGGGGGCAACGCGCCCGTAGCCGATGTACTCGACTATGCTGAGCCAGCCGTAGCACCCGGCCTGAGTTTGCTCTGCACGCCCGGCAACGATGTAGAAGCCACTACGGGTATGGCAGGCTCCGGCACCAACCTGATTCTGTTTACAACGGGCCTGGGTACGCCAACGGGCAACCCTATTTGCCCGGTCGTGAAAATCTCGACCAATACCGCGCTGAAAAACCGGATGCCCGATGTCATTGATTTTGATAGCGGCCCTATTATCGACGGCGAGCAAACCATTCCCGAAAACGGCGACCTCCTGCTCGAGTGGCTCATTCAGCTGGCATCGGGCGAGGTAACTACCAAAGCCGAGCAATTGGGTCAGGACGATTTTATCCCCTGGAAACGAGGGGTATCACTTTAAAAGGAGTGAGTAGATAGGAGTGAGAAGTGAGGAGTGCTGACGCTGAATACCGTATGCATTAGTACTCCTGTCTCCTCACTCCTATCTCCTCGCTCCTCACTTTCACTCCTTAGTTTCTATGTTTTCTCTACAAAACAAGACTGCCCTCGTCACGGGGGGGGCCAGTGGTATTGGGCTAGCTATTTCGACGGCGTTTGCCCAGGCCGGGGCCTCAGTGCATATTCTCGAACTGAATACCGATCAGGCCCAGAAAGTGGCCGACGAGCTGAATGCCACCGGAGGCCGGGTGCAGGCTCATGCCGTTGATGTATCGAAACAAGCCGATGTTCGGGCGGTAATCGACCGAATTGCGGCCGAAGGACCGATTCATATTCTGGTCAACAACGCGGGCATCGCGCACGTTGGCAATGCCGAAACCACCACCGAGGCCGACCTCGACCGGCTGTACAACGTCAATGTAAAGGGCGTGTACAACTGCCTGCATGTGACTATTCCCCATCTGAAAGCCAATGGCGGAGGGGTTATCCTGAATATGGCATCGGTAGCAGCCACCGTCGGTATTCCCGACCGGTTTGCGTACTCCATGACCAAAGGAGCCGTACTGACCATGACCCTGTCGGTGGCCAAAGATTACCTCAAACACAACATTCGGTGCAACTGTATCTCGCCAGCGCGGGTACACACGCCATTTGTCGACGGGTTTCTGGCCAAGAATTACCCCGGTCAGGAAGCCGAAATGTTTGCTAAACTGGCAGCTACCCAGCCCATTGGGCGGATGGCCAAACCAGCCGAAATTGGTGCATTGGCCCTGTACCTGTGCTCCGATGAGGCCTCGTTTATCACCGGCACCGACTACCCAATCGACGGGGGCTTTTTGCGGCTCAACAACTAAATACGACAGGCGACTTCAGCGGGCCACTTTACCACCGAGGGCGTAGTTATCGTCGCGGTGCTGATCGTGCTCACCCGTGGGGTCGCCATCTTCATCAACGGGCTCGTCGTCATCATCAAGCAGGCGTTCGTCGTCAAACTCTTCATCGTCGTCGCCGTCATCCACAGCGGCTCCGCTCTGATTCACAATATCGGGACTGATGCGACCAATGCGCGAGCCTATTAACTCTGTGTCGCCAGCGTTGGGGGTTTTCTCGGTCAGGTTCATGGCCATTCTGTTTAGGTTTATCCCCTCAACTCATTCAGAAAGCATCCGTTTGAAAAGCAGAGCAAACGGCAGAAGTCTGAAAGCCCCCCTCCTGTTTTTCAGGAGGGGGTTGGGGGGGGTCTACAATCGTTAAAAGAAGCATAACAGTAAATCGTTGAGTTGGGCCTGCGGGTTTCGTACCTTTGGTCCGTTCCTAAACCCCTCACTTCCTGATGGTCCGTTTGTACACTTCCCTGCTCTGCGCCCTGACTATTGGCGCGGTATGGGCCCAACCCGCCCCTACCCAACGGGTTCAGCTGCCTAATGGCTGGAGCCTAACTCCGACCGGCAGCTCGGTTCCGCTCGGCGATTTACCCCTCAATATGGTTGTTTCGCCCGACCAGAAACGCCTGGCCGTTACGAACAACGGGCAGAGCAAACACACCATTCAGCTTTTCGATGTGAGCGGGAGCAGCACCCGGCAACTGGCCTCGATTGAGATTCCGAAAGCGTGGGTGGGCATCCGGTTTAGCCCCGACGGCAAGCGACTGTATGCATCGGGCGGCAACGACAACCGCGTGATGGTGTACGACATAGCGGACAATCAGCTGGTAAAGGCCGACTCCATTACGCTCGGCAAAGCGTGGCCCAACCGAATCTCGGTGGCGGGCCTCGACCTCAGCCGCGACGGCAAAACGCTCTACACCGTTACCAAAGACGATAGCGCCCTGTACGTGTGCAACGTAGCCAGCAAGCAAATCGAAAAGCGGATTCAGCTACCCCACGAAGCATACACTTGTCTGCTGTCGCCATCGGGCCATGAGCTATACATTACGCTTTGGGGCGGAGCCGGGGTACAGGTGTACGACACTAAAACAGGGCAAATCAGCGCCCGTATCGCCACCGGCGACCACCCCAACGACATGGTACTGACCAAGTCGGGCAAGTACCTGTTTACGGCCAACGCCAACGATAACTCCGTTTCGATTATTGACCTGGGCACCCGCCGGGTGGTGGAAGCCCTCAACACGGCCCTCTACCCCGACGCGCCGGCCGGTAGCACGCCCAACGGGCTGGCCCTCACCCCCGATGGTAAAACGCTGCTCGTAGCCAATGCCGACAACAACTGCCTTGCTGTTTTCGACGTTTCGAAACCGGGCAAGAGCCGGTCGCTGGGCTTCATCCCGACAGGCTGGTACCCGACCGCCGTAAAAGTGATTGGCAAGAAAATTCTGGTGTCGAACGGCAAGGGCATGACCTCGCTGGCCAACCCCAAAGGCCCCGACCCGTTTAAGCGCCGGGAAGAAGACACCCAGTACATCGGCGCCCTGTTCAAAGGCACCCTCTCGACGTTTACGATGCCCTCGGCCGCGCAACTGACGGGCCTCACGCGGCAGGTGTACGCCAATACCCCGTACAGCAAAGAGAAAGAAAAACTGGCCGCTGGCGAACCCAACAACCCGATTCCGCGCCGGGTGGGCGACCCCTCGCCGATCAAATACGTCTTTTACATCATCAAGGAAAACCGTACCTACGATCAGGTTTTCGGCGACATGCCCGGTGGCAACGGCGACTCGTCGCTCTGTTTGTTTCCCGAAAAAGTGACGCCCAATCAGCACGCACTGGCCCGCGAATTTGGCTTGCTCGACAATTTCTATGTAGATGCAGAAGTCAGTGCCGACGGGCATAACTGGTCGACGGCGGCTTATGCGCCCGATTACGTCGAGAAAACCTGGCCTACCAGCTACGGCGGACGTGGCGGCACCTACGACTACGAAGGCAGCCGACCGGTGGCGTTTCCGAAAAAAGGGTTTATCTGGGATCACTGCAAGCAGGCAGGTATCAGCTACCGGGGCTACGGCGAATTTGCCGCCTATGCCAAACGGCGGGGCTCAGCACTCGATGGCCGGTTTTGCCACCAATACCCCGACTACGACCTCAAAATCAAAGACATCGACCGGGTCGAAATCTGGAAACGTGACTTTGACTCGCTCCTAACGGCCAACCGCAACGGCGGACCGGCTGTACCGCGCTTCAACTCACTACGGCTCGGCAACAATCACACCGCCGGGGCCCGCATTGGTCAACTGACGCCTACCGCCATGGTGGCCGACAACGATCTGGCCGTGGGGCGGTTTATCGAACATCTCTCGAACAGCCCGATCTGGAAAGAATCGGCTGTGTTTATTCTGGAAGATGACGCTCAAAACGGGGCCGACCACGTTGACGCTCACCGCTCACCGGCGCTGGTGATTAGCCCGTACGCCAAACGGCGGCACATTGAACACACCATGTATTCGACCTCGGCGATGCTCCGCACCATGGAGCTGATTCTGGGTATGCCGCCCATGAGTCAGTACGACGCAGCGGCCCGGCCCATGTTTGCCCTCTTTACCAACACGCCCGACTTTACGCCCTACAAACACATACCGGCTCAGGTCGATTTGAGCGCCAAAAACACGGCCATGAACGAACCCGCCCGTCGGTCGGAGAAGTTTGATCTGCGCCATGCCGACACCTTAGACGACCACGAGTTCAATGCCGTAATCTGGATGGCTGTACGGGGCGAAAACAGCCCGGTACCGGCCCCCCGGCGTGGAGCCTGGCTCCGAATCGCCGAAAAAGAAGACGATGGCGACGGCGATTAATCCAACCGACTACTGGTTTTGGCTTTATCGTTTTTAGTTTCGGTTTATCGTGAAAAATTGCAGCCTCAACCGCTTTGCTATAAAGTGGTTGAGGCTTTTCTGTTCCCATCACGACCAAATCGCACGCTACACATGATTAAAACCGCTTTTCAGAACGAAATAAGCCTCGACGACGCCCTGGGCCGGGGTAGCAAGGGGGCTGCCGTCCGACGACTGCAGGAATGGCTCTGCCTGAGCGCCTTACGGTTTCCGGCGGCATCGGTCGTGGTGGTGATCGACGGAGATTTCGGGCCAGCCACCGAGCGCGCTGTCAAGAATCTGCAACGTGCCTTGAAAACCACGCCCACTGGTGAGGTAACGCCTGCATTTTTTGAACAGATCACCCACCCCATGCGGGCCGCTTTCGGGCCGGTTACGACGGGGAATAAACTCCCGAATCAGCTCATCTCCACTGCCAAACAACACCTGCTACACCGGGCCTCGGAGCTACAAACTGGCGCGGGTCAAAACCTTGGCCCCTGGGTGCGGGCCTACTGCGACGGGTACGACGGATCGCCGTTTTTGTGGTGCATGGGCTTTGTGCAGACCGTGCTGGATCAGGTGGCCACGGCCAACGGGCGGGCGTTTACAAGCATTATCCCCCAAACGCTCAGCTGCGATGTAGTGGCCATGGCGGGTAGCCAAAACGGTCGCTACATTCCGAACGCCGACATTCGAAAGAACCCTAAATTGGCGAAACCCGGCGATCTGTTTCTGCTTCGCTTTACCAACACCCCCGACTGGTTTCATACGGGCCTTATCACCGAGGTCGACGATGATGTATTTGAGACCATCGAGGGCAACACCAACGAGCAATCGTCCAACAACGGAACGGCCGTATTCGCGCGGGTTCGTAACTTTCGCAAAGCCACCATCGACGTTTACCGTACCGAAGGTCTGTAAACCTGACGCCCAATCAAGCCCCAACTACCCGAACCATGCGTATTGCCCCGGTTATCGTCTTTTTTCTGAGCGTTTTTAGCCTCACTCCCCGCTCGTTTGCCCAGCTTCAGAAACCCGTAGAAGTGATCCGCGACCGTTGGGGGGTAAATCACATCTACGCCCAAACAGAGCACGATCTGTTTTACGCACAGGGCTACTGTGCCGCGCAGGATCGGTTGTTTCAGCTGGAGATCTGGCGCAGGCAGGCTACCGGCACCGTTGCCGAGTTACTGGGACCGCAGGAACTCAAGCGCGATCAGGGCGCCCGGCTGTTTCGGTTCCGAACCACCCCGCAAACGCTCGACGCCGAGCTGAATCATTACCACCCACGGGGCTCAACCATTATACGGGCCTTTGTAGAAGGCATCAACGCCTACATCACCGAGATTCGGAAAACGCCCGATAAACTGCCTTTTGAATTTAAAGTCCTCAAAACCGAACCGGGTCTCTGGACGCCCGAAATCGTAATTAGCCGACATCAGGGCCTGTTGAGCAACGTACGCGATGAACTTAATTTCGGGCGGTTGGTCCACCTGATCGGGGCCGAAAAATTGCGTCAGCTGCAATGGTTTCACCCAACGCCCACACCCGACCGCGAGCCCAACCTGACCCTCCAGATCGACGGGGCGCAACTGATGCAACCCATTCTGGAGCTGTACGACGCGTTTCGGCTTCCGCTTAAGTTTACTCCACCCACCGACACCCGACAGGCATCCGCCGGGCCCGTAACCGATTCACCCCGGATACCCAATCTACACTTCACGCCCTCGCCCGAAGTAGAAGACTGGTTTGATACCGAAAAAACGATGGTTGGCTCCAACAACTGGGTGGTCGATGGACGGCACTCGGTGAGCGGCTATCCCATGCTAGCCAACGACCCGCACCGCGCGCAGTCGGCCCCATCCTTGCGGTACTGGGTGCACCTGCATGGGGCGGGCTGGAACGTAGTGGGTGCGGGCGAACCTACCTTACCCGGTGTGTCTATCGGCCACAACGAATACGGTGCCTGGGGGCTTACCATTTTCGAAACCGACAACGAAGACCTGTACGTGTACGAAACCAACCCCCGGAATCCCAACCAATACCGGTACAAGGGCCGTTGGGAATCGATGCGCCTTATTCGCGACACCATCCGGGTCAAAGGAGGGCAAGCCGTACCCGTGATTTTGAAATACACCCGGCACGGGCCCGTTACGTTTGAAGATACCCAAAACCACAAAGCCTATGCCGTACGGGCGGGTTGGCTCGAAAAAGGATGTGCGCCCTATCTGGCCAGTCTGCGCATGAATGAGGCCCGCAACTGGACCGAGTTTCGGCAAGCGTGCGCCTACAGCCGCATCCCCGGCGAAAACATGATCTGGGCTGGGCGGCCATCCGCGGGGCGACCTTCTGCCAGTGGACCGGTGCCGGGTCAAGCAACCACCAAAGGCGATATTGGCTGGCAGGCCGTGGGAATCTCGCCTATTCGGCCCGCCGTGGGTGGCCAAAGCTGGACCGGGCTGGTACCGGTACCCGGCGATGGGCGCTACGAATGGAACGGCTACCTACCAATTCAGAAACTGCCCAACAAGCTAAATCCGCCCGAGGGCTACGTGGCCACGGCCAATAACAACCTCACGCCCATTGATTTTCCCGACCGCAATGCTATCGGGTGGGTGTGGGCGGGGCCATCGCGGGCGCACCGGATTGAGGAAGTTCTGAACAACGGGGAGCGCAAAACCCTGACCGATTTTGCCCGGCTACAGGCCGATTATCTATCTATTCCGGCACGCACGCTGGTGCCCTTGCTCGGCCCACTCGTAGCCGACGATTCCCGCACCGAACAGGCAAGCAGCTATCTCCGCAAATGGAACTACCAACTGGAGCCGGGCTCGGTAGCGGCCTCAATCTACGTGGCCTGGGAAACCCAGCTACGGCAGGCGCTGTACCAGACTATGGTTCCTGAACGGGCGCGGCCTTACCTGCGCTCGCTGCCCACCAAGCGCATACTCGACTGGCTAAGCCTGCCCCTGATTCCGGTGCCCGACTCAACAGGAGGTCCCCTCCGGCTCATAAACCGGGACAGCCTGTTGCTTACCTGCCTTGATCAGGCCGTGAGCACCCTGACCAAACGGCTCGGCGGGGATATGGACGAGTGGCAATACGGCCAACGAGCCAACAAACACATCAGCCTGACGCACCCGCTCAGCGCACTCGTGAGCGAAGACGAGCGCAAACGCATCAACCTCGGCCCCATTCCACGCGGGGGCTACAGCGAAACCGTTAACAACACCGGCAACAACCTGAATCAGGAGCACGGGGCTTCGTTTCGGATTTTGGTGGATACCGAAGACTGGGACCGCACACTCGGTATCAACAGCCCCGGCCAATCGGGCGACCCGGCCAGTCCGCACTACCGCGATCTGTTCGAGCTGTGGGGACAAAATGGGTATTTCCCGGTCTTCTTCAGCCGGGAAAAGGTGAAAGCAGCCGCCGAAAAAACGACCGTGTTAAAGACAAATCGTTGACCCCTGCTCTTAACTACGCCGGCTGCCCGTGAACAGGGGCCTTGTATTCATTACTTGATACTGGGGAGCCAGGGCGTTTGGTCGTCTGGCTCCCCAGCATCTGTATGGCACTCCTGAGCACCGGGAAGCTGGGCAGCTTTTACCAACGGATTATTACCATGCCTGGAGCTCCATTCCCACCACCGTAATAGCCACAACCACCGCCACCGCCTGGGAAGCTCCCATCCTGCAGACCATTTTCACCCAGATACCCCCAGCCAATGAAGACAAGGTTACCCGATGCGGTCGAATTATTTTGTAACATAACTGTATTACCAATCCCTCCTCGCCCGGGTGGCACACCATACGCAGTACCGCCATCACTCATTTTCACCGTGATGATATAGTTGGAGGCATCTTTCTGCACATACGATAGGGGAATACACACCGACGCTTCCATACCCGGCATAGTCAGCGGCCTGAATCCGTCGGAAGGAACAAATGTTATGCCTCCGTTTCCGGCAAAGTTGTTCCCAGCACCAGCAAACAAATAATTATTGGTAAATGGGTAATAAACCTGACTCGCTCCACCTCCCTGAGCCGAACCGGGATTACCCGTTACCGTGGTACCGCTCCCCCCCCGGCCTACCACCACAGAAACCGAAGCAGGACCGTTAGGTTGAACCGCGTACAGTTTCTGGGCATATCCGCCTGAAGCACCGCCCCGGCAATCGCCCACATTACTCGAACCCAGGTATTTCACGCCACCACCGCCACCACCCCATGCCTCGACCAGAAACCGGGTAACACCAGCCGGTATGGTCCAGAGCTGCTGCGCGTTTTCGGACGTGTAGTTGAAAACGGTAAAATTGGCAAACTGACTACCAACATCGCCCGCAGTTGCCAGATATTCCCACTGGCTTCCGTTGTTGACGGCTACTTTCTGCTCGGTTGTGTTGTAGACCAGATTACCCGCGTTTTGCGGCACCGTGGCCGGATTTGTCTGCTGGGGCGTGGTGACTCGCGGTAGCGTAATAGCGTATGGTTTCAGTGCATACGATTGCTGGGCCTGCGCCAGACGCGACGTTACCAGCAGAAAAAAGAGCGTAAACAGTTGGATAAAGTTGATTTTCATACAGTTAACATTTACGCTGAAAGAAAGGCAAACCGCTCAATATACTAGCCTTTCAATAAGTCGTCCGACAACTGCTTCAAGTAGAAAATCCTTTATGCCGTACCTGTTCAGCCG
This sequence comes from Rudanella lutea DSM 19387, assembly GCF_000383955.1. Lineage (NCBI taxonomy): Bacteria > Pseudomonadati > Bacteroidota > Cytophagia > Cytophagales > Cytophagaceae > Rudanella > Rudanella lutea. The sequence continues at coordinate 5,161,684 of NZ_KB913013.1, read as the reverse complement.
CAAAACCGATTTGGTACCCTAACCCTTACCGGCCGAAACTAAGTGTGGTACCTACCCGGAAGCCCAGACCCTTATAAGAGCCATCCTGAAACTGACCAATCACTTCGAGCCGGAACACCGGTAAGACTCTCGGAATCAATCCATTCAATCCATAGCCTACTTCCGTGTAGTTTTTCGAATTGGGGGTGGCCAGATAGTGTACAAAGAGGTTTTCTTTCAGGTCGAGCAGGCGGAACCAGGTAATTTGTGTGAGTAAAAACTTGCGGTACTCGGCCAGTACGTGTGCTTCGGCAAATCGTTTGCCGGTGCTGTACTGATAGTAGGGCAGCAACCGGAATACCGAAACCGGGTCGCCCTGTTGCAGGAAGAACTGGTTGCCCGCAAAATGCCGGAAATCCGGGAAGTACACCCGCTTGTCGTTGACAAATGCCCCCGCCGACAGGTTGTAGCTCAGGCGGCTGCGGATACCCGTTTCAAACGAATGACTGATCCGAGCCTGTAAAAAATCGTAGTCGGTATCGCTCCCGCCCACGCCCGCAATGCCTTTGCGGTAGTTGACCGACAGCAGGGGGGCATCGTTGTTGGGCCGACTGATACGCCGACCGTTGCGAATAATGTAGCGGGGTGCACCCAGCCGGGCCGAAGCCAGCAGATTGAGCACAAACGCCTGATGCACCGGAAACGCCGACGAACCCACCTCGGCATTAGCCACCCGATTAGCCGTATAGGCCCGGTTGCGCCAGTTGATCCAGGGCCGAATATCGTCGCGGAAGTTGGCCAGCTCCGTTCGCTCGGCGTATTCGAGTGAGCCCGATACGTTGAGTCGGTTGTGCCACCACCGGAAATTACTCGATAATCGCACGAAGTCTTTCTGGTACTCTTTGAGGAAATTTTGCTCAAACACCAACGACGTCAGCGTGTTCATGGCGTTGCTGATCGGGTTGTCGGGGTTAAGCTGCGAGAGATACCGCCCCCCTTCCAGCCCCACCGTGGTGGTTTTGTAGGCGTACTGCGCCAGCCCGTAGCCAACCGCCCGGTTCCAGCCCAGCCCGTACCGAACCACACCCCCCACCGACCACGTTGGGCCCGGCTTAAACTGCGGGGTTTTCGATTTGCGGGTGGTATCCGGGGCCCCGGCTCGAATGTTCAGTTTCAGCCCAGCCTGCGCCCAGTACCCTTCTACGGTGTTATAAAAAATACTTTTGATGGGCGTATCGTATTGTAGCGTTGTGCGCTTACCCACGCGCCAGTTGGCCCCTTCGAGCAGTTGTATGGGTTTGAAATTGGCACTGCCACGGGTCGAGTCTTTCTTGACGGCCTTGGTACTGTCGGTTTTGGCCTTGATCTCCCGCACAATTTTGAGGCTGTCGTTACGCACGTAACTCCGAATTTCGGCTGAAGTAAGCGGCACCGACCGGAGCGAATCCCAGAAGGCGGCCGAACGCTTACCCGCCAGCGAATCCACACTGCTCGAATCATTGCGGAGCACCTGAACGTCGTCACGGTTTTCCTGTTTAGCTTTTTCCCGACGGGCTTTGGCCTCCTGCTTTTCGTACTCCTTCATCATCTGCCGCATGTTTTTGGTCGAAAACTCTTTCTGTTTTTTGACCAGATCATCCAGCGATTGCTCTTTGACGTCGCGCCTAGTAATTTTGGTTTCGGGCTTGAATTTCTTTTCGTCGACTACCTCCACCTCATCCACAAAGGCCGGGTTTACCTTCAGGTTGCGGTACTGATAACTCACCACAGCCTCACCGCCAACTTTCACGCCAAACATAGACCCTTTGAAATTGAACCGGCCGTTGACCGGCATCCAGACATTTTGTACCGGTGTGTAGGTTTGCCGCAGGTTGATCGTAAAGCCCTGTTGCAACACCTGTTCGAGTTGCAGGCTGTGGATAGCCCAGCTATTTTCGATGATGTAAATAACCCCTCGAAACACGCCCTCACCCCACGACCGCGGGTTTACGCGGATCTTGCTGATTTCGACCGCTTGCCCGTTCCCAACCGACTCGCGAAAGGTACCTTCGTACACGAATTTGTAATACGCGAATGCTTTAGGAGATAACGGCGATACGGCATTGTTGATCTCCGGACTGTAAAACGAGCCCATCGAAAACTGAGCCGGAATCAGCTGATCGCTTTGTGAATTGCGCGAGGCTATCAGCCGCCGACGGTAGGTGTTGGGTTGCTGAAACGAAACCTCCGAAACCGACTCGAATACGTTCGGAACACCCACTTTGAAGTTGGCTTCCTGCTCGGCTTCTTTGAGCTGCTTGCCCGCCATTTTTTCAACCAGTTTCGGAATACTCTCCACAATAAACGACCCTTTGCCGTACACCCGGGCCGTGTAGCTGTTGACCTGTAGGGCGTGGTATTTGCTCTTGGCAATGGCCCGGCGCATAATGGTGTAGGCCGGGTCTTCATTCGTGGAGCGGGCCTGTACCTCCTGTAGGCGAATTACCTGCTCGGTCATCACCACGTCGATAGTCTCGAAGCCGCTTTTGACCTCCACCGTTTTCTGCTGAGCCGCAAACCCAAGGTACTGAAACACGACCTCATAGCGGCCCGGTGCCAGCGGTAGTTCGTACCGGCCTTCGGTGTTCGATATGGTGCCGGCGTCGGTGCCTTTGCCCGTACCGTTTTTAACCACAACGGCTGCGTAAGGCAATACGTCACCGCCCGTGGTTTTTATGGTGCCCCGGATGCCCTGAGCGTAGGCGGTCAATTGGGTAATGAACAACAGAATACCGATACCGTACAGGCGACGCATAGGGAGAAGAGAATGATGAACTGCACAAAGTACACCCCGCCCGGACAGCCCTGCAAGCGTTTTGGTTGAATTAACAGTTTTTAAGGACAAACGGCGATTTTGGGGCTCAATCGCGTATCGTTTACGCGCCATTATTTAGCGTAAAGGCCTTTTATTCGCTCGCTAACTGATTCTGGTACCGACGTAAGCCGCCAATGATTTCGTTCAGCCGCCCCTCCTCCCGGCGCAGCGTCCGTTTGCCCAGCACGAAATAGGCATAGAGCATCCAACACGTGTACACAACCAGCGAGATGATCCGGCTGGACAAGGACATCTGCCCCAGAATTTCGATGAAGTAAAGCCCAAAAGCACCGTTGAGCAGGAGAAAATAAACCGGCCCATTGACCCGAACCAACTGTTTTCGGAAGGCGTAGTACCGTTCCCAATCGGCCAGATGCTCGGCCACCGGAGCCGCCAGGTCAATTTGTCGCAGCCGCCAGTACATATACAGGTTCACAACTGCCTGCCCCCCGGTGATCAAGGCCATCAGATACAAGCCTACGTAGGTGGTCTGTTGCGTAAACCGAATGCCGGTCAGCTCGTTGAACGTTGCCAGAAATACCGCTGTCAGGGCCAGCGCCAGGCCGCTCACCAGTTGCGTACGGGCCAGTTTTTGGCTGTGCGTTGCGTTGGTTTGCCGGAGTTGCTCCCAGCCAGCAGTATCGGGTGGGGAAACGGGCTGCTGCCAGATTTTTTTAAGATCGTCAAAGGGGTCCATGCTGGTGAAAGAGGGTAACAAGTTGCTGTTTGATCCGATGAATTTTGACGCGGAGGTTGCCGTCCGAAATCCCAACAACCTGAGCAATTTCGGGGTAAGGCACGTCATCGAGCACGAGCGAGATAATGAGTCGGTCGGTTTCGGGCAGTTGGCTCACGCACCCGTACAACCGCCGAACCGCTTCGTCGGGCTCACCGGCATCATCGGCCAGGGTAGCCATGTGCTGTTCCAGAAGCGGCTCAGCAAGCTGCCGTTTGGCTGTGCGCAAGTGGTTGAGGCAGGTATTGACGGCAATTCGGTACAGCCAGGTACTGACCTCGGCATTGCCCCGAAACGTGGGCAGATGCTGCCAGGCTTTAATAAACGTTTCCTGCATCAGGTCCTGTGCCTGCGCGTACTCACCCGTGTAGCCGAGGCACAACTTCAGGATACGGGGCGCAAAGCGGGCATACAACTCCTCAAAAGGCGGTATCGGTTGGCTGACGTTCATTAATGCAGTTGCAAAAACCCATCGATCTGCGCCAGAAACCAGGTCGGATCGTCGTACATGATAAAGTGTTTGGTATCGGCCACGGCGATAACCTTATTCGGCACGCGGGCGTACTGTTCGTTCAGAATGCGCATGGATGTCTCGCGGCTGTTCATGTACAAACTGCCCAGCACCAACACCGGCGAGCTAATGCGGGCAATATCGGTACGCAGATCGGTCAGGCTCATTTCGACAATGGTATAGCCCAGCGTTCGCCGGTCCGACCGAGCCGACCACCGGGCAATCTGCCGGGCGCGGCTCGTGTCAGCTACCTGTGTGCGCATCGAACGGGCCATATTCTCCTCATACGAGTCGGCGGGTAGGTTCACAAAATTCTGCGCTACCGCTTCGGCGTTGAACATAGGCAGTTTACGCAGCGAGTCGGCCGAGGTTTTGGGGTTCATCATTCCCGAAATAAACGGTACCCCATCCACGCAGATCAGCTTACCTACCAGATCGGGAGCGGTGCTACCCACCCACAAGCTCATGAATGCCCCGAGGCTATGGCCCATCAGAATCGGTTTGCGCAGTCGTTTGTCCCGAATGTAGCGAATAATCTGGTCGCGCACGGTTTGCAGAATTGGTTGCTCAATCGGATCTACGCCAGCGTAACCCGGCAGTGTAAGCACGTGGCACTCGTACCGGGTACGGAGGTGCGCTACGGTTTCCTGCCACACATCGCCACTGCACGAGTAGCCGGGAATGAGCAGAATAGGCTGCCCCTGGCCGGTCACCGAAACCCGAAACGAATAGGATTGTGCCATGCCCCACTGGGCCAACAGCAAAAGAAGAGAGCAAAGGATGGTCTTCATGTGTACAAACGGATTAAGAAGTTTGAACGACGAAGACCGCTTGGGCGCCATTGCGGTATTGTCGGTGATTAGAACCCCCAACCCGACATTTGTTACAGCCTGACGAAAAAAAATTTCAAGCCGACTCTTCAGCCCGCAAAAAAAACTATAACTTTTTCTGGACAATACAAAAGATAAACAACCCATACGCTTACACTGCACAAGGCTTACCGGATTGCTGCAGCGCCTATAGAGTAAGCTAATAGTTATGTAAACCAACCGACACAATTAACTCATTTCCATCTCCTTTTACTCACTTCCCCACTAAAAATAGCTCAGACAGGAACAATCCTACCCGCCCCGGCGTCTATTTATCAGGCACCTCTTGTAATGGTATGACGCGTAGACAGCATTTTGTGATTATTCTGATTTTGGGCACACTCTCCACAATCAGTCCGTTTTCGATTGACATGTACCTGCCGGGGTTTCCGGCCATTGCCAAAGACCTCAACACCACCATTGATAAGGTACAGTTTTCGCTGACAGCCTACTTTTTCGGGATTGCCGCCGGTCAGATGCTGTACGGCCCCCTGCTCGACCGGTTCGGGCGCAAAATACCGCTCTATGCGGGTTTAGGGCTGTATTTACTCGCTTCGGTGGGGTGTGCCTTTACCCATTCTATCGAGATGCTCGTGCTGATGCGATTGTTGCAGGCACTGGGCGGCTGCGTGGGCATGGTGGCGGCACAGGCCCTCGTGCGCGATCTGTTTCCGGTAAGCAACATTGCGCAGGTTTTCTCTCTGCTGACGCTCGTCATTGCTGTATCGCCCATGATTGCCCCCACCGTGGGTGGCTACGCTACCGTAGCTTTCGGCTGGCACTCTATTTTTCTGATTCTGGCCGGTATCACGGTATTGATTCTGGTGGCGGTGTATTATGCTCTCCCCAATGGCCGCCCCGCCGACCCCTCCATTTCTTTACGGCCACAAGCTGTTTTGGGTAGCTTTTTTACGGTACTTCGGCAACCACAGTTTATGACGTATGCCTTTGCGGGTGGGCTCTCTACGGCCTCATCGTTTGCCTACATTGCGGGCTCCCCCGATGTGTTCATGAATCTCTACCACGTGAGCGAGCAGCAGTACGGCTGGATTTTCGCGTTTCTGGCCATCGCAGTGCTAGCCCCTAATCAACTGAATCACGTATTGCTCAAGCGGTTTTCCAACGAGCAGATTGTGCATACTACCCTCATTTACCAGTCGGCAGTGGGACTCATTATGGTCTTTGGTAGCTGGGCAGGCTGGTTCGGGCTGACGGGTCTGCTCGGGATGCTGTTTCTGTTTCTACTTGGTCAGGGGCTGGTTGGTCCCAACTCGTCGGCCCTGTCGATGATGCCCTTTGCCCGGCATGCGGGTAGTGCGGCAGCCCTGATGGGAAGCCTCAGAATGGGATTTGGCGCACTGGTGTCGGCTTTGGTGAGCCTGATGCACAACGGCACGGCCCTGCCCATGATTGGTATGATGACTTTCTGTGCCGTGGGTGGCCTGCTCATTCTGCTGATTGGTGAGCGCGCCATTGCCCACCGCAGCGACAGCGTAGCCCCTAAAGCCGCGCTGTAAACTGGCAAGCTCCAGAGATGTCATCTTGTTTGTCGGTATTGTACATTTGTTCGGCACAAAACAATTGCCACGCGGATGAAACGGATCAAGCTAATTTTCGCGGATCTACTCATCGGCGTGAATTCGGCAAATCGGTGTTATCCGCGTTCAATTGGTTTCGATTGTACCTTTTGTCCATTACTGAGATCTTATTTAGAGAGATGACATCCCTGGAGTTTGCCGTCACGAAACAGAGCCCTCTTAAACAAGAGATGACATCTCGCTTAGAGAGATGTCATCTCTAATAGCCCCTCACAGCGGTGTCATCGCCCAAACATTACACCTCGTTACCGACGCCCACCTCCGCCGGGCTGGCGTCTGGAACGGCCGTCATATCCATATATACGTAGCTCCAGCTGTGGCCGTCGAGGTCTTCAAAGCTCCGCTCGTACATGAAACCGTGGTCTTGAGCAGGTAACGGCGTGGTAGCGCCAGCCGCAACGGCCTTATCAACAATAGCGTCAACGGCATCGCGGCTATCGGCAGAAAGACTCACAATTACCTCTGCCGTTTGCGAGGTGTCGGCAATCGCTTTTTTCGTGAAGCTGTTGAAAAAAGGCTCAACGAGCAACATCACATAAATTGTGTCGCTAATGACCATACAGGTCGCCTTTTCGTCGGTAAACTGCGGATTAAAGGTGTAGCCAAGCTGCGTAAAAAACGCAACCGAACGGTTTAGGTCGCGCACAGGCAGGTTAACAAAAATCTGGGTTGCCATACGTATTGTTGTTTAGAGTACAGAACAAAGATACGCCGACTTTGAAGGGGGGCTGGTGGGCAAACAAGACAAGAAAGGGGGGTATTCGGGACAGCTTTGGAGCAAACTAAAAAGACTCCCTTACAGGCCAGAATAAACGGGCAACGACAAAAAACTCTTTCTTTGCGAAAAGCCCTTTTTCTGCATGAACCGCCTTCTGTTTTTACTGGCTCCAGCCCTGCTGGGCATTTCTTTTCTGGATAGTTTTAAGTCAGCGCCCAGGGCCAAACCGATTGTGCTGGCGTACGTTGGCGGCTTTCGGGGCCTGGTAGACACCGAACGGATCGAAGCCGAAAAACTCACCCACATCAACTACGCCTTTGTCGATATCAAAGCCAACCGGGCCTGGCTGCATAACCTCGCTACCGACTCGACCAATTTCCGCAAGCTGAACGCCCTCAAGCGCCGAAACCCTGATCTGAAAATCCTGATCTCGATTGGCGGCTGGGCCTGGAGCGAAAACTTCTCCGACGCCGTTCTGTCCGATACCTCGCGGGCAGCTTTCGCGGCTTCGGCGGTCGATATTGTACGTCAGTACGACCTCGATGGCATCGACATCGACTGGGAGTACCCCGGCATGAAAGGCGAAGACAACGTATTTCGGCCCGAAGACAACCAAAACTTCACGCTCATGTTCAAGGCCCTGCGCGAGGGGCTCAACACGCTGGGTACCCAAACGCGCAAGCCGTACCTGGTCACCACGGCCCTGCCCGGTTTTGAAGGCATTTTCACCCATACCAACATGGCCGAAGTGCACCCCTACCTCGATTTCATCAATGTAATGTCGTACGATTTTTACACGGGTGGCCCCACGGCCGGGCACCACACTAACCTGTACCCGTCGGGGAAGGTGGCTAATGAGTCGTCGGGCGACCGCGCCGTGCAACGTTACCGACAGGCGGGCGTTCCGGCCGAAAAACTGGTGCTGGGTATTGCATTTTACGGGCGCGCGTGGCAGCTACAATCTGCCGACCCGGAAGCTCATCCACGTACTATCCGGAAAGTGGAGCGGGGTGGCGGCTACACATATATCAAAGACAGCCTCCTCACCAACCCTGCCTACCAGCGACACTGGGATCGCCGGGCTAAAGCGCCCTACCTGTTCCGGGCCGAAAACCAAATTTTCTTTTCCTACGACGACGAGCAGTCGGTACGGGCTAAATGCCGATATGTAAAAAGGAACGGGCTCGCGGGCGTAATGTTCTGGGAATACTTCAGCGATCCGAAGGGGTATTTACTGCATGAAATTGACCGCCAATTCTGAGTAAAATGTCGGTATACTGATTATAAACGGCCTAAGTCAATATACTCAACTTAGTTGACTATACATTTCCATTCGCAACGTCGTACAAAAATGGCTATACTCAGACCATACGAACGATAACTAAAAAATTTTTGAGCCATATATTATGACGTTTAAATTTATATATATTGCGGAAATCATTAACACTAAATGAGCTATGCAAAATTTTCTTCGCTTTAATAGCTGGAAGCTTGCCAGTGCAGCTATCGCCTTATCAACAACACTCCTGACCACAGGTTGCCAACCTCAACTTGACCTCAATCCTAACCCGGCCGGAGCCGCCCGTAGTGCCGCCAGCGCTGACTTTGTCGAGGGCGAGGTTCTTGTCAAAATGGCTAAAGGCGCCGGTGTACAGGGCCTGGCCAACGCGCTCACCCGCGTAAAGGGTGAAGTTGCCGAGAAGATCCTGACCAAAATCATGGAACGGATGGGCGACACAGAAGGCGTCGTGCTGATCAAAACCAAAATGAACACGCTGGACGCTATCGAAGCCCTGCGGGGTGTTGAAGGTGTGGAGTTTGCCGAGCCAAACTTCATCTACCAGCACAATGCCGTTTCGAACGATCCGGGCCTGAGCCAACTCTGGGGCATGGGCGCAAATGGCAACCAGTTTGGTAGCCAGGCCATCACCGCCTGGGCTAACGGTAAAATTGGTTCGTCGACCGTGTACGTAGGTATTATTGACGAGGGTTACATGTACACCCACGAAGATTTGGCGGCCAACGCTGGAACGAACCCTTACGAAACAGCGGGCAATGGTGTAGACGACGACAACAACGGCTATGTGGATGATGTGTACGGCTGGGACTTTGCCGGTAACAACAGCAGCGTATTCGACGGTACGGCCGACGACCACGGTACACACGTAGCCGGTACGATCGGCGGTGTGGGTGGCAACGGTATCGGGGTTGCTGGTGTTAACTGGAACGTCAAACTGCTCTCGGGTAAATTCCTCGGTAGCCGGGGCGGTACAACAGCCAACGCAATCAAGGCAATTGACTACTTCACCGAACTGAAGAAGAAAGGCCTGAACATTGTAGCAACCAACAACTCATGGGGTGGCGGAGGCTTCTCACAAGGGTTGCAGGACGCCATTGAGCGCGCTAATCAGGCGGGTGTTCTCTTCATTGCAGCCGCCGGCAACGGGGGTAGCGACGGTGTAGGCGACAACAACGACAACGTGGCAAACTACCCATCGAACTACCCGAACGCCAACGTTATTGCGGTGGCTTCGATTACCTCATCGGGTGCCCTGTCGAGCTTCTCAAACTTTGGTGCCAACCAGGTTGACATCGGTGCGCCGGGTTCAGCTATTTACTCAACCCTGCCGGGTAAAGCGGGTAAGTCATCATACGGTTCATACAGCGGTACGTCAATGGCAACGCCACACGTAGCCGGTGCTGCGGCCCTGTACAAGTCGATCAACCCAGGTGCAACGGCTGCACAGGTTAAGGATGCCATCCTGAACTCAGCTACGCCGACGCCATCACTTTCTGGCAAAACCACAACGGGTGGCCGCCTGAACGTATCGACGTTCTAAGCAGTACCTTATTCCGTACAAACACGAAACCCACCGGTTACCGGTGGGTTTCGTGTTTTTTAGGCATACGCGCTTATTTTCAGTTCAACGTTTCCGGGGTGCAGGCTGAGTAGACAAATGCTGCGTGAAAAACGGAAGCATCTTCTGCTCGATGCGCTCGGCAATTTTGTTGATGTGGTCGCCATCGTACTCTTCGTACGTATGCTTCACGCCGTAGTTGGTCAGCAGGCCTGTAAGCACTTTGTTGTTAGCGGCAATACTGGCATCTTTCGAGCCCGCATCAAATGCCAGCGCCCGCAGTTGTTTGAGGTTACCAATGTACCCGTCAATGCTGGCAAGTGGCGCATTGGCGGCCCATTTGGCTATAACCGTCGGCTGCAACACGCCCTCTTTGGTGGGCAGGTCGAGGTAAAACGGCGGATTGGTCGGGTTGGGCGACCACGCAGCCGCCGACGCAAACATGGCCTTGGTAAAAAAGCCTGCCTTTTCGAGGTCAGCCTGGGTTTTTACTCCCTCCATACTCGCAATCATCTCGGGGCTACCGGGGCCATTCATGGCGGGCAACATACAACACGGACTCAGCAGGTACAGACTCGAAAAAATTTCGGGGTGTTTCTGCCCGATTCGGATAGAACCGTACCCACCCATTGAGTGCCCGGCCAACCCCCGGCTGGTAGCCTGCGGCAGCGTCCGGTAGTTTTTGTCGATAAAGTCCACGAGTTCGTAGGCCACAAAATCCTCCCAGTTGCCGATCGTGACCGAGTTGGAATACATACTCCCAAAATAGCGGTTATAGGCATTGGGGGTTACAATGATAAACTCACCGGTTTTGCCGTCGGCCAATGTTTTATCGACTACGGTAGGCAGGTTGATCCAGTGTTTGGTAAACCCGTACCACTTATCGTCGCTATCGGTGAAGCCGTGCAGGAAATAAATGACCGGGTACCGGCGATTACGGTCGGTCTGGTAGCTGGGGGGCAGGTACACCGACACGTCGCGGTCGGGGGAGTCGCCGGCGAGGTTGCCTTCCAGCCCTTTGCCGTGTACGTTGACCCGCTCCACTTTCCCGGTACGGGCCGGGGTGCTCTGAGCGAGTGCCGGCATCGTTTGCAACAACCCGCCACTTAGTAAAAGCAAAGCGATACAACGTTTGCGTAAACGCATTTTCGGAAACATACGATTTAGTTTTATACCCACACAAGCATCCGAAGCCTACTTTTTACCAGTCTTAGTCACCCGGATCGTTAACTGAGGGGCATTATCAGCTGCTAACCCTTTCGGTCAAGGCCACCAACACGCTCACTCTTTACGGTCTTTCTTTTGGTTTACGCGGTAAACAAATAAAGCAACGCCGTTTTTCCAGCTCCTGCACCCGCGCAACCAGGGCTATATTGGCCGTTTCGAGAACCTGAAGGCGCTCCACGAGGGCGTTTAGATCGTCAGGGGTATTCTGAACCAGAATCACATCGCCCTGCGCGTTAACCGACAGAAATTTGGTAGCGGCTGCCTGCGTGGGCGACTGATCTGTGAGCCCCGACAACCGTAATCCGCTGGTATGGGCAGTAGGGGCCACAATTTCCAGCCGGTTTTGGGGGTTGGTTGTACCAATCCCTACCCTGCTGGCTTCGTTTCCGAGCACCAAAGCATTACTGGCCTCTACTCGGGCATTGGCACCAATAGCCACTGCGTTTTGAATCCCACTTTTGGCCTGCGCATTGGCTCCAATCAAGACCAGACCCTCCACAAATTCGTTTAGCTTCTCGCCCGACCGAGCCCCAATAATCACGTTTTGTTTGCCCGTGGCCATCCGATAACCCGCCTGGAAACCCAGAAACACGTTTTCGTCGGTCCGCACCGTTTGCCCGCCCGCAGCATACCCCAAAAAGGTATTGAAGTTACCCCGTGCATAAATGGGCGCATTGAAACCGGTGCCAGCTGCTGTGCCGATAAACGTGTTACCATCGCCGGTACGGAAGTTTACGCCGGTTTTAAAGCCCAGATAGGTACCATTGGTGCTCAGGCTGTCTTCTCCGGCCACTTCATGCCCGATATAGGTTGCCCCGTTGCTCCGGACGGGGGCGTCTTTATCATTGTCGGTAGCAAACCGGCCAATCAGAATACTATTGACACCCTGAAAGGTGGAACCGGCTTCGCTCCCGATAAAAATGTTGCCAGGGCCGGTATTACTTCTGCCCGCACTTTGGCCGATCATCACCACGTTGGAGGCCCGGTTATCCTGACCAGCACTATTGCCAATCACAACGCTACTACTCACTTTGCGAAACCGCCCGCCATTACCGGCGGCAGGGCCGATTACGACACTGTACTCGACCGAGTCGGCCGATGAAGCGGCACCGAACCCGATAATAACGTTGGCTTTGTTGGTCACTTTTGTCGGTTGCCGTAGGCCAACCATGACATTCTGAAGACCGGGTCCAGTATTAACTGGTGTATTGATAATCAAATTGTCCTGAGCGATACCCGGTAAGGCGATCAGGCAGGCAAGTAGTGGGCTGTATTTCATGACGATGGAGGTTTATGAATTCGCCACAAATTGCCACGAATACACTGAACACCAACACACTCCCTACGTATAAATACTTACAACATACAGACTCAGGTCGCAATTTTAGTAAACGGTAGGTGGCCACTCAAACCCCATCCTGCCCCTGCACAACTGAACCCTAAAAAATACCGATTGAGCCGACCGACCCAACGACTCACCCACAAAACCAATGGATAAAGGCTACAGCCCGTAATAGCTTTGTCGGGACAAAACAACACAATACACGAATGAAACAGCTTATCGCCTTCCTCCTGATCGCCTTTGCCTTTACGGCCTGCAAAAAAGAAACGGACATTGAGCCCGGCCCCCTCGCCGACCGGTTTGCCGGTACGTACAAACTCAGCTCATTTCGGTATGTTGACGATACCCAGAAAATCGAGTTTCCAACCCTGCCTATGACCGCCAACGGTACGACCATTTCGGGGAAGGTAACGCTGACAAAAAAGTCGGATAAAACGCTCGACATGACATTTCTGCTCACAGCAACGGGCATGGACGACGAAAGCGTTACGTTTGAAGGGGTCGAGGTACGGCAGGTAGGGTCAGAATACGGCCTTTTTGCCGAGGGCAGCCGCATCGCCGATGTCGATGGCTCATCGGTGATTTTCAACTATTCCGAAAGCAATCCAAAGCTCGAAATGGCGTTTGTCGCCCGGAAATAAGCGGTTTGCGCGGTCGTTTGGCCCCCAGATACGCGACCAAAGCTGTGTATCTGGGGGTTCTGTCTGCCGTTTACTGGGTAGAGTTTACGGTTTACACTTGGGCAGCCCTGAGTACCTCTTCTTTCTACCTCCAACGCCTGACCTTTCTCTTAGTCCGACTGCGAGGGCAGCGTTTCTGATGGCGTTTTGTTATTGCGTCGATTCAATCGGTACGTGAGCGTCAGCACAACGTTGTGCTTGCTGGCCGCCAGCTTGGGCGTAAACACGCCTTGTTCGAACCGGGCCGGAGTGTAATTAACCTGATTGACCCACCCCACCTGCATCGTAAAGTTTCGGTCGAACTGATACCCCAGGCCGGCATATAACCGGTTGCGCTCGAATGCGGGTCCTTTAGGGTTCAGGAAAATCTCGTCGTACGACGACAGAAAAAACGTTTTGCTCGTTAGCTTGCGGTTATTGAGGGGCAAGAATACGTTCAGCCGGTAGCGAATCCGGCTCCGAAATGAATCGGAACCATCGCGAAACTGAAACCAACGCTGCTCAATTCGGTATCGGTGTTCGAACCGGAGCCGATCGAGGTATTGATTGATAACCAGTTGCTCCCACAAACGTTTCTCGGTGTTGAGCGGCCCGGCCGACAGATCGTTGTAGTCGTAGGTAGCGTACCGCCCGCCCGCCAGCGTAAAGGTAAAGTTTCGGTCGAGGTCGTAGCTGACGCCCCCCTTTAGCTCGTTGTAAAAAAACTGTTGAAACGGGCGGTAACTACGGCCCTGAATTTCGAAAAAGCCCCCCCAATGTTTAGGTCCCGATGGCAGTTGAAGTGTTGTAATCACCCACGACCCAAGCGGCTCGGGAGCAGGCACCGTAGTTTGGGCCAATGCCCCACCTACCCATCCGAAACTAAACAGCAAACAGGCCAATTGCCCAACCAAACGTTTATGCAACACCGGTATCTCCCTTTTTTAGCTACAAAGCTACGGTTGGTAACGGAAAGATAATTTTGAAGCCGCCAATATTAACAGTCCTCTAACACATAAAATCGGTGCGATAGGGGCCGCCTGCCAATGCACCATTGGTTTAGGCGTCGGCAGGCGGTAAACTTAATCGGCTATGAAGGTGAATTCGGGGAAACCGTAAGCTTCGTACTTCACATTGACGGCTGCGTCGGGGAATACGGGGGTAGCGGAGTTGCGGTAACAGGCATTATACACCAGAATACTGCCTTTGGTAAACGGCATAAAATCGCCCCCGGCCGTTTTGTAGGCAACCCCGTACTTCTTATTGGCCCCACCCGACTGACTGTTCACGCTAATCACGTATTTCTTGTTTGGCGTCAGGGCCAGGGGGTCAATGGCGTCGAGGGTGAGCTTGTCGGGGGCGGTTTGCTCCACCGTTTTCTGGCGAATGACCTGCTTAGTATCAAAATCCCAGATGATTAGTCGGTACGTTCCGGATTCGGGCATTTTGGCCCCCAGTTGCGTGATTTTGCCCGCTACTGACGCACTAAACACAAGCCCCAACTCCCACGGCCCCGACGCTCGTACGCTGGCCGACAGAGAACTCTCACTGCTCATAAAATTGGTCAGCGTATTCTCGGCGGGTTTGGCGGCTTCTTCTTTAGGGCTACAGCCGGGCAGGCTGAGCAGGCCCGCCACCAGAAAGGCATAGATGCGTGTCGTTTTCATGATTCAGATTTTTTGTCTGAACCATTGGTCGGTTGAACACCCCTCCCCCGAAACAACAGCGGCCCGGTCTTGAGCGAACGGTCAGGCCAGGATCGGCCGAATCACCTTACCGCCCACATCGGTCAGCCGGAAATTACGCCCCTGAAACTCGTACGTCAGCTTTTCGTGGTCGAGGCCCAGCAGGTGCAGAATCGTAGCCTGAAAATCGTGTACGTGCGTGCGGCCCTCTACCCCCTGATAACCCAACTCATCGGTTTGGCCGTAGCTGAAGCCCGGTTTTACGCCCCCACCGGCCATCCAGAGCGTGTAGGCCGAGGGGTTATGGTCGCGACCCATAAACGGAGCCGGGCGATTGTCGCGGTTTTCCTGCATGGGTGTTCGGCCAAACTCGCCACTCCAGACCACCAGCGTCTGATCGAGCAGGCCGCGCTGTTTGAGATCCATCAGGAGGGCGGTCATTCCCTGATCCACGTCGCGGCACTTCTGCCGAAAACCGACCTCTAGGGCCTCCTGCGAGCTGGAGCCGTGCGAGTCCCAGCCCCAGTCGAACAGTTGCACAAACCGCACACCCGACTCCACCAGTTTGCGGGCCAGCAGGCAGTTATTAGCAAACGACACCTGTCCCGGCGTGGTGCCGTACAGCTGATGGATTGACTGCGGTTCGCGGCTGATGTCCATCACTTCGGGCACTTCGAGCTGCATCCGAAACGCCAGTTCGTACTGACTCATGCGGGTGAGCGTTTCGGGGTCGCCAAACTCATCGTACGTTTGCTGGTTGATGCGATTGATGGCGTCGATACTGGCTTTGCGGAGATCGCGATTCACGCCCTTCGGGTCGTCGACAAAGAGCACCGGCTCGCCCGAGGTGCGGCACTGCACCCCCTGAAAAACCGAGGGCAAAAACCCGCTTCCCCAGATACTCTTGCCGGCTTCGGGGTACTTACCGCCCGATGTCAGCACTACATAACCGGGCAGGTTCTGGTTTTCGGTACCCAGCCCGTACGTGACCCACGTACCCATGCCGGGCCGCCCCAGGCGCGGGGTGCCGGTGTGCATCATCAACTGGGCCGGCGCGTGGTTAAACTGGTCGGTGTGCATGGCTTTCAGAAAACACACCTCATCGGCCATGTTGGCGAAGTACGGCAGGTGATCAGACACCCACGCGCCCGACTGCCCCCGCTGGGCAAACTGCCCCTGCGGCCCAAGCATTTTCGGAACGCCCCGGATAAAGGCAAACGTTTTTCCTTCCAGAAACGACTGCGGGCAATCCTGACCGTGCCAGCGGGCCAGTTCGGGTTTGTAATCAAACAGCTCCAGCTGACTCGGCGAGCCCGCCATGTGCAGGTAAATCACCGACCGGATTTTGGGCGGAAAATGCGCCTGTTTCGGGTCGAGCGGGTTGCTCACGGCGGGCGTGCTGCCGCCGAGCCCGCAACTGCTCAGCAACGATTGCAGCGCCAGCGCCCCCAGGCCACTTCCGCATTGTTTCAGAAAATGCCGCCGGGTTTCGAGTTGGGCGGCCGCCAACGCGGCTTCTTTGTCAATATTCAGGCGCATGGTACGCGTTGTATTTTTTCGGTGGGGCTCGCTGGTTTCTCATCCGTGCGGCCCCGGCCGGTCAGGACTTGGTCACAAACTCGTCAATATTCAATAGGGCGTTGGTCGCCATGGTCAGGGCCGCGTGTTTAGCATCGGGCCGACGCGCAAACTGTTTCAGGGCTGCGTCGTACAAAGCTTGCAGGGCCTCCTGCTTTTCGGGCGTAATGGGCCGCCCGATGGCCCGTTGGTACGCATCGGCCAATTGGGCTTCAACCTTAGGGTGTTTTTCCACGAGCCGGGCCAGTTGGTCGGCGGCTTCTACAAACACGGGGTCGTTGAGCAGGGTCAGTGCCTGCAACGGCGTGTTGGTCCGAATCCGTCGCGAAAGGCACACCTCCCGGCTACCGGCGTCAAAGCTCACCATCGACGGGTACGGCCCCGTGCGCCGAACAAACGTGTAAATTCCCCGCCGGTGGGCGTCTTCGCCTGTGCTGGGCTCCCACTTCAGGCTGCTGTTTACGGCCTGCCAGATACCGTCGGGCTGGTACGGCATAGTGGGTTTCCCGAAGGCTTTCCGGCTCAGTAACCCGCTCACGGCCAGAGCCTGATCGCGGATGGTTTCGGCCGGGAGCCGTAACCGGGCACCCCGCGCCAGCAACCGGTTTTGCGGGTCACGGGTTATGGCGTCGGGGGTCGCCTTCGACGACTGTCGGTAAGTTTTCGACAAAACCATGTACCGCAGCAGTTGCTTCATGCTCCAGCCCCAATCGCGCGAAAACCGCACGGCCAGGTAATCGAGCAGTTCGGGGTGGCTGGGTTTGGCCCCGGCCGTCCCAAAATCTTCGAGCGTCTCGACCAGCCCCACGCCAAACAGTTGCTCCCAGAACCGATTGACCGTTACGCGGGCCGTGAGCGGGTTGCGCGGGTCGGTGAGCCACTGTGCCAGGCCCAACCGGTCTTTGGGCAACGCTCGGTCCATCCCCCCAAGCGACTTCGGTACGTCGGGCTGCACCACCGGACCGGGGCTTAGCCAATTGCCCCGCACAAACAGGTGCGTAGGCCGGGCGTAGTCGGGGTCGGTAGGCAGTACAATAGGCGTATTGTTTGTTTTGGCCGCAATCAGGTCCAGATATGCCTGCTGCTGAGCCGCATCGCCCGGAAAGTCGGGAATGAGCGCAAACCAGTCAATCTGGAAAAAGTACGACTCGGGGTCGATGCTGGGGTTGGTGGCCGTCAGATACAAGTCGTGCCGCCCGGTTGTGGGTTTGATAGGCCAGCGTTGCAGCACTTTATCCCGCGCGTTGTTGCGGGTGGTATCGAGTTTTATCCGGCTCAGAAGTGGGCCGGTAGGGCTATCAAGGTGCAGTTCGATCACCCCGCCCGGTTGCTTCACGCTCAGGTGACTGAGCAGCTGGGTACGCCCGTCGAGCCGCATGTTGGGGAGTCGGCACGAGCCCCCGTGTTTGAGACCAATGTTTCGGTCACCGAGCAAAGCCCCTTTCTCGTAATTATCGGCAAAATGCGCGTGGTGCCGGGGTTCCAGATGCCGCAGGAAATACACCCAGTTGAATGTACCCCGGTACGGCCGGGCCGAGGTGGCCGCACCCGAATCGGGCAAAGCCCGGAGCCACGTCAGCATGGCCTGCGCTTTCGACTCGTCTTCGGGCTTGAATTGCCGTAAAAACGGGGCTTCGTCCTGCGTGTCTTCGTCGCGGGTGTTGTTGAAAAACGCCATGAACTTGTAATAATCCTCATGGCGAAACGGGTCGTACGGGTGGCTGTGGCACTGCACACACCCAAACGACGTACCCTGCCAGGCCTCCCAGGTCGTATTGACCCGGTCGATGAGGGCCGCCACCCGAAACTCTTCGTCGACGGTGCCGGTCTCATCGTTGTTCATCGTATTGCGGTGAAAACCAGTCGCAATGAGCAGATCGTCGGGCGGCAGTTTACCGGCCGGGAGCCGCTGCGCCAGCAGGTCACCGGCCAGTTGCTCGGTCGTGAAGCGGTCGAAGGGCATATCGGCGTTGAACGCCCGGATTACCCAGTCTCGGTAGGGCCAAATGGAGCGACCGTTGTCTTTCTGGTAGCCCCGCGAGTCGGCATAGCGGGCCAGGTCGAGCCACATGGCCGCCCACCGCTCGCCATAGCCCGAGGAAGCCAGCAACTCATCGACCAGTTGGGCGTAAGCCGTGTTCCAGTCGTCGGCTTCGCTGTACTTTTTTAGTTGTTCGGCCGTGGGGGGCAGGCCCGTCAGGTCGAGGCTTACCCGCCGGATGAGGGTGAGCCGGTCGGCTTCGGGGGCCATACTCAGCCCTTCCTCTTCGTGCCGTTTGGCCACAAATTTGTCGATGGCGTTCGTATCGGCATCGCTCGAAAACCAGTCCATAAAACCGGCCAACGCACCACCACCGGGCACGGCCGGGCGTTCGAGCGGGCGATAGGCCCAGTGGGTATCCCAGGCGCACCCTTCATCCACCCAACGGGTGAGCAACTGGATTTCTTCGGGTTTGAGCGGGTCGGCTTTGTAGGGCATCCGCTCCTCAGGGTCAGGGTCGGTCAGGCGTTTGATAAACTCGCTGTTGCGGGCATCGCCGGGAATAATGGCCGGGTGGCCCGATTTGGTTTTGGCCAGGGCCTCTTCGCGAAACAGCAAACTCAACCCACCGGCCTGTTTTACCCCGCCGTGACAGGCAATGCAGTGCTTGTTGAGAATCGGCTTGATCTGCGTATTATAGTCAACCCGATCAGAGGAGGGCCACAGCGAGAACACCCCGATGCTCAGGCCCGCCAATCCAATTAGGGTGTATATCCAGGTCTTCATTCAGTCTGCGTAAACTTCTTTCTGAAAACAGGCGGGGAACAGTAACTTACTCATTCAGAAACCCGGAAAAACACATTTCTGTCCGGCATTGATCACAAAACCATTCATTAACCCGGCCGGTTTAGGTAAAAGGGGGGTTTCGTTTTCACAAAATCACACAGTTACACTGTCACGCATTGTTTTTATGCCGGATGTAGTCATTATCGGGGGCGGATTGGCCGGGCTGGTGAGCAGTCTGGAACTGGCACGGGCGGGTTTTGCCGTAACCCTGATCGAGCGCAAAACGTACCCATTTCACCGGGTTTGTGGCGAGTACGTATCCAACGAAGTGCGCGGGTATCTCACAGCCCTCGGCATCGACCTGAACGGGTTAGGCGCAGCCCAGATTACCCAGTTCAGGCTTTCGTCGCCTTCAGGCCGGTTGCTGGAGGCCCCGCTCGATCTGGGCGGGTTTGGCATCAGTCGCTACACCCTCGACTATGCGTTGTACCAGTTGGCACAAGCGGCCGGGGTGACCTTTGTGCTCGGCAAACAGGCTGAGGCCGTCCATTTTGATGCAACAAAGGGTCTGTTTGCCGTAGACCTCAACGATGGGCAAACGCTCTCGGCCCGGCTCGTGATCGGTGCGTTTGGCAAACGCTCCCGGCTCGACAAAGCCCTCGACCGGCCGTTTATGCGGCAATCGGCTCCGTACATTGGTGTAAAATACCATATCGAGCCCGGCCCCAAATCTGAGCCTTTCCCCACCGATTTGATTGCCCTGCACAACTTCCGGGATGGCTACTGCGGGATGTCGGCCATTGAAGCGGGGAAGTACTGCCTGTGCTACCTCACTACCCGCCAAAATCTCCGGCAGTTTGGCAATATTCCCGATATGGAACGGACGATTCTGGCCCAAAACCCCCATCTGCGCCATGTTTTTGAAACCTACGAGTTTCTGTACGACAAGCCTGAAGTGATCAACGAGGTTTCGTTTGCGCCCAAAAGGGCCGTCGACATGCACATGCTTATGGCGGGCGATTCGGCGGGGCTTATTACTCCGCTCTGCGGCAACGGTATGGCGATGGCTATTCATGGGGCCAAACTGGCGAGCGAGCTGTCTGTTGCATTTCTACAAAACAAACTGAGCCGCCCCGAACTGGAACGGCTCTATGAACAACGGTGGAAAGCCCTGTTTGCGCGTCGGCTTTGGGTGGGCCGCACCGTGCAGCGGCTCTTTGGCAATGTGCGGCTCTCCGAACTGGCGGTTTCGGCGTTTGGGTTGGTGAAGCCTGCCCTCCGGGGTGTAATGCGGCAAACCCACGGCGAGGAAGTGGCGGTTTAACTACGCTTGGGGAGTAACTTTAGCCAACAGCGCGGGCCAGTCGACACCAGCCTGAATGGTTTGCAGGTGGGGCAGTTGGCCGTTTTGCATTAGCTCCCTGATGATGGCGATATCGGTATCCCGCCCGAGCGACGCAACCGCTTTCACGACTCCATCGACCCCGTAAAAGGCCAGAAACGAATCGTCGGTTTCGGGGTCGCCGTCGTAGATTATCTGGTCAAACTGCTCGGCGTGGCCTACGTAATTGATGCGCTTTCCCTGCTGATTGGTCCAGAAAAACGGCGCCATGCGGTAGGGTTCCGGGGCATCCGGGCGGGCCATGTTCAGGCCTGCTACGTGGCCCTGCTGCCCGGCTACTTTCCAGTGTTCAATACGGACCGGGCCATCGGGGGTTGGGAAATGGGCAATGTCGCCCGCAGCATACAGACCGTCGGCCAGTTGGAGGTACTCATCGGTCAGTACGCCCCCATCGTCGGCGCGGGGTACGTTTTCGAGAAAATCAGTTCGGGGTTTCACCCCCAGCCCCAGCAGTACCACATCGGCGGGTAGCGACAGTCCGTTGTCGAGCACTACGGTGCTCACCTCACCCGTACCGTCGAACTGCCGCACCTCCCGGCCGAGGTGAAACCGGATACCCGCTTTTTCGTGCCATCCCTGCACCAACCGACCGATTTTTTCGCCCAGCACCTTGGCAAACGGAACAGCCTCCCGACCCACTACGGCCACCTCAGCCCCCAGTTTACGCAGGCTCATAGCCGCTTCGAGCCCGATAAACGAGCTACCCACGATCACCACCCGCTTGCCCTGCTGCCCCAGCAAGCGCAACTGACTACTATCGGTCAGGGTCCGCAGGGTGAACACATTGCGGAGGTCGGCACCGGGCACGGGCAGGTGGTTTGGCGCTCCACCGGTGCAAATCAGGGCTTTGTCGTACCGGATTGTCTCGCCCGACTGCAACACAATTTCTTTGATCGCGGCATCGAGCCGTTTCACCGGCGTTTCGGTGCGTATTTCGATGCCGTATTGTTTGTAAAAATCCGGCTCGCGCAAGGGCATCCATTCGGCCGGAGCCTTACCCTGTAAGTAATCTTTGGAACAGTTGGGCCGGTCGTAGGGTTGGTTTGGGCTTTGGGTCAGCATCACGATTCGGCCCGTGAAGCCCCCTTCGCGCAGGGCCTCGGCGGCAAAAGCCCCGGCCCCACCCGCCCCAACAATGACGTAGGTTTCGGTGCTATGGGCCTGTGGGGCCGCCAGCGGATTGGTTCGGCTTTGGGCATCGGTCGTCAGCCGCACCAGCACCTGATCGCTCTCAATCCGCACTTCGTGCATGGGCAGGCCATTTAGTGCGGGGGCTTCGAGCCGGTGGCCGGTTGTGGCGTCGAAACAGGCATTGTGCCACGGACACACGAGCCGGTGGCCATGCAATACGCCCTTGGCGAGCGGGGCACCATAGTGCGAGCATTTGGGGTAAAGCGCGTAGTACTGCCCATCGACACGGGCAAGAAGTACATCCGTGTCGCCCACCCGAACTTCTTTCAGTTGGCCATCGTGCAGGTCGTCAATATGGCACACGGCCGCTTCGGTGTAGTCAGTCGTCATAAACGTCAGATTTCCGACTAAACACCCAGCGACTCAAACGGGCTAAAAAACAGAGCGAAGGGTTTCAGGAGGCTCATTCAATATGGCCTGGGGCTGAAAAGCTCCGTTTGTGACGACGAGCGAAACGATGGCTGAAGGATGCCTTTTGGCTTCGGTACGCCAGGGCTTGGACTTTAGCTTTTCGACGACTTCCCCTCGCTATCGATACGAGCATTGTAGACAATATTGTCATCAGGGGCAATGGATAGGTTGCGTGTGCGCCCAGATGCCGCCGTTCTCGTCGGTGACGACGACAGCCACCCGATTGTCATCCGGGTCCAGGTCTGCTTTTTTGCCGCTGCCATCGCCAAAGACGTTCACCGAACCCACCACGTTCCCTTGCTCATCGAACAGGGGACAGCGGGCAAAGAACTCCCGGTTGTAAGCAAAGCGTACGGGCTGATCGCTCAACAGTGTGCCGCTACGGTCGAAGCGCAGAAACTGAAAGTGACGAAAAGGGATGTTTTTATCGGTCGCATCCTGCCGGAGGGCAAGGGCTTCATAGTGACCATTCGACAGTGAAAGCATATGGCCATCTTTGAGCCAGAAGGGTAAAGCATAGCCCCCTGTCTTGGCCTGTATATCAGCTGCCCCTGTCGCGGGCGACTCGGGCCGCATGACCAGCTTGCCAGTCGTAGGGTCGATAGATAGGCTCTGCTGGGGATAGGTGATATGGAGTGTTGATGCCGTACCAACTCCATTGCTCACCAGCCGGGGGGCAAGGGGTATGGCACCGGGCAGAGAGGCTTGGGGAAAGCGGTTGGTGATCTGGCTAAAGTCGCCCCCATAGGGTAATCGCAGTGGGCCATCATTGCTGTTGGTGCCGAACACGGCCCAATCATGCCCAGCACCGGGCTGAGGAGCCCCACCAAACACCTCACCTGGCGAAGCTCCGCCCTCGGCGGGGGCTACCGGTTGGCCGGAAGGATCCATCACGAGCGTCTGCATATAGAGGGCGTTGGAGGGGAAGAGGGCCCCTTTAGGCTTTGGTGTTTCGGCAAGGGGTAAGGTCCGGCCCGCGATGGGCATCAGGGTAGTGAAGGCTACCCCACCGAAGGCCGGGCCTACATGCAGGACCTCCACAGGGAAAGGTGGTAGCTTAAACGCGTTAAACGAAAAGTCGTTGGTTTGGACAGGTTTGATGGCTTGCCCTGTGGTCAGGACGGGGCCAAGCAGAACGCATAACAGAATGATGTTCTTATAGTAATGGTGCATTATTTTGGTGGTTATTGTGAGATGCTACGGTGGTTTTAGCGCGTATTCTTACACTTTAACGTGTAGTTCCAAGGGCTCAAAGTTGCCTTCAATTAACCATTGAGGCATGTAGTCAGATTCGTTGGTTTAGAGTGACTTTTCTCGGCAAAAGCATACGCACGACCTTCTGCGGTTGGTAGAAATATAAAAGTCAGATAGGCCACTAAGGTGCTGTTGTCTATTTCTGTGAAAGATAATTCGTATTCGCCAACCGAAACATCGGACCGTGGCGTAGCCGAGAGGGTTGGGCTGCTGCCGAGGGCGGTAGTCGTGGCCCCGGCACTCGTGCTAACCGAGCGAGTCCAATGGTAACTATAGCCCATCAGCGCGGTTCCGTCTAAGCTCTCTACGCTCAGCGTTAGGCTTTGGGGTACGGTGCGAGGTAGTTTGGTGGCTTCCTTACCCTGGGCATCTTTAGCGGAGCGCCGGACCGTCCACAATACGGATTTCGCATTCGTTTAGCGTCGTAGCTTCCGGTATGCCCACGGTCAGACTCCCGGTTCTCGTAACGGTACAGCCACCCGGTAGGGTTACCCGAATTTTCACCTCCTTGCATACAGTCATAACATATTACTTCTGCCGGAAACCCCAGAGGAGAGAATAGATGTGTTTGAAAGTAGAGGTAAACCATGATTAGGGCCAGTAGTAAAAACGTCCATCACCAACAGGAGTAGTTAGAACACCCCCGTTATCATCATCAATGTACCAGACAATGGAGCCAGGGCACTCGTCCAGAAACCACCAGTAGGCGCTGTGTTCATTCCAGGTTGCCTCATCCGCGGGGAATGCCTTCCGAAATAGGTTAGCCTGCTCAGTAGGGGTGCCTATCAAAAAAACACCGTTTTTGGCCAGTACAGCCAGATTGTCTTCCAGGATATGCTGTAAGACATAACAAAATAGGTAGACCCTCTGACGGTAATCCGCAGAGATCGATTGTGGAAAATCGTAGAAATCCCATCGCTCTGTTTTGAACCAAAGGTGTTCTAAGTCTTGGTAGAGGAAACTGGTAATGATCTTATCTAAACTTGCCTTGCTAATCATGACCTATTGAAATTTAAGTTCTATTTTTTTGTCGTTGACGACTGACATTAATAGGTTCTCGTTGACTACATCTATTGTCCATCGGGCCTCAGTTAATGCCTGATTGGTTGGATTGCCAAAATTCCGGAGTCTGATTTGAAACTTTTGATTACTTGGTTCGGGAGACCAAGTCCAAATATTACCTTGAGGAATTTCTTTAAGTGTTGCATTGCTCAGTTTACTACCCGCCAGCGTTTCTGCTAACCGAATAATCTCATTATCAGTAGCTCCAGCGAAAATTTTGACAGTTCGGCTGTCACGCGGATTTGCTACATTCCGAAGAATCTTTCCCCGTACGATTAACGAGTTCAGATAATCCGTCTTGTCAAAAAGCCTCACAACATCGTCCAACGAACTGGTAATATCGCCCCGAATGCCTGAGAGCACATGCCAGGTGTTGTCTTTGAGTTTGACCAGCAACAACCGGCCCATGACCTGCTCGCCAAACGGATTGATAAAGGGCTGGTTGGTCAATTGCACCGAGTGGGCAATGCTACTCTCGGTGATGTTCTTTTCGAGCCACTTGATGTTGCTCAACACTCCACCGGGACCAATTTTGGCCAGCCGGAGGTTGGTAGCTAGGCTAGACGAACAGGGTTTCGCCCACCGTCAGGGCCGTTACCCCCGCTATCGTTACCCCATTTTGGATCGTAATGACGTTGGAAACCAGCGATAAGCTTCGCATATCGTCGATCTAGCACCAGGACATATATGATTTAACGTAAGTTACTAAAACCGCTGATGTTTGTGCCTTCGACAGGCTCAGGCTGACTGGCAGCTCTCTAACCGATTGTCAGCCTGAGCCTGTCGAAGGCACAAACATCAGCAACTATTTATGGAACAGATAGTTACACCATCCACTATCCATAACTCGCGTTATTTTGATTGATACAGTTATTTGACTCGATCCTTTTACGTATAGGGCAATCTTTGCTTATTCAATACTTATTCCCGTTTTCGTAGAGGCTCTGATAGGATCTTATGAGCTGAAACGTTGCGTTTGCGGTGTGACTAATAAAGCGCCCCGGCACGGCCGTTCACCGTACCGGGGCGGCATGTCATGACGCAACTTCGGGCGTGGGGACAAGCGCGTCGGCGTACAGGCTCAACAAGACTTTTTCGGGGGTCATGGGGGCGTCGAAAGGTAAGCCAGATGAGGGGTTAAACGCGCGCACGGCGTTACGCAGGGCGAAATAAGCACCAATGCCGTACATCAGCGGGGGCTCACCAACGGCTTTGGACCGGAAAATGGCGTAGTCGCTGCCCGCCGTTTCGAGAAATTGAATATCGAGTACGGGCGGCACCGAATAAATATCCGGGATTTTGTACGTCGAGAGGGCGTTGGACAGCAGACGACCGTCGGCGTTGTAGCGGAGGTCTTCCATGGTCATCCAGCCAATGCCCTGCACAATGGCCCCCTCGGCCTGCCCCCGGTCGACAATGGTATTCATGCTCTG
This sequence comes from Rudanella lutea DSM 19387, assembly GCF_000383955.1. NCBI lineage: Bacteria > Pseudomonadati > Bacteroidota > Cytophagia > Cytophagales > Cytophagaceae > Rudanella > Rudanella lutea. Next base: position 5,135,550 of record NZ_KB913013.1, on the reverse strand, counting down.
CCCAAAATCATGGGTTACCCGCACGTAATCGACCGTGTAGGTGCCCCGCAGGCAGTCGACCGTAGTTCCGACCAAAGCCGTGCCGTACACATGGTACGCAAACGGATGGCCTTTCTCTACGGTAGGGTCATAATGAATGCCCGGCGTGGCATAGTGAGCGTGCTCCGACAGGCAGACCCGCTGCTGATAAGCCTCCAGAATGAGGTCGTTCCAGCCCAGATCGCTCGGCTTGTCGCCTACCCAAACGACTTCGTTGCGAATAGAAACCTCCTCGGCTTGAAGCCGGGCGCGGGCTACCCCCAACAAACGTTCGGTCAGGGCCTGACAGGCCAGTTGAAGAGCTTTGCCGTTGAGGTCGGAGGTGGCACTTGCAGCCGTGGGCGAAGTATTGGCAATGCGGGTGGTGTTGGTCGGTTCAATTTTGATGCGTTCGGGCCGCACCGACAGGCAGCGGGCGGCCACCTGCACCATTTTGGTATTGACCCCCTGCCCCATTTCGACCGCGCCCGTACTGACGCCCACGCTCCCGTCGGCATACAGATGCACGAGGGCCCGCGCCTGATTCATCCATTTTTTGGTGAATGAAATGCCGAAACAGATTGGCATGACGGCCAACCCTTTCTTTTTGAGCCTGTTTTGGCGGTTAAACGCGTCGACTTCGCGCTGTAACTCCGGCAGGTCGTAGCGGGTGGCGGCATCGGTCCAGCAGGCTTCGGCTTCGCACCCTTCGGCCACCTGCCCGTAGTGAAATGCATCGCCTTCGCGCAGCAGGTTAGCCCGCTGAATAGCTATGGCCGACACGCCCAGTTCCTCGGCCGCTTTGGCAATAGCCGCTTCAATCACAAACATACCCTGCGGCCCGCCAAACCCCCGAAACGCCGTGTTAGAGGGCAAATTAGTACGGCACGAATAGGCCGTAACACGGAGATTGGGAATGAAATAAGTGTTGTTGGCGTGAAACAGACTCCGCTCCAGCACCGCCGGCGACAGATCGGCCGAGGCTCCGGCATCCTGATACAACGAGGCCGTGTACGCCCGAATTTTGAGGTCTTTGGTCAGCCCAATTTTAAAATCGGAGGTGTACGGATGTCGTTTGCCGGTCATGCGGAGGTCTTCCATCCGGTGCAGCACATACTTCACCGGACGGCGGAGGCAGTGCGTAGCCAGAGCCACCAGAGCCGCCCATAGGTTGGCCCCGTCTTCTTTGCCCCCAAAACCGCCCCCCAGCCGGGTCACGTCGATCTCGATTTTATGCATGCCCACGCCGAGAACCCGCGCTACCGCCCGTTGCACAGCGGTTGGCCCCTGCGTCGACGAAAAGAGCCGGATGTTGCCATTTTCGAGCGGAACAGCGTAAGCTCCCTGGGTTTCGAGATACAGGTGTTCCTGCCCACCCGAGTCGGCCCGGCCTTCGAAAATATAGTCGCAATCGGCAAAAGCGGCTTCGGCATCGCCGGTCTGAAACGTGCGTGGGGGCACAATCAACTGCCCCAGGGCACAAGCCTCGCGGGGATCAGTCACAACGGGCAAGGGGTCAATCTCGGCACGGATCAGAGCTGCAGCCCGGCGGGCAATCTCGTCGGTTTCGGCCACGACAAGGGCCACGGGCATTCCCCAGAAATCGACGGTTTGGTCGGCCAGCAACACCTCGTCGGGGATGATACCCCCAATCTGATTTTCGCCGGGGATGTCGCGGGCGGTCAGAATCCGCACCACGCCGGGCAGGTTGAGCGCATCAGCCAGATCGAGCGAGCGAATGCGCCCATGCGCTACTTGCGACCCAAACACACAGGCGTATAACGTACCGTTGACAACGGGCAAATCGTCGAGATACAACGACTCGCCCCGGACGTGGGTAAACGAATCAATATTTTTCATGGCTCAGGATGGGTTGTGTGGCGCTTCCAGAAAAGAGGCAAAGTGGGCTTGCATCAACTGCCGCACCAACAGCCGTTTGTACGCAACCGAACCGCGCACATCGCCAATCGGGCTGATTTCGGTTTGGGCAATGGCGTTGGCTTCCTCCAACGTATGCGGGCTAAGCGGTTTCCCGGCCAGAAAGGCCGACGTGCGGGCCAGATACAACGGCACAGGCGCCACGCCCCCTACCGACAGCTCGGCCCGGCGAATGCAGTCTCCGTCGGTTTCGATCAGGGCGGCCGAGTTGACACAGGCAATGTCGAGATACGTGCGTTTGCACACTTTCTCGAATCGGAACTGCGCACCGGGGCGGGGCAAGGTAAAAAAGAGCGATTCGAGTACGTCGTGCGGGTGCTTATTGAGCGTTTTGTAGCCCCGATACAGGTCGCGCAGGGGCACAATACGCCGGACATTGTCGCGGAAAAAGATTAGTTGCGCGTCCAGAGCCAGAAACCAGATGGTCAGGTCGCCGATGGGCGATGCATTGATGAGGTTCCCGGCCAGCGTACCCATGTTTCGGATGGGCGTCGACGACACCAGCTTGAGGTGGGCAGGTAAGTCGGGAAAATGGTCGAGCAATACCGGCGACTCACCCAGCTGGGCAGCCGTGCAGGCCCCACTCATCGACACGATATCGTCTTCGCGCCAGATGGGCGGCTGCTCACCGGCTCTGAACACGTGCCGAACAGCCGTATGCCGCATGGTTTCGGGGCGTTGCACGTAGAGGTCGGTACCGCCACCCACCAACACCACGTCGGTAGAAGCCTCGGTATGGATACCCGTTGGGTGCAGACCATTTTGAACCGATGTTTCCAACTGCGCCATCCGTTGCGGGATTTGCCTAAAATAGTCGGGCAGGAATCCCTGTTGTACCAGCCACGGGAGGGCGTCAGTCGGGGCGGGCCGCTCGCGCAGGGCGGCACCTATACGGTCTACGGCCCGTTCGATAGACTTGTAGCCGGTGCAACGGCAGATGTTACCATCGATACTGGCAATGCCGTTTTGGGTCGAGGGGGCTTTGTGACTCAGGCAATACCCCGCCAACGAGACCACAAACCCGACCGTGCAGAAACCGCACTGAGTACCGCCCTCATCGACCATGGCCTGCTGTACCCCGTTGAGGGTATCGGGCCGGTTGAGTCCTTCAATAGTCACAATATGCCGCCCCTGAGCATTGCCGAGGGGCATCAGGCAGGAGGTCATGGAACGATAGTGCATCAGGCCATCGGCCCACTCGCCCACGAGTACGGTGCAGGCTCCGCAGTCGCCTTCACGGCATCCGGTTTTGGTACCGGTCAGGTGTTGATTGCTCCGAATAAAATCAAGCATCACGGTGCTCGTTGGCGCATCCGTTTGAATAAGTCGGTCGTTGAGAAGGAATCGAATCAAGAGAACTACGTTCGTTTTAGGCTATTTTGTAAATATATAACGATTCGATTGCCTTTTGCTAAGTTTATGTTATTATTCTATTCTCTAACAGGAGTAGAGTAAACGCACAAATACCAGACAGTTCGTCCTCGTTTGAAGATGACACTAATTTGAATTGATGCGCAATGAAAGGCGCACTATAGCCCGTTATCTCCGGGCGGCAATAGTGTTCGCCCAGCCCTGTCAGTGCGCGGGTGCCCCCTCTTTCAGTTCAAGTACACCACTGACACCAAAAATTATTGCCCCGCTAAGGCTGTAACGGACAGATAAAATAGATACCTTGTAGGCAGCTGGAATTGTAACTATATGGCCTATCTGAACCTTTTGATTTCCAGTAGGAATACATCCGCACGACCAAGTCAACGATTCGTTCCATGGGCCGTTTCGAACACTATAAACCGTTTGGTTGGCGGCAGTCTGATACTCGTAGGCGCCCATGTCGATCCGGTCTCCATCAATTCGATTTTGGTTAGCCAGATCTGTTTCAGGAACATTGGTCAGGCTATACAGACCTGTTCGTACAATGACAACAGATGGGTTACCCGAATTAATTGCCAGCGAAGACGGGGCAAGCCGAAGATCAGTTGTGCTTACAAACGGGGTGGTATTCGTAGTTAAGTTACCCGGCCCACTGGAATAACCACTCATGGTGCTGCTAAAGAGGCTGTATTGTGCCGTTATACTTGAGCCAAAACTATTTTTGAAATCGCTCCCATTGGTAACTAGACGATTAAAAGCCAAGCAATTCCCCATCAATGTGTTACTTACCCCTTGGTAGCCAGTACTAACCACGATACCGCCCAGGTTATCAGCAAACGAGCAGTTTACGAGCAACGGGCTACTTATTCCGTACTCGCCATAATTGTATATAGCCCCGCCGGATAGGCATGTATTACTGGCAAAAGCGCAATTGGTGATTACGGGGCTACTCACCCCTTTGTAGCCATAATTAAAAATAGCTCCACCGTACGAGGTGGCTGAATTATTAAGAAAGAGGCAGTTGATGATTGTGGGACTACTGACCCCATTAACGCCACCTCCGTTATAAATTGCTCCCCCTAAGCTGGCCGAATTACCAATAAAAACACAGCTCCGAATGGTCGGGTTGCAGTCCCCCCCCTGACCACTATTGTACATTCCACCACCCTGACTACGTGTACCATTCAACAAATTGTCATCAGCGTTGCCGCCCGTAACAACAAAGCCATCCAGTACGGCCGTAGTAGTCAGGCCAACCGGGTTGCTAATAACATGATAACTGTTATCTGTAGTGATACCTGGCAAACCAATATCCCCGCTCAACGTGGTATTTAAGGGTCGGGATAAGTCCATGGGCGGGCGTTCACGCAAGGCCGTTTCGTTCCCTCTAAAGCCTCCGTAAATGGTTACGTTATTTCTGAGGAAAAAACTGATGTCCCGCGAGCTAGTGGTTGTCGGTTTATAAATTCCTTCGGCAACCCATATCTCAAGGGTATCAGCAACACACGGATAGTAAAGAGCAGACTGCAAATCCGTAAAAGCATTGGCCCAGTCGAGCCCTGAGTTTGTTCCAGTTGCAGAAGCATTAACATACAGCCGCGCCTGACGAGCCGCTGATAAACTACTCGCTTCATACGCTCCCATATCCACCTGCTCCAGATTAATTCTGGGGTTGCCTGATAGGTCAGTTGTTACACCGATCAGGCCGGTCGCTGAAGTAAGGCCAGTATTGATTGCTGGTGAACAGGGTGATAAATTTGTACTAGTGCTATTGAGGAACGGCGACACAACCATTGTGAGACTATTTACCGATGTGTAGCCCGTTACGGTGTTGTCGACCAGACTATATTGCAATTGAACTGTAGCCTGATAAAGATTCGTAAACGTCTCAGCAGCCCCATTTTTAAATGCTACACAGTTCACGAGAAGCGGATTAACAACGCTCAGATACCCGTCATTATACAATATACCCGTGTTTGCCTGAAACGAACAATTGGTAAATTGCGGGCTGCCCGTTCCCTGAGAAACATAATTGTTATACACGCCACCATACGCAGCGGTGTTTCGCATAAAGGAGCAGTTCGTCAATCGGGGTATGCCTGTACTCTTGTATCCGGTCCATCCCATTATGGCCCCTCCGCTGGAAGCTTTGTTATCTTCAAAAATACAGTTAACCATTGTTGGGTTGGCAACCCCGTAGAAATCGGCCATACTGTAGATTGCCCCACCTTCAACGGCCGAGTTAAACCGAAACGTACAGCGCGTCAGCGTCGAATTACTTATTGCATTCCGATTGTTACTAAACACACCGATGGCCCCTCCAGACTGGGTCGCAGTGTTACGCTGAAACACGCAATCGATTAGCGTAGGGCTGGCGCTCCCACCAGTACCGTTGAGTGTGGCTGCTCCTGCATTGTTGTAAATCCCACCACCGTAAAAAGCCCGGTTGTCGGTGAATAAGCAATGACGCACGGTAGGATTACACGGCCCCGGGCTGATTCCGTTATTATACATTCCTCCTCCATACCTGAACATAGTATTGGCGGGGCCATTTGCATTTCCGGCCGTAATAACAAACCCATCTAGAACAGCTGAGGAGGTCAGGCCAACAGGATTGTCAATAACATGATAGCTGTTATCGGCCATACTACCGGGTACCCCAATATCACCGCTAAGGGTCGTACTACTAAAGTGCCCCAATGCTAAATTTACTGGAGAGCGTTGAGCCAGATCATGCTCATTTCCAACAAATCCACCATAAATAACCACACCATTTTTCATCGAAAAACTCAGTGTACGACTGGCTGGGCCGCTCAGTGCGGTTGGTTTATAAATTCCCTGCGCTACCCAGACCTGGTCTCCCGGCGCGCTGGCATCAATGGCACCCTGTAAGTTAGTCGTACTTGATGCCCACGACAAGGCAGCAGCGGAGTTGTCGTTTGTACCGGTTGTCGAAACGAATCTCGTAACCTGGGCAGCCGAACTTGTTATACCTACCACCCATATTAGGGACATCAAGGTTGGTAAACCAAGCTTTGTAAAATGCATATTCTTCTGAAAATGAAATCAATCTTCGCAAACAGTTCAACTTACATATACTCCATGTTGGCGTTTAGATTTCATAAACCAGAAACATGAGTATTCAAGCATGGACTCGACCGAAAGCTCCGTCAGAGACTCAATTTCGGCAGATAAGACGTACCCTCTCCAAACACCAGAGCCCTGCCGGAGCGTAACCAAGACAGCTTTTCAGGCGTCAGGCCCCGTCAGGGCTCTTTTAGTGGTCTGTTTCCCTAGATTTACAAACAATGGTAGACCCCCAAACGGTGAATAACCAAAAAAGATGACATCTCTCCAAACGAGATGTCATCTTTGGCAGCTTCAGGCTGAAGAAACACGAAGTGTAATTTGGTAATAGGCCTGCCCTCTAGTTGATCTTCAACACGGCCATAAACGCTTCCTGCGGAATTTCGACGTTGCCGACCTGCCGCATCCGTTTCTTGCCTTTTTTCTGCTTGTCGAGCAGCTTGCGCTTCCGCGAAATATCACCCCCGTAACACTTGGCCAATACATCTTTGCGAAGGGCACTGAGGGTTTCGCGCGCAATAATTTTCTGACCAATAGCCGCCTGAATCGCAATCTCAAACTGCTGACGCGGAATCAGTTCGCGGAGTTTCTCGCACAGTTTCTTACCCCATTCGTACGATTTCGAGCGGTGCACAATGGCCGACAGAGCATCCACTTTGTCGCCGTTGAGCATCACATCGAGCTTCACCATGTCCGACTCGCGGTTGTCCATAAACTCGTAATCGAGCGAGGCATACCCACGCGAAATGGTCTTGAGCTTGTCGAAAAAGTCGAATACAACTTCGGCAAGGGGCATTTCGAACTGGAGTTCTACCCGGTCGGCGGTGAGGTAAACCTGATTTTTCAGGATGCTCCGCTTATCCATGCAGAGGCCCATAATGCCACCCACGTACTCAGCTTTCGTAATGATCTGAGCCCGAATAAATGGTTCTTCGATAAAGTCGATCAGGTTTGGCTCAGGCATGTCGGCCGGGGCCGAAACCTGTATCTCCTGGCCTTTGGTCGTCAGTACCTCAAACCGCACCGACGGAACGGTGGTAATCACGGTCATGTTGAACTCGCGCTCGAGCCGCTCCTGCACAATCTCCATGTGGAGCATACCGAGGAAACCACACCGGAAACCAAAGCCCAAAGCCGCCGAGGTTTCAGGCTCCCAAACCAGGGCCGCGTCGTTGAGCTGAAGTTTCTCCATCGCATCACGGAGGTCTTCAAACTCGCTCGTTTCCACAGGGTAAATACCCGCAAAAACCATCGGTTTCACCTCCGAAAACCCTTTGATGGCTTCTTTGGCGGGGTTTTCGAGCGTTGTGACGGTATCGCCAACTTTTACTTCTTTGGCCACTTTAATGCCGGAGATCAGGTAGCCTACATCGCCACACTCGATCACATCTTTGGGCTCCTGCGTCAGGCGAAGCGTGCCAATCTCATCGGCAATGTATTCCTTGCCGGTGTTCATGAACTTCACCTTATCACCCTTGCGAATGCGACCGTTTTTGACCCGGAAAATAACCTCAATACCGCGGTAGGAATTAAAGTGCGAGTCGAAAATCAAGGCTTGCAATGCGCCATCGGGCTCGCCTTTTGGGGGCGGAATCCGCTCGACAATGGCAGCCAGAATTTCGGGGACGCCGATACCCTCTTTACCCGATGCCGGAATAATCTCGTCGCGCTCGCAACCGAGCAGGTCTACCATCTCGTCTTTGATCTCCTCGGGCATAGCGCCGGGCAGGTCAATTTTGTTCAGTACCGGAATGATGACCAGATCGTTGTTGAGGGCCAAATACAGGTTCGAGATCGTCTGAGCCTCAGTACCCTGCGAGGCATCCACGAGAAGCAGGGCTCCTTCGCAGGCGGCAATCGACCGCGACACCTCATAACTAAAATCGACGTGACCGGGCGTGTCGATCAGGTTGAGCGTATATTTCTCGCCTTTGTGGACGTAGTCCATCTGGATGGCGTGGCTCTTGATCGTAATACCGCGCTCCCGTTCCAGATCCATGTCGTCGAGCAACTGGGCCTGCATGTCGCGGGCACCAACGGTCTTGGTAAATTCCAGCAGGCGATCAGCGAGTGTGCTTTTGCCGTGGTCAATGTGGGCGATAATGCAAAAATTACGGATGTGCTTCACGTTGGGAAGTCTGCTTTTTACGCAAAATTACGTAAAAAGCAGGTATTTTAGGCTTTTCAGTTGAGCCTCAGCATTGAAGTGACGGCGAGCCTCATTCATCACTACAACGTTAATTTCGGTTGGCTTTGGCTCAGGAGCTATTTCTTCCCGCTTACAGCCAATCATCAGTAGCAACAGGCCCAGTATAAAAACCAGTATTTTCATGGCGGTAGCGGCTTAACGGCTCAAAATCACTTTGCCCGACAACGTGCGTTTGGAGCTTGCTACCCGCACCACATACAGACCTGTCGGCTGTTCCCGCAAGGAAACCCGTTCCTTAGAAATCCTGTTGATTGGCATAATTTATGAAAAATTGAACAGGCCAGCGTTAAACACTGGCCTGTTCATGCGTTTACCGCTTTCGCATGACAACCTTGATGTTGTTGACTTGTCCTACATTCACAATCCCATCAACGGTGCCTTCGTATTTGACTAGGTCATAGTTTGGAAAACCGCTAGGACTAAGGTACACACGCCACAGGGAAGGTATAACTTGCTCGTATTCGAGATTACCTTGTGTATCAGTAGCAAGTTTTGCAAAAACTGTATCTTGGCGAGTCCCTCCAAAATAGCTCCCTTTATTACCAATTATCCAAATTTCAATGTTCGGAATTACATTGCCTTGTTGATCTTTAGTGGCTGCTTGAATGATCGTTGGTTGAGTTGCAGGTGTCGGCTCATCGTGCTTACAGCCAGTCATCAGGGCTACCAGCCCCGCGACAAAAACCAGTGTTTTCATGGCGATAACTGGTTAACGGCTCAGGACTATTTTACCTGCCAATGTGCGTTTAGCACTTTTTATTCGGACCAGATACAAGCCTACTGGCTGGGTCCGAAGCGAGATGCGCTCCTCATGCACTACGCCCAGACCAACTATAGAAGCTGTATGAATTACCCGGCCCGTTATGTCTGCTATCGTCAACGTAGCCGCTTCATCCTGCTCAAGCCCAAACGAAAGCGTTACTTCATCATGTGTAGGGTTTGGAAACACCAGCAGATTAGTAGCAGGTTCTTCAACGGTGGCAATGCGCCCGCCAAGAGCAGGAGTAAAAGAAAGGGGGGGGGGAAATAGCTTTCATGTGGATTGAAAATATAGTATGGTGACATTTAAAGTAAACATACAATTTACATAAAAAAATACAACATATTGACGATATTTTTTTCTTTGCGAGTTATGCCTTCCAAAACGCAACCACATCGGTTTCGAATAGTTACCTTATGACTATTACCCCATAATTTTGCTTTTTTATTACCTAACTACATGTCTCATCACAAACCCTTTGGCTGGCTGTTGTGGCTGGCCCTCGCGTCGCCCCTTGTGGGCACCGGGCAATCGGCACAGGCGCCGGCAGCCGGTGTGGCCGCTTCTGCCAAACAACGCTTTGCCAGCTTGCAGCAGGCACTCTCGGCAGGCGGTCAGCTCAACGGTTCGCAAGGGCCCCGCAGTGTCAACTGGATCGACAACGGACGGGCCTTCTCGTACCTCGACGGGCAGAGCACCATCAAAACCTTTACGCCCCAAACGGGTCAGGAAACCGTGGTCTTCGATGCCAGTGGCCTTACGTTCCCCGGCACAACCCAAACCTTTGTTTATCAGTCGTTTCAGTGGTCAAAAGACTCGAAGAACATCCTGTTTCAGACCAATTTCCGGCCGGTATATCGGCGGTCGGGTATTTCGGATTATTACAGCTATTCGGTGGCCGATAAGTCACTGAAGCTGGTGGCCAAAGATGCCCAAACCGCCGAGCTGGCACCTGACGGCAGCAAGATCGGCTACGAGCGGGGCGGCAACCTGTTTGTGTTCGACTTTGCGGGCGGCAAAGAGACCCAACTAACCAACGATGCCAAGCCTGCTTTCTACAACGGCCGCTTTGGCTGGGCGTATGAAGAGGAATTTGGACTCGCGCAAGCCTGGGAATGGTCGCCCGACAGCAAGTTTATTGCGTTCTGGCAGTCCGACGAGCGGCAGGTGCCTATCTACAAAATGACCGATTACAAGGGTTTCGACGAGAAATACGACTCGCTGCCTTACCCCCGCGTGGGCGACACCAACCCCAGCGTTCGGATTGGCGTAATCGAAATTAGTAACGGCAAAAAGCAGTGGATGAACGTTGACTTGCAGGATGGCTACATTCCGCGTATTTACTGGACCAACATAGAAGGTCAGGTGGCTCTGATTCACCTCAACCGCAAGCAAAACCACCTGCGTTTATTCATGGCCAACGGCCGGACGGGCGAGGCTCGGCCCATCATGGAAGAGAAGGCCAAAAGCTGGATTGATGTGTTCGACTTTTTTGCGGGCATCAATCACCTGATGTACTTCCCGGCGGGCGTGAACGAGTTTTACTGGGTCTCGGATCGCGACGGATACGCTCACCTGTACCGGTACGATTACACGGGTAAGCTGCTCAATGCCGTGACTTCGGGAGCGTGGGAGGTGACCTACGTGCACCACATCGACGCCAAAAACCGCAAAGTGTACTACACCTCTACAGAAGTGTCGCCCTTAGAGCGTCAGTTGTACATGATTGATATCGACGGTAAAAACAAGCGTCGGCTCACCAACACGCCGGGTCGGCACACGGTCAATGTGGCCCCCGCTACGGCCGACAGCAAGGGCAACGGCGTGTACTTTATTGACCGGTATTCCAACACCACCACGCCTACGCAAGTCGAACTGTGGGATACGAAAGGCAAAAAAATCAAAACGCTGGAAGCCAATAGCCGCGTGACCGATTTTGTGGCTAAGAACGCCATTGCCACCAAAGAGCTGGCCAATTTCACTACGTCTGACGGGCAGCGCATCGACATTTCGATTCTCAAACCGGCCGATTTCGACCCCAACTCGAAAAAGTATCCGGTGCTGGTCGATATTTACGGTGGTCCCGGTGCGCAGTCGGTGTATAACGATTTCAGCACGAGCGCCTGGCATCAGTACCTGACCCAGCAGGGGTATGTGGTGGTGAGTGTCAACAACCGGGGCAGCGGGGGCTACGGCCGCGATTTTGAGAAAATTGTGTACGAGCAGTTGGGCAAATACGAAAGCCTCGATTTTGCCGAAACCGCTAAGTATCTGGCCAAGCAGCCGTGGGTAGATGCCAACCGGATGGCTATTCGGGGACACAGCTACGGTGGCTACATGAGCAGCTACACCATGCTCACCCACCCCGGCGTGTTTAAGGTGGCTTTGGTAGGTGCGCCCGTCACCGACTGGCGTTTGTACGACAGCATCTACACCGAACGCTACATGGGTCTGCTACCCGAAAACGAAGCTAAATACAAGGCATCAGCCGTGACAACGTACGCCAAAAATCTGGCGGGAAAAATGTTTGTGGCCCACTCGACCATGGACGAAAATGTGCACGTTCGGAATACGTTTCAGCTCATGAACGCCCTCGAAGACGAAGGTAAGGATGCCGACCTGCGTATTTATCCGCCGGGTGCTCACGGCGTAGCCTACAACGGGGCGTCGTACGTGCTGCTGCACCAGCAATACACTGATTATCTGGCGCAACACCTGAAATAGTCGGGTGGCATCCGTTGTCTGCTGCCAGTCTCTAAAGACCCCTGAATAAAAAAACCTGCAAGCCGGTTGGCTTGCAGGTTTTTTATGTGAACCGTTCACATTAAGGCATAATAATTGATACACAAGTGGTTGATAGCCCGTTAGCCCCTTTTTTGACTTAAAATTCCGATGGGTGCGCACGGATTATATCGCCAATCCGTTACTAAATCGTTTTCTGTCTCGGCCCCATGCGTCTTTGTCTGCTACTTGTCGTCCTGCTTTTCTCGCTCACGGCTTCGGCCATGAGTAATCAGGAGAGCCTGCCCGACAGTCTGACGCAGGCGCCTACCGACAGCAACCGCACCCGGCCACGCCCGGCGATCACCTGGGCATTCAACCTCGATTTCCGGAATTCGTTTATCATGCGGCACCCGGTCAATGTGTGGGGTGTCAACTCAGGCATTACGTTTGGCCGCAAGCGCCACCACCTGACTTTGGGGTATTACTGGCTCACCTACGCCAATCAGTTGCGACTCATCAACTGGCGTCGTGATGCCGTGCAGCGGGTCAATTTGGGGTATTATACCCGCACCGATGTGTGGTTTATGAGCCTGCTATACTGGCCCAACCTGATTCATAACAAACGCTGGATTCTGAGCACACCAGTCGAAGTGGGTGCGGGGAAAGCCTTGGCGTTGCCCACCACGCTCGGCACCGATCAGGAAGCCCCGCGTACCCAGAGTGGTTTTTTTGTGCCCGTTCAGGTGGGCCTGTACAGTCAATGGAAAGCTACCCGTTGGGTAGGTCTGAGTACACAGGTTGGCTATCGGTACGCCTTTCACTCGGCCCAAAGCGTACCGTTCAACGGAGCCTATTACAGTTTTGGCGCTACAGTTTTCCCTGCTTTCTGGACTGACCTTTGGCGGGCTATTCGGCACAAAGAGCGGATTTCTCCTTTCCGCGACCCCATTTCGCGCCGGGGCAAACTGCACGACTGATTTCTGTTTTAAACAAACAACCCCAGCCCGATGATGCGATCGCCCGGTTGGGGTTGTTTGTTTAACATGCAACAAGGAAGATACTACCTACTGAGGCAGCCACCCGGTTACAGACTCTTCTGCTTCATCATTTTCACGGCATAGTCGGCCGCGCGGGCGGTCAGAGCCATGTAGGTGAGCGAGGGGTTCTGAGTCGACGTAGAGGTCATGCAGGCGCCATCGGTCACGAATACGTTCGGGCAGCTATGTACCTGATTCCACTTGTTCAGAATCGACGTTTTGGGATCGTTACCCATGCGAGCCCCACCCATTTCGTGAATATCCAGTCCCGGATTCCGGTGATCGTCGCGCACACGAATGTTGGTAAAACCAGCCACCGTAAACATCTCCGTCATCTGCTCCTGGTAGTCTTTCACCATTTTATCGTCGTTGGCGTCGTAGTCAATGGCGATTTTCAACTGTGGAATTCCGAACGGGTCTTTCAACGACGAATCGAGGGCCACGTAGTTGGTTTCTTTCGGGATGGTTTCGCCCATCATGTGCGAACCCACGTACCAGCCACCCAGTTTGGGGTTGAGCAGCCCCTGCTTGAGGTCGGCTCCTAAACCACTCTGATCGGCCCGTGAGATACGGCCCGCGCTGAAACCAGCCGCGTAGCCCCGCAAAAAGTCGGTTTCCTGCTTGAGTAAGTTACGGAACCGGGGAATGTAGGGGCTGTTGGGTCGGCGCCCTTCGGTGGTCGAATCGAGGTTTCCGTCGAACTCGGCCGAGATACCCGCCCGGTAGTTGTGGAACGCCACGTATTTACCCAGCACTCCGCTATCGTTGCCCAGCCCGTTGGGGAACCGGTTCGAGGTCGAGTTGAGCAGCACCAGATTGGAGTTCAGCGCAGCCGCATTAAGGAAAATAATTTTGGCGTAAAACTCCTGCATCTGCTTCGTTTGGGCATCAATCACCCGCACGCCCACAGCCCGCTTTTTGGCTTCATCGTAAATGATTGAATGCACCACCGAATGCGGCCGCAGCGTCATTTTGCCGGTGCGCATGGCCCACGGAATCGTGCTGGAGTTGCTGCTGAAGTAACCGCCATAGGGGCAGCCGCGCTCACAGATGGTGCGGTGCTGGCACTGCGCCCGGCCCTGCTGCAAATGAATGGGCTGAGGTTGTGTGATATGAGCCGCCCGGCCCATAATCACGTGCCGGTCTTTGTACTTTCCTGCTATTTTCTGCTGAAAATGCTTTTCCACACAGTTCCACTCGTGCGGGGGCAAAAACTCCCCATCGGGCAGGCTGGCCAGGCCGTCTTTGTTGCCCGAAATACCGGCAAACTTCTCAACGTAGCTATACCAGGGGGCAATGTCTTTGTACCGAATGGGCCAATCAACCGCGAATCCATCGCGGGCGGGGCCTTCAAAATCAAAGTCACTCCAACGCTGGGTCTGGCGCGCCCACATGAGCGACTTACCGCCCACCTGATAGCCCCGAATCCAGTCGAATGGTTTTTCCTGCACGTAAGGGTGCTCGGCATCTTTCACAAAGAAATGCTGCGTACCCTCGTAGAAGGCGTAACATTTACTGATGATTGGGTTGGCGTCGCGCACCTCTTTGGGCAACTGGCCCCGGTGCTCAAACTCCCAGGGTTGCATCATGGTAGTGGGGTAATCGGTCACGTGCCGCACATCGCGCCCCCGCTCAAGCACTAGCGTCCGCAAGCCTTTGCCGGTAAGTTCTTTGGCAGCCCATCCGCCACTAATCCCCGATCCTACCACAATGGCATCGTAGGTATTTTGCGCAGCTGCATCAATATTGAAGTATGACATGATAGCCTTTATGGGGATTTTTCGTACTGGTAGTCAGCATTTTGAACAAACCAGCAAGCCCCGTTTGTATTGTCTGAACTGTGTTAGGGTCGGGTCTGGGCAGCGTAGCCCAAACCGGTGTTTTTTAGCCAGCTACGGGTACGCAGCCTTTGTAACGGCCGGGCACCATTTCGTAGTGGGTCAGGTTGGTCATGACGTACTCGGAATTCATGTAGCCCCGAATGGTCAGGTTTTTCACCAGCGACAAGAACTCTTTCTGCCCCGGCACAGTCGACTGCTGCATTTGTTTGAGCACATTGAGCCGCCCAGCCTGGTCGGTTTCCAGGAATGATTTATTCCCTGTTGCTTTCGCTACCTCATCCAAAGCTGCAAAGCCTTTGCGGAACGTCTCCTGCGCCGTTTTGTCGTAGCAGTCAGCCACCATTTTTTCGACAAACTGGTCTACATTCAGAGCTTTAGCCCCCGGAATTTCGCCTTTCGACGGGTCGGTGGCGGGGGTAGCCGGAATAATGGTTTCGACCAGTTCGGCCAGCAGGTTTGTTTCCGCAGCCGAAAGGATTCCCCCGACCGAGCCCGTAGCCCGGAGCGATTCGGGTGTCCAGCGGGTAGCCCAGCTGGGCAGAACGGCAAGACCACCCACCGCAGTGGCCACCATTTTTAACGCGTTACGTCTTTTCAAAGTCCAAATTTTAATGGAAATCCAATTCTGACAAGGCTTACCCTGCTCATCTTTGATAACGAAAAGAAAACGTAAAAATGAGCGTTGGGCCTAAAGACAAAGATAAATAATCTGGAAAGCTAATGCCCACGCCGTTAGACAAATCGGCCAATAAATTGCATAAAAAGCTGTTAACCAAGCCCATTTAAGCAAAAAACTGCGCTTCTGACCTGGTTCCGGGCGCGTTGTTGGGTAAGGGTCGTATCTTTGATGCTTCGACCACCGAGAAGAGCACGAGCGTAACCCGTTGAATTTCTTTCTATGAGCGCTGACGCTGAAAAACTACGCATATATGACAGGCCCGACAATAAGGGCTGGAAAAAATGGGGCCCCTACCTCTCCGACCGGGCCTGGGGAACCGTCCGCGAAGATTATAGCCCGTATGGCGATGCCTGGAACAATGTCACGCACGACATGGCCCGCTCCCGCGCCTACCGCTGGGGCGAAGAAGGAATCGGCGGCATTGCAGACAACAAAGGCCACGTTTGCTTTGCCTTGGCCCTCTGGAATCACCGCGACAATATTCTGAAAGAGCGTTTCTTCGGACTGGCCGGCCCTGAGGGCAACCACGGCGAAGACGTGAAAGAGCTGTACTATTACCTCGACAGCACGCCCACGCACTCCTACATGAAGATGCTTTATAAGTATCCGCAGCGGGAGTTTCCGTACAATCAGCTCGTGATCGAAACCATGCGCCGGTCGCGCCATGATCCCGAGTTTGAACTGATCGACACGGGCATTTTCGACCAGAATGAGTACTTCGACGTGTTTATCGAGTACGCCAAGGCCGATCAAAACGACTGGCTCGTTAAAATTACGGCCCATAACCGGAGCACCGAACCGGCCCCGCTCACGCTGTTGCCCACCATCTGGTTCCGCAATACCTGGTCGTGGGGGTACGAGCAGTACAACACCCGGCCCATGCTCAACGGTATTGCCAACAGTCAGATCGAGGTAAACCACAAACAATTGGGCAAGTTTAAGCTCTATTGCGAAGGGGCCGACGACCTGCTGTTCTGCGAAAACGAAACTAATACCGAACGACTCTACGGCCGCCCTAACTCGACGGCTTTCCCGAAAGACGGGATCAATAATTACATTGTCGGGGGTAAAACTGATGCCATCAACCCCAACAAAATTGGCACGAAAGCCTCGGCTCAGTACACCCGCACGGTGGCCCCCGGCGAGTCGATGACGGTGCGGCTGCGGTTTAGCGACAACACCCACCTGAGCCAGCCTTTTGCCGATTTCGACCAATTATTCGAAACCCGTCAGGACGAAGCCGACGCCTTTTACGCCCATCTCCAGCAGAACGTCGATACCCCTGAGCTGCTGAATATTCAGCGGCAGGCCTACGCGGGAATGCTCTGGAACAAGCAGTTCTACTACTACAATGTCGATGAATGGCTCAAGGGTGACCCCAAAATGCCCGTGCCGTTTCAGGGGCGTGTGTATGCCCGCAACGAAACCTGGCGGCATATGTACACGGCCAATATTCTGAGCATGCCCGATAAGTGGGAATACCCGTGGTTTGCGGCCTGGGATCTGGCGTTTCATACGCTGACCCTCGCCCGGCTCGACCCCCACTTTGCCAAGCGCCAACTGGCCGTTATCCTGCGCGAGTACTACATGCACCCCAACGGGCAGATTCCGGCTTACGAGTGGAATTTCTCGGACGTGAACCCGCCCGTACACGCCTGGGCCACCTGGAAAGTGTACGAGATAGACCGGCAGATGAATGGCGTGGGCGACGTGAACTTCCTTGAGCGAGTGTTTCATAAATTGCTGCTCAACTTTACCTGGTGGGTAAACCGGAAAGACGTAGCCGGCAACAACATTTTTGGTGGGGGCTTCCTCGGCCTCGACAACATTGGGGTCTTCGACCGGTCGCAACCGTTGCCAATGGGCGGGCGCATCGAGCAGGCCGATGGCACCGGCTGGATGGCCATGTACACGCTCAACATGCTCCGCATCTCGTGCGAAATAGCCCTCACCCGGCCATCCTATCAGGACATGGCGAGCAAGTTCTTCGAGCATTTCCTGCACATCGCAGCCGCCATGAACAACCTCGGCAAGGAGCATATCAGCCTGTGGGACGAGGTCGATCAGTTTTATTACGACGTACTGCACACCCCCGACAACAACGCCCGGCTGCTCAAAATCCGGTCGATGGTGGGGCTCATCCCCCTGTTTGCCGTGGAGGTGCTCGACGAAGAGCTGCTCAACAAACTCCCCGACTTTAAGCGCCGGGTGGAGTGGGTACTCAAAAACCGACCCGACCTGGCCTCGCTTGTATCGCGGTGGCATGAGCCGGGCAAGGGCGAAACCCACCTGCTCTCACTGCTACGGGGACACCGTATGAAAATGCTGCTCAAACGAATGTTCGACGAGGCTGAGTTTTTGTCGGATTACGGTATCCGGGCCCTATCAAAATACCATGAGCAGCACCCGTATCAGTTTGTGCTCAACGGCGAGATGTTTCAGGTAAAATACGTACCGGCCGAGTCGGAAGCGAGCATTTTTGGGGGTAACTCCAACTGGCGCGGGCCCGTCTGGTTCCCGGTTAACTTCCTACTGATCGATTCACTACTGAAGTTTTACCAGTACTACGGCGACGATTTTGAGATCGAATACCCTACCCATTCGGGGCAGGTGATGAGCATAAAAGAAGCCGCTGTTCAGGTAGCTGAGCGACTGATTAACATTTTCCGGCGCGACGAAAAAACAGGGCTCATTCCGGCGTTCGGCAACGAAGAGAAGTTTCAGAAAGACCCCCATTTCCGGGATCTGTACCTGTTTTTCGAGTACTTCCACGGCGATGTGGGGGCAGGACTTGGTGCGTCTCACCAAACCGGCTGGACGGGTCTCGTGGCCGATTTGATTGAGTACCGGTATCTCTACCAAACCGAAACGGCCAACCTGGCCGTGAAGTAATATCTGTTAAACATGAGGGGTGCTTTCCGCGTAGCTGCTCATCCGAGCTTCTTCGCAGAAAGCACCCTTTTTTGGCATATAGCTAACTCTCTTTTCTAAAGCAAACCGCAGCCTTACAACTTCAAATACCGTTCTACGGCCGCACAATCGGTCAGGTCGAGCCGACCGTTGCTAATCTGGTTGATGAGCACATGCGTGGGTGCAATCAGAATAATCTTGACGTCGGCTTTGTACGTCGACAGAATTGTCGACTTTTCGTTGACCGTGGTCAGTTTAGCGGTTACGCGCACCCGATCGGGCAGATTTCGGACTGAGGTTTCTACCACACTCGGCGGCTCCGTGGGTATGGGACCGAGGTACAGCGACTGAACACTGTTGAGCGTCCAGGCATTGAGGCCGTCGCGCAGGTACACGAGCACCACGCCTTTGTCGGCCACCTCGGCATATTTCTCAGGCACAAACTGCCGGAAACCACTGGAGGTGTACATCTTCGTAATGGAGTTATACTCGGGCGTTCCCAACGGCCTGAACGACTCATTGGGGTAGATGTAACTCCAGGCATTAGCCGTACCCGGTTCTCCGGGTTGCCCCGGAGCCCCCGGCTGACCGGGCGCCCCGGGATCCCCTTTGGGGCCTTGTGCACCGGCATCCCCTTTGGGCCCCTGCGCCCCGGTGTCACCCTTGGGGCCCGGAACCGGATCGGTCTGACAACCAGCCAAAGCCAACAGGCTGGCCAGCAGCAAAATGGTTACGTTTCTCATGTCTTCGACGTTTACAGAAGTGAATGTTTGCAGTGTATGGATAGAGGTGGGCCAAAGCCGACCGTATTGTGCTGCAAAGTTGAGATTAGGCCAACGGCTGTAGAAGCCCGAAAGGTATGGTTTGTTAGTTTGGCCGACTGAATTGTCAATGCCGCTTACTGACTGGGGCTGCTGAAAATAGCCACCGGCAAACAGTATCTGCTTGACAAAGACTGGGGAAATAGTGTAAGTTGCTCCCCGTTCGGCAACGTGCCTGCCCGTTATTCGATCGTTTGTCCCCTATCCACTCCGCTTCTGTACACGTGTCTTTTTGCCAATCTGGGCCTGTAACCCCGATTTGCTACATCGTCAACCTTCTGTACGATACCCGTAATGCCTGTTCAGTATATTGAACCGATTTGCCATTTCCTGAATCAGATTGGTATTCAAACCAGATACGAAACCTTGCACGGCCCTACTTTTTTACCGGGGCTCCTTATACAGAATGGTACCATCCTGATTGACCGGGATAAACTTTTGTACCCCGGAGATATCTTGCACGAAGCAGGGCACATTGCCGTGTGCCTCCCCGAAGACCGCCCTAATTTAGGTGGTAATATTACCGACAATCATCCCGACAAAGCGGGCGACGAAATGGCTGTGTTGCTCTGGACGTATGCAGCCTCTCTGCACCTGAACCTGCCGCCCGACATTGTTTTTCATAAGGACGGATACAATGGCAACAGCCAATGGCTGATCGACCATTTCACAACAGGGCAATACATTGGGTTACCGTTGTTAGTCTGGATGGGGCTGGCCCATAACCCCGACACTAATGAGCCGGGCGTTGGTTTTCCCACTATGATACACTGGCTGAGGCCTTAAAATCACGCGTGGCGCCGAGAAACAAGTCACCTAAATATTGAAAAATCTTTAGCCGTACATACAATCAAGTTGTACATAAATTATATAATCATCAACTTTACCACGACGACAACTGATTGACACCCGTGGTAGTTAAGCTGCCACTCGACAAACAGTTTATCGTCCTTCCCTTCTCACCTCAAGTCGCTCACTTATATGCAAAGACGTCTATTTCTTCGTCAACTCTCGGCTGGGTTTGCTATCCCGTTACTTCCTATTTCCTCTGTACTGGGATCGTCGGCCGCCAGCCGCGCTCAATCGGCACTAACATCTGAATCAGCCCGAAAAGCCGCTGCCCACATTCGCACGGGTCAGCTCGGAACAGTACAAAGTATTCAGATTACCCACACGTACAATCCGGCTTACACGGCCCCTCAGGCCCTGCAACAAATTGCCGCGCAGCAACTCGAAATTACGAGCCAACTCCTCGGGCGTAGTCAGCCAATAGCAAACCCCGTAGCTTTTTTCGATCCTACACCATCGAGCCCATTTGGTACCTACTCGGGTAAGCTGACCGTATCGGACATGCAATTGACGTGGCAGGCCCTCGCCCGCCTGAACGCCGTCGATGATCAGGTGACCAGTAGCCTGTTGATTGTCGGCAGCCAGGCCCAACTTAGCCTTGACCTCAGGACGCACGCGTTTACGATCGCTCGATATGGTCAGTCTCCAGCCAACCAACAGGCTGGGTCAACTGCAGCCTGAGCCTGTTTCTATCTGCTTTCCTTTTTTTTAATGTCATTATGCTTATTGATCCCGAAGTAGCCTCTAAGTCGGTGCCTACCGTGGCCGATACGCACGCCAAACGCCTGACGTGGTGGCTTGGCCTGACGCCCGTATGGCGGTCGGCTTTCCAAACGGCTATCCTGCAACATTCCGCTCACCCCACGGCCGAAGAATTAGAATACCTCTGGCAAATTCCAGCCATCCGGTTTACGGGCCCGCGAGCCCCCTACCCCAATTTGCCGTTTGAATTAACCGATTGCTCGGGCCTACAGGGCATGAGTAACCTGGAAATTGTGGTGCTCACCCACCATCAATTAGGGTCTGTTACCGAACTGGCTACCTTACCCAAACTGCGGAGCCTGTTTGTTAACAACAACTCCATCAGGAGCCTGACTGGGATCGAATCGCTCAAAAAACTGGAGCAACTGTATGCGCAGTTTAACCAGATTGATTCATTGGTTCCTGTCCGGGAGCTGACCGGACTGCGGGAGATTTACATCAACTTCAACCCCATCAAAACCCTCGACGGTATCACGGCGAAGCACGCCCGTAACCTGAAGGGATTCTTTTGTTTACCGAACGACGACCTGCCCGACCGTGAAGTGATGCGGGTAGAACAACGCCTTGGCATTCGGTGCCGGGCAGCTTAAATCGATTATTACGAACCCAAACCGTTTTGTTTCATGGAACCGTACCTTGCTCAGGTAATTATGTTCGCTGGCAACTTTGCCCCACGATACTGGGCGTTCTGCCAGGGACAGATTCTGTCAATTGCTCAAAATACAGCCCTCTTCTCGCTCTTGGGTACCACGTTTGGAGGTAATGGCCAAACAACCTTCGGACTCCCCGACCTGCGCGGTCGCGCACCGATCGGGCCCGGACAGGGACCTGGCTTACCCCCAGTTGTTTTAGGCCAAATGGCTGGTGAGCCTACCCATACACTGATTACAACAGAAATGCCAGCGCACAATCATCCGCTTTTTGCATCGTCTCAAACAGGCAATATTGCCGCACCAGCCAATGCGTTTTTAGCCGCAACAGGCACCCTCGATCCTGAGTACAGAAGCACATTAGATTCGCCGGTAACTATGGGGGCAAATACGGTGGTAGGCAGTGGTGGTTCGCAGCCCCACAACAACATGCAACCCTATCTGGGTATGAACTTCATCATTTGCACATCAGGAATCTATCCATCAAGAAATTAAGCTTCAGACTGAATGTGGCTCTATTCATTCCTGCATCATAAAGCAGGCACTGCGACAATAAACAAACTGGCAACCAACCAATTAGTATCGGCTTGTTTACCAGCTGACTGTTCTAAACGGTACACCTGCTGACACATAATTTACAACTAACCTAAAACCATTTTTAGCACATGGAAGGATACATTGCTCAAATCATCATGTTCGCGGGCAACTTTGCCCCTCGGGGCTGGGCGTTCTGTAATGGGCAGATTTTGTCGATTGCCCAAAATACAGCCCTCTTCTCGCTCTTGGGTACCACGTTTGGAGGTAATGGCCAGACAACCTTTGCTCTCCCCGATTTCCGTGGCCGAGTGCCGGTTGGTACTGGTCAAGGGCCTGGTTTACCCCCAGTTGTTTTAGGCCAAATGGCTGGTGCAGCCACGCATACACTGATTATAACAGAAATGCCAGCACACAATCATTCGCTGGTTGCATCGTCTCAAACGGGTAATACCGCAGCACCCGCCAATGCTTTTCTGGCCGCCACGGGCGCGCTCGATCCCGAGTATAGAAGCACACTGGACTCTGGCGTCACATTAGGCCCGAATTCAATGTCGATTGCTGGTGGCTCGCAGCCCCACAACAATATGCAGCCCTATCTGGGCATCAACTTTATAATCTGCATGGAGGGCATTTTCCCAGCGCGTAATTAAGTCGTACGCCAGATCGTATCGGCTGGCACTCTTTACAAACTATTCTGTCGTGGGAAGCAATCCAAACCCGATTGCTTCCTACCCTTGCTCGTCAACCTTTTTTTGAACCTTACGCTTTCAACTCAATTATGCAACCTTCTCTACCACATCGGCCAGAACCGCTACACCCACGCGGAAGGCTTCGCCCGATGAAGTTGTTCCTTCTGGTGGTCGTGCTACTGACGTGCTTTGCGCAGGCGGTTCGTGCACAAAGCCCCCCCAGTTCGGTTACTGTATCAGGGGCATGCCTTGCTCAAGCCTCTACGTTGACGCTTCTCAATGCAAACTTTGAGGGTTCAAACCGCCCGGCCTACACAGGTACGGGCAGTATCATCCTCAACAGCCAAACGTACGCAGGCGTATCACTGAATCTGTATTTCCTGACCTCGGCGTCAGTTTGGGTACTCGAATTTGATGGGCAAGCGTATCTGTCAAACACCTCAACGGGCAGCTTGCCTCCCACTACCGGCTGGTTAGCCGAAACATCAGGTGTAGTAGGACCCTGCACGGGTAATACGCCGTTGGCAGTACAACTACCAGCTACCCTGGCTACCGTGACGACCACGGCTCCGAGTGATATACGACCCAACCGGGCCACACTCGGCGGCAATGTCACTAACGATGGCGGAGGGGCAATTTCCGAGCGCGGGGTCGTTTATATTACCGGCACCAGTACGCCTACTATATCGAACACTAAAATAATGAGTGGTACAGGTACGGGTGCATTCTCTGTAACAGCCACCGGACTAAACCCCAATACTCTGTATTCGGTACGCGCCTATGCAATCAACAGCGCTGGCCCAAGCTACGGCACATCCCTGACCTTTACAACATCAGCAGCTCCCACTCCACTGACCGTCAGTATTATCCAAACCACCAATGTTAGCTGTGCCGGAGGAGCAAACGGCTCTCTGAGCGCTTCGGCCAGTGGCGGGGTTGGATCATACACGTACAACTGGACACCCGGCAACCCCGCTGGCGACGGTACCGCTACTATCACCGGGCTGGCTGCGGGAAGTTACACTATTACAGTGACCGACAATCAGGGTACATCCGCTACGGCTGTCGGCACGGTCACGCAGCCTAATCCAATTTTCATTGGTAATTCGCAAACCAACGTCAGCTGTAATGGGAATACCAATGGCTCCATTTCAGTGTCGCCTACAGGTGGGTCGGGCGGATTCACCTACCGGTGGAGCAATTCGGCAACGACCAGTTCGATAAATAACTTAGCCGCGGGAGTGTACTCGGTTACCGTTACCGATGCCAATTCATGTACGGCTACCCGGAGCTTCACCATCACACAGCCTCCCGCCCTGGTTACCAGCAGCTCTTCACAGATTAATGTAAGCTGCAATGGAGGTAGTACAGGCTCCGCTTCAGTAGCAGTTTCGGGAGGAACGCCTGGTTATACATACAGCTGGGCGCCTTCGGGTGGTACAGCGGCTACGGCTAACGGCTTGTCCGCCGGTATATATACCGTGACCATCACCGACGCGAATGCATGCACGACCACCCGAAGCTTCACCATCACGCAGCCCCCAGCACTGGCGGTATCAAGCAGCCAAACGAACGTTAGCTGCAATGGCGGCAACAACGGCACAGCATCAGTCTCCGTATCAGGAGGAGCCCCCGGTTACACCTACAGTTGGGCACCTTCAGGCGGTACAGCGGCTACGGCTAACGGCTTGTCGGCCGGCACCTATATTGTGACTATCACCGACGCCAATGGCTGTGTTGCCACTCAGGCGTTCACTATTACACAGCCAGCACCACTGGTTGCCAGTACCATTCAGAATAACGTTATCTGTAACGGTGCTACCAATGGCTCGGCTACAGTAACGCCCTCTGGTGGCGTGGGAGGTTACACGTATAGCTGGGCACCTTCGGGCGGCACAGCGGCTACCGCTACGGGTCTCGCGGCTGGTAGCTACACCGTCACCATCACCGACGCCAATGGTTGCATAATAACCCGGAGCTTCACCATTACCCAACCCCCAGCGTTGGTTATCAGCAATTCTTCACAAACGAATGTTAGCTGTAACGGTGGCAATACAGGGGCCGCTTCAGTAGCAGTCTCAGGTGGCGTAGGGGGTTACACCTATCTTTGGACTCCATCAGGCGCAATAACACCTAGTGCTACGGGTTTAACGGCCGGCATATACACTGTGCTCATTACCGACGCCAATGGTTGCACAATAACCCGGAGCTTCACCATCACACAGCCCCCAGCACTGGCGGTAGCAACCAGCCAAACGAACGTTAGCTGCAATGGCGGCAACAACGGCGCAGCATCAGTCTCCGTATCAGGAGGAGCCCCCGGTTACACCTACAGTTGGGCACCTTCGGGCGGTACAGCGGCTACGGCATCAAATCTGACAGCTGGCACCTATACTGTGACCATCACCGACGCCAATGCGTGCACAACTACCCGGAGTTTCACCATCACCCAGCAGGCCGCCATTACCATCACGCCCAGCCAGACCAATGTTACCTGCAACGGATTGGCCAATGGTGCGGCAGCGGTATCTGTTTCGGGTAGCTCAGGGCCTTACACCTACAGCTGGGCACCTTCAGGTGGTAATGCGGCTACCGCTACGGGTCTCGCGGCCGGTAGCTACACCGTGACAATCACCGACGCCAATGGTTGCGTGGCAACCCAACCATTTACCATCACGCAGCCCCCTTCTCTGGTATTAGGCGGCAACCAAACGAATGTCAGCTGTAATGGCGCAGCCAATGGCTCGGCTACGGTGTCGCCTACAGGAGGGGCGGGCGGATTCACCTACCGGTGGAGCAATTCGGCAACGACCGGTTCGATAAATAACTTAGCCGCGGGGGTGTACTCCGTCACCGTTACCGATGCCAATTTGTGCACAGCCACCCGGAGTTTTACCATCACGCAGCCATCCGTACTGGTTACCACCAGTAGCCAAACGGACGTCAGCTGCAACGGTGGTACCAACGGATCGGCAACGGTAACGCCCTCTGGTGGCGTGGGGGGTTACACGTACAGCTGGGCACCTTCGGGCGGCACAGCGGCTACCGCTACGGGTCTCGCGGCTGGTAACTACACCGTGACAATCACCGACGCAAATGGGTGCACAACTACCCGGAACTTCACCATCACACAGCCCCCGGTTCTGGCCGCCACGATGAGCCAGACAAACGTTTCGACCTTTGCAGCTACCGATGGACGGGCCTCCGTTTCGGTTTCGGGCGGAGCAGGTAACTCATACACCTACGACTGGACGCCCGGCAACCCAACCGGCGATGGTACCAATACGATTTCGGGTTTGGCAGCAGGTCTGTACAGTGTGCTCATCACCGACCCCAACGGTTGCACGATCTCACAGAGTGTGAACATCACCCAGCCCGGTCAGCTTACAACGCCCGCGCCGGTGGTACTAACGCCCGCCAATGGATCACTGATCAACACCGCTACGCCCACCATTACAGGGACATCCGCACCTAACAGTACTATTACGGTTTTTGTAGATGGTAGCTCTGTGGGTACCACAACCGCTAATGGTGCAGGGAACTGGACGTTGACGCTCTCAAATGCACTGGCGCAGGGCTCGCATACCGTTCGGGCACGGGCGCAATTGGTGAACCAGATTCAGAGCCCCGACAGCAATACGAACACCTTTACCGTTGACTCGAACGGGCCCGGAGTAACCCTCAACACAACAGCAACCAACCCAACCCAGGTGTCGCCCATTCCGGTGACGATTGCCTTCACCGAATCGGTAACAGGGCTTACGTTGGCCGAGATTAGCGTGAGCAACGGCACTGCGTCGAACCTGACCGGTAGCGGCAGCAGCTACAACGTGAATATCATTCCTGCCGGTACGGGGCTGGTCACCGTCAGCGTAGCAGCCGGGGTTGCACAGGACAATGCCGGCAACCAGAACCTGGCGTCGAACGGAATCAGCATCCAGTACAACACGCCCAACAGCGCCCCAACGGTAGCCAATGCCATTCCTCCGCAGTCGGCAACCGTAGGCCAGGCGTTTACGTTTACAATTCCGGCCAATACCTTCACCGACATTGAAACACCGAACAGCCTCACCCTGTCGGTAGCAGGCCTGCCGCCAAACCTTACGTTCAGCGGCAACACCATCAGCGGCCTTGTTTCATCATCGGGCACCAGCAACGTGACGGTTACGGCCACTGACCCCGGTGGTTTGTCGGTCAACACCACCTTTATCATCACGACAGCGAGCCAGCCTTTTGGCGGAACCGTGGTGAGTTACAACTGCCAGACCGGTGCGATTGTGCTGGGCTCGGTAGGTAGCACGGGCGGAGTGATTGAGTACTTTGCCATTGGTGTAACGGGCTGGACCACCAATCCGAACCAGATTATTGAGGCTGGTTTGCGGGCCGACCCGAAGCCCATCACGATTCAGGTACGGCAAAACGGCGTTGAAGGTCTGCCGTTTATCTTCAACTTTGGTCAGTTCTGCGGCAACAATACCCCGCCCCTACTGGTCAACGCGGTGCCCCCACAATCGGCTACGGTTGGGGTTCCCTACACGCTGAATCTGGGCAATGTGTTCACCGACGCCCAGACACCCGGACAGATAACCCTGTCGGGCTCAGGCGTACCGGCTGGTCTGAACCTGATCGGTACGTTTATCACCGGTACACCGTCAGCGTCGGGTGTGAGCACCATTACGCTCACCGCCACCGATCCGGGTGGTCTCAGCAGCAGCACCAGCTTTGTGCTGACGGTTAGCCCCGTGGGTAGCCAGACAGGCACCCCACCCCCCACAGGCGGGTTGTTGTCGGCCACTGTGGTGAGCTACAACTGTAGCACGGGCGCCATTGTATTCGGATCAACGGGCGGTAACGGATCGGCGGTTGAATACCTCTCGATTGGTATTACGGGCTGGACTATCAACACAAACCACGTGATTGAGGCCGGTCTGCGGGCCGACCCGAAGCCAATCACGGTGCAGATTCGGCAGAATGGCGTGTTGGGTCAGGCGTTTGTGTTCGACTTTGGGGCCTTCTGCGCGGGTGCCCCCCAGCCGCCTGTCAGCACCACCAGTTGCGGCAGCCCAACGGCCACCTTGGGTAGCACCTTGCAGGTAACGGGCGTTACGGAGGTGAACTGCCAGACGGGCTCGTTCCGGATTCTGACGAGTGGCGGCAACGGGTCTCCCATCAGCTACGCCAATCTGGTAGGTCTGAGCAATGCCGACCCCAACAACTGTCTGCGGGTACTCGATAACCCTGACCTGATTCGGGCGGTAAACAACCCCGCTTCTGACATTGGCCCGCTCAACCTGCGGGTTACGCAGAACGGCGTCACCAGCAATACGTTTAGCTTCAACTTCAAGCAGTTCTGTACGGGCACTGCCCGGATTGCACGGGCCGAAGACACCCCGCTGGAGGTAACGGTACTGGGCAACCCCACCACCGCTGAGTGGGTAACTGTGCGGATAGCCGGAGCCGGTAGCGAAGCCATTGCTCTGGAGGTGGCCGATACACGAGGCCATCTGGTGAGCCAGCAGCAGGCAGTAGCCAGCCAGGGCGAAGCTACTACGCGGGTTCGGGTTGGTGCGTCGGCAGGTATGTACGTACTCCGGGTGAGCACACCAACGCGCACCCAAACGGTGAAGATCGTGCGGCAGTAAAACAGGGCGAAACGTGTAAAAAAGGCACCGGCTCGTGAGCCGGTGCCTTTTTTATTGCTTGGAGAAACGACCCTATTCCGTCATCTGTTGCGGACCCAACGAGATTAACACCCGGTCGAGTTTGTTCTTCAAATCCATCCACTCGTCAACGGTCAGATCGGTCGCGCTCAGGCTCTCCACCAGCCGTTCGGGAATGGTAGCGGCCCGGCTTTCGAGCGCGCGGCCTTCGGGCGTCAGCTCCACCCGTACTTTGCGCTCATCTTCGGTCGATTTGCTCCGCCGGATCAGCCCCATTGTTTCCAACCGCTTGAGCAAAGGCGTCACCGTATTGGTATTCAGCACGAGTTTCTGACGGACATCATTGACTGTGACATTGTCTTTTTCCCACAAAACCAGCAACGCCAGGTATTGCGGGTACGTAAGGCCCAGTTCGTCAAGAAACGGCTGATACGCGCGGGTGATGAGCCGCGAAACGGCGTAGACCGGGAAACAGAGCTGATTTTCGAGCTTTAAATGTTCAGTAGCCATACTACGTACAATTACAATTCGAAAGCCTCCATACGAACGGGCTTACCCTGCAGACTTTGGGCCGTCAGCCCATAAAATTCAGCGTTGCGCATAGTTTTCTTAGCGATTAAACAACTGACCATTACGGTATGCCTGCCAGGCTCCGGTGCTCCACAAGGCCCAGGCTACCAGCACAGGCTGAAAAAATAGCCGTACCAGTCGGGTGGTGTCCGAATTCAGATTGAATGCATCGATTCGATTCACGTACTGCGAAATGTTGCCGGGAAAAATGAGCACAAAAAACAGAGCCGTCGCCAACCCGACCCAAACCTTGTAACGCCCCAGCAACAGTAACGACAGACCCAGCCCGATTTCAACGACCCCGGACAGCACCACCACCAGATCAGGATCGAGTGGAAGCCAGGTGGGTACCTGCGCCAGAAATTCGATCCGGGCCCAGGTCAGGTGGCCAATACCCGCGAGTAGCAGGTTAGCGCCCAGTAACAACCGGAAAATGGTCTGCAAAAGACCTGTCTTTTGATTGGGGGTTTGTCGTATTTGAGTAATCATCGGCTTATTTATGTCGCGTGCGATACAAAAGTAAAGAAATTTAGATCGCGTGCGACATAGTTTTTAGTAAAAAGCACATTGGGCTTATTAGAATACCCCTATCTGATGGCGTTTTGCTCCAAGCGAGGGTAGCATAAAAACCCCGTCAGCTTGAGACCGACGGGGTTTTGCGTATGGAAAGAGGTAGATTCCGAATTGTTGGGTTAAAAGGCGAGCCGCTGCCAGATTCCGCTCACATCGAGCCGGTACGCCCGGTTATCGGTCGGCTCAATGGCCACAAGTTTCACCCATCCATTGAAAAACAAGGTCTGCAATACGGGTTGCCGTTCAATAATCTGGTCGATTCGGTAGCGGGGTGCGTACACCACCGTAAGCAGTCGCTGTGGCTCGTGATAGCGGGTTTCGTCGCTGGCAAACACCGACTGGAGCGGTAAACCATGCATCAGATCACTGGCGTTGCCCTGCATCACGCCCAGCTTACCGGCTACGTTATGGGTCACCTTGCTACCGCTGCCGTAGGCCACGTTGTCGAGCGTTGAGAACAGGTACTGGTTGTTAATCCACTGCGCCACCACCATCGGGGCCGTCAGAATGGTCTCCAGCAGCTTGCTCTCCACGTCGCTCTCCCACTCGTACGAGTGCAGGAAACAACGGCCTTCCAGATCAACCTGGCGGGTAAGCTGCCGGGGCCCTACAATAAAGGCCGCGTTGCGAGCCAGTCCCCATTCGGGCCGAACCTCAGCCCAGTCGGCACTACGACGAAGCGTGGCGCCCACCGTATCGACCCCCTCGGCCGACCGCCCGAAGGTATTGTACCGGTTAGCACTGTTGCTCTCACGAGCCGCCACCAGGGCCGTTAGCAAGCCCTGCAATTCCGACGCGTTCGAGTTGGCCAGAGGTTCGTCGTACAGCGTTACCTCGTCGGTCGTGGTGTTGTGTTCGGCCGCCATAAAGACCGTATCCGTTGGGATAGCAATCCCGTTCTGGGCCAGTTTCTGCCGCACCGAG
Source organism: Rudanella lutea DSM 19387 (assembly GCF_000383955.1). Taxonomy (NCBI): domain Bacteria; kingdom Pseudomonadati; phylum Bacteroidota; class Cytophagia; order Cytophagales; family Cytophagaceae; genus Rudanella; species Rudanella lutea. The sequence continues at coordinate 5,104,941 of NZ_KB913013.1, read as the reverse complement.
GGCGTGTTCAGAATCTGAGCCATCAGTTTGGCGTTAGGACCACCGTGATTCCCTCCGCAGGCACCGCAGTCGAGGGCCGATGCGTACGCGTTGTTCTGGGTGGTGCTACCGTGTCCGCAAAACACAACCAACTTGCCAAACCCGCTTGTCAGCCCCATGAGCCGAAGCGCCGTTTCGGCATAGGTGGCCTGCTCAGCAGCCGAAATCCCCGCCGGGGTTGCACAGCAATCGGGCTTGGTCGGGATTTCGGGTTGTATGGCCTGGGTCAGCGACTCCCGTAACCGCTTGCTCGACACCGGGGCCAGCGTTCGGCCGAGCATCAGCAGACCACAAGCCGCACCCAGCGTCTCGACGAGCGCAAACGGCGTGGCAAAATTGTACTTGAGCGCGTTGTACGTTGCTTTCAAGCCTTTCAGAAACCGGTTGCCCGTTTGAAAACGCTGAAGCTGTGCTTCGTCGGCCAACGGTGTTTCATGCACCTCGTGGCGCGGCTTAAGCAATACCGGGCAGGCATCGTGCGCTTCGGAATCGGCATAGTGGTGTACTCGAATAGGTAGCCCGAAGAAGCCCGCAAAGCCAAACGTTTCGTAACGGCCCTGAGCTTCCAGCCGACGCCGAAACGGTTCCGAACGAACGTCGATACAAAATACCAATTGTGCATCAGCGCGTTGCTCTACCCCACCCAGCTGCCGGGCCTGCGGCAAGAGTTGGGTCAGCAATTGGCGACGGTAAATAGCCTCCGACTGCTCCAGCTGGCTCATTGTTTTTTCTACCTTCTCCGTTGCCACGGGCGACAACGCCTGCTGAATCGTGGGCTGGTATGCATCGGGCCAGAGCATCGACGTAATTGCGAGCCGTACCGCCAGCCATTCGATCATGGTAATGGGGTTCGGGTTGACGGTCGGGGGCGTTTGCCACTCGTTGCGCCATTTCACATACCCCGACCAACCCGGCAAATACGCCAGCGACTGCGACAAAAATGGCACCTGCTCCTCCTCTACTACCCCGAGAGCTTCCAGGCAGAGCAGGATGGCGTCTTCGGGAGCCTTGGGCAGGGCCTTCAGCCAATCCCGGCGATCGTCGTCGAATCCATGCAGTTCATCGTCCAGAAACGCCAGTTGCCGCCAGGCCGCATAAAAGCCCAGATGCCGGTTGGGCATCGGAATGGTAGCCTGTCCTTCATCGAGAAACACATGCCCCCATTTGATCAACTGCCGATTGACTGCTTCGAGCGCCGGGCTCGTTTCGGGCCGACCAAACAGCCGGGTACCTTCACGAAGGGCCTGCTCAAAGGGCATCGACTCCAGCCCTTGCAGCGGGTTACAGGCAATAAACGTTTTAAGAGGCCATACCGGCGCCAAAACCCGACCAGCCCGGCTTACGGCATCCTGTATTTGGGCGCGCTTCGAAACGGCAGGGGCAACAGGGCGGGAATGAGCTATTGTCGATTGCATAGGTTGCTATGTATTGAATGAGGGATAAGACGGAAGTGAAATGTTGGACTTAAACGTGGTAGGTGGTACGGATGGGCGTTGTGGTGTTCGCATCGGGCTGACTCCCGTTGAGGGCCGCCACGTACAGATTACGCCAGAGTCGGGTGTTTTGTAGCTCGGTCAACAGGTTCAGGTTCATACCCACCCAGATCAGAAGCATCACCGACAATACCAGCAGGTGTACACCATGAAGCGGCTGCGGCTCGGCAATAGCCAGCGGAGTCAGTACCGTTTCGATACCATGTACGCTTACCCCGTACAAACCACCCGCCAGCAACGCCAGCACAAGGGCCGGTACCAGCCGCACCAGGGGCTTACCCGTTTGCAGCACCGTTTGGGCAATTTGTGTAGCGGCCATGAATGCAAAGCCCAGCAACACAACCGTTGAATCGAGGGGTTGTCCGGCTGTCGGCAGGGGTTTGTTGCTCATGTACGCAAACCCCACCACACCGGCCAAACCCGCTACACAGGCCAGCATAAACTGCGTGGGCGTACCCGGCCGGAAAGCGGCCAACTGCCGTTTTTCGGCAACCGCTGAGCCAGCACTCAGAAACAGAAAGGCCTTAAACAGGCCGTGCCAGCACAGGTGCGCAACAGCCGCTGGAAATAGTCCCAGCCCGCACTGCATCACCATGAAGCCCATCTGACTCATGGTTGAGCAAGCCAGCATCCGCTTTATATCACTCTGAATCAGTTTCCAGACGGCACCGACAAGGGCGGTGAGCGCACCAATCCCGAACAAAACCAGCAGGAGTCCATTCTGGTGGAGGTACAGGGGTGCAAACCGAGCCAGCAGAAACCCGCCCCCGTTGATAAGGCCGGCGTGCATCAGGGCCGACACGGGCGTGGGTGAGTTGAGCGAGCTGGTCAGCCACTTATGAAAGGGCAGCAGGGCCGACTGAATCAGGGCCGCCATCATAATCAGGATCAGTACCGTTGTCATGGGTGATGCGCTCACATCGACACCCGCCGTCAGAATAGCCCGGAGCGAGTAACTACCGCTTAGGTCAGCCAGGAGCATGAGCGCAAAGGCCAACAGCAGAAAGCCCAGAAAAAACATCCGCAGGGCCAGCATGCCTGCGTTGTACGAGGCCCGCCAGCCGGTTTTGTGGATCATCAGGCGAACAAGCAACCCGTTGCTCAGTCCCCAACCCGCCAGCAGCAACAGCACATGATCGGCCATGACCATCAGCAGGGCGGCCGCCGTCAGCAGCGAGAGCTGCACAAAATAGGCACGGTACCGGCGATCGCCAGCCATGTACCGCTGCGAATATTGGTGTACAATACCGCTCACAAACAGAATGAGGGTTGCCATGATCCACGACAGGGCATCGGCCCGAATCCCGAAAACAGCCGCCCCCTCGTACTGATCCCCGAAAACCAGACCCGCAATGGCCAGTAAGCAACTTGTCCAGATAGCTGCGGTCGTTGCCTGCGCCCCCCCATGCGGGTTATCACGAAAACCAAACCCATTGACGAGTGCGCCCGCAATGGGCAGGGCTAAAAGTGAAACGTAGAGTACCAGTGGTTGTGAAAGATGGGCCATTGATTATTAGATTTACTATTATCAATGGCCAAAACTAAAAGCATACCTTATATCAGAAAAACGAATAATTCTTATTCTGTACATTAGAAAAACTTATATATTTGTTTAAAATGAATCAGAGCGTGTTTTAGGGCCTATTTCGCCTGTTTTGACGCATGATTTTTTTTGCCTAAGTTGGACATTATACCTACACTTCATCCAAACAGCACCGAGTATGTCATTAGATACCGTCACGCTTCAGTGTTTTCTGGCCGTAGCCGAAACGGGTAGTTTCACTAAGGCCGCCGACCGGGTCAACCGGACCCAATCGGCGGTTAGTCAGCAGTTGGCTAAGCTTGAACTGATTCTGGGTAAGACACTCATCAACCGGGGCAAAATACTTTCGCTTACCAACGAGGGAGAGATTTTTCTGGGATACGCCCGGCAGATTTTTGCCCTGCACCGCGAAGCGCTCGACCGGTTCAAACAGCCCGAATTGGAGGGCGAGGTGCGTTTTGGCCTGCCCGAAGATCTGGCTACAGTGCTACTGTCGGATGTGCTGGTTAACTTTTCACGGATTCACCCCCGTGTGTTTCTGAAAGTCGAGTGCGACCTGACCCTGAACCTGTTCGACCGTTTCCGGCGGGGCGAGTTTGACCTGATTCTGGTCAAGATGAGCCGCCCCGAAGAATTCCCGGAAGGGGTTGATATGTGGTCCGAAGCACTCGAATGGGTCGGAAAAGTTGAGCACTTCAAAAACAACGACCCCCAAAGTCCGCTTCCGCTGGTGCTATCGCCCCAACCCTGTGTGTACCGGGCCCGCGCCATCGAAGCCCTCGAAACAGCCGGTATCCCGTGGCGTCTGGTGTATAGCAGCCCGAGCTACACGGGTACCGTAGCCGCCGTCAAAGCCGGTCTGGGCCTGACAGTACTCCCCAAAACTATTGTACCCGCTCCGCTGGAGGTACTGCGCACGAGTTTGTTGCCTCCGCTTCCGCAAACGCACGTTTCGTTGCTCCGGCAAGGCCACGCCAGCAAGGCCGTAGAGTCGCTGGAGGAGTTTGTGCTGAAAAAAGTGCGGCACTGAGTCGCGGATAAACGCAATGAAGCCGCCCTGCGTACAAACAGGGCGGCTTCTTCAATAAACCATTGCGGAGAAATAGCCTCCTTAGTTGATTCCTACCAGTTCAACTTCAAACGTCAGGTCCTGGCCAGCCAACGGGTGGTTGGCATCCAGCACAACGTTGGTATCAGTCACCTGACGCACAATAACCGGAATCGGCTGCGGAGTACCTTCCTGATGCATATTAAGGGTCATTCCTACTTCGAGGGGGATCTCAGCAGGGATTTCGTTCCGTTCGATGCTGAACACATGGTCTTCAACCACCGGGCCGTAGGCATCTTCGACTGGGATATTGATGGTCCGTTTTTCGCCAATGCTCATACCCTCGATTCCGTTGTCGAAACCGGGGATCACCTGGCCACCGCCCAGTGTAAATTCGAGCGGAGTGCGGCCCGCCGACGAGTCGAAAATCGTTCCGTCGTCCAGAGTGCCTGTATAATGTACCTGAACGGTATCGCCAGCTTTTGCTTGTGCCATTTTGTTGTGTGTTTAGTACCCCACAAAGATATTAGTTTATCCATCCGTGTGTAGGCTGTTCAATCAGATTACCTCCGACCAACGCCGTACCAGCGTCAATAGTTCGTTTTGGATTGATTCGGTCCGGTCGGTATTGTACCAGCGCTGGGTGTTTTCGAGGATCTGCTCGAAGGTCAGATCACCGGCGGCTTTCCACTCGGCAATGGCCGCTTGCAGGCCAGCCGGGCGCGGGCCCCAGCTTCCGAGCACCTCGCCCGATGCGTTGTCGAGACAAATCAGTTTGGGAATAGACCGCCCGCCATTGGTCAGAAACGCGTTCATCAACTCCGGGTTTTCGTCGCGCAGCAGGAACCGCAGCGGTATCGACTCGCCCGCAATAGCCCGCAGTACCGGTAATGCCTGAGCGGCATCGCCACACCACGACTCAGTGAGGACCAGCCACGTCCAGCGACCAGCTACGGCCCCAACGGCCGCGGTCAGTTCGGGGTGAATAACGGTCTGTTTGTCGAGCCGGCTCATGCGGGCCAGGTTCATTTTGGTATAACCCAGAATCTCGGGCGTATTGTAATGGGCATCGGCTGAGGTAGTGCGGCCCTGTTCAAAGAGCTCAATAGCCAGTGTCCGGTACTGCTCGTAGGTCATTGCCGAGGCAACCAGTTCCGGCGTAGGGGTGGTTTGGGTGGGCATCATCGTCTATTTCTTCCATAACACCCCTATTTCGCGAGTTGGTTCGCACTGAGTACCTGGTGCAGGATTAATCCAGAATGGCAGACGAGCGTGCCGTTGAACGATTAGTGGGTGCGGGCGGCCTTTATCAGGCTACCCACACCCACGCAAAAGCAATGAACAAGCTCTTACGGATTCACCGATTTGGGTGGTTCATTCACGGCGTTCGGGTTGTGCTTAGGCACGGTTTTCATCTGAATCAGATCCACCAGAAACGCAAACGCCATCGAGAAGTAGATGTAGCCCTTCGGAATCTCAAAATGCAGCCCCTCGGCCACCAACGACATACCGATAATGAGCAGGAAGCACAGAGCCAGAATCTTAAACGATGGGTGCTGACTGATAAAGTTGCTGATGGGCTTCGAAGCCACGAGCATAATACCTACTGTCACAATCACGGCCGTGTACATCACCCAAAGTTGATCGACCATGCCCACAGCCGTGATGATGGAGTCGATAGAAAAGACCATGTCCAGTATCAGAATCTGAATGAGCAAATCGCGGAAGGTCGCTTTGGCCGTATTGTCCGGCGCGTTGGCATCGTCATTAAGCTCGGCTTTGTGGTAAATCTCCTTCGTGCTCTTGTAGATCAGGAAAAGCCCCCCGGCAAGCAGAATTAGTCCTTTCCCGCTGAAGTCGATGCCGAACACCGTAAAGAGCGTTTGATCGAGCTGCATGATCCACGAGATAAGCGCGAGCAACCCAAGCCGCATAAACATGGCCAAACCGATACCCCACAGCCGAAGCTTGTCACGTTGTTCGGGAGGCAGTTTATCCGACAGAATAGAAATGAAGATAATGTTATCGATGCCGAGGATCACCTCCAGCACGATCAATGTAAGTAAGGGTACGATGCTATCAACGAGCTCCATATTTTTTCAGTTAGGTAGCGAAAAAAAGGCGGCCTCATCGACCGCCTTTCTCTCAACTGATTTTTGTAGATAGCTGTTTACTAAAACCTACTTTAAACTTAGTAAGCCCGTGCAAACACCACCCGACCTTTGGAAGGCTTACCCGAGAAGACACAGATGCCTTCTTCGGGTTCCTGATCAAACGGAATACAACGAATGGTTGCTTTGGTAGCCTCCTTGATAGCCTCTTCGGTCTCAGAGGTACCATCCCAGTGGGCCAGCAAAAAGCCACCTTTCTCGATCTGCTCCTGAAACTGCTCAAACGTATCGACCCGGAACGTATTTTCCTGCCGGAACTGAAGCGCTTTCTGGTAGATATTTTGCTGAATGTCGTCGAGCAGAGCCTGAATCCGCTCCACCAGCCCGTCAAACGGCACGGTTTCTTTCGTTTTGGTATCCCGGCGCGCCAGCTCAATGGTGTTATTTTCGAGGTCGCGGCCACCCATAGCCAGGCGTACGGGTACGCCCCGCAACTCGTACTCGGCAAACTTCCAGCCGGGCTTGTTGGCATCCGAATCGTCGTATTTAACCGAGATCCCGGCCTTGCGGAGTTGCTGCACCAGCGGTTTCAGTTTTTCTGACAACTGCTCCAGTTGCTCGTCGCTGCGGTAAATCGGCACGATAACTACCTGAATTGGAGCCAGTTTTGGCGGCAACACCAACCCTGAGTCGTCGGAGTGCGCCATGATGAGGGCACCCATCAGGCGGGTCGATACCCCCCACGATGTCCCCCAAACATACTCAAGCTGATTCTGCTTGTTCAGAAACTGCACATCGAACGCCTTGGCAAAGTTTTGCCCCAGGAAGTGCGACGTACCCGCCTGTAAGGCTTTGCCGTCCTGCATCATGGCTTCGATACAGAGCGTATCGTCGGCACCGGCAAACCGCTCGTTAGGTGTTTTAGCCCCCTTGAGCACCGGCACGGCCATCCACTCCTCAGCAAAGCGGGCGTACACGTCGAGCATCTGCCGGGTTTCGGCCATGGCCTCCTCGGCGGTTGCGTGGGCGGTGTGGCCTTCCTGCCACAGGAACTCAGCCGTGCGGAGGAAAATACGGGTACGCATCTCCCAGCGCACCACGTTGGCCCACTGATTGATCAGCAGCGGCAGGTCACGGTACGACTGAATCCAGTTTTTGTACGTACTCCAGATGACCGTTTCCGAAGTTGGGCGCACAATCAGTTCTTCTTCCAGCTTAGCTTCCGGGTCGACAATAACGCCCGAACCATCCTCGGCATTTTTAAGCCGATAATGGGTCACCACTGCGCACTCTTTCGCGAAGCCCTCTACGTGGCTGGCTTCTTTGCTCAGGTACGACTTCGGAATAAAAAGAGGGAAGTACGCATTGGTGTGGCCCGTCTCCTTGAACATATCGTCGAGAGCCCGCTGCATTTTTTCCCAGATCGAAAAGCCATACGGCTTAATGACCATACACCCCCGAACGGCTGAGTTTTCGGCCAGGTCGGCCCGCTTAATGAGTTCGTTATACCACTCGGAATAGTTCTCGCTACGTGACGGAATTGCTTTTGCCATACAGGACGCTGGGTGATACTCGACAACAGACCGGATGCGATGCTATACCAACCACTTGGCGCCTGACGTTAGACGCGGCCCGCCGGGCGGCTCCGTGCAGGACTCTCAACGTTTGTTGTCGAAAAGCCTAACGTCCAATGTCTTTCGGGTGGTTTGGAGGTCGCTCGAACCTACTGTCTTGTATCTTTTTTTTAAGTCGATTTAAACCCTTCAGCCCTCAGATGGGTCTAAGGTCAGGAAGGGGTTGCAAAGATAGTTTTTTATGCTATATTTGTAATCAAACAGGTCTTTCCGCACGTTATACAAGAAAACAGGATCGATATTCGAGCACTGTACAAAAACCCTCTTCGTCAGATGAAAACGCAACGCACCTGGCCATATCTCTCGCTGGCCGCGCTGATGGGCCTGGCAAGCTGTACAAGCAGCCGTCAGACTGCACAGAACGCCGGCGAAATGGACGACCTTTACGGGAGTTCAGCCAACGCGGTTGTGTATGAAGGCAACCGCCAGTCATCGCAACCTTCCGAGAGCATCGCGTCGACACGTTCGCAACGGCAACGTGAGCGCGACGCTTACGCACGCAACACGAATCCAGATTACATTAACGACGATCAGCGGGGCTACGATCCTAACCGGGACGAGTACTACACTGAATTGAGCACACGCAATGTGAAGCGGGGGCTATCGGCTGATCCGGGCTGGAATACCGGCTCGTATAACGACGGTTTCACCGACGGATATTACGCGGGTATCGGTAACCCGGCTTTCAACAGCACCCGCTGGAATCCGTGGGGCTGGAACAACGGTTTCAACACAGGACTTTCTATCGGGCTGGGTGTAGGTTCTGGCTTCGGCTGGGGTAGCCCCTGGGGCTGGAACTCCTTTAACCGGTTTGGGTACGGCGGTTTCTACGACCCATTCTGGGGTGGTGGTTACAACTCGTTTGCCTATAGCCCCTGGGGTTACGGTGGCGGTTTCTACGATCCATTCTGGGGCGGTGGTTTCAACCGGTTCGGGTACGGTGGATTTGGCTACAGCCCCTGGGGTGGTGGCTGGAACCGTCCGGTCATCGTGAGCAACACGATCATTACCGGTGCTGACCCCTACCGCGCAACGCGTACGTACGGTGCTCGTGGCTCAGCCTCAAACAGCCGCTACAACGACAATTTCAACAACACGCCCCGCAACTATAACCCGCGGGGTACCGGTGGCCGGACAGCTACAGGTAGTGCGGCTCCTGTTTACGGAAACAACACGAACACGGGTACAAGTACGGGTTCGAGCGATAGCTACTACGCACGGCCACGTAACACCCGGGGTACCTATTACTACGAGAGCGGTGCCAACAACACTGGCTCACGCGGGGGTAACACCTCAAGCGGTACATACACCGATCCCAATGGTCGTACAGGCAGCGGCAGCGCGGGCGGTTACTATTCGGCCCCGCGCGAAAACAGCCGTGGTACGTACACACCCCGGAGTGGTAACAGCACGTACGAGAGTCGGCCGAGCTACAACCAGCCCAGCTATCAGGCTCCACAGCGTAGCACATACGAGAGTCGGCCAAGCTATAGCCAGCCCAGCCAGTCGAGCACCCCAAGCTATTCGGCTCCCTCGTCGGGTGGCTCACGCGGGGGTAGCAGTGGTGGCTACTCAGGTGGCGGTGGTGGCGGCTCACGTGGTCCGCGCTAAACCATTTGTGTAAATTTATTGGAGAAAAACCCCGTCATTGGCTACAATTGACGGGGTTTTTCGTTTATAAAAAGGTGAGATTAAACGCTCGGTATGGATAATTGTCATAGAGCTAAATTTCACACACGCAAGCTAACTACACACATGACTACTCGACTTCTTATATTAGGCGGCCTGCTTCTTGGTACGGGAGCAGCGTTTGGGCAAACGGGAAGCATCTATGCCGATGCCGCTTTTCAATACAACGAGATTCAGCAATCGGGTACGGCCCGGTTCAGGGGTATTGGCGGAAACCATACGGCTTTGGGGGGCGATGCCAGCACCTTGTTTGGCAACCCGGCGGGCCTGGGTTTCTACAACCGATCGGAATTGAGTTTTAGCCCTACCTTCCTCAACAATTCGTCGCAGACATCGTATCTGGGCAGCACCACCACCGACAGCCGGGGGCGAGTAGCCGTGGGGCAGTTAGGGCTTATTCTGGCCGGGGGCGACAATGGCAACAGCAACCGGCGCTGGCGTCGGACCACTTTTGGGGTTGGCTACCACCAGAATATCAATTTCAATAACGGATTTACGTTTGAAGGGCTCAATCGCCGTAGTTCACTGGTCGACAACCTGATTGATGACGCCAACAGCATTCAGGGCCTTACCGGCGGTCAGCTCAATAACGGATACGACCCAAACACCCGGCAGGCCGACGACCTGCTGGCGGCTGCTTACCAGCTCTATCTTGTAAATGGTACACCTGACGCCCAAGGCAACAACACGCGGGCTCCGTTTTTCAGCTACGACCTGCTGAACCCGCGCTCGCAGCAAAATACATTTGAGTCGTCGGGATCACAGTCGCAATGGACCGTAGCCTATGCCGGTAACCTCGACGACAAACTGTACCTGGGTATTAACGTGGGTCTGTCGCGGCTACGGTATAACTCCGACAATGTGCTGACCGAGGTGATTCAGGGAGGAAATAGTTTTGGCGACATCGGGCAGCGCGACCGGCTGACGGTATCTGGTAACGGAATCAACGCCACGCTGGGCGCTATCTATAAACTCACCCCCAGCGTTCAGATTGGGGCCACGGTTGCTTCGCCCAACTTCATGCGCGTTACCGAAACGTTTACCCAAAATCTGCGCGTAAACCCGATCGACCCAAATCTTGCCAACCTCATTGTAGGCGAGCTCGATGCTACCGACGTCGATGTAGCTCCCAACGATTTCGACTACACGATTACGGGGCCATTGCGGGCATCGGGTGGTGCCACGGTATTTTTGGGCGGAGGTAAAATTGGTTTCCTGACGGCTTCGGCTGAATATGTAGGCTATGCCGGTATGCGAGCCAATACTACCGGGGGCAACGCGAGCGACAACAGCGCGTTTCGCAACAACGTCCGCAACACGGTTCAGCAATCGTACCAGAATGTGGTGAATGTACGGGCCGGTGCCGAGTTCCGGGCCGGTATGTTCCGGATTCGGGGCGGGGCGGCTTACCTGCCCGACGCTGACATCAGCCGCCGTGATAACATCGACCGCACCCGGCTGCTGATTTCAGGCGGCCTTGGCTACCGCAACGACCGTTTCTTTGCCGACGTGTCAGGAACGTTCAACACAACTGAAGCGGCCTTTACGCCCTATACCCGGCCCAACCCCGCTGATTATGGCTCGGCGCTGATCAACAATAAACTCAGCGCCATTACGCTCTCGTTAGGTACGTTTTTCTAAAACCGTTCAGGACTGATCGTGTCTGGAGGTTGAATACAAAAAAGCGCGCAAACGGCTATCAACTAGCTACTTGCGCGCTTTTTTACGACAATTCAGTACTGAACGTTGGATATTGGACACTAGACGTTAGACTTCTCTACAGTATAGCAGCAAGTCTTACGTCTAGCTGTATTGAGCGACAAGGTTATTACTTGGAAACACCACTCCCTACCCTGGCAGTGGTTGTGGACAGTGGTTGCGGGCAACGCTTTCGGGCAATGGGTGATAACGCGAACAGAAAAAGTAACAACCTAATCAACCAATACGTCTAGTGTCTGTAGTCCGAATGTCCAGTACTTGCTCACAAAACGTATATAATTTACAACCAGTTGCCCAACTCGCGGAGTAGCATTTGCTCATTGGCCGAGCCTGTCACAACAATGTCGGCCTGCCGGTAGTAGGGTAAGCGCGACTCGTATTTCTGACGCAGATTTTCGAGCAGAGCAGGGTCCTGATGATTGACTAAAGGGCGGTCGGGGGTAGCGTGGGCCAGAATACGCTCGACCAAAACCTCGGGAGCAACGTCCAAGAAAATAGAGACACCCGACGCTTTGATGTAATCCATATTGTTATGAAAACAGGGCATTCCCCCACCCGTTGCTACAACGAGCGCTTCGCCCGGCCGGATACTGTGCAGCGCCCGGGTTTCGGCCTCGCGGAAATACGCTTCGCCCTGTTCGGCAAAAATCTCGGCAATGCTCCGGCCTTCTTCCCGAACAATAATCTTATCGGTATCAATAAACCGGTAATGCAACTCGTTGGCAAGCCGACGCCCCAGCGTGCTCTTACCTGACGATGGCATACCGATGAGGTAAATATTCTTCAAAGGAGTAGGGAATAAAGGCATAGGGAGACGCTGATAATCAGCGTCTCCCTATGCCTTTTACTTGACTAATTCGATTACTTCTTCGGGCGAAGGAGTCAGGTTTACGTGCCACTTGCCCCGCACGGTACCATTGCTGAGCAACCATGTGCCAGGATTCGACCGCATGATGGTTTTCAGGACGGTAGCATCGGCCTGATACACCTTGGCATCGAGCTGATATTCCTTCATGAACGCTTCAATTTCAGTACCGCCCACTGATGTCAGGATGTACGGACTCACCGAAGAACCCTGCAATCCTTTTAGCAACGACCGGATAGCGGGCAGACTCCCCGTGTCAAAATCCTTCACGTTCTTGATAATCACAAAGAGCTTATTGCCTTCAAACGTCTGCTGAGTAAAGTCGCCGTCGGCATCGTTCCAAACCCGGTAATCGGTGATTTTAGGCTTGGCGTTTTCGTTCAGCAACACCATCTCCTTAAACGTGTAGCCGCCTTCGGTTGGGTATTTCTCAAATTCAAACTCCTTGCCGTCTTTGGTCACAATGTATTTGTACCGCAACTCTTCGGAGGGCTTCATCTGCGTCGGAATATTCTTCCCGACCGCGTACGGCAACAGATCAAACGGGGGCAAAAACTCGATAGCGTACACCCCCAGACCAATGGAGAAGATGGTCGCCAAAGCGACCAGCCACCCGGTTTTGCGCGACGGCATCCGGTTGCGGTGCCCGATGATAAACAGGATGAGCACCATCAGCACCACGTCTTTGGTAAACGAAGTCCAGGGCTTCAGTTTGAGGGCATCGCCAAAACAGCCACAGTCGGTCACTTTGTTAAAGTAAGCCGAGTAAAAGGTGAGCACGGTAAAATAGCTCACCAGCAGCAGCAGCACCCACGTAGTCAGTTTGGGCTTATACGAGGCCAGCAGGGCCACACCAAGCACCACCTCGAGCACGCACATGACCACCGAAATGAGCAGAGCCGCCGGAATCAGCGCTTCGAAAAAACCGTGCAGGGACGGTAAGTCCTGCGCAAATACTTCGAAATACTCTTCCAGTTTGATCTGGGTTCCGACAGGGTCATTGAGTTTGATGAGCCCCGAGATAATGAAGATGATACCGACCAGATAGCGGGCAATACGGGCGGCAATGAGCATGCCGGGCGTACCGGTTTTTACTTTGGGGGGAGTGGTTAGGTTGGCTTCCATTCGCGCTTCAGAACGTAGGCGGTGTCGTCACACCAGATAATGAGTACGGTTAGTAACGAAAAAACTCGTTGTTTATATCCAGACCCGGCTAAATTAAACCGTTTGGGTCGGAGTAGAGGCTTTTTCACCCATTTTGATCAGGCAAAACACAGCGTAATTGATCATGTCCATGTAGTTGGCCTCTACGCCTTCCGAAACCAGCGTGGCCCCGGCATTGTCTTCAATCTGCTTGGTTCGGAGCAGCTTCATCAGGATAATATCCGTCATCGAACTGACCCGCATATCGCGCCAGGCTTCGCCGTAGTCGTGGTTTTTGGCAAACAACAGATCAATAACCCGGCCAATTTGTTCATTGTACAGGCTTTCGAGTTCAACCGGCGGAATATCCGTGCGGGGGTCGTTGTGCAAGGCCATCTGAATCAGGGCCATCACACAGTAGTTGATGATGCCAACAAACTCAGGTTCAATCCCCTCGCCTACTTTCGAAACACCTTTTTCCTGAAGTGTCCGAATACGCTGGGCCTTGATATAAATCTGATCGGTAATACTCGGCAGCCGTAAAATGCGCCATGCCGTGCCGTAATCCTTATTTTTTTTCAGGAACAGGTCTTGGCAGCGCTCAACAACCTGCCGATATTGTGTTTCGGTATTCGCCATAGTGATGGGCGGTCGGTAGTCCGGGCTGCCGTGTCGGCATTCGATACGGGAGTAAGCCAATACGGGCACCTCCCCCAATCCCCGGCCTTTGACCACTCTGTTTAATGTCGCAAAATACGAAAAAAACGCTCAATTGCCGGGGTCGGCTCGTCGACCTCAGCCACGGCCCGGCCGTCATGGGCATCCTCAATATCACCCCCGATTCGTTCTTCGCCGGAAGCCGCGTACCCGCCGGAGGGGCGCTCGAACAGGCGCTCATTGACCGAGCGGGCCAAATGCTTCAGGACGGAGCCTCGTTTCTGGATATTGGTGGTTACTCGACCCGACCGGGTGCCCCCAACATCAGCCCATCCGAAGAAGCCGACCGGGTTCTACCCGCCATTGAGGCCATCCGGCGGCACTGGCCTGAGGCTCTGCTTTCGGTCGATACGTTCCGGGCAGAGGTAGCCCGGCAGGCCGTTGAGGCTGGGGCCTGTATGGTCAACGACGTAGCTGGTGGCACCCTCGACCTGCAGATGTTCGAAACGGTAGCAGCCTTGCAGGTACCTTACGTGCTCATGCACATGCGGGGCACCCCGCAAACGATGCAGTCAATGGCGACGTACACCAATGTAGTTACCGAGGTAATTGATGAGCTGGCGATTCAGCTGGCCCGGTTACGGGCGCTGGGGCAACTCGATGTTTTACTCGACCCCGGCTTCGGCTTTGCCAAAACACCCGCTCATAACTTTGCCCTGCTGCACAGGCTCGAAGCGTTTCGGGTATTCGATGAACCGCTCCTGATTGGCCTGTCGCGTAAATCGACCATCTGGCGTACGCTCGGTATCACCGCCGACGAAGCCCTCAACGGCACCACCGTGCTCAACACGGTAGCCCTCCAGAAAGGGGCTTCGATTTTGCGGGTTCACGACGTGCGCGAGGCCGTTGAAGCCGTTACGCTCGTGGGGCACCTGCGCTGAAAGGCTACACTAACTGATACTTTTTGCCCGGCAGCGACCGCACGAAGCCCTGAAATTCAAGGTTGAGCAACAAGGCGGCCAACTGCCCCATCGGGATGGTACTCCGCCAGCTTAAATCATCAATATGACTATCGGGGTGCTGGCGCAACAGGGCCAGAATCTGGCTTTCTTCCTCTGTAACATCAATGGGTAGTGGTGCCGAAGTAGCCCGTGTACCCGTTGTTGTGCCCGCCGAGGCAGCCTCTACCGACCATCGAACGGCGTCGATAATATCCTGCGGGCTGGTGTAAATCTGAGCGCGATTTTCGCGAATCAGCTTGTTGCAGCCAAGTGAAAACGCCTGATTCAGTTGGCCCGGTACGGCCAACACCTCACGGTGGTAGTTATTGGCATACTCCGCTGTAATCAGAGCGCCCCCTTTGGCGGCTGCTTCCACCACCACGACCACATCGCTCAGACCCGCAATAATCCGGTTGCGGGCCGGAAACAGGCGGGCGTCGGGTTTTACGCCGGGGCGACTTTCGGTGAGTAGCCCACCCGTTAGCTGCATCTCGTGGGCCGTTTTCTGGTGCTGCGACGGGTAGATCACATCGACTCCGCTCGCCATCACGGCAACGGTAGGCAGACCATGTGCGAGGCTCGCCCGGTGCGCGGCAATATCAATTCCGTACGCAAGGCCACTCACCACCGTTGCGCCATAGGGTTGCATAGCCTGCACAATTTCGTCGGTAATACGCCGTCCGTAATCGGTAGCCTGCCGCGTGCCCACAAGCCCAATAGTACGCGGGGCGTTCAGATCACCGGCTCCGCTGTAGTAAAGCAGGGCGGGTGCATCGTACAGGCCCCGGAGTCGGGCCGGGTAGTCGATATCGGTATAGAACAGGGCGCGGACCTTCAATTTTTCGAGCTGCCGCATCACCCCTTCCGCTTCCAGAAGTACCTGCGGTTGCCGAATAGCGCGGGCTGTCACTTCGCCAATACCCGGAATCCGAAGAAGTTTTGCCACTGGCGACGTAAATACGGCTTCGGGGCTACCGCAATAGCTTACCAACTGGCGAATCAGTACATCGCCAACGCCCGGTACCAGCGTCAGCGCAATGGAATGAAGAGACATACCAAACGTTAAAACCCCAAAATAAGCAAAGGCTTAGATAACTGCCCCGTCTGTAACCGGAAATAACCAATTTTATCCGTAGCCCTCTCTCCCCTTTCTTCTTACCTGGCACAGGCACGCTACTTACCTCATAGACAAAAAGCGCTAATTCGCTATTTATCAGTTATTTATATACATTAATTACATTCAAAACTACTTATGATTAACTAAAATATTTTTCATACTATCAAATGAAACATACGTGTTAAAAAATGTAACGAGAGTGTTAGCGCATCCTTCGCGATCAGTGCTATTTGCCGGGGTCATTTCCGACAAATAACACAATCCATGAACACCTCAACCAGTCCCTTTCTTGCCAAACCTAAACGGGCACCCCCAGCCTCAAGCAGGAGTACTTCTCATTCAGTATTCCCAAAGAAAAGTATGACACCGAAGACCTCAACGCAGGTGGCGGACGCCGAAAAGCCAACGAGTAGGCACAACTTTTCTCTTTAACTACCAATCAAATGTCTCTTAGTTTAAACATCGGTCAGTTTAATTCTCTTTTCCCGGACGCCGAGAGCGACAAAGACGGCGAAGCGATCAAATACACCGTCGAAGACTCCGACTACCGGATCTATAATCCCACCTGGCAGAGTGGCCAGCCGGTGCTTGTGGTCAAAATGGATCACATACGCGGGGGGGCTACCGACGATCATGTGGAGCTGCATATCACGTTTGATACCAGCAACGCCAGCATGGTCAGTATCGAAGGAACCTGGGAAGCAGGCAACGATGGCTATCAGATTCCCAAAGTGGTGATTGAGGTCGTTGACGCTTCAGCTGAGATCCTGGGGGCCGTGGGCGCTCTCGAAACAGCCGGTATTTCCGAAGCCGCAGCGCAATCGGCCGTGGCCGTGTTCGATGGCTTCTGTAAATTGTTTAATACCCTCTCTGAGCTGATTGTCCGGATGAGCGACAACGGCGGCCGATTCTATTTCACGGCGGTTGTGTGCCATACCGTCAACCGGCTCAATAGCTGTGTATCTGTCAAATAACCTCTTAACCTAAAACGAACACAAGTCATGACGTTTGATTATCTCAAATTCGCTCAGTCGCTCGATAGCTATACGGGCATGGATGTTAAAGACGAACACAATGGCCAGAATGGCTGGGTAAAATGGAGTGACAGCGATAGCAACAGCGAATACAATCAGGTAATTGAGTACACCTACGACGATAAAGATTCGGGCGAGACGTTGGGCTTTCGAACCTGGTACATGGAAACCTCGCTCATGAAGTCGGATAATGGGAAGCCGACCGGCATGTTTGTATCGGTTAAAATCGACTACGAGCGTAACACCGGCGACGACCACATTATTCTGATCACGGGCTTCGATATCAACGGGTATATTCAGGTAGCGCAGGCTTCAATCCAGTTTCATGGCGACTCGGACGACAACCTGGTCATTGCCCCGATCCGGTCGGACGACATAGCCCTGTCGATGTACAACACGATTCATGATCTGCAGAAAAATGTGGATTACGGCGGCCCAACCGACAACGCCGGGCGGAAATCATTTGCCTACATCACGCAACTGCACATTTACGCGATTACTTCGGCCGTATCGGTGTAGGTTGTAATTCAAACGCCCGGAAAGTGCAAGATACTTTCCGGGCGTTATTGTTTTGGGCATATAACCCATTACATATTCCCGATCTCAAACACCCGTTTGAGCGAGTTCCAAAGCTGTCGTTTCAGATTCTGATCGGCTTCGATCACGGGCAGTGAGTCGGCCATGAGGAACGTGATACCGTCGAAACGGATCGGCTGGTAGCGGTCCATCATAATGTCCAGATTGATACGCTTGAAGGGTACGCCAAACGTGATAAAATGATGAATGTATTTGTGCCGCAACACGTCGGCAAAATTCACGTCGGCCACGCCGTAGACATTCAACAGGTCAACGCCGTTTACATCCAGATTGACCGCCTTCAGGATTTTCTCCAGAAACAGCAAATCGCTGGGAGCCAGATCCTCGTCGGCCAAAATAAGCACTTTGTGCTTTAGCAACTCTGGTTTCCGGGCTTCGGCCGGGCGCGCCGGTGGGCGGGTGTCCCGCACAGGCTCGACCGCGGTCACCGACGCGGTGAGCGGGGGAGTTACCATCAGCGGAACCTCGTCCGGCATCACTATCGGCGGCACTGGGGTGGGTACTGCGTCGACCGCGGGGGCTGTTGTCAGCCGCTCAACCGGACTCTCTTCGTGGGCAACTCGCAGATCGTCAAGTACCGGCGTTACGACGCCCGGCGAAGCGACGGGTTGCGGTTCCAGCAGCACGAGTTGCGGCTCCTGCACGGGCGGAATAGCCGGTACAGGTGGCACCACAACCGGCTCACTGATGGCAGGTACCGTTCCGCCCCAATCCGCGAGCGTCTCGGTAGGAACCCGAAACAGGTGTTCGGTTTGGTAGAGCGTTTGGTATAAGACTTTGGTCGACATGAATCAGGGGCAACAACGTGCGCAGACTGGCGCAAACAGGCAACTACAGCCCAACTGAAAACGCTAAACTGTAAACTGTAGACTGTAAACTATAAACCACAAACTATAAACTAAATCCCCCACTGCGGCTTAGGCAGGGGCAACCGACGGCCATCAAACGGGCGCTCTTTCGGGCCGTAGTATCGGGTCAGATAATCCAGAATAACCGGCTCCGACTCACCCAGATCCCAGAGCTTTTGCGTACGCTGCATCCAGCGGATTTTCTGCCGCCAGCCATCGCGGGTAAGTTGGCTTTGCAAAATCAGCTTGCTCGAATGGCAGGCCGTACACTGTCCTTTTACAAGCGTTAGCCGATCGTCGATCACCAGCCCCGTTTCCTTATCCAGTTGCAGGCTGTCGGTGGTTGTGCTGGTACGCGTGGGTAACAACGAACGGGTAGGCAGTGTAAATGCCACTAAGCCAACCGACAGGCCAAGCAGTAAACCGGCGAAAAGTCCCTTATTCATACGTGTTTTGCGTTTAACCAACCTTCACCGCAATCCGGTGGCAGGCATTATTGCAATAGCCTTCGGGGTTCCATTGTGGCATTACCATAGGCTGCGACACTCCGGCTTCATCGGTAGCCCGCGCCCAGAGTTCGTAATATCCCGGACGGGGCGGCTTCACCTCGGCCGTCCAGTGTTGCCAGGCCAGTCGGTTGCTGGGGACTTCGAGCTTAGCGGCTTGCCAGGTAGCGCCAAAATCCATCGACACCTCTACCGAGCGCACTGCCCGGTCGCCAGCCCACGCATGACCACGCAGGGCAACGGTTTCGCCCGGCTTCAACAGGGTCCCGGTGCGCGGGAACGTGATGAGCGACTTCACAGGCATCGACTCAATAATCCGGAAACGATCTTCGGGCGGGTCTACGCCAGGCTCCACCGGGTCGATAGGCACCCGGTAGCTTTTACCGGTCATTTTGGCCCCGTCATGTACTTTGTTGCGCACACTGATGGTATGTAGCCATTTGCCCGACACTGACGCTGGCCAGCCACCTACAACCAGCCGCAGCGGAGCGCCATGGACCACGGGAATATCCTTCCCGTTCATGGCCCAGGCCACGAGCGTTTCGTCTTCAAGAGCTTTGTGCATGGGGGCTCCCCGCGAGATCACTTCTTTTTTGGGGTCCTGACTCAGGTGCAAATCACTGCCGTAGTAGCCGATATACACCGCGTCGGATTTGAGGCCCACGTCGGCCAAAATATCTTTCAGCCGTACACCCGTCCACTCGGCGCAGCTCACAGCTCCGTCGGTCCATTGGTTACCGGCCGTTTTGGGGTAATACCCCGCCCGCCCGTTGCCGGCGCACTCCAGCACGAGCTGATACGTATGGTGCCGGAACTTCTTCTTCAGTTCGGCCAGCGTGTAGGTTTTGGGCGCTCTGACCGACTCGCCGTTGATGGTCAGTTTCCAGGTAGCCGGGTCTATTTTTTCGGGAATGAGGCCGTTGTTACGGACAAACATCCGCTCGGCGGGCGTGATTCGATCGTCGAGCAGATGGGCGGGCGTTTCTACATTCCAGGGCTTATCGTTGAGCACAACCAGATCTTTGTGCTTGTCGGTCATGGGGTTAATCGGACCGTCAGTCGGGCTAAACACTACCGGCAGATAGTGCCGGGGCAACCGATCGGCAAACACAATTTCAGCACCCAGCAGCGAACTAAGCGTTGCCAGCGTACTCTGACGCAAAAAACCCCGGCGATTGAAGAGCCGGTTCTGAGAATGAACGTCGGGCATACGAATTAAAATCTGTCCACCAAAGATACAGAAAAAGGGTTGGTCCGCGGGCGGCCACTGCGGATTAATAGGAACAAACCAGTATGTTTGCCCAACCGTATCCCAACCTGTTCAACTTCAATCCGTAACATGTCAAGTTCATTCAGCGCCAGCATAAATCAAGTAGACACGCTGCTCAATGCATCGTTGAATGGCACTATTGTGTACAAAACTGTATACAACGAGTCGGGCCAGATTAGTGACTTTACGTTAATCGCCCTAAACGAACAGGCGCGCAATGATTTCAACCGCCCCACCGAAGAGCTGCTGAACCAGTCGCTGCTGGAACTGTTGAAACACGACCCCAGCCTGTATCTGTTTCGACAATGTGCGTTGGCGGTTGAGAGCGGCCGAGCGGTTCAGTACGACACCGACTCCCGGCGCAGCCTCGACAATGCCCTGCATTCGTACACTGTCCGGATTACCCCGATCGAAGGGGGTGTGGTAGCCAGCTACATCGACATTACCCTGTCTAAACAACGCGACCTGCTCGAAAAACAGCAGAATGAGTTGCTGGACCGGATGATTCAGACAGCCCCCAGTGCTATTGCCCTGCACCGGACCATCTTCAACGAAGCCGGACAAATCGTTGACTTCCAGCTAATAAGGGCCAATCAACTGGCCTTCAACTGGATGAACGTTTCGGAAGAGGATGCCTACCAGAAGCCTCTGTCGGCCATTTTTCAGAACTTCCGCGAGACGGCCATTTTCCGGCACTATACCCGAGTCGCCCAAACCGGCGAACACGCCCGGTTCGAACGGCATATCGGACCCAACTGGTACGAGTTTTTTGTGGCCCAGTTCGACAATAGCATCATTGTAACGGTCAACGAAGCCACCAAACGCAAACAAACTGAACTGGCGCTTAAACAGCAAACCGAAACCCTGGAGGGGATTCTGGACGCCATTCCGGCGGGTGTGTTTGTGTCGGAGGCTATCCGCGACAAGGCAGGCCAAATCGTGGACTTCAAGATTGTTGAGGCCAACGCGGTGGCTTTGCTCACCAGCCGTCGGCAACGGTCGGCTACGATTGGGCAACTGGCTTCGGTCATTTTTCCCCAGCAACAGTACGAAACGCTATTCCCGCGCTACGAATCGGTGGTGGAGACCAAACAAATCCAACGGTTTGAGTACAGCATTCTGATTGAGGGCGCGCGAAAATGGGTCGATACGCAACTCTCGTACCTGGGCAATGACCGGGTTATTTCGTCGTTCAGCGACATTACCCCGATCCGGGAGGCCGAGTTTGCTACGCAGCAGCAAAGCGAGCTGCTGCGGAAAGTGATCGACAACGTACAGGTAGGTATCGGGCTGATTGAGGCCGTTCGGGACGACCAACAGGCCATTATCGATTTTCACTGGGTCATGTCCAACGAAGCCATCGCCCAGATTGCCCAGCTCCCTACCGAAAGCGAATCGGACAACCGGATTCGAGCAGAAGACTGCCCCGACTCCCCCGAACTGATCGACGTATTTAAGCAGGTCATTGCTACCGGCGAACCGTTCCAGAAAGAGCTAAACGGGAATCAGGGGCCTGCCGATGGCTGGTTCGACACCCGCATTGTGAAGCAGGGCGACGGCGTTTTGATTGCCGTGTCGGATATTACAAAACGTAAGCTAGCGGAGCTGGAGCTGGAACGTCAGAATCATTTTCTACAGCGCGCCAACCTCGACCTGATGCGCTCCAACGAGAACCTGCAACAGTTTGCCTACGTGGCCTCGCACGATTTGCAGGAACCGCTCCGCAAAATCATTGCTTTCGGCGATATGCTGAGCGAAACTTACGGCCGTACGCTCCCCCCCGAAGCCAACGACATGATTACGCGCATGCAAACAGCCGCCCGTCGGATGTCGCTGCTGATCCGGGATCTGCTCACCTACTCCCGCATCAGTGTGCATCCCGAAAAGCGTAGTACGGCCTCTCTCAATCAGCTTGTAACCGAAGCGGTTGATAATCTGTACGTACCGATTGAAGAAAGCGGGGCTCAGATTCAGATCGAACCGCTACCCGATATTCCGGGCGACCCGGTTCAGTTGGAACAATTATTTCAAAATCTGCTCTCCAACGCCATCAAATTCGGGCGTTCGGGCGTTAAACCCATAGTCCGGGTCTTTGGCGAAACGAAACCCTGGAACGACCTGGCCCCGAATGTGCAGGCCAAGGTACACAACCCGACCAAAGGCCCTATGGCGGTTATCCATATTCAGGACAACGGTATCGGATTCGACGAACAGTACACCGACCGGGTTTTTCAGGTGTTTCAGCGACTGCATAGCCCGGCTCAGTTTGCGGGTTCGGGCATCGGGCTGGCCATCTGTCGGCGCGTTGCCGAAAACCACGGAGGAACCATCACCGCCCAGAGTCGGTTGGGCGAGGGTGCCACCTTCACGGTTTATCTGCCCATTCAACCGGCTTAAACGAGCCCGTTTCTTGCCCTTTACGCCCAATTCGCTTTTTTTGCGCCATGACATTTTTAGGACGTCTTTTCCGGTCTGGTCGGCCCACCCCCGTACCCGAAGCACCATCTCCCCCGGAGGCTGGTCTGGCATCGGCTACAGTGGCTATGGTAGCCCCGCCCGCCCCGGTGCCCCCGGTGGCTACGCTTCCGGTTGTGCCGCAGACGGCCCCCGACTGGCTCACCGATGAGCGGCTCCTGTGCGACGAGGGGGTTATTTTTGGGTTATCGGAGGCCCGGCCCGAAGAAAAAACGGCCGTCATCCGAACGTTCTTTGCCCACCAAACGGCTGGTCTCGAACGGCAGATTGAGCAGTACAACGAGAAAATCGGGGAGCTAAACCTGTTTATTGGCCAACGTGAAAACAGCCTCGCCGAACTGGAGCAACAGTACACCACGCTGCGTAACCAACCACCGGCCGAACACCAGTTGCCGCGCACCGTGGTTGGGCTGCTACTGGCCTGCGCTATGTGTGTGGGCAATTACTTTTTGATCGAAACGGCTTTACAGACTGCCTACCCCACCCACACAACGTTTATCGCGGGGGGTGTTTTTCTGGCTGGAATGTTTGGCCTGTTTAGCCGGACGTCGTTGTTTCACGACCCGGCGGGCCAATTGTCGGTTCGGCGAGTGCTCGAAGAGATTGCCCTGCCGGTAGTATCAGCTGGCTTTGTTTGGATGATGGCGCTCCAGAGCCAGTCGGCTCCAATGGCCTCGGCCCTGGGCCTGTTTGTGCTGGGTCTGTTTCTGTTTGGCGGAAAGCTACTGCTGGGTTTGCTGACGGTGTTACGCGACGACCTCAGAGCGTACTCGGCCAACCGGCAACTCCTCCGCGATCAACGCGCCTTTACCATCCGCTACGAAACCGAAACCAAATTCTTACGGCAAGAAATGGATCAGTTTCGGGCGCAGAAATGGCAAATTTTGCCCGACCTGACCCGCGCCGAAGCTGAGCGTGACCGGCTCAACGCCCGGCGCGATATGCTGGTACGCCTGTTCGAGAGTGAGTTTAACCTGGCCCGATCGGTGAAAGACCGCCTGAGTGACGCGCAACGCCGGGCAATTCTGGGCGAATCGTAAATAGGGTTTAGGGTTTAGGGTTTTTAGTTGGAAGCAGACTGGTCGGAACGAAAAATCTATTGAACAAAAACCCGAACGCCGACCACTAAAAACCAGAAACCGGAACGCCGGCCGCTAAAAACTAAAAACCAACGAAAGAAACCCTACGCATGGAACCAACGAACCAACCTGACTTTCAGCATGGCTACAGCAGTGGCGTTGAGGGCGTCACCCCCGACGCCTACGAGGGCTATCTGTCGAGTCAGGTCAATCTGGATTGGCTCAACGAGCGCATCGCCGAGAAACGGGCCACGATCGAGCAGATTCAGGGGCAGTTGGGCGAGGCAACGGTTGCCCGCAAAACGGCGTTTGCTCAGTTGCAGGAGCACCTGCTACATGTGAGCGTAGCCGCCAAGCGGGTTGAGGGGCTCGAAGCCGAGCGGGACACCCTACTGACCGAACGGACCGAACTTCAGCAGCGCCGGGCCAAGCACACGCCCGAATACTCATTGCTGGCGGGCTTGCTGTTTCTGGTGGCAGGGATTTCGTTTCTGGCCGGCGACCTGATTATCTCCCACGAGATTGTGGCCTACGCCCTCAATATCCGTAACACTACCGAGGCCTGGGCCTTTGCCGTGGGGTTGGCTATGGTATCCATTCTGCTCAAACCAGCTTACGACCGGCTGGTGGAGCAACCCTATCAGCGCGACCCGGTTGGGCAAGGGCGTCGGTACGGGCGGTTCAAGATCGGGTTGGCCATCTTCGCAATGCTGACCCTGGCCGTTCTGGGGTGGTTTCGGTACGAAGCTTACCGTACCGACCAGCTCAAATCGGCCATCAACAAATCGATCCGACAAATGCAGCAAAGCAGCCTTTCGGCCGATGGTGATGGCGCCGTTGCAGCCGACCCAGCCCTGCTCGCCCGGATTGAAAAACAACTTCAACAATCGAGTGAGCTGAATTTGACGTTGGTGAATAGCCCGTGGGCTCTGCTTTCGTTTGTCCTCAGTGGGCTCTTGTTTGCGTTGGCGGGGGCGGTCTGTCTGGGCATTGGACTACCGGTTCTATCGGCCTTTTGGTTTCGCTGGCTCCAGGCCGACTGGCGGCTGCGCCAAATCCGGAAGCGGTTGCGCCGGGTACAACAGGAACTCGAACCCGCCGAGTCGATGCTGGCGGGGCACCTCACGCGCAAGGCGGTGCTGGAACACGAACTGGCCCTCACCCCCGACCCGGCCGAACTGTCGGCCCGGCAGCAGGCTCTGCATGTAGAAATCGACGACATGCTGGCCGAATGTCGATTGGCTCAGACCGATAGCCGAATTGCCAATTTCACCGACGGTTTCCAGAAGGGGGCCGTAGCCCGCCGAACCCTGAGCGAAGGCGAGCAGCAGCAGGTGAAAACAAACTATTTGAGCAATCAGCCCCATACCAAGGCCCCCCGGCCTACCCTACCGATGGCCGCCCCGCGCCCACATGAAGCTCTGCGGAATCTGATTGCCGGGGAGTTGGACAAACGTGAAGAATAGCGGTCAGAGCCCTGACAGCGCGACAGGAACGCGAGCGAAGAAACGTTACAACAAAACACCCAGCACCAAACCGGCCATGATGAGCAGAAACGGGGGCAGTTTGGTGAGTTCGAGCACCAGAATTGTACCCAGCACGGTAGCCACCATCGGCCAATTGGGGGCCATTGGCTCAAAAAGGGCCAAAGCGGCTGCCGCCGTGAGCCCGGTGCTTGCGGCATTGATGCCATCGAGCGAGGCCCGCACCGCCCGGTACCGCTTTAGTTGATTCCAGAACCGGTACACAAAGAAGATAAGAAACGTACCGGGCAGAAAAATACCCGCCGTGGATACGGCACTACCGATCAGTTGTCCGTACGTCCCCTCCGACCGCATCGAGAGCGCCCCCACGTACGAGGCAAACGCAAACACCGGCCCCGGAATGGCCTGCGCCATACCCAAACCCGACAAAAACTCCTCGCGGCTGAGGTAGTGTTTAAACGCCACAAACTCATTGTAGAGCATGGGCGTAAGCACCTGCCCCCCACCAAACACCAGGCTGCCGTTACGGTAGAAGTTTTCGAACAACCGAACCGGCAGTAACTGGGTTACGGCCCCCAAAATAGCCGCCCCAACCAGCACACCGAGCCACAGAAAAAAATTGGCCCACTCGATCCGAATGGGCTTTTTCTCCATCACCGTCTGCTTTTCGTAGGTGAGGGCGGTGGTAAGGCCTCCGGCCAGAATCACGACTGGGGTCACATAGGGCGACCGGAAAACGTAGGCTGTTAGCGCGGCCAGAATAGCCAGCATCAGCCCGCTCTGGGTTTTAATGACTTTGCGGGCAATTCGGTACCCGGCTACAATCAGAAACCCCACCGCCATGGGTTGAATAAATCGGGCAAATCGCAGCGACTGATGCTCTTCCTGCAAATAGCCCACCATCATACCGAAGGCGGTCATGATAGCCACGGCGGGCAGGCACCAGATCAGAAGGGTAAGGTACGCCAGGTTAGGCCCACCAATTTTGAACCCCAGGGCCGTAACAGTTTGCGTGGAGGTAGGCCCCGGCAAAATCTGACAAAGTGCGTTTAACTCCATCAGTTCATCTTCCGTCAGGTAGCCCCGTTTTTTCACGAACCGATCAAACATCATGGCCAGATGCACCTGCGGCCCCCCGAAGGTGGTCAACGCCAGAATCAACACATCTTTCAAAAAGATGATGTACCGAATCTTGCGCACCGGCTTCAGATGAGGGAGGTAGTTGATCATTCGTAGCGCATCCGTGTGGGCTGGAAGCAGGCGGAAAGAGTAGTCAGATATAAACCGGAATCCGACAAAACCTGTAATAAAGCCAAACCCGCAAGGCCTCGAAAACGGTATGAACCGACGGGCTTGCAGGTTTGGCAACAGAATACGTTACTTCTTGAGCCCTAACTCAATCAGGCGCTCGTTCAGGAACTCACCGGCTGTCATGTCGGTGTACAGTTTCGGGTGTTCGGCATCAATGCACGACTCCAGACAGGTCAGGTCCATATCGCCACGGGGGTGCATGAAAAACGGAATCGAGTAACGAGAAGTCGCCATTTTTTCGCGGGGTGGATTCACAACCTGGTGAATCGTCGACTTCAGTTTGTGGTTGGTAAGCCGGTCGAGCATATCGCCCACGTTGACAATAATCTGGTCGGGCAGGGCCGTAATGGCAATCCATTTTCCATCCCGACGCAGTACCTCTAGGCCATCGGCCGAGGCTCCCATCAGCAGCGTAATCAGGTTAATATCGCCATGTGCAGCCGCCCGAACGGCACCGTCGGGTGTAGTGACGGGGTCGAGAGGAAAGTAATGCAACGCCCGCAGGATGCTGTCGCCGTTCGATACTTTATCGTCGAAGTAGTTCTCGGGCAATTCGAGATAGATCGCAATGGCCCGCAGCAGCTGCCGCCCGGTATTCTCCAACGTACGGTAGGTTTCGATGGTGTATTTGCCGAAGTTCGGGTATTCTTCGGGCAATACGTTGGCGGGCATATCGCCCACGGGTTCGGGCTGACCAATGTGGTAAAACTCTTTCAGATCGGCGACGGTAGCGCCTTTGGCACGCTCGCGTCCTTTACCTACATACCCGCGCTGTCCGTTGAGTTCGGGATGTTCGTATTTCTTCTTGACCGCATCATCGGCCTTGAAAAACTCCTGTACCGAATCGTAGAGATTTTTCGTTAATTCGTCGGTAAGTCCGTGATTTTTAACCGCTACGAACCCGATATTATTGAATGCGTTGCCGAGTGCCTGCACAAAAGCCGCTTTCCGGGCGGGGTCTCCAGAGGTGAAATCCGCCAGATCAAGCGAGGGGATCTCGTCGTATAGTTGTTGATTATCCATTCCAGACTATTATTTAGACGAAATTACAACAACTTCAGTTTTTAAACCAAACGATGATCCATTGCATCTCATTGGGCGTAACCTAAATGGACTATTGAATAAGTTTACAAGCACATTGCTTCCGCCCGTTGTAATTTTACAAAATTAGTATCCGACGCCAGTGTGCTCTTCAACGTATGAATAACCACTCGACACGAGCCGACATAACCCCTCACTCGCTTTGGCAGAAAGCCATGGACAAAGTTCCAAATGGTCTGCTCGTGTACGAAATTGTAAAACAGGGCGGGGCTGCTACCCGGCTCCTGATCCAACTGGCCAACCAGCAGGCCGAACGCCTGTTTGGCCTCTCCAAAGAAGAAATGACCGGGCGGTTTGCGCACGATCTGTTCCCCGACGCTGGTAATTTCCCCCTGTGGTCCGACATTGAGCGGGCTATTCGTACCGGGCAACCCACGCGCCGTGAGATCTTTTCTTCCATCAGCCGGTCGGGGATAGCCGCCTGGTTCGATGTGGGTATTGAGCCCCTCGACGACAGCCGCTGCGCTGTGGTTTCGTTTCACGACATTACCGAGTGGAAACAAACCCAACAAAGCCTTCTCAGCGACTCGATACTGTTTCAGGCACTCTCCTCTACCGTACCCGAGATGGGCGTCGTCGCGGTTGATTTCTTCCGCAAAATTGCCCTTGCCAATGGTCAGCTACCTGGTTTGTTTATCAGCAATCAGGCCGAAGAGCTGGTCGGTCGGCGATTTCTGGACGCCATCGAAACCAAATACGGCATCGACTGGCAGCGGTACATCAGCACGGCTTTCGACGGGGAGCAACACTACTTTACCGACCACTGGAACAACTTGCGGTGTGAGATATACGTCGGGCCGGTACGCAATCCGAGCGGGCAGGTGGTGATGGTTCTGGCGGTTTTCAAAAATGTATCGGAGCAGTACGCCCAGCAGCAGGCGTTGCAGCAGGCCAACGTGTCATTGCACCGGTCCAACGAGAGCCTCGAACGGTTTGCTTATGTGGCCTCGCACGATTTGCAGGAGCCCCTGCGCAAGATTCGGGCCTTTGGCGATATGCTCAATGTCCGATATGCCCCCTCACTCGATGAAGGTGGCCGCGACATGATCGCCCGGATGCAGTCGGCGGCTATTCGGATGGACGAGCTGATCCGGTCTTTGCTCAGTTTCTCCCGCATCAACACGCCCCTGCTGACGTTCTACCCAGTCAATTTAGGCGATCTTCTGCGAGGAGTACAAGGCGACCTGGAGCTGGTTATTCAGGAAAAAGGGGCTTTAGTAGAGGTAAGTTCGTCTATGCCGGTGGTAGCGGGCGACGAAACCCAACTACGCCAGTTGTTTCAGAACCTGATTACCAACGCACTCAAGTTTGTGGCTCCGGGAGTGGCCCCCTGCGTTACGATCACGGCCCGCACGCTCCCAAAAGAGGAACTCCCGTACCAACCAGAGCCGAACCTCGGTCACCAGTTACAATACGCCGAAATAAGTGTTGCTGACAACGGCATTGGCATTGATAAAGACAATTTTCAGAAAATATTCGGGCTGTTTACCCGCCTGCATGGGCGCTCTACGTACGCAGGTACGGGTATCGGCCTGGCTACGACGAAACGCGTAGCCGAAAATCACGGCGGCACCATCACCGTGTCGAGTGAAGTAGGCAAGGGAACCGTTTTCAACGTCTACCTGCCTGTTGCACCCGACCCGGCCCCGCTTACTCATTAGCTGTGCCGGTTTGCTACGCACCGGCTTCCTTCGCCCAACAGCCCGTTACACCCCTGATCGGACGCGCTGAAAACAAGACCGCCCGATTCAGCCAGACGTAGCTAATCGGGCGGCCCCTTCAACACGCAACTCGCTGTTGAACCTGTTTAGGCAAAGTTCTTACCGATTTTGTCCCAGTCGTACACGTTCCAGGCAGCCGTCACATAGTCGGGTCGGCGGTTCTGGTACTTCAGGTAGTACGCGTGCTCCCATACGTCGAGACCCATGAGGGGCGTTCCTTTTTTCTCGGCCAGTGCCATGAGCGGGTTGTCCTGATTCGGGGTCGAGGTAATCTCTACTTCGTTACCCGTTTTGATCAGCCACACCCAGCCCGAACCAAACCGGCCGGCCGCAGCCTTGGCCCACTCGGCTTTGAACGCATCAAACGAACCGAACTTCTTGTTGATGGCTTCGGCCAAAGCACCTTTGGGCGCTCCACCACCTTTGGGCCCAATGGTATTCCAGAAAAACGTGTGGTTCCAGTGACCACCAGCGTTGTTGCGGATGGGGGCCGGTGTTTTGGCATCGATGCTTTTAACGAGATCGTCGATGCTCATTTTCGCCATTTTCGCGTTTTCGGGCTTCGCCATCTCCTTATTGAGGTTGTCCACGTACGCTTTGTGGTGCTTACCATGGTGAATCTCCATGGTGGCTTTATCGATATGGGGTTCGAGCGCTCCCGAATCGAACGGCAGGGGTGCCAGTTTGAATGGCCCTTCGGCCTGGGCCGGGTTATTGAAGCCAAACGAACGGGTTGTGGCAAGCACAGCCGAACCAGCAAACGCAATCTTTAAAAATTCAGCGCGATTCATGAAGCAGTTGTTTTGGTAATGAATAATTCTGTCGTCTGAAAAGACCTTGTCGTGGGCAAATGTAGTAATGACGCCCTACTTTAAACACCCCCGGCGGCTGTATTCCCAAAAAACGAGCCTATAGCCAGCCACTCAGCCCTCTTGCCTGCTTCCACTGGCGGGCATAACGGGCACAAAAAAGCCCCGGAAAACTCTTTCCGGGGCCTACAAACTCATTTGTTCACACTAGAGTGTGTGGACAATCAGAGCAACAAAATCATACTTGAAGCCAGATGAACCATCGCCAAGAAGCTGCTGGCTGTTTTTTCGTAGCGAGTTGCTACCCGGCGATACTGTTTCAAGCGGTTAAAATAGCGTTCAATCTTGTTGCGATCAGCGTACAAATTCTCATCGATTACCCGCTGCTCCACCCGATTCACTTTGGAGGGAATGATCGCGTCACAACCGTTGTGGGCCAACCCTTCCAGCAACCAATCGGCATCATAAGCCTTATCGGCAATC
The DNA here is from genome assembly GCF_000383955.1 of Rudanella lutea DSM 19387. Lineage (NCBI taxonomy): Bacteria > Pseudomonadati > Bacteroidota > Cytophagia > Cytophagales > Cytophagaceae > Rudanella > Rudanella lutea. The sequence continues at coordinate 5,074,164 of NZ_KB913013.1, read as the reverse complement.
ACAGCAAAAGCCTCACAGTCAGCCAGTAAGGTGGCTGCGCAAGGCGCATCACCCGCATGGCCAGGACTTAACTCAATGCGGATAGGATTGCCTAAGGCATCCACCAGAGCATGAATTTTTGTGGTCAAGCCGCCCCGTGAGCGGCCTAATGCTTGTTGCTGGAGACTACTTTTTTTTGCCCAGCAGCCTGTTGATGAGCTCGCACCGTTGTCGAGTCAATCATTACCCAATCCAGGTCGGGCTCTTGCAGGGCATCAAAGACCTGTTTCCACACCCCAGCCTGAGCCCAGCGCCGAAATCGTCGGTAGTTGCTGTTCCAATTGCCGAAGCGTTCAGGCAAGTCGCGCCAAGGCGCACCCGAGCGGGCAATCCAGAGCACGGCGTTGATAAACAAGCGGTTATCGAGTGCTTTTCGGCCTGCTGAGCCTGCCTGTCCTGGTAGAAGAGGGGTGATTTTAGTCCATTCCTGCTCGGTGATCTCATAGCGTCTCATGCCACAAAGATCGTAGGATTGGGTAAGTTTATCCTAATTGTCCACACACTCTAGTACTTTACTCGTAGGCGATGCGGCTCAGAATACTCCGGCCGAGGGTTACTTCGTCGGCATACTCCAGGTCACCACCAATAGGTACGCCCCGGGCAATGGTTGAAATTTTGAGCTTAAACGGCCGTAGTTTTTTCTGGAGATAAAACGCCGTTGTATCACCCTCCATGGTAGGGCTCAGGGCCAGGATAATCTCGCGTATCTCGCCCGCGTCTTCGCTCTGCAACCGTTGCAGGAGCGAGTCAATCTGGAGGTCGCTCGGGCCTACACCCTCTACCGGCGAAATAATACCGCCAAGCACGTGGTATAGCCCCTTAAACTGAGCCGTGTTCTCAATAGCCAGTACATCGCGGGTATCTTCGACCACGCAAATGATCGACCCATCGCGCCGGTTGCTGGCACAAATACCGCACAACTCACCATCAGAGAGGTTGTGGCATTTACGGCAGTATTGGGTGCGGGAGCGCACAGCCATCAGCGCATTGGCCAATGACTCGGTTTGTTCTTCGTCGCGTTTGAGTAAGTGGAGTACCAGTCGAAGCGCCGTTTTCTTGCCAATACCCGGCAATTTCGACACCTCATTTACCGCGTCTTCGACCAGTTTGGATGGAAATTCCATGTATAATTGATTTACTGAAGAACTTCGGCGCTGAGGCCCCGACGGCAAATCTCGTTGCGCATGGGTACAAGTTGTTCCCAGGAGCCATCTTTCACCGAACACTTGCCTTTGTAGTGAATAATGAGCGTGCACTGCTCGGCCTGTTCGGGCGTGTGCTCGCACACGTCGATGAGGGTATCGATGACAAAATCGAACGTGTTTACATCATCGTTGAAAACAACCAAATGATATACATCCGTCTCGACAACGTCTTCGAGAACCTCAACCTCATTTTGTTCAAAAGGCAACATAGGAACTAAGTTCGTAGATTGAAAATCGACTTTGTTTGGACAAATTTACGCAATTTTGGCTCTCCAAAGACGAGAATTTAACAGCTGTCCACGGCAGAAAATACTCGGTTTCTGAGGGGTCAACCTTCTCTAAATTAACCCACTTCGGGTACAAAAAGTTGCTTTTACCTCCATGAATGCTACCATCGCACTCATCATTCTGATTGCCTATTTTGCCATGCTGATTGCGGTGTCGTACTACACCTCGCGCGGGGCCGACACCAATACTTTTTTTACGGCCAACCGGCAATCGCCCTGGTATCTGGTAGCGTTTGCCATGATCGGCACCTCGCTGTCGGGGGTTACGTTTATCTCAGTACCGGGTGCCGTAGGAGCCTTACAGAAAGGCTTTGAAGGAGTTAAGGCCTTCAATTACTTCCAGGTGGTACTGGGCTACATTGTTGGGTACTACGTGATTGGCACCGTGCTCATGCCGTTGTACTACCGCATGAACCTCATTTCGATTTACGGCTACCTCGAAAAACGGTTTGGGTTCTGGTCGTACAAAACGGGGGCGGGGTTCTTTCTGCTGGCCCGCACGGTGGGGTCGGCAGTACGGCTTTACGTGGCGGCTCAGGTGCTGCAACTGGCAATTTTCAACGCATTTGGCATTCCGTTCGAAGTGTCGGTAGCCATCACGATTCTGCTCATCTGGTTGTACACGTTCAAGGGCGGAGTTAAGACCATTATTGTGACCGACACCCTTCAGACTACATTTCTGGTGACGGCCGTGGTACTCACCATCATTCTGATCACCAACGAACTTAATCTGAGCTTTGGCGAGATGGTGAGCACGGTACAAAGCAGCCCGTACTCCAAAATTTTCTTTTTCGAGAATATCAACGACCCGCGCCACTTTGTGAAGCAGTTTATCTCGGGTGCGTTTATTGCCATCGTGATGACTGGCCTGGATCAGGACCTGATGCAGAAAAACCTAACCTGCAAAAACATTGGCGAAGCCCAGAAAAACATGTTCTGGTTTACCATTACACTCACCATTGTCAACTTCCTGTTTCTGAGCCTGGGGGCCTTGTTGTACCTCTACGCTACTGAAAAAGGCATTTCGGTACCCGCCAAAACCGACGACCTGTACCCGATGCTCGCCCTCAATCACTTCGGGCCGGTAGTGGGCATTACATTCCTGTTGGGCATCACGGCGGCCACCTACGCCAGCTCCGACTCAGCCCTGACCGCCCTGACCACCTCGTTCTGTATCGACTTCATGAACGTTGAAAACCGGCCCGAGACTGAGCGCGCCCGCATTAAGCACTACGTACACATTGGGTTTTCGGTCCTGTTCTGGATTGTGATCGTCATTTTCAATCAACTCAACAGTCAGGATGTGATCACGGCCGTGTTCGATCTGGCTGGCTACACCTATGGACCATTGCTGGGTCTGTACGCGTTTGGTTTGTTCTCCAAGCGCCCCGTGCGCGACAATCTGGTGCCGTTTGTCTGCATCCTCTCTCCTATCCTGACCATTATCGTCAACAACAACTCGGTAGAGTGGTTTGGAGGCTATAAGTTTGGCTTTGAGCGTTTGCTGCTCAACGGCCTGTTTACGTATATAGGCTTGTGGGCGTTGTCGCGCAAGTAATGAGCAATAGCGTAAGCCTACATTTCTCTGGCATTATTGTTGACGACACCAGGAAAATCTTTCTGGTGTATGAAACACGTATTACGCACGGCAGCGGCTTTATTAGCCATCAACGCATCGGTACAGGCTCAAACCTGGACTTATTTCGGACTTTTTCCGCAATACTCGCAAACCGGCAATGTATCTAAACGACTGAATTACAACGCCTTTATCTCGTCCACGGTCGACCCATTTCACAAATCGACCGAGACAAAGTACTTCCCAACCAGCGACTTACAGCTTTACCTACAACCCAGTTTGCATTACAAACTGACGCCCAACACACAACTTGGCATCGGTTATGCACACGTCAGGCATCACCTATTCGGGTTGTATGTAAACGAAAATCGCGTGTGGGCTCAGGCAGTAAGCAGTTTACCGCTTGGCAAGGGGCGCCTGACTCACCGACTCCGTTACGAGGAGCGTTATCCGCTGAATCTGAAAACGAAGCAGTGGTCGTACGCCCAGCTATTTCGGTATCACGTTGGGTTTACGCTACCCTTGTACAATCCGAAAGAGCAGAAAAAAGGGCCATTTGTATCGGTTTCCAACGAAGCCTTTCTGTGTTTGTCAGGCGCCAGAAACAGCCCTGTTAGCTCAAAAAATGCGTTTTACGGCGAAAACTGGATATCCGGTGGCATTGGGTATAACTTTGGTAATCAGCTCGGGAAACTGGAGCTTGGGTACAATTATCAGGATTTGATTCGGAACAAAGCGGGCGATCATCGCCACCTGCATCTGGCACAAATAACCTGGTCAACCAACTTCACTTTGGAGAATCTGGGCGTCTGGTTGCTGACACCGCCTTATTAACGAAATAGCTTAGACTATAACTAATATAGGCTAAATCCTATTGTATTGCCAATTTGCTTTAGTAGCTTTGTGTTGATTTGGTTTAAAAATTAGTCATGAAACGGTTGCTCGGCTTCTCTTTGCTGCTCTTGCTGCTGTACCACTCGCTGGGGGGCGTTGTTGTCGCCATCGGCTCGTGGTGGCAGGATCAGCATGATCTGAGCCAGCGCCTGACGGTGTACCGGTCGGTGGATAGTTTGGTGGAGTTTCAGATTCCGCTCGACGGCCCGCACGACCCCGCCGACCTGCACGAAGCCACTCGCGAGGGCTTCACTTACCACGACCATTACTACGATGTGGTGAGCGTCGAAATTCGCGACAATATCTTGTTTATCAGCGGCCTTGAGAACAAAGAGGCTTCGTTCTGGCAACGCGATCTGCTTTCGTTTCTGAAAGACACGATCAATACCCAGTCGGAGTCGAGCCGGAAGTCGAGTGGGTGGCTCAAGCTCCTGCTGAAAGACTATTCGCTCAACAGCCGCACCATTCTCCATTTCTTCTTATACGACTGGCGCCAGGACATTCGGATTCCCCAGGCGCCCGTTATGCTGATGCACCGCGCTCTGCCGGTGTTTTCGCCCCCACCCGAAATCTGAGGGACCATAGCGTAATGTACAATGCGTAATGAGCAATGTTTAATGAAGTAGCTGGCCACCCTAAGGGTTAGTCGCCACTATTCATTACACACATTTCATTGCCCATCTGGCTTTGTGCATTATCTGTTTGGCCTTGTGCACTATCCATTGTGCACGATTCATTATTCATCTATTTCCCTCAGATCATGAAATTTTCTATACCATGTATAGGGCTGCTGGCTCTATGCCTGATTCCGTATACCCCGGCGGCAGCACAGGGCTGCGTGGCCGTTCGTCACATGAGTTGCGCGGCTCCGGCTGGCGTAAGCTCGTCTGAATACTTCAAACAACGGGCCGGCACCTGGCAGGTCTCGGCAGGCTACCGGTTCTTCCGGTCGTACAAACATTTCGTAGGCACCGAAGAGCAAAAACAGCGCGTTGAGCAAGGTACGCAGGTAATCAACGTGTCGCACGCGCTCGATCTGGGCGTTACGTACATGCCCAACCCCCGCTGGGCTATTTCGGTCAATCTGCCGGTGCAATACAACGACCGCTCCTCGCTATACGAACACTACGGAAACGCCGTGGCCGCCAACCCCGAGCAGAAACGATTCCATACGGGCTCGCAAGGTATCGGCGACCTGCGCATTTCGGGGAGCTACTGGGTCGTCAACCCGGCGGCTCTGCCAAAGGCTAACCTTGCTGTCGGGCTGGGTGTGAAACTCCCAACGGGCAACTTCCGCGTAACAGACTCGTTTCACCGGCGCACCAAAGAAGGTGCGGATTACACGATTGTGAAACCCGTGGATCAGTCCATTCAGTTGGGCGATGGCGGAGTTGGTGCCAATGTCGAGTTGCAGGGTTATGCCCAACTGACGGGCGGCCTCACGGCCTATGCCAACGGGTTTTACCTGTTCAATCCGCGCGCTACCAACGGCGTAGTGCGGAGCCCCGAAGCCACCACGATTGATCTGGTCACGGGTGAGTTTTCGGTAGCCGATCAGTTTGCGGCCCGGGTTGGGCTGAGTCAGTCGCTGCGGTTTGTGCCAGGTCTTTCGGTCATGCTGGGCGGCCGGGTTGAAGGCGTTCCCGCCAACGACGCCATCGGAAGCAGCATCGGCTTTCGGCGGCCCGGCTACATTGTATCGGTAGAGCCCGGACTGGCCTACATGAAGGGCCATTACTCGGCCGGGCTCACGGTACCCGTAGCCATAGTGCGCAACCGCATCAAGAGCTATGCTGACCGGCTCGACCCGCTGGGTGTACGCCATGGCGACGCGGCCTTTGCCGACTATCTCATCTCGTTCAACGTATCACGCTGGTTCTGAGTTAACATCATGAAAATTTTACGTCTGCTTGTCGTAGCCGGAGCCTTGTTAACGGGGCTACCTGCCTGGGCACAAATGCCTCACGACGCCATTTATATGCCTAAAAACTCGGCTTGTATTGCCGGTATGTACGGTCAGAGTACCTGGAACGAATACTGGGAGGGCTCGCTCAAACGCGAGAACTTCAACATCGGTACGCACACCACCCAAAGCGCCATGCTGATGCCCGCCATTGGGCTTTCGAACCGGGTAAACCTGATTCTGAGCCTCCCCTATGTCTGGACCAAAACATCGGCCGGCAACCTGATGGGTCAACGCGGCTTTGGGGATTTATCAGGCTGGCTAAAGGTGCGAATCGCCGAACACAAGGGCCTATCGCTGCACGGAGTTGTAGGCGGCTCATTGCCCGCCAGCCGGTACGTACCCGATTTTCTGCCCATGTCGATAGGGTTGGGCGCACGCACCGTCACGAGCCGCCTGCTGGTCAACTATACCCACCCGCGCACGGGCCTTTACCTGACAGCACACGGCTCGTACAACTGGCGGAGCAATATCCGGGTCGACCGTGATTCGTACTACGCTAACGAGCGGCTACACCAGACCAACGAGGTACAGGTGCCTAACGGGTACGATGCCGCCGTTCGGGTAGGTGTGCTGCGCCAGAAATGGCAAACCGAGGTGTTTGCCGAGCGGATGGCTAACCTGAGTGGCGACGATATTCGCCGGAACGATATGCCGTTCCCAACCAACAACATGCAGGCCACCACGGTCGGTTGGTATGGTAAGCTACAGCCCCGGCACATTGGTGTCAACGCCCGTATTGGCTACGCAGTGGCCGGGCGTAACATGGGGCAGGCTACCAGCTACACGCTGGGCCTGTTGTATCAGATTGGCGGTTTGTAATCGCGCACTGCCGGGAGCACACGGGCAGACGTATGCCCCCGGCTCAACTCTTATTTTACCATGAAATCGATATACAAATTTCTCCTCATAAGCGTCGTTTCGGCCACCTCATCGGCCTTGCTGACCAGCTGCGACAAAACCATTGAAGAACCCCTGCGGGTAGGCTACACGCCCGCTAACCTCGACGATAAGGCGAGCACCTGGAAAACCTACGTACTGAGCACACCTACGGCTGTGACCGTAGCGGCCCCGGTTGCTACCACCTCGGCCGCGTATGCCGCCGAACTGAGTGCCCTCAAAGCCAAATCGACCGAGCTGACCCGCGCCCAGCAGGAAGCCGTGGTGTACTGGGGAGCGGGTGCCGTGTACCGCTGGAACGAAATTGCCCGTGAACTGGCCGCCAAATATAACCTGCCACCAGCGTCTAACGCGGCTGGTACGTACCCCGTACCCGATCCGGCCAACCCAAACGCTGACCCCCGGTTTCCATTTGCGAACCCGCCTTACACCGCGCGGGCCCTGGCTTACCTGAGCGTGGCCCAGTACGACGCGCTGGTGGCTACCTGGCACTACAAATACCTCTACAAGCGGGTGGCTCCCTCGAAAGTGGACGCCAGTATCCGGGTAGCGCTGCCCGTTTCGGCCTTGCCCAGCTACCCCTCAGAAGATGCAGTAGTGGCTGCGGCCTCGGCCGTAGTACTCAAAGCGATGTTTCCGGGCGAGGTTGCTTTCATCGACGCCAAAGTAGCCGAACACGCAGCCAGCCGCCAATGGGCCGGTATGAACGTAGAAAGCGACCTGACTGCTGGTAGCAGCCTGGGCACGCAGGTAGCCGCGCAGGTGATGACCCGCGCCCGTGCCGACGGCATGAGTGCGGCCAATAACCAAAGCCTCACCGCCGGTATGATTGAAGCGGCTCAGAGCCGGGGCCAAACCCAAATCTGGCTAAGTCAGGAGTCGCCTGCCCGCCCGCCGATGCTCCCCAACTACGGGGCTGTCTCGACCTGGAATTTCGACCGGGCCACGCTCGTTAAATTGCGGCCCGGCGCGGCACCCCTACCCGGCACGGCCCAGTTTGAAAAAGAGCTGAATGAGCTAAAAGAGATTCAGAAGAACCAGACCCGCGAGCAGGCCCGCATTGCCAACTACTGGGCCGACGGTGCCGGTAGCTACACCCCACCGGGGCACTGGCACCGGATTGCGGCCAACGCGGCCCACGAAGCCCGGTTCAGTGAGGTTCGGATGGCCCGGACGCTCGCCCTGTTAGGTACTACCTTGCAGGATGCAGGGGTATGTTGCTGGGAGACTAAGTTCTACTACTACACACCACGCCCGCAGCAGTTTGGCGTAAAAACGTCGGTGGGTTTACCCAACTTCCCCTCATACACGTCGGGGCACTCCACGTTTTCGGGGGCTGCAGCCACGGTACTGAGCTACATTTTCCCCGAACGGTCGCAGGAGTTTATGGACAAAGCAACGGAGGCTTCGGTTTCGCGGATTTACGGCCTTATTCACTTCCGGTCTGATTGCGAAACGGGCCTGATTTGCGGCAAAAATATTGGCAGCTACGCCGTTAACCGGGGCAAAGCCGACGGCTCGGGTCTGTAAAAATCGTTATCCACACCCACCAATCATAGGTATGTAGTTTGTGTTCCCCGTTGGCCGCGTGCCGACGGGGACATTTTTTTGGTCAGGAGCGTCTTTTTTGCCACTCGCCCAGCCGTACATACCGCCAAAACCCGAATACTCGGCGAGCAGTCAGGTAATCCAGATTTTGATCGTTGGCAAAGGCTTCACGTTCAAAGCTGATATTTCGGTAGGCCGTGTAATGATCGCCGTACTGAAACAGCCGGTAGAGGTACTCGAACAGATACCAGAGATAGAACACCACAAGACCAAGCTCCAGCTGCTGCCGCAGATGGATACGTTCATGATTGATCAACACCGCCCTGGGGTTGGGCCGACGTACCAATACGAACGGCCAAAGCGTTAGTCCATCAACCCACAGAAAGGGCACTACCAGCAGAATCATGCCACAAAATTGGTTAAATTTGAGCAGAGATGTTCTCTTGTTAACCCCAACACAATGCGCTACAGTTTACACACACTAGTTGCTTTGTCGGTAGCCAGCCTGTCGGTGCTGGCGCAAACACCCCCCACCCTGACTAAACAACAACAGACCGTTTTATCCAGTTTAGAAACCCAAACGTCGCACTATGGCACCCTGGCCCGGCAAATCTGGGACTGGGCCGAAGTGGGCTATCAGGAGACCAAAAGCTCGGCCCTGTTGCAGGACGAACTCCGAAAGCAAGGCTTCACGGTCACGCCCGGCGTCGCCGAAATTCCGACCGCTTTTGTGGCTACGTATGGCAGCGGAAAACCCGTGATCGGGATTCTTGCCGAGTACGACGCCCTGCCCGGCATCAACCAGGATGCCGTTCCTGAGCGCAAACCCGTCGAGGGCAAGCGGGCCGGCCATGCCTGCGGGCATCACCTGTTTGGCACAGGCTCGGTAGCGGCCGCTACGGCCGTGAAGCAGTGGATGCAGCAAACCGGCCAGAAAGGAACCATCCGGCTCTACGGAACCCCTGCCGAAGAGGGCGGCTCAGGCAAGGTGTACATGGTGCGGGCCGGGTTGTTCAACGATGTCGACGCTGTGTTGCACTGGCACCCTGCCGACCGCAACAGTGCCGACCCTTCTACTTCTCTGGCCAATATCACGGCAAAATTTCGGTTCCGGGGCGTTTCGGCCCACGCATCGGCTGCACCCGACCGGGGTCGCTCGGCACTCGACGCCGTGGAGTCGATGAACTACATGGTCAACATGATGCGCGAACACATTCCGTCGGATACGCGGGTGCATTACGTGATCACGCGCGGGGGTGAGGCTCCGAACGTGGTTCCCGACTATGCCGAGGTTTATTACTATTGTCGGCATAAAAACCGGAATACGTTGAAGCAGGTTTGGGCCCGGATTATGAAAGCCGCCGAAGGAGCCGCTTTAGGCACCGAAACCAAAATGGAGGTCGAAATTATCGGGGGCGTGTTTGACCTGTTACCTGTGGAGTCGCTGGCACGGGTAATGCACCAGAACCTGAGCAAAGTAGGTGGTGTAACGTACTCGCCCGAAGAAACGCAGTTTGCCGAAAAACTAAGTGAGAGCTTCGGGGCGGCCTTTGGCTCGATCCGGAAACCGGGCGAAGCGGCCACCGTAGCCCCGTTTGCGGGCATCAGCAATGACCCGCTGAGTGGCGGTTCTACCGACGTGGGCGACGTTAGCTGGGCTGTACCCACCGTGGGCATGAGCGCGGCAACGTGGGTACCGGGCACAGCGGCCCATAGCTGGCAGGCCGTAGCCGCCGGAGCCACCGGCATTGGCACCAAAGGGATGATGGTAGCAGCCAAAACGCTCGCACTGACGGCCATGGAGCTATACCAAAACCCGGCTCTTTTGCAGAAAGCCCGGCAGGAGTGGCTGGAGGCCCGTGGCGGAACCGACTTCAACTACGAAGCCCTACTTGGCAACCGTAAACCCGCGCTGGATTATCGGAAATGAAATATCCCCGTCGACTCTCTTCTGGTGCGAATAACACGGTAATCGTGCTATCGTAAACCGAAGTGGCCAAACTCTACACGGGTGATACTCGTTCTGATATAGGATCAGAGGCCGAGAAGATGCGTTTTGCCAACACAATTGAGGTTGAAGTCAAGGAGCTTTGGCTCGATGTGTTTGAAGACGAGCTACGGGGCATGCACGGAGCGGGATTTGTGCATCGCAGCCTCAAACGGCCGTCTAATCTGGGCGGTTTGGCGTTCGACAATATTCTGCTCACCGAACAGGGGCTACGCCTGATCGACGTAGGAATTTCGGCCTTGAAAAAGCAGGGGGGCAATATAATATTTGAAAAGTATGTAGCGAACGAAGAGGCTGAAATGGCCGAGTTTCGGGATTATTTTCTGAATCGTTAAAGTAGGGCTGAAGGCGTTTTAAATCTATAACGAGCTGTAAGCCTTATTAATGCTATGACGCAGAGATGCACAGAGGTTCACGGAGTTGCACAGAGAAATAGGTAGAAAGCCTAGAGAAAACTCTGCGTTTTCTCTGGACATCTCCGTGTTATAACCACAAGGGGCTTTAGCCCTGACACCATGACTGAGCAGAAGTCTTTTTTTGATACCAAAATCGAATACCTCAAGGGGTTAGGACCGCAGCGGGCCGAACTGCTCAATACCGAATTGAGCATCTTCACCTATGGCGACCTGATTCAGTATTACCCCTTTCGGTACGACGACCGTACGCGCTTTTACACGATTAACGAACTGGACGAAAGCCTACCTTCCGCTCAGATTCGGGGGCGGCTGCGCGACTGGGTTGTGGAGGGCGAGGGTAGTAAAAAACGGATTATCGCCAACTTCACCGACGGTACCGGCACCATGCAGCTGGTTTGGTTTCAGGGACTTACCTGGCTCGAAAAATCTTTGCGCCCCAACGGCGAATACGTAGCCTACGGCAAACCGCAGGGTTTCAACGGGCGGTACAGCATTGTCCACCCCGAACTCGACCCGGTAGGCCCGGCTATGGAGCTCGAAACGGGTATGCAACCCGTGTACAACCTGACCGACAAGCTCCGCAAACGCAAACTCGACAGCAAGGTAATTTCGCGGGCGGTGCGGTCGCTGCTAGAAAGCTCGTGGCAGCACATTCACGAGACCCTGCCCGCCGAACTGATTGAAAAATACCGGCTCATCAGCAAGGCCGAAGCCCTCTGGAATATTCACATTCCGCAAAATCAGGCGTGGCTCAAGCAGGCCATGCGTCGGCTAAAGTTTGAAGAGCTGTTTTACAATCAGCTACGGCTCATATCAAACAAACTACTTCAGAAAGAGGAGTTTCCGGGTGCGGTTTTTAAAAATACCAGCCTCCTCAAGCACTTTTACGAGCACCTGCTGCCGTTTCCGCTCACAGGCGCACAACAGCGCGTACTCCGCGAAATTTATACCGACTGCAACACGGGTAAGCAGATGAACCGGTTGCTACAGGGCGATGTGGGCAGCGGCAAAACCATCGTGGCCTTTATCTCGATGCTGCTCGCCATTGCCAACGGGGCGCAGGCCTGCATGATGGCCCCCACCGAAATTCTGGCCGATCAGCACTACAATGGTCTGAAAGATTTTGCCGAAGCCATGGGCCTGAACATCGGTATTCTGACCGGCTCCACGAACAAGAAGAAGCGAGTGGTACTCCACGAAGAACTACAGTCGGGCAAAATGCATATCCTCATCGGAACGCACGCCCTGCTCGAAGATGCTGTTCAGTTCAAAAATCTCGGCCTGTGCATTATTGACGAGCAACACCGGTTTGGGGTGGCGCAACGGGCCAAAATGTGGGCCAAAAACCCGGTGGTACCACCCCATATTCTGGTCATGACAGCCACGCCTATTCCGCGCACCCTCGCCATGACCCTCTACGGTAACCTCGACCTCTCGATCATCGACGAGTTGCCCGCTGGCCGCAAACCGATCAAGACCGTGCATAAGTACGACAAACACCGCGCCGAGGTGTTTGGCTTCATGCGTACCGAACTCGAAAAAGGGCGGCAGGTGTATGTGGTGTACCCGCTCATTGAGGAGTCGGAGAAGCTCGATTACAAAGACCTGATGGATGGGTTTGAGAGTATTCAGCGGGCGTTTCCAAGGCCGAAATACGAGGTGGGTATGCTCCACGGAAAGATGCTGCCCTACGAGAAAGACGACGAAATGCAGCGGTTTCTGAAACGCGAAACGCAGATTCTGGTAGCCACTACGGTCATCGAAGTAGGTGTAAACGTACCCAACGCAAGCGTGATGGTGATTGAGAGCGCCGAGCGGTTTGGCCTTTCGCAGCTGCATCAGTTGCGCGGGCGCGTGGGCCGGGGGGCCGATCAGTCGTATTGTATCCTGATGACGGGCTACAAACTCAGCACCGATACCCGCACCCGGCTCGAAACCATGGTACGGACCAATAACGGTTTCGAAATTGCCGACGTCGACCTGCAGCTACGCGGCCCCGGCGACCTCACCGGCACGGCTCAAAGCGGTATCATGGACCTGATGATTGCCGACCTCGCGAAAGACGGAGCTGTGCTAACGGCCGCCCGCGAGTCGGCGCAGCAGATTCTGGACCTCGACCCACACCTCGTGCTGCCACAGCACACGCCTATCCGCAACCATCTGGACCGGCTCAAAAACCGCAAAGACAACAACTGGAGCCGGATTTCGTAGTAGAAACGCTTAGCTGAGAACAGACAGGCTTTGGCGTTGACAACGAGAAAAAAAATAGAGAACCCATTCAAATACGAGCCAAAACAAGTGGATAATTTATTGACCATTGGAGCAGAGGCACTAAAAAAAGCAGCCCTGAATGAAGAGGCTAAAAACTTTATACTTACAAACGAGAAACTCTTCAAGACCTTAAAAAAAGCGGCCAATCGGTACATCGGCGGAGAGACATTGGCGGAGACTATTCTCTCGATCCAACAGCTAAACCGTGATGGTTTCTCGGTGACTACCGACTACATGGGCGAGAGCATCCGTACGGAAAAAGACGCGAATGAGGCAACGGATGAGTTTGTGAACCTCGCCAGCGCTATCCACGAGGAAAAGCTGAACTCCTCTATCTCGTTAGATTTATCACATATCGGGATGCTCGTGTCAAACGACCTGGCGAAGCATAACCTACGGCGGATATGTTCACAGGCGGCCCAGGCCGATAAAGAAGTCATAATCAGTATGGAAGGAACAGACAGAACCGACTCGATTATTGACATCTATAAAGAGACACTGAAAACCCATTCAAATCTGGGCATCACCGTACAGGCGTATCTCTACCGGACTAAAGATGATTTCACGGAATTGTCCCAATTACCGGGTAGTATTCGGATGGTGAAAGGGGCCTACCATACGCCCGCCAACCAGTCAATGCCGAGAGGCAATGAGCTTGACGAGGTCTATCTGCACTATGTGGATCAACTACTTTCGAAAAACCACCCCTGCTCTATTGCCTCCCATCACGAGAAAATACACGAAGAAGCGGTGAAGCTTATCGACCAATACAAAGCCACCAACTATGTACTGGAGCGGTTGCTCGGTATCGGCAACGAAGCGCTTACCCTTTTTAAAGACAGAGGCTATGCCTGCCGTATGTATGTAGTATATGGCAAAGAATGGTACCTGTATTTGTGCAACCGCTGGGCCGAATATCCGCTGAACCTGTTCAAAGGATTGGCAGATATTGTGGGTTAATAAGCTGGTTTTCATACAACCTACTTCTTGGTATACCATAACCATGGGAGAACAAACAATTACGATCCGAATTAGTATCCAAAAACCAGTTTCTGGCCTTATGTATGGTCTGCAAAAAGGGAGTGGCACTAAGTATGAAACTGTCCAAAAGCAACTAGCTGGTACTGACGATCTTTGTTTTGAGGTTGAGCTTACCCTGAAAGAGAACCGAACGGGGGAGCTTACCTTTTACGGGCCTTATGCGCAAGGACCTGCCAACGAACGGTTTCTTTACGTTGATATGGGGCACTACGCGGGCCAGATAAACGCTCCTACTGGCGGACGCCTGAAAGTACCGCTGCCGAATATAGACGACACGTTAAAACAGGGCGCGCTTCACGGGAGTGTCCTCAGGGCGCGGGTTGCCGGACGAAAAGAACAAAATGGCAGTCCGAATACGGGGACTGTAAAGCCATTGGGTGGGTGGGAAATAGAAAAATAATTAGCCTCATGCAGTTGCACACGATACAGCCAAGAATAGAGACAGCAACCGAAAAGAAACTGGTTGGTAAACGGCTGACGATGAGCCTCGCCAACTACACAGTAGGCGAACTATGGCGGGGTTTCAGGCCGAGGCTCCCTGAAATAAACCATCGCGTATCGAATGACCTTATTTCGCTCGTCGTTTACCCGCCTTCCCATTTTGTCCACTTTGACCCCGCCAACGAATTTGAACGGTGGGCAGCCGTTGAGGTAACCCACTTCGATCAGGTACCCAACGAACTGGAAACCTTTGTGGTGCCGGGAGGCCTGTATGCCGTTTTCGACTACAAAGGCTCAAGCACTAATTCCTCAATTTTCCAGTACATCCTTGGTGTGTGGCTCCCTAACTCAGCCTACATCCTCGACAACCGGCCCCATTTTGAAGTGCTGGGCGAAGCCTACAGAAACAACGACCCTCTTTCCGAAGAAGCGATTTGGGTGCCGATTCAAGTAAAGTAGAAACCCTGGATACCAGTATGAATGATAGCTTAATCAGTTCAGGAGAGAAAAACATTGATGTACTTCTAAAATCAATGAAGCCCCGGCTGAATGCAGGCGAATACGTGTTTTGCACCGTTCAGAATCTGAGTCAAGTATTGCCTACCGACTGCCTGATGATGTTCCAGGAGGCCGAAGGAACTACCTTAATCCTGGCAAAAGAAGTAGCTGATACCTACAAATTTCAATATTCGTACATCGCCAGTTGGATTACGCTGACGGTCCATTCGTCGCTGGAGGCAGTGGGGTTAACGGCTGCTTTTTCGGGAGCTTTAGCCCTTGAAAACATCAGTTGTAACGTAGTCGCGGGCTATTTTCATGACCATCTCTTTGTCGACAAGAAAGATGCAGAGAGAGCTATGCAAATCCTCCAACGATTCTGTGCGACGAATTAGCGATTGAATTCTATTCGCTAATAAAGGAATGGGTTTTTTAATGTCTAAATCTGGAACACCATGAATCACTCTCGAATTTACCGCATGCTGTTTTCGAGCGTTTATCCGTTGTACGTCCAAAAAGCAGAGAAAAAAGGACGTACGAGGGCGGAGGTCGATACAATTATCTGCTGGCTAACCGGTTACGATGCCGATGCACTGCAAGCGCAAATCGACAGGAAAAGCGATTTTGAAACCTTCTTCGCCGAAGCACCGGGCCTGAACGCTAATGCGTCGAAAATTACGGGGGTGATCTGTGGACATCGGATAGAAGACATCGAAGATAAACTCGTGCAACAGGTTCGCTATCTGGATAAGCTGATTGATGAATTAGCGAAAGGCAAAGCCATGGAGAAAATCCTCAGAAGCTAATCGGGTCGGCAAGCGGGCCTAAGTACGCTTAAAAAC
Organism: Rudanella lutea DSM 19387; assembly: GCF_000383955.1. Classification (NCBI taxonomy): domain Bacteria; kingdom Pseudomonadati; phylum Bacteroidota; class Cytophagia; order Cytophagales; family Cytophagaceae; genus Rudanella; species Rudanella lutea. Next base: position 5,058,235 of record NZ_KB913013.1, on the reverse strand, counting down.
GATGCATAGACGCCAATTTATTCTGGATGCGTTAACCGGGTTACCCGTTTTATGGACCTCTTCACTGCTGGCGAGTTCGTGTCAGCAGGGCACGGCGGTTGCGCCCAACGGTAAAACCGTCATTGTGGTAGGCGCGGGCATATCGGGTCTGGCTGCAGCTAAAAAGCTGAAAGAAAGAGGCTTTACGGTTACCGTGCTCGAAGCGTAGGAGAAAGTAGGCGGGCGTTTAAGAACCAACCGAAGCGCTGGCGTTGCTTTTGATGAGGGAGCGAGTTGGATTCACGGCATCAGTGGAAACCCGATTACTACACTTGCGCAACAGGCCGGTATGACTACATTCCATACCCGCGACGAAAGCCGAAAGTCGTATGATGTGGGCGGTACCTTACGAACAGCAACTTTGTACGACAGGGCCGAAAATGAGTTTTACACCATCCTGGGCTCATTGATGAAGCAAGGGAGCGCCACGCAAAGCTTTGCGACGGTTTTCAACAAACTGTACCCTGCCTACGCCAACGATCGCCTTTGGAAATTCCTACTCTCTACGTACCTGACGTTCGACTGCGGTGATCTGGATACCCTCTCATCCCTACTTTACGATGAAGGCGAAGAATTTGGCGGTGTCGACCACATCATCACCAATGGCTACGATACCATTGCCAACTATCTGGCTCAGGGCTTGTCGGTTCAGCTCAATCAGCGTGTAACAAAAATTGACTACTCGGCCAGGAACGTGAGCGTGACCCACAACGGCACCGTGACCACGAGCGATTACGTACTCGTGACCGTGCCGTTGGGCGTACTGAAAGCAAATACGATTCAATTTACGCCCGCGCTACCCGCTCAAAAGCAAAACGCCATTGGGAAAATAGGTATGAACTGCGTGAACAAGTTTCTGCTGACCTGGAACACGGCTTTCTGGGACAATGTGCAGTACCTGTCGTACACCCCCGAAACCCCGGATAAATTCAATTATTTTCTGAATCTGAAAACGGTTCACCCGGAAACCAATGGCCTGATGACGTTTGCCTACGCCGATTATGCCCGGCAAACCGAAAACATGACCGACGCGCAAGTTACCGGCGAAATCATGGCCCACCTACGCGATATGTACGGCACGGGTGTTCCGAACCCAACCCAGTTGTTACGCACTCGCTGGCAGACGAACCCAAATTCGCTCGGAGCCTACTCCTACACCGCCGTCGGGACTGAGATGCGGCATTTTGACGACCTCGCCGAAACTGTAAACAACCGACTGTTTTTTGCAGGCGAACATACCGAAGTCGACTATTTCTCAACCGTTCACGGGGCCTACCTGAGTGGCTTACGGGAAGCCGACAAAATCATTGACTTGAACGGTTAATAACATAGCAAGAGCGCAGCCACTCGGGCAAACGAATGCGTACCCCAAATTCAACGGCCGCTTGTTTGGGTTCTGGGCTCATTCATTCAGAACTTTGTATCAATCAGGCACACCTGTCACACTCCTCACAAACACCATGAACGAGCTCTCAGCCGACCAAATTGACCAATTCGTTCGGGATGGGTTTGTGCAAATTGCAGAGGCTTTCCCTATCGAAATCGCCCAACAGTGCCGCACCCTTTTGTGGCAGGCAATCCCGTGCGACCCGCAAGCCCCCGCGACATGGACACAGCCCGTATTTCGGATTGGGGAAATGACCGGAGAGCCATTCCAAAAGGCCGCCAACACGCCTGTTCTACACCGGGCATTCGATCAGTTGGTCGGTCCCGGCCGGTGGGTACCCCGGGCGAGTCTGGGCTCCTTTCCCATCCGGTTTCCGAGTCAGGTGTCGGCGGGTGATACGGGCTGGCACGTGGATGCGAGCTTTCCGGGCGACGACCCAACCGATTATTTCAACTGGCGAATCAACATACACTCCCGGGGCCGCGCGTTGCTGATGCTCTTTCTGTTTTCAGACGTAACCGAGCACGATGCGCCAACCCGTGTGCGGGTAGGTTCGCACCGCGACGTAGCCAAAATTCTGCAACCAGCAGGCGAACAGGGGCTCTCGTTTCTGGAAGTGGCTCATCAAGTAGCCTGCTTACCAGACCATCCCGAGGCCCTGGCTACGGGCCAGGCCGGCACGGTCTATTTGCTCCATCCATTCACGGTTCATGCCGCTCAGGATCACCACGGCACCGAGCCTAAATTTATGGCGCAGCCACCACTACAGCCCCACACCGACTGGAATATCTTTCGGCCCGCACAAGAGCTCTACCCCGTAGAACGAGCAATTCTGGAAGTTTTAAATGCGTAAACCTTTCGTTACTTTGGTCGACTCAAAAACAGCCAAACAACCCTATGGAATCCACTAAAATCACGATTCAGGCAAACATTGCCGCCCCAATTGGCAAAGTCTGGGCCTACTGGACTGAGCCCGCACACATTACCCGCTGGAACTTCGCCACCGACGACTGGCAGTGCCCCAGCGCCGAAAACGATTTGCGGCCCGGCGGCAAGTATATGGCCCGTATGGAAGCCAAAGACGGAAGCTTCGGTTTCGACTTTGAAGCTATTTACGACCGGGTTTTAGATGGGCAGGAACTGGCCTACACCATGCCCGACGGACGACAGGTAACTACCCGCTTCGATGCGCAGGACAACACCACGCAGGTAACCACCACGTTCGATGCCGAAAACCAGAACCCTGTCGAGATGCAACAGGCTGGCTGGCAAGCTATTCTAAATAATTTCAAGACGTACACCGAGACGAACTGAAGCCAATTTCATCCACTCAATCTTTCGTGACAACGATTGTCCAGTAACCCCAACCCGCCCCCGGACCCAAACCGGCTCAAACCGCCAACCGGCCTAACGCCCTTTGTGCTCGACCCGATTCCGGGCACCCGCACCCTGCTGCACCGGGTCGATTTGCCAACGTACGAACGGCTCCGGCTCACCACCGATCCCGAGCCTTTTTTCCGCGACCTGTCGGAACGGCTGCGGGCCGAGGGCTGGTTGGTGGTGCATCTTTGGGCCGATGTCGAGCAGTCGAAACCGGCCGTAGTGGCCTCGCGGATACGGGCGCTCGCGGGCGATTCGGTGCGGATACCGGCCCGGCTAACGCAGGTTCGGCGCATTGACCGCCCGACGGCGCTGGCATTTCTGGAACAAAATCATCTTCAGGTAGCCACCGCGTCGAAGTATAAATACGGCCTGTGGCTTCCGCAGCGCTATTTTCGGGTACTTCCGCCCGACTATCTTACCCCTGAGCAGGCCAGACAACCCGAATGCCTGGTTGCCGTAGCTACGTTTAGCCATCCCCGCACGATTCCGCGCGATGGGCAGCCCTACCGCTCGTACGAACTGGTGCGGTTTGCCAACCGACTGGGCTGTACGGTGGTGGGCGGTCTCGATAAGCTTCTGAAAGCATTTGTGACCGCGCATGCACCCGACGACATTATGACCTATGCCGACCGCGACTGGTCGGACGGGCGCAGTTACGAGCGGCTGGGCTTCGAACGGCTGGGCGAAACGGGGCCTCAACTATTCTGGCTCGACCCCATCACCCTGGAACGGCATTACCCGCACCGAATCGACGATACAACGGGGCTTATTCCGGTCTGGAACGCGGGGAGCATTAAGTTTGTAAAGAAATTACGGTTTACTTCTTCAGACCCGCTTACCTCCTGACCCAGCATGAACACTTCGCCCCTGCTTGTTATTTTAGGCCCTACCGCCAGTGGCAAAACCCGACTGGCGGTGCAGGTGGCCCGGCAACTGGGCGGTGAAATCATCAGCGCCGACTCACGGCAGGTGTACCGGGGCATGGACATTGGCACGGGCAAAGATCTCGACGAATACACGACTGATAACCAGACGATCTCGTACCACCTCATCGACGTTGTAGACGCTGGCGACGACTACAATCTGTACCGGTATCAGCAGGATTTTCACCGGGCCGTGGCCGATATTCAGAGCCGGGGGCGCCTGCCCATTGTGTGCGGAGGTACCGGCCTGTATATCGAAGCAGTGCTGAAAGGCCACGCCTACACGGCTATTCCCGTCAATGAACCCTTGCGGGCCGAACTCGGCACCCTCACCGACGAACAATTGGCCCACCGATTCCGCCAAACTCCATCGGCCTACAGCCCGGTTGCCGATACCTCGACCCGCAAGCGGCTTATCCGGGCGGTCGAAATAAGCCTGTACCTCAACGCCCACCCCGACGTGCAGCTTGGGGCAGGCCCGGCCTACGAGGCCCGGCTGTTTGGCATCGACGTCCCCGTTGAGCTGCGTCGCCAGCGCATCAGCACGCGGCTCCGGCACCGCTTGCAGCATGGCATGATCGACGAAGTGAAGCAACTGCTGGCGCAGGGCGTCCCGGCCGAAAAACTCGTTTTCTACGGTCTGGAATATAAGTTTATCACGCAATACCTGAGCGGTGAACTGGACTACGAAACGATGGCTACCCGGCTCGAAACGGCCATTTATCAGTTTGCCAAGCGCCAAATGACGTTTTTTCGAAAAATGGAACGCGACGGCCTGCCTATTCAATGGCTCGATGGTACCCAACCCACCGACGCGTTGAGTCATCAAATCGCCACGCTCATTTCCCGTTGACGGGCCGATCGCAAAACCTACGTTTGGGTAAAAATCAGAACACTTCCGCTACCCTACAGGCAGGTCTCAGAAAGTAGGGCCACTGGCTCAGATTTACTTCTATATACCCGGCCGTTTACACAATTTTGCATACACGATTGGTAGACTATTCATACTCCCCACGGGCGGGAGTTTCGGGCGCGCGCGGGTGTATCTGTCTGGGTTACTATTTCAACGATTATGAACTTTCTCTCACTTCTTCAACAGCAGGCCGGGCGGCTGCATGAGCAGATTCGGGGCTTGCTCTCGGCCAATCCGAGCAACGACGTGCTCCCACTGAAACAGTACCAGCAACTTCTCTGTATAAACCTGGCGTACTACCGCGCCCTCGAACGAGCCCTGACCGAACAGGCTGCCTACCTGCCGGGTTACGACCGACTTCTGCAATGCCGCACCCCGTATCTCGTAGCCGACTTGTTGGCAACAGGGGCACCCATTCCACAACAATACCCGACCTATTTTGCCTCGTGGTCATCGTGGAAACTGCTGGGAGCCGCTTACGTGGGCGAAGGCCTCTCGACCGAAGCTAAAGAAATTAATGTAGCCCTCCAGAAAAGCCCCCTGGTGCCACCTATGGCCCGTATTTCGCGCTTTTTCAACACCTCAGCGAGCCACCAGGCCGTTGAATCGTACGTACGGGTGCACGCCAAAGGCCACGAAGAAGAGGTCTTTCACGGGGTACAGGAAGCTCTGCAATTATATTCGAACCTGGCACACGACCCGGCTGTGGTACAGTAATGTTGTCAGCTATGGGATAATCTGCCCTTCAGTACTGGACATTAGATGTTAGACATTAGACTTACTACCATTCTGTAGGGAGGTCTAATGTCTAACATCTAATGTCCAGTACTGAGAATCTGCCCTATATCCAGCATGGGGGTTTGGTCCCAGTCGAGCATGGCGTTGAGCAGCTTGAGCCCCTTGAAATGGGGAATATCGGCCGGGCGGATCTCGGCCGGGTGCAGCACCCCCTCGGCCAGTAGCCGGGCCCGCATGGTACCAGCCAGCAAAGGCCGGGCGGGCGTCAGCCACCGTATGCCGTCATACAAAGCTACGTTGGCATACGAGGTATCGGTCAGCAAACCATCGCGTACCAGCAACACATCGTCGGCCGAACCACGTTGCGCAAACAAGGCATTTAGAGCCCGTCGGTCGGCATATTTATAGGCATAATCGAGACCGTCGGCGTCTACCAGCCTGAGGCTTTGTACCCGCCGAGGGCTGTATTCTTCAAACTCGACCAGCTGAACGTCAGGCCCATACGTTACCCGGCACTTATACACCTGCTCGGACCGGAGCCAGTCGGGCAACCTCACGACCTCGTCGAGCCGCAGTGCATCGGCCCGGTGCCATAAAGCGTGCCGCGTGCGGTTGAGCCGGTCGTTATGCGCCGATAGATTCTGAAGTTGACGGTGCCGAACGCACAGGGTTTCGAGGCAGGGTTGTGGATGCATGCGTAATGGGCAGATACACTTTTTGGATCATTTCCTGATACTCCGAGCGGGCGTCGGACCGGGCCGTAATACCCCCTCCACTTTTGAAAATAAGCTGCCCGCCACTCGCTTCGATAAAGCGAATCATTACCCCGGAGTCCAGATTAGCCCCATCGAAATAGCCGCATATTCCCGTATAATAGCCGCGTTCGTAGCCTTCGGCCTTACGTATAATGTCGACCGTTTTAGGTTTCGGAGCGCCACTAATCGACCCGGCGGGCAGCAAACTTGCCAGCAGCGACCCCATTTGATCGGGCCAGTTGTTGGGTAGCAGGGCGGCAATTTCGGAGCTTACCTGCCACAGCCCGCCCCCGCTCGTCTCCAGCCGATCCAGATACCGGTACCGCTCTACCCATACCTTCAGGGCTATTTGACTCAGGTCGTTCCGAATCAGGTCAACAATGGTTGCGTGTTCGGCAGCTTCTTTGGCATCGGCCAAAATGGTAGCCTGGGCATTGGGTACCTGAGCCGAAATGGTTCCTTTCATCGGAAAACTCGCCAGCCGGTTTCCGTGAATCTGCACAAACGATTCGGGCGAAAAGCACACGAACCGGTCGGCCAGCCGAACCTTGTAGCGGGCTGCCGTGTGGGTGTATAGCTCGGGTAGGGTCAGATTCGTTTCGATGGGCGTTTGGGCCGACAGATTGACCAGAAAGGAGTTACCGAGCCGGATATTCTGCACCACATAGTCGAACCCGATGCGGTAATGTTCAAACGAAATCGGGTATTTCTGAAACGAAACCGGTCGGCAAACCGGCGGCCGGGGAGCCGACGCAACCGGTTCTCCGGTAAAATCGAACTGAACATCGTACGCGGCCCACTCATCGGGGCGTAGCACGAGGGGCATCCGGCCATCAAAATCCAGCAAAAACAGAAACGGCTGACGCTGACGCCCGTACGTATTCATCTGGTCAATAGCCGAATCCGAAAGCATACATACTGACTGGTTTGTGGTTGAAGCGTAACAAAAACAATCGGAGTTGTCGATGCCGCAATGACAATAGGAACCCCAATTTAGTTCGATCGGCCCGGCGATTTACAGCTTGCGGTCGGTGCGGAATGCGGCTCCAATACGGAGGCCCACGTACCAGCCAGACGATCTAAACGACACCCGTTGCAGCGGATTGGTTTCGGTGATGAACTCGGGCCGTGAGCCCACCCGGTAGCCCCCGTCGAGGGCAACTACCAGCGCTTGCTCGTGATTGACACAATCGTCGTACCGGCGTTGTACCCCAAACCGGTAAGTGGCCGTCAGGCCCAGATCAACCGCACCGGCCGTTGTGTTAAGTTGTGTCGACTGCGATGCGCCGGGGTTGTTTAGGGCCGCCGACAGCGTGGGCGTCTGACTCTGCCCACTCGCAATACGTAGCCGAATCGGTATCGACATCACCCCCAGCGTTGGCATTAGCCCAAACCCCGCCCGTTGAATAATTCGGTAACCCATGCCCAGCCGGAACGTCGACACGCCGATACTGGCCTTATTGGTCCCGTTGGTGGCCGATCGGGTCCCTAGGCCGAAGTTAATATCGGTAAGCAGAAAAATGGGCTGACGCGAAATTTTCATTTGCGTACCCATCCCAACCGTTCGAAAGCGCCCGGTCAGAGCGGTGTACCCGTTACGGACCAATTCGGCATTGAGAGGGTCGAGCGCAATATTCTGCCAACCCATCCGGTAGTAGGTCGTTATATCGCGCGACCAGGGTCGGCGTACCGGGGGTCTCAACTCAGTATCATTGGCAATGGGCCCAAGCGGCACCGGAATTGGTTGAGCCATAGCAGGCAGCCCAGCAGCCAATAGCCCGAAAAGTAAGCACTTTGTAGCATTCCGACGCATGCCGTTTTCGTTTAGCATTCACTCGAAGCGGTTTTGAATTAATCAAGTTGGCCGCCAATGGCGTCTTTTGATCCTCAACAGGGCACTTTTTGCGAACCAAAATCCACTCATTGTATGCTCAAATTGCAAATCCGAACAGCTTCTTAACGAACAAAATCGGCGATCTGATGCATGAAAAATGGACAGCAGCCCGTTTGTTTTCAAACGGGCTGGCACCCAAAAAAAGTCGTGAGCGGGCGTAGCAGGAAGGGCTACAAAGCAGCGCTTAAATCGTACGAATGAAAGCTTCGAGCGCGTTGAGGTGTTCGGTGAAGGCCTGCCGACCTGCTTCTGAAGCCTGATAGGTTGTATTGGGTTTTCGGCCAACAAACTGTTTCTGCACCAGCACATACCCGGCTTCTTCGAGCGCGCGGAGGTGCGTAGCGAGGTTTCCGTCGGTGAGGGCCAGCAACTCTTTGAGCCCGTTGAAGCTCATCGACTCGTTGACCATCAGCACCGACATAATACTCAGCCGCGCTTTACTCTCAAACGCTTTGTTGAAGTGGGCCAGTAGCTCTTTCATGCAGCAGGTTGGTGGGTGGGGTTCCGATCGTATTTCCAATACATCGCCATTCCGTACAAGATGTGGAGCACCCCAAAGCCAACCGTCCAGAACAACAGACTCCAGCCCGTGATAAATAGAGCCAGCAATCCGAGCGCAATTTCGCAATAAGCGAGATATTCAACATCCCGTACGGTGTATTTACTACCGTTGAGCAGGGCAAGACCGTAAAAAATAAGCGTAACGGGCAGTGTGAGGAACAACAACCGGTACTGCAACAGAGCCAGACACACCCCGCCACCAGCCAATAAAGGCACGGCCATGGCCCAAATCAATCGGCGCGACGCCAGATTCCAGACCGGCTGCCCCTGCTGCCGGGCTTTGCGCACCGTAAACAGAATACCCAGCCCCAGCGCGGCCAGCAACACCAACACGGCCGTTTGCACCAGAAACAAATGCACCTGCTCGTATTGCGCCAGCCCGTAATTGGCCAGTTTATCATACGGCAACGCACTCAGCCAATCGGTACGGACACGCAGATAGACTACCCCGGCCCCAATGAGCGCCACGATACCAGCCGATACGCCCGACAAGCCACTGAGCGACAAAAACTTGGACGACCGCTCCATCAGGCTCCGGATCTCGGTCAGGGTTTGCAGATGCTCGTTCATAAATCGTTATAGTTACTTACACGGTTTAGGTTTCCTGATGCCCGGTGTACCGGACTCTGGTTTATCATTTCTGGCTGACTAAGCCTGCCTGGTACCTAAGTAAATGTAGAATGTAGAATGACTAATGAATAATTGGGTTACCTGTTGACAAACAGGCCTTTCGTTATACATTTCACACTGTTCATTATACATTTAATTCTGCTCCACTACTTATATCGCTAAACGTCGAAACGTATCAGCAATTTGTTACCAATAATCAGCAGGCCCACCACTACGGCCATCGTAGCCAGAATAAGCACGGCACCAGCGGCCATATCCTTTACTTTTCCGATGGTTGGATGATGCCCCGGCGATACCACATCGCAGAGCCGCTCAATAGCTGTGTTGACCGCTTCGGCCGCCCATACCAACCCGATTTGGGTCAGCACAATAGCCCACTCGGTCAGGGTAAACTGCAACCAGAAACCAAGCGCAATTACGGCAATAGCCACCAATAAGTGGACTTTGGCATTGTTCTCGTACCGAAACAAATCCAGAATCCCCTGCCCGGCAAACCGGAAACTGCGGAGTACTTTTTGTATGTCAATCATTCGAGGTGTTGGCAAAAGCCATGTGGGACGGGTATCGCAAACCGCTTCGGCCACAAAGATACAAAAGGCGCTACCCGAATCCCCCGCCCCATTTCTTACTTCTTCTCCGTACGCACGTACAGCCAGAATGCCACGTATAGTCCCAACAAGACAAACCCGTACACGAGCGTCAGTTTTACGGCCAGCGTATCGTGTGCCGATTGCCACACGGCCTGCCCCAACAGCCACGGCTTGCTCATGATGTTCCAACTGTTCCAGCGTCCCCACCGACCGAGGTAAATACCAAAACCAGCCAGGCCTTGACAAAGGGCCATCAGCACCCACGCCATAGGCCAACCCACCAGCTGATCGAGCAGCCGGTGCGCCAGATAACTCGAATACAGCCCCGCCAGCAGACCCGTCATGGCAAACAAAAACAGGCTCATGGTATCGAACCAAAGCAACGGAGCCTGAATATGCTGAATGTGAAACAGATCAGTGATGATGTAGGGTGCGTTGGGCATGAACAACAGCCACAAGCCGAGCCCCAGCCACACCCCTACCCGGCCAATCAGCCGGTGCCCGATCAGGTCGCGAAGCACGAGCTGAACCCCCAGCGGAAACCACGCCAGAAACACGTTCCAGCTCAGCATCACAAAAAACCACCAGTTGGCCGTCAGCAGCCCACGGGCCGTAACCAGTACAAAACCAACCGCCGTGAGCCAAGCTAAGGCACGGACACCCCGGCCCGAAGTTTCGTCGGGGCGGAGCGGAGCCGAGGCCGACGATAAGTGAAGAAAAGATGTTTGCATATTGCGAAGTACTTTGGCAAACAAAGCAACGGTAAAAAATGCATACATCGATACATCACTGTTCCTTTTTTACGGAAAGGTCTTCTATTCGTGGTATTGAGTCAACATCAAATACACATCGATCAGTACTGGACAAAATGTACCATTGAGCGATTGACTTAGCCAATGGATACGAATGGAAAGCGGATAACACGGATCGGGCATATGTACGCCGACTCCCTTGACCAATCCGCGAAAATCATCTTAATCCGTGTCATTCGCGTGCTAATTCCTTTAGCCGGAGCTACACCCGATGCCGAGTCTCCAAATACAATTGTCACACAAACACCACTATTCATTGTACATTCTCTTACCTGTTGTACGACCTGGAAACGAGCTAATCACCTAACAAATGCTTTTTTGATAAATAGTTACAAAGCTCCTCAACTATAATTCGCGCTAATTTTAGCTAATTGCGGCCGGTGCCACCCCACCTGAATGTATGCGCACCGCACCGTTACCAATGACACGACACCTCCTGAATACCTTGTCACTCAGTCTCTTACTGAGCACCCTCGCCTGGGCACAACCGGCCGAAACGGCCATTCTGAACCGGGTTTACAGCACGTACCGAACGGCCCAAACCTATCAGGATGTCGGTACGGTGACCTCCAAACATACCCGTAACCGCAACGCCAAACGGGAGCGGACCCTGCTCCAAACCTTTATCGATAAGTATCTGCCCATTGACGACGCTTATTACACGACCACGATCCAGTTTCAGACCGCCTACGTCAGGGCTACGGATCAGTTTCGGTTTCACTATCAGAAATCAACCGTAGGTCGCTCGGAATGCTTAACGATAGCCCACCAACAAACCAAGACACTCCGATGGCATAGTGTGCTGCCTAAGCCCGAAGGAATTGCTGAATCGACCTTGTCGGATGCTTTGGCCAGTGCAACGGGAATATCGCTGACGGCCTCCCGCAAAATTCCGGGGTTGTTGTTGCTTCAGCCTATCGATGCCGGTTGGGATATGCAAACCGCTCTCGACTGGAAACGCCTGCCCGATGCCCGGCAGGACGGGACCGATTGCTACCGACTGACAACCACCCGCGCTAAAGGCAAGGACGCAACGCTTTACATCGACAAAAAAACGTTTCTGATTCGGCGCATCGACGAAACATGGACCGACTCAGAAGGCACTACTCAGCAGTCATTGGTTTACAAACCAACCCTCAACAGTCCCGTACCGGCCCCAAAGCTCGCCATGACCGATGCCTGCCGGGGGCTATAACGGCTCCTACTCGGTCTGGTGCCTGTACACCGTGGGTACACAACAGCCTACTTTGTGTACTATTTAAGCCATATTCACCCCCACAAAAGCGGTCCTCTTGGCTAAGGTGTATATATTTGCAGCCGTTCAACAACTACCCGTATGACTGCTTACGAAACCGTCTCAACGTACTACGAAGCCTTCAATCGCAAAGACTGGTCGGCAATGCTCGCCCTGCTGCACGACGAGGTTCGGCACGACCCCAATCAAGGCACACCCCGCCACGGCAAAGCCTTGTTTACCGAGTTTCTGAACCATATGGACACCTGCTACGATGAGCAGCTGACCGATATGGTGATTCTGACACCAGCAAATGCTGAAGGGGCTGCGTCCGGTCGGGTGGCCTGCGAATTTGTCGTGAACGGCACGTACAAAGCCACCGATGGCGACCTGCCCCCCGCGCAGGGCCAACGCTATGTGCTGCCCGCCGGCTCGTTTATCGACGTGCAGAACGGCCTTATTACCCGCATCACCACGTATTATAACCTGCCACTTTGGGAGTCGCTGGTGCTGGGTCGGTAAGCCAGTTGCTTACCCCCAAACGAGTTACCGGCGGTGAGTTCCGCTCGGTACTCGACGACCTGGCCGCCCTTCGGATCACGGTATTCCGGGATTTCCCGTACCTGTACGAAGGGTCGATGGACTACGAAAAAACGTACCTCAACACCTATGTTCGCTCCGAGCGGTCGATGGGGTTGCTGGTGTACGATGGTGTACGGCTGGTAGGCGCTACCACCTGCCTGCCCCTCACCGACGAAACCGACGAGGTTCAGGCCCCTTTTCGGGCTGCAGGCTACGATCTGACGTCGGTATTTTACTTCGGTGAAAGCCTGTTGCTCCCTGCCTACCGGGGTAGCGGCTGGGGAAAGCGTTTTTTTGAAGAACGCGAAGCCCACGCCCGCCGGTTTGGCACGTACCGGCTTACCTGCTTCTGTGCGGTGCAACGCCCCACCGACCACCCACTACGACCGGCCACTTACCGGCCACTCGATGTATTCTGGGGATCATTGGGGTACCGCAAAGCACCTGAGCTGACCACGGCGTTTTACTGGCCCGATCTGGGCGAACAACAATCGACCCCCAAGCCGATGGTGTTCTGGACGCGCGCCCTCTGACCACCCGTACAGCAACTGGGTATTGACAAGGCACGCCCAAATCGGTAGCTTTAGCGCCAAGTGCAGTTTACTTCGTAAATCCTTATCAACATGGGCAAGTTTGTCGTATCCATTCGCAAAAACGGCGAATATCAGTTCAACCTTAAAGCTGGCAATGGCCAGATTATTCTAACCAGCGAAGGCTACACTACCGAGACCGGCTGCATGAACGGCATTGAGTCGGTGAAGAAAAACGCTCCCGACGACGATCGGTTTGAGCGCGTAGTGACCACCAACGGCAAGTTCCGGTTCAACCTCAAAGCCGGTAACGGACAGGTGATTGGCACAAGCGAAAACTACGAAAGCGTTGCCGCCCGCGACAACGGTATTGAGTCGGTGAAGAAAAACGCCCCCGACGCTACCGTCGAAAAAGAAGAATAAACCAGGCACTCGGGCGTACCAACAACCCGGTTACCATGCCATAAAACCTGTAGCTTTGTGGCATGGTAACTTGGATCACGCGTTTTCTGACCCGGCCCCTGGCCGAAGACTTCAGTTTTCGCAATCAGCTGCTATCGTCGGTACAAGGCGGTGTGTACGTTTTTCTGTTTATCTATTTCTTTATCCCGGGCCGTTTCACGAGCGACGAGTCGCGGGTGCCTTTATTGGGAGTTTTGGCTTTGGGCGTGTCGGTAGCTACACTGCTGGCCAATTACGTAGTTCCCCGGTTACTGCCCCGACTATACGATGAGGACCGTTGGACGGTGGGGCATCATATTCTGCACACCATTTTTACGCTGTTCTGCATCAGCCTCAGCAACCACCTGATTCTGACCCTAAGCGGCAACGCCACCCCGCCGTTTCTGAATATGTTGCTGATGGTTACGCTCATCGGCTTTTTCCCGATTACGATGTCGGTGGTACTGGCCCAACAGCGTCAGCTCAAGCGTAATCTGCGCCGGGCGTTGCTGCTCAACGAAGCCCTCCCCGAACGGCAGACCCCGACCGAAACCCCCATCCCCGTACCAAGCCCGCCCGAACCCGCTATCACCTTTATCCCGACTTCGGGGAAAGACCGGCTCACGGTACAACCCGCGCAGCTGCTCGCCATCGAGTCGGTAGGTAACTACCTCGACATTTACTGGCTCAACGGCCCCGACGTGCAGAAAACAACGCTCCGGCTCACGCTTAAGGAAGCCGAAAACAGGCTGGCAGCTTATCCGCAATTTTTTCGGTGCCATCGCGCTTTTCTGGTCAATTTAGGGGCCGTCCGGCATACGTCGGGCAATGCGCGCGGCTACCAGCTTACGTTGCACCGACTGCCGCAGGAAATCCCCGTAGCGCGGGGGTATGTAGAAGCTTTCGAAGCCCAGATGGAGCAGGCCAACGCGTAACAAAATCCCTTCCCATTCATCCCAGAAAAGGCCAATACATCCCCAGAAAGCCATTTTATCCCTCAATCGGGCCTCACATCCCGACCGCTTGCGGGAGCCATTCCGATCGGCCAGTTTTGCCTCAGTCAAACCGACAACCAACCGGCAAAACAAACCATCGCCATGAACGCATTTCGCTTTTTTTCTCGCCTGACTCCATCGCTCACCCGCATCACCTTTCACCTGCTCACCCTGTGGCTGACCAGCACCGCCGTGCAGGCGCAAACAGGCGCAGCGGCACCTACACCCGTTGAAATAGACCTGAGCAAGCCAAACGGAATGGCCATTTTCGACGACGCCTTTTATCAGAATCAACTATTTCTGCTGGGCGAATCGCACGGGGTACAAAAACCACAGGAGCTGGATTTTGCCTTGCTCAAGCATCTGAACGAGCGGGTAGGCGTACGTTACTACATCGCTGAGGTGGACCCTTCAAAGGCCTACTTCATAAATCAATACCTGCAAACCGGTAATGACAGCACCCTGATGAAGGTGTTTCGGAGCTGGGTGAACAACAAAGAGCAGTGGGCCAACCGGGATTTCTACCGGAAAATCGGCCGGATTCGGGCGCTGAACCAGACCCTGCCCGCCGAACGCCGTATCCGGTTTGTGGGTATCGACCGGATTCAGGAACGTAAACTGGTCGCCGAACACCTGATCGAACTGCTCGCCGGTCGCCGGTTAAGCCCAACCGCCCGCCCCCTGGCCGACACCCTGCTGAACCGGCTGCAAACCCTTCGACCCGACAGTCTGCGGGCCGAAGCCGCCACCGCCTGGCTGAACGACCTCAATGCCAACCCCAATACATACCGGCAGTTGCCGGCCGACCGCCTGAGTGAACTGAAACACGTACTGTCCAACGTGGTATATCTGAAAACCCTGAAGCGCGAACCAACCATTTTCGCCAACTTCAAAACGTTTGTGGAGAATACCGACCTGAAAAATGAAAAACTGTACGGGTTCTGGGGTTTCTACCACGTGTTGCAGGCTCCCACGGCCAATCGGAGTAAACCGTTTGCAGCCCTCGTACGTGAGTCGAACCTGCCCATGCACGACAAAATTGCGAGCATCACCTGCCTGTACGTTGATTGCCAGATGATGCTGGCGTCGGCTTACCTGCCCCCGATGTGGCAAACGCCCGGCAAGACGTTCTCCCGCGTGGATCAGTTCAACAACAATGGCCCTATGATGCGCACTGAAGGCATTGAGCAACTGATGGCCCTCTCGCGGCCCAACACGCTGACATTGTTCAAAATGACCGGTACCGATGCCGGACAACGACCAGGCCGGATTACGTACTCGCCGTTTATGCCGAAAGAGCAGCAGTTTAACTTTGAAGAAAACCGGCCCATGACCGATTATTTTGGGTACACCATTCTGGTTCGGAACTCCGACATGACCGAGCCGCTCGTACCCTGATCTATTTGAAGGGGGATGAACTGGTCGCAGAAAACCAGCTCATCCCCCTTCCCCATTTTGATCGCAACAACCGGCTGGAGCTGGGCATAGGTATTGCCGACGGAGATAACAGAAATCGCTCAGAAGGGTTATCTTTGCTTATCAGGAGCATTCGATAAAGCCCAACGGTACGGCTGCCACCTGTACCCCACGTTTCCGTTTTCTACCAAACCTCAGGATCCTGCTGATCTGACCGGTTTTGCGATTATGAGCGATTTTCAAAGCCTCCCCCCCCGCCGTCAGGAACAACTGATGGCTTTCAACCGCCTGCTGACCATCATGGACGAATTGCGCGAACAGTGCCCCTGGGACCGCAAACAAACCATCGACAGCCTGCGCCATCTCACCATCGAAGAAACCTACGAGCTTTCTGACGCCATCCTGAACGGAGACCTGGGCGAAGTCAAAAAAGAACTGGGCGACATTCAGCTGCATCTGCTCTTTTACGCCCGAATTGCCTCCGAAAAAGCCCCCGATGACCCCGACCGCTTCGACATGGCCGATGTGCTGCACGCCATCAGCGAGAAACTGATTCGGCGCCACCCGCACATTTACGGCGATGCCAACGGGCAGACCGTCGTTGCCGAAACCGAAGAGCAGGTCAAAGCCAACTGGGAGCAGCTGAAGCTCAAGGAAGGTAACAAATCGGTGTTGGGCGGGGTGCCAGCCTCCTTGCCTGCCCTGGTCAAAGCTATGCGGATTCAGGAGAAAGCCCGGGGTGCCGGTTTCGACTGGGAAGAGAAACAGCAGGTCTGGCAAAAGGTGGAAGAAGAGATGCAGGAGTTTAAGCAAGAGTTCAACACCGAATCGAACGAGGCTTTCGACCCTGAGCAAGCCGAGGGTGAGTTTGGTGATTTGCTGTTTTCGTTGGTTAATTACGCCCGATTTATCAACATTAACCCCGAAACGGCCCTCGAACGGACCAATAAGAAGTTCATCCGGCGGTTTCAGTACCTCGAAAAGCGGGCCCGCGCCAACGGGCAGCAACTGAAAGACATGACCCTGGCCGAGATGGATGTGTACTGGAACGAAGCTAAAACCGACGTGTCGGATTCATTATGAAAATAGCGTTTATCACCGATCTCCACATTGGCGCCGAGGGCGAAATGCCGCTGGGTATCGACGTACGGGCCAATTTTCTGAAAGCACTCCAGTTTGTGCGGGCCATGAAACCGGCCTGTCTGGTTCTCGGGGGCGACCTCTGCTACGATACCGGCGACCGGGCTGTGTACCGCTGGATTTATGAGCAACTGATGAACCTGCCCTGCGCCTGGTTTGCCATTCCCGGCAACCACGACGACTCGGTGATGCTCGCCGAAGAGCTTCATCTGGACCACCATCTGCACGGCAACGAACTGTATTTCAGCAGCCCGCTCGAAGGGTATCCGGCTGTTTTTCTGGACTCATCGAAGGCGCAACTCTCGCCCACGCAATGGGAATGGCTCCGCGACGAACTGAAATCCATTCACCACAATGTACTGGTCTTTTGTCACTACCCGGTTTTGCCCGCAAACGCCGAGTTTATGGATACCAAATACCCCTTTCGGCAAACCGAAAAGTGGCTCGAAACCACCCACGACCTCCCCTGCCGGATGCAGGTCATCAGCGGGCATTACCATACCGAAGCGGTGGCTTTGCGCGGCAACACCAGCCTGATGGTAACCCCCTCAACCTACATTCAGATTGACCCGCTATCGCCCGAAATCAAGATGGTGAAAACCACGCCCGCCGTACGCGAAATCATCGTGTCGCCGGGTGGGCTCACGAGCCGTGTGCACTATATATAAAGGGAGTGCCGAATGGTGAAGCCATAAAACGAAAAGGGTGTTTCGGACGGTCCGAAACACCCTTTTTATGTTTCCCGATTACCGTGATGAGTAATTCGGCGCTTCTTTCGAAATCAGAATATCATGCGGATGGCTTTCCTTTACCCCCGCCGTTGTGATTTTCACAAACCGGGCCTCCTGCAATGCCGGAATACTTGCGGCTCCGCAGTAACCCATACCGGCTTTCAGACCACCCACCATCTGGTAAATAATTTCAGACAGACGACCTTTGTAGGGTACGCGGCCCACAATGCCTTCCGGCACCAGTTTCTTCACATCGTCTTCGGCATCCTGGAAGTACCGGTCTTTCGAGCCTTCTTCCATAGCCTCTACCGAGCCCATGCCCCGGTAGCTTTTAAACCGGCGTCCTTCGTAAATCACAACCTCGCCAGGGGCCTCTTCGGTACCCGCCAGCAGCGAACCAATCATTACCGTGCTGGCTCCGCCTGCAATGGCCTTGGTAATATCCCCCGAAAACCGGATACCCCCATCAGCAATCACCGGAACTCCCGTACCTTTCAGGGCTTTGGCAGCCTCGTACACGGCCGTTAACTGCGGCATACCAATGCCGGCAATAATCCGGGTGGTACAGATACTCCCTGGCCCAACGCCCACTTTTACAGCGTCAGCACCCGCATCGGCAAGGGCTTTGGCCCCTTCGCCCGTAGCTACGTTACCGGCAACAACGTCGAGTTTGGGGAAGTTTTGCTTAATATTCCGAACCGCATCAAGTACCCCTTTCGAGTGCCCGTGGGCCGTATCCACGCTGATCACATCGACCCCGGCTTTGACGAGAGCCTCAATCCGTTTCATCAGATCGGGCGTAACGCCCACCGCAGCCCCTACGCGCAACCGGCCCCATTCGTCTTTGCAGGCATTGGGGTGGCTTTTACGCTTCAGGATGTCTTTGTAGGTTATCAGCCCGACGAGCTTGTACTCAGCGTTTACGATCGGTAATTTCTCAATCCGGTATTCCTGAAGGATGTTCTCGGCTTCTTCGAGCGTGATGCCTTCGCGGGCCGTAATCAGGTTCTCCTTCGTCATGACGTCAGTAGCGGGGCGGCTCATGTCGCGCTGGAAACGCAGGTCGCGGTTGGTCAGAATCCCAACGAGCACATTCTGCTCATCGACCACCGGAATACCACCGATTTTGAACTCCCTCATGTACCGATGGGCATCGGCAAGGGTAGCCCCGTGCGAGAGCGTAACCGGGTCAATGATCATCCCACTTTCGGAGCGTTTCACCTTCCGAACCTGCTCGGCCTGAGCCTCGATGCTCATGTTCTTATGGATGATGCCGATCCCACCTTCCTGCGCCATCGCAATAGCCGTTTCCGATTCGGTAACGGTATCCATAGCAGCCGATACCAGAGGAATGTTAAGCCGGATGTTGCGGGTAAGCTGCGTTTCGGTTTTGGTGTCGCGGGGGAGCACTTCCGAGTAGGCAGGCAGCAGCAGTACGTCGTCGTAGGTGAGAGCCTCGTAGAGAAACTTGGCGGAGTCTAAGCTCATGGCAAATAGCAGAGATTGTTATTTGCCGGTCAAAGGTACGAATTTCTTTGTCTACTTGTCTATTTTGGCGCGTCTAAATTGTTTTTGTCCTTTCCCGAAGCATCTGCAAAGAAGCCTTTCCCTTTGTACACTATACGCCGTTTACCATATCTACTCATGTATAAACAACCCAATTTTTAATTTATTTAAGACTACTCAGTAAATTTTTATCATTAGATATATACATAAAATAAATTTTTATCATATTTATGGAGAAAATTCACTATCCAATCTTTCCCATCACTTCAACATTCTTTTCCATCAGTACGCCTATGAGACAAGCGATTACCCGGGATCAACTTTTTGAGGGTGCTGTAGTCCTTTACGACGGTCAGGAACGCTACACCGCGATAGTTCAATCGGTAGGCAAAGAACAGGTGCGCCTACTCGATATCTATGGATTCTGCGAAGAGAGTTCGACCTACAGCGAATTAAGACCCTGTACTATCAGCCACTACACGCTTTGCCGACTGGGCTTTCGGGAGACGGAGCCGCTGAGCACCTGCTACACAATGGTGTTGCAAACGAGCCGTAGACCCGTTTCGTTATACCGGAAAGATCGGATATGGGTCTTGCAGATCGAGGCCAACGTAGTGTACGTCGAAAGCCTGCACCAGCTACAACTGGTTATCTGGTCGCTCACGGGCATCATGCTCAAACCGACACCAGCACAGCCTGAGCTGGAAGACGACCTGATTAACTACTAAACAGCGCCTTGTAGCGGCTCTCTTCCTGAACGAACCAACGGGGAGGGAGCCGCTTTTTGAGGTTCCTCCCCATTGGTTATATAGCTGAAAGCCCTCTGCAAGAATCTTTTAGCGAGTCGGAAGCTGTTAAGTGAATGAACAATGTATAATGAGCAATTGTATTACCTGCTGATAATCAGCCATCTCATTGTACATTTTACACTATTCATTTTACATTTAATTCTGTCCGAGTACCTATTCTATCCGAATTGAAATAGCCTTGCCGCCTGAGCCAACCACAATCTTGCAATCCGTAAATTTTGGGGCCGAGAGCGTCGGCCGGAAATTATTACTAAAGCCATACGGTTCTTTAGGTATTCCAAACATGCGCTTGTCGAGGGCGCCGTTGGCATTTACGTCGTGGTACACAGCCACCGCGTACTCGCCGGGTTCTACGTCAAATTCTTTTTGAATCAGCCCGTTCTTAGCCTCAATAATGGCGGTATCATCGGGCTTACATTCAGGGAATTTGGCGCAGGGTTTCATCAGCGCAATCCGAATGGTTCCTTTCTTACTCTGAACGTTCTGGACGGTGACGGTGAGGGTCGCTTTTTCCGAAGCGGGAGCCGGAACAACGAAGGAGGGCACGAGGGCCAGGAGGTGCATCAGAAAGCGCATCGACTGTAATTTTTTGTAAAAACGCTGTTATCTTGCCATAAAGTACACGAACATAAGCAACCCGGTTGAGTAAGCTACCCCTTGGTTGGCCGGTTGCTCTGTTTGCTAACTGCTCATTGAGAATTAATTATGAAGCCCCGTCGATGGATCACCAAGCCGTTTCCCGATGCACCCGCACAGCGAGCGGCTATTGAGACCCTGACGCGCGAGTTAAAGATCAGCCCATTTCTGGCGAGCTTGCTCGTACAGCGCGGGGTGTCGGGTTACGAAGAAGCCCGCGTTTTTTTCCGACCCGAAATTGGGCACCTGCATGACCCGTTTGCCATGCGCGATATGGACCGGGCCATCACCCGGCTGACGATGGCCATGGTACGGCAGGAAAAAATACTGGTCTACGGCGATTACGATGTCGACGGAACCACTTCGGTGGCCCTGTTTTACGGGTTCATGAAGACCCTGCACCCCCATCTCGACTACTACATTCCCGACCGCTACGCTGAGGGGTATGGTATTTCACAAGCCGGGATTAGATGGGCTGCCGACAATGGCTTTACCTTGATTGTAGCCCTCGACTGCGGCATCAAATCAATAGACCGCGTTGCCGAAGCCAAAGCCCTGGGGGTCGACTTTATCATTTGCGACCATCACCGCCCCGGCACCGAAATACCCGACGCGGCCGCCGTACTCGACCCCAAGCGCGTCGACTGCGCGTACCCGTATAAAGAGCTGACCGGCTGCGGGGTTGGTTTCAAGCTGTTGCAGGCCCTGTGCCTGTTTAAGGGGATTCCACTTGAACAACTCTACGCGTTTCTGGACCTGGTGGTAGTCAGCATTGCCTCGGACATTGTGCCGATCACGGGCGAAAACCGGGTGCTGGCTTACTACGGCCTTAAATGCCTCAACGAACAGGCCCGGCCGGGATTGCGGGCGCTTATCAAAGTGGCCAACGCCAAAAAGGATGAGTCGGGTAACCTGATTGCCGACAGTCGGGCTACTCCATCAACACGCCCGCTCGATATCAACGAGCTGGTGTTTAAAGTTGGGCCGCGCATCAATGCGGCCGGGCGTATTAAACACGCAAAAGAAGCCGTACGGTTGCTACTGGCCGACGACGATACCGAAGCCGACCGCTTTGCGCTGGAAATCAACGCGCACAATGTAAACCGGCAGAAGTTCGACTCGGGCACTACCCAGCAGGCCCTGGCCATGATTGAAGCCGACGAATGGTTAAAAAATGCTAAATCGACGGTTCTGTTCGACGCATCGTGGCACAAGGGCGTTATTGGTATTGTGGCCTCGCGTTGTATCGAACACTATTACCGCCCTACAGTTATTCTGACGCAGTCGAACGAAAAAGTAGCTGGATCGGCGCGGTCGGTGCCGGGGTTCGATGTGTACGAGGCCATTGAAGAGTGCGCCGACCTGCTCGAACAGTTTGGCGGGCATACCTTTGCGGCCGGTCTGACCCTGAAGCCCGAAAACGTACCCGCTTTCCGGCAGAAATTCGAGACGGTGGTATCGGGCCGGATTCAGGAGGAGATGCTCACCCCGCTGATCGAAATTGATATGCCGCTCGATTTTGATCAGATTGATGGCAAGTTTGTCCGAATCCTGAAACAGATGGGGCCGTTTGGGCCGCACAACCTGCAACCGGTCTTTTGTACCGAACAGGTGTACCTCTGTGGACCGGTTCAGACCATGCAACAAAAGCACCTGAAATTCTGGGTGCGGCAGGCCGACTCGGTGTATAAATTTCAGGCCATTGGGTTCAACATGGCTCCGCAGTGGGCCGACCGGCTGTATCACGACGAGCCCCTGTCGATTTGCTACCAGATTGAAGAAAACCATTTCAACGGTCAGGTATCTATCCAGCTGGTGCTAAAAGACATACGATGTATGGACCACACACCACCGTCGCTTGATTCTACTGAGCAGCCCAACGCGGTTGCGTGATCGATTATTCAGGATTTAATGATTCTCAGAACAGAAAACCTCATCAAGAAATACGGCTCCCGGCTGGTAAACAACAATGTGTCGTACCAGGTGGCACAGGGCGAAATTGTCGGCTTACTGGGTCCTAACGGGGCCGGTAAAACCACCTCGTTTTACATGGCCGTGGGCCTTATCAAACCCAATAGCGGCAAGGTGTACATTGACGATACCGACGTAACAGACCTGCCCATGTACAAGCGGGCCCGGCTTGGTTTGGGGTATCTGGCGCAGGAGGCTTCGGTTTTTCGTGACCTGACGGTTGAAGAAAACATCCTGGCCGTACTCGAAATGACCAAACTCTCGAAAGCCGAACAACGCGACAAGGTTGAAGACCTGCTCGAAGAATTCAGCCTCAAGCATGTTCGCAAAAACCTCGGCAAGGTACTGTCGGGGGGCGAACGCCGACGCACCGAAATTGCCCGCGCTCTGGCCGTTGACCCCAAATTTATCCTGCTCGATGAGCCGTTTGCGGGCGTCGACCCGATTGCGGTGGAAGATATTCAGAGCATTGTGGCCAAACTGAAGCACCGCAACATCGGAATTCTGATCACCGACCACAACGTAAACGAAACCCTCTCGATCACCGACCGGGCCTATCTGCTTTTTGAAGGTAAAATCCTGAAACAAGGCACCGCCGAAGACCTTGCGAGCGACGAACAGGTACGACGGCTTTATCTGGGTCAGCACTTCGAACTGAAACGCAAGATATGACAGACGAGCCCCAGCCCTGGCAGGTCGAATCGTCGGAGTACATTCACCGGCTGCCGTGGTTTACCGTTCGGAAAGAAGCGGTTCGGATGGCCAATGGTGGCTACATTCCCGATTATTTCGTACTGGAATACCCCAACTGGATCAATGTGGTGGCCGTTACGACCGAGGGGCAGCTGGTGCTCATACGGCAGTACCGGCACGGTTTCGGGGCGGTGCATTACGAGCTGTGCGCGGGTGTAGTAGAAGCATACGACGGGGCCACCGGAGCCGAAGCCGCCCTCATCACGGCCCAGCGCGAGCTGCTGGAAGAAACGGGCTATGGCGGGGGCGAGTGGACGTTGCTGATGACACTCTCGGCCAACCCCGGCACGCACTCAAACCTGACGTATGCGTATCTGGCAACGGGCGTAACCCTCATGCAGGCCCAGGAGCTCGAAGCCACTGAAGAGATCAGTGTTCATCTGGTATCACCAGCAGAAGCCCTCGCCCTGATTGATAGTGGTCAAATGATTCAGGCTCTCCACCTCGCTCCCCTTCTTAGGTATCTGGGTCAATACGGGATGTGAGGGGAGTTTAGAGTTTCGCGACTTCAGATCTCCTTACCGCAATGCGGGCAGTAATTACGCGCCCCTTTCTGAAGCCGCAGGTGTTCGAGGAACCCCGACGTGAGAATACCCGTTGGCAAGGCAAACAGCATGATACCCATCATGGCCGCAATACCCGCCAGTAGCTTTCCTAAAGGCGTAATGGGGTGAATATCACCGTACCCAACCGTAGCCATGGCATTGACTCCCCACCACATGGTTGCTGGTATGCTCGAAAATGTTTGGGGCTGCACCGGGTGCTCCACGTAGTACATAATGCTCGACACGATGATGAGCATGAACAGAATAAACATCACGCTGAGCACCAACTCCTCCTTCCGGTCGGCCACCACCCGCTGAATAAGCCGAACCGCATGCGAGTACCGGCTGATACGGAACAACCGGAAAATACGGAAGATCCGCAGGATACGGACAATGGCCAGATCGGTCGCAAAGAGACTGAAATAGAATGGAAAAATGGCCAGCAGGTCGATGATGGCCGACGTGGAAACCATGTACCGTAGTCGCCCCCAGACCGGATGCCGGTACTTCTCGTTTTCGACCGATACCCATATCCGCAACAGGTACTCAACCGTAAAAAACATAACCGAAAAGAACTCAAAATCGCGGAACAGCACAGCATGCTTGCGATTGATCGACTCGACGGTATGCAGCACAATAGCCACCGCATTGAGCGTGATGATGGTAACCAGCACTACGTTGAAAACCAGACTCATGCCCCTCTTTTTCCCGGTCGACGTTTCCAGAACCCGGTACATGGTCAGCCGCAAACGCGTACGGCGAGGGTGATGAGGGGTTGACGAAGCCGAGCGGGGGGCATTAACCATGACAACGTAAAACGGGGGTGAGTGGGTAAAAATACACATTTCTATCCACCCGGTAAACGCTCCCCTACTCTACAAATGCGCGTAACCAAGCCCCGGCAGCCCGTCGCGACTACGCTATGTAAACCGTTTTGACCGTACAGAACTCCCGAATACCCGGCCCTGCCAGTTCGCGACCGTACCCCGATTTCTTCACGCCCCCAATCGGCAGCCGTGAGTCGGACCGGACCACCGCATTGACAAACACACTGCCCACCCGCAGCCGCCGGGCCAGTTGCTCAGCCCGGTCGAGGTCGGCGGTCCAGATGGCGGCACTCAACCCGTAGCGCGACGCGTTGGCCAGTTGCACGGCTTCGTCGGCATCGGCAACGGCCGTGATCGTTGCCAGTGGTCCGAAGGTTTCCTCCTGAAACACCACGTTATCGGGGCGCACGTTGCCGAGAAGTGTCGGCTGCATTTGAGTACCGTTGCGTTGGCCACCCACCAGCAATTGGGCACCTTGCGCCAGTGCCTGCTGTAGCTGTTTTTCAAGTCCCTCGGCCAAATCGAGCCGGGCAATGGGACCCATCTGCACGGCGGGGTCGAAGGGGTCGCCCTGTCGGATACCCCGGATCAGCTCGGCAACGCGCTGGGTGAAAGCCTCAGCAACAGCCTCCTCGACCAGCCACCGTTTGGCGGCAATACACACCTGACCGGCATTGCTCATGCGCGAGGTTACGGCAGCCTGCGCGGCCTTGTCCAGATCGGCGTCGGCCAGTACAATTAGGGGGTCGCTACCGCCCAATTCGAGTACGCATTTTTTGATGTTCGCACCGGCTAATGCCGCCACCGACGCCCCGGCCCGCTCGCTGCCGGTAAGTGTAATCATGCCCACGCGATCGTCTTCGATCACCGCTTTCAGGGCGGGTACGTCGGCCACAAGGCAGGCAAACACCCCCTCGGGGAAGCCCGCGTCCCGAAACGCTTTTTCGATAGCCAATCCACAGCCAAGCGTGTTGGGAGCCGGTTTAAGCAGGGTAACATTGCCCGCCATCAGAGCCGGTACAGCATACCGAAACACTTGCCAGAACGGAAAATTCCAGGGCATGATGGCCAGCACCACGCCCACCGGCTCGTACCGGTAGCCACTCTGCCGGGCCTCCGTCGGGATGGTTTCGGGCTGTAGCAAGGTCTCAGCGTTTTCGGCATAATAGTCGCACTGCCCGGCACACTTCTCTATTTCGGCCCGCGACTCGGCCATGATCTTACCCATTTCGGCCGTCATCAGCTGCGCCAGTTCTTCCTGCCGGTCGCGCAACAGGCGACCCAAGCGCCGAAAACAGGCCGCTCGAACGGCAAATGGCCCTTCCGACCAATGGGCAAATTGCGCATCGGCCTGTGTGAGTAATTGATCAATTTCGGCGTCGGTATGCGCTGGGTACTCGGCTAATACCCCACCGGTATAGGGGTTTATGGTTTGAAATTGCATGGTTTTTTCGGGAAATGGGGCCGCAATGCGGGTGCCCCTTTATGGATATAACCCTGTTTGCGTAATTTGTTCGCCGGATCGTGCCCGTTCATTCGCTCAATTACCTGGAGGTTCGCTATTAAACCAACACAATTGCGGGTTGTCTTAGGTTAAGAACCGGTGGACGGCTATCACTGGGTCGATCCACAATTTAACTCATGTATGACTTATGAAACGATTCCTGCTGTTTTCACTGGCTCTGTTGCCCCTTCTTTTGACGCGCTGCGGGGTGAGCCGCCAACTAACAGAAGCCAAAGCCTTAGGCGATTGCCGATACGCTATCCGATCGGCGGATAGCATCACTCTGGCGGGTTACGACATCCGTCAGTTTCGGAATATGAAGGATATGAGCGATTTCAACCCGGTTAAGTATCCACGCATTGCCGCCGGTTTGCTCACCCGCAACGTTCCGCTCGACGCCCGCATTAATCTGGGCATTACGAACCCCACCAACCGCAACGCGGCCATCAACCAATTGGAATACCGCATTTTGTTGGCTGGTCAGGAGTTGTTCAACGGGTTCATTAACCAGCGTGTGGCCGTACCGGCTGGCGGTGGACAAACCGTGGTCCCGATTAAGATCAACGCCAATGCGTTTCAGTTGCTCACCGATGCCAAAACCCGCGATGCTTTCGCGCAGTTTGTGAGCAATCTGGCGGGTTCTGATGATACCAAAGCATCCCGGGTGACGATTAAAATCAAACCGACCCTCGACCTCGGTAACAAAGCTATCGACTACCCTGGCTACATCACGATCGAACAGGACGTAACGAACAAAATTCTGTTTGGTCAATAAAACTGGCCATTAGATGTTGGACACTAGACGTTAGACTTCTCTACAGAATGGTAGTAGGTCTAACGTCTGGTATCTGAGGTCCGAATGTCCTCTACTGAGAAACCGATAACACCAGCTTAGTTATCGCCCTGAAAACAAAAAGTCGCCCGGTCAAATTTGGCCGGGCGACTCGCGTTCTGAGCTATGATAACAATCTTGCCTTACGAAACCTCTCTCGATTGTCAGTAGTAGGATTCCCGGTTAGGGCAAAGGGTTGGAACGGGGGCAATATTTTTTTCGCACCCCGCACTACCCAACCATATGGCCGACAAATTGAGCCCCATTGTCCAGGATAAGCCCTCCGCGCCGGAAGCCCAGCCCGCAGGGTTCGCCCGCGTAAAACACACCGGCCTGATAGGTATGCCCGGCGGCATCGGTCGGGAAGGCAACATATTGCTGGTACACTTTGGGGTAATCGCCGTACTCGCCATCGGCGGCCAGCCGAACCTGCCCGCTCGTCTCCAGAATACGTACATTAGCACCTTCACGCCCAAAAATCACCTTTTCCACACTCGGCACATCTGTCAGAGGTCCGGTTTCGGTGCGCAGCAGTAACGGGTGATTTGGGTACAGCTCCCACAGAATTTTCAGGATATACTTCGACTGGAACAGCAGCGTGTAAGCCGGGTTGAGCACCAGTGTGCGCCGATTGCGTACGGCCTGCGTGAGCAATGCGCACAAATCGGGTTCATCTTCGGCCATCACTTCCCAGGGTACCAGCTTAAACCAGTAATCATACCGGATAAACCGTCCACTGAACGGGTCTTGCCGGAAAATGCCTTCGGTGGCCGAGAAATCGACGGTATCAATGTACGCAATGGCGGTGTCGAAGCCAGCCTCGCGGGCGGCCTCGGCAATCAGCGCTACGTTGGCATCATCTTCGGGAATGCCGTTACCGTCGGTGTCGCGGGTGGTCGAGAGTAGCAGTGATGGGTCGAGGTCGGGGTTTTGCTCGCGCAGGTATCGGAACTGCCCCACCAACGTTTCGTACACGGCGTTGAACTGCCGCGACTCGTCGAGGTCGTTGGCCCGCAAATGCGCATACTGCACTACGGCCGTCTCGGGCAGGCAGGTTGCGGTATCGGCATTAAACTCAATCAGCTTCACGCCCCGGTCGGTCATGGCCAGGTCGAACCGGCCGTAGAGGTGAATCTGCCGGTCGTCGTCCCACGAGTGCCGAATCAGCTCGACCAGATTGGCCGGAATCCCGAGTTCCGCAAAACGGTCGCGGTCGATCACGTGCTGCGCGGCCGCAACGTACATCTCGAATAACTCGGCGGCCGCATCGTGATACGCATCAACGTCGGCTTCAGAAACGGTCACCACTTCGTTGGTGAGATAAGGAACGGTATCGGTACCGAGCATCCAGTCCCAACCAATGTTGCGGAGCTGCTTGTCGGGGCTAACGGATAGTGTTTTAAGTTGAATCATCGACAATGGTGAAGAAAACGTGAAAAGCAGGCTACAAGAGCCCGTATGGGTTACGACGAGAAACCGCCACTGCGGCCCCGGCTGAAAAAGCCACCCCGGCTCCCGCTTGGTCGGCTGGTGACCACCCGCGAGCGGCTCACCTCGCGGCCAATATCGCTCGACCGGGCGTACACACTCGGGTTCGTATAAACCCCCTGACTGTACCGGCGGTCGCGGTCGAAGTTGGGGCCGCTGCCCATAAACTGCCGCCCGATCATGTAGCCCAACCCACCCCACAGCAGGGCATTGGCCAAACCGCTGCCGTGATTATAGCCGGATGGATTATTGAAATACTGACTGGTAGAGGGGTCGTTACGCACGAGCGCCTGCGCTGCGGCCACGCTAAGCGTATCGCGGTGCCCGTCGAAATAGCTCACAATAGCCCCCGCGCGCTCGGGGCCTACCTGCTGCTCGTCGGTGATTTTGAAATTGCCGGGGGCCGTCTCGGTGATGTACGACAGCACCCCTTTCTTATACGTCTCGGTCTGCGTATCAGCCTGCCCGGAGTCGGCGTACCCATCGTCATTGCTGCCTCCGCAGCTCTGAAGTAGCACCGAGCCATTGAGCAGGGCTACAGTGAGGGTTGTTCCGAGCGTGATATCTTTTACACGCCGAATCAGGGCTTGTTTTCGTGTCGGTGTCATGGCCGTTGTGGTAAGGGTCCAAACTATGGTACTAAACTACGGCAACAAACGTGGGGTTCAAACCGATTACCGACGAACGTCACCGGAACTGGACAAACGGTCGAATTTGGGGGTACCTTATAATAAAAACCGGTTGGCCCGCAGGCCAATAGATACCTGCAGACCAACCGGTCCGGCTGTTGGGGGCTACACTCAGGCGTGCAGGTGCCCCCGGTACTCGTTTATAAACTCGGTCAGCCGTCGGCGGGCAATCGGCAGCCGAATACCACCTGCCAGTACAACCTCGTTCTCAGGCCGGTGTACAGCCTTGATATACTGCCAGTTGAACATGTACTTCCGATGCGGCCGGGCAAACGACCCTGCGGGCAATCGGTCGGCCAGTGCTTTGAGCGTAATGGCCACGAGTAGTTGCGAACCGTCGCGGAAGTGAAGCAGGGTGTAGTTGCTCGTGCCTTCGAGCATCAGAATGGCCGACAGAGGTACCCACCGGCGGCCTTTCGGAAAGGGGAGTTCTAACCCGGCAGGGGCTTGTTGGCGCGACCGGGCCGAGAGACCTAACTGAGCAATTTTTTGCAGCAAAGAGGGGTTCATAAGGAGGTTGTTGTTTACTGTGCGGTTGACTATCGCATCAAAACTACATCCCTCTTTATGAACCCCCAGCGCCCTTGCGGACGTACCAGCCAAATGGACCGATGAATCGTTACTTTCGGTTTACGGACTGTAAACGCGTTTCGAGTCGAGTTCTTTAAAATACCCGGCTTCGGTTACCGAACAGAATGGTAAGCCCCGCCGATACGCTCACGACACTAATCGGCTTTACGCTGGTCATAAGGCTTGTCTGCCCACGACCAAGGCCCGTGCTGGTTACCGTTTTCATGTCGGAAAACGTGAAATCGGCACGGCTGTAATCAGTATTAAACTGCAGGGCGGTGCTCCGGCCGAGCCGGTACCGCAGCGTAAGGCCACCATTGTACGAGCGGGTCGTTGAGCGAACTTCACTAGTTTCAATCGCCATCGGAATATCCATAAACCGGCCGTTTAAACTGGTGCTGGGGCAAATACCGGAGGCCTGCCCCATGGTAGCCCGCGCCTGAATGGTCCAGCGCCCCACCGGGATGTTGACGTACGGCCCGGCCGTGAGCGAGGTAATCGCCCAGAAACCGGCGTTGGCCGTCCAGGTGTCGCCATTAATGCGGTACACCCCGTCGAGCAGGGCTTCTTCGTGCACCCGGTTGCGAAAAATTTCGTACCGGACCATCAGCCCAACGGGTCCCGCTACCCGGTAGCCAGCCGAAATGCTCGCCATGGTTCCCTGTTTGGCCAGGCCGGCCTCTTCGTCGCGGGTAGAGCAAAGACCAAACTTACCCGTGGGCAGGCTCACCCCGCTACTGATCGAAAAAAATCCGTTTTTGGGCTGATGCTGTAAAATAAAGCTCTTCTGTGCGTGTACCGAAAGGCTTACCAGCCACAGGAGCAAGATACTTCCGTAAAGTCGTTTCATGGAATAAGACATTGGTTGAACGAGCCTTTTGTTGAGCTATGAAGCCTCAGAGCAAAATCAATGCCATCCCGCAAAAGACCAGCCAAAACCTTTGTCGGCAGGTAGGGTTTATAGAAAACAGAGTACGCAATTCACTCAACCAACTCAACTGTTATGGCAGACTCATCAGCCCTTTCCGACGGCGCTCAGCAGGCCAATATGGTCTCCAACGAAAACGCCGAAACCATGTTCGGAGCCGATCAGGCCGAAACCAACATGGTCAAATTAGTAGATGGTAAACTCACCCCCATCGGCGATACGAACGACGATGTGATGGACGAACAGCTCCGCAATCGCTACAGCAGCGACGAAGAGCGGAGCTTGCAGGGGTACGACCAGAAAACCTACGAAAATTCGGATGCCGCCCTGCGCACGGGCAACACCATTGACCCCGATCAGATGCCCGACAACCCGCATGCAGAGGCCGAAATAACCGGCAACCCCGACGCAGGCTCAACGGTGAATACGGGTTTGCCCGCGCAAGAGGCAAACACCGCAAGCGGGGCCACCAACAGCACACCAACCGACCGGGTGCAGCCCAACGGGGCCGACATGAACAACACGGCTACGGGCAGCTTTGGCGTGTTTGCCGACATGGTTCCTAATTTGCCCTCAACGCCCGACCCTAACAACCCGGTACCCGCAGGCCCCGATACACCCACGCCACCGATGTCGCCCGACCCGGCTCCCGAAATTACCCCGTTGCCCGGTCAGCCGCAGCCGCATCAGCCCGAAATTCAGGAGCCTACCGAGCCCGACCGGTCCCATCAGATTGGTTTTCAGCAAAGTACGACCCACGTAACAGGCTGGCCTGCCACGGGTGAGCTGTCGTACACGGCCACCATCGAACCCCGGCCAGCCGATCAGATTCCTCTTTCGACCGATGATCTGGAGCCCGGAAATCAGTACGACGGTATGGAGGCCGGCCCCGATGCCGTTTCGGACGCAGCCGACGAAGGTATGGACCGCCACCCGACAACCGGCGATTCCACGCACCCGTATGATGTGAAGGGCGAAGAAGATTCGTCGTACCAACCGGGCGAGCGGCCTCAGGAAACAGCTCAGATGATGAGTCAGCCCCGCGAAAGCATGGACGAGAGCAGCGTAAAAGCCCAGGAGGCCGCCCACGGCGACCGGTCGGACCATAAATCGACCGAGGGCCTCGACCGAAAATATAATGACCTGGATGCCGCCCGTGACCGGACGGCGTATTAAATAGAGGAGAAAGGAAAAGGGAGGAAAGGAGAAAGAAGCGAATTCGCTGTCTTTTCCCTTCCTCCCTTTTCCTTTCTCCTCTATTCCTTTATTTCAAATTAATTGTTCGGCCGGTTTCGGCAGCGCGGTAGATTGCCTGTAGCAACCGAACATCGCGCTTGCCTTCTTCGCCGGTAATGTGGTCGGGCAAAGGCTTGCCTTCCATCAACGTTTTCGATACACCGTCCATGTGGGCCGCCTGATGGTTCACCACGGGCATTTCGATGGGTCCTTTACTGGTGCGCCCTTTGAGCGGGCCATACCCAAAAGCGGGCGACAGCTCAAACCAACCTTTTTCGCAGGATGCGTACAACCGCTCCACGCCGGCCGTGTAGCTGGTTGTTGAGTTGCTCATGGCCCCGCTCGGAAACCGGAACTGCCACGACATGGTCTCTTCTACTTCTTTAAATTTCTGTGGCTCGGTTTTGGCCGAGAACTGAGCGGTTACCGAGATCGGTTCTTCGCCCGTCACGTAGCGGGCGCCCTGAACCGCATAAATGCCCACATCCATCAGCGGCCCACCGCCCGCCATGGCCTTTTTCATCCGCCACTGACTCGGATCGCCAATGCGGAACCCATCGCTGCTTTCCACAAACTTAACGGCCCCAAATACTTTTTGCTGCCCCAGCCGCATCACCTCCTGCGTGAATGGCTCGTAGTGCAGCCGATACCCAACGGCCAACTGCTTGCTGGCTTTTCGGCAGGCATTAATCATCTGGTCGCACTCGGCTTCGGTGATGGCCAACGGTTTTTCGCAGATCACGTGCTTACCCGCCTGAGCGGCCCGCACTACAAATTCGGTGTGCATGGAGTTGGGCAACACCACGTACACAATGTCGATGTCGGGGTTATCGGCAATGCGGTCAAAGTTTTTATAATCGTAGACGTTCGCTTTCGGTATATTGTATTTAGCCATCCACTCATCGGCTTTGGCCGGGGTGCCGGTCACAATACCCGCCAATCGGCAGTACTGTGTTTGTTGCAGAGCGGGAGCCAGCAGATTTTTGCTGTAGTAACCCAGCCCGACCAGTGCGATGCCCAGTTTGCGGGTTTGCAGAGGCTGTCCCAGGGCATCGGTAAGCGCGGGCAAGGTGAGCGCAGCCCCGCCAACGGTCGACAGAAAGTGCCGTCGCGATTGAAAACCAAAATTATTCATGATCGATTTGAAAGCGTTTCGTATCAGAAAGCAGCACCTGAGGCCGCTTTACCTACCCAATTCGGAACCCGGCATTGCCCCGCCCGCTCCATTTTTTGTTGTTCGATAAGATTACCGCCTTGAAGTTCGTTGTACTTTCGATTTTCGAGCGTTCAATGTCGCGTTCCTGCTCTATGAGAAACCCCTTTTTGCTGCTGAGTAGCCTGTTTGTTCTCGTTTGTTTTGCGGCCTGCCAACGGCCCTATGCCCTTGTTCAACGCACACCAGCCCCCCGGTTTACGTCGCCGATGGCCTCGCCTAAACCCGACACCCTAACGCTCAGCCGTACCGACGTTACTGCCACAACGGAATCCGTCACTGAGCTTTCCGAAGAAAATCAGCCTGTAACCGAGCCAGATCCGGCTTTGCTTCTGGCCAGTGCTGCTCCGTTAGTTGCCACCCCGGCCGAACAACGGGCAGCTAACCGGCTGAAGCGGGTCGAGCGGCTGATGCGCGAGTCGAGCCAAGCGGTATCTGAACAACCCCGGCCCCGCCCAAAACCGAAAAGTCAGCTACGACTGGGCAACCGAATCCGGGAATCGCTGGGCCTGCCGCTCCGCGAGGAACTCAACTGGTGGCAGCGCATCGACTGGAAGCTCAAAGCCTCCGTATTTGTGATTTTGGTGGCCATTGTATTCGCTATTCTGAATCTGGGTCAGCTGGCCCTCTTGTTTGGCCTTATCGGAGCCGTGCTGCTGGTACTCGGGTTGAAACGCGCCTTCAAAAAGCGCCGACCCTGGTTGTAAGCGTACCCTAACCTGGAGCCGCCATGACTCGCTTTGGTCGTTATTTCGAACTGTTTGTTTGGGTGGGTGGCCTGTTGTGGCTGGCCTTTTCCGAGGTCGAATCGGCGCATTACTCCGTGTGCGTATTTCGGGCGGCTGGGTTCGAGCATTGCCCCGGTTGCGGGCTGGGGCATGGGGTGAGTCATTTGTTACATGGCCGTTTAGCCGAATCCTGGGCCAGTCATCCGCTCGCCATTCCGGCTCTCCTGATTTTGTTGAATCGTGTGTGGCAACTCGCCAAATTTGACTCAACAAACAAACACCAAATACAATGAACTCCGCAAACCCGAATCCGTTGCTGTACTTACCCGACATGCAACCCGAAGAATTGAACTATATCCAGAGTATCACCCGTGACCTGACTCCCCAGCAACTAGAGCAGTTTGTGTACCTGTATCGTACCAAACGCAAAGATAACCAGACCATTATGATTGTGGCACTGGCCGGATTTGCCGGGTTTGCGGGGATTCACCGGTTTATTCTGGGACAGATCGGGATGGGTATTTTGTATTTTCTGACGCTCGGCTTCTGTGGCATTGGCACCATTGTCGACCTGTTAAACAGTCGTTCGATGACCAACGAATATAATCAGCGACAAGCCTTCGAAAGCCTCCGTATGGTGCAGATGGGCTTCCGCTAAACAAAAAATCCCCGGCTGTGAGGCCGGGGATTTTTTGTTGTTATGCCAATTCCAGTACCCAGTCGTCCTGCTCCACAGTGGTATTTTCTTTTAATACTACCTGCTTCACGGTGCCGGCATTGGGTGCCGATACGATACTCTCCATCTTCATGGCCTCGATCACAAACAGAGGCTGATTCTTCTTCACCACATCGCCGGGCTTCACCAGAATCCGCGTCAGGCGACCCTGTAAGGGCGCCCCTACGTCGCCGGGCTTGCTCACTTTCTGGTTTTGGGCCTTATCTACCTTCAACGATTTGTCGCGCACTTTCACCTGACGGCTTTGACCGTTCAGTTCAAACGTGATCGTCCGCATACCCAGCTCATCGGGCTCCGATTTGAACAGCAACCGAACCAGAATGTTCTTGCCCTCGGCTATCTCAATCAGAATTTCTTCGTTCTCTTTCAGGCCGTACAGGAAAGCGGGCGTCGGGATGATGCTAACGTCGCCATACTCCTGACGCGCCTTGTAGTACTCGTCGTACACCTTCGGGTACATCTGGTACGAGAGGTAATCCGTGAAGCCTTCGTTGCGAGGGTACTTCTGCTGGAACTGCTCAAAGTCAGCATCGAAGTTAATCGGGGCCAGGTGCTCGTTCGGGCGGCCGGTCAGCGGCTCCTCTCCTTTCAGCACCGCTTTCTGGATGTCTTCGGGGAAACCACCGGGCGCCTGACCCAGCAATCCTTTCATCAGCTCCTTCACCGATTCGGGGAATGCCAGCGACTCGCCCCGCTCCAGCACATCCTTAGCGGTCAGGTTGTTGGCGGTCATGAAGATTGCCATATCACCCACTACTTTGGACGAAGGCGTCACCTTCACAATGTCGCCGAATAACTGGTTAACCACCACGTAATTCTTTTTCAGCACTTCGAACTTGTCACCCAGCCCCGTGGCAATGGCCTGTGGTTTCAGGTTCGAGTATTGGCCGCCGGGGATTTCGTTTTCGTACACCTCCGCATTACCGGCCTTCATACCCGACTCAAACGGATAGTAATACTCGCGCACATCCTCCCAGTAGTTGGAGTAGGCATTCAACGAACCCAGGTCGATGGGACATTCGCGCTCGTGACCCTGCATCATGGCCACCACTGAGTTGAAGTTCGGCTGCGAGGTCAGGCCCGAAAGCGCACCCAGAGCGCAGTCGACCACGTCGACACCGGCGTCAATCGCGGTCAGGTAGGTAGCTGCCTGAATGCCCGCTGTGTCGTGCGTGTGCAGGTGTACCGGAATATTCACCGCTTTTTTCAGTTCGCTCACCAAGACCTGGGCGGCCAGCGGCTTGAGCAGGCCAGCCATATCCTTGATACACAAGATATGGGCCCCTTCGTCTTCGAGCTGACGGGCCAGATCCAGATAATACTGGAGGTTATACTTGTGATTTTTGTCGGGGTTGAGCATATCGCCGGTGTAGCAGATAGCTGCTTCGGCGAGTGCGTTGGTTCGCTCACGAACGGCGCGGATGCTCACTTTCATCGCTTCTACCCAGTTGAGCGAGTCAAAAATCCGGAACACGTCGATGCCCGTTTCCCAGGATTTCTCCACGAATTTCTCAATCAGGTTATCCGGGTAAGCCGAGTAACCAACGGCGTTAGAGCCGCGGAAAAGCATTTGGAGCAGCATGTTGGGCATGGCCTCCCGGAAGGCTTCGAGCCGCTTCCAGGGGTTCTCGTGCAGAAAACGCATGGTCACATCGAAGGTAGCCCCGCCCCACACTTCCATCGAAAAGAGCTCAGGGTGATTTTTGGCAAACCCTTCGGCGACTTTCAGCATGTCCTGCGTCCGCACGCGGGTAGCCAGCAACGATTGGTGGCCATCGCGGAAGGTAGTATCCGTGTAAAGAACCGACTTCTGATCGTTCAGCCACTGCACAAATCCCTCCCGACCCAGCTCATTGAGCCGGTCGCGATTGCCTTTCGGATAAGCCCCGTACTGATCGTAAATTGGTACGGCAGGTGTACGGAATACCTTTGTTTTATCAACTTTCTTAACCTCCGGATTACCGTTGACAATCACCTCGGCCAGGTACTTCAACGCCCGCGTTGAGCGGTCGCCGGGGATACGCAGATTAAAAAGTTCGGGATGGCTCTCAATGAACGACACCCGCGCTTCGCCCCGTTGGAAAATGGGGTGGGCAATTACGTTCTGAAGGAACGGAATGTTCGTTTTCACCCCCCGAATCCGGAACTCTACCAACGCCCGCTGCAAGCGTTGCACAGCT
Source organism: Rudanella lutea DSM 19387 (assembly GCF_000383955.1). Classification (NCBI taxonomy): domain Bacteria; kingdom Pseudomonadati; phylum Bacteroidota; class Cytophagia; order Cytophagales; family Cytophagaceae; genus Rudanella; species Rudanella lutea. The sequence goes on along the minus strand of NZ_KB913013.1, from coordinate 5,021,390 downwards.
CCTTTGAGCGTCCGGCCCCGCGAGGAAACCTTCACGATCATGGAGTCGAAATAGGGCGAAATCTTAACGCCCGGATAGCTACTGCCTTCATCCAGACGGATACCGAAACCAGCCGCGTTGCGGTAGGCGATAATGGTGCCAAAATCCGGTTTGAAACCATTGGCAGGGTCTTCCGTCGTGATCCGGCACTGAATGGCGTAGCCGTTGAGCGGAACCTCGTCCTGATGGTTGATATAGATTCCGTTGTCCGACAGCTTGTAGCCCATCGCGACGAGCAACTGCGTCCGCACAAGGTCGATACCTGTCACTTCTTCGGTAATGGTGTGCTCCACCTGAATCCGGGGGTTCACCTCGATGAAGTAGATATTCTCGTGCTTATCGACCAGAAACTCAACGGTTCCGGCATTGGAGTAGTTAACAGCCCGGCCTATTTTCAAGGCGTACTCGTACAACTTGTTGCGGGTTTCCTGCCGCAGGCCAAACGAAGGGGCCATTTCGACTACCTTCTGAAAACGCCGTTGTACCGAGCAATCCCGTTCGTACAGGTGGATCAGGCTACCGTGTGTATCGCCCAGGAGCTGTACCTCAATATGTTTGGGGTCTTCAATAAATTTTTCGAGGAAGATCGTATCATCGCCAAAAGCATTTTTTGCTTCGTTCTTGGCTTCAGTAAACGCTTTCTCGAAGTCTTCCGCGTTCCGCACCACGCGCATACCGCGACCACCTCCCCCGGCGGCAGCCTTCACCATAATCGGGAAGCCGATCCGGGTAGCTTCTTCCATGGCCCGCTCCGGCGACATGTTTTCCTCCCGCGAATCGGGAATCAGAGGAACATCGGCCGAGGTAGCCAGGTTTTTGGCCCGCACTTTGTCGCCCAGCGCATCCATTGCCTCGGGCGACGGTCCGACGAATACGATACCCTCTTCCCGGCAGCGACGAGCCAGCGTTACGTTTTCTGAGAGGAAACCGTAGCCCGGATGAATAGCGTCGACCTTCTTATGTTTCGCCAGCGCTATGATCCCCTCTACGTCCAGGTAAGGTTTTAGGGGGTCTTCATCACGACCAATCTGATACGCTTCATCGGCTTTATAGCGATGCAGCGAGTAGCGGTCTTCGTAGGTGTACACCGCAACAGTGGTAATTCCCAACTCGGTAGCGGCCCGCATGATGCGGATGGCGATTTCGCCCCGGTTGGCAACAAGCAGGCGGTTAATCGGGCGGATGTAATCCTTCATAGCGCAGGAGTGAAAACGTATAAAGAAGGAAAGAGCGCGCAGGTTTACGAACAAAGAGAGGTGAGTTTTTTTATCACTCTTTCACTCATTCGGCCTCTAGCTCTTTATTTTTCCAAACAGATGGCAAGTTTGTTGAAAATTTGCAAAAAATATCATCCAACAAAAGAATCTTTGGAAAAGGAAATATTTTCAGGAAAAAGTTCAGCGCATCGCTGTACTCAGGTACGGCCAAATTTTAGACATCGAGAGCGGAAATAGTCCTTCATGCAGGCTCTTCGAATAGAACGATCCGGGTATAGACTACAACTTTTCTTTTTTCTTCCCGTTCTGAATGCATACATTTCGCCTATTTCACCTGTCCATCAGCCTTATTTACCATGAAATCTCGGCCCACTACCTTACGGGATATTATACTCTTTGCCAGCTTTTTGGGCCTGATTCTGGTAAGTGTATTCCTGTGTCGGCGCGCCCTGGTCGACATTCACCAGATGACCACATCCATTTACGAAGATCGTTTGGTTCCCACGGCTTTGGTGGTCAACCTGACATCCGCAGTTTACCGCAAGCGAATGATGCTCGAAAGCACTCCACCGGCGGAAGGGGCGCCGACAGTAGCCCTTCAGGAACGGGTCAAAGCCGACAACCGGCGGGTCGATTCGCTCATTACCGACTACGTAAAAACGAAGCTAACCTCTGAAGAAGCCAATCAGCTTCGGTTGTTTCAGCAGCAACTGTCCGACTACAACAAGGCCGAGGCCGAGGCCCTAACCCGTGTATCGACCCAAGCGGCCGATGTGTACTCCAAAACGTTGCTCGATACGTTTGGGCAACTACTCAATTCGCTCAATAAACTGGCCACGCTCCAACTCACCGTGGGCGAAGACGTTCTGGAGCAGGCCCGCGAGAAAACCCGCTATATCCTAATTCTGACAGCCCTCCAGATCGGACTCATTCTGCTGATTGGCAGTATGATGCTGCAACGCAGTGTCGACGAGTAATTTAAGTTGTCAGCACCTTCTCCCCTACTTTCTCGGCTCCCATCCACTTCCGGATTATCTGCGTCAGCGGCCGGAATTCGATCAGAAAACCGTCGTGCCCGTACAACGAGTCGATTTCTTCGTAGACGGCGTTCGGAATATGCCGGGCCAGAAACTGCTGTTCGGCGGGCGGGAACAACACATCAGACCGGATACCAACAACCAGCGTGCGAGCCTTGATCTGTTCCAAAGCTTTCAGGATACTCCCCCGGTTGCGCCCCACGTTGTGCGAATCCATTACCTTCGAGAGCGTCCAGTACGTAAAGGCGTTGAAACGCGACACGAGCTTTTCGCCTTGATATCGCTGATAACCAGCAGCCTTGTAGTTATCCAATTGTTCGTTATTGTCGAGTGCCTGGGTGAACCCGTAGGTATCGTAGTTGCGGTACGAGAGCAGCGCAATAGAGCGGGCCGCTTTCATACCGACAGCCCCCGCATCGGGTCGGCGTTCGGTCCAGGTTGGGTCGGCCTCAATGGCCATCCGCTGCGATTCGTTGAAGGCAATTCCCCAGGGCGAATGCACGGCGTTGGTCGCAATCAGAATGAGGTTTTCGATCAGGCCCGGTTTCAGAATACCCCACTCCACCGCCTGCTGCCCCCCCACAGAGCCACCCAGACAGGTATGAATCCGGTCGATGCCCAGCTCCTGCCGGAGTAAATCGAGCGCATGGACGATGTCGCGGATCGTGATAGCCGGAAAATCGTGGTAAAACGGTTCGTCGGTTTCGGGGTTGATGGAAAGCGGCCCCGTCGACCCGTAACAGGAACCCAGAATATTGGCGCACACCACAAACCACTGCGCCGGGTCGTAGTAGCGGCCCGGCCCTACCATACCATTCCACCAATCGGTCGGGTCGGCATTGCCCGTCAGGGCATGGCATATCCAAATCACGTTGGAACGCTCCTCATTAAGTGTTCCAAACGTAGTATAGGCCAGTCGAAAGCCCGGTAGCGTAGCCCCGGCTTCGAGCGGAAACGAATATTTATAGTCGAAATAATTCAAGAGACAGAAAAGTAAGCAGTGCTCAACGAACAACTAACAGTGAACAACAAACAATAGCGGTAGATTGTCAATCAGAAATTTCACTAACTACTGCTCATTGTTCACTGCTCGTTGTTCGTTGTTAGTTGTTAAAAGCTTGCTCGAAATCGGCTTTAATGTCGTCGATATGCTCAGTACCTACCGATACCCGCAGCAGACCGGGCTCAACACCTGCACTCGCCTGCTCATGCTCGCTCAACTGCTGGTGCGTGGTGGTTGCCGGGTGAATGATGAGCGTTTTTGAATCGCCCACATTGGCCAGGTGGCTCACCATTTTGAGGCTGTTCACAAAGCGGTCGGCGGCTTCTTTGCCTCCTTTCACCTTGAACGTAAACACGCCCCCGAAGCCCCGCTTCAGGTATTTTTTGGCCAGCTCGTGATACGTGCTGCTCGGCAAACCGGGGTAGTTGATGTACTCAACCTGCTCATGCCCTTCGAGCCACTGCGCTAAGGCCAGCGCGTTTTGTACCGTCCGGTCGACCCGCAACGACAGGGTTTCAACGCCCTGCAAGAGCATAAATGAGTTGAACGGGCTGATAGCCGGGCCCCAGTCGCGCAGGCCTTCTACACGGGCTCGAATAATGAACTGAATATTGCCAAACGGCCCACCAACACCAAATACATCGCTGAATACCATGCCATGATACCCCGGTGAGGGCTGGCTAAACTGCGGAAACTTACCATTGCCCCAGTTGTAGTTACCACTGTCGACAATAACCCCGCCAATGCTGGTACCGTGGCCGCCAATCCACTTCGTGGCCGACTCAACCACCACAGCGGCCCCGTGCTCAATGGGCCGGAACAGATACCCACCCGCACCGAATGTATTGTCGACAATCAGGGGCAGGTCATGTTGTTTGGCTACTTCGGCAATGGCGTCGAAATCGGGTATATTAAAACCCGGATTACCAATGGTTTCTATGTATATGGCTTTGGTATTCTCGTCGATTTGCGCGGCCAGGTCTTCGGCGCGGTCACTCTTGGCAAATCGGGCCTCGATACCCAGCCGCTTAAACGACACCTTGAACTGGTTGTAGGTCCCTCCGTAGAGAAACGGCGACGCCACAAAATTGTCGCCCGCGTTGAGGAGGTTGCTCAGTGCGATAAACTGAGCTGCCTGCCCCGAGGCCACTGCCAAAGCGGCTACGCCCCCTTCCAGAGCCGCAATACGCTTCTCGAACACATCCGTAGTGGGGTTCATGATCCGGGTGTAGATGTTCCCGAACGCCTTTAGGGCAAACAGGTCGGCTCCGTGGGCGGAGTCGTTGAAGGTGTACGAAGTGGTTTGGTAGATCGGGACCGCCCGTGAGTTGGTGGTGGGGTCTACCTCCTGGCCTGCGTGCAGTTGCAGGGTGTCGAAGTGCAAGGGTGTTGCCATGCGTTTGTGAATAGATACTGTTGAATGTATAATGTACAACGAATGCCTCAACAGGTCGCAACGACCTTACAATGCCTGAGTCATCAATTGCTGTTCATTATCCATTTGTAACTTATATTTCCCATCAGCGCCTTGCTGTGGGCAGGAATTAGCACCTTGCCGGAGTGGGTAGGTTGCCAGCGATTCGTAGAGCCTGGTCTCTCCTCGCTTCTGTATAAATCAACCATGCGGGCGAACCCGACGGCGCCGGAGTTAGTGGCGCGGTGTTTGACTTGATGGTGCAAGTATAAAGCCTAAATCGGTTGGGCGCAACAGCAACCCGCAATTTCTACAAATCGCGCGGTTGGGCTTGTTGTCGGCACCGGGCGGGTTGGGGCGGTTAAAATTCAGATCAAAAAGGGTGACCCCGCCTATTCCTTGCCGCGGTTGTGTAATTTTGCTCAACGGCCCGCCCGAACGGCTCACTTACCCGTATGAACGATAGTTACCGCTACAACCGAGACAACGCCATTCGCAACCCAGGCACCACTACCGTGAAGGAAGCGATCAACCGCCTGCTGAAACACTATCAGCTACAGTCACGCTTCAACGAGACGTATCTGGAAGCATTCTGGGCTAAAATGATGGGGTCAACGATTGCCTCGCGCACAACCCGGCTGTACGTGAAAGAGCGGATTTTGTACATCGAAATCACGTCGGCCCCGCTTCGGAATGAGCTGGTGAATGCCAAGCATAAAATGGTAGCCCGCATCAATGAAGACATGGGCACGAGCGTGATCGACGATGTCGTGTTTATTTAATACTCTTTACCTCGGCCCGCAACGTTTCGGTGTCCCAACCATCGTTGATCTCTTTCAGCCAGCGGTTTTTCTCGTTAAACTCCATCAATTGCTCAATTTCACGGAGTTGCCGACGCGTGGTGTTGAAGTACATCTTCTCATCGTGCCGCACTTGCGCCAACTCATCCAGATGGGTTAAATCCTGCTTGATAAATAGGTGCGCGGCCCGTTGCGCGTGGTACGCCCTGACGCCCAATTCGCGCAGTACATCAACGCCCATCCGTACGGAAGTGTCCAGCGTTTCGCGGTAGACCCGTGTGTGCGCAACGTTAGCATCAACAAGCTCGTAGGCGTCGGACCAATCCATGGCACGGGCCAGAATCTGAAGGTGCGGAAAGTGTTTACGCACCGTTTCGACCAGTTCAACCGATTGTTCGGTTGTGTCCAGAGCCACCACAATGAGTTTGGCATCGTCGGCACCGGCGGCCCGTAGAAGATCGTAGCGCGAGGCATCGCCATAATACACCTTCAGGCCAATTTTACGAAGCAGGTCTACCCGGTCCGAGTCCATATCCAATACCGTTGTTCCGATGTTATTGGCCCGCAAAAAGCGGCCAACGGTGTTTCCAAACGGACCAAAGCCGGCAATGATGACCGGGTTTTTCTCCTCGACAGTGTCCTCCGTACGATTCGGTTTGTCGCGGGTACCGAAGCGGGGCAAAAGCCAGCGTTCGTTCAGGAGCATCAGCACGGGCGTCAGGGCCATGGTCAACGCGACCGAAGCCGTCAGCAGCCCCACGGTATCGGTCGCCAGAATACCGTTCTGTTGCGCAAACGACAGAAGAACAAAGGCAAACTCACCCACCTGACACAGCGCGAGTGAAAAAATCAGATTCTGATCGGTGCCCAGCTTGAACCGCCCTCCCAGCCCCCACAAAACCGCGGCCTTAAGCACCATGATGGTCAGGACAATACCCATCACTACGCCCACGTTGGCCACAATCAGGGCAATGTCGATAGACGTACCCACCGCGATAAAAAACAGTCCCAGCAATAAGCCCCGAAACGGGTCAATGTCGCTTTCGAGCTCTCGTTTGTATTCGCTGTTGGCCAGTACCACCCCGGCCACAAACGCCCCCAATGCCGGGCTCAGGCCCACCAGCTCCATGAGCAAGGCCACCCCAACAACGAGCAGCAGGGCCGTTGCAATAAACACTTCGCGTAGGCCCGTACCGGCGATAACCCGAAAAATAGGCCGCATTCCGTAACGGCCCAAAGCCACCACGCCCCCTACCGAGCCCACTACCACAAGCACCCGCAACAGGCCCGGCAAGTGATCGACCAGGCTATGGTGACCCTCGGCTCCGGTAGCCGCTATGGGGTAGGTTTGCAGCAAGGGCATCACCGCCAGAATAGGGATCACGGCGATGTCCTGAAACAGCAGTACCGCAAACGCACTCCGACCTGCACTGCTTTCTGTAAGCCCCTTTTCTTTGAGCATCTGCAACACAATGGCCGTAGACGACATAGCCAAAATCATCCCCGTAGCCAGGGCCGGCTGCCAGGCCAGACCTGCCACCATGGCCAGCCCCATACCGCCCAACATAGTGAGTAGTACCTGAAAACCGCCCAGCCCCAAAATGGCCGTGCGCATGCGCCAGAGGAGTTCGGGTTCGAGTTCGAGGCCAATCAGAAACAGCATAATCACCACGCCAAATTCGGCGTAGTGCATCACGTCCTGCCCCTCCGTCCCGATCAACTCCAGTCCGGCCGGTCCAATCAGCACCCCCGCCAGTAAATAGCCCAGTACTGAACCCAGGCCCAGCCGCTTGGCTACAGGTACGCAGACTACGGCAGCGGCCAGATACACAACTGCCTGAATAAGTACAGATTGGCTCATACGATTTGGGAAGGGATGATGTATTCGTTTGTGTACGTGAGTGCGGAGAGTTGTTCGGGTTGGATGCGCCCCTCGCCCAGGCCTGTGAGCAGCGTTCGATAGTACTCCACGTAGCTGTCGGTTTGTTCGGGGGTGATTCGGTGCGTGCCATGAACCACAAACGGAGGCAGGTAGGTCATGTTGCAAAGCACCGCCGTTTGCTCAAAGGGCCGTAAAAATTCCCGAATCGAGAACCGATTAAAACCAGTGGGCTGATAGGCCGTCTGCCCACCGCCCGCCGTGATCACATTCATCATTTTTTTGCCCGTCAGAGCCTTACCCATGCGGCCATACGCCCAGCCGTGCTCCAGCACCAGATCCTCCCACTGTTTGATGATGGGCGGAGCACTGTACCAATAAAACGGGTGCTGCATCAGTACATAATCGTGCGCCAACAGCAAAGCCTGCTCCCGGTCGACGTCAATTTCAAAGTCTGGATACTCCTCGTACAAGTCGTTGACCGTCACAAAGGATAAACCCTCGGTTGCCCGTAATAACGCCTTGTTCACCTGCGACTTTTCCAGAGCCGGGTGGGCAAACAAAATCAGAATGGTCCGCATTGAGTGTTTTCTGTTTCACGTAAAAGTACGATTCCGACTACCTTTGTCCATGTGGTCGACAAAACAATGCGCCAAACCCGGCACGCCAACGCGCCAAAAAAGCCCCCTAACTCTTCATCGATGATAATCCCCCCCTTTCTGAAGCCCGGCGACACGGTCGGTGTGGTGGCTCCGGCCAGTCATTTTGAGTATCAGGACCTCCAGCCGGGGCTGGCTATTCTGCGCGACCAATGGCACCTTAATGTAATAGAGGGCGAGAGCCTTCAGGCCCGTAGTGGACCCTTTGCCGGCTCCGACGACCTCCGCCGACGCGACCTGCAACAGCTATTTGATAACCCCGACGTCCGGGCGGTGCTGGCGGCACGGGGCGGCTACGGTTCGTACCGCATTGCCGACTCGCTCGACCTGACGGGGCTGATCCGGCACCCGAAATGGCTGGTGGGTTTCAGCGACATCACCGTGCTGCTTAGCTTGCTGGTGGGGCATGGCGTCGCCTGTCTGCACGGGATTATGCCTCGTGGGTTTGCGAAAGATACAACGGGCGAATCAATCGAAAACCTGCGGCAATGGCTCTTTGGCGAACACCATACGCCCTACCAGTTGCCCCCGCACCCCCTCAACCGGGCCGGGCAGACCACAGCCCCGGTGGTGGGCGGCAACCTGACGTTGCTCATTAACTCACTTGGCACCCCCACCGACCTCGACTATACGGGCAAGATTCTGTTCATCGAAGACATCGACGAGACGCTGTTCTCCCTCGACCGAATGATGCACCACCTGCGCCGGTCGGGGCGGCTCGCCGGGTTGGCGGGCTTAGTGGTCGGGCAGTTTACCGATATGGTCACCAGTTTGTCGTTGCCTTTTGGTCTCTCACCCGACGAAATTATTGCACAGGCGGTTGCCGGGTACGACTTTCCGGTTTGCTACGGCCTACCCTCGGGGCACGACACCCCCAACTGGACCCTGCCGATAGGCCTCCCGGCGACTCTGACCGTGGCCGAAACGGGTGCTGCGCTGCACTGGGCGTTGTAGTGTGCCGAAGATGTTGTATGTTGAGTCACGGTCGATACACCGACCTGTGATACATCGGCACAACTACTCACTTTACGGCCCATGAACGATAAAGTCGTCTGGATTACGGGAGCCTCTTCGGGTATTGGAGAGGCTCTGGCACTTGAATTGGCCCACCGGGGGGCGCGTCTGGTACTCTCGGCCCGGCGCGAAGACGAACTCCGGCGCGTTGCCAACGCAACCAACCTCCCCCCTACTCACGTATTGGTACTACCGCTCGACATGACCGACCTGAGCGGTATGGCCGGTTATGTTCAAACCGTAATGGACCACTTCGGGCAGATTGATTACGTGTTTCAGAATGCGGGCATCACGCAACGGGGTAGCGTGGCCGAAACCCAGCTTCCTGTGTACCGACAACTGATGGAACTAAACTATTTCGGGGTGGTAGCCCTCACGCAGGCTGTGCTACCGCATATGTTAGGCAGGGGGCAGGGGCATTTTGTGGTCACCAGCAGCGTAGCCGGCAAAATCGGCACCAAACAGCGGTCGGGCTACTGCGCCAGCAAGCACGCCCTGCACGGTTTTTTCGACGCCCTCCGGGCCGAAACCGCCGAGGCCGGTTTGCGGGTCACAACTATATGTCCCGGCTATATCCGAACTCCGATTTCGCTGCACGCGCTCGATGCGAAGGGTCAGAAACACGCCCGCATGGATGCCAATCAGGACAAGGGCATGGACCCGGCCGAGTGTGCCCGTCAGATTTGCCAGGCTGTGCTCCGCGGTCGCGAAGAGGTGTATGTAGGCGGTGTCGAAACGCTGGGAATTTACCTCGCCCGGTTCTGGCCCGCACTGGTCCGGCGCATCGTACGGAACCGCCCTCCCGAATAGGGCAATCGAAAAAAACCGGCACGAAATCAGACAAAAACAAATCTTATTTGGACCTAAACCCGTTTACCAATACGTAAATAGGTGTCTGTCGATATTCACCTTCAATTTGTCTATTTCATTTTCTGTTTCACCAATTTTTAACCTATTCTTGTAATCAACCAATTTTACAAACGCGCGTAACGTATGAGAGAAAAACTACTGCTGAGTCTGGTGCTCTGTTGGCTGATTAGTTTGTCGGTTTTTGCCCAAAGCAGAACGGTAACCGGCGTTATCACGTCGACAGAAGATGGCTCGCCCCTGCCCGGCGTGAATGTGCTGGTAAAGGGTACCCAAAATGGTACAACCACCGCGGCCGATGGCCGCTTTACCCTCAACAATGTACCGGCCAACGCGACGTTACAGGTTTCGTTTGTGGGGTACGAAAACCTCGAAATTCAGGTAGGCAACCGGGCCACCATCAATGCCCAGATTAAGCCCGATGTGCGGCAACTGGGCGAAGTAGTGGTAACGGCCCTTGGTCTCGAACAAAGCCGCGATCAGTTCGGCTCGGCGGCCTCGCAGGTGAAAGGTACGGCCGTGGCACAATCGGGTGAGGCTACGCTCATCAACGGCCTGTCGGGCAAGGCGTCGGGCGTGCAGATTGTCCGGTCGTCGGGCGACCCCGGTGCGGGCTCGTATATCCAGATTCGCGGGCAAAGCACCATCTCGGGCAGCCTGCAACCGCTGATCGTGCTCGACGGTATTCCGATCAACAACTCTACCTTAGGCAACAGTACCGAGGGGGTGGCGCAGCAGTCGCGTCTGAACGACATCAATCCCGAAGACATCGCATCGGTCGAGATTTTGAAGGGTGCCAGCGCGGCCGCCATCTGGGGTACACGGGCCGCCAATGGGGTTATCGTGATTACCACCAAGCGCGGCTCGGCCGGGCAGGGTAAGATCAACGTCAACTTCAAATCGACCCTTTCGCTCGATCAGGTGTACCGCACCCAGCCGCTCCAGAGTAAATTTGGCAGCGGTATCTTCGGTATTTACCAGTTTGTACCGTCGGGTGGTTTGTCGTGGGGCGATCGCATTGCCGACCGCTCAGGCGCAGCCGACGCACAAATCACGAGCCCGACGGCACCGGGTTACGCGGGCTATTTCGAAGCCGCCGACGGCACCCGCCTGTACCGGATTCCAGACGGCAACGCAGCCAACCCACACGGAGGCAAAAACTCACGCGATGTGTACGATTTCCGGGATACGTTTTTCAAAACAGGCTACTTCACCGACAACACGGTTAGCCTGAGCGGTGGCGACCCGAACGGTAATTTCTACATCAGCCTGGGCGACCTGAATCAGCAGGGTGTGATTAAGCACAACAGCGACTACCGCCGGACTACCGCCCGGGTAAATACCGAGCGCCGGTTCAACTCGTTTATCAAAACCTCGGCTACGTTTGGTTTTACAAAAACTACCTCCGACCGGGTGCAGCAGGGTTCTAACCTGTCGGGTCTGTACCTGGGCGGGTTGCGGACACCCGCCGACTTTAACGTGCTGCCCGAAGTAGGTACCTATTACGCCCCCAACGGGGAGATTTTTGCCAATCGGCAGCGTGCCTACCGCAACCCACTCGGTTCGAGCACCCGATCTACGTACGACAACCCGATCTGGACGCAGAAAAACGTGCGTAGTACGTCGGAGGTCGACCGGTACATCGGCAAGCTGGAACTGACCCTGAGCCCTCTGAAATGGCTCGACGTGGTATCGCGGGTGGGTATCGACTCATACACCGACAGCCGTCGGGATTTCTGGCCCACGCTGGCCTCATCTAACCCCGGTGGTTTGCTCTCGCTCAATTCGGTTTCAGAAACCCAGACCGACGTACAGGTATTCGGCAACGCCCGGTATCAGATCAACAACGACCTGAACCTGAACGCCATTGTAGGTATGAACCTGAACAACCGGGTGTTCAAAAACAACTCAGGTTTTGCCCGTTCGTTTATTCTGGGCGACAACCCTCCGCCATCCGACATTTCGAACGCCCAGCCGACCAATAAAGACCCCGGCTACGGTTTCTCGCAGCAACGCACAGCAGCCTTGTACGCTACGGCCAACCTTGGCTACCGCGACTACCTGTTCCTGAACCTGACGGGGCGGGGCGAATCGGCTTCGACGTTTGGCAAGAATACGACCCGGACATTCTTTTACCCAGCCGCCGACGTAGCTTTCCAGTTTACCGAAGCCCTGCCCAATCTGAAAGACAGCCAAACCCTATCGTTTGGTAAGGTGCGCCTGTCGTATGGTGAAGTGGGTGTGCAGCCGGGGCCGTACAACACCGTTACCTATTACGGGCCGGGCGGTATTGGCGAAAGCTGGGGGCCTTTCCTCGACGCGCTGGCCTACGGCAACGGGGGCTACCAGCAAAGTTCGGTATTGGGCAACCCCACCATTCAGCCCGAGCGGAAGCGCGAATTTGAGGGCGGGGTCGACCTGCGGTTTCTCCGCGACCGGTTCTCCCTAAGCGCTACATACTTCCAGAACACCACCAAAGCCGCTATTTTGTCGGTAGCCACGGCTCCGTCCACGGGCTTTACCAGCCGCACGGGCAATGCCGCCGAGATCAGCAACAAGGGTATCGAGCTTGACCTGGGGGCCAATATTTTGCAGGGCGATGGATTCACCTGGAACATGAACGCCAACTTCACCCGGCTCCGCAACAAGGTAAACTCCCTCAGTGGTACTACTTCGCTGTTCCTGGCGGGTTTTGCCGGCACTTCGTCGCGGGCTGTTGAAGGCTATCCGCTGGGCGTACTGTGGGGCGGTGATTTCCTACGCGACGGTAGCGGCAAGCTGATTCTGGAACGCGGGTTCCCGCAGGCGGCTCCACAGGAAAGCGTCATTGGCGATCCTAACCCCGACTTCAAACTGGGCATCGGCAACACCTTCGCCTACAAGGGTCTGTCGTTGTATGTTCTGTGGGACATGCAGGTAGGTGGTCAGATCTGGGGCGGTACGCGGGGCATTCTCGACTACTTCGGCCGCTCCGACCGGTCGGCCAACGAGGTGACAGCGACGCAGGATCTGCGGGTGTACAACACCGACAACGATCAGTACGGCGATGCAAACGGTATTATCCGGGCGGGTACGGTTTTCCGGGGTAATATCGTTGACTTTGGGGGCGGCCCGGTGGCCCTGACCGAGTCGTGGTACAAGGATCTTGGGGGTGGATTCGGGCCGGTATCGAGCCAGTTTATCGAGAAAGCCGACTGGCAGCGTCTGCGTGAGGTGACCCTTTCGTATTCGCTCAAGACGCCCGGATTCCGGCAGAAAACGCGCCTGTCGTCAGTTGACTTTTCGGTAACGGGCCGTAACCTGCTCATCATCTCGCCCTTTGTTGGCAACGATCCCGAAACCAACCTGACGGGAACGAGCAACGGCCGGGGTCTGGAGTACTTCAACAACCCGGCCACCCGCTCAGTACTGTTCACGGTTCGGATCAACTATTAATAAAGTTTACAGTATTCAGTATTCAGTTTAGAGTTGTCTGACACAAACTGAAAACAGGAAACAGTACACTGAAAACTTCTTACAATATGCATTTCTGGAAGAAAACGCTCACTATTCTGACGGTCGGCTTTTGGCTGGCGTCGTGCGAGAGCTATGTCGATAAAATAGACGAAATAGACCCGACGGCGCCGGTCGATGCGCCAATTCCGGCCCTGCTCACCGCTACCGAGGTGAACTATCAGGGCGTGATGGAGGGTGAACTGGCTCGCCTGGCGGGTATGTGGTCGGGGTACTTTACCGGCTCCGACCGGCAGTACGTAGCCCTGCAAAACTACAATACGGTTTCGGCCGACTTCGACGGGGCCTGGGGCAATATCTACGCGGGCGTGATCAAAAACACGCGTTTGCTGCGCCAAAAGGGGCAGGCCGCCGGTAACCGCAGCGTGCAGGGGGTTGCCAAGATTATCGAAGCACACACCATTGGGATGACGGCCGCTCTTTGGGGTGATGTACCATTCTCACAAGCCTCGAATCTGGCTCAGTTTCCGAATCCGACGTACGACAGCCAAACGGCGGTGTATGCGGCTGCGCAAACGCTACTCACCGAAGCCATTGCTGACCTCGGTACCGGACAGGGCTCACTCACGGGCGATTATATGTTTGGCGGAGGCCGTACGTTCTGGATTTCGGCCGCCAATACACTTAAAGCCAAGTTTTTCCTGCATCAGGGTCAGTACCAGCAGGCCATCAATTTTGCCAACAACGGCATCAAGAATCCGGGTCTGAACCTGTTTGGCTATCACGACAACGAGTACCAGAAAACGTACAACCTGTACTACTCGTTTCTGACCTACGACCGGGCGGGCTACATGACAGCCGAAGGCGCTTACGCCGTGAAGCTGCTCGATCCGGGCGACCGCCTGACGCGCAACAACACCAAAACCAACGAAGCTGCGCGGCTCAACTGGTATTATCAGCAGGGCCTGAACACCTTTTCGGTGGAGCCCAACGTGCTCTCGGCCCGCGAAACCGGCTTTAGCTGGGGCGTAGCTTCCGACGGCAGCGAAGACGGTTTTTTTGCGGCCGATGCGCCATTCCCGCTCGTTACCTTTGAAGAAAACCAGCTGATTCTGGCCGAAAGCAAGGCGCGTCTGGGACAAACCGAAGCGGCTTTGGCCGACCTGAACCTGCTGCGCTCGTTCTACAACACAGGCGGTTTTATTCCTGAGGGCTGGCTGGCGGCAGGCATTCGGTACGCGCCCTATGTGCTGGCCGATTTCCAGTCGGGCGGTATTGAGAACCGGGCTGGTCTGCGCTCCGCTGAGCAGGCGCTGTTACTTGAGATTCTGGAGGAGCGGTACATAACGCTTTATGGTCAGATCGAAGCCTTCAACGACATTCGCCGGACGGGCAACGCCCTCCGAATCCCGGCCAACGTAGGCAGTCAGATCCCGCGTCGATTCCTGTACTCACAGGCCGAAATCAACGCGAACAGCAGCGCCCCACGCCCGGCACCGGACCTGTTTGCCCCCACAGCGATCTTCCGGTAAGCGAAGCGGTTTACGTTTCAGTGCATAAAAAAGGGAAGCCAGATTGATTGGCTTCCCTTTTCTTATTTTCGTCCGCTCTGAGGTACTTATCGTTGTAAAGGATAGTACCCAATCTCTTACTTCGCCCCTTTTTTGGCCTGCTCCATGTAATCGACGGTCAGGTGGCAGAGCGATTTCATACCCAACACAAACGCGCTTTCGTCAATGAAAAAGTCGGGCGTGTGGTGAGCCGCAACTTCTTCGATTTTTTTGCCTTTGGGCATCCCGCCCAGGAAATAGAAAAAGCCGGGCACCTTCTGCTGGTAGAACGAGAAGTCTTCGGCACCCGTCTGGGCCGGGGTAATCACTACCTTGTTCTTACCGGCCAGGGTTTCGAGCGTAGGCACCATCTGCTCGGTCAGTTTGGGATCATTATACGTGACCGGATACATAATGTCGATTTTCACATCGGCTTTGGCCCCGGCGCTCTCGGCAATATTCGTCGCGATCTCGTTGATGCGCCGGTGCACCAGCTGCTGTGCTTCGGGACTGAACGTCCGGATAGTACCAATCATGTTTGCCTCTTCGGGAATGATATTCTGCCGAATCCCCCCGTGCAAAGCCCCTACGGTGACCACGGCAGCATTGTCGGTCAGGGTCACGTTGCGGCTCACAATGGTTTGCAGCCCCATAACCACCTGAGCGGCCGTCACAATCGGGTCAACACCCGACCAGGGTGAAGCCCCGTGGGTTTGGCGGCCTTTGATCTTGATAGCGTACTGATCTACAGCAGCCATAGTGGCACCGGGCCGGTACTTGATGGTCCCGACTTCGGTGAGGGAGTTGATATGCAGGCCAAAAATGGCATCGACTTTCGGGTTGTTGAGCACCCCTTCCTTCACCATCAGTTCGGCGCCCCCTTCTTCACCGGCCGGTGCACCCTCTTCGGCGGGCTGGAAAATGAACTTCACCGTACCGGGCAGATCGGCCCGAACGGATGCCAGAGCCTCAGCCGCGCCCATGAGCATAGCCACGTGGGTGTCGTGCCCACAGGCGTGCATAACCCCTGTTTTCTGGCCGTTGTACTCGGTCATCACCTGTGATTTAAACGGCAGATCAACGCGCTCCGTCACGGGTAAGCCATCCATATCCGCTCGCAAGGCCACCACGGGTCCGGGTTTACCGCCCTTCAGAATACCCACTACTCCGGTTTTGGCCACATTTACCTGTACCTCCATACCGAGCGACTTGAGGTGAGCAGCCACCTTGGCCGAGGTTTGAAACTCCCGATTACCTAACTCAGGGTTCTGGTGAAACTCCCGACGCCAGGCCACCACTTTTTGCTCCAGGCTCTCGGCCTGCTTATCAATCCGGGATTTGAGTGCAGCACCCGACTGGGCCTCACTCTGTAGAAAAAACGCCGAGCCAGCCAGTAACCCCAACGTAAGGCCGGTCACGTGTACAACGTGTTTCATAGGAAATAGTAAAAAGTTACCGCACAAGTTAAAACAGACGGGCGGCTTTGCCAAGTCAACCGCATTTGTGTTGCCTGCACCGGAGGTTACATGGCCTTTGAGGCACCCATTGAGACTATTCAAGCAGATCAGATATGGGGCTTCGGAGTGAGCAACAAATAGGAGATTTAACGTTTTTAAACCCTCTTTTGAGTTAGATAAACCCCTATACGCAAAATTGTAACCTAATCTGAATTTAGTGAATAATTCAAAATTTCTTTCGGCTAATTCACCCAATTGACTAATTTAGCGGCTTGTTAAATTACTTTTTCAAACAATTCTACTACCTCACTTCTATGCTTAAATCTTTATTTAATGTTGTACTGCTATGGCTATTGTGCCTGCCCGTTTTGGCGCAGGATATAGCAGTTAGTGGTCGCGTAACTTCATCAGACGACGGCTCCGCCCTACCCGGCGTGAGTGTACAAGTAAAAGGTACCACCCGCGGTACCACCACCGATGCATCGGGTAACTATCGGCTCAACGCTCCCGCCAACGCGCAGCTTGTTTTCAGCTTTATTGGTTACAAAACACAAGAGGTTGCTGTAGGCAATCGCACAACTGTAAACCTTAGCCTCACATCCGATGCATCCGTGCTGAACGAAGTTGTGGTAGTGGGCTACGGTACGCAAAGCAAAAAAACGATTACGGGTGCCATTGCCACGGTTGATGGAAAATCAATCAGCGACAAGCCGGTTCAAAGCTTCGATCAGGCCCTGCAGGGTCGGGCGGCTGGGGTGAGCATTACAACGCCCAACGGAGTTTTGAACAACGCACCGGTAATCCGGGTGCGGGGGGTATCGTCGATCAGCGGTTCATCGTCGCCCCTGATTGTTGTGGATGGTCTGCCCATCAACTCAGGCAACGTATCGCAGGGTGGTTTCACGGTAAACAACCCGCTGGGTGATATTAACCCAAACGATATTGAGTCACTCGACATTTTGAAAGATGCTTCGGCAACCGCCATCTACGGTTCGCGGGCTGCCGCCGGGGTTATCCTGATTACGACCAAGAAAGGCAAAGAAGGCCGTGCTCAGGTTAGCTACGACAGCTGGCTGGGTGCTACGCAGCCCTTCCGGCTCTTCAACATGCTCAACGCGCAGCAGTTCATGGATTACAAGAACCTCGCTGCCCGTAATGCCGGCCTGCCCGATCAGTTCTTCCCGACCACAAACCCCGACGGATCGATTGTAGACACCGACTGGTACGACCTGATTTACCGCACCGGCTACGGTCAGAACCACAACCTGAACGTAAACGGTGGCAATAAAGACACGCGCTACGCTTTCTCGGTTGGCTACACCAAGCAGCAGGGGATGATCCAGAAAAACGACTTTAGCCGGTTTACGGGCCGTATGAACATCTCGCACCAGTTGAACAAAGCAGTTCGGGTAGGTGCTAACATCAGCCTGGCCAACAGCTTCAACCAGTCGCCCAACACGGGAACGACAGGGGCGTTCAGCACGGGTGGTCTGGGCCGTTTGCCGCTGGTACTGGCTCCAAACGTGGCTCCCCGCAACCCCGACGGGTCGTACAACATTAACCGGGCTGCCAACAACCTCGGCCTGGGCAAAAACCTGATTGGCCCCGGTGGTTACTACAACCCCCTGCCCGACCTCGAACTGAGCAAGTTTACGTCAGAGAACAACCACCTTATTGGTAACGTGTTTGCGGATGTATTCCTGCTGCCGGGTCTGGTGTTCCGTACCTCGTACGGTCTGGATCAGACTACGGTCGAAGATATTGACTTCCGCAACAGCGTACATGGCGAAGCCGGCACGGTAGGTGGTCAGGCAACCAACATCTACTCGAACATCAAGCAGTGGAACTGGCAGAATTACCTGACCTACGATTTCAATTTCGGCAAGAACAACTTCCAGGCGGTTGCCGGTACCGAATCACAGAAGCAGATGTTCAACATCTGGGGTGGTACACGTCAGGGCCTTTCTGACCCCTTCTTCACCAGCTACCAGGGTAACTTTACTACCAACAACCCTCCTCCGGGCCTGCAGACCGAAAACGCCCTGCTGTCGTACTACGGTCGTTTGAACTACGACTTCGACAAGCGGTACCTGCTCTCGTTCACGTTGCGTCGCGACGGTTTCTCAGCTTACTCAGTAGACAACAAGTGGGGTAACTTCCCCGGTGCATCGGCCGGCTGGCGGGTATCAGAAGAAGACTTCTGGAAAAACTCAGCCCTGGGCCGCGTGGTGAACGAGTTTAAGCTTCGGGCCAGCTGGGGCCGGGTGGGTAACACCGGTATCGGTAACTTTGCATCGCTCAGCCTGTTCAACTCAGGTCTGTATGGCACCGTACCTACGTTTGCATTTGCGCAGGCAGGCAACCCAGCCCTGCGTTGGGAAATCAGCACCAACACCGACTTTGGTGTTGCATTTGGTCTGTTCAACGACCGCATCACGGGTGAGTTGACGTACTTCAACAAGCAGCTCGACGACCTCGTACTGAACGAACCGCAGGCACCGTCGCGCGGGATTCCGGGCAACAGCATCGCCACCAACGTAGGTTCGATGGTGAACCGGGGTCTTGAACTGACCTTGACAGCCAACACGTACACACGTGGTAAATTCAACTGGACTACCTCGTTTAACCTCACTACCCTGAACAACGAAGTATTGGCGCTGGCGAACAACAACGCGGACATCTTCGGCTCAACGGGTGGTCTGGAAAGCTCAAACATCATCCGGGTAGGTCAGTCGGCTGGTAGTATTTTCGCTATCCGTACCAACGGCGTGAACCCCGCCAACGGACAGAGGATCTTTATCAATGCCGCTGGTCGCGAAGTACAGTACAACCACGCTGCCGCTCCGGCACAGCGTTGGACTTACGTGTCGGACGGTGCCGTAGCTCCGGCTATTCAGGGTACCGACCGGGTAGTTATTGGTAACGCCCTGCCTAAGTATTACGGCGGTTTCGACAACACGTTTAAGTATGGCAACCTCGACCTGAGCATCTTCCTGCAATATTCAGGTGGTAACTACATCTACAATGGTACCAAGGCCGGTCTGCGCGATCAGCGTCCGTGGAACAACCATACCGATGTACTGAACCACTGGAAGCAGCCGGGCGACATTACCAACATCCCACGGCCGGTTCTGAACGACAACATTTCGAACGGTTCGGCTAACCCCATTTCTGAGAACGTAGAGAAGGGCGACTTCATTCGTGGACGGAACATCCTGCTGGCTTACACATTCCGTAACAACCTGCTGCGGAAGGCCAACATCAACTCCCTCCGCTTGTACGGACAGGTACAAAACGCCTTCGTAATCACGAAGTACAGTGGTGCTGACCCTGAGATTTCGACCAACCGCGACACGAACATCGCACCGGGTGTTGACCGGAACTCGACGCCACAGGCTCGTACGTACACCCTTGGTTTAGGACTGACGTTCTAATTCTTCACTTCTCAAACATTTAGTAAGACACGTATGCTTTTTTCAGATAAATACATAGTCTCACGGCGCGGTATGCTCCGTACGGCACTCGTAACCGCCGTACTCGGAACAAGCCTCACGGCCTGTGATCAGGAAAAGTTTTTGAACCCAACCCCGCTCACGTCGCTGGCCGATGTGGAAGCATTCAGCACGCCCGACCGGGTACTGGCTCAGGTCAACGGCCTGTACGCCAGTGTGAAGTCGGGGCAGTTTCTGGGTGGTCGCTACCAGGTGTACGTCGACGTACGGGGCGAAGAGTTTCTGAACGTGACCAACAACGGCGTTACGGCGCTCTCGGCCTGGAACCACACCCAAAACTCGGGTTCCAACGAACCAACCAACCTGTGGAATGCAGCTTACCTGGCAGTCAACCGGGCGAACCTGTTCCTGGCGGGTCTGGATGCCAACCCTACCGTAGTTGATCAGACGCTGGCCAACCAGTATCGGGGCGAAGCCCGGTTGCTGCGGGCGCTGACCTACCACCAAATGGTGCAGTTGTTTGCACAGCCGTACACAAAAGACAACGGTGCCTCGCCGGGCTTGCCCCTGCGCATCAAAGGCGAAGTTGGCTCGGGTGGTAACGACCTCGCCCGGGCAACTGTAGCCGAGGTGTACAAGCAGATTCTGGACGACCTCAATTTTGCCGAGCAGAACCTGCCTGCCAACTACGCCAGCGCAACCCTGAATACCACCCGTGCCCATAAAAACACGGCTATTGCGCTCAAAACCCGCGTTTACCTGACTATGGGTCAGTGGGCCAATGTGGTTACCGAAGCCAACAAGATTGTGTCGACGGCGGCCCCCTATCGTGCCAGCACGGGGGTAGCACATCAGCTTCAGGCCGATGTGCGGACGGTGTTCAGTAACTACACCACCACCGAGTCGATTTTCTCGATGCCGTTTAGCAGCAACGACCTGCCCGGTACGCAGAACGGCTTGCACAGCTACTACGTGCCGCTTACGGGTATCGGCGATTACAGCCTCAACCCGAACGGGATTATCAGCAACACGACGGCTTTCGCAACGGCCGATGCCCGCCGGAACTTCGTGAAGTCGGATTTTTCGGGTGACCTCATCAGCGGGGTACAGCGTAACCGTCTGTTCAAATTCCCGACCGGTCCACAGCATACCGACTGGGCTCCGGTAATCCGCTACTCAGAAGTACTGCTCAACGCGGCTGAAGCCCGCGCCCGGCTCAACACCTCGGCGGTGGATGAGCAAGGTCTGGCCCTGCTGAACGCCGTTCGGACGCGCTCAAACCCAACGGGTGCTTACACGGCTGCGGGTCTGGCTAATTCGGCAGGTCTGGTTAGCGCCATCCTGACCGAGCGCCGGATCGAGTTCCTCGGCGAAGGTATGCGGTCGAACGACTTGCTGCGGACCAATCAGCCCCTGCCCGAAAAAGGCGGTGTACAAAGTGCTCCCCGGATTCAGGCCGTACCCGTTACGGCATCGGTCTACATTTGGCCCCTGCCACAAACCGAACTGAACGTGAATAAACTGGCGGTTCAGAACCCATAAGTTCTGACTAACCAGCCTATCCAAAAAAGTCCCCATCAGCCTGGCTGGTGGGGACTTTTTTTAGGCCTTTTCCGATCTGTCAGTAACAGGCTTAACTGAGTATAATTCAATCCATACAAATAACTTACCGAAAAGAGCGCATTCGGTTTATTAATATTTAGACTAAAACATTAAACAGAAAATAATTCGCTGGTTTTTAAACGCTTACTAATTCAGCTACCCCTAATATTGTACAAAACAAAGAATACTTATATTGTAGAACAGTTTAGAAACTAAATATATAAGCCTAAACAAGCATAGAATAGAATATACGTCATCAGTAACCCGGTCAACCAAATTAAATTTTACCAATAATCTGATGTATATACAGATTATTTTGCCCTATTTTGTTCAATGTAGCTTTCCGTTCACTAATTTTGTATTCTGTTTACTCATAATTCAACAATTCATCTTTCAAACTCCTATGAGAAAACTTCTATTGGGAAGTTGGTTGCTGACACTGTTGTTCTGTCTGCCGGTACTGGCACAGGACATCACGGTTAGCGGACGCGTAACTTCATCAGACGACGGCTCCGCCCTACCCGGCGTGAGTGTTCAGGTAAAAGGTACCACCCGCGGTACCACCACCGACGCATCGGGTAACTACCGGCTCAGCGCACCGGCCAATTCCCGTTTAGTGTTTAGCTACATTGGATTTCTGCCGCAGGAGGTAGCAATGGGTAGCCGCACCTCCCTTAATGTGCAGTTGCAGAACAACGCGCAGGAACTGGGCGAGGTAGTAGTAACGGGGTACGGCGGAACCATCAACCGACGCGAGTTTACGGGTGCCAGCTCAAAGGTAACGGGCGCAGCCATTCAGAACCTGCCCGTAGGTAGCTTCGACAAGGCTCTGGCGGGCCGGGCGGCTGGTGTGCAAATCACGTCTGCCAACGGGGTGCCGGGTGGTGCCATCCAGGTGCGTATCCGGGGGATTGGTTCGATCTCGGCAGGTTCAGATCCACTCTACGTAGTCGACGGGGTGCAGCTGAACTCAACGAACAACTCGAGCTTTACCAGCTCAAACCCACTAGCGTTTTTGAACCCCAATGACATTGAGAGCATTGAAATTCTGAAAGATGCCGCTGCGGCTTCGATTTACGGTTCGCAGGCTGCCAACGGGGTTGTGCTTGTGACAACCAAGCGGGGTAAGACAGGCAAAACGCAAGTGTCGCTCAACTACTACACCGGTGTTGACGAGCCTATCAAGCGCCTGGATGTACTGAACACACAAGAGTGGATTGCCCTGCGGACTCAGGCCCGGATCAATGCGGGTCAGGCGGCCGACGTAGCCCGCGCTACGGTATTGAGCACGCTGCGGCAGCCCACCACGCTGACCGACGCTGAAGTAGCCGCTCTGCCCACCTACGACTGGCAGAAAGAAGCCTACCGGAACGGCCGCACCAACAACTACGAGCTGAGCCTGAACGGTGGCAACGACAAGACTAAATTCTTTGTATCGGGTTCGTACTACACCCAAAGTGCCAACGTCATCAATGTCGGATTCAAGCGTGGAACGCTCAACACTACCCTCACGCACGCCATCAACAGCAAATTGACGCTGGAGCAAACGCTGAAGATGAGTGCCATTCAGGCGCGTGGTCAGCAGGGATCACCCAACGGGGGTTCATTCCTCGGCTCGTCGGCGTTCTCGTCGTCACTCATGCTGCCAAGCGTACCTATTTATAACCCCGATGGCACGTTCTTCGGAACACCGGCACTAGGTGGTACTCCGGGTATCCTGAACCAGAACATTATTCAGGTATCAACGCTGAACGACATTACCTCAAACATCAACCAGTTTGTGGGTGGTTTGTCGCTCAACTACAAGCCGATCGAAGGGCTGAACATCCGGCCGTTTGTGAGCCTTGACTACCGGGCGATCAAGGGTCGTTACTTTACCGACCCTCGCACGGCCGATGCCTTTGTGGTTCGGGGACGTTTGCAGGATCAGTTCAACCAGAACATCAACTTCCTGACCAACATCACGGCAAACTACAACAAAACGTTTGGTGGCCGGCATGACGTAAGCGCCCTGTTGGGTGCCGAGTACCGCTCAGACCGCAACGAGTTTACCAACTCAAACATTACCAACGTGCCTACGCCTGACTTCCGCTACGGTAGTGCCGCGGCCCTGCCCCAGTCGATTGGTGGTGGCTGGACAGGCTACAGCAAGGCTTCGGTGTTTGGAAACCTGAAGTACAACTACGGCCGTAAGTACGACGTAAGCGTGATTGCCCGTCTCGACGGTTCAAGCCGGTTCGGTGCCAACAACCGCTTTGGTTTCTTCCCATCGGTATCGGGTGCCTGGCTTGTTTCGGAAGAAGACTTCCTGAAAGGCAACCGGGTACTGAACGAACTGAAACTGCGGGCATCGTACGGAACTACGGGTAACGACCAGATTGGTTCGCTGTTTGGTCTGGCCAACTTCCCTTCGCTGGGTCTGGTAAGTGCCGGCTTCGACTACAACGGTGCGGCTGGTTTTGCTCCCTCACAGCTGGGTAACCCCGACCTGAAGTGGGAAACCAACGTAACCACCAACTTAGGTTTGGACTTCGGTTTCTTTGGCAACCGCCTGACGGGTTCTGTGGACGTATTCGACCGCACCAGCCGCGACGTACTGTTGGGCGTAAACCTGCCTTTCACCAGCGGTTTTACGGCCATCTCGCGTAACTCAGGCTCAGTGCAGAACCGCGGTCTGGAGATTGAACTGAATACGGTAAACGTGCAGTCGGGCGACTTCAAATGGAGATCTTCATTCAACATCACGTTTATTCGGAACAAAGTGGTGAAGCTGATCGATGGCATTACGCCGTTGGCTAACCCCGATAGCGCGATCACGATCAACTACACCGATTTCTATGGCGTAGGTCGTACGGCAATTCAGGGACGCCCGCTGCTGGCTAACTACACCACGGAGTATGCCGGTGTAAACCCTGCCAATGGTCGGCCCATGTTCTACGACTTTGCCGGTAACATCACGTACACGCCGGTAACTCCGCGTGACCTGCGTTACCTGGGTTCAGAGCAGCCCCTGTTCTACGGTGGTTTCCAGAACTCGATCACGTACAAAGGCCTGACACTCGACGCCCTCTTCCAGTACGATTACGGTCGGCGG
The DNA here is from genome assembly GCF_000383955.1 of Rudanella lutea DSM 19387. Classification (NCBI taxonomy): domain Bacteria; kingdom Pseudomonadati; phylum Bacteroidota; class Cytophagia; order Cytophagales; family Cytophagaceae; genus Rudanella; species Rudanella lutea. Next base: position 4,996,853 of record NZ_KB913013.1, on the reverse strand, counting down.
TCGTTCAACAGCCAAACCTCGTTCCTGGCCGAGCTGGCAGGTCGTGATTTCAACGCAATCCGGTCAGTATACGACCGTCGCTGGCAGCAGCCGGGTGACATCACCGACGTACCGCGCCCCATCAACGGCAACGCCGAAACACGGGGTATCAGCAGCCTGAGCGGCTCACGTACGCTTGAGGATGCGTCGTACCTGCGTTTGAAGCAGATTAGCCTCAGCTACGATGTTCCGGGTGCCCTGGGCCGTAAGATTGGAGCCTCAAAAGCCCGCGTGTATGTACAGGCCCAGAACCTGCTCACCTGGACCAACTGGACGAGCTACGATCCCGAATTCCTCAACTTTGGCTCAGGCAACAGCGGGGTTGTGCCCAACTCACGGTCAATTACCGCCGGTATTAACCTAACGTTCTGATCATCTTCAAACTGACTTATCGACAATGCGTATTTCCATAAAAACCTTGTCTGGCGGATTGCTGACCGCTGCGGCCCTGTCGCTGGCGTCGTGCAGCGACCTGCTCGAAGTACAGCCCCGCTCCAACGCCGATCTGACCACGGCACTGAATACAGCCGAAGGCCTGGATGCTACCCTCAACGGTATTTACGACCGTTTGCAAAGCACCGCCCTGTATGGTCGTGATTTTCTGGCCGTAGCCGAAGCCCTCGCCGACAATGCGCAGGCAACCAACAAATCGGGCCGCCTGAACAACGAAAACCGGAACGTAGCCGGTGCTTCGTTTGTCAACTGGGCTACCAGCTATTTCGCCATCAACCAGGCCAACCTGCTGCTCGAAGCCACGCCAAAGGTTACGTCGCTGACCGATACCAACCGGCGCAACTCGATTCTCGGCCAAGGTCACTTCCTACGGGCGTTGCTCTACCACGACCTGATGCGGGCCTATGCTTACGATCCGGGTGTTGAAATTGCACAACAAAACCGGGGTGGTGTTCCCATCGTGCTGACAGGTGTAAACAACCAGGATCAGTTGCAGTTTCCGGCCCGTGCGCCCATTGCCGATGTGTACAAGCAGATTTATAGCGACCTGGAGAAGTCGGTAACATTCTTTAGCCGGACCAGTGCCAACAACGGCAACATTCCGGCCTACGGTAACCGTGCTGCGGCTCAACTCCTGTTCTCACGGGTAGCGTTGTACAACAAAGACTACAACACGGCGGTACGGTATGCTACCGACGCTATTGGCGGTACGGTTCGTATTGTCGATGCAAGCGGCTACATTGGCGGCTGGCGTGCTCCACGCAACCCAGAGTCGGTATTTGAGGTGCAGTTTGCAGCTCCTTCCGAAAACATCGGGGTAAACACCTCACTGCAAACCACCTACACAACGCTTGTTCGCCCCGGCGACCGCGGCACCACGGGTGGCTTCGGAGACCTCGTTCCAAACAACGCGTTCCTGAGCGACATCCGGTCGGAAAGCAGCGCGACGGGTTTTGCCGATGTGCGGGCGCAACTGTACGAACTGGGTACTACCGGACGCGGAACGGCGTTTGTAGAGTGTACCAAGTTTCTGGGTAAAAACGGGGTAATCAACCTCGACAACGTACCGGTGCTCCGTATTCCAGAGGCTTACCTCAACCGGGCTGAGGCTTACTTTATGCTGGGTCGGATGACCGACGCCCTGGCCGACCTCAACACCATCCGGACAAACCGGGGCCTGACGGCACGCACCATGGCCAGCTTCACAAACGATGCCGCCCTGCTGGCCGAAATTCTGCGGCAGCGCCGGTTAGAGTTTGCCTTTGAAGGCCACCGCTGGTTTGATTTGAAACGGCGCGGACAGGATGTGATCAAGACCATCCCGCTCTCGCCCACGGCAAATAACCTGCCTTACAACGACTTCCGTGTACTGGCTAACATTCCGGTGAACGAGGTATCTACCAACAAAAACATTCGCCAGAACTTCGGTTATTAATCGGCAGTGCACCGGTCGGGTTTACTCGGCCGGTGCATGCACAAACCAAGCACATTCATGAAAAAACTGAATTATATTTTGTTGTGCGCCCTGTCGGTTTTGGGTCTGGCAGCCTGCGACAACACCCTGGATCAAGTGTTCGATGAGCAAACGCTCGTTGAATTCAACGAAGCCATTTTGCGTACTAACGCAACCGGTCGTACCTACTCGATTACCAGCCTGGCCAATACCCCTACCGCGGGCACTACCTCAACGGCGCAGTTGAATCTGGTAGGTCGGCAGCGGAGTAGCGAGCTCACGGTGCGGGTACTTGTTGACCCGGCTACGACTGCCCCCGCCAGCAGCTATACCTTAAGCAATGGCGGTAACGTGGTAATCCCGGCAAACTCGAGCTTTGGCTCACTGACCGTAACGGTTGGCCGGGCCAGCAGCACTACAGCGCCGGTCGGAAACCTCGTGCTGGTTATTGATAGCACAAGCACCGACTTTAAGCCGAGCCAGAACTATAAGCGGCTGGGTTTTTCGTTCAGAAATTAAAAAGAGTTAAAATTTTTTGTCCAAATGCCTCACCAAAAGTGGGGCATTTTTGTTACAGTGTATACCACTAGTATACAGGTATAAGTGACGTTATTAATGCAATAAAAAACCCTGCCTCTACGTCTACAGATATTATTGTTTACCCTTACCTTTGCGGTCCATTTCATCAATTTGTTAATTTATTTTTAATCTCAAAATCCATATGCGCAGAATTTTATTAGGAAGCTGGCTTCTTTCGCTGCTTTTCTGTCTGCCTTTGCTGGCACAGGATGTATCGATAAGTGGCCGGGTCACTTCATCAGACGACGGCTCCGCTCTTCCAGGTGTGAGCATTCAGGTAAAAGGTACCACGCGTGGCGCAACCACCGACGCTCAGGGACAGTATCGACTGAGTGTACCCGCCAACAGCCGGTTGGTGTTTAGCTACATTGGTTTCGAAACGCAGGAGATTCTGGTCGGTAACCAGACAACGATCGACGTAAAACTGTCGAGTGGCACACAAAGCCTCAACGAGATTGTGGTAACAGCACAGGGTATCGAGCGCGACAAACGCTCGCTTGGCTACTCAACGCAGGAAGTAGGCGCCAGCATGATTGCGCAGAAGTCGGAACCCAACCTGCTCAACGCCCTGCAAGGGAAGTTGGCCGGGGTTCAGATCAGCGGGCAAAGTGGTGCGCCGGGTGCTTCGACCAACATCAACATCCGGGGTATTACGTCGTTTAACGGATCGAACCAGCCGCTTATCGTAGTGGATGGTATTATCTTCAGCAATGACGTAAACGTATCCGGTAACACCCTGTTCCAGGCTCAGTCGGCCAACCGTCTGGCCGACGTGAACCCCGAAAACATCGAGTCGGTCAACGTACTGAAAGGCCCTGCGGCTGCGGTGCTGTACGGTTCGCGGGCGTCGGCGGGTGCGATCATCATCACCACCAAAAACGGCCGTAACCAGAACAACAAAACCGAGGTTACCGTCAATTCTTCGTACAACGTACAAAACGTGTATGGTCTGCCCCGTTTCCAGAACGATTATGGCCAGGGCACCAATAACCTGTACGTAAACAACTCGACCAACTCGTGGGGTCTGCCGTTTGTAGGTGGCCCAACGTCGATCACCAACCTGCAGGGCGAGACCCGTCCGTACCAGGCGTACCCAAACAACGTTCGGGATTTCTACCAGCAGGGTAGCATTTTCCAGAACACGGCTAACATTGCCGGTGGCGATGCCAACCGCAACTTTAGCCTGTCGTTTGGTAACACGACCCAAAAAGGGATTGTGCCTACGTTCAAGTTCAACCGGACCAACGTACAGGTAGGTGGCGAAAGCAAACTGAACAACGGTATCAAGGTATCGGGTACGGCTTCGTACGTACAGACGGTTCAGGGTGGTACGGCTCTCGGTAACGGCGGTAGTGCTTTCGGTCAGCTGACCCGTATCCCGCGCAGCTACGACCTCGTGAACGAGCCATTCCAGGACGCCAACGGACAGAGCATTTACTTCCTGACCACGTCGAACAACCCCAACTGGGCCGTTCGGAATTTGACGCTCAACAGCCAGGTGGATCGTTTCTTCGGTAACTTCACGGTAGGCTACGACGTAACCAAGTGGTTGAACGTGACGTACCGCGTAACAGGTGATACCTACACCGACCGCCGGAAAAACGTAAACAACATTGGTGCGGCCCGCGCCCCACAGGGTGAAATTATCCAGGATCAGTTCTTCCGTTCGGAATTGAACGGCGACCTGTTGGTAAACGCAAAAGCCGATAAGCTCTTTATCGAAGGCCTGAGCGGTAACCTCTTGCTGGGTAACAACATCAACCAGCGGCAGTCGCAGAGCCAGTCGGTATATGCACAGCAGCTCACGATTCCGGGCTTCACCAATGTATCGAACGGTTCGGTATTTACCAGCTCAGGCGAAAGCTCACTGACTCGCCGACTGGTAGGTTACTACGCACAGGCTTCGTTGTCGTACAACAACTATCTGTTCCTTGAACTGACCGGCCGCGCCGACCGCTCGTCGACGCTGCCCCGCGCCAACAACACGTACTTCTACCCCTCTGCTTCGGTTAGCTTTGTGCCTACGGATGCCTTCAAGCTCCAGTCGGACATCTTGTCGTACGCCAAAGTACGGGCAAGCATTGCCAAAGTTGGCCGTGATGCCGACCCCTACCTGCTCAACTCGGTATTCACCCAAGCCACGTTTGGTAATAACCTGGCCAGCGTAGCGTTCCCCTTGTCAATTGGTGGCAGCAGCGTTCCTGGCTTTGCTATCGGTGGCCGGATTGGCAACAACGGCCTGACGCCTGAGTTCGTAACCTCACAGGAAGTGGGTCTGAATCTGGGTCTGTTCAAGAACAAAGTGAGTATCGATGCAGCTTACTTCTTCACAAGCTCGACCAACCAGATTTTCAACGTAGCCGTATCGCCCTCATCGGGTTACGATACCCGGACCACCAACGTGGGTGAACTCCAGAACCGGGGTCTTGAACTGACTCTGAACGCAACACCTGTACGGACCAGCGGTTTCCGTTGGGATGTAACGCTCAACTTCACCCGGATTCGGAACAAGGTTGTGTCAATTGCACCCGGTGTGACCCAGTCAGGTATTACCGGCAACGGCTTTATTGGTATCACGTCGTCGATTGTCGAAGGTCAGCCGTACGGTGTGATTGTAAGTACAGCAAACCCACGGGTACAGAACACCAACCCGAACGGTCAGTACTACGACCCAACAGGTCAATTTGTTGGTCAGTACGTAATCAACCCAACCACGGGTCAGTTTGCGCCGGGTCTGGCGGGTCAGGTAATTGCCAACCCCAACCCGAACTGGACGGCCGGCCTGAACAACACGTTCTCGTACAAAGGCTTCTCGCTGCAGGCACTGATTGATACCCGTCAGGGCGGTCAGTTGTTCTCATTCAGCGCAGCCGACTACCGGTCAACTGGTTCGTTGTACGTAACGGGTATTGACCGCGATCAGCCCCGTATTCTGCCGGGCGTAATCCAGAACAGCGACGGAACATTCCGGCCAAACAACATTCAACTGCCTGCACAAACGTACTGGGCTGGTCTGGGTGGTCTGGCCTCAGAAGGTGCCGTATTCGACGCAACGGTGTACCGTCTGCGCGAGGTATCGCTCAACTATACCTTCCCGAAAGAGTGGTTGGGCCGCACCCCGTTGGGAGCCGCTTCGATCGGTATCACGGGCCGGAACCTGTACTTCTTTGCCCCGGGCTTCTTTGCTGACCCCGAAGTCAACACGCAGGGAGCGGGTAACATCCAGGGTCTGGATCTGAACGGGCCGCCAAATACCCGTAACTACGGTGTCAATCTGCGGCTTACATTCTAACACTTTCATCTTACATACGTCCATGAAAATAGTATTTCGTAGTGTAGTTCTGATGCTGCCGCTGGCGTTTGGCCTCGGCTGCTCCAACTTCCTCGACGAAAGCATCAACGTAACCCCGAACAACCCCACCTCGGTACCCCCATCGGTACTGTTGCCCACGGTTGAAATCGGTACTGCTTTCGCCAATGCCAATGAGATTAACCGGTTTGCATCGACCATCATGCAACAAACGGCTGGTGCTGCCAACAGCCCGGCTACATACGACGTGTACCAAACCAACGGTGCCGATTTTGGTAACCAGTGGCGGTTTGAACTGTACGGCGGTGCGCTGGTAAACGCCCAGAAGATTATCGACATTGCCTCGGCATCGAACTCACCTGCGTACACGGGTATCGCCAAAATCATGAAGGCGTACGCCTTCAGCGTGGCAACCGATATGTGGGGTGATGTACCGTACTCGCAGGCGTTGCAGGGTGAAGCTAACCCACAGCCCCGGGTCGACAAGCAGGAGGATATCTACAAAGGCAACTCGTCGCAGAATATCCAGAGCCTGTTTGATCTGGTGCGCGAAGGTCTGGCCGACCTCGACAAGCAGTCGGCTACCCGGCCGGGCAACGACGACGTGATCTACCGGGGCGACCTGGCCAAATGGCGCCGGGCCGGTAACACGCTGCTGCTGAAGCTGGCCAACACGATCAGCGTGAAAGAGCCCGCTTTGGCCAAACAGGTGATTGATCAGGTGATTGCCGGTAACAACTTTATCCGCAGCAATGCCGACGACCTCAACGTGACATTCGGTGCCGCCGTTGGTAGCCGCGATCCCCGCTTTGAGTACACTAACATCAGCTCGTTTAAAGACGACCTGATCATGAGCACGCGGTACCTGACCTTATTACAGGGTCTCAATGATCCCCGTCTGCCCGTGTTCTGGACCCGCCCGGCGGCCAATTACGTAACCTGGGACAACGGTCAGAGCGGTGCCCGGCCTACGCCGGTAACCACCTGGTCGCGGTACAACAGCTACGTAACCGGCGCTAATGGTGAAGGCCCTGTGCGCCTGTTGACCAACTTCCAGCGGGCGTTTATTCTGGCGGAGTCGGCCCTGATGCTGGGCACGGCGGGTGATCCGCAAACCCTGTATGCCGAAGGAATCCGGGCGTCGATGACGCTGGCGGGCATTCCGACGGCTCAGATCGATGCGTACATCACCGCCAATGCCCTGCGCGGTACGCAGCAGGAGCGCCTGGCCCAGATCATCACGCAGAAGTACATTGCGTTTACGGGCAACGGCCTTGAGCTATGGAACGATTGGCGTCGGACGGGTTACCCAACCCAGCAGCCTGCTCAGAATGCAGTGGGTATCGACGGAACCCGGCCTGTACGGGCGGTGTATGTGTCGTTTGAAAACGAGCGTAACACGAACTTCCCGAACCCAGCCCCCCAGTCGAACGTAAAAGTTTGGTGGGACGCCAACTAATACTCAAAACATAGCTACACAATGAAACTGACACTTATAAAAGGAGTATTGCTGGCAGCGATGGCATTGAGTACCGTTGCCTGCAAAGACGATCTGGAGTACGGCACGCTGGTGCGCGACAACCGCCCGGCAGTACCGGTTACGTTCACCAACGCAACTACGTACGGCGGCAACCCCTTCATCGAAATTTCTCGGGCCGGGGCTACACCGATTACGTTTACCCTGTCGATTCCGGCCGGTTCAGGTCGGACCATTAAGGAGATTAGCCGCGTAGTGGGTGGCGGTACGGGCATCAACGCCGGTTCGCTCAACACCAGCTCACTGGTAATCAACACGGCCCCGATCGCGGGTACGGGTACAACGGCTACGTTTACCATGACGCAGGCTGCCTTTGCGGCTAAGTATCCGACGGTAGTGCTTACTCCTACGGGTAACCCGGCGGCTCCGCGTGAGATTGCCTTTATCTTCCTGGTAACACTGGACGACAACACCCAGATTGTGACTCAGCAGGTACGGGCCCGCGTGTTGGCTTAATCCGTTTTGTTTTCTTCAAAGCACCGATGCGCAAGCATCGGTGCTTTTTTATGTGCCTTATGTCTACTTTTTTAATCAGAAATTCACCTAAGCAATACCCTATTACCATTAATCACATTATCTTTTAATAATCCAATTTTATGTATAACAAAATTTACTCATCCTACTAATTCTAAAGGCCTACTCCTATTTGCTCGCATACTATTATAATCTCTTGCAGAATACGGTCACAAATTCATCCTTCTTCCTGTTACGTATCACAAATCTTCTCATTAACCAAATTTTATTGTGAATCGAATTTATTTATTCAACGGTTTGTGAATAACTTGCCGTGAATTACCAATATATCTTAAATACCATGAGAAACACTTTACAACAACTCTGTTTGCTGGTCATGGTTCTGCTAGGTCAATTGGCCTGGGCACAGGACCGGGCGGTAACCGGAAAAGTGAAGGGCGATGATGGATCGCCCCTACCGGGTGTAACCGTTTTGCTGAAAGGAACCAGCCGCGGTACCACCACCAATGCAGAAGGAAATTTCCGAATTGATGCCCCCGCTACCGGTCGGCTGGTTTTCAGCTTTGTCGGCTATAAAAGCCAGGAAATTGCGGTTGGGAACCAGTCGACCTTATCGGTTACGCTCGAAAGCGACGCATCGAACCTGAACGAGGTTGTGGTTGTGGGCTACGGCGCTTCGCTTACCAAAAAGGAAACAACCGGCGCTACAACAAACATCAAAGGAGATGCTATTGAAAACCTGCCTATCCAGAGCTTCGACCGGGCCATGCAGGGACAAGCACCTGGTGTTCAGGTTACATCTAACAACGGAACGCCAGGCGGTGCTGTGCAGGTACGGATTCGGGGGGTCGGCTCAATCTCGGCTGGTAATGAGCCCCTTTACATTGTTGATGGTGTTCAGCTGAACAACCGGAACGACGGGGGCGGTAACGTAAGCAACAACCCGCTGGCGTTTTTGAACCCTAACGATATTGAGAGCATCGACATCCTGAAAGATGCCGCTACGGCCGCTATCTACGGTGCACAAGCCGCCAACGGGGTGGTACTGGTAACCACCAAGCGTGGCAAAGCGGGTACCAAAGCGAAAGTAAACCTGAATATGTATCGCGGGGTGGTAGAACCCATCCGGCAACTCGACGTACTAAACACCCAACAGTGGATTCAGGCCCGGCAGGAGGCTCTTACAACCAACACGCCTACCCTGACACCAGCGGCCAGCCGCACGGCCGTACTGGCTTCGCTGAACCTGCCCATCGACCTGAGCGATCAGGCCATTGCCGAACTGCCAACCTACAACTGGCAAAGCGAAGCCTACCGGCCCGGCAGCGTAACCAACGCCGACCTCTCGGCACAGGGTGGTAACGACCGCACCACGTACTACATCTCAGGCTCGTACAACCAGCAGGATGCAATTCTGCGTAATGTAGATTTCCAGCGGTTCTCGGGCAAAATGAACCTCACGAGCAAACTGAGCAATAAGATTACGCTCGATGCCGGCCTGACAGCTGCCAACGTAACACAGCGCGGCCCCTATGGTGGTGCCGAAGGCTCGCTGGCGTTTGGTGCACCTCAGTACTCAGCCCCGCTGATTCTGCCTATCAACCCCATTTACGCACCGGACGGCAGCTACTACGGCCTGCCCGCTTCGGGCATTGTCATGCCGGGTGATCTCTCGCAGAACGTTATTGCCAACTCAAACCTGATTAAGTCGAAGACAACTACAAATCAGTTGGTTTCAAATTTGGGCCTAACGTACGCTATCAGCAAAGACCTGGTTTTTAAGGCGTTTGGCGGCCTGGACTATCGTTCCGTGAACTCGTCGTTTTTTGGTGACCCACGCCTGTCAGATTACTTCAACATCCGGGGTACTCTGAACCAGTTTGTGAATAACAACACCAACCTCACTACCAACGCTACGCTGAACTACAACAAAACGTTTGGCAGCAAGCATACGTTTGGTGCCTTGTTGGGTGCTGAATACCGGCAGGAAATCAACGAAGGAACATCACTCAATGCCCAGGGCTTCCCTACGCCCGAGCTCAACACCGCCAACGCAGCTGCTGAACCCGTATCGGTAGGCGGTTTCTGGTCAGGCTTCAAACGGGCCGGTGTATTTACTAACCTGCGCTACGAATACCAGAAACGCTTTATTCTGAGCGGTATTATTCGGTACGATGGATCATCACGGTTCGGGGCGAACAACCAATGGGGTGTGTTCCCATCGATTTCGGCCAAATGGAACCTGGCTGAAGAGAACTTCCTCAAAGGCAGCAACGTAGTTAGCGACCTCGGCCTACGGTTTAGCGTGGGTAGCACCGGTAACGATCAGGTAGCCAACTTTGCGGCCCGTCGGCTTTACGGCCTTGGCGGTGTGTATCAGGGCAATGCCGGCATCGGTGTAAGCCAACTGGGCAACCCCAACCTGCGTTGGGAGCGCAACGTAACCTATAACGTGGGCCTTGACTATGGTTTCTTCGGGGGCCGTCTGAAAGGCTCGATTGATGCCTTCCAGCGCATTAGCCGCGACCTGCTGCTGACCCGCTCGATTCCGCAAACCAACGGTTTTAACAGTATTTTTGAGAACATTGGCGAGGTACAAAACCGGGGTCTGGAATTTGCCATCACAACCATTAACGTCAACACAGGTGGTTTCCGCTGGGAGAGCAACTTCAACATCACGTTCCTCGATAACAAAGTAACCAAGCTGTTTGAAGGTGCTGACGTTCTGCCCGGTAACCTGTCGGTACGGGTAGGTTATCCGCTCTTTACCAACGTAGGTGTACCCTATGCCGGTGTAAACCCAGCCAACGGTCGGCCGATGTGGTATGACCCCAGTGGCAACCTCACGTACATTGTCCGGACGGCCGATCAGCGCCCGCTGGGCCATTCAGGTATCACCAAGCAGTATGGTGGCTTCACCAATACGTTCAGCTACAAAGGGTTCGAACTGTCAGGCTTGTTCCAGTATGACTTTGGCCGGGTGATTCAGAACACCCAGGAGTTCCGTTTGGCCGACAATGCCGGCGTACTGCGCAACGGTCTGGAGTATTATTTCACCAACCGGTGGACTACTCCCGGTCAGATCACGAGCGTGCCGCGCCCGGCCAACAACCGGACCGAAATCAGTGGTCGTGTAAGTTCATACCAGTCAGGCACGCGCTTTTTCCAGGATGCATCGTATATCCGTCTGAAGCAGGTTTCGCTCAGCTACACCGTACCACCGGCTGTAGTAAGCCGCCTGAAACTGTCAGGTTTGAAAGTGTATGCGCAGGCAGTCAATGCCTTCACGCTGACGCGCTGGACAGGCTTCGATCCTGAGTTTGCTATTGAAGGTGGCCTGGACAATCAGGGGATCATTCCGCAGTCACGCAATTACACGCTGGGTGTTCAAATTGGCCTTTAATTCTCTCGACAAACGACTTTTATGAAACATACATTAGGAATTCTGACGCTGACAGTTGGCCTGTTCATGGCAAGTTGCAGCAACCTGCTTGATGTGCAGCCCCGGCAATCCATTGATTCGGGTGTGGCGCTCACCACGCGCGAAGGCATCAATGCGGCCGTTACCAACGTTTACACGTACCAGAAAGATATTACCCTGTATGGTCGTGACCTGATTGCCATTGCCGAAGCGCTGGGCGACGAAAGCCGGATCATCAACCGGGCAGGTGGCCGTTTTATCAACGAAGGCCAGAACGTGATCAACAGCCATCTGCTGGGCTGGAACATCTACTACCTCGGCATTAACAATATCAACCTGATTCTGGATGCACTGCCCAGCAGCCCTTTCAACGAAGCCGAGCGCGAGCGCATCGAAGGTGAATTGAAGTTTTTGCGGGCGCTGAACTACCACAATCTGGCCCGCGTGTTTGCCTATGACCCCAAAGTACGGATCAGTTCACTCGATCGGGGCGGGGTACCTCTCGTTCTGAAAGGTGTTAGCACGCCCGAGCAGATCGAGAACCACCCACGTGCTTCGGTTGATGAGGTGTACGCTCAGATTTACAAGGACCTGACCGACGCTGTTGCCAAAGCCCCCACTACGGGTGCACCGAGCCGGGCCACACGCGCGGCCGCCATGGCTTTGTTTGCCCGGGTTGCTCTTTACAACGAAGACTTCACCAACGCAATCAAGTATGCGACCGATGCACTCAATGCAGGCGTAGGCCGGTTTGTAGGCAATACGGATTATGTAGCTGCGTGGCGTAGCAACAGCCACCCTGAGTCGGTGTTTGAAATCCTGTTCCAGACCCGTCAGGAGTCGTTGGGTGTAAACAACTCACTGCAATCGGCCTACACAACGATGGAATCAGTAGCGCAGGTGAACAGCCTCGGGGCGCTGCGTCCTACGCCACTGCCAACGGCCAACGGCTGGGGTGCCGTGGTGCCCACTACGGCTTTTCTGGGCCTGCACCAGACGGGTGATGTTCGGCGTCAGCTGTATCAGTTGGGCCTGAACCGTTCGGGTAGCATCGTGGAAGAGTGTACCAAGTTCGTGGGTAAGTCGGGCGTGATTTACATGGATAACGTACCCGTAATTCGGATCTCGGAGCTTATCCTGATTCGGGCTGAGGCTCTGGCCCGCAGCAATGGCGATCAGGTACAGGCACTGGCCGATGTGAACCGGATTCGGACCCGCGCTGGCCTGACGGCTCTGCCCGCCACCACAACCAATGCCCAATTACAGACGGAGATTGAGCTCCAGCGCCGTTTAGAACTGGCCTTTGAGGGACACCGCTGGTTCGACCTGAAGCGTCGCGGACGCGATGTGGTCAAGTCAACAGGCAACGTACCTTACGGCGATACACGGACCCTGGCCCCCATCCCGGTTCGGGAAATCCAGGCGAACAACAAACTGGTTCAAAACGCAGGTTATTAATCGAGACATTCATGAAAAAGTTACTTCCATATAGCCTGTTGCTGGGTATTATGTTGCTGGCAACAGCCTGTTTTAAAGACCTGGAAATCACCTACGACGGACCTGCACAGGTAGAGTTCGAAACGGCTGTGCGCAACAACCCAGCCGTGGGTCTGACGTTTCCGCTCGTAGCCAGTGCCAACAGTGTAACGCTGGCACCCACCCTTACCACGCAGCTTAACCTGGTAGGGCCACAGCGCAACAGCGAACTGCGGGTTAAGGTGTTGGTAGAGCCAACGCTCACCACCACCGGTGCCAACACCTACACGCTGGTCAATAATGGCGAAGTGGTTATTCCGGCTAATAGCAGCGTCGGGTCGCTTTCCATTGCTGTGTCGCGGGCGAGCAGCACAACAGCCCCAATTCGTAACCTGGTTCTCACCCTAGACAGCACCAGTACGGAGTACAAAGCAAGCGCTAACTACAAGCGAATTGGGTTTACCATTCGTAACTAATTGCGACCGCGCTCCGGGCTCGGTTACGGGTAAACTGGAGCGCGTTTAATGTGCGTATCAAAAGCCCTCTACCCCGTTGTAGAGGGCTTTTTTATGGCAGTAAACCGAATTGACTTTTGTCTTATTGAAGAAGCGTGCCTACTCCGTAATTTAGGGGCACATTCTACTATACACCTGGGTTGGCACTATGAACACCTCTACCAAACGTATTCTGACCGTCCTGATTATTCTGCTCGTCGTCGGGCTGGCTTTTTACCCCAAACTGAAAACCCTTTTCAAACCCGCCGACGGATCCGGTGACCCAGCCAAAACGACTGCTGCGGGTGGACCAGCCAAAGGCCCCGGTGGTGCCTCAGCGGGCGGAAAAGCGGGCGGAGGGCCCACGTCTGTCGGGATCATGGTGGTCAACACCGAATCGCTGGATGAGAAAATTCTGACCACCGGCACGGTTGTCGCCAACGAAGAAGTGGAAATACGCTCGGAAGTGTCGGGGCGGGTAACGAGCATTGGTTTCCGCGAGGGCGACTACGTGCGCCGGGGTACCGTGCTGCTCCGTATCAACGACGCTGACTTGCAGGCACAGCTCCAGAAACTAAATGCCAACCGCAAACTGGCCGAGGCCAACGAGCAACGGCAAAAACGGCTGTTTGAAAAAGAGGCCATTAGCCGGGCCGAATACGAAATCAGCCAAACCAACCTGACGGGTATTCTGGCCGACATTGAAAACCTGAAAGCACAATTGGCCAAGACCGTGATCCGGGCACCGTTCGACGGAACCATTGGCCTACGTCAGATCAGCGTGGGTAGCTACATATCGCCCGCTACGCCCATTGCCACGCTCACCAACACCAACCCCGCCAAAATCGACTTCTCGGTACCGGCCAAATACGCCCAGATTGTTCGGCGGGGAAGCCGGATCCAGTTTACCGTGGAGGGGTCGGAAGCCAATCGGGCGGGTACGGTCTATGCCGTTGAACCCAAGGTAAACCCCGAAACGCGGGCCATGCTGCTCCGGGCTACCAGCCCCAACCCCAACGGAGCCCTCGTACCGGGTGCATTTGCCCGTATAGAAGTAGTGCTTAGTGCACGCGGCAACGCCATTGTTGTCCCCACGGAAGCGATTATTCCCGAACAAAACGGTCAGAAGGTGTACGTTGTCCGCAATCGCAAAGCCGAGTCGGTACCGGTACAAATTGGCCTTCGCACCGACCGTAACGTTGAAATCAAGAGTGGCCTGCACGTGGGCGACTCGCTCATTACCTCAGGCATTCAGATGGTCAAACCCGGCGGTGAGGTGCTGGTGCAGTAAATTATACGTTTACAGTTTGCTGTTTACGGTTTCCAGTTGGGCAGTACAGTCAACTTGAAAATCGAAAACTATAAACTGTAAACCGAAAACTGAAAACTATAAACCATGAACCTCTCTACCACTTCCATCAACCGCCCCGTATTGGCCGTTGTGCTGTCGTTGCTGATTATTGTTTTTGGGGTGATCGGCTTCCTGTATCTGGGCGTACGCGAATTCCCGAGCATCGACCTGCCCGTGGTAACCGTACAGACTACCTACACCGGCGCCAACGCCGATATTGTGGAGTCGCAGATTACCGAGCCACTCGAAGAGTCGATCAACGGGATTGCCGGTATCCGTACCCTCGCCAGCAGCAGCCGCGACGGGCGCTCGTCGATCACAGTCGAGTTTGAGCTCGACGTGAATATCGAAGATGCCGCCAACGACGTGCGCGACCGCGTGAGCCGGGCCGTGGCCAACCTCCCGCCCGATGCCGACCCGCCCGTAGTGGCCAAGGCCGACGCCGATGCCAGCCCGATCTATTTCATCCAGCTCCTGTCGAGCAAACGCTCGTTGCTCGAAGTCAACGACATTGCCAACCGGCAGTTCCGCGAACGATTTCAGACCATTCCGGGTGTGAGTAGCGTACAGATCTGGGGCGAAAAGAAATACGCCATGCGGCTCCGTATCGACCCCGTCAAACTGGCCTCGTACCGGCTCACAGCCATCGACATCGCCAACGCCCTCCGTACCCAGAATGTCGAACTGCCTTCGGGTTCGGTGGAGGGAGCTACTACCGAGTTGACCGTTCGGACTCTGGGTCGCCTGAGCACGGCCTCCGACTTCAACAATCTGATTCTGAAAGAGACCGCCGATCAGGTTGTGAAGTTTCAGGATGTGGGCTATGCCGAACTGGCTCCCGAAGTAGAGCGGACCATGTTTAAACGCGACGGGGTGCCGATGGTGGCCGTCGCCGTGATTCCGCAGCCGGGCGCCAACCAGATCGAGATTGCCAACGATGTGTACGTCAAGCTCGATCAGATCAAGCGCGACCTCCCCCCCGACCTCAAGGTGATGCTGGGCTTCGACTATACCCAGTACGTACGCCGGTCTATTACAGAGGTAGAAGAAACCATCGGGATTGCGTTTGTGCTGGTTGCCATTATCATTTTCCTGTTTCTGCGCGACTGGCGGAGTACCATTATTCCGCTCACGGCCATTCCGGTTTCTCTCATTGGTACGTTTTTCATCATGTACCTCTGCGGCTTCTCGATCAACGTGCTCACCCTGCTCGGAATCGTACTGGCCATCGGTCTGGTTGTCGACGACGCCATTGTGGTACTCGAAAACATCTACGCCAAAATTGAAGAGGGCATGTCGCCCTACAAGGCGGCCGTGAGTGGTTCCAACGAAATTTACTTTGCCGTTATCTCGACTACGGTCACGCTGGCGGCCGTGTTTCTGCCCGTGATTTTCCTTCAGGGCATTACGGGCCGTTTGTTCCGGGAGTTTGGCATTGTGGTAGCGGGCTCGGTGCTTATTTCGGCTTTTGTGTCGCTCACGCTCACGCCCATGCTCTCATCCAAACTTCTGAAAAACCGGAAGCGGCAACCCTGGCTCTACCGTACTACCGAGCCATTTTTCGAGTGGATGATTAGCGGATACGAGCGCTCGCTGGCCCATTTTCTGCGCCTTCGCTGGCTGGCGTGGGTCATTATGCTCGGCATGGTGGGTATTGTGTACGTGCTGTTCAAAACCAACGCCATTCCGTCGGAGCTGGCCCCCCTCGAAGACCGGGGTGGCTTCCGAATTCAGGCCACCGCGCCCGAAGGCGCTACGTTTGAGTACATGCTCAACTTCACCGACCGGCTGGCCAAAGACCTTCGCGCCCGGTTCGACACGGCCACGGTGCCGGGCGTCATTGCCGTTACCTCACCCAGCTTTGGCAGCGGGGCCACCAACACGGCCAACATCCGGATTTACCTCGGCGAAAAGCCCCCCCGTACCAAAACCCAGCAACAGGTGGTCGACGAAATGACGCCCGTTGTGAAGCAGTACACCGGTGCGCGCACGTTTGTGGCGCAGGAACAAACCATTCAGACCGGACAGCGTGGGGGTGGGGGCCTACCGGTCCAGTTTGTGATTCAGGCCAACAAGTTTGAGCAGCTTCGGGCCAAGCTGCCGGAGTTCATGAAAGCGGTGCAGGCTTCTGAAAAGTTTGCGACCTCCGACGTGAACCTCAAATTCACCAAGCCCGAAATCCGGCTCGACATCGACCGCGACAAAGCCCTCAACCTGGGCGTATCGGTGCAGGATGTGGCCCAAACGCTGCAACTCGGCCTATCGGGTCGGCGGTTTGGTTATTTCATCATGGATGGCAAGCAATATCAGGTAATTGGCCAGATTGAACGCTCCGACCGCAACGATATTACCGACCTTAAATCCCTGTTTGTCAAGAATAACCGGGGCGAACTGATTCAGCTCGACAACCTCGTGCGGGTGTCGGAGCAGAGCACCCCACCCACGCTGTACCGTTACAACCGGTACGCATCGGCCACGGTATCGGCCGGTTTGGCCAAAGGGGTTTCGCTCGGCGAAGGGATTACCGAAATGGAGCGTATTGCGGGCGAAATTCTGGACCCTTCGTTTACAACCGCCCTCGATGGTACCAGCAAGGAGTTCCGCGAAAGTTCATCGAGTCTGTACTTTGCCTTCGCGCTGGCTCTGCTGCTGATCTACCTGATTCTGGCTGCACAGTTCGAAAGCTTCGTCGACCCGATCATCATTCTGCTGACCGTACCGTTGGCCGTTTGCGGGGCGCTCCTGTCGCTTTGGGACTTCAGCCAGACACTCAACGTATTCAGCCAGATCGGGATTATTACGCTCGTCGGGCTCGTGACCAAAAACGGGATTCTGATTGTTGAGTTTGCCAATCAGCGGAAAGAACAGGGAGTAAACAAGCATCAGGCAGTGCTCGACGGAGCCGTGGCCCGGTTCCGGCCCATTCTGATGACGAGCCTTTGCGCGGCCCTCGGTCTGCTGCCCGTGGCACTGGCGCTGGGAGCTGGTTCGGAAAGCCGGGTATCCATGGGAATCGTGGTGGTGGGAGGTCTGATTTTCTCAACCGCCCTTACTCTATACGTGATTCCGGCCGTGTACACCTACCTGAGCCGCCCCGTCACCAAACATGCCGAAGAGCTGGAAGAAGCGGTTGCCTGATGCTACTTACACAAGAGATGACATCTCGTTTGGAGAGATGTCATCTCTGTTTTTTGACTATCTCCACAAAGATGTCATCTCTATTTGAGTAACTCACGTAATGACCAGCTTCACGCCGGCTACGAGTAGCCCCAGCGCCAGCACGTACCGAAGCACCGGTACCGAAAAACGCTGGCTACCGAAGTGACCACCCAGCAACCCGCCCGCAAACGCAACGGCGATCCAGGTCCAGACCGCCGGGTCGGGCGAGTAGCCTTTGGTGAGCAGGCCAAACAAGCCCGAAAGCGAGTTAACGAAGATAAACAGGGCCGATGTAGCGGCTACCTCTTTGAGCCGCCCCCATCCGAACAGGAGCATCAGCGGGCTTAACAGAATCCCGCCCCCAATCCCCAGCATTCCCGAAAGCAAGCCAATTGCAGCCCCGGCAACCAGACCCGCCCCCAACGGAACCGGACGCGGCTCGGCCTCCTCATCGCGGAACGACCAGACCAAACGCAATACTGCCAAAAGCAGGCATACGGCCAAAAGCTGTTTATATAGGGCATCGGTCAGGGGAAGTTTGGCCCCCAAAAACGCCAAGGGCACACTCGCCAGCGCAAATGGCCAGAACAACCTCCACCGAAAGTGGCCACCCCGGTAAAACTGGATAAACGAAACCGTCGATACAAATAGATTGAGCAATAAGGCCGAGGGTTTCATCAGCACCGGAGCCACCCCAAACAGGGCCATTGTGGCCAGATACCCACTGGCACCGCCATGCCCCACCGACGCGTACAGAAACCCCACAACAAACAGGCAGAGCAAAAACGGAATGGTTTCCATTCAATCAAATAGTCAGGAGACGTTTTTCGTTACATTTGGAAAACGAACTTAGAAGAATAATGGATAATGTACAATGAATACCGTTTCGTATTCGCCATTAGCCACTTTTTATCCTACAAACACCGCATGACGATTCGCAAAACCATACTGCTGACAGGCCTCGCCCTGTCGGCGAGTGCCGTTCTCTACGCCCAACCCGGCCCCGCACGTCGGCCGTTACCCAAAAACTGGTCGCACCTCGACCCTGCCAAAGACTCCATTGCCGGTATCAGCCTCAGCGAGGCTTACGAACTGCTCAAGGGCCGCACCTCGCAGCCGGTTGTGGTGGGTATTATCGACTCGGGCGTCGATATTGAGCACGAGGATTTGAAAGATGTGATCTGGAAAAACCCCAAAGAAACGCCCGATAACAACATTGATGAAGACAAAAACGGGTACATTGACGACGTAACCGGCTGGAACTTCATGGGCGCGAAAGACGGCACCACCTACGAAACCGATCAGGAAGAGGTGACCCAGATTTATGTGCTTTGGAAAGACAAGTACGACAAAGCCGACCCGAAAAAACTAAAAGGCCGCGCCCTCGAAGAGTACGCCATGTACCAGAAGGCCAAGGAGCGGTTTGAGAAAGGCTATAAAGCCAACGAAGCCAAGCGGTTGGCGGTATCGGACTCGGCTAAGTTTTTCGCGGCTTTGAATACCCTGAAACCCCAGCTTCAGGGCAAACCATTTGAAATAGGTAGCATCAACACCCTCGACGCAGGAGCCGACCCCATCACGGGAGCAGTAAAATCGGTACTGGGCGAAGTATTCACCGAGCAGTTCAGGTCGTTCGATATTATGTTTCGGCTACTCGAACGGGCGTATCCACGCCTGAAAGATGCCCTGCTGGCCGAAACTAAAAAGACATTTAACCCCGACATTCAGGGCCGTAAGATGGTAGGCGATAACCCCGCCGACCCAAACGAACGGTTCTACGGCAGCCCAAAGCTGATTATTGGCGAATCGGAAGAACTGGCCATGCACGGTACCCACGTAGCGGGGATTGTGGGCGCCAAGCGGGGTAACAACCTCGGCGTTGATGGGATTGCCGACAACGTCAGGATTATGACCGTGGCCGTAGTGCCCTCCAACGGCGATGAGCGCGATAAAGACGTAGCCAACGGTATTCGGTACGCCGTCGACAACGGGGCCAAGGTAATTAACATGAGCTTTGGCAAGCGGTTTTCGCCGTTTAAACCGCAGGTAGATGCCGCTATTCGGTACGCCGAAGAGCGTGATGTCCTGATTGTGCACGCGTCGGGCAATAATGCCGAAAACTACGACTCTATTCCGGCCTACCCCCGCCCCGAATACGAAGATGGCACCACCGCCCGCAACTTCATGACGGTAGGCAACTCAACAGCGTACCTGAACGAGAGCCTGCCCGCACGGTCGTCGAACTACGGTAGCCGCACGGTCGATCTGTTTGCGCCGGGCTCCGACATTGAGTCGACCATTCCGCGTAACAACTACGCGGCCTTTACGGGAACAAGCATGGCCGCGCCCTGCGTAGCGGGTGTAGCCGCCCTGTTGCGGTCGTACTTCCCGAACCTGACGGCCGTGCAGGTGAAAGATATTCTGATGAAAAGCGTGTACAAGCCTCAGCTGAACGTGCTGCGCCCCTCGTCGAAGCAGCAGGTGCCGTTTAGCAGCCTGAGCGTATCAGGGGGTATTGTCAATGCCGCACAGGCCGTGAAGCTGGCGCTGGGGAAATAAGGGTTTATGGTTTTTGGTTTATCGTTTTTGGTTGTTCCACCATGAACCCTAAACGATAAACCAAAAACTTACCAGTTCACCTCGGCTTTGTCGTGCCAGAACTTGCCAGTCTCATGGAGGGGGGCCTCGGTGGCAAGCCACACAATGGTCTCGGCTCCCTGTTCAACCGGGCGAGAGGCTCGTTGACCGCCCATTTCAGTACGTACCCAACCGGGGTCTACCGAATTTACGGCGATGTTTTGCCCGCTCAAGGCACCCGCAAACTGCCGGGTAACCGCATTGAGGGCCGTTTTAGAAATACTGTAGCCCGGTGCATACGTGCTCATGTCGTGCAACGCCCCCGACCCGCTCGATACGTTCACGACCCGCGCCCCCGCACGGGCCTTTTGCAGGTACGGCAAAAAGTCCTGAGTCACCAGAATAGGGCCGACAACATTCGTTTTCATCGCCCGTTCGAGCATTTCGGTGTTCAGCTTCGTGATGTCTTCGCCATGATCTTCCAGAATGGCCGCGTTGTTGATCAAGACATCCAGATGGTCGGCTTTTTGCGAAAACGTACCCACCGCCTGTTTGATGCTGACAGGGTCCGTTACGTCGAGGTGCAGCAAAACGACCTCATGCCCTTCGGCGCAGAGTTCTTCGCAGGCTTCGCGGCCCCGGTGCATATCCCGCGACCCGATAAATACCGCAAATCCACGTTTACACAGCTGGCGGGCCGTTTCTTTTCCTATTCCTTTGTTGGCGCCCGTAATGAGAGCAACCTGCTGATGTTCTGTTTTCATACAGAAATAAGCCATTTGCCAGAATAGTTGTTTGGATTTGTACGTTCACTCAATTGTACGGCCGTTGGTACAGTTATTCCGACAACCAATCGGCATATTTCCCAAATTCAGTCCCAACATTCAAGCACAAATCGTAACGCATGACTATTCACCTTGCTGGCCTGGCTTTAGCCCTGCTTCCGGGCTGTCTGATGGCGCAATCGGCTCTCCCGCAGCGTTCAGTTTCATCATCGCCTGTATTCTATGCCTCGGCTGCGTCGCGGTACACTCCGAAAGGGACATTTGCCCCGGTTAAAAACACCTTCCGACTAACCAGCCGACCCGTTTCGCCAAAAACCGACGGGGCCGCGTTCCGCATTGGACTCCGGGGTGGTGGTAACTACGTTCTCCCGCTCGAAAGCGTTGAGGGAGCTACCTACCAAAACACCTTTGGCTACCACGGCGGTCTGGTATTCAATATAGGCCGGGGTATGATTACGTTTCAGCCCGAAGTCAACTACAGCCAGATCAGTGTCAAAGCAGGGGCCAGTATTCAGGGGTTCAACCTCTCGGTTCAGGGTATCAACAACCGGGTTGAAGTGCCATTATTGGTAAAAGCCTCCTTTGGCGACCCTGACCGGGCGCGATTCTTCGTCAACGCTGGCCCCTATGCGGCCTATATTTTAAGTAGCCGTCTCAAAGCTTCGCTGGGGCCATTCGGTGATATTGATGAGAAAGTAACGTTTGAAGGCTCCGAAGGCCGTATTTCGTACGGGTTAGCTGGCGGACTGGGTGTAGCCATTCCGCTCGGACCGGGCCACCTGACTATCGAGGGTCGGGGCCTTTACGAGTTGGGCGATAACGCAAAAAACATGACCGTTGACCCTACAATTCCGGTCGATACGGATGTTCAGAACACTAAATATCTTACCTTACAGGCTTCCATTGGCTACCTGATTCCTATCGGGGGCCGATAAGTCGACGTGTTTATCCGATTGATAATGACGACTGGTGGCTGCTTTTGGCGGCCACCAGTTCTTTTTTACACAAACTTCAGGCTCTTTTCCCAAAGCCACTGCACGTTTTTGTCGGTCACGTCGCGGTTGCGGGGCGTTTTGGGAGCCATGTCCACAAAGTAAGCCCCGTTGTTGCGCTCCCCAATCGACTTGAGCGGGGCGGCCGCCAGAAAGATCGACGTTTCGGCCCCACGCTCGGGTGTCCGCAAAAACGGCGACATCAGTTTCCAGATAGCCCCGCCAATACCTTTGGTGTCGCTGGCAAAGTTGGTTTTGACCGCGCCCGGATGCACCGAAAATGAGCGGATACCCGTACCCTCAAAATGTTTGGCCGCTCCTTTGGCAAAGAGCAGGTTAGCCAGTTTATCGTCGCAATACGCCAGCATGGGCGAAAGCGTATCGATCCGGCGAAACATCCGATCGACCCGCCCACCCATATGGGCCGCCGACGATAGCGTAATGATGCGCACATCACCGGTTTGAGCGGCCGTTTTTTTCAGCATATCGGATAGGTACCACGTCAGAGCAAAATGACCAACGTGACTGGCGTAGAATGAACGCTCAATGTTTTCGTCGGTAAACTCCAGTTTGGCCGGGGTGTAGCCCGCATTGTTGATCAGCACATCAATTCGGTCGTATGTGGTTTTGATGTGTTCGGCGGCCCGCTGCACCGAGTCAGCGTCGTCGAGGCTTGCCTGTACCAGATCGACCTGACTATTCGGATTGGCTTTCTGAATTTCGGCCTGTGCCTCGCGGCCTTTGGTTTCGTTGCGGACCAGTAGGATCAAATCAAAGCCCCGGTGGGCCAACGCCCGGGCCGTAGATAACCCAATACCGGAGTTTGCTCCGGTTATCAATGCTCGTTTTTTCATTCCTATTCTATTGGTTCTGTCTCCAGTTTAAACCCTACGGTTTTGTGTTCTTCTCTATTCCCTTATTGAACCATCAGAATACCGAAAGGTTAGAAACACCGAAGCCACTCCAGTTCGGAATGGCTTCGGTCGGTAAGGGTTATATCGGTGTAACTGTTAGGCGTTGAAAGCAGGGGCAAACTCCTGTCGGGCAAAATCTTCCAGTTTGATTTTGCCGAGTTTAGCGGGTCGGTTAGCGAAATAGTCGGCCTGCATCGAACCGTCGCGCAGCGACGCCCCCATTTCGGTGTATTTGTCGGCCATCTCGTCGTTCAGACCCGCCTGTATCATGCCTTCGCGGTTTTGCTCATCGCTAAATACCACCCAGGGTGTTTGGGGTTTGCCGATGGCTTCGCCCAGGATCTGCGCAATTTCGGCCCCGGTGCGCTCATCGCCAGCCACGTACTGCACCTGAAAACCCGTAAAATCCAGATTGAGCAGGTTTTGCAGAGCGGCTTCGGCAATATCGTCGGTATGGACCAACACCAGTTTATCATCGCCAAAGTTGGCACCCATAATCCCGGCCTGCTTCACCAGGCCAATCATGGCAAAGAGGTTGTACATGAAGTACGACGGGCGCAACGATTTCACGTTCAGGCCCTCCACGGTTTTGAGCTTTTGCTCCATATCGTAGAGACCATCTACCGGGCCAGTTCCCTCTCCTTTGTGCGCGCCAATGCTGCTCAGCAACACCACAAACTGAATGTCGTTGGCCCGAATGGCCTCAATGTAATTGTCGGCAATGCCGTTTTGAAACGCCCGCCAACCCGTAACACCCCACTTAGGAGGAATCATCAGGTAAACGGCATCGGCCCCGGCAAAGGTAGCCTTTACAAAGTCGGCATCTTCAACACTCCCAACGGCGGCTGTTGCCCCCAGTGCTTCAATAGCAGCCGTATTGTCGGCTTTGCTGGTGATTACCGTCACGGCATGACCCAGTTTGGTCAGGCCTTGTACAATGGGTTTGCTGATGTGGCCAATTGAGCCAGTAATTACGTAGTTCATAGGAAAGTGAGTTATAAAAGGGGGTATGTGTGTTACTTAAAAGAGCAGTTTCCAGCCATTGAAAAACAGATCCTGCCCCGGTTGCCCGGTCAACTGCCGGACGTGCTCGTTGTCGTCCTGAGGCAGCACTTCACCTTTCGTTTTCACAATGGCTGAGATGCCCTGCTGCGCCAGTTCGCTGCACAGTTCGCGGGCCGATTGTACCTGAGCAGAGTGAGCAGAAACAAGACCGATAGTTGCTTTTTTGTCTTTCATGGGGGTCAGATATTTGTATATACAAACGTTTGAGTAAAAAATTAGACTTCGCCCAGTGCTCTTGCGGCCCCGAAAACCTGTTGGGTAAGCGTCTTCACCTGTTCTTCACCAATGGCTTCGGCATAGCGGGCGCCGGTTCGTTGCCAGGCATCCATAATCGCGTTGCTCATCCCGATTCCGCCGTCGGTAGGGTCCACAAACGTGTTCTTTCCTTCGCTTCGACGGGTCACCAATCCCTTGGTCTCCAGTTTCTCAATCAACCGGGTAATGGTCGATGGAGTCAGGCGCAGGGTCTCGCTCAAATGCGTGGGTGTCACCCCTGGGTTGTCGATCACCTCCCGTAGCAGATAAGCGTGCGAGTATGTCAAACCCAGTTTACCAAATTCTTCGTCGCCGATGGTCGTAATGGCCCGGGCAAGCGCGTTCGCCGAAAAGAGCAGACAGGCACTATAGCGGGTCGATTTACACTCGGCGGTCGATAATGTTGATTCGGTTTTCATGAAACAGGGCGCTTCAAAAGCACTGTTAAAAGGTCAACCATATTTGTACATACAAATGTTCCCGATTGGTTAATTTTCTTTTAATGATTTTTGTGAATAGGGATTTCGGTATGTTTAAGCGCTAAGTGCCATATTTCAGGAAACAACCTTAGGGAAGTTATGAGACGTTTGATACTCTGCTTGACATTACTTCTATCTAATTCATCATTTGGGCAAACGAAGGTATATACCCAAGACGTTACTAATTTTTTTGCAGCTTTCGACAGTATCAATAAGCAACCAGATACGGCTAAACAATTAACTATCCTTCAAAAGTTATACATAGATAGGGCAAGCGACGGTTTAAAGGACTTCATTGCTTTGGGTGGCGGAAATCCCTCTAAATGGTTGAATTACATTACCTACAATAGAGGCTACCTTACAAAGATGCGCCCGTTTATAGAAAATGTTTCAACTCAAATACCAACCATTCAGGCGAAGCTGGCGAAGATCAAACAAATGTATCCTGCATGTAAAGATGGAAGTATTTATTTCATCATCGGTTGTGGCACGGTTGGAGGTAGTCCGAACAAACAAACGAATAATTTACTACTTGGTGCGGAAGTTTTGGCATCAGCAAATTCGGAATGGGCTATCCCGGCAGTGATTCACGAGTTTATTCATTTGCAACAAAAAGATGGAAATGGTCAATTATTGACGCAAACGATCAACGAAGGTGTTGCAGAGTTTTTATCTGAAGTCTTTTTTGAAAAAGAACTCGCAGTCAATGGCTTTTCTACCCACTTAACCTTTGGATCCCAGAATGAGGATAAGGTCTGGAAAGCATTTAAGACAGAGATGTTTGTTATAAATAACGGTTTTCTGGGCTGGCTATACGGATCAAAGTCTTTTTCGGGTAGACAAATTCAAGATTTAGGCTACTTCATTGGTTATACGATTTGCAAGTCTTATTTCGAGAAAACCGATGATAAACAACTGGCTATCAGAAATTTATTAGAGTTAGACCTCGCGTCCAACGAAAAAATAAGACAATTCGTACTGCAATCAGGCTACATTACGCCCAATGATTTAGAATTTGTTAAATCATCCGGCTTTACGGATAAGCGTGTAGCCAAAAAAGTACAAAAGGTTGTGTATGGTTACAGAATAAAAAAGAGCAATATCCTGTTCGAATACAAGCTCCCGATTGACTTTCTAAACAGACATAAAGGAGATATTGGCTCTGTTTCTGTTGCTGGTTCGTTCAACGATTGGAATCCCAATAATGCAGAATTCCTCATGACTAAGCGCCCTAATAACATTTACATATTGTCGGTACCAACGTCAAAAATAGATTTATCGAAGCCCCAACAATTTAAGTTTGTACTCAATAAAGACATTTGGATGCCTGCTCCGGAGATAGCGAAAAACGTAGACGAAACGTCACAGAACTTAACCTTGGATAAAGACTGAAACACGTGCTAACAACCCTAACCAAAAAGGGCGAACCCAATGCCCGCCCTCTTTTCTTTTTCTGATCTGCTAGTAAATCTCAGCATTACCTCCTGAGACACACAACCAAGAACAATAAACCAAAAACCAGAAACTGTAAACCGGAACGCCGGACGCCCTAAACCTACTTAGCAGGCAGGTGTACCTCGGCCATCATGCACCGGGCAGAGCCGCCCCCGTTGGCCTCAATGGTGGAGAGGTCAACAACCAGCAGACGGGCGTAATCGTCGATGGTATCAATTTGTTTGGGCGTGAGCGATTCATAGGCCCGCGTCGACATCACGATCAGTTTCTGTCCGCGCGTGCTTACCACCTGTAACATATTACCGGCAAAGGCAGCCATTTGGTCGAGCGAGATTTCGATGATGCGCTTACCCAGGTTTTCGAGTTCCTGCCGAATTCGGAGCCGCTCGTCGAGGTCGGGGATGGCTTGTAAACAGACCACTGCAAACACATCACCGATACACATGACCACGTTGGTATGGTACACTTCTTTCCCGTCGGCGTCAACGGCATGAAACAGAATAGTCCGGTAGCCGGTACGGTTTTCGTACTCGTTTAGCACATCCGGATTGGTACGGGGCGACAAACAGGCGAAAGCCACCCGGTGCATCCGGTCGAGTACCATGCTGCCGGTTCCTTCCAGAAACTTCCCCTCCTGCTCGAAAGCCGTCAGATCCACCACTTTGGCGACCTGATACTCTTTTTTGAGGTCTTCGATGATCTCCATTCGGCGCTCGGCCCGGCGATTTTCGGCCTGCATCGGATACAGCACCACCGTACCGCTGAAGTGAAACGACACCCAGTTGTTGGGGAAAATCGAGTCGGGCGTATGGGGTTCTGCGGTATCCTCGTGCACGATCACATTAACTCCGTACGACCGTAATTGCTGAACCATATTGTCGAACTCGCGCAGGGCGTTTGCCTGGGCGGTATCGCGGGTTTGGGCGGCCACGGCTGCATTCTGGAACGTATTCGACTCGGCGGTCTGCTCATTAAAGCCGAACCGCACCGGTCGAATCATCAGGATGGTTGAGGTAGTTTGTGATTGCATAAAGTGACGAAAGGGGGCCGCCAACAGGCGACCCTGTACAGACAAAACAGGCTTAAAAATAGCAAAAAAGGCGATACTCCCGGTTACCTTACCCACTTTTGCGAGCGTAGGCAGGAGATTACAACTCGTCGCGGAGCAGGGGTAGGCTCATGCAGTGCGAGCCCCCGCGCGCCCGGCTCAACTCAGCGGAAGGGAGCATGATAAAGGTATTCTGAATGGTTTCGGGCGACGACTCTCCCCGCTCAAACCGGTCGAGGAGCTGGGCGGCCCCCACCACATCGAAACCCGCGTGCCGGAAAGCCTCCAGGGTGCGGTCGTTACGGTCGTACCCCACTACTACCCCATCTTTCAGGGCGAGCAAGTTGCACGAATCGGTCCACTGCTCCCGGGCCCCAAACGGAAACTCGTTATTTCCCGAATAAATAAACTGCACCGGCTCGGTAGCGCCCAGCTCGTTTCGGCTGATGTCGGCCAGTAAGTCTTCGAGGTTTTTGATTTCGGTTGGCTTATCCTCCTCCCCTTTCCGGAATTGCAGAATCCGCAGTTCTTCAGACAGGTCTTTTTGAGCAAAAAAGTGAAGCACATCCCGTTTGTTGGCTTCATCGCCCAACCGCGCCAGCGACCCCAGCAGCACCCACATATTCCGCTTCACCTGCGTAAAAATGGTGTCAATGTGCATGTAATCGCGCTTTTTCGGAATTTTGATAATCGTGACGGTATCCACCAGATCTTTCTCAAACACCAGCCGCATCACCTGCTGAGCCGCGTAAAGGGTGGTGCGTTCGCTTACACCGACCATAAGGTGCCGACGCGAAATCATCATCACGTCGCCCCCTTCGAGCGTAGAACGGGTCAGGTCGCGGTTTACGTCGGCATCGGGCAGCAAAAACGCGTGCTCATTGTCCGGGATCTCGATTAGTTTATCGCGGTAATCGGCAAACAGCGGATGATAATTGAAAAAGTACTGTGCCAGCAGGGCCTCGCGGGTGCGGGCCAGTTTGGCCGGTTTGTTGAGCAGGATATGGTCGTTGATCACAATCCCGATGTCGCGGGTAAAAATAAAGTTGGGCAGGGGTGCAAAAAGCATCGTCTGATCGGGCAATGATCCCGAAATCATGATCTTGGCCAGCTCCTCCGGATCAAACTGATGAAGCCGCTGCTGTGTCTGAAACGAGGTCCGTTCAATACCACAAATCGACGCAATCAGCTTGGTACGCACCACCTCATCGTGCAGAATATCAGCCAATAGCACCTGAATATCAATCACTTTATCGGACTTGAAATAGTCCGAATGCCCCGGCTTGTAGAAGTCCCGGTTGTGGGTAGGGCCGAGTTCGGCGATACGCCCGCGCACCTTGTCGGGGTCCAGAAAGTAGAGCAGGAGTTTGACGTAATAATCGTACTCATCCCGGCGCATCATAGAGAGGTTTACGATGTCTTCGAAGAGCCAATCCTGCGCTTTGGAAGGGACCACTTTACCCAGTCCCCGGTCGGGGCTATGAATAAGCAAACGCCGTAGGGTGCCAATTTCGGAGGTCACCCGCAGAAACGGGGCCGATTCGGCCGATTGATGGTGAAGGTGAGTTGATGGAGTGTTTAGGTCGGTGTTCATGCCAAACGGCGGGCTTGTGTTTCGGATAAACCCACCGACTGCAAGGTACAGCTTTGGCAATGGAAAAGGAAACCCCGGCCAAACAGGCCAACCCCCAACGACTTGCAAAGAGCCTGAAGACAACATAACAAAAGGCAAAAATATGGCTTGATTATTGCTCTGTTTACAAAGCCACTAATACGTCTTTTGCAATTAATACCCCCAAAAATATTACTAAACAAAAATCACCTAATTTATCCCTTTTACCTACTTACACCAATGTACTTCTACGCATTGGACACGAAATTGCTCTGGTTACGGGTTTAAATACCGTACCATATGGGTTTGAGAAACTTTACTTTCTTTCTATTAGTCAGCCTATTTTTTCTAAGTAATCTTGAGTCTGTTTACGGACAAAGTGGGCGCGTTTTTAGAGACTTCAACAACAATGGAATTGCGGACCCGAACGACATCGGCATGGCCGACATTCAGGTTCAGAGTTACCGGGCCGACGGCACCCTGTCGGGTACAGCCCTGACGAACACCGACGGGCAATACACGCTCTCTCCGGGAGCAGCACCGGGCGAACCCGTGCGGGTCGAATTTGTGCTCCCACCCGCCTTGTCCAATTATTACCCCTCGGCTTTCACGTCGGTTTCGGGCGGCAACGGCACCTCTCTTCAGTTTGTGACCGGCCCGGCTACAGACATCAATTACGGAGTCAGCTTACCGGGCGATTATTGCGAGTCGACGCCCCCTCTCTCCATCGTTTGCTTCATTGTCGGGGCCGGGATTACAGTCGGCGACGACAACCTGATTGCTACCATGCCGGCCAACGCTACCGGCACCACCGCCAACGTAGGGCACCCTGGCACCCCACCGAGTCTGGTAGGGGCTATCTGGGGGACCGCCTGGCAGCCCGAAACCGGGCGGCTCTTCTCGTCGGCTTTTATGCGCCGACATACTGCCTTTGGCATAGGCGGGACCGGGGCCGTGTACGTGACCGAGAATCCGCGCGAACCGAGCCTGAGTGGTTCGAGGCTGTTTATTAGCCTCCACGGCCTCACGGTGTCCACCCCTACGGGCGGTTCGGTAACGATCAATACAGGCAACGACCCGCACATGACCGAGGCATACTACCAGTCGGTGAAGCGGCCGGGCGACCCCGACAACCGCTTTTTTGCTGATCTGGTCAACCCCAACGGCAACCCGGCCGATGCAGTCGGCAAAATCGGCCTGGGCGACATGGACATGAGCAGCGATCAACGCTACCTGTACGTAGTCAACCCCGTGCAGAATCACCTGTACCGGATCACTATCGACGCCGATAACAATCCCACTACCTTACCAACCGCGAGCGATGTAATAGCCTACCCCCTACCCGACCCCGGCTGTGTGGGTGGTACGGCCCGGGCGTTTGGCCTCGGTGTGCGGGGCCGGTATGTGTTTATCGGTACGGTTTGCGACGCTGCGCAGTCGGTGCGGTTCGAAGACCTGAAAGCGACCGTGTTCCGGCTTGATACCGACACCGATCAGTTCTCGACGGTGGTCTCGTTTCCGCTCAACTACTACCGCGGTACGGTTTCGGGGGGGGAATACCCGATTCCGAAAGGCAACTGGCAACCCTGGAATGCCGATACCGACTGGACCAATGCCACCACCGACGCCGGGCAGGTATTCTCGCTGGGAAATCCCGACCGCCCGCAGGTATCATCACCCCAACCGATGCTCACCGACATTGCGTTCGACGACGATGGTTCGCTCGTGCTCGCCTTCACCGACCGGTTTGGGCATATGGAAATTTTCCACGGCCCCGACCCTCAGGGTAGCCGCCGGCCCGAAGGCTTTTTTATTGAGTACGATGGCCGCGCCGGGGGCGACATTCTGCGGGTTTGCAACGTAGGTAGTATCGATCAGCCGGTATATCAGATGGAGCAAAACGGCCGCTGTGGGGTACTGGGCGGTGGTCAGTTTACCGACGCTATCTATGTGGACGTGAACGGGAACCCCGCACCGGGCGAATTTGAATACTATACCGGCGACAACTTTAACCGCGACAGCCACACCGAAACCACCATGGGCTCGGTAGCCATTATACCCGGCTCGGGCGAGTTGATCGTTTCGGCCTTTGACCCCATTCAGGAATCGCAGCAGGGTTTGGTGTACACCAACGGATTTAAGGTACTGAACAATCAGACCGGGCAGTACATTCGGGCGTTCTCGCTGCTGAACGACATTCCGCAGAACAACGGCAACAACTATTTCGGGAAGGCCTCGGGGCTGGGCGGCATTGAGGTACTGTGTCAGGCCAAGAGTCTGGAAATTGGTAATTTAGTCTGGCTTGATGTAGACAAAGACGGCATTCAGGACGCGGGCGAAACGCCCCTGGCCGGCGTGAAGCTCGAATTATACAACAACCGCTCCCAACTGGTAGGAACTACCACATCGGACGCCAGCGGGCGGTATATTTTCAACCAGCTCAACGTAGTCGACACCGTGGGCGTCGATAAGCCGAACCGGGTCGGCTTGCAGGTGTTTACCACCTACACGGTTCGGGTTTCGACAACCCAGTTCGACAACTGGGGCACGGGTGTGCTGGCCAATCTGGCTCCGTCGCCTAAGGAGATGGGCACCACCACCGACCGCATCCGCGACAACAACGCGGGCATGAACGACAATTGGGTTGGTTTTCGCTACACCACGGGCGAGTCGGGCAGCAACAACCACACACTCGACATTGGCTTTGAGCCGGGTACCCCCCTGTTGGCCCTTTCCAAAGTAGCCAGCCAAACCCAGGCCGCCTTCGGCAGTTTGCTTAGCTATACAATTGCCGTACAAAACACCGGCACGGCATCGGCCACGGCTCTCACGGTACAAGACCTCCTCGACGAGGGTTTACTTTTCGTTTCGGCAACGCCTTCGGTTGGTACGTTTACCCCGACAACCCAGGGCGGCAACTGGCTGGTACCTCAAGTGGCACCCGGCGAAACGGTTTCGCTCGTAATTCAGGCCACGGCCAACAAAGTAGGCTCCCTCCGAAACTCGGCAACTTTGGGAAGCCAAACTGTTACCGTAACCACAGAAATTGATTGTGTGGTCGGCTCCTGTATCCCTATTCAGGTGCTCCGACTGAATCGATAACCCGTGCTGATTGTGTACTTTAAATGGCTGATTGTGTGCTATTGTGCATCAAATCAGCCATTTATCATTTGTATCCAATATGCTCTTTTTCTGAAACTTATCTCACCATTTACATACTAACCACCAAAGTATATATTAAATAAGCCGTGTCGGTGGCACGATTTTTTCAGATTGGCACAATGGTTGCTATCAGTGCAAATGCGGGTGTTATCTGAATTAACCCGTCATCGCAGATGAGCAACCACTTCCATTCACTTCACCTGTTCTTCCGCTGCCTGATTCTCGTTCTCCTGCTGGGGTCTGTAGGATCCGTCACGGCCCAAAGCATCTCGGGAACCGTCTTTCAGGACTTCAACAGTAACGGTATTTACGAGTCTATTCCTACCTCGGGCACCTATGCGTACGGGGAGCCGGGCCTATCGGGCGTGGCTGTTCGGGCGTACAACACGGCGGGCGTACTGTCGGGCAGTGGTGTCTCAGGCGCCACCGGAACCTACTCGTTTAGCACTACCGGTAGCGGTCCGTTTCGGGTTGAGTTCAGCATTCCCGGTTCACTCTCGTCAGTCAACGAGACGGCCGTCAACAGCACCAGCCTTGCGGCCGCCAATTCTGTACAGTTTACGAGCCCGGGCAGCAGTACGCTCAACTTTGGGGTTTTGGCCCGGGCCGATTACTGCCAGAGCAACCCACCGTTGATTGTTCCTTGCTTTGTGAGTGGCGACGCCCTTGCGCCCGGTGTAGCCGCCGAACACGTGATCGTGTCTTTCCCTTATTCATCCAGCAGTAGCAACACCGGTACGGCC
Source organism: Rudanella lutea DSM 19387 (assembly GCF_000383955.1). Lineage (NCBI taxonomy): Bacteria > Pseudomonadati > Bacteroidota > Cytophagia > Cytophagales > Cytophagaceae > Rudanella > Rudanella lutea. The sequence continues at coordinate 4,964,020 of NZ_KB913013.1, read as the reverse complement.
AGTGCACCCAATATCGTCAGTAACTTTGACCCTACCCCCCGTGCTGATGCCGGACAGGTGGGTAGTGTATGGGGAATGGCCTACCAACGCGAAACCCAGAAGCTGTTTTCAGCGGCCTTTCTGAAACGGCACGTAGGGCTCGGCTCAGGTGGCCTCGGTGGCATTTATGTAACCACCCCAACAGGCACAGCCGCCAACGGTTCGCTATACGTTGACCTCGAAGCGGCTCCGTTCAACCTGAACCTGGGCCAAACCCAGTTGGGCACCCGTAGCTTACCCACCAGCACCACCGTTAGCAGCACCGACCCCAACGCCTTTACGCTGGTAGGTAAAGCCGGTCTGGGCAGCATGGCAATCTCTGACGATGGCTCACGCCTGTACATCACCGACCTGTTCAACCGCCAACTGCTTATTCTGAACGTAGGCAACCCGGCCAAAGCCGCCGGTAGTTTTACCGCCAGCGACCTCACTACGGTAGCCATTCCAACAACGGTCTCGTGCACCAACGGGCTGTCTCGTCCGTTTGCTGTGGCTGTGTACCGGGGCAAAGTGTATGTGGGTACGGTTTGTACCGCCGAAAGCCCCGGCAGTACGTCGGCCAACTTATCCGCTACGGTCTACGCCATGGACGAAGCCACGCAGACCTTCTCAACTACGGCTGTATTCAACACCCCGCTCACCTACCCCAAGGGCGATGTCCACGCTCAGTTTCCAGCTATGGGCAGCACCTGGGAGCCCTGGATCTCCAACTTTTCGAACTTCCATTTCTCCCAGTTGGGTACTACAAACGTGTACCGCACAGCCCGGCCACAACCCATGCTGTCGGACATTGATTTCACTGATCGGGGCGACATGGTTCTGTCATTGATGGACCGGTCAGGGCACCAGCTTGGCTACCGGCAGGTATCACCCGTAGCCAGTACAACTCTGTACAGCGGGTATATCGGTGGCGATATGCTCCGGGCCCGGCTTCAGGGCAGCACCTGGGTACTCGAAAACAACGCCATTGTAACGTCGGCTACGCTCGGCAGCACGACCGGCGGAGGGGCCAACAACGGCCAGGGCCCCGGTAACGGCGAGTTTTTTAACCACGAAAACTTCATCACCGACAACAACGGCGACGGCACGCTCGAAGAAATTCACCAGGAAACCTCTCAGGGGGGCGCAGTGATTGTGCCGGGCACCAACAATACGGTTTCTATCAACATGGACCCCCTCACCACCTGGTCGGGTGGGACAATCTGGCACTCCAATACCAACGGGGCTGAACTTCGGCGGTACGAGATTTACCGAACCATCAATAACAACGGGGTACAGGTAGACGGGACCTACGGGAAAGCCAATGGTCTTGGTCTGCCGGTTGCACTCTGCGACCCAGCTCCCATTCAGATTGGCAACCGCGTCTGGAAAGATACCAACGACAATGGGATTCAGGACCCAGGTGAGCCTGCTTTGGCCGGTGTAACCGTCCGACTCAGCGGTCCGGGCTTACCAACGGGTGGTGTTTCGGTAACGACCAATGCCGCTGGTGAGTACTATTTCTCTAACGCAACCAGCAGCACCAATACCACCGGTTTTGCGTACAGCCTCACCGGCCTGACCGCGGGCAGCAGCTACTCGCTTACCTTCCCAACCAGCGTCAGCGCGGGCGCGTTGCTGCTCAGCACCAAACCTAATTCGGCCACAGGCACCAACCCCGATCTGATCGACACCGACGTAGCCGCAACAGGTCTGATCGTTTTCAGCCTCGGTCAGTCGGGGCAGAACAACTTCTCGTTCGATGCGGGCTACACGTCCTGCGCGCAGGAAATAACATCGGTAACCGCCATCTGCAACCCAACCACCAATTTGTACACCCTTACAGGCACCATCAGCCTGACAAACGCCCCAGCTACCAGCCTGACGGTTTCGGCAGCGGGCGCCAGTACGGTTGTAAGCGTGTCGGCCGGGCAAAGCAGCGTGTCTTTTGCTCTTTCGGGTAGCAGCCTGGTGAGCAACGGCCCCGCCAGCCAAACGGTCACCGTAGTGTCGTCGGGAAGCACCTGCGGCCTCAGCTCCACTACGTTTGCCGTACCGGCCAGTTGCTCGGTATGCTCTGTTTCACTGGTGGCGGCCACCCTCGCTACTGGTACTGTAGGCACCCCCTACAGCCAAACCATCAGCGCTACCGGGGGCAGTGGTCCTTACACGTACTCCGTAACGGCAGGTACATTGCCAGCGGGGCTCAGCCTCAGCGCCGGAGGGATACTCAGCGGTACCCCAAGCACCACCGGAACCAGTACATTTACCGTAACGGCGACGAGTGCACCCAACTGCTCGGCCGTAGCCAGTTATTCGGTAACGGTTGCCCCGGTACCCGTTTGCGCCCTGAACGTTACGGCTACCCCCGGCGCTTGCCAAACCGCTACAAACCAATACACGTTGACGGGTTCGTTGTTACTAACCAACAACACGGCGGGCGGCATTGCCACCGTGACGGATGGGATCGTCAGCACCACCGTTACCGTACCGGCTCAGGCCACAGCCGTATCGTACACCCTGAGCGGCTTTGTGTCGGGATCAGGTTCACATACGGTCACGGCCAGCCTGCCCGGTTGCGGATCAGCTACCACCACCTACGCGGCCCCGGCCTCGTGTACGGTTTGCCCAACGCTCAGCCTGAGCGCTACCGGTCTCACCTCCACCACGGTTGGTGTAGCATACAGCGCTACCCTCTCGACCTCAGGAGGTCAGACGCCCTACAGCTACTCCCTCATTGGCGGAAGCCTGCCCGTTGGGTTGAGCCTGTCGGCGGACGGCACCATCAGCGGTACCCCTCTTTCGTCGGGCGTGTATTCGACCACCATTCGGGTTACCGATGGCCGGAGCTGCTCGGATGTACTTCCCTTTACGCTGACAGTCGATGCTGTCCCTCTATGCTCGTTGGATTTAGTGGTAACGCCGGGCAACTGTAACTCGGCCATCAATGAATACAGCGTGACGGGTACTATCACGGCCGTTAATGCCAGCGGTACACAGTCGCTCACCGTACAGGAGGGAAATGTGTCGACGGTTGTTACCCTCACCAACAACGGCCCTGCCAGCTTTACGCTGAACGGTCTTATGTCGGACGGAGGTTTGCATACCATTACGGTGTTCTCATCCAATACCGCCTGTGGTACCGTTAGCCAGACGTACACGGCCCCGGCCTCGTGTACGGTGGCCCAGCCCCAGCTGACGCTGACCAAACAGGCAAGCCTGAGCCTGGCGCAAGTGGGTGATGTAGTAACCTACGTGATCAAAGTAGCCAACACCGGCCCCATAGCCGCCACCAATGTGGTTGTCGACGATATTCTCGACAGCGGCATTCAGTACGTGCCTGGCTCGGCAACGGCTTCGGCAGGCACCTATTCCGCTTCGGTAACGGGTGGAGGAACCTGGACTATTGCCAGCCTACCCGTGGGGGCTACAGCAACACTCTCGTTTAGCGGCAGCGTACTGAACGAAGGTGTACTGTACAACACGGTGCGGATTCCTGATCTGGACCTCGACGCCAAGGTTTGTACCAGTGTCCCGATCAAGGTTTGTCAGGGTGCTCCATTTTCGATTCAGCTCGATGCCCCGGCCGGTTATAGCCGCTACCAATGGTATCTGACCACCCCAACGGGCACCACACTGGTATCCGACGTGGTAGCAACTACCGCCAACGCGGCTACGGCCAACAGCTACACCGCAACGCAGGCAGGTGAGTACCGGGTTATTGTGGATGAGGGCGTAGTAGGTAGCTGCCCCGACCAATCGTGCTGCCCGATTATTATCGAAGCAGTCGCCGTACCCCAGTTTACCGCACTTACCCGTAACCCCACCTGCATAAGCACGACTCCGCAGACCAACGGTCAGCTGTCGCTTACGGCCCTCAATGGGGATACCCGTCAGTTTACCTACCAGTACTCGTCGGGAAGTACATTCAATGCGGCTACCGCCACAGTTGCCCAAACGGTACCCGTCAACGGAATTATCTCGAGTACGCTATCGGCAGGTATTTACACCATCCGGGTCTTCAACTCGGCAGGTTGCTTCCAGGATGCTACCGTTACCCTTACAGCCAACTGCGACTGTAAAACGGACATTTGCACACCTTTAGCCATTAAAAAGACCCGCTCACTGGGCAAACCTGTGACGCCTTAACCGGCATTAACCAACACGTATCAGGGTACCCTTCGGATGCATTCGGAGGGTACCCTTCTTTTTGTCACTCAATCTGTCCTATCTATATGGCATAGTTTTTGGAGCCCCCGAAAATTCTTGTTTATGCGTTCTTTATTCTGGAAAGTGTTGACACATTAGGTTAAAAATTAGAGACATTTTGCCGAGTAAATTGAGCCAGAGTAAAGGGCCTATACGGGGCAGGAAGGCTTGAAAATCAAACAAAATACGATAAATCATCATGTATATATAATCTTAACTTACCCATTCTATAGATCATAAAAGTTTACGTTTTCAAACATGGCCCTATAGTTGCCTTACGGCATGAATGCCAACTCGTTTGGTCTTCTCCGACTTCCAAATTCAGGGTTATGAAAAATTTTTACCCCCTTTACCTCATCGGTTGCAAAGAGCGTATGTGCCGGCTTTTTTTGCTGGTGACCACGACCTTTTTGCTCGCTACCGGGGCACAGGCCCAGATCACGGGCACCGTGTTTCGGGACTATAACAATAATGGCCTTTACGAAACATCGGCCAGCTTCACCGAAGCAGGTGTAGCCGGTGTGGAGGTCCGGGCTTTTAACTCAGCGGGCACCAACGTCACCAACGGTTCTGTGCAGATTACCAATTCAGCCGGGGCGTATTCAATCAGCCCGACCACAAGCGGACCCTTTCGGCTGGAGTTTACCCTACCAACCAGTCTCAGCACGGCTTACTACACCAGTGCCAACGGAAGCGATTCGCGAACCTCCATTCAGTTTGTTCCATCATCACCTGCTACGGCTAACTTTGGCATTAGTAACCCGAGTGAATATTGCCAAACTGTTGCCCCCCCGTTGGTTGTCCCCTGCTTTGTCAGTGGCGACCCGCTATCAGCAACCACTACCGTTGGGGGCGAGGTAGCCATTGTCAGTGTGCCGTACAATTCGTCGGGTACGGCTATCTCAGGTACTTACATAGCTACCGCCCGGCAGGTGGGCAGCGTGTTTGGTCTGGCGTATCAACGCGAAACCCAGAAACTCTTTTCGGCCGCTTTTCTGAAACGACACGTGGGCCTCGGGTCGGCCGGGCTGGGCGGTATTTATGTCAATACCCTAACCAACCCGAGTAGCGCATCAACCACGACTACTACCTACGTTGACCTTGAAAATGCGCCATTCAGCCTCAATCTGGGGCAGTCAGTTATTTCGGGCCGAGTGCTGCCGGGCAATGGTACCACCGCCAGCACCGACCCGCTCGCCTTCGATGCGGTGGGTAAAGTCGGGTTGGGCGGTATGGCCCTTTCCACCAATGGCAACATCCTGTACATTGTCGACCTGTTTAACCGGCAATTGCTGGCTCTGAATATAGGTAACCCCGCCAAGTCGACCTTTACGGCTTCCGATCTGACAACTATTTCCCTGCCTGCATCTGCCTCCTGCACCAACGGCGTGGCCCGCCCATTTGCCGTTAAAGTGTATCAGGGTCGGGTGTACGTGGGCGTGGTATGTACCGGTGAAAATAGCGGCACCGACGCCAACCTGACGGCTTCGGTGTACGCCATGGCCGAGGGGGCCACGTCGCTCAGCAGCACAGCCGCGTTTACGTTCCGGCTCAATTATACCAAAGGCCGGGTGCATACCCAGGATCCCGCTCTGGGCGATCAATGGGAAACCTGGACAAACACATTTGCCGGTATCAATGCAGGTATAACAATCGGGTCAGGTACCGTCGACAGTCCATTTCAGCAGCGTCATGCCCGGCCACAACCGATGTTCTCCGACATCAGCTTTGCCAACAACGGCGACATGATTATCGGCCTTATGGACCGGGGCGGGCATCAGTTGGGGTATCGGCAGCGCAACACGACCAATACCACCTCTGCCACGCTCGTCAATGGCTACATTGGGGGCGATCTGCTCCGGGCATCCTTCAACGGGTCAGGCTGGACACTCGAAGCCAACGGGTCGGTGAGTGGCTTAACCAGTGCTTCGGGCGTAGGTACCTCACAAGGTCCCGGCATAGCCACTCCTACCGGGTACACAGGCACGTCGGGCGAGTTTTTCGCGACGGAAAATTACGTGGGCGTGCTGACGGTGGGGCAACCACCGGTCGAGATCCACCAGGAAACGTACATGGGTAGTTCGTTGGTACTACCCGGCCTCAATCAGACGGTAGCCATCACCATGGACCCACTGAACGTGTGGTCGGGGGGCTACACCTGGTTCAACAACCAGACTGGCGTCGACAACCGGCGGGCACAGATTTACCAAAGCGTGGGCGGCAGCGACCCCAACCCCGTCACACTCGGCAAAGCCAACGGGTTGGGGGCCATTAGTGCCATCTGCGACCCGTCTCCCCTCGAAATCGGGAACCGAATCTGGCGCGATACCGACCGAGACGGCGTGCAGGATGCGGGCGAATCTGGCCTGGCGGGGGTTACGGTGCAGCTATACCAGGGCAGCACGCTCGTTTCGACCACGGTCACCAGCGCCACGGGGGAGTTTTTCTTTAACGACTCCAACGTTCCGGGTGGCCTCATCCCGCAAACAACCTACGAGGTACGGCTACCCATCAGCTCAGCCACGTTCTCAGGCTCGGTACTCTCGCCCGCCAATAACGCATCGGTCAGCGACCTGATCGACTCCGACGCAACGCTCGTGAGCAATTACGGCTCGGTATTTTACACCACGGGCTTTTCGGGACAGAACAACCACACCCTCGATATTGGTATTGCACCCGGCGAGCCCGATCTGCGTATTACCAAAACCGTAGCTAACACGCTTGTCGCACAAGGGGCCAACAACGTATTTACGCTCACAGTCCAGAATATTGGTACGGGTGTAGCCACCAACCCGGTGGTACGTGATGTGCTCGACGCAGGCCTGACGTACGTAGCCTCCAGCCCGACAGCAGGTACTGTATCGGGTGGTACGCTGACGTTTGCCTTGGGCACCTCACTTGCTGTAGGGGCCACCAGCACCATCACGGTAACGGTGACGGCCGCCAGCACAGGCGTGTTGTTCAACGTAGCTTCGGTGACAGCAACCGAGCCCGAAGCGGGCACACTGGCCAACAACAACACCGCCCGCGCCGGCTTTGCCGTTCCCGTTTACCTCTGCGCGGGCGGAACGTACACGGCCACTTTACCGGCCGCGTTCAGCAGTGTTCAGTTTTTCCAGAACGGGGTTCCGGTGGCCAGCACGGGCAACTCGTTACTCATATCACAGGCAGGCACGTACAGCTATACGGCCCTGAATACGAACTGCGGAGCGGGCGGCTGCCCCCCGTTTATTGTGCAGAACGGTACCCAACAAACCCTGAGCGTAACGCCCTCCAGCCCTACGCTCTGCGCCGGGCAGTCGCAAAACCTGACTGTTAGTGGCTGCACCAACGGAGCCATCAGTTGGTCGGGCGGGCAAAGTGGAGCCTCTATTCTGGTCAACCCCAGCACCACAACCACCTACACCGCTACCTGCACGCCAACCAGCACCAGTCTTTGCAGCAGTACCGTCGCCGTAACGGTTACGGTGAATCCGCTACCCACGGCTACCCTCTCGTCGGCGACCATCTGCGCCGGGCAAACGACATCGTTGACGGCCACAGGCGGTACACTCTACAACTTCGGCACCGGCAGCAGTACCAACAATACGCTGACCGTAAGTCAGGCCACGGCAGGTTCGTACCCCTACTCCGTCACGGTGAGCAGCGCCACGGGCTGCACAGCGGTTGCCAACGCCACCCTGACCGTAAATGCACTACCTACGCCCACGCTCACACCATCGAGCACGTCGGTCTGCCTCGGCGGATCAGTGACCCTCAATGCCACGGGTGGTACCTTGTACAACTTCGGCACGGGAGCCACCGCTAACAGCACATTGGCCGTTACGCCGGGGAGTGTGGGTACTTTCCCGTACTCGGTCACGGTCACCAACGCATCGGGTTGTACAGCCGTAGCCACCACAACGGTTACGGTCAACGCCCTGCCTACGGCCACGCTCACGCCATCTAGCGCCCAAATCTGTCTGGGCAGTTCGGCTACGCTGACGGCCGGGGGCGGTACGCTTTACAACTTTGGTTCGGGCGCTACCGCGACGAATACGCTGGTGGTCAGCCCGGCTACTACGGGCACGTTTGCCTACTCGGTTACGGTGACTAATGCACAGGGTTGCACGGCCGTAGCTACCACAACGGTTACGGTCAACGCTCTACCCACGGCCACACTCACCCTGTCGAGCGCGAGCATCTGCGTCGGACAGTCAGCAACGTTGACAGCCACAGGTGGTACGCTCTACAACTTCGGCACGGGAGCGACGGCCGGCAACACGCTTATTGTATCACCGGCCACGGCGGGTAGTTATTCCTATTCGGTGGTGGTGACCAATGCATCAGGCTGTACGGCCGGGGCAGCCACAACCCTGACCGTGAACCCCGTACCCACGCCCACGCTGACTCCTTCCAGCACGTCGATCTGTCTCGGCGGGTCGGTCACGCTGACTGCTACGGGTGGCAGCGGGTACAACTTTGGTTCGGGCACAACAGCGAGCAATACGCTTACTGTAACGCCGGGTAGCGTGGGTACCTTCCCCTATTCCGTCACGGTCACCAATGCGTCGGGTTGTTCGGCCGTAGCCACCACAACGGTTACCGTCAACGCCCTACCTACGGCCACGCTCACGCCATCCAGCGCATCGATCTGTCTGGGCAGTTCGGTCACGCTGACGGCCGGGGGCGGTACGCTTTATAGCTTTGGCACAGGAGCCACCGCAACAAACACGCTGGTCGTGAGCCCTACCACAGCCGGTGCCTTCCCGTACTCGGTTACGGTCACCAATGCCCAGGGTTGCACGGCCGTAGCTACCACAACGGTTACGGTGAATGCGTCGATCAACGCCGGGCTGACAGCTTCGAGCGCGAGCATCTGCGCGGGTGCGTCGGTCACGCTGACGGCATCGGGCGGTACCGAATACAGCTTTATTGGTGCGTTTGGCGCCGATCCCAACCGGGTAGTGTCGCCCAGCACCACCACAACCTACTCCGTGACGGTACGCAACGGGGCTACCAGCTGCACCGCTGTAGCCGCGACTACCGTCACGGTGAATCCGGTACCCACGCCCACCCTGACGGCATCAGCGTCAGCTATCTGCGCGGGGGGCTCAGTGACTCTCACGGCTGGAGGAGCAGGCACGGGCGGCACCTACACGTTTAGTGGCCCCGGCCTGACGGCCACTGGCAATACCGCCGTAGTGCCTACCAGTACACCCGGCACCTATGCCTACTCGGTAGTGGTCACCAACAGCGCGGGCTGTACCGCCCTGACTACAACAACGTTCACGGTAAACCCGCAACCCACCGCGACCCTGACGCCCTCGTCACAAACCATCTGTCCGGGCAGCTCGGCAACCCTCACAGCCGGCGGAGGGGTCAACTACAGCTTCAGTGGCTCTGGTCTGGCTATTTTTGGCAATGAAGCCGTTGCTACACTCAGTACGGCAGGCACGTACCCGTATTCGGTAGTGGTCACCAATGGCTTTGGCTGTACGGCCGTTGCCAACGCCACCGTCACGGTAAGCCCGGCCGTAGTGGTCACGCTCATTCCCAGTAGCCCGGACAAATGCTCAGGCCCCACATCGGTCACCTTGACGGCCAACGCGCCCGGTGCGACTTCGTACGAACTAAGCGACGGGCAGGTATCCACGACTGGCCAGTTTGAGGTAAGCCCCAACCAAACGACCGTTTACACCGTGACGGCCACCAACGGCATAACGGGCTGCTTCGGCATTGCCGGGACTACCGTTACCGTGAACCCAACCCCGGTAGTCAGCATCACCCCGTCGAGCATAGCCATTTGCCAGAACGGCAGCGCTACCCTCACGGCAGTAGGCTGTACAGGCACACTCCTGTGGTCGACGGGCTCAACGGCCAGTTCGATTCTGGTACAAGCGCCAGCGAGTGTATCGACCTTGCAGGTTCAGTCGTACACAGTAACCTGTACGGCATCGACAGGCTGTGCCGCATCAGCCTCGGCGGTGGTCACCATTTCGCCCCCCGACGCCATCGCGGCCGTTAGCAACTCGCCGGTTTGCGCGGGGCAGCCCCTTGAGCTACGGGCTACGAGTGGCGGCAGCCAGTACGTATGGAGCGGCCCGAATAATTTCACGGCCAACACCGCTACGGTGACCATTCCGAACGCAACGACCGCCAACGCGGGCCTGTATAGTGTAACGCTCACTGGCGGCACCTGCGACGGGGTTGCGAGTGTGAGCGTATCGGTGAACGCGTTACCCGTTGCCACCCTTTCGTCGGCCACGATCTGCCCCGAAGGCACAGCAACCCTCACGGCTACGGGCGGTACGTTTTACATCTTCTCAAACGGCATCGAATCGGCCAGCAACACCCTCAACGTCAGCCCCAACGTTACAACCACCTACTCCGTCACGGTTAGCAATGCGGCTGGTTGCACGGCTTTGGCAACGGGTACCGTAACGGTAAACCAGCCCCCAACGGCCACCTTGAGCGCTCCTACCGTTTGCGTGGGTGGGTCGGCCACGTTAGTTGCCGGGGGCGGCACGCTTTACAACTTTGGTTCGGGAGCCACAACCGCCAATAGCCTGGTGGTGCCGACTCCGACAGCCGGTACCTTCCCGTACTCGGTTACGGTCACCAACGCGCAGGGTTGCACGGCAGTAGCCACCGATGTGCTGACGGTCAATGCACTCCCCGTTGCCAACCTACTGGCGGCACCGGCTACCCTCTGCCTCGGCGAGTCGGCTACGCTGACCGCCAGCGGAGGTTCGGGCAGCACGCCGTACAACTTCGGCACCGGAAATACGGCGAGCAATACATTAGTCGTAACACCGGCCAGTACGGGCACGTTTGCCTACTCGGTTACGGTGACCAACGCGTTGGGCTGTTCGTCCATTGCTTCAACCACGGTGACGGTCAATGCCCTGCCTACGGCCACACTCACCCTGTCGAGCACGAGCATCTGCGCCGGGCAGTCGGCGACGCTAACGGCTACGGGCGGTACGCTTTACAACTTCGGCGGGGGGCTCACAACGGGCAACACGCTGGTAGCCAGTCCAGCTACGGCAGGCAGCTATCCGTACTCAGTAGTGGTGACCAACTCGTCGGGCTGTACCGCCCTGGCTACAACCACGCTGACCGTTAACCCAGTCCCCAGCCCCACATTGACAGCTTCGAATACCGCTATCTGCCTCGGTGAGTCGGTGACGTTGACCGCGACGGGCGGTACCGGGTACAACTTCGGCACCGGAACAACAGCGAGCAACACACTTACGGTAACGCCGGGTAACGTGGGCACCTTCCCCTACTCCGTTACGGTGACCAATGCGACAGGTTGTTCGGCCGTAGCCACCACCAACGTTACGGTCAACGCCCTACCTGCGGCCACGCTCACCCCATCCAGCACGTCGATATGCCCCGGCGGATCGGTGACCCTGACGGCTACGGGCGGTAGTGGGTACAACTTCGGCACAGGCACTACAGCCAATAACACGCTTGTGGTAACACCGGGCAGCGTGGGCACCTTCCCCTACTCGGTCACGGTCACAACGGCAGCGGGTTGTTCGGCGATTGCTACCACGACGATCACGGTAAATGCGTCGATCAACGCCGGGCTGACAGCTTCGAGCGCGAGCATCTGTATTGGCGAATCGGCCACGTTGACGGCTACAGGCGGCACCCTCTTCAACTTCGGCGGGGGCAACCAAACGGCCAGTTTCATTATCGAAACGCCCACTGCACCGGGTACCTATCCGTACTCGGTAACGGTAAGCAACGGGGCCACCGGGTGCAGCAGCACAGCATCGACCCTGCTGACGGTGAACCCCCTGCCCGTGGCTACGCTTTCGTCGCTCACCGTATGTCAGGGCGCTCCCGCAACCCTCACGGCGACCGGCGGTAGCACCTACGCCTTCAGCGGGCCGGATATTACGGCGGGCACTTCGTCTCTCAACACACTCAGCGCACCCACCGCCAGCGCGGGTAGCTTTGTGTACTCGGTGACGGTGACCGACGGCAACACGGGTTGCAGCAGCGTGACCACGGCTACGCTCACGGTGAACCCCGCCGTAACGGCAACGCTCTCTTCGGTCTCAATCTGCGAAGGCCAACCAGCCTTGCTGACAGCCACCGGCGCGGGCGTTGGTGGTACCTACGCCTTCAGCGGACCGGGCATTACGGGCACGGGCAGCACAACGGCCAACACCGTTACGGTACAGCTACCGGCAGGGTCGGGTACGTTCCTGTACTCTGTAACCGCTACCAACAGCTTTAACTGCTCGGCAGTAGCTACCGGTACGATTGTAGAGCAATTGGCCCCGCTTGCTACGCTCTCGTCGGCCACGGTCTGCGTCGGCGAATCGGCCCAACTGATTGCGTCGGGCGGCAGCAGCTACGCCTTCAACGGCCCAAACATTACAGGCTCCGACACCAATACACTCACGGTAGCGGCCACAACGGCAGGCACCTTCCCCTACTCCGTCACGGTGAGTAACGGGGCCGGTTGTCAGGCCGTTGCCAATGGGGTACTCACCGTAAACAGCCTGCCGACAGTAGACCTTTCATCGCTGACGGTCTGCCTCAACCAACCGGCTACCCTCACAGTCACGGGCGGCAAACCGGGTAGCACCTATGCCTTTGCCGGACCGGGTATCGCCGGAGGAATCACGCAGACCAACACGCTCAGCGTACCCTCCACCAGCGCGGGTAGCTTTGTGTACTCGGTGACGGTGACCGACGGCAGCACGGGTTGCAGCAGCGTAACCACGGCTACACTCACGGTAAACCCTGCCGTGATAGCCACGCTTTCTTCGCTTTCGATCTGCGACGGTGCCCCCGTGAGCCTGACCGCGACCGGTGGCGTTCTGTACCAGTTCAGCGGTCCCGGCATCACCAACACTAGCAGCACAACGGCCAATGTGATGGCGGTGAATGTACCTACCGGCTCCGGCACGTTCCCGTACTCGGTGACCGTCACAGACGCCAACGGCTGTCAGGCCGTAGCCACCGCGACGATTGTCGAACGGGCGGCTCCAGCGCCAACGCTCTCATCGCTCGTTACCTGCCTGAACGAACCAGCCACCCTCACAGCGACGGGCGCGGGGATCGGGGGCACGTATCTCTTCGGCGGATCGGGAATCACGGGTGCGTTGAGCCAAACAGCCAACACCTTCGCGGTAGCAACTAACCAGCCGGGCACGTATCCGTACTCGGTGACAGTGACCGACACCAACGGATGTACGGCCATCAGCAACGCAACGGTCACGGTAAACCCGGCAGTAACGGCTACGGTCAATTCGGCCAATGTGTGTTTTGGTCAGTCGGTTACGCTCGTCGCGACGGGCGGCACCTCGTATGCCTTCAGTGGCTCGGGCATTGTGAGCACATCGGGCAACACCGCCGTGGTAGCGGCCACGGTGCCGGGTACGTATCTGTACGATGTTCGGGTAACCGATGCCAACGGCTGTACGGCCATCACCACGGCCACGGTCACGTTCTACCCACCTGTTACGGCCACGCTCTCGTCGGCCTCCATCTGCGACGGGGCTTCGGCTACGCTCACAGCCTCGAACAGTGGCGGGGAAAGCTACCTCCTGAGCGGCCCCGGTATCACGAGCCCCAACTCAACCACCGACAACGTGTTTGTGGTGACACCAGCGGGAACCGGTGAATTTTTGTACACCATTCGGGTTACCGACGCCGTTGGGTGTACGGCTACCGCACAGGGTCGCGTATTCAAATACAGCAGCCCGCAGGTCAGCCTATCGTCAGCCTCAATTTGTGCGGGTACCTCGGCCACACTCGTGGCCACCGGGGCACCAGCCAACGCCCTCTACAGCTTCAGTGGAAACGACATCCTGACCGTTACAAACAACCAGATTGTGGTAGAACCACCGGTGGCCGGTACGTATCCGTATTCGGTGACGGTAACGGACGCCAACGGGTGCTCGGCCGTGTCGAATGCCGTAGTGACGGTGCAGGACCTGCCCTCAGTAGCCATTACTACCCTCACCTGCAACGGCCTCTCGACCTATACCGTGAGCTTCACGGCAACAGCCGGAGCGCTGGTGACAGCCAATGTTGGTACGGTTACGGGGAATCAGGTAACGGGCATCCCGAGCGGTCAGACGGTCTTGCTCACAGCTGCGCTGAACAGCTGCACGGCAACGGCATCGGCTACGCTCGACTGTCGCGTCAATGCGGCCTCACTCGGCGACTTTGTTTGGGAAGATCTCAATGCCAATGGCGTGCAGGATGCGGGCGAACCACCCATCAGTGGCGTTACCGTGACCCTCTACACCAACGGCAGCGCGGTGGCTACCACGCAGACGAACGCCAACGGATTGTATAGTTTCACGGGCCTGACGCCGGGCGTCGGCTACGTGGTTGAGTTTGGCGCACCAACGGGCTTTACCACTACCGTAGCCAATGCCAGCAGCGATACGGGCCGCGACAGCAACGCCGATCCGCTCACGGGCCGGACGGCGAGTGTGACGCTGGCCCCCGGCGAGGTGAACCCGACTATCGACGCCGGCTTCTACCGGCCCGCCAGCCTCGGCGATTATGTATTTGCCGACAACGATCAGAACGGCGTTTCGTCGCCGGGCGACCTGCCACGGGGTGGGGTAACCGTCACCCTGATTAACAACGGCACCGTGGTGGCCAGCACCGTTACAAATCCCGACGGCAGCTACAGCTTTACGGGGCTAACTCCGGGTGTACCGTACTCGGTGAGCTTCACGGCTCCCGACGGCTTTACGGCAACCACCTACCCCACAGGCATCACGAATCCGATCACGCTGACCTCGGGCGAAAACAACAGTACGATTGATGCGGGCTTCTTCAGCCCGGCCTCGCTGGGTAACTTCGTCTGGAGTGATACCGATCGGGATGGTGTGCAGGATACCGACGAGCCGGGTATTCCGAACGTAACGGTAACCCTCATCCGCAACGGCACCGCCGTAGCCACCACTACCACAGACGATAACGGGCTTTATACCTTCGCAGGTCTGATACCGGGCGTACCGTATTCGGTGAGCTTTGCCGCTCCGGCCAATTTCTCGGCATCGCCCGCTAATCAGGGGGGCGACGACACGACGGATAGCGACGCCATCAACGGGGTTACCAGCTCACTGACGCTCAGCCCCGGCGAAAACAACCCGACGCTGGACGCCGGATTCTACCCGCTTCGTTTCGACCTGGCGCTGAGCAAAGCCGTGGTGAATGCACCCAACCCGCTATTGCCGGGCAGCCTCATCACGTACCGAATCACGCTGACGAACGAAGGCGAACTGACGGCCTTCAACACGCTCATTACCGACACGCCACCCGCCGAACTGAGCTTCTCGGCGGCCAACTCACCCGACTTCACCAGTACGGGCGGGGTAGCATCGGCTACGGTAGTGGCACTTGCACCGGGGCAGAGCGTCACGCTGACGGTGGCCTACACCCTGGCCACGAGCACGTCGACAGCCTTGACAAATCAGGCGGAAATTACCTCGACGAGCGACGATGATGTGGATTCAACACCGGGTAACCGGGCCGTTGCCCCCGATGAAGATGACACGGCCATTGCCACCATTCAGCCGGTGCAGTTTGCCGCACTGGGTAATTTTGTCTGGGAAGACCTAAACGCCAACGGACAGCAGGATTCAGGCGAGCCGGGCATCCCGAATGTACTGGTGAGCCTGCTCCAGAATGGCGTGGTGCTGACCACCACAACGACCAACGCCGGAGGGCTGTACAGCTTCACGGGCCTGACGCCGGGCGTTGCCTATCAGGTGCGGTTCGATGCGCCAGTTGGCTTCACCAGCACGGTTGCCAACTCTGGTAACGACCTGACTGACTCGGACCGCGACCCAATCACGGGCCTGAGCCAGACCGTAACCATGATCGGTGGCGAAACAAACAACACCCTGGATGCGGGCTTCTACCGGCCCGCCAGCCTCGGCGATCAGGTGTTTGTTGACCGGAACGAAAATGGAACACAGGACACCGACGAGCCTGCTCTGGGGGGGGTTACGGTCACGCTTGTCAGCAACGGTACCGTGGTAGCCAGCACCGTTACGAATCCCGACGGTACCTACAGCTTTACGGGTCTGACGCCCGGTGTGCCGTACTCAGTGAGCTTTACCGCGCCGGAGGGCTTCACGGCTACCACCTACCCCACCGGAGTTTCGGAGTCGGTGACGCTCGTATCGGGTGAGTCGAATAACACGCTCGATGCCGGGTTCAACAGCATCCCGGTGTACGATCTGAACCTGACCAAAACTGTTGTGAGCACGGGGCCGTACTACCCCGGTAGCCCCATCACGTACGAGATAACGGTGACTAACAACTCGAACCGGCCGGTGTATAACCTCAGGATTACCGATCAGTTGCCCGCCGGACTCCTGTTTGTGAGCGGAACAGGCTTCAGCAGTACTTCGGCCAATAGCGTAAGTGCGCTGGTTGCGGGGCCACTTTCGGCCTCGGGTGGTACTACAAGCCTCACACTCACGGCCATGCTGAGCCCCGATTTCACCGGAACGTCGCTCAATAACATTGCCGTTGTGGAGGCCTTCACCCCGACCGAAGACCTCAACGGCCCCTTGCTGATTGATGCCGACCGAACCGACAACCGGGATGAAGTAGCCGTGCCGATTGGGCAGTTGGCAAGCCTTGGCGATCAGACGTTTGTCGACACTAATGCCGACGGAATTCAGAACAACAACGAACCCGCTCTGGGTGGTGTAACGGTCACCCTTATCAGCAACGGTACCGTGGTGGCCAGCACCGTCACGAACCCCGACGGTACCTACAGCTTTACGGGTCTGACGCCCGGCGTGCCGTACTCAGTGAGCTTTACCGCGCCTGAGGGCTTCACAGCAACTACCTACCCCACCGGGGTTTCGGCACCCGTGACGCTGACAGCGGGCGAGGCCAACACCACCGTCGATGCCGGGTTTGCACCGCTACAGCCCGCATTGTTGCTGGCTAAGCAGGTAAATACCAACCGCACAACGCTGGGGGCCGTGGTCTCGTACACCGTCACGCTAACCAACACAGGGCCGGTTTCGGCCACGAGTATCGTCGTGAGCGACACGGCCTCGGCCGGGGTACTGATTGTGCCGGGTTCGGTATCGGTTTCGGTGGGTAGCTTTATGCCCGGCATGGGTGGAGGCACCTGGGCAATTGCCAGCCTGCCCGCAGGCGCTACGGCTACGCTCGTGTACAGCGCCAGCCTCACCACCGAGGGTATATCGACCAATACGGCCTCCATTCCGGGTCAGGACGCATCGGTATGTACCACGGTACCGTATCGGGTATGTGCCGGGCAGCCCTTTGGCATTCGGTTAGGGGCTCCGGCTGGTTTCAGTCGCTATCAGTGGTTCCTCACGGCACCGGGGGCTACCACCGCCACGCTTGTGTCGGACGGAACGCTCAACTCGTTTACGGCTACCTTGCCCGGCGAGTATCAGGTAGTCATTGATGAAGGGATTTCGGGCGGATGCCAGCAGTCGACCTGCTGCCCGTTTGTGATCGAGGAAACGCAGGTGCCGGTGTTCACCGTACTTACCCGCAACCCAACCTGCGTGGGCTCAGCCCCACAAACAAACGGTCAGTTGCAGGTTACGGGCCTGGGCACCGATGCAGGGGCTCGTTACAGCTACCAGTATTCGGCAAGCACCAGCTTCGACGGGGCTTTGGCGGTACCGGCTTCGGCAACGGCCCTGCCCGCCGATGGTATTCTGGCAAGCAACCTGCCCGAAGGCAACTATACCGTTCGGATCACCGACGTACAAACGGGGTGCTTCCGCGACGTAACCGTTGCCCTCACGGCCAACTGCACCTGCCCCGAAGACATCTGTGTGCCCGTAACGATCAAGAAAATCAAGTCGCTTGGTAAGGCGGTAACGCAGTAATTTACAAAGAGCGAAAGAGTGAAAGAGTGAAAGAGTGAAAGAGCGCTGATGAACACCCGCATTCTTTCACCTTTCACTCTTTCGCTCTTTCACCTTTAAATCAGTGACGGCTTAAACCCGGGTCGGGTGCGTTTTTTGGAGGCCTGTTCGTAGGCGTAGGCTAATCGCAACAGAGTTCCCTCCTGATAGGCACCCGAAATAAGTGAAAACCCAACCGGCAGGCCGTGCACCGTACCCATGGGCACCGTAATGTGCGGGTAGCCAGCCATAGCCGCCGGTGGGCAGAAGTAAAAGCCCGTGTCGTAGTCGCCGTTGACCAGATCAATGCAACCCGCGTAGCCGATGCTCGTGCCGCAAATGGCATCCAGCTTCGCATCGGCCATGAGTTTATCGATGATCTGCCGGGTACCGAGCGTTTTGGCCAAAGCATCGGTGTACTCTTTACGGCTGAGGTCGCCTTTGGCTTCGCTGCTTTCGAGAATCTCCTGCTTGAAAAACGGCATTGCCTCAGCTTCATTTTTTTTGTTGAACGCAATCACGTCAGCCAGCGATTTCACGCCCGCCCCGGCCGTAGCCAGGTATCGGTTCAGGCCGTCTTTGAACTCGTATTGCAGCACCGTGTACTCGGCCCCGCCGATCTCGCGGGTCAGTTTGAGCAAATCGACTTCCACCACGGTAGCGCCCTGTTTTTTAAGCACCTCAATGGCTTCTTTGTACAGCCCGACCACCCCTTCGTGCCCCGTCAGAAACGACTTTTCGACCCCGATGCGCTTACCGGCCAACCCGCCCGCATCCAGAAACCGGGTATAGTCCGATTCGGTTTTTCCGGCGCTTTGGGCCGTAACAGTATCGGCCGGGTCGGTGCCGACCATGGCCCCCAGCAATATGGCCGCGTCGGTTACGGTACGGGTCATGGGCCCGGCGGTATCCTGCGTTTTGGAGATCGGAATAATACCCGTGCGGCTCACCAGACCAATGGTCGGTTTGAGGCCCACCAGGCCGCAAAACGAGGAGGGCGCAATAATCGACCCGTCGGTTTCGGTCCCCACGGCCACGGCGCACAGGTTGGCGGCCACGGCTGCCCCCGAGCCCGAACTCGACCCGCACGGGCTCCGGTCGAGCACATACGGATTGCGGGTTTGGCCACCCCGGCTGCTCCAGCCACTACTCGACCGGGTTGAGCGGAAGTTGGCCCACTCGCTCAGGTTGGTTTTGCCCAGAATTACGGCTCCGGCTGCGCGGAGTTTGGCGGCCACAAACGCATCCTTAGCCGCTTTGTGCCCGTTCAGCGCCAGCGAGCCCGCCGTTGTGCTCATCTGATCGCCGGTGTCGATATTATCTTTGAGCAAAATCGGGATGCCGTGCAGCGGGCCCCGCACTTTGCCGGCCTTGCGCTCTTCGTCCAGAGCGGAGGCCATCGTCAGGGCATCCGGGTTTACTTCGATCACCGACTTCAGGCCCGGCCCATTTTGGTCAATGGCCTCGATCCGGTCCAGATACAGTTTCGTGATGTCGGCAGCAGTGTACTCGCCAGCCTGCATCTTTTTCTGTAGTTCACTAACAGTCACCTCGTTCAGTACAAAGTCGTCGGTAAACGAAGCGGTTTTGGTTTCGGTTTTGGCCGGTTTGTCGGCACCGCAGGCAGCCATCGCCAGCGAGGTAGCTCCCAGACTAACGGCCGATGAGCTTTTGATAAAATGTCGTCTGTTCATTCTGTAAAGAATGTGAAGTGGGTTTTGATGTGCTAAAGGGCACGGATTTTCAATTACGCGAATTTGAGCATACTTCGGCACTAAGTTTGTACTGTATTAGGGCTTATTTCAGAACGCCCCTTCGCGTACCCTCTCCCTACTCCTGGGTACCCCTCCTACAGAGCCCCTTTGCCCCACCTGTGCTATCGCTTCAGGCTCGTAACCACCCGCCGAAAGATTCCATATCTTACCGTATAGTCACAAATACAATACATTGATAATCAACATAGAACACTTTATATATTTTCTCTATAAATCTAAATCCAACAAGTCATTGATAGGCTAACTGCCTCATACTGGCGCACTTATTGCTCTCGCCGGGTCAATCCAATAGCTCTTGATTCCATCATAGTCTTATACCCGGCAGTTGGCTTTGCCAGCTTTCGAACGCTACCGTAATATGCGTCTTTTTACAATCTCATGGATGCCTTTGAAGTGGCCGATTGAGCCACGCGACGAGGTCCCCCAACGGCCTTACTTCGTCCGTTTCGTTGGGCTTCTGCTTAGCTTCGGCCTGAGTGCCTTCTCGGCGCAGGGGCAGGTGACAGGGCAGGTGTTTCGCGATTACAACGGCGACGGCATTCGGCAACCGACCGAACCACTCGTCGGGGGCGTCGTGGTACAGGCCTACAACACCACCAATGTGCTCTGTGCATCGGTAACGACGGGCTCAACGGCCGATGGCAATGGGCAAAACTACGCCCTTTCCGGGTGCACAGGGCCGGTACGGGTCGAATTCTCGATTCCGGGGCCGGTAGCGCAGGTATGCGGCCTGAACAATCAGCTCGATTTTCCGGGTGGTGGCGGGGCAAACTATGGCTCGGCCGTACAGTTTACATCGGCACCGGGTGTGGCCCATTTCGCCATTGCCTCCCCGCACGAGTACGCATCTCCGAAGCTGGCCAACCCCAAACTGTTTACGTCCTGTTACGTGAGCGGCAACAACACCGGCTCTGGTAACGTGGGCGATGCCGACGCCTTTGTGGGCGTCGATTACAACCCCGTGAGCAACAACGCCCCCGCCCCGGCTCATTATGCCAACACCCGGCAAATCGGCGCTACCTGGGGCATTGCCTACTCCAAACAGGCAAAGCGAGTGTTTACCTCGGCCGTACTGAAACGGCATACAGGACTGGGGCCGCTGGGGTCGGGTGGTATTTATCTGATCGACCCCTCGGTGCAGTTACCCGCTACCAATGGCGTAATCAACTTCCTTGATTTCGACGCAATCGGCATTGCCACGCGGGGGTCGGGCACCTACGCAGGCGCAACGGTAGCTGGGCCGGTGGTTCCGTTCAGCCCCGTGGTGGGGTCAAACACCGAGCGGGGGCTGGGCACCAACCTCGACTCCGGCGAGAAAGACGCGCAGGCGCTGGCGCAGGTAGGCCGGGTATCCTTTGGCGATCTGGACATCTCCGACGACGGCCGGTACCTGTATGTCATGAACTTATACGATAGCCGTTTGTACGAGATCGACCTGACCGACCCGGCCAATCCGGTAGCCCCAACGGCTGCCAACCGGGCCACCAAAATCAGGTCGTGGGCCATTCCGAAACCCTGCAATGCGGCCACCGGCGCCCCTCGGTCGTGGGGTATCGATTACTACCGGGGTAAGGCCTACATTGGGGTCGTGTGCGATGCTTCGATTTCGCAGAATTCGAGCGATCTGAGCTTTACTATTTACGAACTGGACCGTACGGCAGGTGTTTTCTCGGCTAAACTGAGCCATTCTCTCGACTTTGGTCGGGGTGTTTCCGACGGCTTTCGGGCCAACGGCAGCGCCCGTACCGGCTGGTTTGGCTGGACCAACGACTGGAGCAAACTGGTGCAGGGTACCGATGTGGTCAACTGGCCACAGCCCATCCTGTCGGACCTTGAGTTTGATACCGATGGCTCCATTGTTCTCGGCTTCATCGACCGGGCGGGTTTGCAGGGCGGATGGTGGAATTTCAGCCCAATTGCAAACGACAGCCAACTTTACATGACCATTACCGGGGGTGATATTTTGCGGGCGTACAAACGCAACGACTGCAATTGGGAACTCGAATCGGGCGGTAAAGAAGGCCCCAGCAGTGCCAAGGCCGCTACGGGGGGGGCTTTTAACGGCGAAGGGCCCGGCGGGGGCGAATTTTACCACGAAGAAAAGCTGGGCACCTCGCACCGCGAAACCGCGCTGGGCGGCCTCGGTATGTTGTGGGGCAGTGGCGATGTGGTCTCAACCGTGTACGATCCCTTCGGCTTCGATTCGTTCGGGCTGGCCTGGTTCGACAATACCACTGGTCAGCGCGACAAAGCATTTGAAGTGTTCTGGACAGGGAACTCGGGCACTACGCCCAACACCGGTACGTTTTCGAAGGGAATCAGTCTGGGCGATGTGGAAGTGCAAACCGAGTTGGCCCCGATCGAGATTGGCAACCGGATTTGGGACGATACCGACAAAGACGGCATTCAGGATGCAGGCGAAGCCGGTTTTGCCGGGGTGAGTGTTACGCTCAGCACCGGCTCAGGAACACCCATTGCCACAGCTACCACCGACGCCAACGGTTCTTACTATTTCTCCTCAGGTAGCGGTACCTCTACCCTCAGTGCTGTTTATGATTTAACCGCCCTGACCGCCCAAACCGGGTACCAGCTTAAGTATCCAACGTACACCGCAGGCAAAGCCCTTGTACCTGCCAATGCCGGTGCCGACCATATTGATTCGGACGCCCCGGTGAGTGGGGTCCTTTCGTTCTCAACAACTGATTACGGACAGGCTAACCACTCGTTCGATGTCGGGTACAGCGCCGTTCCCTGCGCCCTGACCCTCACCGCAACGGCAGGCCAATGCAACCCGCAAACGAACGAGTACGCCGTGAGCGGCACCCTCAGCTTCACCAACGCCGTAGCCGGGGTGGCCACCCTCACCGACGGGCTCGTATCGACAACCCTCACCATTCCGGCCGGAGCCACTTCGGTAGCGTATGCGCTCACGGGCCTCGTTGCAGGCACCAGTTCACACACAATCACGGTTACCGTGGCCGACTGCGGGAGTACCGCAGCCATGTACACAGCCCCGGCGGCCTGTCTGGCTGGTCCCAGCCTGTCGCTGGCCAAAACCGTCAGCGCGAGCCGCGCGCAACTGGGCGATGTTGTCTCGTACACGGTGACCGTAACCAACACGGGCCCGGTAGCGGCTACGGGGGTAGTTGTGAATGATGTTTTAGGCACCGGTATTAGCCCCGTACCCGGCTCGTTCGTGGTTTCGGCCGGCAGTTTTGCCCCCAGTTTCAGCGGGGGCAACTGGACGCTCACGAGTCTGCCCGCAGGTGCAACCGCCACCCTCGTGTACAGCGCGAGCCTGACGGCCGCCGGGGTGCTGGTCAACATGGCTTCTGTACCCGACGAAGAAGTGCAGGTCTGCACCACAGTGCCTTACCGGGTATGCAGCGGTCAATCAGTGGCGATTCCACTCAATGCTGCGGGCGGTTTTACCCGTTACCAATGGTACCGAACTGCCCCCGGCTCCAGCACGGCTACGCTCGTAGCCGACGGGACACTTAGCTCATTTACGGCTACCCTACCCGGAGAATACCGCGTCGTGATCGACAATGGCCTGGTGAACCCCTGCGGCCAATTGCCCTGCTGCCCCTTTGTGATCGAAGAAACGCAGGTACCGCTCTTTACCGTTCAGGCCCAAAACCCAACCTGCACCGGGGCTACACCGCAGGCCAATGGGCAACTCCAGGTAGCTGGTCTGGGCTCTAATGCGGACACCCGTTACGATTATCAATATGTAGCCGCAAGTAGTTTCAATGGCGCTTCAGCAACACCCGTGGCGGCCGTACCCGCCAACGGGGTATTAGCTACGAATTTGGTGGTTGGTACTTACACAGTCCGTATTACCAATCGGGCGTTGGGCTGCTTTCGCGATATAACCGTGTCTCTTGTCGACACCTGTACCTGTCCACCAACTCAGTGCCTGTCCATCACGGCCGAACGTCTGGTCGTGGACAAATAAGTCCCTGATTGTAAATTATTAAGCCTTATCTCGATTACCCAACGGCTTTGGTACTACTCATTTATTATGAGGGCCGGAGCCGTTGATTGTATCTACTCATTTGTGTAACGTGTACGGCATCAACGGTTGGCGCTTCTAGCCCGGTAAGCCTTGCTCTAGATAGCCTGCTATTGGCACAGTTTTTACTTACTTCCTTTCAGGTTCATTTTGGTTGAATTTATACCACGCAGGTCTCCGATCTATCAAATTCACTTTAGTATTTAAAACCAAAAACTCGTTTCCTTAAATAACAAAATATGACAACAAGTAACCTTTTCACCTTTTCTTAAGAACCTGCTTTGTCGTCCACTTTCGCTTTTTCTTGTATGTAACACCTGACGGTGGCATAGTTTTTGGAGCACAGACTGTAACTTTTTTTGCGATTTATTTTCTGCCAACCGGAGAGTTCTTATGTATTTATACTTCACTATTTTTTGAATACTCAAACACTTTACTTTCTACTCAAAACCAATATATACCACTCATAAACAACCACTTACAAACAGTTTATATGCCCTATAAAAATAGCAGATAAATACTTAAATAAAAACATCTATATTTATTCATTTTTTTCATGGTCTTATAGTTGCTGATCTGTGATCTATTGGCAGAGTTGCTGATCAAACTGCATCTCAATTAATGGGTCATGAAAAAATTATACGTACTATTTTCTCAGTTACCAGCCCATCGATTCTTTTTCTCTACAGTGCTGATTCTTCTGATTGTTAGTGGGGCGCAAGCCCAAACAATTACCGGAACGGTTTATAGAGATTTTGATTCGAACGGGATTTACGCGGCTATTCCTACTTCGGGTACCTACGCGTACGGAGAGCCGGGCGTACCGGGTGTCGTTGTCACGGCATACCCCAGTACAGGCACCCCCATCTCGGCAACCACAAACTCGGTTGGCTCGTACACGATTAACGTTGGTAACGGCAACCCTTACCGGGTTGAGTTTACCAATTTAGTCACGGGCGATTACGAGAGTTTCCGAGGCACCAACAGCCAGACCTCGGTTCGGTTCGTAACCGGCGGAGCTTCGAGTGTTAACCTCGGGGTTAACTACCCGCCTAACTACTGCGGGGTGTTGAATCCCTATCTCGCTACCTCATGTTACACCAATGGTGACCCAACCAAACCCAGCAACCTGACCAACAACCCGGCTAACGACAACTGGATGGTAGGCTGGCAGTATGATGGTACTAACACGGGACGGAATACCTATCTTTCGAAAGGGAGTATTGGTTCTACCTGGGGTCTGGCCTATCAACGTACCACCAACTCGCTGTTTGCCGCTGCCTTCATGAAGCGCCACTCGGGTTTCGGTACGGGTGGCCCCGGTCAGATCTACAAAATTGATGTGACCAACCCATTGAGTGCGACAGGCACGGTTGTTCCGTTTGTGAACCTGACTACCGACCTGGGGATTCCGGTTGGTACAGATCCACGCGCCCTGACAGCCCTGCCCGTGAATAAATTTACACCCAACTACGACGCAGCCGCCTTTGATCTGGTGGGTAAAATGTCGTTGGGAGATATTGATATTTCGGACGATGAGCGCACCCTCTGGGTGATGAACCTCTTCGACAAGGCTTTGTACGAGCTACCCATTGGTCTACCGGCCACCAAGCCCACTACGTTTACGAAGCACCTCTTACCAACAGGGGGCTGTGTCAATGGAACGCTTCGGCCGTTTGCAACCAAGTATTACCGGGGTAAGGTGTATGTAGGCGCCGTTTGTTCGGCCGAAAACGCTGGCGGCACGGCAAGCAACCTCACAGCGCTGGTGTACGCTCACGACCCCGCCGGGGCCGATGGCAACTTCACGCAGGTGCTCTCGTTCCCGCTTACTTACACCCGGGGCTTTGCGTCGTCGCGGGGAACCAACCCCGGCACCGGCCTTGCCGTACTGCCTGGCACCTGGCGGCCGTGGATTGATCAGTGGACCGATATTCCGAGCTCGCTCTTGTTGGGTGCTTACGACCAGACGGTTTGCCCACAACCGATGCTTTCTGACATTGAGTTCGACGTGAACGGTGAAATGGTTATCGCCATGATGGACCGCTTTGGGCATCAGGCGGGTAACCTCAACTACTCGACCATTTCTTCAACAACGGCGGTTTATGAAGCCACCGCAGCGGGCGATATGCTCCGGGCTGGTCGTCGGGCCGATGGTACTTATCAGCTCGAAAGCAACGCCATCGTGACGAATATTCCGGCCAACAGCCTGACGCCGATCACGGTTACGTCGCAGGGGACCAACCAGACCCCCGATCAGGGCCCCGGTGGCGCTGAATTTTACTGGCAGGATATGTACCCACAGGTAGCCAGCCCGAACTCATCGACGGCCGATGGTGGTCACCAGGAGATTCTGGTGGGTGGTATCACGCTGTTGCCGGGTACGGGCGAAGTAGTCAGTACCGCCTTCGACCCATTCAGTGATTTCCGGGCGGCAGGTGCACGTTACTACAACAACACAACCGGGGGCGCTAACTACGTGTATGAGGTTATCTCGCAGGATGGTGGGTTTACCTCACAGACCCAGCAAGTCGCTACGTTTGGGAAAGCCGCCAGCCTCGGCGATTTGGAGGTATTCTGCGAAATTCCTCCGATTCAGATTGGTAACCGCGTCTGGAACGACCTCGACAACGACGGCGTACAGGATGCCAACGAACCCGCCCTGGGAGGTGTGGTCGTAAACCTGAAAGGTCCCGGCCTGCCCACAGCGGGGGTGTCGGTAACCACCAGTGCCACGGGTGAGTACTACTTCTCGAACGGGGGCGGCAGCAATACCACCGGGTTTGTCTACGGTCTGACGACGCTCACCTCGGGCGGCAGCTATACACTCACGTTCCCGCTTTCGGCCTCGGCCAATACGCTATACCTGAGCACAAAACCCAACACAGCTACCGGCACCAACGCCGACGTAATTGATACCGACCCCAACACGGCGGGTATTATCACGTTTACGCTCGGTCAGGCGGGAGAAAACAACTTCAGCTACGATGCGGCTTATACAGACTGCGCCCTGACGGTAGGTCCTGTAACACCAACCTGTAACACGCTGACTAACCAATACACCCTGACGGGTACCATCAGCTTCACGAACACCCCGGCTACCAACCTGACCATTTCGGCAGCGGGAGCCACCACGGTCGTGAGCGTCACAGCCGGTCAGCCTTCGCTTACGTTTACCCTGTCGGGCACCAGCCTCATCAGCAACGGACCTGCCAGCCGGACCCTGACCATTGTGTCGTCGGCATCGTCGTGCGGAACGGCTTCAGCTACGTACACCGTACCGGCCACCTGCACCGTTTGCCCCACGCTTACGGTTACCCCCACTACGCTCTTGTCGGGTACGGTTGGGGTTGGCTACAGTCAAACCCTGACCACTACGGGCGGTGTCAGTTCGTACACCTACGCGGTGGTGGGCGGAAGCCTGCCTGCGGGCCTGAGTCTATCACCAACCGGTGTAATCAGTGGCACCCCAACAGCCAGCGTAACTACGTCATTCAGTGTTCGGGTGACGGACGCCCTCAACTGTTCGGCCGTGGTACCGCTCAGCCTGACGGTTGTACCGGCTCCTGTATGTGGGCTTAGCCTGACCGTAACACCGGGCCTTTGCCAGTCGGCTACTAATACCTACACGCTCACGAGCCGGGTTGGGGCGGTCAACGTACCGGCAAGCGGAACCCTGACCGTCAGTTCAGGAGCCTTCTCGCCCCCATTCGTCCAGACGATTCCGGCGGGTAGCAGCACAGGTACTTTAAGTTTTAGTGGTCTGGTAAGTAACGGCAGCACCTTCACAGTGACAGCGTCATTCTCCAACACGGCCTGCGCCCCCGTTAGCGAAACCTACACGGCCCCGGCTTCATGCTCGGTTGCGCCCCCCTGCTCGCTCACGGTTAACTCCCGCGTCAGCGTGTGCGACCCCGCCACAAACACCTATTCATCGACCGTTTCGGTAGGCCTGACCAATCCGGTAGCGGGTGTGCTCACCCTCACCGATGGCGTCCTGAGCCAGACCGTTACGATCACCGGCAGCACCACGAGTGCGGTGGGTATTTTCAACGGACTGATTTCTGACGGTACCCTGCATCAGGTATCGGCCAGCCTGCCCAACTGCGGCACATCAACGGCGACCTATACGGCCCCGGCTTCGTGCTCGGTAGCGCCCCCCTGCTCAGCCACACTGGCCGTAACAGCGGGTCTGTGCCAGTCGGCGACCAATGCCTACTCCGCTACGGCGACCCTGACGGTAGTGAACGTGACCACTCCACAAACCGTAACCATCACGATTGCCGGTGTCAGCAGCCAGGCTATTACCTTGCAGGCCGGTACCAACCAGGTGAGCTTCGATGTAAGCAACCTGCCTTCGGATGGTCTGGTGAAAATTGCCACGGCTACCTTCTCAGGTACGGCTTGTGCGTCGGTAAGCAATACGTACACGGCCCCGGCTTCGTGTTCGGTAGCGCCCCCCTGCTCGGTAACGCTTGCCGTAACGCCGGGCGAGTGTAACACGCTCACCAATGCCTACTCGGCAACGGCCGTTCTGACGGCGGTGAACATCGACGCCCCCCGTTCGGTAACGATCAACGTAGCCGGTCAGACGCAGGTATTCAGCCTGACGGCTACGGGCACCAACACAGTCGTGTATGTAGCCACGAACCTGCCATCAGAAGGTGCACTCAAAACCGCCACCGCGACGTTCTCAGGTACCACCTGCGCCAACACGTCGGCCACCTTTACGGCCCCAATGACCTGTACAAGCTGCGCGCTTATGGCCATCCCAACAGCGGGCCTGTGCCAGACCGCAACCAACACATACAGTTCAACCGTGGTAGTTGTAACCGGTCTGACCGGAGCCGGTGGGGTACTCACCGTTACCGACGGCACCCGCAGCGTCACCCTGGCCGTAGCCAGTGGCCTGAGCAGCTTTACGGGCACGGCGGTATTCAACGGCCTGGTAAGCGATGGCACTACGCACACGGTAACGGCTACGCTGCCGGGTTGCACATCGACCTCGACAACGTACACCGCTCCGGCATCCTGCTCTATTGCACCAGTTTGCTCGGCAACGCTCACGGTAACGCCCGGCCTGTGCCAAACAGCGACCAACACATATTCGGCAACCTCGCTGTTGATTGTTGAAAACGTAACTGTACCGCAAACCGTTACGCTGACGGTTGGTGGAGTAAGCAGTGTC
The DNA here is from genome assembly GCF_000383955.1 of Rudanella lutea DSM 19387. Classification (NCBI taxonomy): domain Bacteria; kingdom Pseudomonadati; phylum Bacteroidota; class Cytophagia; order Cytophagales; family Cytophagaceae; genus Rudanella; species Rudanella lutea. Next base: position 4,934,932 of record NZ_KB913013.1, on the reverse strand, counting down.
CCGGTATCACTGTCAGCGGGTCGGAATGAGATCAGCCTGACCACGATCGGTCTGCAATCAGATGGTTTGACCAAGGTAGCCACGGCGACCTTCTCAGGTACGGCCTGCGCTTCGGTAAGTGCTACGTTTACCGCGCCCATGACCTGCACCAGCTGTACGCTCATGGTGACCCCAACGGCGGGTCTGTGCCAGACGGCCACCAACACCTTCAGCTCGACGGTGGCTGTGGTAACGGGCTCAACCGGCACGGGTGGCACCCTGACCATCAGCGACGGTAGCCAGAGCTTCACACTGGCCGTAGCGGGCGGGCTGAACAGCTACACCGGCACGGCGGTATTTACCAACCTGCCCAGCGACGGCTCAACCCGCACCGTAACGGCTACGCTGCCGGGTTGCGCATCGACCTCAGCGACGTACACCGCACCCCAGTCGTGCACGGCTACACCTACTTTTGATCTCCAGAAGCGGGTAAGCAGCACGAAAGTGCAGTTGGGCGATGTAGTATCGTACACCCTGATTCTGACCAATACCAGCACGGTGGCCGCTACCAATGTGGTCGTGAGCGATACAGCAACGGCAGGAATTGTCGTGATTCCGGGCTCAGCCACGGCTTCGCTTGGTACGTTTACCCAGACCCTCAACGGTGGCGACTGGGTGGTACCGAGCCTGCCAGCCGGCACTACGGCTACGCTTGTTTATAGTGTGAGCATGACGGCCGAAGGGGTTGCGTTCAACACGGCGTTTATCCCCGGTAAAGACAACGATACGCAGGTTTGCACCACCATTCCGTACAAGGTTTGTAAGGGTCAGCCGTTCGCCTTCGAGCTGTCGGCCCCGGCCGGTTACAGCCGCTACCAGTGGTACCTGACGGCCCCCGGTGCTACCACCGCTACGCTTGTGTCTGATAGTTCGCTTAACTCATTCACGGCTACCCTGCCCGGTGAGTACCGCGTTGTGATCAACGAAGGCGTAGTAGGTCAGTGTCCGCAAACGGGTTGCTGCCCTGTGGTGATCGAAGAAACCGAAGTGCCGCTGTACACGGTACTGACCCAGAATCCGACCTGTGTAGGCTCAAACCCACAGGCGAATGGTCAGTTGCAGATTACGGGCTTCACCGATGTACGCCGGTACCAGTTCCAGCTCTCATCGGGTACGAGCTTCGATGCCGCTTCGGCTACGGTGGCCGCTTCAATTCCGACCAATGGCATTATCGCCAGCAACCTGGCGGTAGGCAACTACACGGTTCGGGTGATTGACCGGCAGACAGGATGCTTCCGCGATGTGACAGTAGCCCTCACGGCCAACTGTGCCTGCCCCGAAGAGATTTGCGTACCGGTGACCATCAAGAAAACCAAATCGCAGGGCAAAGTAGTGACGCCTTAAGCGAAAGAGTGAAAGAGTGAAAGAGTGAACGGCGAAAGCGTGAGGGAGGGTCCTTCACGCTTTCGCCGTTTTTGCGGTAGGCACCATTCTGGCTTTGCCGGGAAGCGTTCGGCCCAACGTGGCCCGGCCAAACGTGGCCTGCACTCTGTCACCGCCCGGCAGCCCGGTCTTTCGCTCTTTCACCGCCCCGCAGCTCCCACTCTTTCGCTCTTTCACTCTTTCGCATTTAGGATTAACCCGCCCCTCGGGCTATCTTTGCCAAACCGTTTGCCGCCCCTCTATTATTATGCAATCGCTCAGTACGCGTCACCTGCTGGGAATCAAAGACCTGACCGAATCCGACATTCAGCTTATTCTGGAGACCGCCAGGGAATTTAAGGATGTCATCAATCGCCCGATCAAAAAAGTCCCTTCGCTGCGCGACATTACGATTGCCAACGTTTTCTTCGAGAACTCGACCCGCACCCGGCTCTCGTTTGAACTGGCCGAAAAACGGCTCTCGGCCGATGTCGTAAACTTTTCGGCTTCGGGCTCGTCGGTCAAAAAAGGCGAAACCCTGCTCGATACAGTCAACAACATTCTGGCCATGAAGGTCGACATGATTGTGATGCGGCATAGCAGCCCCGGTGCGCCCCACTACTTAGCCAAACACATTCCGGCCAACGTAGTCAACGCGGGCGACGGCACCCACGAGCACCCGACTCAGGCCTTGCTCGACTCCTTTTCGATTCAGCAGAAATTGGGCGACGTGGCCGGTAAGCGCGTGGCCATCATCGGCGACATTACCCACTCGCGGGTAGCCCTGTCGAATATTTTCTGTTTGCAGAAGCAAGGAGCCGAGGTGATGGTTTGCGGCCCGGCGACCTTGATACCCAAACACATCAGCGCCCTGGGTGTGCGGGTCAGTCATGATGTACGGGAGGCCCTCAACTGGTGCGATGTGGCCAATGTGCTGCGCATTCAGCTCGAACGGCAACAGATCAAGTACTTCCCATCGTTGCGGGAATATTCGCTGTACTACGGTATTTCTAAACAGATGCTCGACGAGCTTGACCGCCCGATTGTGCTGATGCACCCCGGCCCGATAAACCGGGGGGTTGAACTCACCTCCGACGCTGCCGACTCGCACCACAGCATCATTCTCGATCAGGTCGAAAACGGGGTAGCCGTTCGGATGGCGGTTCTGTACCTGCTGGCGCAGTTGTAACGAGTGCAGGATAAGTTCATACGCCAGGCTTGCGAAAAAAGTTTTAGACAGGATTACAGCCGGGTGGTCAAAAAAAAGAAACTTTAACCCCCGCTTTACTTCTGCGTGAGTTCGCGGAAGATTCCCTCCAGATTACCCGCCTGCTGCCGAAGCCCAACGAGTGTGAGACCACGGTCGGCCGCGAGCCGAAACACCGACGCCCGCAAGTCGGTGCCGGTCTCAGCCGTTATGCGATACTGCCCCGGCGCAATGCGCTCCACGGTCTGCACACCGGGGAGCTGTTGCAACCCTTCGGCATCGGCAAGGTCGGTTTCAAACTCGGCCACCACGGTGAGGCCACCCTCGGCCTGCGCCCGTAGTTCGGTCAGGGGGCTGTCGGCTACGAGTTGCCCCCCGCTGATAATCACCACCCGGTCGCAGAGGGCCTCAACCTCCTGCATAATGTGGGTCGAAAACAAAACGGTTTTATCGCGCCCGACCTCCCGGATCACATGCCGGATTTCGGAAAGCTGATTTGGGTCGAGGCCCGTAGTGGGTTCGTCGAGGATCAGCACCGGCGGGTTATGCAGCAGGGCCTGCGCCAGTCCCACCCGCTGCCGGTAGCCTTTCGACAACTGCCCGATGCGTTTATGCTGCTCCTGCGCAAGCCCTACCCGCTCGATCACCTGACTTATCTCACGGGAAAGCCGTTCGCCCCGGAGGCCGTGCAGCTCGCCCGTAAACCGCAGGTATTCTTTCACGTACAAATCCAGATATAGCGGGTTGTGTTCGGGCAGATAGCCAACACTCCGGCGCACGTCCATCGGGGCTGTACGCACGTCAAAGCCGTTGACCAGCACGGTGCCTTCGGTGGGCGGCAGGTAGCCCGTTGCCACTTTCATGGTTGTTGATTTACCGGCTCCGTTGGGCCCCAGAAAGCCAACAATCTGGCCCGGCTCCACCGAAAACGAAATATCGTTGACGGCGCGCTGCCCCGAATCGTACTGCTTGGTTAACTGCTGAACGCGTATTGACATGAATTGAAAAGCTAAAACACTGGCTATTAGACAACCGTCTATAATCACCGAAAATCAGCCGAATGGGTATGCTTCCAGACGGTTACGAACCGACGGCACCCCAAGTTGGGCATACAGAGGCCAATATCCAGCTTCTAACGTCTGACATCCAAAAAGTATTTCTATTTTTAGCGTTTAAACGAGAAAATCTCCCTTCCGTTGCTGTCTCTGCCTTTATGAGCAACTCTCTTTTTCGCAAAAAAACGGTAAACTCGGTTCTTACCGAAGCCGAACATAGTGCCTCCGGTCAAATGATGAAAATTCTGGGTGTCCGCGACCTTACCTCACTGGGTATTGCGGCCATCATTGGAGCAGGTATTTTCAGTACAATTGGCCGGGCTTCGTTCAACGGCGGGCCGGCCGTTTCGCTGCTGTTTGTTTTTACGGCCATTGCCTGCGTGTTTACAGCGCTTAGTTACGCTCAGTTTGCCAGCACGGTACCCGTGAGCGGGAGCGCTTACACCTACGCCTACGTGGCTTTCGGCGAAATTTTTGCCTGGATCATCGGGTGGTCGCTCATTCTCGAATACGCCGTTTCGAACATGGTAGTAGCCATTTCGTGGTCCGAATATTTTACGGGGATGCTCGCTGGCTTTGGGGTCAGTTTTCCCGGATGGCTCTCTACTGACTACGGGTCGGCGGCCCGCGCCTACGAAGCCGTGCAGCAGTCGGCCGCGTCGGCTACCGATGCCCAGCGCACCCTGGCCGCGGCTTATGAGGCCGCTCCCAGCTTAGGCAGCCTCAAGGTGATTATGGACTTACCCGCCGGGCTGATTACCGCCCTGATTACCGCTCTGGTGTACATTGGCATCAAGGAATCACGTAATGCGAGCAACGCTTTGGTGGTGCTCAAACTGGCCGTGATTGCGCTGGTGATTGGCGCCGGTGTGTTCTATATCAAACCTGCCAACTGGACGCCCTTCGCCCCCAACGGGGTGGGCGGGGTACTGAGTGGCGTGGCCTCGGTGTTCTTTGCGTTTATCGGTTTCGACTCCATTTCGACCACGGCCGAGGAGTGCCGCAACCCACAGCGTGACCTGCCCCGCGCCATGATTTACTGTCTTGTGATCTGTACGGTGCTGTACGTACTGATTACGTTGGTACTCACGGGCATGGTCAATTATAAAGAGTTGGGGGTCGACGATCCGCTCGCGTATGTGTTTCAGAAAGTAGGCGTGGATGCAATGGCCGGGATTATCTCGGTAAGCGCCGTGGTAGCCATCACCAGTGCCCTGCTTGCGTACCAGCTGGGGCAACCCCGCATCTGGATGACCATGAGCCGCGACGGGTTGCTGTGGCCCATTTTTTCGAGTATTCACCCCAAATACCGGACGCCCTGGTTCTCAACCATCGTTACGGGTTTGCTGGTAGCGCTGCCCTCGCTGTTTCTCGACATGCAGTTTTTTATCGACCTCACGAGCGTCGGGACGTTTTTTGCGTTCATTATGGTGTGCGGAGGTATTCTGTACCTCGACGCCAAGGGCATTTCGGCCCAATCGAAGTTTAAAGTGCCGTATGTTAACGGCAAATACCTCATTGGCCTGGGTCTGATTGGGGTAGTAGCCTGGGGGTTGTCGGGCGGATGGCTGTTCAGTTCAATGGCCGAGAAGCCCCTCCTGTACGTATTTTACCTGACCTGGACGGTGCTGTCGGTACTGGCCTTCCAACGCAGCTTCTCCCTGTTGCCGGTGCTGGGCATCCTGACCAACCTGTACCTCATGACCGAGCTGGGCCTGAGCAACTGGCTCATTTTTGTGGTTTGGCTCGTAATCGGGCTGGTGCTCTATTTTTCATATGGCTACCGGAAGAGTAAACTCGCGAAGTCGGGGACAATTATTTCCTAAATTTGTTTTGGAAGAAAAACGGATATGGAAGCTAAAATCAACGAAGCCGCCCGTTCGCTCTGGGTCATCTATCGCCATATGCCGACTGACGTTCAGCAGGCCTTCAAACGAATGATTGACGAGGGAGATTCGTACGTGAATGAGCAATGGACACCACTTTCTGACCCCTCTCTAAAAGGCATCTGGGAGTCACCAGACGAAGATTATTGGGACGAGTTATACACGAAGCTCCATGCAAAGTGAATTCAAATCAGCGGGCGAGCTTTACTGGTGTCAATTCCCGCTCTCTGACAAAATTGATAAGTCTAAAAAGCGGCCTGTTGTAATTATCAGCGCTCAGGAGTCTAATAAGTTGGACGATGACTACATTGTTCTCCCGATTACCCGAACAGTCAGGAGCGATTCCTTCTCAGTACTAATTCAGCCAACTGATATACTCGAGGGCCTAAAAATTGAAGGCGAGATTCGTTGCAACAAGCCATTTACAGTTCGTAATACACTCTTGCTTGAAAAAATTGGAAAGCTCGAAAATGCTGTTACTGAACAAGCTATTCGCCTAACTAAACAAGCTATTCATTTCGAATAACTACAGGTCTCACTCTCCCTTTCCGTAGATCAGAATATGCTGCTGTGGCAGGCGTTTGTCGTTTTTAAGCAAACGCAGCCCCACAGCCTTCATTTCTTTGGTTGCCTGCGCTTCCGACATTTTGTGGTGCTCCTTGATCGGCACGTTGGGGTCTTCGGCCCGGTACTCCACCAGCACAACCCGACCGCCCGGCCGCAACGACTGCACAATATTGTCCATCATCTCGCGCGGATTCGAAAACTCGTGGTAAGCATCGACCATCAGCACCAGATCAACGCTATTAGCGGGTAACTTCGGGTTGGTAATGGTGCCCAGCACCGGCTCCACGTTGGGAGCCTTATTTTTACGTTTGCCCGCTTCCAGATACTCGATCATCTCGGGCTGAATGTCTACCGCCAACACCTTTCCCTGCGGCACCAGCCGCGCGAGCCGAAAACTGAAATAGCCTGTTCCGGCCCCAATATCAGCCACCACATCAGTCGGTTTGAGGGCCAGCGCAGCCGCCAGCAAATCGGTGCGCTCTTCCTGCTGCCGCTCCGAGCGTTCGAGCCAACCCGCACCGAGGTGGCCCATCACTTCCGAAATTTCGCGGCCCATGTACACCCGCCCAATGCCATCGTAAGCCGGGGCCTTTGTTTGGTAATATCCGGCGGTATCGGGGGTACGGGTCGTGGTGGGCGACTGCTGTGAAGCACCCTGCCGACAGGCTACCGTGGTGAGCAACAAAAGAAATACGTAACGGATCATACAGATTGAGGGGAAGTACTAATCAATGTATAATGAACAGTGCACAGTTTCAGTACTGGCCATTCGGACTTTAGACACTGGACATTAGACTTACTACCTTTATAGATGGAGGTCTAACGTCTAATGTCCAGTACTGAGTATTTTATATTCACTTAACCAGGCCACCTAGTCCTGCATGGCAGCTTTCTTAATTCTTCGACCGAACCAGTAGCCGAGCAGCAACAGGCCGCTCACGATCGTCAGGCCGATAAAGCCTTTGCGCATCAGGTCCTGACTCCGGCTAAAGTACGCAATAAGCAACGTTAGCGGGGTTACGCCCAGCAGGGTGGCCGTGATGAATTTGGGGTACGATAAGCCCGACAAACCACCGACCAGACTGATAGCGTCGCCTGAAATGAACGGGGTCATGCGGGCAAAAACAATTGACCAAAATCCATTTTCCCTAACCCAGGCCCCGGCTTTGCGTTCGGTTTTGTCGCCTACAAGTCGGCGGACCATTGCCTCACCCACGCCACTGCCCACGCCATAACCGACCGTAGCTGCCACGCCCGATGCCACCAGCGAGATCAGGGTGCCGTTGACCGGACCATACGCCAGCATGGACACCGCAATGAGCACAAACGAAGGCACCACCACCATAAAAATCTGGGCCACCATTGCGGCCACTATAATGAGCGGGCCACGCCAGCCAAACTGGCTCACCCACTCCGAAATACGGGGTCGGTCGTCGCTCGACAGCACCTCGAACGCTTCGCGGATAAATTGACTAAACGCCGGTACCGTTACGTAAGCAACCCCAAGGCCACCCACGAGCAGCACCGTCAGAATGAGGGGGAGGTATTGAATCAGTTTATGAAAATCGTGTTCGGTTGAATCAGACATGCGCTATTAAATGGGTAGATGTTCCATTAACCCGTCCTACCTCAATGTGTTTAGGGTCAGTTAGTCTGTTGCCGGGCCGTCAGTGTAGTTTTCGAAACAAAACTGCATATTGCGTTCTTCTAACGGCAAACAATCCTTCTGTTCATTGTATGAATTTCATCCTACATCTCCTGCTCGATGCCGCCGTCATTTTCGGCCTTGCTTACGTCATGCCCCAAATCGAAGTAAAGAGCTTCGGTACGGCCGTACTCATCGCACTGATTCTCGGCATCCTCAACTTTCTGGTGGGCTGGCTGCTGGCCTTTCCGCTCAACTTAGTCACGTTCTTTTTACTGACGGGGCTGGTCCGGCTTGTGGTTACAGCCCTGCTGCTCAAGCTGATCGACAAGTTTATGGATAGCTTCACGATTCATGGTTTCTGGCCTGCCCTCGTTATTGCCCTGGCCGTTGCGGTTGCCGGTACCCTGATCGACCGGTCGGCCCCGAGTGAGCCTATGCGCGAAGCCGGGCACGTAGCCGTACTGGCTCCCGGTCGGTAAGCAAGCCCCGTTTTGATCTTCCAGAAAAGCACCTTGTCGAAAGATAGGGTGCTTTTTTTCGTTGTACCATGTCGTATGAGCTGTCATCTTGTTTAGAAAGATGACAGCTCATACGACATGGTACTCAGCCATGCGGAGGGCGAATTTCATGAGGTTTTCGAGCCGCCAGAGCACCGTATTTCGGCGGTACGAATCGGCAGGGTCCCGTCGGTACGCATTCCACTCAAACTCCCACGACAGCCGGGGAATCTCCTGCATCATGATTTTATCGATCAGAAAATCCGTCTGACTCGCAAACAGGTCGGTAGCAAACACACCGTCGAGCAGGGCCGCCACTACTTCTTCGCAGGTTACGGCCCGCGTGCCCGTAGGCGGGTTGGTGGGAATTAGCGGGGGCACATCCGAAAAATTAGGCTGAATGGCCTCGATCCGGGCCACCCAGTCGGGCTTGAGCCGGTACCCCGGTTCGACCTCAAAATAGCCCTGCACCAGATAATCGATCAGGGCCCCGCGCAGAGCAATGGTGGTGGTGTTGATCCAGATTTTAGAGAACCCCGTCTGGTAATACGGCTCGTACCCAAACACCGTTGGCTGATCGAGCAGCGGCTGCCCAAGGTCGCGAAGCCGCCAGTAAAAAATATCCATGTACTTCCGGTACGAGGCCGGGCGGGTGACCATGTCGGGCGGGGGTAGCTGTAACTGGCGCAACGTGCCCACCACCAGCTCCACGGGCGATTTGATCATGGCTCCCCGATTTTGGGGGCTAAAAAACACGTCGCTTGTGAGCAGTTTTTCCAGCACCGGCCGAATGGCCCAATCGTTACCCGGCGAGGCAAAAAATTGGGCCAACGGCTCAATCACGGCCGTTTCGACCTCGGGGGTTACATTCGGATTAACGAACCAACGGTAAAGCTTACGGCAGATAAACCGGGCCGTTTGCGGGTGGGTCAGCAGCATGGCCACCAGGTCGTTCAGCTCATCGTCGCCCGCCGTGGGGCCACTCCGCCCCCGGATCACGGCATGATTATAACTGGCCGAAAATACCTTGTCGGTGGTGTCGTGTTTGGCAGGGTCGAAGGTGGTGCCGATGGTGGTGGAGCCACTCACCCAATAGTTGCTGAACTTCCAGCCGGTAAGCACCCGCGCGGCCGCTTTCACGTCGTCTTCGGTGTAGTTGTACTGCCCGGCGGGGTCGAGAATCCCGACCGTAAACAACTCCTGCAACTCCCGGCCGAAGTTCTCATTGGGCGAACCAGCCTCGTTTTCGTTGCCGTTGAGATATTTGAGCATGGCCGGGTCTTTGGTCACCTCAATCAGGAACGTTCGGAAGTTGCCCAGCGCATGCGTACGCAGCAGGTGCAGATACCGCCAGATGAACCGATAATCGTCGACGCCCTCGCGGGTAGTTACGAAGTGATTTTGCCAGAACAAGGTCAGTTTATCGAGCAGACCAATCGGCTGGTTTTGACCCAGCATCACGCCCAGCCACCAGTACGACACAAAATAGCCCAACTCCGAATTGCGGTCGCCATCGTACGGAATAGTACGAATGGGCTGCCCCACGGTGGACCTGGCATCGTTGAGGTCGATGGGGGGCGGCAGAGCATAGTTTGCATTATTCACCAGCCGCTCCACCGCCTGACCCGCTGTAAGCCCCACAAACTCGGCTACCTCGGCCGATGTCGCCCCAAACGACGCCCGCCGGAGCAAATGGGCCGCTGTTTGGGGGGTCAGAACAGCGGTATGTGGGTTGAGAGAGGACACAGGCCAGGGGGCGGGGTTTATCGTTTTTGGTTTATCGTTTTGGGGGGTTGCGTGGGAGAAAACACAAGACTGACGAGGAAGGAAACGCAAGGCTGACGCAGGAGGAGATGCAAAATATTGCGTCTTTACGACGCCACCGGCAACGTAATCACAAACTCGGTAAACAAACCCGGCTCTGAGGTTAGGATCATGGTGCCGCCATGTCCTTTGGTCACAATGTCGTAACTGAGCGATAGCCCCAGGCCGGTGCCCTGCCCCGTGGGCTTTGTCGTGAAAAAAGGCTGAAAAACTTTCCGGGCCACCTCGGCCGGAATCCCCGTACCATTGTCGCGAATCCGAATCACAAGGGCATCGGCCTGGGCGGCTGTAGACACCCAAACCGTAGGCCGGTAGTTGGGCTGATCGGTAGTTTTTGACTGTTGCTCTACGGCGTAAAACGCATTGTTGAACAGGTTGACCAGCACCCGGCCTATGTCTTCCTTCACCAGTTTAATAGAAGGCAAGTCGGGGGTCAGCGCGGTTTCCAGATGCACGTTGAAACGCCCCGTTGGCCCCCCTTTATCTTTGGCCCGCATACCGTGGTAAGCCAGCCGCTGGTACTCGTCGACCAGCGCGTTCAGGTCGGTGGGTTCTTTTTGCCCTCCGTTGGCGCGGCTGTGCTGCAACATACCCCGCACAATACTGGAAGCCCGTTTGCCGTGCTCGTTTATTTTTTGAACATTCTGCTTCAGATCCTCCAGTAATTCGGTTTCCAGGTCTTCGTCGCGGCCGGTGGGTCGGGTTCGTTCTTCGTGCAGCTCACCGAGCAGCTCCACACTCACCTCGGCAAAGTTATTCACGAAGTTGAGCGGGTTCTGAATCTCGTGGGCGATACCAGCCGTCAGTTCCCCCAACGACGCCAGTTTTTCGCGCTGAACCAGTTGTTCCTGCGTGGCCCTAAGCTCTTCGAGCGACTGGTGTAGCTCGGCCGTTCGCTCCCGAACCTGCTGCTCCAGCCGGTCGTTTTGCGTAGCCAGAATCTGCTGTTTTTCCTGCTCCTGCGCCAATGTGCGGGCCGAGAGTTGCTGCACCTCACGAAGATTGTCGGACAGAGCCTGATACGTACGGGCGTAATCGCGCACAAGCGAGAGCGACAGCCCCACCGGGATGCTGAACAGAATAACGCCAAAAAGCAGTAAGATCGGAATCAGGATCGAGCTATCGAAATCATTTTGGGCCGTGATCTCTAGAATGGCCAACCCCACGCTGTAAACAAAAATCAGCCCCAGACAATACAGGGCCATTTTGATAGAATTCCACGGCAAGCGGGAGTCGGCATCGCCCCGTCGGCGGCCAATCCAGCTGAGACGCACGTAGTCGATCAGAATGAGCAACAACGGAATTACCCCCAGACTTTCGTAGCGTTTGTTAGTACTAATTTCGTAGACCAAATTGGCCACGGCTATCCCTATCAAAACATAATAGGCCCAGCCCCGCCGGAGATGCAGGTACTGATAGGCGGTCGTAAGGAGTAGGATAAACCCAAAGCAGATAAGCACATCTTCCGTTGGATCAACCACCGCCTGCTGTGTCAGTGTTGCTGTATGGTTATCCAGCTCACCTATACCGAATGCCAACGTAAAGAATATCATCATCCAGGCCAGCGTATAATGGATTCGCTGACTACGATTGACCCGATAAAACAACACATGCAGAAAGGCCAGAATAGCAAAAACACTGGCGAAGAAAATATTACCGAGTGTCAGCCAGCGCCCCCATACCACTGAAAGCGCGGCTTCGCTAACCGGTCTGAAACTTACATAGAGGGGGTCAATGTCGACCGCACCAAACAGAACCGGATCGCGCCGAAATTGATAGCGAATGGCCAGCACATGCCTACTTGTATCGGCAACGCTGATTGAGACAAACTGGATCACACGCTGCGAACCGCCCGAATCGAAGCGGGTGGGCTTGACCTTTGCCAGAAGACGACCGTCGAGAAAGATTTCAGATGCTCCAAACTGCTGTACCACCAGCTGTATGTCTTTGCCGACAGCCGAAGGCCGCATTCGAAAGGCCATCCGAAACCAGCCTTTGCCAGCTTTCCAGAGTGCCTCATTATTCTGCAACGAGTTGTCGGGCGATTGGTGCTCCCAGTTGAGGGGCTCATAGGTCGGGTCGGCCCAGCGCAGGCTATCACCCGCTTTGAACCGCCACGACACCCCCCGCAGGTCATCTTCGGCATCTACCCAGCGCGTGCGTTCCCGCTTTTGTCCCAGCACCGGCCCCAACGCCAGCCAGAAACTCATCATGTACAGCAATACCCGGATCATGCTGGCAAGATACAAAACAACCGGGACCCGCATAGGCCGGGATGGCCCCTACCCGGTAATACTCAGTTTGTAGGGTCCGGTAAACTGTAATTTGCCGTCCAGCTTCACGTTCCGAACTGACACGTTTTGCCCAATGGTAACCGTGTGCCCGGCATTGACCCGCACAAATTCGCCCGGCATCGGCTGTCGGCCCACCGTCCAGACAGCCCGGTTGGTCCAGTCGCCCGAGGCTACAGTTTCAACCACGTCGGAAAAGAGCGAAACCGTCGGGAAGTTTCTAAACAGCACCTGCCCCGTGGTGGCGGGCGCTGCGCCAAACCAATCGGTCAGCAGATCGCCGTACACTCGCCGGAAGTCAATCTGCATTTTGATGTCTTTGTTGCCGCCATAACTCGGAATCAGGTCGTTCAGGTCGGGATTGGTGCCAATGGTGGGGTGTTTTACGGCCTTGCCAAACACAAACATCGGGGCAGCTACCCCGTGGTCGGTACCGCGCGAGTTATTGGAATTGGCCCGACGCCCAAACTCCGAAAACGTCATGCCCACCACCCGGTCTTCGGTACCCTGCAAAGCCAGGTCCTGCTGGAAAGCCGCAATCCCTGCCGACAGTTTCCCGAGCAAGCTGGCGTGTTCGCCCAGGGTCGGGTCGGCACTATCGACCTGGGTCGAGTGGGTATCAAAGCCCCCAAGCGACACAAAGTAGATTTTGGTTTTGAGGCCGCCGTGAATAAGCCGGGCCACAATTTTGAGCTGATCGGCCAGGTAATTTTTCTCGGTCGACGCCGGGTAGGTAGCGAGGTTGCGACCGGCATCGGCCGCCCGTTTAATTTCGCCCGCATACCCTACCGAAAGCGCCTGCTGCTTGCGGATGTACGCAATCAGGTCGCCCGCATCACAACAAGGCAAATCGGCTGGCGAGGTGGAGGTAGCAGCCCCTACAAGCTGGTAAAAACTATCCGGGTCGTTGATGGCAATCCCCATCGACTGTGTGGGGCCGAGCAGGGCCGTAGAGGTCAGGTAGCCGATCTGGATAGCCAGCGGGTCTTCCATTTGTGGGTTGGGGTAGCCCACCGGATAGCCCGGAAACTGCGTGTTCAGGTAACGCCCGGCCCAGCCGGTTTCGCTTGTCTGCTCGGCGTCGACGGCCGTCATCCAGATGTCTGTCGAGCGGTAATGCGACTGATCGGGATTGGGGTACGATACCGAGTGGACAATCGTCAGCTTACCGTCGTTGTACAGGTTGCGCAACCCGGTCATCGAGGGGTGCAACCCGGTTTTATCATTGCCCGACAGTGTCAGGACTTTGTTTTGCGGAATGGCCACGTTGGCCGCTGTACCGTAGCCACGCAGGGTGTTGTAGGCACTCAGCTGATCGAGCGGAATCACGGTATTGAGGCCGTCATTGCCGCCGTTGAGGTAAATAATCACCAGCACCCGGTCGCCGTAAGCCGCGCCAGTCTGCATCAGCGACTGCACCAGGGCCGAGCTTTTGGCCATGGCCTTCACCCCAAACCCATCGACCATAACCGGGAGCAGGGCCGACGAGGCCGCCCGCATAAAATCTCTTCGTTTCATAATACGTGGTATTCGGCCATGCGCAAAATGTACTTCATCAGGGTCTGGAGCCGCCAGTTGATCGTATTGCGGGCGTTGGTGATTTGGGTGGTGGTGTAGTTGGCCGGGTACGTGATGGTTCGGCGGTAGGTGTTCCACTCAAACTCCCAGCTGGTACGGGGCGACGAGTTCATCATCATGATCTGATCGATCAGAAAGTCTTTCTGACTCCCAAACAGATCGGTGGCGAACAGATTCTGGGTAAAGGCGTCGAGTACCTGCACGCAGGTAACTGGCCCGGTGCCGCCCGTACCCGAAGCCGGAATATCGCTAAAGTTGGGTTGCAGGCTCGTTACCCAGGCAATCAAATCGATACCGAGTTTATATCCGGGCTCTACCTCCAGCCAACGCCAGATGAAGGCGTCGGTATAGTCGTTACGCAGGGCTACGGTGGTGGTGTTGATCCAGATTTTAGAGAACCCCGTCTGGTAATACGGCTCGTATCCAAACACACTCGGCTGATCGAGTAGCGGCTCCTGCAAATCGCGCATCCGCCAGAACACAAAGTCCATATACTTTTTGAATGGGGTGATCTTCGTCCGCATATCGGGCGGCATCTGCCCAAAAAATCGTAACGCCCCAATCTGAAACTCCGCCGGCGACTTGATCATGGCCCCGATATTGGCCGGGTCGAAGAAAATATCGCTCGTCAGGAGCTTCTCAATCACCGGCCGGATAGCCCAGTTATTCCCCGCCGACGCAAAAAACTGGGCCAGCGGAATAATCACGTTTGTCTCAATGTCGGGCGTCACAATGGGGTTTACAAACCAGCGGTAGAGCTTGCGGCAGATATACCGGGCGGTTTGCGGGTGGTTCAACAGCATCGTTACCAGATCGTTCAGCTCGGTATCGCCCGCTGTAGTGCCGGTACGGCCCGTAATCACGGCATTGTTGTAGCTGGCCGAAAACGTTTTGTTTGTTGTGTCGTGTTTGGCCGCATTGAACGTAGTGCTAATGCTGGTAGACCCGTTGACCCAGTAGTTGGTAAACTTCCAGCCCGTGAGCACCCGCGCGGCTGCCTTCACGTCGTCTTCGGTGTAATTTTTGTTCCCGTCGTAGTCGACCGCCCCGACCGTAAACAGCTCCTGCAACTCGCGGGCGTAGTTTTCGTTGGGCTTTCCCACCTCGTTTTCGTTGCCGTTGAGGTATTTGAGCATGGCCGGGTCTTTGCTGATTTCGGTCACCAGCGTCCGAAAATTCCCCAAGGCACCATTGCGAAGTAATTGCATATACCGCCACACAAACCGGTAATCGTCAACCACCTCGCGGGTTGTCACAAAGTGATTCTGCCAGAATAACGTCAGCTTGTCGAGCAGGCTTATCGGCTGATTCTGCCCGAGCATGAGCCCCAGCCACCAGTACCGGATGTAATGCCCAAAATCGAAGTTCCGATCACCATTAAACGCAAACCCCATGTACGCTTGACCGGCGGTGGGCTGCGTGCTATCCAGGTCGACGGGCGCGGGCGGGTTGTAATTTGCATTACCGATGAGTAGCTGCACAGCCTCGGCGGCCGTTTTACCCGTAAACTGCGTAATCTCGGCGGGGGTGGGGCCAAACGTTGCCCGCCGGAGCAGATGGGCCGCCGTTTTGGCGGTCAGTACCGCACTGTACGGAGAAAGGTAGGCCATGAAAAATTGAAATCAAGTACGATGGCCCGGCAAACTACCTGCGCCGGGAAAAGAGCAAGGCAATATATGAAAAAAGTGGCCTGCTAATAGCAGGCCACTTCGGTAACGGTACGCGCCACGCGCGATTTAAATAGCTTCTTAATCGTTTCGGCGAGCGCCCATCAGGATACTCACGTAGTAGAGCAACGTTGCCAGCGAGCCAATGGCCGCCACCACATAGGTCATTGCCGCCCACCACAGGGCGTCTTTAGCGTAGTCGTACTCGCGCTGGGTCACAATACCCCGGGTTTGCACCCACGCCAGCGCCCGCTTGCTCGCGTCGAACTCAACGGGCAAGGTAATAAAGCTGAACAAGGTAGTAGCCGCAAACAGAGCTACCCCGATGGTAAGCGGAATAAGCGAGGTGTTAATGAGCAGAATACCTGCCAAAATCACCCACTGCATATACTGCGACGCTACCGACACAAACGGCACAATGGCCGACCGGAACTTCAGCGGCCCGTAAGCCACCTTGTGTTGTACAGCGTGTCCACACTCGTGCGCGGCTACGGCGGCAGCGGCTACGCTACGGCCGTAATACACGTCGGCACTAAGGTTTACGGTTTTGTCCTGCGGGTTATAGTGGTCGGTGAGCATACCCTCCACCGAGAGTACCCGCACGTCATAAATCCCATTTTCGTTGAGCATCCGTTGGGCAATCTCAGCCCCGCTAAGGCCGTTGCTCAGGCCAATCTGTGAATACTCGTTGAACTTGCTCCGCAGTCGCCAGCTTACGAAAGCACTGACTGCGAAAACGATGATACCAATTAAATAAGCACCTGCCATTTTCAGAATAAGTTAGGTTCAGGGTTGTAAGCCCATCGCAAGTATAACAAAAAAGTAGGCCGGTTTGTCCCAAAATCCCCAGTACCCGGTACTGATGGCCCTACAGATGGCCGAACGGCTCAAAACCGGGAGGAGGTGTTTTCAGAGCTTAGCCCCGCAGTATTTGCAGTGCACGGCATCGGGATCGTGGCCCTGTCGGCTACAGTTGGGGCACGATTGGGTCGAGACAGCCAACCGACTACTGGCGGCACTGATACTCACGGCCACAATGCCGGTAGGCACAGCAATAATCACGTAGCCGAGCATCATAATGAGGGTCGCAATAAACTTACCAGCCGCCGTAGCGGGTACAATGTCGCCGTACCCAACCGTCGTGATCGTGATCACAGCCCAGTAAATACTCAGCGGAATACTCTCGAACCCGTTGGTACGCCCTTCGACCACGTACATCATGGCCCCCAGCACCACCACAAGCGACAGAATGGTGACGAAAAATACGGCGATTTTGGCCCGGCTCTCCCGCAACGAATACGCCAGCAAGCGGGCCGCAGCGGTGTACTCGCCCAGCTTCAAAATCCGAAAAATCCGGATGAGTCGCAGAATCCGAACGGCCATCAGCTCGTTGCCGCCCACCATAAACAGCCCCACGTAACCCGGTAAAATAGACAGCAGATCGACCAGCCCGAAAAAGCTGAATAGATACCCTAACGGCCGGCGGACGCTGATCAGCCGCAGTACGAACTCGATCGTAAACAGAATGGTAAATATCCATTCGACCTTTTCAAAGAAAGCGCCGAACTGACTGGCCAATGCGGGCACACTCTCCAGAATCACAATCAGCACGCTCAGCAGAATCAACACCAGCAGCGTCAGGTCAAAGGCCCGGCCGGCCGGGGTGTCGGCCTCAAAAATGATTTCGTGCATCCGGTGCCGAATGCGCTCCCAACGTTCGTTCATAGCCTAAAAAAAAACGCGCCGGATTTCAGCAAAGCCCGGCGCAGTAAACTTATCGATCAACGACCAAATTTTGTCCCAAAAAAATCGCCCTTATTCCAGACCGGCCGTTCGTCGGCCTGGGCCGTGAGGTAGCCAATCAGAAACTGCAACTGCACGTGCCGGGCGGCCGCACTCCAGTCGAACGGCTGGTTCATGTCATCTTTAGGCGTGTGGTACACGGTAGCCCGCCAGTCGAGGTTGAGTTTTGTGCCGTCGCGGGTGTCGCCGGTAGTCGAGCCGCTTTTGATGTAAATAGCCGGGATTCCCTGCCGCACAAAGCTGAAATGGTCCGAACGCATAAACACAGCCTGCTCAGGAATAGGGTCTTTGGCAATTTGCACCCCCACAAACTGTGCGGCCGCGTTGACGGCCCCTACCATGCTCGAATGCTCCGAGCCGTACGGCACAATATCGATGAGTGGGTGGAAGAAAAAGGGCATATCCAGACACAGGTTTGCCACGATTTTGTCTTTGGGTACTGTGGGGTTACTGGCGAAGTAGTCGGAGCCGAGCAGCCCCATTTCTTCGCCCGTAACGGCCACAAACAGGATTGACCGGCGGGGGGCTTTAGGCAACGACGCAAACAGCCGGGCCGCTTCGAGATTAATAGCGACGCCCGAGGCATTGTCGTGCGCCCCGTTATTGATCGAGTCGGCAGGGGCACTTTTGAGCGGCCGGGTGATGCCCAGATGGTCGAGGTGCGACACGTACACCACGTACTCGTCTTTGAGCCGGGGGTCGGTGCCGGGTAGCATTCCCACAATGTTTTCGCCCACCAGCCCGTCGTTCAGCTCGGTTTGCGTACGCGCCCGCACCGAGAGGTTGAGCGGAAACGCCTGCGGCTTACTCTGGGTAGCGGCAATACGTGCCTGATCGAACGTCTTTTCGGCCCCGGCAAACAGGGTGCGGGCCGTTGAGTCGCCCATCGACGCAATCACTTTCAGTTGCGGGTAGGTACGCTGTGCCTGCCCTTTCGGGTCGACCCAACGGTAGGTTGGCAGTCGGTTGCGCGGGGCATTCGACTCGATGCGCGCCCGCATGTCGGTAGGCAGGCTAAACGTGATGATACCCACGGCCCCACGGGCTGCGGCTACCTCCTGCTTGGCCGAACCCGAATACGCCCGCTGATTCGACGGGAACGAAGCGGGTGCCCCATTGAAACAGGCCACAATTTTGCCCCGCACGTCGATGTTGGCATAGTCGTCGTAGCCCAGTTCGGGGGCCGACACCCCAAAGCCAACAAACACGACCGGAGCCGAGACCTCGCTCGTAGCCTGCCCAAACTGAGGGCTCAGGATAAAGTTACGGCCGTAGGTCAGCGCCTGAGCAGGGCCATCAAGACCGTCGGCACCCCGGCGCGTGAGGCTCATCGAACTCCCCTCTTCCACCACCTGCGCCCGGCGCAACGGCACAGCCTGCCGGTAACTTTTTCCAACAGGGGTAAAACCAAGCGATTTAAACTGGCTTTCAACATACTGAGCGGCCAGCTCATAACCGGGCGAGCCGGGTTTACGGCCCTGTAATTTATCGTCGGAGAGGTACCGCATATGGGCCTCGATTGCCTCCGGCCGCACGGCCTTGGCCGCTTTCTGAGCCTCGGCCGGAATGGCGGGCGTGCCGGATTGGGCCATTCCGGCCAGACTAAAGAGTGTTGTTCCGATTACAGTAGGCAGTGCCTTGCAGGCAAGTGCGATTACGCGCATAGTGACGTGTTTGTGTGACAAAAAGGCAAGTTCGGAAAGTTCGGCCAAACGGGAAACAATCCCGGCAGGCTGGTTAGCCAGTCGGGTAAAGCGATACGGGTGCGGTGAGGCCAAACTGTTCGCGTAGGGCAACGCGGGCCGCGTGATACCCGCACATGCCATGTACCCCTCCACCCGGTGGTGTTGCCGACGAGCAGATGTACACCCCTCCGCCCCCCAGTGAGTAAGGTTCTGCTGACCATACCGGCCGGGTAAACAACTGCCCTAAATCCAGGATGCCGCCGTTGATGTCGCCCCCCACGTAATTTGGGTTGTACTGCTCCATTTGGGCGGTATTCATGGTGTGCCGGGCCAAAATCAGGTCGCGGAAACCGGGCGCAAACCGCTCAACCTGTTGCTCGATGGCATGGGTCATGTCGACGGTTGAGCCGTGGGGAACATGGCAGTACGCCCAGCCGGTATGCTGCCCGGCGGGTGCCCGCGTCGGGTCAAACCGGCTTTGCTGGGCCAGCAACACAAACGGCCGGTTGGGGTGGGCACCGGCGTAGGCCGCCTGCTCCGAAGCCGTAATGTCGGCCATTGACCCACCCAGATGCACGGTTCCTGCCCGGTGCAGATCGGGATTGGTAAACGGGATCGGTCCCGACAGCGCCCAGTCGATCTTGAACACGCCCGGCCCGTACCGGTACCGGTTCAGTTGCCAGCGGTACAGACGGGAGAGCTTATCACCCACAATGGGCAGTATCTGACGGGGCGTCAGGTCGAAGAGTAAGGCGCGGGCGGGCGGCAAATCGCGGGCGGTCCGAACCGGGCGGCCGGTCTGAATTTCGCCCCCGATGGATTGATAATACCCGGCCAGTGCAGTGGCAATAGCTTGTGCACCGCCCACAGGCAAGGGCCACCCCTGCCGATGCCCCAGTGCCAGCAATACCAGCGCAATGGCTGAGGTAGTGAGGTTGGTAAGCGGCTGAATCGAATGCGCGGCCATACCGGCCAGAAACCCCCGCGCGGCTTCGGTCTTGAACCGCCGGGCCAGCCACGTGACAGGCGGCAGAGCCTTAAGCCCAAACTGAGCCAGCGGGAATGGGTTTTTGGGGATTTGCAGCGGCCCCAGCAGGCTCGTTACGAGCGAGGGCCATTCCTGTTCAATAGGCCCGATCAGGTTACGGTACGTATCGGCATCGGGGCCCAAGTGCCGGGCGGTCTCGTCGACAGAACGAGTCAGCAAAGCCGCCGAGCCATCATCGAACGGATGCGCGGCCGCCACGGGAGGCTCTACAAACCGAAGCCCAAACTGCGCCAGCGGCAACTGCTGCAAAAAGGGCGAACCAGCCGTGAGCGGGTGAATCGCCGAGCACACGTCGTGCACGAAGCCCGGCAGGGTCAGTTCGGCGGAGCGCAAGCCGCCCCCTATGGTGGGTTTGGCTTCGAGCACCAGCGTCCTGAGCCCAGCCCGCTGCATCAGAATAGCCGCACTCAGGCCGTTGGGGCCAGCCCCCACAATCACAGCATCGTAGGCGGTGGCAGATGGGTTCATGTTCTGATGCAGACAGGCGGTGTTACAGGCTCTGCTTTATTTTTTCGATCAGGCTCGTGGTCGAGTACCCTTTCACGAGGGGAATGGTTTCGACGGAGCCGCCATTAGCCAGCACAAAATCGGCCCCGACAATGGTGGCAACGGTATAATCATCGCCTTTCACCAGAATATCGGGCCGAATCAGCTCGATTAACTCTTTGGGCGTCGGCTCGTCGAACAGGGTCACCAGATCGACAAATTCAAAGGCAGCCATCATTCGGGAGCGGGCGTACTCGTTCACCACCGGGCGCAGGGGGCCTTTGATCCGGCTCACCGACGCATCGGTGTTGAGACCCAGCACCAGCCGGTCGCCAAGGGCGCGGGCTTTTTCGAGGTAGTCGATGTGCCCCAGGTGAACAATATCGAAGCAGCCATTAGTAAACACGATGCGCTGCCCCTCGGCCCGCCACTCAGCCGCCTGCCGAATGGCCTGTTCACGGGTTTGTATTTTGGAAGAAGTCATAGATTCGTTTTTGGGCTTCATTCACCCATCAGATCGCTCACTCCGAACGTCAGCAACGGAAAGGCTGTAGGTGTCAGATTTTGCCCTCTCTTCAGTGTTTTCAGTTGCCCGTAGCCACCTTCCTGCGGATCGGTGTACACTTCCACACTGGGTGTTTTTAGGTTAATAATCCAAACTTCAGGAATCCCACTCTGTGCGTACAAGGGCAATTTCACCTCTTTATCAAAACGTAGAGTAGCTTCTGAGACTTCGATCAGCAACAAGACATCAGCTGGATTCGGAAGCGCTGCTTCGTAAAAATCATCGCGTGGGCGTAGCACAGCAATGTCGGGCTCCGGCTCCGAACGATCATTCAGAATAACGGGGTTCTGCACACTGACGATGGCCGCATCAGCCAACCGCATGGTAAATAGTTTAGTCAGTCGGGCGACACAGGCAAAATGTTTTCTACCAATCGGACTCATGGTATAGATACGGCCGTTTATGAGTTCTATGCGATCATTTTCCGTGAAAATTCCCGCTTCGCCCATCTGGTGATACTCTGTCACCGTGAATTGATACAGCCCTTGTTCAACTTCGGCTTCGGTCAGCATCGCGTTTGGTTATTTTCATTCAAGATACGCAAAATCCGTACTCATCGGGAGGTCTCTTCAACCGTTACCGGCGCAACGCCCCGCCGGTTTTTGGCCAGTACAATCAGGAAGCTGATGCCGCCGTACAGGATCACAAACAACCACTGCGACAGCAACATGAGGGTTGCCAGGGTCTGCCCATCCTGCGGGCTAAGGCCATACAGCGCCAGGGCTGAGCCCACCAGAATATTGAACGCACCCAGACCGCCCTGCGTAGGCGCGGCCATGCCGATGGTGCCCATGGTCAGAATCGTCAGGCCCGCCAACGGTCCGAGTTTGGCCGTTTGGGGCATGGCAAAAAACAAGACATACATGGTGGCGTAATACATCCCCCAAATGAGCAACGTATGGAACAGAAACAGCCCCGGGCTCCGTAGTTTCCTGACACTCAGCAGCCCCTCAAGCAAGCCCATACCGAAACCGATTATCTTGCTCAGCAAGGGGTTTTGCATGAGCCGGTCTTTGTACCGACCAAACAGCCACCAGGCAGCCACAGCCCCGCCCACAAGCAACACGGCCCCGCCTATGAGTAAGCCCGTATTGTCCTGCAACGTAGCCAGATTGAATTTGCTACCCAGAAACTCGGTCAGGAAGGTACTCAACCGACCAAACTCCAGCACAAAGGTGAGCCCTATGAGCAACACCAGCATGATTACGTCGAAAATGCGCTCGGCCACCACCGTTCCGAAGCTCACGTTAACGGGCACATCGTCGGTACGGTTAAGAGTACCGCAACGGGTCACCTCCCCCATACGCGGAATGAGCAGGTTGGCAAAATAGCCTGTGAGCACGGCCAACGTCAGGTTTGTAGCCGATGACCGGTAACCAACCACGGGCTCCAGCAACAACCCCCACCGCACGGCCCGGCTCCAGTGAGCTACCAGAATCAACACCCCGTATAAGGCCACCGGACGGTAGTCGGCCTGCCCGATAGCCACCAGCATGGCATCGAGGTCGATGTCTTTGAAAACGTACCAGAGCAGCCCACCGGCCACCACCAAAGAGATGAGATATTTGAGAAGTTGCTTCATAAGGGGAGAAGGGAGGAAAGGGAGAAAGGAGAACGGAAAAGTATGGATAACGCTACCTTTTCCGTTCTCCTTTCTCCCTTTTTCTACCCTTTTATTAATCGATTATTTTCGTCGGGGAACACCACAGTCGGTTTGTGGGCGCGGGCTTCGTCGGGGGTCATCATGGCATACGAGATAATGATGATGATGTCGCCAACTTGCGCCCGGCGGGCAGCCGCTCCGTTGAGGCAAATGATCCCCGAGCCCCGTTCGCCCTTGATCACGTAGGTAATCAGGCGCTCGCCGTTGTTGTTGTTAACAATGTGTACCTGCTCATTTTCCATGATGCCGGCAGCCTCCATAAGATCTTCGTCGATGGTAATGCTCCCCACATAGTTGAGTTCGGCCTGAGTCACGCGGACCCGGTGCAGTTTCGATTTTAATACGGTAACGAACATGAAGTAGACAATTGCCGGGCAAAAGTAGTGGATTTTCCACTCTAAGCAGGCACCCCTGAAACACCGCCCCCCCGCCTTTGGTTGCAGAACTATCGAAAGGGCTATCTTTGCGAAGCCGTTACGGGTTTGTGGTTTATCATGTATCGGTTTTCATAGGCAGGAGGCTCCACCCGCTGCAGTTTCGGCCTGAGCAACCATAAACCACCAACCATAAACTTCAAAACATAAACCAATCTCATGTCCCGAGTTTTGATTATTGGCGCCGGGGGCGTCGGCAGTGTAGTAGCGCACAAATGCGCGATGAACAGCGACGTTTTTACCGACATCATCCTGGCCAGCCGCACGAAGTCGAAATGTGATAAAATTGCCGCCGAAATTCAGGAGATGCACGGCGTCACCATCCGTACCGATGCCGTTGATGCCGACGTAGTGGCCGAGATGGTCGCCCTGATTCGTAAATACGAGCCTAAGCTGGTGATCAACGTGGCCCTGCCCTATCAGGACCTGCCTATCATGGACGCCTGTCTGGAAACCCGCACGCACTACATGGACACGGCCAACTACGAGCCCAAAGATGTGGCCAAGTTTGAATACAGCTGGCAGTGGGCCTACAAAGAGCGGTTTGAGCAGGCGGGTATCATGGCATTGCTCGGCTGTGGGTTCGACCCCGGTGCCACGCAGGTATTTACGGCCTATGCAGCCAAGCACCACTTCGACGAGATGCACTACCTCGACATTGTGGACTGCAACGCGGGCAACCACGGAAAGGCCTTTGCGACCAACTTCAACCCCGAAATCAACATCCGCGAGATTACCCAGCCGGGCCGCTACTGGGAAAACGGCGAGTGGGTCGAAATTCCGGCCATGAGCCAGCACAAACCCATCGACTACCCCGAAATCGGCCCGAAAGAGTCGTATGTGCTGTACCACGAAGAACTCGAATCGCTGGTGAAGAACTTCCCGACCCTGAAGCGGGCGCGCTTCTGGATGACCTTCGGGCAGGCGTATCTGACCCACCTCGAAGTGCTGCAAAACGTGGGTATGACGAGCATTCAGCCGATCAACTTCCAGGGGCAGCAAATTGTACCGCTCGAATTCCTGAAAGCTGTACTCCCCGCCCCCGATACCCTCGGCGAAAACTATTCGGGTCAAACGAGCATCGGTTGCCAGATCAAAGGCGTGAAAGACGGTGAAGACCGCACCTACTACATCTGGAACAACTGCGACCATGCCGAAACCTACAAAGAGGTGCGCGGACAGGCCGTGAGCTACACCACGGGCGTACCGGCTATGATCGGTGCTATGCTCATGCTGCGGGGCGACTGGATGAAGGCCGGTGTCTGGAACTGCGAAGAACTCGACCCAGATCCGTTCATCGAGCAAATGAACAAGCAGGGGCTTCCCGTACAGGAGCGCATCAACATACCCCTGCCGCACGAGTACTAGGGTTTAGGGTTTTTGGTACTCACTAAAAACCATAAACGGGTGTAGGACAAGTTCTTTGTGATAAGCTCGCCGGACGCTTCTTCGACCGCCCGGCGGCCCGGAGGATTACAGGATGTACAGGATTATTTTTAAGGAAGAAAATCCTGTACATCCTGTAATCCTGTCGAAAAAAATAAACTTGTCCTACACCCGATAAACCCTAAACCAAAAACTCCAAACCCACTATATTGGTCTGACGATTAGCTTCTTTTTGCCATGCGACACTTCTTTATGGTTTGCCCGGCGCTGTTGCTTACCTTGCCCGCGCTCGCCCAGACCACTACCCCGGCCGCGCCGGTCACAGTTCAGAACATGCAGCAGTGGGTAGGCTCCAACACCTTCGGCGTGATGCAGCGCATAGACACCCGCTACGAAGGCGTGCAGGGTAGCCCTTATTTTCTGAACGACTGGAGCCTCGGCCGGGTCGATCTGGTTACGGGCCGTAATTACGAGAGCGTACCCATCAAGTACGATGCGTACAGCCAGAATCTGGTGCTCAAGCGCCCGCAGGCCAACGACTCCATCATCGTGTACCCCAATCAGGTAAAGCAATTTGTGCTCCGCTCCGACGACGGGGCCGAGTGGCTGTTCCGACGTTTTGCCGACCTCAAAACCGACGACACCAGGCTCCGGGGCAGTTATTTTCTCGTTTTGTACGACGGCAAAACATCGTTGCTCAAGCGCGTGGGCAAGGAGTTCCGGCAAGCCGATTTTAAGTCGCCCTACTCGACCGATACCCGTTACGATGCCTACACTAACGAGTACACCTATTTTGTACTCAAACCCGATCAGACAATCACCAAGGTCAAAAAAGGCAAAAAGGGCATCATAGAGGCACTGAGCGATAAAAACGGCCCACTCGAAACGTACATCAAAGGCGAAAAACTGGACGCCAAAACCGATGCCGAGCTGGCGCAGATCGTGAAGTATTACGACAGCTTGTGAAATAGACAGGGCACCTGCATCCAACAGACACACGCTAAAATCTGCTGGATTATGCAAACGCCCTCGACACTGAACGACATTGTCTTTGAATCGCGCAACCGGGCCTACGGGGCCTATCTGTTGCGGCAACGGTACCAACCGACGCTTACCCGCGCTTTGGGTTTGGGCGTCGGTTTGTTTTTGTTGGGGGTATCAGCCCCCACGCTCTACGCCCGGCTGAACCCGCAAACCGGGCCGTCGGAATACCTCCGCGAGGTGACCCTCGAAAACGCCCGGCTCGACACGCCCCCCGCCGAAAAACCCGTTGAACTACCACCGGTAGAGGAGCTGCCAACCCCCAAAACGGTTCGAAGCCTGCCGCCCGAAGTACTGCCCGACAACGAGGTCACCGCTGCCGACCTCCCCCCAACCGTGGAGGAATTGGCCGAGGCAACCCCAAGCGACCAAACCCGCGAAGGAACCGGCGACGAAACCGCAATCATAGCCCCGCCCGAAGAGGCCGTGACGCCGACCAAAACCGAGTCGGCCATTGACGTGACGCCCGAAAAAGAACCTGAGTTTTTGGCCGTTGAGCAGCAACCTGAGTTTGCGGGTGGCCTGGAAGCCCTCACCCGTTACCTCACAAACAACCTCAAATACCCACGACAGGCCGCTCAGGCAGGCATCAGCGGACGCGTGTATGTGGGTTTTGTGGTCAACTCCGACGGCTCGCTGACCGACGTACAGGTTCTGAAAGGTATTAGCTTCGGCTGCGACGAAGAAGCCCGCCGGGTGGTGCAGCAAATGCCTCGCTGGAAACCCGGCCGTCAGTCGGGTCGTCCGGTGCGGGTCCGGTTTACGCTGCCCATCGCCTTCACGCTGGAGTAGGTTGGCTCGGGTGCAAACAGAGCCGGAGTTGTCTGGTGGTCAGCCTATATTCGGAGAACTGTTTGCGGCCGGGCGGCTACCAAGTTTCCAGATTGACTACCTTTGCGGTATGAATACAACCATCGAATCCATCATCAACGACATACCCTCGCCCTGCTTCGTACTTGAAGAGGATAAACTCCGCCAAAACCTCCAACTGATCGACTCGGTGCAGCAAGCCGCTGGTGTACAGATTATTCTGGCACTCAAAGGGTTTTCGATGTTCAGCGCGTTTCCGATTGTGCGCGAGTACCTGAGCGGAGCCACGGCAAGCTCGCTCAACGAAATCAAGCTCGTAAACGAGTACATGGGCATTCGGGCACACGCCTACATTCCGGCGTACCGCGACGATGAATTTGAGGAAGTCCTTAACCGCAGCAGTCACGTCACCTTCAACTCCTGGAGTCAGTGGGAGCGGTTTGGTCAACGGGCGCGGGAACGGGGCGTTTCGTGCGGGATTCGGGTCAATCCGCAGTATTCGGAGGTGGCTACCGATATGTACAACCCCTGCGTGCCGGGCTCACGGCTGGGTGTCACACGCGACAAACTGCCCGACCAATTACCCGATGGCCTGGAAGGCATCCATTTCCATACACTCTGCGAAAACGACTCGTACACCCTCGAACGGACCCTCGAAGCCCTCGAAAGCCGTTTTGCATCGCTATTGCATCAGGCCAAATGGGTGAACATGGGCGGAGGCCACCTCATGACCCGCGAAGGCTACAATACCGAGCACCTGATTGGGCTCCTGAAAGCCTTCCGGGAAAAATACAACGTGGAGGTGATTATGGAGCCTGGCTCGGCCATTGGCTGGCAAACGGGCGTTCTGACGGCTACCGTTCTCGACGTATTCGACAGTCAGGGTATTGACGTGGCCGTGCTCGACACCTCGTTTGCGGCCCACATGCCCGACACCCTCGAAATGCCTTACAAACCCCGGATTCGGGGAGCGTACCAGGAACCCGTTGCCGACAAACCGACTTACCGACTCGGCGGCATGACTTGCCTGGCCGGCGACTTCATGGGTGATTACTCGTTTGACCAACCCCTACAGGTGGGCGACACGATTATTTTCGAAGACATGATTCACTACACGATGGTGAAAACTACCACCTTCAACGGGGTGGGTCTACCCGCCATCGGCATCCTGAAAGCCGACGGTACCTTTGCCCTCGTGCGCCAATACGGCTACGAAAGCTTTAAGGATAGACTGAGTTAAAAGCGAAAGAGTGAATGAGTGAAAGAGCGCAGGTTGTCATGGTTGCTCATTCACTCTTTCGCTCTTTCACCTTCAAGCTTTTTACCGCCCTCTCCCGGTACTGCTCTCGGTGGTAGCCATGAGCGGGTATTGATCGAAAATAGATCGGACGATGCCTTTGAAGTAGTTATTCTTGAAGTTGGGGTTGCGCATCATCTTCGACGCGTACCCTTTCCAGATTACCTGATACGTTTCGGCGTCGATGAGCGAAATCATCAGAGTTCCCTCGTCGAGGTTATAATCAATGCGTTTGTAGGTCGCGTCGTCATCTTCCCGAACCACCCAGTCTTTGATTACGGGCTGCTGATACCCCCGGAACCGGAGATCGGAGCGGAAAATATTGTACGAAATCAACAGATTGGGATTGCGGTTGCTCACTTTATAGCCACGTGCTTCCATCTGATGGCGAATAGCGTCCTGAATATCGGAGCACAGCAACGTAGAGTCAATGAATTCACACTCCAGAAAGTTAAAGGACGTATAGTTTTTGAAATGGCCTTCGTAGCTGTAATCATGCTCAACGAACAACTTACCGGGTGTACAGCCAATCGAACTTAGGCCGACAACGGCCAATACAATGAGAGCGCCAAAGATTTTCCGCATGACCTGAGGAGAAGTAAATGTTTAACTGATACTGCTGATTTTACAGGTTGATAATACAACTACCGTTCAAACGCAATGTACCCATCAGTTGTTTGAGAACCAAGCCCATACCGCGGAATTATTTCAAAAACTTACCCGCGATAATAAAATAGGCCCTGCTTCATTTCAGCCTTTGTAACCGGTACGTCGAACGCGCAACTACCCCGCCCATCGAGCAACGCCATCCGGACTTGTCCGGCCCGATTTTTCTTATCCTGAAGGGTCAGGGTCAGAATCGGGTCCATGTCTTCGTCCTTTAGTCGGGTTCTTCCATATACGGCAAACAGGTACTCTTCGATTTCGGTAAGCAAGGTTTCGTCGATCATTCCTTTTTTAAACGCGATGTAGGCTTCGGCCACCATCCCGGCGGCAATAGCCTCACCGTGCAGCAGCCGTCGGCGGGAATCTTCCAGAAAATGGGTTTCGATAGCGTGGCCGAGGGTATGGCCAAAGTTCAGGATCTTCCGCAGGCCCTTTTCGGTGGGGTCTTGCGCCACCACCCGCTCTTTCACGGCCACCGAGTGCGCCACCAGTTCGGGCCAGTTTTGGTCGTTCAGCTCCAGGCGCCGGATTTTCTGCCACTGTTCGGCGTCGGCAATAAGGCAGTGTTTGATAATTTCGGCAAAGCCCGACCGCAACTCCCGCTCGGGCAGGGTAGCGAGCATGGCGGGGTCAATGAGTACGGCATCGGGCAATTTGAAAACGCCGATATGGTTTTTGAGCCCCTGAAAGTCGATACCGAGTTTACCACCCACGCTCGCATCAACCTGCGAGAGCAGCGTAGTGGGTAACTGCGCAAACGCAATGCCCCGCTTGTAGGTAGCGGCACAAAAGCCTCCCATATCGCCAATAACGCCCCCGCCGAGGTTAAGCAGGAGCCCATGCCGGTCGAAGTTGGCGCGGGTGAGGGCATCCCAGATGGTTTGGCAAGTCGCTAAATGCTTCTGTTCTTCACCCGCCCGAATCCGGATGAGCGTATGTTTAGGCAGAATCGGTTTGAGCACCGGGTAGCAGTGCCGGTAGGTATGGTTGTCGACCAGAACAGCAATGGCCGATGGGTCGATTTGGGCGATGAAAGCAGGGAGGCTTTCGGGCAGAGAGGCTATGATTACCGAAGACATAGCGCAAATATAGGAGAATACAGGAGGTAGGAGATAGGAGTGAGGAGATGCTGACGCGTAAGCAATACTCGTGCGTCAGCAACTCCTCACTCCTCACTCCTATCTCCTATCTCCTACCTCCTCACTCCTATCTCCTCCTACGAAATCACTTTCAGCCCGTCGGCGAAGGCTTTCATCTGCTCCATGGTGCCCAGGCTCACCCGGCACCAGTATTGCCCATCGAATTTCCACTGACGCACACTCACGCCCTGATCCATCATTTTAGCTGTGAAATCTTCGCCTTTCATCCGGATCGGGAACATCACAAAGTTGGCGTCGGAGGGCAGGGCCTCGTAGCCATTGTCTTTGAGCACATTGGCCAGAAACGCCTTCGATTCGGCCGTTTTGCCCAATGACCACTTCAAAAATGCTTTGTCGGGCATACTTATGAGGGCCGCCCGCACCGACGTCATGCTGATGCCCCCACCATTGGGCGAGAAAGCGGCAATCTGCGCCAGCGTTTCGGGCTTGCCGAGCAGATACCCGATGCGCAACCCGGCAAAACCGTGTACTTTCGAAAAGGTCCGGCTGATGAGTACGTTCTTTCCTTTCCGCACCAGATCGACCATCGAGGCCGCTTTAGGGTCGGCTACGTAATCAATATAGGCCTCGTCCACAAAAACAGGCGTTTTATCGGCCGTAGCTCCGATAAAGCTGCGCAGTTTGGCCGGGTCGGTCAGAATAGCCGTGGGGTTGTTCGGATTGCAGAGGTACACCAGACTCGTCTTGGCCGAAATCCGGTCGCTTAGCTTTTGCAGATTCTGATCGTACCCATCGGCCGCCACCAACGGCACCCGCTCGGCCGTCATGCCGTGACGCAGAGCCGCGCGGGGCAGAGCCTCAAACGTGGGGTCCGGAAACACCAGATTGTTGCCCGCCGGGGTTTTGTAGGCATAGTACATCGCCGTAGCACTCAGCAGCTCCCCCGAACCGGCTCCCAGCAAAACGCACTCCTCGGGCACACCCTCTTCCTGAGCCACCATTTTTTTGAACTGCCGGGTGTACTCCATTGCGTACAGGTACCCATCGGGGGCAGCTTCGCCAATGGCTTTGAGCACCTTGGGCGAAGGTCCATAGGGGTTTTCGTTGGCCGACAGGCGGGCTTTCAAAGCCACCGTTTTGGGCGGGCCGCCCACCGGCGCTTCACCGTTCAGGAAAGCCACTTCGTCGAGCCAGGGCTCGCACGATGTACCGGCCAACGCGTTGGAAAGGGGCATACCGGCCAATCCGAGCCCGGAAATCAGACCAGCCCGTAGCCAGTCACGACGGTTAATGTGTTGCATAAACGTGGTTAGTGATGAACGATTAGCGATAAGCGATGAGTGATGAATCCTCTTGTAACTGTGAACCGTTCATCACTCATCGCTCATCGTTGTTTAATTAATTCCCTGCACGCGAGATAACCGACTGAAGACCTGGCTTTTGTGCGACCCGGTCCAGGTAAGTAATACTACACTACCTGAGCGCGGGGTTGCCACGCCCAGCTCCGACCAGGTTTTGGTCAGGGTAGCTCGGCCCCGGCTATCGGTTGTGACATCGCCGAGGGCGGTGCCGTTGCGGAGGGTCACTTTCAGGGCCAGCCCCGTCACCGGAATTGAGTCGATTCCTACTTTGTTGTTCAGGATTCCGTCTTTGTTCAGCTCCAGAATCCGAACGCCAACGCTCACCGTACCACTTACCTTTTGCGATACCACGGGTTCGCCTGTAAGACCACCCCCATCGCCAGTAGCGTTTTCGATAATTACCAGCACCGGAGCCGCTACCCGATCGACAAACGGGTCATCGACCTTCTGACAGGCCGAAAGCCCCAACAGTCCGGTAATGCCTACCAAACCCCAGGCTAACAGCCGGTTTTTACAATTTAGCCAAATTCGGCCAGTCAAACGGTTATTTTTCAGCCAGTTTCGTTTCATATTTTTCAGGGTTAAAAGCCGACATCCTATTTTTCTGACCACCAGAGTTTAGCCTTCGTGTCGTTCTTTCCGCCGATCATCGTCAACGCTTTAGCCATGTTGGCGTTGTTGAGCGAGGCTTCGGAGGTCGGATACGGCAAACGGGTAGGCAACACCCCGTCGTTTTCAAACACAGCCCGCGGGTCTTTGGGCGGTAATACAGGCAGGCCCGTCCGGCGGTATTCGGTCCAGGCCTCCAGGCCCTGCCCAAACAAGGCAATCCACTTTTGCTCCAGCACCTTCTCGCGGGTCACCGTACCCACTGTTTTGAGGTAGGTATCGGTCATTTTGAGACCGTACTGCTCAAATGAAGCGGTCATCCCCTTTTCAAAATACGTTTGGGCACTCCCCGAAACGTCGCCGTCGAGAGCCGCTTCGGCCAGAATCAGGTTCAGTTCGCCATACGTCATAACCACCTGGGGCGACGTTTTCTGGATAAAGTACGTGCCGATGTTGGAGCTGCTGCCGAGGTAGGTGGTTGCAATAGCATCGGGCAGGCCGTTGGCATGGCCTACATATTTGCCGTCTTTGTTCGGTTGGGCGTACACGGTCAGGCGCGGGTCGGCCAGGTCGGTGAGCTTGTCGACAAGGGTTTTGCTCACGTTCCAGTCGGTACGGCTATCGTTGACCATCACCAGATACAGCTCATTGTTGCTCGACAGCACCTCGGTGCATTTGAGCGAGGCATTATCGGCATTGCTTGTAAACACGGGATATTTGGCCGGGTCGCCCAGAATCTCGGCCATAATCGCCCGCGACTCCGTCGCTTTTTTGGCCGCCTGCCGGTTGGCCAGTCGGATGCGGAGCGAGTTGGCAAACTTCTTCCACTTCAGAATATCGCCGTTGTACAGAATATCGCCCGATACGGCCGGACCACCCACTACCAGTTTTTCGTTGGCCGTTTTGAGGTCGGCCAGCATCCCGGCATACACCTTGTCCATCTCGTCGTACGTTGGCGAATAAACCGGCTGTTCGGCGGTGCCTTTGAGGGCTTCGGTGTACGGAATTGGGCCGTAGAGGTCGGTCAGGAGCGAAAACGTCCAGGTCCGCATGACGATGGCGATTCCCTCGTAGTTGGTATTCTGAAACTTGCCGCCCGGCTGCGACAAGCTCACCATCCGCTGAAAATTGACCAGACCATCGTTGTAGAGGGCTTTCCAGTTGTTGTTGTAAAACGCCACAGAAAGCCCGTAGTTATCACCTTCGTTGGAATAGATATTCCGGGTGAGGTACTGCATCCAGAGCATGGCCCCGTCGAGGTTGAGCCGTTCAAACCGGTCGCGGCCACCCCATGAGCGGTCTATCACCTTCTCGATCCCGTACGGCAACAGATACTGCGGACTGAGGGCCGTGGGGTTGTTGGGGTCGGTGTTCATCGCGTCGAAGTCGCCCGTGCAGGACGAGACCGTTAGCATGACCCCTATGAATAGGAAAAAGGCTTTCATCATTTTTTAGTTTAGGGTTTTCAGTTTACGGTTTAGAGTTAATTGTTGCACGAAGCGACGATTCTTCGAAGCCTATTGCACGCGTCAGCTAACTGAAAACTGTAAACCGTAAACTGAAAACTCGTTTAAAAACTGAGATTCAGGTTGACACCGATGCTTCGGCTGCTGGGGAGTTCGCCGTACGCGAAACCCTGGGCGTTGCCGCCAAAACGGTCCACTTCGGGGTCTATGTGGGGGTTATTACGGAACAGCATGAGCAGGTTACGCCCCACCAGCGAAACCTTGGCCGACCGGATAAACTTACCCGCCAGCAGAGCCGGTGGCAGCGCATACCCGATAGATGCCTCGCGCAGTTTCACATACGACCCGTCGAAGATGGCGGCTTCGTGGTAGCGCCGGGGGTTATTGTAGCCGTAGAGCGTAGTGGCCGGCACAATCACGGTGTTGGGTACGTACTGCGGGCTTTCGGGCGTCCCGATGTTCACCACGCCTTTGCCAATAATGCCCTCCTCTCGGCCCACCGCCGTTTCGGCCAGCTGACCCGTCCAGCGGGCGGTGCCGGTGCCTTCGTCGAAGAAATCACCCCCCATTTTTACGTCCACCAGCGCCGACACCACTACCCCTTTG
This sequence comes from Rudanella lutea DSM 19387, assembly GCF_000383955.1. Classification (NCBI taxonomy): domain Bacteria; kingdom Pseudomonadati; phylum Bacteroidota; class Cytophagia; order Cytophagales; family Cytophagaceae; genus Rudanella; species Rudanella lutea. The sequence goes on along the minus strand of NZ_KB913013.1, from coordinate 4,901,285 downwards.
TAGTTGAGTGTATTGAGCCAGCCGCCCGTCCAGCGGGGTTGGATATTGCCCAGCACCCGCGCCGTTGTCGACACAACGGGCAACCCATTGTTGTAGATGATCTGCCCATCGGGTGCCCGCTCAAACCCGATTCCGAACAGGGTGCCGTAGGCTTCGCCCACGCGGGCTTCGGAGTTGAGGCCCTGCCGGGCGTTGAGCACGTAGGTTGTCAGGCCCTCGGCCAGCTCAACCACCCGGTTGCGGTTGCGGGCAAAGTTGAGGATTGTTTCCCAGGTCAGGCCCGAGGGTAGCTTCACGGGCGTACCCGACAAAACAATCTCGATTCCCTTGTTGGTGAGCATACCCGCATTGAGCACCCGCTGATTGTAGCCACTCGCCTTGGAAATATCGACGGCCAGAATCTGGTTGCGCGATGTCTGATCGTAGTAGGTTACGTCGAGCCCGATGCGGCCTTTCAGAAACCGCAGATCAAGGCCCAACTCCTTGCCCGTTGTGATTTCGGGTTTGAGGGTAGCATTGGCAATGCGGATGTTTTCGTAAAACTCCGGCACCGAACCATTCCACGAGCCCCCCGACCGGAACGTCTGCGTCAGCTGGTAGGGGTCGGCATCGTTGCCTACCTGCGCCCACGACGCCCGCACCTTCCCGAACGACAGCACACCTGAGGAGAGGTTGAGCAGGTCGGTCAGCACGGCCGACGCCGACACCGACGGGTAGAAATAGCTCCGGGCGTTGGACGGCAACGTGCTCGACCAGTCGTTGCGGGCCGTTGCGTTCAGAAACAGGGCGTTGCGCCAGCCAAACTCGGCCGAGGCAAACAAACTGTTCATCTGCGATTTCTGGATGGCACTTTCTACCGCATTCTGGCTCACGTTGGAATTGGCCAGATTGTACAGACCATCTACCACCAGTTCGCCCACGTAGGTGTAGTTGCGTTTGTAGTAGTTGGTGCGCTGCACCCCACCCACCTGTACATTGGTGGTGATGTCGGGGGTTATGGTTTTGTTGTAGGTCAGCATGAAGTCGTGGTTCGTCTCCTGCCGCCGGAGCACTTCTTCGGAATAGCGGCCGGGGGTGCGGTTGCCATTGCGCACCCGCTCAAAATTGACCACATTGATGCGGGTATCCGTCCAGAAATCGGTACCACTACGGAGCAGCAGGCTCAGGCCCGGCATCAGCTGGTAGTTGAGCGCCAGGTTACCTACCAACCGATCTTTGTCGTTGGTGAACGGCAGCATTTCGGCACTGAAATAAGGGTTCGTGAAAAACGTGTGCTGCCAGTTGGGCGGGTCGGTATCGGCGGGGCGGCCGGGCAGGGCCCGCTGAATATGCACCGATGTGTAGTCGCGCCAGTTTTTCAGGCGGCTCCAGTCGGTTTGGCGATGCGCCCAGATAAACTGCTGCCCTTCCTGATAGCCCCGGTTACCGCCCGATTTGACATACTCGCTCGAAATCGTGACGGTCAGTTTGGGCGTAAAATTGTAGCTCCCGTTAAACTTGAAGTTATCGCGCTGGAAGTCGTTGTAGAGCATAATCCCCTGCTGGGTAAGCCGCCCGAGCGACAGCCGGAAATTGCCCTTGTCGTTGCCTCCCGAAAGAGCCACACTGTTGGTGAATGTTTTGCCGGTTTGCCAGTAATCATGCCAGTTGTTCGGCATGGGTGTCAGCGGAGCCACTTCGGTCCCACTCCACCAATGCCGCACCAGCCGCCCGTCCATCGGTGCTCCCCAGCTCTCGTCGGTACCTTCAGTGCCGTTGAGCGGAGCATTTGGCCCATAGGCCGCCCGGTATTGGGCTATCTCTTTGGGATCGGTAATGGCCCCGCTCCAGCCATCGTTGTACCAGGTCCGGTAGCCGTTGCCGCCACCGTAGGTATTCTGAAACTCGGGCGAAATCCAGGCCCGGTCAACGGTCACGTTGGAGTTGATTTCGACGCCGATTCCTTTGGCCCCGGCTCCCGTTTTGGTCGTGACCAGAATAACGCCGTTGGCCGCCCGCGAGCCGTACAAAGCAGCCGCGTTGGGGCCTTTGAGCACACTGATCTCCTTGATATTGTCCGGATTGATCTCCGACAGCCCCCCGCCAAACTGCTTCTCGGAGGTTTGCTGAATCGGAACGCCATCCACCACAATCAGGGGTTGGTTATTACCCGAAATCGACGCAGCCCCCCGAATCTGAATGCTGGAACCGCTACCGGGCCCGCCATTGCTGCCGATGCGCAAACCGGCCACTTTACCCGAGAGCGCATTGGCCACGTTGGTAGCCCGCGCTTCAGTGAGCGACGAGCCTTTGATTTCCTGCACCCCGTAGCCCAGGGCCTTTTTTTCCTTGGCGATGCCAAAGGCCGTTACCACCACCTCGGCCAGTTGCCGGTTATCGGAGCGAAGCGTGATGGGTAAATTCGTGCGGGAACCTACCGATATCTCTTCGGTGGCGAAGCCAATGGCGCTGACAACCAGAATGGCTTTATCGTCGGGAATACGTAGCGAAAACATCCCCCGGGCATCGGTGGTCGTACCGGTTGTACGGCCCGACGTTTCGCTGCCTTTTAACACCACGTTGACACCCGGCAGGGCGCCTTCTTCAGCCGACGTGACGGTGCCCGTCAGCATACGCTCCTGTGCATGGGCTACCAGCGTCAAAAACCCCAAAAGAAAAGAGAGTAGTCTTGTTTTCATTCGATAAGGCGGTTTGAAAAGTGAGTATCCCTTTGTCAGACTGCCCCGGCAGGCGCAACCCATACGCACACTGGCCGCCCGGTGCGCACAACCGCCCCAGCCGGGCAGTCTGACAAAGGCCCGTTGGCCGACTCCGGTGAGTACGGCAAAGCAGACCAGCCTAACCCAAGCGCCAGAAATAGAAGACACTATCTACCCGGCCCGGCTCCAGGAGCCAGTTGTTGAGTTGGTTACGAGAAACGAATGGTACGAAGGAGCCCCCCGAACGGAGGCATCGGTTCATGCGGGTTTCGCCGGGCTGTCCATCGAGTGTGGTACAGATCGTAGCGAGACCTCAGTCGGCCCTGACCCAAGTGCGGCCAGTAGTCAGCGCCGAAGCGGTAAGCCGGTTTTGTTGTACGTCAAATATAAGCATCAATCCTATATATCCAAATTATATTTTATGATTTTTATCAATAGCCGACCAAAATTTTATCATTTACATGTTTAACCAAATTAAATCCTTAGTCATTTTTTATTTATTCCTTAGAAAATACAACTTTTTACTAATCTACCGGATATAGAGAGAATTATTGACGAAAATCATCCGCTAACCAGGCTGTATCCTTTTTATTTCGGCGGAAAGAGGCCAATTTTGCCCTAAAACCGATCATTCTATATTTTATCAACTTTCATTATGATGTTTTCTTTACGAAAACTCCTGATGATGTTCATCGTGTTTAGCGTTGTGGCTCTGGGAGCACACGCTCAAAATGACTTCATCACGGGTAAAGTAACAGCTGCCGAAGACGGTGCCCCCATTCCGGGCGCGAGCGTGGTAGTTAAAGGAACTTCGCGCGGTACCAATACCGACGCTAACGGTACGTTTCGTATTCAGGCCGGCCGGGGTCAGGTACTACGTATAAGCTACATCGGCACCAAAACCCAGGACGTAACCGTGGGCAACGCCACCGTGCTGAACGTAAAACTGGAGCAGGAAGCCGGTAGCCTCAACGAAGTCGTGGTAACGGCGCTCGGTATCCAGCGCGAAAAACGTCAGTTGGGTTATTCTGTATCAGAACTGAAAGGGGCTGATTTGGCCAACTCTCAGCGCGACAACTTCATCAATGCCCTGCAAGGCCGCGTAGCTGGTCTTACGGTAGGTACGTCGAGCGGGATGCCGGGTGCCTCGTCGGGGGTGCAGATTCGGGGGATCAACTCGATTTCGGGTAACAACCAGCCGCTGTACGTTGTCGACGGGATGCCTATCGACAACCGCACCGCCCAAAACAACCAGTTTGTAGCGGGCGGTATCTCAGGGCAGTCGTTCGAAAACCGGAACATCGACTTCTCGAACCGGGCGCAGGACATCAACCCCAACGACATCGAAACCATCACGGTACTGAAAGGCCCCGAAGCAGCCGCCCTGTACGGGGTTGAAGCGGCCAACGGTGCCATTGTTATTACGACCAAGAAAGGCAAAGCCGGTGCCGGCCGCATCAACTACACCAGCACGTACACGATTCAGAAAGTAGGACTACTCCCCGAAACCCAGAAAGTGTACAGCCAGGGCAACAACGGGGTGAGCCAGAACACCAGCTTCAACGCATTTGGCCCACGCTATGCCGAAAACACGCCCCTGTACGACAACGCCAACTCGTTTTTGCAGACCGGTATCGGGCAGCGGCACAACATCTCGTTCGACGGTGGGTCGGATCGGTACACCTACCGGCTTTCGGGTGGGTATTTCAATAGCAAGGGCGTAGTACCCACTACGGAGTACAAACGCTTAAACGTGAGCCTCGGCGGTACTGCCAAAATGAGCAACAAACTGTCGCTCGAATCGACCTTGCAGTACATCAACACCGACAACGTGAAGGTATCGAAAGGGGCAAACTCGTTTTTGCTGGGCCTTCTGTCGTGGCCTTCGAGCGACGACATGACGAGCTATCTCAACCCCGACGGGTCGCGCCGGAAGGTAACCTCGGCCACGAGCGAAATTGAAAACCCGTTCTTCGACGTGAACAAAAACAAGCTTCGTGACCGGGGCAACCGCGTGATTACAAACGTAGGGGCCAATTTTGCCGCTACCGACTGGTTGACGTTTACCGGCCGGGTGGGTCTTGATGTGTACTCAACGCAGTACATGTTTATGTACCACCCCGAATCGAACCGCTCGGGCGGGGTTATCGGCGGGGCCATCGACCAATCGACCGATAACAACCGGACACTTACGGCCCAGTATTTTGCCACGGCCAAGAAAGACTTTGGCAAGCTGAGCACCTCGGTGCGGGTAGGTCAGGCTATTTACGACTACAACTACCGCTCGCTGGCTACGCGGGGTGAGAAATTCCTCGACCCTAACTTTGTTTCGATCAACAATACCGACCCCCTCACCCAGAAATCGCGTGAGTTTGTACGGCAGCGCCGGTTGGTGGGTGTGTTTGGCGACGTAACGCTCGGGTATAATGATGTCGCGTTTTTGACCGTGACCGGCCGTAACGACTGGTCGAGTACGTTCCCGAAAGCGTCGCGTTCGTTCTTCTACCCCTCAGCTTCGTTCAGCTTAGTGTACACGGACCTGATCCCTCAGGGCCGCTTCCGCGATGTATTGAGCTACGGTAAGTTCCGTATTTCGGCCGCACAGGTGGGTAAAGAGGCTCCCGAATATTCGACCTCGCAGGCCTACGAAAGCCAGACCACCACGGGCGGTGGCTTTAGCTACGGCTTTACGGCGCCCAACCCGTTCCTGGTTCCCGAAAAAGTAACGTCGTTTGAGGTAGGTACGGAGATGAAGTTTTTCAACAACCGGCTCGGCTTCGATCTGGCGTATTACAAGACCAACAGCGTTAACCAGATCATCCGCGATTTGCGTATTAGCTACGGTACGGGCTTTATCCTGAAGGTAATCAACGGCGGGCGGCTCTGGAACGATGGCGTCGAGCTGTCGATCAATGCCGAACCCGTTCGGACAGCCAACTTCAACTGGAATCTGGTGGCCAACTTCACCAAGACCAACAGCCGCCTGGCCGAGCTGCCCAGCGGTCAGTCTGAGTTTTATAACTCCGACACCTGGGTGTTTGGCAACGTACGCAACGGAGCCCGCCTGAACGGCCCGCTGACAACCCTCACCGGCAACAGCTACGTGCGCAACACGCGGGGTGACATTCTGATCAGCCCCGTATCGGGCTTACCCCTGACCGAAACCGTCTGGAACGTGGTAGGCGACCGCAACCCCGATTTTGTAGTGGGTTTGGTGAATACGTTCTCGTACAAAAACTTTGGCCTCAACTTCGTCATCGACGTGCGTAAAGGGGGCGATGTATTCAACGCGACCGAGCTGTACCTCTACAACCGGGGTCTGAGCCCCAAAACCCTCGATCGTGAGAAACCGTACACGTTTACGGGTGTGTTGAAAGACGGACTCGAAAATACCGACAACCCAACGCCCAACACGATTCAGGTAGTGCCGTACTACAATAACAGCTTCTATACGGCCCTGGCCGACGAGGAGTTTATTGAGCGCGACGTGAACTGGATGCGCCTGAAAGAACTGACCCTGCGCTACAACTTTGCCCCCTCGCTGCTGCAACGGTCGCGGGTGGTCAAAACGGCAGGTTTGTTTGTTACGGCCAATGACCTGTTTATGCTCACCAACTACACCGGTGGCGATCCGGGCGTTAACGCGGCCAATACCGTAACCGGCGGTTCGGGCGGTATGGGCATCGACTACGGCAACTTACCCCTGCCGCGCGTGTTCAACATTGGGGTGAATATTGGTTTTTAACGCGACAAACGAATGAACCTGAAGAAATTCTCCGCACTGCTGCTGGCCGGTCTGGGCCTGTCGCTCAGTAGCTGCGATAAATACTTAGACATCAACAAAAACCCCAACAACCCCGACCAGGTTGAGGCTGCGCTGCTGCTGGCTCCGATTCAGAACCAGTATGTACTCGGTATTCAGTTCGACGCCCGGTACATCGGTTCGTACGTGCAGAACTGGCACAACGCAACCGCCGGTGTTGTGTGGGATCTGCACAGCTACGCCGTCAACAGCGATGCCGGGGGCGAAATCTGGCGGAACGTGTACTGGCGCGGGGGCCGCAACACCCTCAACATGATGGCCGATGCCCAGGCCAACGAGCGCTGGGATTACCTCGGTGTGGGGCAGGTACTGCAAGCCTGGGGCTGGCAGATGCTCACCGATGTGCACGGCGAGATTATCCTGAAAGAAGCCTTCGATCAGGACCCGAACAAAAACACCTTTAACTACGACACCCAGGAAACGGTGTACGCCGAAGTGGTGCGGCTGTTGCAGGAAGGCATCAAAAACCTGAACCGGGCCGACGGCCGCGTATCAACGGCCTCGCTCGGCCGGGGCGACCGGATTTACGGGGGCGACCGCCTGAAATGGAAGAAGTTTGCGTACGGCCTGCTGGCGATCAACGCGCATCATCTCTCCAACAAACCGTCGTTGTACAAGCCCGATCAGGTGATTGCCTACGTCGATAGTGCCTTCACGAGCAATGCCGACGATGCCCTGTTTACATTTAACGGCCTCAGCACCGCCGATGGCTCGTTTTTCGGACCACTGCGCCAGAATATGCAGGCCTACGGGCAGGGAGCCTTTCCGGTACGGCTCATGGACGGCACCGTGTTTACCGGCGTGCGCGACCCCCGCTTGCCTATTCTGCTGGCTGCCAGTGGCGACGGCACGTTCCGGGGCATCAACCCCGGCGCGGGGCAGTCGACGGCGACCAGTGTGCCTGTGCCCACGCGGGTTCCCTCACCCTGGGGGACACAGGTGGCGGTATTGCCCCCAGCCGGTACTACGGGTAAGTTTATCTTTACCGATAAAGGGCCGTTTCCGCTTATGACCTATGCTCAGCTTCAGTTTATCAAAGCCGAAGCCGCGTTTATCAAAGGCGACAGAGCGACCGCCCTGGCCGCGTACCGTCGGGGTATCGAAGCGCACATGACGGCCTCGTGGGTCAACGTTCCCGCAGCCGACCGCACGGCGTACCTGAGCAACCCGCTGGTGGTGCCTGCTACGGCCGCCGGACTGACGCTGAGCCAGATCATGTTGCAGAAGTACATAGCCCAGTGGGGCTGGGGCTTCCTGGAGCAGTGGTCCGACCTGCGCCGGTACAACTATAACCCGGAGGTATTTACGAGCTTCCAGCTGCCCACAGTAGCGACCGTCAACAACGGAAAACCGGCTCAGCGCATCCGGCCCCGGTACAACTCGGAGTACGTCTGGAATCTCGAAGCCCTGCGCCCGCTCGGTGGTCTCGAACTCGATTATCACACCAAACCTGTTTGGTTTACCCAACCTTAAGCTGGCCGGGGCTGGTGGTTTTTTAGCTACCAGCCCCAGCCCGAACTATTTGACATCATGCTCAAAAATATTCTGTTTATCTTCTCGGCTGCGGTGTTGCTGTTCTCCTGCGAGAAAAACGCCCTGCAACTGCCCACCGAACCCGTCGGAGCCGGAGCACGGCTGAAGCTGATTCACGCGGCCCCCGACCTGCCGGGTATCGACCTGCTGATTGGCGGTAAAAAGTTCAGCGCCTTCACGCCCGTTGGTGCCACGACCACCAACCCCGGCACGCCCGCCGGTGTGCCCTACAACAACACATTTCCGGGCAACTTAGCCAACTACGCGCTGGTCACACCGGGACAGGCAGCCATCACCATTTCGGCGCCGGCCAGCACCACGGCTGGCAGCGCTACGGTAGTTACGGAACAGTCGATCACGCTGGACGACAACAAGTACTACTCCCTGTTTGTGGCAGGCCCCACGGCCAAGCCTGAGGTTCTGTTGCTCACCGACGATTTTGGCTCGGCTCTCGATGCCACCAAGACGTACGTACGATTCATCAACCTGACTTCGGGGGGGACGTATGACTTTGCTCTTTCCAACGGCACCATGCTAGCACCCGCACTGGCTTTCAAAGGCGTTACGTCGTTTATCGCCATTGATCCGGCCATCACGCCTTCGTTTGTGTTCCGCGCACCGGGTACTACCGCCAACCTAGGCACGATTACACTTACCAACACGGCTGCCGGTCGGGTAATCACGATCTTTACCCGCGGGGTAGTAGGCCGAACCGGCACGGCTGCACCCGGCATCAACCTGTATATCAACCGGTAACGAGCTGAGCCACCTTCCAGAGCCGCTTTGCATACGCAAAGCGGCTTTTTTGTTCTGGACGAAAATGGCTGATGGTATTTTTATACAAAACGGCTGTGGATTGGGCCAGAAAAAAGCTAATTTTGTTAGGATAGCAAAACCGAAAAAAGATGCCTGTTCGTAAAGCAACCCAACACCTTCCCCCACTGGTGATACGCGGACGTAATGCAACGGGTAAAATTATTGAGGGTATCATCCCCGCTGGAGAGCATCCTGCAGAAGACCCTGGTTTGGCCATTCAAAAAGTACTGGCTAAACGCAAAAACATCATACCCACGCCTATACTCCCCGAATGATCAGTGCTCCGCCAAACTCGTTTGTGCTGGTTGATAAAGGCGTAATGAGTCGTTTCCTTTTGGGAAAGCCACAAATTACTGAAGCTTACACCAAGCTTACAAATACCTCCGTACCAGTCATTTCAGCCAGTATTTATATTGAGCTTATGCGATGGTTGGTTAATATCCGTGGGCGCAAGGTTGATCCCATCACCAAAAAAGAGTTTGAGTTTATTCGGAGACAACTCGATAAGTATGTGCAGCTCAATCACGCAGAATGCATCGAACTGGCAGTTGAAGTGTCTCGGATTTATCCAGACACTGGTCTAGGGGACTGTTTCACGATTGGTGTTAGCTTATTTTTCGATATCCCTGTATTCACGCTCAACCAGAAACACTTCGAGCGGATACCGGGCTTGCGGCTATACCGCCCTGACAATTACGACCTGCTGGAAACTAATTGAGCACTCTCCATTTCACTTTATCTACATTCGTTACTATTCCGTTCAATCATGCTCATTCCTAAAGCACGTAGGAACAATCAGCGGCTTAACCCGCTTTTACCTCTACCCGGTACGCTTGCGGGCTTACCCTGAGCGGGCCAATTGGGCCGTAACCGGTGTGTATTACCCGACTCAACCGTTTGCCATGAACGTGCTGCTGACCGGGGCAAATGGCTTTCTCGGAAGCCATATTGCCCGCCAACTGATCGAGCGGGGCTATACCGTGCGGGCCCTGCTCCGCCCCAATAGCCCCACCCCTACCCTCAACGACCTACCCATTGTACCCGTGCCGGGCGACCTACGCGACCGGGCTTCGGTTGTTCGCGCGGCCGATGATTGCCAGTACATCATCCATGCCGGGGCGTTGGCGTCGGTAAACCCGGCTCGTAACAAAACCGTTTGGGATATCAACCTCGACGGAACCGAGAACGTGCTGCGGGCCGCTCACCTCACGGGGGTAGAGCGGCTTGTGTATGTGGGTACAGCCAATGTGTTTGGCTTCGGGACAAAAACGAGTCCGGGCAACGAAAACAGCCCCTACGTAGGTACCCGATACGGACTCGATTACATGGACAGTAAAGAAGCCGCCACTCGCCGGGTAATGCAGTCGGGCGTGCCGGCCGTGAGTGTACACCCGACGTTTATGCTCGGTTCTATGGACCACAAACCTACGTCGGGCGCACTGTTGCTGGGACTTTATAAACGGCAGGTAGCCGGAACGCCGGTGGGCGGCAAAAACTACGTACACGTAGCTGATGTAGCAACGGCAACCGTCAACGCCCTAACCAAAGGGCGCGTGGGTGAGCAGTATATTCTGGGAAATCAGAACCTGAGCTATGCCGAAGCCTTTGCCCTCATGGCCGAGGTGATGGGTTGCCGCGCTCCGTCGGTGACGATTCCGAAAGGCTTGGCCTGGGTAGCCGGGCAACTGAGTCAGCTTCAGGCCACCCTAACCCGTAAACCCGCCCGTCTCAACCCGGCGATGGTGGCCGTAGCCAACGACGGCCATTATTTCGAGGTGCAAAAGGCCATTCGCGAACTCAACCTCCCCCAAACGCCGGTTCAGGAGGCTATCCGCGACGCATTCGACTGGTTCCGGGCCAACGGGTACGTATAGCCCGCCAAAATTTCTTTTTTTCGATAGCCCGAATGCAGTCCCCCGGCGTATTATGGACGAAACACAGTCCATTATGCGTGAACCCGCTCAAACCGTGCAACTGGCTTTACACGGCGGCCCCAAAACGGTGCAGTCCCAATTTGTGTGGCCTGTTTTCGACGAACGGGAGGTAAACACCGTGGCCGACCTGGTCCGTAGCGGGCAGTGGGGCAACCCCGACTGCACGGGTCTGGTAGCCGAGTTTGAAGCGCAGTTTGCGGCTTACTGCGGCACCAAATACGCCATTAGCTGCGTCAACGGGTCGGTATCGCTACGGCTGGCGCTGATGGCCTGCGGAGTTCGCCCCGGCGACGAAGTCATTGTGCCGCCCTACACGTTTATTGCCACGGCTTCAACGGTGCTGGAGGTAAACTGCGTCCCGGTTTTTGTGGATCTCGACCCCGATACCTACAACCTCGACCCGGCTCGCATCGAAGCCGCCATTACCGACCGTACCCGCGCTATTATTCCGGTGCATTTTGCGGGCTTACCCTGCGATATGGACGCTATTATGGCCATAGCCGAGCGGTACAACCTGCGGGTTATTGAAGATGCCGCCCACGCACACGGAGCCGAATACCGGGGCCGCAAACTCGGCTCGATAGGCGATCTGGGCAGTTTCAGCTTTCAGTCCTCCAAAAACCTGACCTCAGGCGAAGGCGGTATGGTCATTACCAACGACGATGCCCTATACCGCACCGTCGAATCGCTGCGCAACGTGGGGAGGCTACCCGAAGGGCAGTGGTACGACCATTTCAATCCCGGCTGCAATTACCGGATCAGCCCGCTCCAGGCCGGGTTGCTGATTGAACAACTTAAGCGACTCGACGACCAAACCCGCCGACGGCACGAAAACGGGCTTTACCTCGACTCCCTGCTGGGTGCCATCGACGGAATACGGCCTATGAGCCGGGGTAACGCGCCCCTCGTACACGCCCGGCACCTGTATCTGTTTCGGTACAACAAACAGGCGTTTGCCAACCTGCCCAAAGCCGAATTTGTTCAAATGCTGGCGGCCGAGGGCGTCCCGTGTTCGGGTGGTTATCCGCACCCATTATACAAACAGCCCCTATTCCAAAACCGCAACTGGATGTGCTACGCCATCCCCGACTGGGTGGATTACGGGCCCGTACATTGCCCCGTTGCCGAACACGCCTGCTCCGACGAAGGAATCTGGATTTTTCAGCACGCCCTGCTCGGTACCCGCACCGATATGGATGCGTTTGCCGATGCCATCCGCAAAATCCAACAGGCGATGACCGGTTTATAGTTTGACCCCACCCCTTTCCCTTCCCTCAGGGGGAGCGTTTCGGGGCTGGAATTATTCACAGAATGAAAAGTAGTTTGAAGTGCAAGTAGATACGGATTCCTTCCTCTTTTTGACCGCTCTTTTTCACACCCCAGCACCGGGTCACCGGCCGCCAAGAACTAAAAACCAAGAACTAAAAACCAAAAACTAAGAACTAAAACCGGCACACCGGCCGCCATAAACCCCAATACACCCACTTGACTGCATGAAACGCTTTTTATCGGTTTTCTGGCTCTTTTCACTCCTTTCCACCTTCCTCCTGATTGACTCCGGCACTGCCCGGAGTCAATCTATTCAACTACAACAGGCCGCCTTACTGGTATCGCCGGGCATACCCGCCCCCATGCGCGAAACCGCCCCGCAGGTACTTCAGGAAGAAGTAGCCAAACGCACCGGTATCCGGCTGACGACGCGTACCGATTGGCCCAAAAACACGGTAATCGCCTTCGCTCTAGCTACCGATACCGAGCTGTACGGCGTCTCAGTCCCCACAACGCACAAACCCGACAAGCCCGAAAGCTTCGCCATTGTGACCAACGTTCAACCCCGCCAAACTACCATCTGGGTCATTGGGCACGACAGCCGGGGTATTTTGTTCGGTACGGGTTGGCTGCTGCGTAACCTGCGGCTTTCGCCCAAACAAGCCGAGCTACCCGGTTCGGTGGCGCTGGTGTCGGCCCCGGCCTACCCCATTCGCGGGCATCAGCTCGGTTACCGCACCACGGCCAACTCATACGATGCCTGGAGTGTGGCCCAATACGATCAGTACATCCGCGAACTGGCCCTGTTTGGCACCAATGCGGTAGAGGCTATTCCGTTTCACGAAGACGACAAACCCAGTCCGCACTTTAAAATCCCGGCGGCCGAAATGCGTATTCGCATCGGCGAAATCTGCCAGAAATACGACGTTGATCACTGGGTCTGGACCCCGGCAACGTTCGACCTCACCGACGCGCCCAAACGACAGGCCGAGCTGGATCGGCACGAAGCCTTTTACCGGGCCTGTCCCCGGCTGAACCATATTTTTGTGCCCGGTGGCGACCCCGGCCACAACCACCCGCGCGACCTGATGCCGTTTCTGCGCGACCTGCACACGCGGCTGGTGCGCTACCACCCTACCGGGCGGGTCTGGCTTTCGTTGCAGGGCTTCAGCGTCGATCAGATGGACTACGTGTTTCGGTACCTGAACACCGAGAAACCCACCTGGCTGGCCGGGCTGGTGCACGGGCCGGGTAGTCCTCCCCTGGCCCAAACCCGCTTTCGGTTGCCTAAGCAATACCAGATGCGGCAATACCCCGACATTACGCACAACATCCGCTGCGAATTTCCGGTCGAACGGTGGGATCAGGCCTTTGCGCTCACCCTTGGGCGCGAGGCCGCTAACCCCCGCCCGTTTTTCTTCGCCCGGACGCAGGCCACCTGGGCCCCGTTTACCGACGGATTTGTGTCGTACTCCGACGGTTGCCACGACGACGTGAACAAGGTAGTCTGGAGTATGCGCGGCTGGGACCCCACCAAAGATGTACGGGAGATTCTGGCCGAATACAGCCGGTTTTTCTTTGGCCCGACGCTGGCCGAGCCCGTAGCCGATGGCATAGCCGCACTGGAACAAAACTGGCACGGCCCGTTGGCCGAAAACGGGGGCGTCGAAGCGTCATTTGCGTTCTGGCAGAAGCTGGAAACGGACGCACCGGCCCTGTCGACCAACTGGCGGTGGCAACTGCTTTTGCTGCGGGCCTATTACGACACCTACACCCGCCGACGGCTGTTGTACGAGCAACGGCTCGAAGGGGAAGCCAATGCCCTGCTGCTGCGGGCCACCGACCCCAAAGCGGCTATGCGTCAGGCGCTGTCCCTTGTCAATCAGGCTGATAAGCAGCCCGCAGCTCCCGTACTCCGGCGCCGAATTGAGCAGTTATGTACCGATTTATTCGCGTCGGTGGGTCTCCAGACGAGTGTCGAGCGGCATCAGGCGCGCAGTCCTGAACGGGGTTGCGTCCTCGATTTTGTCGACTATCCGCTCAACAATCGCTGGTGGCTGGCCGATCAGTTTGCCCGGATTGATTCGCTGCCCGACAAGGCGGCCGCGCAAAGGCGCCTGCACGAAATTGCCACCTGGGAAAATCCGGGACCGGGCAGTTTTTACGACGATGTGTCGAGTGTGAGCAAGGGGCCGCGGGTCAAAACTATCTCCGACGATGCCACCGACATTGCCTGGTGGGACAATGGCAGCAGCCGGACGCGGCTATCGTCGCAAACGTTTCAGCGCTGCCCGGCCCTCGATTACGAAAACCTCGATCCCGGCGCCCGCTACACCCTGCGCGTAGTTGGGTTTGGTGAAGCCCTGCTGCGGGTGGATGGGCAACGGCTCGAACCGACCGTGTATAACCGGCAGGCTGATACCGTAAAAGAGTGGGTAGTGCCGCTCACGGCCACGCAGGACGGCCGGATTCAGGTCACGTTTGATCAGCCCGAAGAGTCGCACCTCAACTGGCGTCAGAACTCGCGGATTTCTGACATCTGGCTTATCAGGGAACAACTAGAGTAAACGGCGTGACCGGGTTACCTCTCTCCTATTTCCCGGCAAGGTAGCGGTGTCGGTATTCGAGTGGGGTGCAGCCTTTGATCTGCTTAAACTGGCGGGCAATATTTTTGGTATCGTTGAGGCCGAGGTCCATCGCAATTTCAAACACGGCCTGATCGGTTTCGAGCAGTTTTTTGGAGAATTTTTCGATCCGCAGATTCTGAATGTATTTGTAAATCGGGTAGCCAATCACCTCTTGAAACCGCATTTCGAGCGAGCGCCGGGAGAGTGGCACCTGCTTCACCACCTGATCGACCTGGAGATTTTTGTCGATATTCTGGTGGATGTATTTGAGCGACAAGGCAATGTATTCGTCGTGCGTGGCGTAAATATCCGTTGACTGCCGGGTGATAATCTGCGTGGGCTCTACCACAATATCGTAGGCCTGATCGATGTCTTTGCGGATGAGCCGGTCGAGGAGCCGGGCCGCATCGTAGCCTCCTTTTTCGGCATCCAGCGCAATACTCGACAAGGGCGGGTCAGAGAGTTCGCACAGGGTCTCGTCGTTGTCGACGCCCAGCACGGCCACCTCGTCGGGGATGCGGATACCCGAATGCCGACAAGCCTCGGTGATATGCTGCCCCAGCCGGTCGTCGCAGGCCAACAGGGCAATGGGCTTGGGCAAGGACAGCAGCCATTCGCTGAGCGAACTCGGTTTGTAGTACCAAAGCTCGCTCGACCGCACCTTGTTGTGCTCAAAATACGTGACCTCATGCCCTGCGCGTGCCACTCGTTCCTCAAACCCCTCGGCCCGCTCCCGCGACCAGACAATGTTTTTGAACCCGTAGAATGCAAAATGCCGGAAGCCCTTTTTGAGGAAATAGTCGGCCGCCATAGCCCCTGTTTCGCGGTAGGCACCGGTTATGTTCGGAATTTCGGTGAAGCGTTCCTTAAAGTCCTGGGCAATCACCGGAATACCGGCTTCCACGAGTTTCTCGGCGCAGCCATCGTTGTACAACTGCCCGATGATACCGTCGGCCTCCCAATCGCGGGCCCAGTCGAGAATACCATCGATACCCTGCGTTTCGCGGTGAAAGAGCGGCATCCGGCAAAAAATCCAGGGGCCATGTTCCCGCGAGTACTTGGTGATTCCCTTCAGCAGACTCTTGCTGTAGTCTTCGGCAAAATCGATCAGCAGGATAACCTTGTGCATGACATAAAGAAGTTTGAGACCACCCCCTAACCCCCTCCTGAAAACAGGAAGGGAACAGCAACGATCACCTTGCTATACAAACAAGATGCCTGATAACTCTTTGTTTGTCTAGTAAACTCCCCCTCCTGAAAACATGAGGGGGTTGGGGGGTGGTCAAGCCAATACATAGAAAAACGTAGTACTTCCGATAGCGAATGTCTCTCGGCTCAATATTCGTTTAAAGAAACCAGAGTTACTATACCAATCACGAATTCTACGCCAGCTGATGCACCAGTACCGAGGCTCCCAACAAGGCAATAGACTCGTTTTCAGACTGCACCAGTCGCAACCGCTGTAAGGTGGTGGGGTACGCAAAATCGGCCATACTTTGCAGCATGCCAGCCCGAAAATACGGGTACGCTTTGGCAATAGAGCCGCCGAGCACAATCACTTCGGGGTCGTAGGTGTATAGTACGGCTTTAATGGCCTGCCCGAAATGTCCGCCAAATTCGGCCCACAACGCCAGCGCATCGGGGGCGCCAAGCCGGGCCGACTGACTCACCTCCCAGGCCGACGTACCGTGCATACTCTCGAAAAAGTGGGTTGAGGCATACGACTCAATCGTTTTGTCACGATAGGGCAAAAGGCCAATCTCCCCCGCCCCGCAGTTGTTGCCCGTGTAGAGCTGGTTGTCGATGATGATGCCCGAACCGAGCCCCGTACCGATGGCCAGCCCCACCGCCGAGCGGCACCCCCGCGCCAGCCCAAACTGATGTTCGCCCAGAATAAAGCAGTTGACGTCGTTGTTGACAAATACCGGCCGGTCGAACTCCTCCTCCAGAATATCGCGCAGGGGCACCTCCTGCCACGACGGAATATTAGCCACGTTGTACACAATGCCACGTTCCAGATCAACCACCGACGGCACTCCGATCCCGATGCTACTCACCTCAGGGCTCAGCAACGGTCGAATCATCTCAACCAGTTGACCCAGCGTAGCCGACAGCGAATCTTTTTGCCGGAGCCGCCCACTCACTTTATGCAGCACGGTACCGTTTTCGATCAGGCCCACCCGCACGTTGGTTCCTCCCAGATCAACCCCAATCGTTTTCATTGTCTCATTCCAAGGTTTGGTGTCTGTATGTTAGCGGCTTGTGCCGTTCAGCTCCGGTTAGGGCGGTGTTAGCACCGTAGCCCGGCTGGCGCGACCGGCCGCGTCGAAACTTTTGAGTTTGACCGGGCCACTCACCCGTACCGGCTTCTGGTACAGGGCCGAGGTACTATTCGGCTCCGAACCATCGGTCGTGTACCGAATCTGAAGCCCCGGCAACTCGACATTAGCCTCCAGCAGGCCATTCAGGATGCGGGCTCCCGGCGGAGGCAGTCGGTAGTTGTACCCCCCGTTGAACCGGGCCAGCCGAGGCAGGTCGCGCTGGGCCAGGGTGTTGGCAAACACGTTCCAGCCAGCCGCAATGGCCCGCTCCCGCGCAACGCGGTCGTCGACGGTTTCCCAGGGCCGTTCGGGCGCCCAGGCACTCTCGGCAAAGCCCATCAGCTTGGGCAGCATGTAGTACTCGGCCATATCGCGCCCTTTCACGGTTTCGCTCCAGAGCTGCGCTTCTACCCCCCGGATATTCGGGCGGGCGTCGGGCCGGAGCCGCTCCCGACCGGTAAAATCAAGCGGGTCGCCCATAGCCGTTTTATACGTCGTTTTGAACATGTCGTACGGCGCAAACGTCCAGTTGCTGCGCGTATCTACATAGCCTGCCCAATACAGGCCGGGCTCTTCGGGATCGTTGTTGTAGGCCAGATCGAAGTAAAAATTCGATACGTTACAGAGCACCACCGGATAACCCGCATTGGCCAGCCGGTTACCCAAATCAGGGTCGAACAGGTTGTTCCAGATGTAAGGCACCACCCGGCGGCCCACAAACTCTCGGTTGGGCACGTAGTTGCCGTTAGCAGCTTTGGTGAGGGCGACCTCCTCCCAACCGTGAATTTCGAGTTTGCGCGGTTCGAGCCGTTTCAGCAACGTTCGCACAAAGTAAGCCTGTAGGTTTTTGGGGTCTTTTATGGCCGGATTCTCGCGCAGGAGCTTAGCCGCCACCGGCGACTGTGCCCAGGCCCCTTCGGGTACCTCGTCGCCCCCAATGTGCATTACTTCCATCGGCACCCCCGCCTGTTTGTACATCCGGGTTATCTCGTCCACTACTTTTTCGTAAAACCGGTACGTCGATTCGAGGCCCACACTCACCACATTGTCTTTGTACCCCTGCGCCGACTGATACACCGAGCGGTCGGCGGGGTCGATGAGCCGGTACTGGGCGGCTTCGGCGGGTTTACCTTCGTTCATCAGCCGTTGGTAACGGGCCTCCATCGCCTTGATAGCCGCCCGCGCATGACCGGGGAAATTCAGTTCGGGAATCACCCGGATGTGCCGGGCGTGGGCGTATTTCAGAATCTCCACAAAGTCGGCTTTAGTGTAAAAACCGCTGCCGTATTTGCCTTCTTCGTACGCCTTTGGCCCCGAGCCGTAGGCAGGGTGCAGGGCTGGTGCCTCTTTGCCCGACGTATGCTGGCGTTGCGCACCCACCTGCGTCAGCTCGGGCAAGCCGTCAATTTCGAGCCGCCAGCCTTCGTCTTCGGTGGTGTAAAACAAAAACTGATTGACCTTGTAAAACGCCAGCAGGTCGAGCACGCGCAGAATAGTTTCTTTGGTCTGGAAGTTTCGGCTTACGTCGAGGTGCAGTCCCCGAAATCCGAACCGGGGGGCATCGTCGATCTGGGTAAACGGCAAAGCCACCGGTTCGGCGGGGGTTTTGTAGGCTTCGAGGGGCAACAAGGCCAACAGGCTTTGGGTGCCGTAAAATACCCCGGCGGCATCGCTACCGGTGATGTTTACTCCCCCGGCATCGATCCGGAGTTGGTAAGCCTCCCGGTTTTTGCCCGCCACCTGAACCGGCCCGGTTTTGAGCACAATAGCGGTACTCGTGGGCGGAGTGGTCACGATCTGAAACGTTTTGCCGGTCATCTGCTTCAGCTTTTCGGCCAGCAACGTGGCTTCGCCGGTCAGGCCGGGGTCGGCATAAATCGGCATCGACGCCGATAGGGCCAGTGTACCGGGGCTCGTCGACAGGCGCACCGGGGCCGGAATCACCGGCTGCAACTGACTTGCCGGGAGCAGCGTAGCCGTTTGGTTTTGCCCAAATACTACCTCCGGCGAGTAGGGAGGCTCGCGGTCGGCAGGGCCACGGAGCCGCTGCTCTTTACGGGCAAACGGCCGGATGGTATAGTTGGCGATGGGCACCACCTCCGCTTCGCGGCCGGCATCATCGTACAAGACCAGATACGGCCCAAGGGGGGCATCGGTCACTTTGGTTACGCCTTCGGTGCCTTCGTACCGGATCGTTACCGAAGCACCGGGATCGAGTCGGAAGCCCGCATTGGGCGTAAGTTTGTACCAGTCGCCGTTGATGTGCTGCACCGTGCCCGGTTGCGGGCTACGGGGCTTGAGCATAGGCCGGGGAGCCATATTGAAAAACAAGGCCCAGTTACGGTCGGTGAGCGGGGTATCGCCGGTGTTGGTCAGGTCGAAACGGGCCTCAAAACCGTTGGGCACCGGCGTAAAGTTACTTACCAGCTCCCAGCTCAGATCGACCTGCCCGGCCGACCCGTTTTTCTGGCAACTTACGCCAACCAGCAACCCAATCAGACAGATCAGGGCAGAGTACAGTATGGTGCGCATAAATTTTACGTGTCAGTAGCCTTTATAGTACTCTGTTCCGTACTAAAAATACCATTCGGCCCGTGCGGCTTTTTTATACGTTTATGATTCAACCCACCAACCGACTTATCTCGCTCGATGCCGTTCGGGGCTTCACGATTGCGGCCATGATTATGGTCAACTTTCCGGGCACCGAAGAGCACGTGTATTTTACACTCCGGCACTCCAAATGGAACGGCCTGTCGTTTACCGACCTCATAGCCCCGGTGTTTTTGTTTGTCGTGGGCGTATCTATTGCCCTCGCCTATTCGGGCAAGCGCGACGCGGGCGGGCCGCGAGGGCCGCTGTACCGCAAAATCGTGGTCCGGGCGCTTAAGATTTACGCTGTCGGTATGTTTCTGAACCTCATGCCCGACTTCAACCTGACCGATGCCCGCTGGACCGGCACCCTCCACCGCATTGCCTTTGTGTTTCTGTTCTGTGCCCTGCTGTACCTCAACACCAACTGGAAACAACAGGCGTGGATTGCCGCGCTCACGCTGGTAGCCTACTGGCTTGCGCTCACGCTCATTCCCTCACCCGACCTCGGCCGGGTGGCGCTGGAGCCGGGGCAAAATCTGGTGGCCTGGTTCGACCGGCAGTTTCTGCCCGGCCGGATGTGGCAGGGCACCTGGGACCCTGAGAGTATTCTGAGCACCTTTCCGGCCACGGTCACGGGTATTACGGGCCTGCTCGCCGGGCGGTGGATGCTCAGTGCAGCCAGCCCCACCGAAAAAGTGGCCTATCTGATGACGGCGGGCTTTTTTACCACTGCCGCCGGGTATTTCTGGGGGCTTACGTTTCCGGTCAATGAAGGTCTCTGGACCAGTTCGTTTGTACTCGTCACCTCCGGGTTTGCGGCCATGCTGCTGGGGGCTCTTTACTTTCTGGTCGATGTGTTGGGTTACCGAAACGGCACCGCGCCGGGCATTGTGTTTGGGGCTAACGCTATAGCTGTATACGTTATGGCCGATGTACTGGCGCTGTTTTTCTATCGACTCAAATTTGGCGGTCTCCCCCTCAACGAACTCGCGGTGGGGGAGCTGATTAAACTGGGGTTCCAGCCCGAACTCGCCAGCCTCTTGTACGCCCTGTTCTTCGTGGCGGTCAACTACATCCCGGCTTATTGGCTCTACCAGCGGAAGATTTTCATTAAGCTGTAAATTCCGTTTGTTTGGCCGGACTCAGGCCTGAGTCCGGCCAAACAAACAGCTTCTTAGCCTTTGCCACCCAGCTTGCGGGCTTTGTACTCCTGAAACCGCTTCTGGTATTGCTCGGCCTGTTCGGGCGTAAAGCGTTTCTGATATTCAGCGGGCAAATCGAGCCGTTCGGGGGCTAAAGCTGGAGCCTGATCCACGAGGGTATTTTGCCCTTTGGCATTTTTGGTCAGTACGAACGAGTCGTATTTCTCGCCCGTTACGGTGTACGCCTGATACGTCAGCCGGTCGCCGTCGATGGAGACGGTCTGGTACAGCTGCGTGTTCGATGCGGCCCGATCCATCCAGGTTTGCAAACCAATATCGTACATTTTCGGCCCACTCACCGACACCACATAGATGGGGCCGTCGGGGTGTTTGCGGCTCTTGCCCAGCGGCATATTGATACCCCGGCCGTAGGTATGGTCATGGCCCTGCAATACTAGATCAACGTTGTATTTCTTGTAAATCGGCTCCATCCGGTCGCGCCACTCGTTGTTGTCGCGGCCCTGTTTGGTCGAGTAAATCGGGTGGTGATGCGTCACAATGGTCCACCGATTCGGGTTGTCGGCCAACGTCTTGTTCAGCCACTCGGCCTGAAGGCGCATCACGGCCGAGTCGAGAATGGCGGCCTGCGAATTGAGCGATACAAACCGAACGCCCTGATAATCGAGAAAATAAGCGGTTTCTTCCAGTCCTTTGGGGCCATTTTCGGGGAGTGAAAACGACGGACGCCAGTGCCGCGATACCCGCACCTTGCCCGTTTCGTCCCGGAAATATTCGTGGTTGCCCGGCGCGGGCAGGGCGGGCAGCATCCCGTTTATCCACCCCCCCGCTTCGAACCACTCCCCCCACTGCCAATCAGCGTTGGACGTGGTAATGAGATCTCCGGCATGAATCATCAGACTGGCCGTGGGCAGCGTAGTGTAGGCCCCGCGCACTGCCCGCGACCACAGCGACCGAATGTCGTTCTGGGCATCGCCGAAGTACAGAAACGAAAACGGTGCGGGTTTGTCGGTAGCGGTTTTAAACTGAAACCACTCGCTCCAGAGCTTACCATCGCCCACGCGGTAGCTGTATTTGGTAGCGGGTTTCAGCCCTTTGAACTGCACCGAATGGTACAACACCGTGCGGCCGTCTAGCACCACACGCTCGGTAGTGGCGGCCACCACACTGGCACTCGCCACAAAGTCGCCGGAGGGGTCGGCCTCGGCAATAGCCCCCACGGCCCCGGTCACAGTGGAGTCGGTGCGCCAGTTGACCGATTGGGTCGTAGCGGGGTTGGCCTGCCAGCCGAGAATCAGGCGATCGGGGTATGGCCCCGGCGGGTAGTCTTTGTGTACCTGCGCCACAGCCGTTGTCAGGCTCAGGCCCAAACACAGTAAAAGGGATTTCATAAAGACCAGGGTGAAATAAATGTATAATGAATAGTGCAAAATGAACAATGAATGCCTGATAATCAGCAGGTATTCATTGTTCATTTTGCATTGCTAAGTATCGAGCAAAAGGTAAATAATCAAGCAGTTAACTTATCCAATCGATGCCAATTGAACGCGGATGACGCGGATCGGGCAGATGTACGCCGATTCCCTGTGTCAACCTGCAAAAATTGGCTTAATCCGTGTCATCCGCATGCCAATTCTTTCGTACTGAACAAACCTACAGTACTGAACTCACATTGTACACTCAATCAGGGAACGCCAGAAAACACTCTGTAAAACAGAAAACCGGGGTCGCTATACTGATGGCTGGCAACCGGCCCCAGCAATTTCTCACCTGCTGGCAACGGGGCCTTCGATGGGCGCACTAATTACGCCAAGATACCGGCCCATCCAGTAAGGCAGTAACCAGATGTCGCCCGCGCTGTGCTCCGACACACCGTTGCTACGGGTGCGGTCGAGAGTAAACATGTTGCCGTTGTGCCGCTGAATAGGCCGCTCGTCGGGAGGAAGCACCTCTTTGGTTGTTTGCCGACGGAAATTATCGGGGATCCGCTCAATGTCTTTGCGGTGGCTGTTACGAATGTCCCAGTCTATAAGGTCGAGGGGGTGTTCGCGCAGGTACCAGGCGGCCTCGTTGAGGTCAATCGTTTTGGTGCCGGTGAGGGCCGTAAAAATATTCCAGGCCCCTTCTTTTTCGGGTCGCTCGGCTTCCCAGTGGTCTATGATCGCTTTCTTGAAATGCGTGCGGAGGGTATCATTGAAGGCGTACCGATACAGCCCCCAGTAACCAACAAAATACATCTCATCGTCGGAGTGGTTCCATCCGTCCGACATCAGCTTGCTGTGTTCGTCGGCATTGTCGGGGGCTTTCCCGATATGGCTCATAGGCCGCATCAGGTTCTCGAAGTAGCCGTGTTTGTTCATCAGCTCAAACGCCTTTTGCTTGTATTTCTCTTTTTTGGTGAAATGATAGGCCGTCTGGAGCATGGCCACAATATTCGATGAGTTCAGCTTGCGGTCGCCAACGTTGGTGGGGAAGCCGTTGACGTACGAAGGGTTCCATTTGCCCCACATAGTCGGCTTACCGTCGTAATCGATCAGGTACATGTCGTGGGTGATGATGTGGCTCATGAGCGTGTCGATGAGCGTAATCGCCCGGCTTTTGAGATTGCGGTCGTCTACCAGCTCGGCCATGGCCCCGAAGGCAAAAATATGCCCAATTACCTCATCGCTGCTGGTGGTCGCCTTGAAGTCCCAACCCGGCTGGGGCGAGGGTTGCCAGCGTTCGGGGTCGCTAAGACTGGCAATGTAGCCTTTGCGCTCAAACGAACGGGCCGGAAAACCCGGCACCGGCGTCACAGTGTACAGGCGCTCCATAGCATCGAGCGATTCGCGACAGTTCTGCAGAGCCTCCTTGTCTTTGGTAACGGAATAGCGGAAAATTTCGCCCGCCAGGTACATCGACGTCCACAGGCCATCGTTATCGGAATCGGCCAGGAAACCCGTATCAATATTGCCTTTCTCCATGCCACTCAACGACGCGTTGAACCCGTTACGAATATGCCGCGACCGCACCTGCGCATCGTAAAATTTCGCCTTGTCGTATAAGGTCATCCGTTTGCTCTCCATGCGGGTGAGCCCGGCCGTAGTCAGAATCAGCACCGAGCCAGCCGGCCCGGCCGTAATCTGGGTCACAGCGTTGCCCGGCAACCACCGTTCCCCGTTGTAGTAATCAAACTGCCCGTCGGGCCGGAGCGCAAATGCCCCCTGCGATGTCCCGAACCAGAGCCGCCCGTTTACATCGGCCACGGCCGTAATATCGGTAGCGGGCAATTTTCGACGCACCGCCCCCACGGGCTTGCGCGTGGCCGGGTCGAACTCCAGATACCCGTCTGTGGTACCCAACACCAGTTTTTGCCCCTTGTCGGTAATATCAAACGCCGTAAACGGGCCACCGGTGTACACGGTCGTCAGGGCCGGGTTGCGCAGGGGCAACACCTGCACCGACCGCTCGCCCAGAATCCAGAACTGCCCTGCCGATGGCTGGTACCGAATGGCCACCACCTGATCGTTGGTTAGGCTCCCTTTCCAGCGAATGGTCTTATCCTGCACCAGATGCAGGGCTTTTCCGTCGGACACGAGAAACGTAAAATCGGGTGCCCCCGCAAAGAGCCGGGCACCGGGCAGCTGATGCTCGGCATGGAGCTTACCCGCCCAGGCGTTGCTCAGAACGGCCCGGTCGTCGAGGTACACGAGTTGGCCCTCGTGCATGCCGATGGCGGCCAGTTTCCGGTCTTTCATGGGCCGGTAGCTGCGGTCGGGGCGCACCTGCCCCGGCACCAGAAACTGCCCCCCGGCGGGCCGCGCCAGTCCCGTACCCGACAGCAGCTGCACCACCCCGTTGCGGTCGCAGGCGAGGCCCGTCAGACTCGCATCGGGCTTGTCGGTATAGTATTTTACACTGTACTCCTGGACAAACGGTTTGTCCTGATAAACGGACTGCGCTGAGGCCGGGAGTGCACCCACAAGCAGGGCTCCCCCAAACAACAAAGCCGCGCCGAAAGAATGAAATCGCATAAGCGGAAGGTGTTTTCGGAATGAATGAATAGAAGATGGGCAGCCTGAACATCGGCGGGCCCGCGCCCGGCCAACTGCCTGCCGGAATGTGGCTCCGGCTACGATTTGTGTTGTAATCTATACGCCGACCCACATCAAACAGGCTATTAACAAAAAAGGAAATTTTTATCCTTTACCAACATTCGTTCAACCAATTGATTTCGCTCAAAAAAGCCCTGTCTGAGCATATAAGCCAATTCATATTCTGCGCAAATTGAGGGTATTTTTACGCAAAGTGCGAAAATTCGTCCGATCCAAACCCTCTATATTTGTTTGATCCTAAGCCAGATACACCCAATTTAATTTTGACCTAAACCCTTAAAACAATATAAAATATAGAGCCCGGCAACAGGCCTGTATTATTATTTTGTTAACTATTCCGCTGAACCCTTACCTTTTCTTTCCATGACTGTCGACCTCGCTACCCGAACTCTTATTGGTCATGTTGTTCATGGCGATCAGGCTGCGTTTGCTCAGCTTTACCGCAACTACCGGACACCGGCTCTGAAGTTCTGCCTGCACTTGCTCAAAGACCGCGACGAGGCCGAAAACATGGTGCACGATCTATTTGTGAAGCTGTGGGAACGACGCGCGTCGATCAATCCCGACCTCAACTTCAACTCCTTCCTGTTTACCTGCCTCCGCAACCTGACCTTCGACTATCTGAAGCAAGTGGAGAAAAGTCAGCAGTTTAAACAGCGGTATCTGGAGCGGATGGAAACTTTCCGCGACGAAGACACCGCCGACGAAGAGGCCCGGGTGCAGCGACTGCAAACGGCTATCGATGGGCTCTCGCACCGCCGGAAGGCCATTCTGCTCCTGAGTATCGAAGAAGGAAAATCGTACGGAGAAATAGCCGAGTTGTTACGCATTTCAAAGAATACGGTCAAAAACCAGCTGGTGAAAGCCCGGCAGCTCCTGCGCGAAACCGTCGACGTAGCCATCTCGTAACCCACGTTGGGTAAATATTCAATACATCGGTAGTCTTTTCACAAGGTCGTCCAGTAGTATAGGCAAACTGA
This sequence comes from Rudanella lutea DSM 19387, assembly GCF_000383955.1. NCBI lineage: Bacteria > Pseudomonadati > Bacteroidota > Cytophagia > Cytophagales > Cytophagaceae > Rudanella > Rudanella lutea. The sequence goes on along the minus strand of NZ_KB913013.1, from coordinate 4,875,437 downwards.
CTAACGGACGAACAGGATGCAGAAGCCCGACAGCAGCTACCTGATGGAGCAACTGATCCACAATCGGTTGTCGGTAGATGAACTAAATCAATTGTTAGCCGGCCTCCACCACCCCGACGACCTGCAGGCGTATTCGGACGTGCTGGAGACTTTTTTCAAAACCCTCATCGAGCAACAGGGCCCTCCGCCCGCTCCCACCCAAACAACCGGATAAACGCAACGGACCGTTGGCCGCCCACCGCGACCGACCGGGGGCTCTTTGTTGAGCCTATTAGCGCCTTTTAGAGTGGCATTACCGAACCTTTCACAGACAAAGTAAACATGAAATCAATCTTTACGCTTCTCCTCATGCTCAGGCATGCGCTGGCTATCGGTATGGTAGCGGTCGTTTGCTCGGCTCAGGTGCTGGCTGGTAGCCCGGCCCGTACCAAAGCCGCCCGGGTTATCACGGGCACCGTGACCTTAGCCACCAACAATCAGCCCATTGCGGGGGCCAATGTGCTCATTAAGGGCACGCAGATGGGTACCGTGACCGACCAGAAAGGCCAGTACTCGATCACGGTGTCGACCGACAACGCCGTGCTGGTATTCTCGTTTATCGGCCACAAAACGCAGGAAATCCTGGTTGGCAAGCAGTCGGTGATCGACGTAGGGCTGGTGGAAAACAGCGAAGTCCTCAACGAAGTGGTGGTTACGGCTCTCGGTATCAAGCGCGAAGCCCGCTCGCTCGGCTATGCCGTGAGCGAGGTGCAGGGTAAAGACCTCAGCCGGGTGGCGCAGGAGAACATCCTGAACTCGCTTGCCGGTAAGGTGCCGGGCGTACAAATCAGCTCGACAGGCCCCACGGGTTCGTCGGTGAGCATGATTATCCGGGGGGCTAAATCGCTCAACACGGATAACCAGCCCCTGTTTGTGGTGGATGGGGTGCCCATTGCCAACACCCTCAACAACGTGAGTCAGATTGGTAACGACAACCGGGTCGATTACGGCAACGCTATTTCGGACATTAACCCCGAAGACATCGAAAACATTTCGATTCTGAAAGGGCCAAGTGCGGCCGCTCTCTACGGCTCGCGGGCGGGCAATGGTGTGGTGCTGATTACAACCAAGAGCGGTTCAAAATCACAGAAAATGACCGTATCGCTCACCTCAAACACGGTGTTCGATCAGCCGTACCGGTTCCTCAAAACATCGAGCCGGTTTGCCACCGGGATTCTGCCCTTTACGCCTACGGCCAACCCCTACCCCGGCGGTGTTCTGACCATCGACGAAAGCTCGGCCGGGGGCGTTGGCCCCGAACTCGACCGGGGCTACAGCGCCATTCAATGGAACAGCCCGGTGGGTCCCGACGGCAAAAAAATACCGACCCCGCTGGTGTCGCACCCCAACAACGTCCGCGACTTTGTGCAGACGGGCATCACCAGCTCCAACGGCATCTCGATCGCGAACAACTCCGAGAAGGTGACCTACCGGCTGTCGTACGCCAACATGAGCAGCCGGGGCATTATTCCGAACTCCGACCTGTTTAAGAACACGCTGGCCGTGAGCACCGCCCTGCGCGTAAACAACAAGCTGACCTTGAGCACCAACCTCGATTTTAGCCGTAACAACTCCAACAACCGACCAGCGGGCGAGCGCGGCACCAACCCCATGCAGTGGGCCTACGCCGTGGGATCGCACATCGACATCAACGAGCTGCGCGACTACTGGGTACCTGGCCGCGAGGGCTTGCAGCAGCGGTCGCAAAGCCCGGCCAACTACAACAACCCGTATTTTCTGGCCTACGAGGTCAACAACAGCTTTGTGCGCGACCGCCTGTTTGGTAACCTCAAGGCCGAGTGGCAACTCACGCCCGACATTAAACTGATGGCCCGCTACGCACTGGATACCTACAGCGAGCAGCGGCAAACCAAAATTGCCCGGAGCTACACGGGTGAGCCCAACGGTGCCTACGGGGTCATCAACCTCAAACGCTACGAGCGCAACGCCGACTTCCTGGCTACTTACAACAAACGGCTGGGCGACTTGAGCATGGTGATTTCGGCGGGGGGTAACAACCGGTACTCGGAGTCGTCGGACATCAGCACGAGCAGCCTCAACCGGGCCGGGCTGATTATTCCGGGGCTGTTTACGATTCAGAACATCGCGCCCAACAACCTGCAATACAGCAACTACCTGTTCCGCCGGGCTATTTACAGCGTGTACGGCACGGCCAACTTCGGGTACAAAGACATGATCTACCTCGACCTGACCGCCCGCAACGACTGGTCGAGCACGCTGCCGGTCAGCAACCGGTCGTACTTTTACCCCTCGGCCTCGCTCAGTATACTCATCAACGAGATGGTGCCCCTCAAAAACGTGGACCTGTTTAAGGTGCGGGCGGGCGTAGCGCAGGTGGGTAACGATGCCAACCCGTACAGCCTCTACCCCACCCTCGGCGACGCGGGGGCCTGGAACGGCATTACGCGGCTGAACAAGCCGGGGGCGATTCTGCTCCCCGACCTGAAGCCCGAAATTGCGACCTCGTACGAGGTTGGTATTGATTACAACATGTTCCGCAACCGGCTGCGGTTTGCCGGTACGTACTACGTCTCGAACAACCGAAACCAGATTATCCCGACCCAAATTGCGCCATCGTCGGGCTTTACAACCAAAAATATCAACGCTGGTTTGCTCGAAAGCCGGGGTGTTGAACTCTCGCTCGGCGGTACACTCTGGGACAAAGGCGGGCTGCGCTGGGACCTGACCACCAACTATACCCGCAACGTGACGCGGATTAAGGAACTGGCCGACGGATTGCCCTTCTACACCCTCTGGACCGACGCCAAGGGTGGAGCCTGGACCTACGTAGGCGATAAAGTTGGTGATATTTACGATGCCCAAATCGTGACCGTTACCGACGAGAAGTCGCCGTATTTCGGCTACCCCATTCTCGACAACGATGGCTCGTGGCAGGCCCGCAGTGCCAGCACCAGCAAAAACAAAATTGGTAATTTCAACCCCGATTTCATTCTGGGGGCCCAAAGCTCTATTTCGTACAAGGGCTTCAGCCTGAACCTCTCGCTCGACTGGCGGGCCGGGGGTGATTTTGTGTCGCAAACGTACCGGTACATGGAGTCGGATCTGCGCTCGCAGCGGTTCCTCGACAACCTCATCAACCCCAACGGCCGTACGGGCGATGCCCTTCGCAACTGGTTGGTTGAGAACGCCGACGAGTACATCCGCATCAACGGCAACCGCTTCCCGATTGTAGGCGGCCCCACGGCCGATTACGGCGGCTATCCGTTTGAGTTTGGTGGCAAAACGTACCCCTACGGTGTGTTCAACCCCGGTGTCATTGCGCAGTACGACGCCAAGGGTAACATTACGGGCTACATCGAGAACCTGGGTGGCACGGGTACCCGCATCATCCCCTACGGCGACAACTACCCCTGGGACTTCACACGGGCGGCTATGTTCGACGCGTCGTTTGTGAAGCTGCGCGAAGTGTCGCTCGGGTACGACCTGCCCGCCCGCTTCGTGAAGTCGATTGGGTTGCAAAACGCCAATGTTTCGGTGTACAGCCGCAACATCATTCTCTGGACGGCGGCCAAGATCAACATCGACCCCGAAATGGCGTTTCAGCCGCAAGCCGGTACGCAGGCCGGTACCCAGTTTAAGCAGGGTATTGAGCGCTACAACGTAACCCCCTGGGTTATTCCGGTCGGTTTCAAACTGGGTCTCACGTTCTAAATGAATGTACGCTGTACAGTGTACAACGACCAACCCAAAATCACGTACCTCATGAAAACGCAATCGAAAAAAATAATAGCCTGCCTGGGTATTCTGACGACGCTGCTGGTTTCGTGCAAAGACCTCACCGAACTCAACGTCAACCCCAACGGTGTGCAGGCCGGGGCCGTAAACCCCAACCTGATTATGCCCACCGTGCTCACCGAAACGGCCAAACTGTACACCAACTTAGGGTTCCAGGATATTGCCGGGGTGGTGCAGCACACCCAGAAAGATGCCTGGTTTAACGGGCATAACGACTACGACTGGGGGGGCGACCAAAGCTGGACCCCGTACTACGACCAACTCCGCAACAACGAACTCCTGTACAAGCGGGCTGTGGAGCAGAATCTGGAGTTTCAGCAGGGTGTGGCTCTCGTCATGAAGTCGTACCTGTTTGGCCTCATCACCGACCTTTGGGGCGATGCCCCCTACACCAACGCCCTCAAGGGTGAGCAGGGGGGTACGGAGTTTATTGCCCCCAAATACGACGATCAGGGTACGATTTACGCGGGTATTCTGGCCGATCTGGAAAAAGCCAACACCCTGCTCTCGAAACCCAAAAGTGCCTATTCCAGCATTGTCGAGAACGTAGATGTGTACTACGCTGGTGACCCCGCCAAGTGGCAAAAATTCGCCAACTCGCTCCGGCTTCGGTACTTCATGCGGATTTCGGCCAAGCAGCCCGATATAGCCAAGGCGGGTATTGAGAAGATTATGGCTAACCTGGCGCAAAACCCCATTATCGACGATGCCTCGGCCGATGCCACGATGGCGTATGTGGGCAACAACGCCAACGATGCCTGGCCGTCGAACACGGTGTTTGACATCAGCGGCAGCAACTACCGCCGGATTAAAATGGGGGCTACCCTCGTTAAACCCATGCAGGCAACCAACGACCCGCGCCTGGCTATCTGGGCCAAAAAAGTGGAGGTGCCGCTGTCGGTCGATGCTTCCCTACCCGCGGGTACCGATAAAATTGTGAACGGAATCCGGTTGCTCTCGCCCGATAAAGTGGGCAACACTCCAATTGATACTGACCCGAACTACGTGGGCCTGCCCGCGAGCGTTTCGCAGCTTCCGTCGACGTATAATTTCAACCCCACACCCGGCCAAACGTCGGTGAACCCGCACGTATCGTATCTCAACGAGATCTATATGCAGGCCAAGGGCACCTTGCTCAAGGCCCGGCTCATGTCGGCCGCCGAGGTTCGGTTTATTCTGGCCGAAGCCGCCCAGAAAGGGTGGGCTGTGGGCGATGCCAAAACGCATTACGAGGCCGGTGTACGGGCCTCACTCACCGCCTGGGGCCTTGCCAGCAGTTACAATGCGTTTATTGCCCAGAAAGGCGTTGCCTACGATGGCACACTGGCGCAGGTGATGGGTCAGAAATGGATTGCCAGCTGGACGAGCGCCACCGAGTCGTGGTTCGACTACCGCCGGACGGGCCTGCCCGCGCTCAATTCGGGACCGGCAGCCAAGCGCAAAGCCATTCCGCTCCGGTTTTACTACATGCGCGACGAGCTGAACCTCAACAAGGCCAACTCAGCATCGGCCATCGAGAAACTCGAAATGACCACCAATTCCCAGTCAGACGGAAAAAACAGTGCCTGGTCGAAGCCGTGGGTCGTGCAAGGCACCGGCAAGCCCTGGTAAGTAAATCGCCACCCTCTTACCCCCTCCTTAAACTCAGGAGGGGGGATCTCAAAGTCGACCTTATCGTACCCAAGGGCGGCTTTGAGTTCTTTTTTGTCCGATAAGACCTCGTTGCTTTTTGTAGGTCATTATCCATTCTCATCCGTATGCGAACGTGGATTGTCTATTTCATTGCCTGCCTGCTGAGCCTTAACACCGAAGCGCAGGATTTCAAGGCCGGGGCCGCCCGTCGGCTTATCACCCCAGACCCACTGCTACCCGTTTCGGGCGGTATTGGTACCCCCCAACCGGCCACCCGCAAACAGGGCGACCTGTGGGTGCGGGCCGTGGTGTTTGAAAAAAACGGCACCCGCGTTGCCGTAGTGAGCATTGATAACCTGGGCTGGCCCTCGGTACTGGGCAATCGGGCGCGATCGCTGATTGGGGGCATTCCACCCGAAAACATTCTCATTGCGGCTACCCACACCCACAGTGGCCCCGATGCCTACGCGTTTCCAAACGAAAAAGGCCAGTCATTTGCCGACATGCCGTACCTGGACCGGTGTGTGCGTGCCATGGCCGAGGCCGTCAACGAAGCCCGCACCAACCTCCGCCCGGCAACCCTGCGCGTGGCCGTGGGCGAAGCCAAAGGGCAGATTGCCTACAACTACTATGCCCCCGACCTCTACGATCCGCGCTGCGGGGTGATTCAGGCCCTAGCCAGTACCGGCCCCGACGTGGGTAAACCCATTGCAACGCTTGTGAACTACGCCATTCACCCCGAAGTGATTGGATCGGGCCGGGGTATTCTGAGTCCCGACCTCTGCGGCCCGCTGTACGACCGGATCGAGGCTAACGTTGGGGGTGTGGCCCTGTTTGTCAACGGAGCGCAGGGCGGCATGGTCACGGCCGACAACCGGCGGCCCGAGGGCAAAGAAGCCAACACCTGGGAAGAATGCATCCGGATTGGCGAACTTCTGGCCGACGAAGCCCTGCGGATTATCGGGTCGGCCCCGGCGCAACCGAACCCGTCGCTCACCTGTGCCACCCGGTCGGTTACGTTTCCGATTGAGTCGGACGTGATGAAGTACATTGTCAAAAACTCACCCCTGAAGTACCCGGTTTTGCCCGGCGACAAGGTGGCCGCGCAGGTGAATCTGCTCACGATTGGCACGGCGCAGGTGCTCACCATTCCGGGCGAAGCCCTGCCCAATATTGGCTTCTACCTCAAGCGGCAAATGCGCGCTACGGCCCCTATGCTGTTTGGGCTCACCAACGATGCCTTCGGCTATATGCTCACAAAAGTAGATTTCAGGAGCTTCCGGCGTTATGACTACATCAGTCGCACGAGCTTAGGCGAAAACACCGCCGAGATTTTTATGGACGAAGCCCTCAAACTGATTGCCAATGCCCCGGCCGCCGATGCGTACCGGTAAGCCTATCACCAATCTGAACCATGAACCTGAACCCCTTACGCCTGTCTATTCTGGGTTGCCTGCTGGTAGCGCTTTTTGCGTTCGAGCGGCCAGCCCCCAAACCCAAAATTACGCCATCGACAGCCCTCGAAAGCTACCTCCGCAATGGGGACCAAACCTTTGCGTGGCAGCAGAAAGACAGCTACACCTATGGCGATATTACGGCCTACGAAATCCTGCTGACCTCCCAGAACTGGCGTAACCACATCTGGAAACATCAGCTCACGATTCTGGTGCCTAAAGACGTGCAGCATACGGAGGCCATGCTTTTCATTACGGGCGGCTCCATCAAAGAAGGTGAGCCCCGCTGGAATGGCCGCGAAGACGGATTCAACCGGGCTATGAGTGCGGTCGCTACGGGCAACAAGGCCGTTGTGGCCGTGCTGCGCCAAACCCCCAACCAACCGTTGTACGACAACCTGACCGAAGACGCGCTCATCTCGTACACCCTCCATCAGTTCAAAAAAGATGGCGACTACAGCTGGCCACTGCTGTTCCCGATGGTAAAAAGTGCCGTGCGGGCTATGGACGCCATGCAGGAGTTTTCGACCAAAACGCTCCAGAAACCCATCAACGGGTTTGTGGTGTCGGGAGCCTCGAAACGCGGCTGGACCACCTGGCTCACCGGTGCCAGCGACAAGCGCGTAGTAGCCATTGCCCCAATGGTCATTGATATTCTGAACATGCCCGTGAACCTCGACTACCAGATGAAAAGCTGGAACAAGTACAGCGAGCAGATTGAAGATTACGTAAAACTCGAAATTCCGCAGACGGTACACAGTAAGGCCGGCAGTGCCGTTACCGAAATGATTGACCCCTACGCCTATCGAAAAAAACTCACCATGCCCAAAATGCTGTTTATGGGCACCAACGATGAGTACTGGACCGTAGACGCGGTGAAGCACTACCTCGGCGAGATTCCGGGGCAGAACTTTATCCACTATGTCCCCAACGTAGGCCACGACCTCGGCGATAAGCGGCAGGCCCTTGGTGCCCTGAGCGCCTTTTTCGGGACTACCCTGAGCAAAAAGCCGTACCCCGCCTGCCAATGGACGGTAACGCCCACCAAAACCGGCGTAAACCTGACCCTGACCGCCACACCCGATGCACTTCAGGACGTGACCGTCTGGTCGGCCACCTCGGCCGACCGGATTTTTCAGGACGAAAAATGGACCGGCAAATCGCTGGGGATCGCCAATCAGGCCAAAATAAACCTGACCGAAGCGTTTCCGGGCAGTGGCTATCGTGCCTTTTACGTCGACCTGAAGTACAAAGCACCAAATGGTGGCACCTACACCGAAAGCACCCGCATGTTTCTGACCGATAATGACGAGGTATTCCTGAAATGAAGACACTCCCCATCATAGACCTGAGCATTATAGCGGCCTACCTGGTCGGGATGGTGGCTGTGGGTATTTACTTTTCCCGCAAAAACCAGAACGCCGATCAGTTCACGACCGCTTCGGGCAAAATTCCGGGTTGGGCCATCGGCCTGTCGATCTACGCTACGTTTCTGAGCAGCAACACCTTTCTGGGGGTGCCGGGCAAAGCCTTCGGCTCCAACTGGAATTCGTTTGTGTTTAGCCTTTCCATGCCGCTGGCGGCCTGGGTAGCCACGCGGTTTTTTATTCCGTTTTACCGCAGCACGGGCGAGGTATCGGCCTACACCCACCTCGAACATCGGTTTGGGGCCTGGGCCCGCACCTACGCCGTGGTGTGTTTTCTGCTCACGCAGCTGGCGCGTATGGGATCCATCTTTTTCGGTATCGCACTCAGTCTGCAAGCCCTCACCGGCTACCCTATGGCTACCATCATGCTGGTGGTGGGGAGCTGCATCATTTTTTACACCGTGCTGGGCGGTATGGAGGCCGTGATCTGGACCGAAGTAGCGCAGGGTGTCATCAAAACCGGCGGGGCCGTGCTGATTTTGTGGTTGGTAGTGGATGGTATGCCCGGCGGGCTGTCGAAGATTGTGGAGGTTGGGCAGGCCGACAACAAGTTTAGCTTAGGCAGTTTCGCGCCCGACTTTACACAGGCCACGTTCTGGGTGGTATTGCTCTACGGCTTTTTTATGAACCTGAACAACTTCGGGATGGATCAGAACTACGTGCAGCGGTACCACACCACGGCTTCGGTGCGCGAAGCGAGCCAATCGGTTTGGCTGTGCGTGTACCTGTACGTGCCTATCTCGCTGCTGTTCTTTTTTCTCGGATCGAGTCTGTACGCCTACTATCAGGCTAACCCCGACCTGCTGAATGCCGTCAGGATGCAGGTGGCTACCGAGCGTTTGCCCGGTGCCAACCCGGACGCCATTCGGCAGTTGGCGGCTTCGCTCAGTGTGGCCGACGTGGGCGATAAGGTCATGCCGCATTTTATGGTGAACAAGGTTCCGGCAGGAATGGTGGGCCTCATTGTGGCGGCCATTATGTCGGCGGCCATGAGCACCATCAGCTCAGGCATGAATGCGTCGGCTACGGTCTTCTCGGTCGACATTTATCAGCGGTACGTGTCGGGCGCGCTGACGGATAAGCAATCGTTGCGGGTACTGTACATTGCCACCACCGTGTTTGGGGTGCTGGGCATGTTTACGGGCATTGCCATGATTGGCGTGAAAAGCGTACTCGACATCTGGTGGATGCTCTCGGGCATTTTTGCGGGGGGTATGCTGGGGCTCTTCCTGCTGGGTATCATCTCCCGCACGACCCGCAACGCCGAGGCTCTGATTGCTACCATCGTGGGCGTGCTGGTGATTGTCTGGATGACGCTTTCGGCCCAACTCCCCGACTCGATGGCGCAATTACGCAGCCCGCTACACCCTAACATGATTATGGTGGTGGGTACGCTTACGTTGTTTCTGACGGGCCTGCTGCTGACTCGCCTGCGCGGCCGCGGCACCCAAGCCCAAACCGCTGAACCCCAGACAACCGCTTCGGCGTAGGGGTTTGGGGTTTATCGTTTTTAGTTTTTGGTTTATCGTTTTTGGTGGCCGGCCTTCCGGTGGCATACATACCGGTAGCCAATATTCGCACTGATACTCAGGATTGCGTTGCTCCCATCAAGCCAGTATCCAGTTCATTGTTCGTTGTTCACTGTTCATTGTTCATTGTCCATTCTCCATTCCCCCCTATACCTATGCCCACTCCTCCTTCTTCGTTACCGCGCGGCTTTGTGCCGGTCATGCTGACCCCGTTTACCGATACGGGTGCGGTCGACCTGCCGGGTCTGGCTACGCTCACCGATTTTTACCTGCAAACCGGGGCGGCCGGCCTCTTTGCCAACTGCCTTTCGAGCGAGATGTACGAGCTGACAGGCTTTGAGCGCATCACCATCACCCGGCAGGTGGTTAATAGGACCAATGGCCGGGTGCCCGTTGTATCGACCGGCACGTTTGGCGGCCCCATTGCCGTACAGGCCGATTTTGTAAAACGCATTTACGATACCGGCGTACAGGCCGTGATTGTGATTACGAGCCAATTGGCCTCACCCGAAGAGTCCGACGCGGTGTTTCTGGACCGGTTGCATCAACTCATCGACCAAACCGAGGGCGTACCGCTCGGCATGTACGAATGCCCGGTGCCGTACAAACGACTCATCACCCCCGACATTCTGGCCGACATTCTGCCTACCGGGCGGCTGATCTACCACAAAGACACCTGCCTCGACCTGGCCGAAGTAAATCGGCGGTTGACGGTGGCACAGGGCTACCCGTTTGGGCTATACGATGCCTACATGGTCAACGCAGTATCGTCGCTCAAGGCCGGGGCCGCCGGGCTGTCGTGCATTCAGGGCAATATTTACCCCGAACTGATTGTCTGGCTCTGCAACCATTACAACGACCCTGCGCAGCAGAAAGCCGTAAAACGGGTGCAGCAGTTTCTGAACAGAACCATGGACTTAGTGCATACGGCCTACCCCACCCTGGCGAAGTACAGCCTACAGAAACGCGGACTCCCCATCAGCCTGTACACACGCCGGAAAGTAGACCGGCTCACGCCCGACCTCTGCACCCGCGTCGATGCCATGCTCCGCGACCTGGCCCAGCTGGAGGCCGATCTGTCCATCGAACCCGTATTGATGCCACAACCCGCATGAGTGTAAAGCCCTCCGCGTTTGCTTCCGTTTGGCAAGCCCTCACGGGCGGGCTACTTTTGCTTTTTCTTCTCGCCAGTCGACCGTTCAGAATGCCGCCAGAAACCCAGCTAACCCACGCCCCACACGGACACACGTTGAACCACATTCAGGTGTTTTCGCCCGATGATGCGTGGTTGGTGTACGATACCCGCAACGTAGATACCAACCTGGGGCAAACCTGCTGTATCCGCATGGTCAACGTACACACGGGCGAAGACCGGCTGCTGTACCAAACCCCCAACCAGACTCCGCACGGGCCGGGCGCGGGGGCCGTTACGTTCTCGCCCACGCAGGCGCAGGTGCTGTTTCTGCACGGGCTCCGCAACGCCGACGCCCGGTTGCCCTACGCCATGACCCGGCGCACCGGTGTCCTGATCGACACGCAGAAGCCCGGCCACCCTCACTTTCTGGACGGCCGCAACACCGCGCCCCCATTTACGGCCGGGGCGTTGCGGGGCGGTACCCACGCGCATAGCTGGAGTGCCGACGGCCAATGGGTCTGCTTTACGTACAACGATGAAGTGATGGAACGGCTTGCAGCCTCGGACCCGACCGTGGCCGACCTGCGTATGGTGGGCGTGATGGCACCCGTGCGGGCCGTGAAGGTGCCCAACAACAACGGAGCCGATGCCTTTGACGGAGAATGGTTTGCAGCCGTGGTAACGCGCGTCACCGAAAACCCCACGCCCGGCACCGACGAAATCAATCGGGCCTTCGACGAGACCTGGATTGGCAGGGCGGGCTACACCCGTCCCGACGGCAGCCGCCAACATCGGGCGTTGGCGTTTCAGGGCAATGTGCGCAACGGGGCCAACCAAACCGTGACCGAGGTGTTTGTCCTCGACCTGCCCGACAACCTCACCCTTGCCGCGCCCGGCCAACCCCTCGAAGGCACCTCGACCACCCGCCCAAACCCGCCCGTTGGCACCGTACAACGCCGGATTACGTTTACCGAACGCGGTATTGAAGGGCCCCGGCATTGGCTCCGCTCCACCCCCGACGGGGCGCTTATTGGCTTTCTGGCAAAGGATAAAAACGAGCAGGTGCAGGTATTTGGGGTGTCGCCCAACGGCGGGGCTATTCGGCAACTCACCCATCAGCCTCACTCGATTCAGACGCCGTTTTCGTTCAGCCCCGACGGAAGCCGGGTGGCTTACGCAGCCGACAACAGTGTGTTTGTTACCGACCTGAACAGCGGACAGGCGACACGACTTACCCCCCGCTCAACCGACGAAACCCGGCCCATCAACGGCGTGGTTTGGTCTAACAAAGGCAACCGGCTCGTGTACAACCGATACGTAGCGGGCCCAGAAGGCCGGTTTATTCAGATTATGCAACTCCGGCTGAGTGAGTGATTGGTTGCTAATGGCTGACGGGCAGCTCCCTACCGCCCTCCGGCTACTTTACGAAGCTGATAAAACAGTTTTTCGAGCAACCGACTATCATCGGTGATGATGTCGGCAGACGCAGCCATACCCGTTTTTACCGTCAGCGATTGACCATAGGTCGTTTTCAGACCATTGGGCAACGTGACTTTAGCCAGAAAAACGCTGTCTTTGACCGGCACATCGGCAATGGCCGTAATGCGTCCGCGTACGGCACCGAACTCCTGGTAGGGAAATCCAGCAAATTTGACCAGTACGGCCTGCCCAACCTGTACTTTACCGGCGTTCTGCTGCGGTACGCGCAGTTCGCCCACGTAATCGCTACCCGGTGGGGCCACGTACAGTAACTCCTGCCCTGTGGTCATGGCCTGATTCTCCTGCAAGGTGGTGGGAAAAGATACCCGCCCGGCTACGGGGGCCGTCAGCACATAGTTCATGATCCAGGCATCGGCCGCGCTGCGTAGGGTGTTGAGCGCTTGTAAAAACTTGTCGCGTTCCTCAGATACCTGTTTGTCTAATTCCAGAATCTCTTTCTGTTTGGCTCGTTGGGCGGTCAGGTTTGTGATCAAGGCCGATGCCGTTTGCTGATAGGGTAATCGGCGGGCAATGTTCTTACTTTCCTCGCGCTTCAGGTCCAGCCGGGCAATGACCTTTTCCTGGTATAACCGCTGTTGGACGTCGTAGTCTTCCTGTGCCAGTTGGATGTCCTGCGCCTGAATTTGGTGTTGTTCGCGCAGGTTGTCGGCCAATGCCTGTAAGTCTATGATTTCCTGTTGCAGCAATGCCCGTTTCTTGCTATAAAAGCCATTAGCCAGGTACGCCCGCAGTTGGATTCGGCTCTGCTCAAACGTCTGATAGGCGGTTTGTAACTCGCCTAACTGATGATAGTCGGACAGGCTAAGTTGGCTCAGGTTTTCCAGATTCCCCCTGCCAACCACCGTCCAGGCTTTGGCTAATTCGTCCGAAAGTTTCAACACCTCATCGTGCCGGGCCGTGCTTTCTAAGTAAGCCAGCACCGTACCGGCTTTTACCACCTGCCCTTCCTGCACCAGTAGGCGGGTGAGTTTGCCTTCGGTGCGGGTCAGTACCGCTTTGGGGGCGTTGGCCGATGTAAGCCGAAACGATGCCTTAATCAGGTCTGGGTATCGAATAACCCACGCCCCCAAAAATACCAGCACCAGAACGGCAAACACGACCGAAACACCCCAGCGGAGTATCCATTTTGGCGGACGGGAGAGCACTTCCTGCACCTCCTCTGAACGAAGTTCAATGAACGTATGGGTGGTATGCGACATAGACGTATCGGGTCGGCGTTGAACCGTTTTACGTACCTAATTCCAACTGATTACGAACCAATTGCCAATAGTCGCCCCGGCGGGCCACTAACTCGGTATGGGTGCCAACTTCGGTTATCTCGCCTTTGTCGAGTACCACAATCTGATCGGCATGGCAAACGGTACTTAGCCGGTGGGCCACAATCACGACTGTGCGACCAACAAAAAAATCATCTAAGTTCCTCATAATGATTGCTTCATTATTGGCATCCAGGGCGTTAGTTGCTTCGTCAAAGAAGATATACTGCGGGTCTTTATAAACGGCGCGGGCTATCAGAATCCGTTGTCGTTGCCCCTGACTGATGCCGTTACCTTCGACCCCAATTTTGGTGTGGTAACCCGACGGAAGCGAGTCGACGAACTCGCGCAAATTGGCCACCCGAACGGCGTGGTCGAGCCGCCTGGCGTCGATGCGGTCGACACCCACAGCGATGTTGCGGGCAATCGTGTCGGAAAAAATAAACCCATCCTGCATGACAACACCGCATTGAGTGCGCCACATCGCGTGTCCTACGTTCCGCAAGGCAGCCTCGCCTAAGCGAATTTCACCTTTGCCGGGTTCGTAAAATTTAAGTAACAGTTTAAGCAAGGTCGTTTTGCCGCTGCCACTCATACCCACAATAGCCGTAGTACGTCCTTCTGGGATCAGTAGATTGATGTTGCGCAGTACGGGTTCGTTGCCCGCGCCGACGTAGGTAAACGAAACCTGCCGTAGTTGCAGGGCTTTGTTAACGGGTAACGAGTCTATGTGTGGGCGGTCAGCCGGTTCCTCATCCGGTAGGGTATGAATTTCGTTTAGCCGTTCCAGACTGATTTTGGCATCCTGTAAGCCCTGCGTAAACCCCACAAGTTGCTCAACGGGACTGTTCATCTGCCCAATGATATACTGCACGGCCAGCATGGCTCCCAGGGTCAATTGCCCGCTGATGACGGCCTGCGCAGCCAGAAACGTAATCAGGATGTTCTTGCCTTCGTTGATGGCAAATGCACCGCCCGTCTGAATTTGACTCAGGGCCAATCCCCGCATCTGCAACCGGAACAACCGCACCTGCAACCGCTCCCACGCCCAGCGCATGGGCCGCTCGGCCCCGGCCAGCTTGATTTCCTGCATGCCCTGAATCAGTTGGGCCAGACTACTCTGGTTCTTGGCCGACACATCAAACCGCCGAAAGTCCAGTTTCCGTCGTTGCCGCAGAAACAACAACACCCAGGCCACATACAACGCACTGGCTCCCATGAAAATACCAAAAATGGTGAGGTTATACAGAGCCAGCACCACCCCGAAAATAACGAGGTTGACCAGCGAGAACAGCACCGTTAGCGTTTGTCCGGTTAAGAAGGCTTCAATCCGATGATGGTCGCCGATGCGCTGCATGATGTCGCCAAAATTCTTGCTGTCGAAAAAGGTCACGGGCAACCGCATGAGTTTGATGAGAAAATCGGAGAGAATATTGAGGTTTACCCTTGTGCTGATGTGTAGCAGAATCCAGCTCCGAATAAACTCGACCGACAGCCGCCCGACCATCAGCATCAGTTGCGCCCCCAGCACCAGATACACAAACGGCAGGTTCTGCGTATTGACCCCAATATCGACCACCGATTGGGTCAGGAACGGAAACAGCAGTTGCAGCCCGCTCCCGACGGCCAACGCCAGCACCAATTGCGCCAGCAAGGGCTTGTATTGCCACAGGTAACCCAGCACCCGCCCAAAACCGTAACCCGAAGTGGGCTCATCCTCCTGTTCATAGAATGCAGGGGTAGGTTCCAGCAGTAGTACTACACCTTCCTCGCGGCCCTGCGAATCGTCCCCTAAAGTGCGGGCCGACAACCACCCCCGGCAGAACTCCTCCGCCGAATACGTAACCAGTCCCTTTGCCGGGTCAGCGACACAGACGGTTCCTTTACGCGCAACAGGCGGGGTTGGGGGCGTGGGCATAGGCGGCCGTTGAACGGGTGGAATAATGATTTGCTCCGCGCCGATCTGTAACGAAGGCGCGAACGGTGTCTGCTGTACGTTACCTATGTCGGCCCCCGATTTGGGTACGTTACGTCCTCCTTTGATGGCCCCTAACCAGCTTTTGCCCGTCCCTTTAATGGCATGGACAACCACAAAATGATTCTTCTGCCAATGCACAATGCAGGGCAGAGGGACTTCATGGGCCAGTTTCTCAAACGAGAGCTTCACGCCCATCGACCGGAAGCCAATGGCTTCGGCGGCCTCGGCAATGCCCAACAGCGATACGCCATCCTTACCTATCTGCGCCTTTTCGCGCAACGACTGCACCGTGTACGACCGACCATAATGTTTGGCCACCATCCGCAGGCAGGTAGGGCCACAATCCATCTGATCGAGTTGCGTATAGTGAGGAAAAGGTTTCATGTTGATGGCGTGTTTTCTGCTTCTGTTTGTGTGCGGACAAATTCTTCAAATTGCTCACTCGTCTTCATCAAACCTAACTCGACTAACTGAGCCGAATCCTGGAAGCGAACTGAACCCGAAAAAGATAAATTCAATGATGGATTTTGCGTAATACGTTGATTAAAATGCTTGTAATAAAACGCATTTCCATAGTGTTGCTCCCGAACACACTCTTCTCGCACCTCTTCAATAAAATCGTGTATGAATTTTGTATGAATCACCACTCCCTGTAGATCACTAATTTGCGCCCCATTAATAGCGTGCATCCCCTGAACTAAATATGTATCAGGTAGGTATTTGAAGAGGGGGATTTTTGACAGGATGGAGGGTGGTGTACTTTTACCGAAAACACGGTCTCTCATGCCGCCCGTAAAAATTATTGATTCAAAGAATTGCCAGCGTAGGCGATCAAAGAATGAAAACTGAATTTTCTCATATTCTTTGTCAAAGTTTGAAACTACTGTCAACGGGTTTTGACCTGGAGTGTAGTTACTACTGTTAACTGGCTTATCAGCATACATATCTAACAGCAAAGCACGAAAAGCTGTACTGCCTGTTTCTTCAAGAAACTGACAAAATTTTGGTATTGATAATTTTTCAGCTTGAGGGAAATATAGTAGCTCGTCAATATCAACCACTACGCACCAGTACCCTTTACCGTATTTTTCCAGCAAATGCTCCATCCAGTACCAATGATTTACGTAACTATCGGTAGTTCGAAAAACATGAACTGCCTGGCATTGTAAAGCAATTTGTACTGAATCGTCAGTTGAACTATTATCAATCAGAAAAAAACGATCTACACCCAGGCTCTTATAATATTCAAAAAAGTGAGGTAATCGTAATGACTCGTTTCGCATAATAGCAAAGAGCCGTATTTCATTATTATTAAATATTTTGTCATTGGAAATATTACGCACTGAAATTATTGTGTAAAATTTCATCATACAGTACCTCAATTTACCAATAAATACACGCCATCTAACTCCCCACTTATTATTCATGGTTAGCAATTTATACTTTGCAGAGATTAACATGTTATACTATTTATTTTTGGTCAAATCACTGAGAATTTCTTTGAGTGTTGGATCTGATGGCCTATTGGCATCTAAAGTTATCACCTGACTCTTATCTCCAATTAATACATATTTTGGCACACTATTCGACGTTATAAAGCGAGCCAAATTAGAATTTGGGTTAAGTAAAAAATGCTTACTGGAGGGATTGTCTAATTTTAAAGCCTTAATAGCTTTAGTCCATTTGTGTTTATCGGTATCAATTGATATGTAGACAAAAGAGTATAACTCTTTCGATAACTCGTTCTGTAATTTAATGGAACTTGGCATTTCACCCCTACAAGGTGCACACCAGCTTGCCCATATATCTATGTACAAAATTTTACCTTGTCCATTTTTAAGTACATCTCCCCAAGACGTTTTTTTTTCATCTATACCAATGAGTACTTCGTCAGTGAATGTTTTAGCCTGAACTAACGAATCTTTAGCTTGTTTCACGCTTTTAAACTCGCTTTCAAGATGCTTCGTATATGCCTCAATCAGACAATTTGTTCGAAAATCAGCCAAACATTCTTCATAAAAATTACAAGGTTTTTCTCTATTATCATGTAATATATTGAATTGAAGTAGATTAGCAACTTTCTCATTATATATTTCTCGCGCAGAGAAATATGACTTCCTAAAAAAATCATTAGGATCATCTATGCTACGATTCAAATACATATGGTAACTACGAATCGCAAAAGGATACCATTGGCTGTAGATTATATCGTCACTAGTATTGATCCATTCTTTAAAAGAATCGAGCGTTTTTAAATAGTTTTCTGGTAATCTTGTTTTGTCACTTACCCTATAAAAAGGCTGCATCATATCAATTAAATACATTAGCTTTATTTGATACAAATAAACATCATGGTACTTTTTGTTCAGGCTCAACGAATCAGAGTAATTTTTTAGAATTTTCAGCCTTTCGTTATATAATCGCTCATATTCTTCAATCACAACTGCAACATCAAGCTTTTCAGTCCAGAATAAATTCGTCAGATCAGGTTGGCTAATGCCATACCCTTTTATTGACATAAAACTCAAAAAATTCAGTTCGTGCAAATACGTTCCAGAGAAGGTAAATTTTTGGATCTTGTTAAACGAGTAATGCACATTAATTAAATCGTTTGGCATTACATAAACTGGATAATCTCGATTGTCACTTGTAGTAAATACGACTTCTGTAGGCTTTTCTAAATTTATTTTCACAGTGTCGGGCAAACCTGTTCTTCTTTCTTTTACAATAGGCTGTCTTCTTAAATGATTAAAATAGTCATTATAGTGCATAGATATTGGACCTCCAGACTCATTAGTAATTACAAGGGTAGCTACATCACCATTCGATTGAGCCACACAGTAGTCGATGAGCCCAAGAAAAACGACAAAGATGCTTATTATAAGTAGAGTCGCTCTCATAATGCACATTGTGTAAGAATTGATTTGATTACCGTAATAAGACTTCCAAGAAATCCCACAATGTGGGATTTCTTAATTGATTAATATTGCCAATGACATTCCGCGTAACAACTGCTAACCCCCCAGGACTTACAAATTTGTGTTGTTTTTGCTTGACACAGCTCGGTACTCGATAATGCACAGCCTTGATTTTGTATAAACAAACGTTGTTCAACCTTCTCACCATGCAGGGTGACAGTGTACGTTGCACTCGTTGAACACATAAATGTCCCCCCTCTTAAATTCCTCATCTCTGACCTTGTCAGAGCGGCATCTGCAAATCTTGCTAACATCGTTTTGATTCGTTTGAAAGTTAAACAATTGATTTATATGAATCGGCCAATTCCGTTGGTTGGGGTGCCGCCCGTAAATTGCGGCACAGGTTTTCTAGATCGTTGAGGGTGTAGGTCAGCGGGATTTGCCGTCCGTTCAGGTAAAGGGTAGGTGTACCCACTACCTGCGCCAACTCGCTCCATCGGGCGTGCAGTTGTAGTTGCTGCCTGGCATCGACAAATTCCTCAGAAGGACTTATTCCTTTACGCCACTCTATGCTATCATGGTCATTCCGGGTGTACCACAAGTGCATGGCTCGTTCGGCATCGTCAGGAGACAAACTCAGTAGTTTTTGGGTAACAGCCACTGATTCTGCTGATCCAATAAATACAAACTGACAATTGATCGTGTCCGTGCGTTCTACCAATGCTTCCAGTTGGGGATGCAACCGTCGGCAGGGGCCACAAAGCGGGTTGGTCACAACGGTCAGCGTATGTTCGGCTTCGGGGTTGCCCATCGTTACCACCCGCATACCCTCAAAAATGGGAGGCATCTGCGGTTGTCTAGTAAATAGGCTTTCGACGTATTCGGGATTAAATTTGGCACGCTGCAATTCCCGGCGTAACGGGAAGACCTGTGTAGCGTCCTGTAGCGGCTTCTTCAAGAATACCCACCCGATTATCGGCACTAAAAATGCCAGACCAAACAAGGCTATCGTTTGCCCATTCACAACGGGTGTAATCGACTGCCAGTGGGGTGCGCCAAGCGCAAATTCGGCCCACAACAAGACCTGCACCAGCAGACAAAGCGTACACCATGATTTGGCAACTCGGTACTGATAATAAACCGAATAGAGGGTGTAGGGCAACGCCAGGACATTCAGGACAATCAGCCAGGACAATACAGCCGGTTGAGCGGTACTTAATCCCATCAGCAGGGCCAAAAAACTACCGGCAAAGTAGGTAAAGCCAATTTCGGCCCAACCCAGCCAGCCCCACAGTTTGGCAGCTTTGGAGGTCAGTACACTATTGCAATCGGTGCGGTTGTCGAGGCTACACAAGCTACGCAACAGGCTGTTGTCAGCATCAATTGTGGACCAGAGCAATAGGGTAGTTACGACAATACCCGTCAGTTTGGTTAGCAGTAAGCCCCATAGCGGGCCATTGTTAAACACGGCTTGGGGTAGAAATAGCCCTCCCATACAGATCAGGCAAAGAATCAGCCCTCCGATGACCATCGGAAGCCGGGCGTTTTGCAATGCGGCTTCGCGCTTTTTTTGTTGGTAGTTGGCTTCGCCAGAACTTTCGTCCGGTTCAATCAGTAAAATGACCCCGTTCCACTTGCGGGAGAAATCCGTCAGGCTGTCGGTTTGCCAGCCCCGCTGTGTATCTAACCACTCGACCCGTTCATTGGTCACCTTTCGAACCGGCGCAAAATAGCCCCCATTGATTTCTAAGTAGACAATGGCCGGGAGTGGTATTTCCACTAACTGTTCCGGCCTGATCCGCGTGGCCAGATTTGACACCTTCCATTCGGTCAATAGGTCGCTCATGGCGAGTAGCGACGGAAAATCCGGGTGCAGATACAGTTCCTCCTTTACGGTTTTAGCCGTGATCGGTAGCCGGGCCACCTGTATCAGATAGGCCAGGGCATCGTAGGCGTTTTTTTCAACGGGCGTCAGCTTCATGGTGTGTATTGGTTAACAGGTTCCTGATAATCTGCCGGGTAGATATAACTTCCGTCTCACGTTTGAACTGCCTGATTTTATCTGCAAACGACCCGTCGTTCAGCAACCGTTGCAGTTTATCCTGCAAATTTGTCGCTCGCTCCGTATGAAACACCCCCCGCAAGCCCAGGCCATGATGCTCCACTTTCAGGGCATTGCCGGGTTGGTCGTAGTGCGGGTCTAAGGGATACACCAGCATGGGCACCCCATAGTAAATGCTTTCTTTGATCGAGCCTAAGCCTCCGTGCGTGATAAATACGTCGGCCTGTTGCAAAACGGCTAATTGCGGAACCCGACTAAATAAATGAACCTGATGGGAGGGCCGATGCCACGCCCGAACGGTTTGGATCACCAACGGATTGACGGAGCATACCAATTGAACGTTGCCAAGTCCGCTCACTACCGTCAGCAAGTTTTCAATAAACGTCAGCAACGTTCGGTCGGGGCCGGTGTAGAACGTCCCGAAGCTGCAATAAATAATCCGTTCACCCGCCTGCTTCCGGGCCAGAATACCGGGCCATTGCCGGGCAAAGTCGGGATCTACTTCCGTATCGGCCCGGCTCTCCTGAACGCACAGGCCCAGATAGTGCCCATTCGGTTGTCGAACATCGGGCGATACCTCCAATTCCAGCGGAGCCAGCAACAGTTCGGGTACATTGGCAAATAAGCGCGTATAGGGTGTTTGGATAACCTGATGCTCTGCCGTTAGCCCCGCCAGTTGCTGTACCATTCGCCATTGATAGCGCATGGCGGCCCTGTACAACTCGGCACCCGGATTCTGAATGAAGCGCTTCATACGGAAGGCTTCCGTTTCAGATAGGACTGGAATCGATTGCGGCCATTCGCCCTCAGACACAACTGGGAAGTTACCCACTCGGTACGTCGATAGCATAGGGTTACAGAACAGCAGTCGAACCCTTAAGCGGTATTCATACAGAGCCAGAAAATCGGTACTACTGAATATATCAATAATCACCACGTCCGGCAGTAATCGGTTCATCAACTCGTCCAGCACCTGCTTCCGGTGATGATATACGTCATTCCTATGAACCGAACGCAGAACCTGCCAGAAGCCTGCTTTCTCTTTTTTTGAACGCAAAAAGTTCTGTTCCATCCCAAAGCCGATGCGGAACGAATCGTTCATGACAGGCGTGTAGCCGTTTTGGGCCACGATGTCGGCCAGAACGGGCGTCGTCACGGCATAGTAGATATCGTACTCGTCGGCCAGTAAATCGGCCAGATACAGCGTCGGAATGATATGGCTACGGATGGAAGCGGGTATGAACAAAACGCGCTTTTTACGGCTAACCAATAACTCAACAGCAGAACCAACCTGATCAGGCTGTTGCCGCACACTGCGTCTCTGCACTGTATCGGGTATCGGTAGCGTCGTCAGGCCAGTCATTGTCTTTGTGGAGAACGGTCAGACAAAGGTGGCCGCTTACTTAGCCAATGACAATCGATTTGCCGATAATTTCAATCAAAATATTGATAAAATTTATTAGATAAACGATACATAACCCCGGTCAGTTAGTTGCACCCGCTATCAACTTCAATCGCTCTACCAGTCGCCGATTTTCGGCTTCGAGATGCTCAATACGCTGTCGCTGTAGTTGAATCACCTGTTTCTGCGAAGCAGTGAGGTCGTTGTACAGTGTTTGGGCATTCAGGACGGTCGACTCTAAGGCAGAACCATCGGGTGCGGGAATGATGACCACCAAATCGTCAGGAATCAGCTCCTTAGCATCAACCCCAAATGTGGTAGCTAACCGGACGTAATACTTTGCGCTGGGCGAGGAACGGTCGTTTTCCCAGGCGAAATAGGTACTTTGGCAAACGCCGACCTGCTCGGCGACTACCTGTTGAGACAATCTTTTCTGGTTGCGAAGTTGGCGCAGTATCTCACCGAGTGTCATAAGAAACGAAAGAGGCAAAGTATGGATATAAACTCAATTTAAAGTTACACGGAACTTACCTGTTAGTAGTTTCAGAAATACAAGATGTAATTCGACCAACGCCAATTTAACCTGTTTTTAATATCTATACATATCTTGTCTAAAATACTTTAGAGTGAGCATTTTGTCATGCTGGGGAAGGAAGCATGACAAAATGCACGCCAATATATAACCTTAACTACTTTAGGCGATCTACTTATCTATTGACTGGGTGTCGGACAAGTTTGCCAACCGTCCATTTCCCCCCCCCGGCCCCCTCCTTGAACTAAGGAGGGGGCCGGGGGGGAAGGCGGTAAACCGGCAACGGATGGCTGGAGACACAAACTTGTCCGATACATCTATTGACTACAGGGTAATCACCCCTACCGCCCAATCGCTACTTTCCGCAGAATCGAGGTGATAATCTGCGACGTGGTGACGCCATCGGCCTCGGCTTCGTAGTTGAGCATAATCCGGTGGTTAAACACGTCGGGCGCTACTTCTTTGATGTCTTCGGGCAATACATAGTCGCGCCGATCGAAGTAGGCGAGGGCTTTGGCCGCCCGGTTGAGGTTGATACTCGCGCGGGGCGAAACCCCGTATTGCAGGTAGCGGGCTTCGTCGCGAAGGCCGTATTCGAGGGGTCGGCGGGTAGCAAACACCAGCTCGATGATGTACCGCTCCAGGGTTTCGGACATGTTGACCGTGTTGATCTCATTGCGGATTCCCCGGATGTCGTCGCGGTCGAGGACGGGCTGCACCTCGTAGTCGAAACTCATGTCCGACATCCGGCGCATCACCTCCAGCTCATCCTCTTTGGAGAGGTAATCAATAAAGACCTTCATCATAAACCGGTCGACCTGCGCTTCGGGCAGAGGGTAGGTTCCCTCCTGCTCCACCGGGTTTTGGGTAGCCAGTACCAGAAACGGCGGGTCGAGCAGGAAGGTCTCTTCGCCGATTGTCACCTGCTTTTCCTGCATGGCTTCGAGCAGGGCCGACTGTACCTTGGCGGGTGAGCGGTTGATCTCGTCGGCCAGAATGAGGTTGGCAAAAATAGGACCCTGTTTCACCTCAAACTCGGCCGTTCGCTGGTTAAAAATCATCGTCCCGATCAGGTCGGCGGGCAAGAGGTCGGGCGTGAACTGAATCCGCTGAAAATCAAGCTGCAACACTTTGGCCAGCGTATTGATAGTGAGCGTCTTGGCCAGACCCGGCACCCCTTCGAGCAGAATATGCCCACCCGTAAAGAGGCCAATCAACAGGCGGTTCAGGAGCCGATCCTGCCCCACGACTACCCGGCCTACTTCTTCGCTCACCTGGCGAATTTTGGTATGATATGAGAATTGAGTGGCTTGCAAACTGGAGTTGTAAAGTTTTAAAGTTGTAGAGTTGTAAAGTTAGTCGTGGCGACGCCCTTTCCGTTCTGTCGTTTTTAAATAGTCAACCAGGCTATCAATCAAACGACCAACTTCGTCGGCCTGCTCATAAAGCGAATCAAACTGTAATTGGGTGATGTATTCATTGTCGAGAGAACGATACAACTGAGATTTTACTTCTGTTGATGATCCTTTAGCAATGCCTAAAAACTGAATAAATTCCTTCCGACTTCCCCGTCCGTATCCTTCGGCAACGTTATCCATGACCGAACCACCCGCCCGACGAATCTGCCGTTTTAAGTCCAGGTCATCCAAAAACAGGGCCGATCGTGTGGTACGATGAATCGCCATCGACAACAATCGTGCTTTTTGCCAGGTCGTTAAATCTTCAATTCTGTTGATGGTAGCCATAGTGGGGAGTTGTACAGTTATAAAGTTATTGAGTTGTACAGGTATAAAGTTCGCTATGAAGAAGATAGTACGAGTGAAAGTCAACCCCAACTTTCCAACTCTGCAACTATACAACTCTAAAACTTATTTACCAGCGCTGCCCGCACGCTGCGGTCTTTCCCGTGAATATCCTTGTACACCTGCACGCTGCTAAAGCCCCGGTCGGCAAAAACCCGGCGGGTATCATCGCCAAACCGTTCGTTGATTTCCACGTAGCAGGCACCGCCGGGTGTCAGGTGCTTACGGGCAAAATCGGCTACGGCTTTGTAAAAAATGAGCGGGTCGGCATCGTCGACGAACAGGGCCAAATCGGGCTCGTATTCCAGTACATTCCGGTCCATTTGGGCGGCTTCGGAGCGGGTCACGTAGGGCGGGTTGCTCACAATGCAGTCAAAAGATCGGTCGAAGTCGGCGGGTACGTTCAGAATATCCTGAATCTGGAAAACCACATCGGCCGCGCCCAGATTTTCGGCATTGCGCCGGGCGAGGGTCAGGGCCTGCTCCGACACGTCCCAGCCGGTAACCAGGGCTGAAGGCAGAAAACGAGCGAGGGTAACGGCCAGACAGCCGCTGCCGGTGCCAATATCGAGCACCTCAACCGGCCGTGCTTCGAGCGGGTCGTCGATCCGGTTGGCAAAGTCGTGCATGATGAGCCGCACGAGGTCTTCGGTTTCGGGGCGGGGAATAAGCACATCGGGTGAGACCTCAAATTCGAGGCCGCAAAAAATGGTTGTCCCGATCACGTGCTGAATGGGCTCCTGCCGGTTGAGCCGTTCCAGAATCCGAAACCAATCAGGCTCGGTGCGGTTGGGCGGCAAGGGCTTATCGCCCAGCACATCGGCTTTACGAAGCCCAAAGTAGTGATCAAGCAGCATGAACGCCATTTCGCGGGCCTCCTCGGGGGGGTACGCCGTGATATTGCGCGAGAGTTGTTGGTATAGTGGACGGGCCGTAGCCATCTGAAAGCGTTTTTTTCGTAAAACTGAGAAAATAGCCGGACAAATAGAAGTTTAGCCCGCTTTGTCGAGCGCCGGTCGGTGCCCGTTTGCACCGGAGGCTGCGCGACTTTTCCGTATATTAGCCCCTATGATGCGATCATTATTCTTTCCGATTGGCTTACTCACGCTCGTGGTGGCCTGCCATTCCTCGGCCCCACGCGGCTCGTCGGGCGCGGTATCCCAGAGTCAGGGCGTGTACCAATACCGCGACGAAGACCCTACGCTCAAACCGTTTTACTCCGACCGGATGGGTGTTACCGGGCGCAATGGCATGGTGGCTACGGCACACCCCGAAGCCTCGCGCGTGGGCTTGGAGATTCTGAAAGCCGGTGGCAACGCCGTAGATGCGGCCGTGGCCGTGCAGTTTGCCCTGGCGGTGGTGTACCCCGGCGCGGGCAACCTGGGGGGCGGAGGGTTTCTGGTGTATCGCGACAAAGCCGGTGAAGCCCATACCCTCGATTTTCGCGAAAAAGCCCCGGGCAAAGCCACCCGCGATATGTACCTCGACTCAGCGGGCAATGTACGGCCGGGCCTGAGCATCAGCGGGCATCTGGCAAGCGGAGTACCGGGCTCTGTCGACGGCATGGTACAGGCGCATAGCCGGTTTGGGCGGTTAAGCTGGGCGCAGGTGCTGCAACCCGCCATCGACCTCGCCGAGCGGGGCTTTGCCCTCACCGAGCGCGATGCCCGTGGTCTCAACAGTATCCGGCAAGACCTCCTGCGGATCAATCCCGGCAAATCGTATTTTCTGAAAGGCACCCCGACCGACACCACCCGCTGGCGCGCCAATGACCGACTCGTGCAAACCGATCTGGGACAAACCCTCCGGCGGATTCAGGCACAGGGCCGCGCCGGTTTTTACGGGGGCGAAACCGCCCGGCTGCTGGCAACCGAGATGCAGCGCGGGGGTGGCCTGATTACCGAGCAGGACCTGGCCGACTACAAATCGGTTTGGCGAACCCCACTCAAGGCTACCTACAAAGACCTGAATATCATCACAATGCCCCCTACGTCGAGCGGTGGGGTTGCGCTGGTGCAACTGATGCGATTTGTGGAGCCGTTTCCGCTCCGGCGCTGGGGCTGGAACCGCGACAGCACCGTACAGGTCATGATTGAAGCCGAACGGCGCGTGTATGCCGACCGGGCCAAGTTTCTGGGCGACCCTGATTTTGTGAAGGTCCCCGTAGCCGAACTGACGAGCTACCCGTACCTCAAATCGCGCTGGACCGACTTCAACTGGGCCAAAGCCACCGACAGCCGGAACATCCGCGGGGGCACCTTGCCCGGTTTCGAAAGCCTCGAAACTACCCACTTCTCGGTGGTCGACAAAGAGGGTAACGCCGTGGCCATTACCACCACACTCAACGGTGGTTACGGCAGCCGGGTTGTGGTAGGCGGAGCTGGTTTTCTGATGAACAACGAGATGGACGATTTCAGCATCAAACCCGGCACGCCCAACATGTACGGGCTGGTGGGCAATGCGGCCAACGCCATTGCACCCGGCAAACGGATGCTGTCGAGTATGACGCCCACGATTCTCGAAAAAGGGGGTAAGCTGTACATGGTAGTTGGCACGCCGGGCGGCTCAACCATCATGACGTCGGTGTTTCAGACGATTCTGAACGTGACTGAGCACGGCATGACGATGCAGCAGGCCGTGAATGCGCTGAAGTTTCACCATCAGTGGCTACCCGACAAAACGACCTTTGAAAACGGAGCGTTCACCCCCAAAACCGAACAGATTCTGCAAAGCCGGGGCTACGTGCTCGAACGCCTGACCAACACCCTCGGCCGTATGGACTGTATTCTGGTGCGCCCCGACGGTACCCTCGAAGGAGCCTCTGACCCCCGCGCCGATAACACCGCCATGGGATATTAATGGGAGTTAGATCAGTTCTGGACATTAGATGTTGGATACTAGACGTTAGACACCCCTACAGAAGAGTAGTAAGTCTAACGCCTAGTGTCTGAAGTCCGAATAGCAAGCACTGAGTTAACTCTTAACTTCCAACTCCTAACTATATTCCCCCTTTATCCCAGCACGTTACGGAGCGATTTAGCCCGGTCGGCGCGCTGGCTGGCTTCTTTCTCCGCCCGGTTACCGTACTCCCGAACGGCATCGTTGGGGGCATCATCGGCAAGATCGTCGGCGAGGTCCGACATCTCATTGGTAACTTTCTGGATTTGCTCCAGGTATTTGAGGTCGAACGCGGTGCCTGCTTTTTCACCGGTGAGGTCTTCCAGCCGGTCGCGCCCTTCGGCCGACAGCTCGGTGGGCAGCACAATTTTCAGGTCACGGGCCAAATCGCGAAGGGCTTTATCCTGCTGCGCAAACCGGTTTACGGCCTGCTGAGCCAGCGCCTTCACTTCCGGGTTGGTTGCCTGCCGCAGAGCCGCCTGACTCAGTTCGTACTCGGTGAGGTTCATGCTCGTCAGCTCCACCAGCCGCCCGGCCGTTTTCTTGGCGTCCTGTTTGGCTTCGTCGCTAACGCCCACGGCCTGGGCGTCGATACGTTGTTCGTTGGCTTCGTTGGCCTTATTCTCACTGTCGTTACCGCCACAGGCTTGCAGAAGCAAACCCAGCACGGCTACTGAAAGGTATCTGTTCATGATTGAATGTACAATGTAAAATGCCCCCTACTTACCCGCGTTGGCTTGCCGCGCTGCGCTATCGGCGGGGGCTGTTTGCGCGGCTTTTTCAGCCTTCTCTTTCTCCTTGGCCCGGCGCCGGAAAAATCCGCGCAGCAGGAAATTATGCTGCAGGGCCTCCATGTTTTCGTCCAGCTTTTTGGTGCCCTGGTTCAGGTTGCTCAACGTACCGCGCACATCGTTGTTTACGCTCGGGTCGTTGAGAAGCAGGCCCACCAGATTGTCTTTACTGTTGAGTCGGTCGCTTGCCTTGCGCATATCGTCGGTCACTTCAGTAGCCATATTGGCCGCATCCCGGAGCCGGGCCGACGTCAGCCGGATATTGCTGTACACGGCCGTGTCGGACACGAGCTGGTTTGGCAGGCTGCGCTTGTCATTGAGCTTGGCCGCAAACGCCGACAATGATCCCGACGCCTTGGCGGCACTGCCCGATGCCTGCTGCAAATTGCTCACCATACTTTCAAACCGGTAAGCCAGCAGCGAATCGGTCAATACGGCACCAGCCACCCCCTTGCCCTGCTTTATCTGGCCAATGATGTTTTTCACGTCGGTGGTGATCCGCAACAGGTTGTTGTTGTTTTCCTGCAAGGTTTCGAGCAGTTGGTCGGAGCTGAGGGCCGTGCGTACCGCCAGCCGATCGCCATCTTCCACGGGCTCTACGCGGGGGCTCCCTCCCACAATCATCACAATTTTGTTACCGATAAGCCCGTCGGAGCTAATGGTCGCCTGCGCATCTTTACGGATATACGCCTGCGATTTTTCTTCGATGTTCATGTCGACCTCCACCTGCGAATTGCCGAAGAAGCTGATCCGACGGACGGTGCCGACTTTCACGCCCGAAAACCAGACGTTGTTTCCTACTTTGAGGCCACCCACATCGTCGAAGATAGCTTTCACCATCACGGTTTTTACGAACCGCTTTTGCTGCCCGCCGAGGAACAACACGCCCCCGATAAAAATGATAATCCCGATGAGCACAAAAAGGCCAACGGTAATGGATCGTTTATTGTCTGCTGCTTTCATGTGTCTAAAATTTGGCTTGTGGATGGTCTATGACATGCGTCGTTCTTCCACGAAATTGTAATTGTAAAACTGCTGCACGCGCTCGTCGTCGGTGTCGAATACCTCTTCGAATGTCCCAACGCGCTGAAACTGCCCGTCGAATAACATAGCCACCCGGTCGCCCACGGCTTTGGCGCAGGTGAGGTCGTGCGTAATCACAATCGACGAGGTTTTGTAGCGTTCCTTCACCTCGTTGATCAGGTTGTTGATATCAATGCAGGTAATCGGGTCAAGGCCGGCCGTCGGTTCGTCGTAGAGCATCACTTCAGGCTTCAGAATGAGCGTGCGGGCTATACCGATCCGCTTGCGTTGCCCACCCGACAGTTCGGACGGCATCTGGTTAATGGTCTGGCTCAGACCCACGTTGTCGAGGGCCTCTTCTACGGCCTGATCAATTTCTTTACGGCTCAGGTTACGCACGTTGCGCACAAGCGGAAACTCCAGATTTTCGCGCACGGTCATGCTGTCGTACAGGGCACTGTTCTGAAACGAAAACCCAATCTTGAGCCGGAGTTCGTCGAGTTCTTTGCGGGAGAGCTCCTCCACCTGTTGCCCAAAGGCCGTAATGGTGCCCGAGTCGGCTTTGAGCAACCCGACCAGTATCTTGATCAGCACCGATTTCCCCGTTCCCGACCGGCCCAGTACGACCAGGTTTTCGCCCTTGTACAGGTCGAGGTCGACACCCTGCAACACCTTGTAGTCGCCAAAGGCAATGCGGAGGTCGCGGATTGAAATAATAACTTCATTGTTCATGTGTGTAGCGAATGGCTGGGTGGGACTATGTACCGCGAATGGCGTTGACAATCTGCAAGGCCAGTAGTTCTTCAATAAAGACGAGGAACATGGTGGTTACCACGGCCGAGTTGGCCGCCTTCCCGACGCCCTCCGTTCCCTTCGATGAGTTGTAGCCTTTGTAACAGCCGACCATGCCGATGGTAAACCCGAATACGAAGGTTTTGATGAGCGACGCGAAAATGTCGAGAAACGAAATGGCCTCGAAAACGTCGTTTATAAACGTCAGAAAGCTGGTGGCTTCGTTCTGCGTCACATTTACGAACGCCCCCAGCAACCCCACAAATACGGTGTACACCATGAGCGTGGGCAGCATAAGGGTGGTAGCCAGTACGCGGGTCACGACCAGAAATTTAAACGGATTGGTGGCCGACACCTCCATGGCGTCGATCTGTTCGGTTACGCGCATGGAGCCCAGCTCGGCCCCGATGTTGGAACCCACCCGGCCGGCCGCAATCAGGGCCGTAACCAGCGGAGCCAACGCCCGCACCAGCGCAATGGCAATGAGCGACGGCAACCACGAGGTAGCCCCAAACTCAGCCAACGACGGCCGCGACTGATTGGTGAACACAATCCCGGTGATAAAACCCGTCAGGGAAATGAGCGGCAACGAGCGCACCCCTACCTCGTAACACTGGCGAATAATTTCTTTGAACTCGTAAGGGGGCTGAAAAACTTCTTTGAAAAACTGACCGACGAAGCCCGCTACGTCGCTCAGGGTAATCAGCATGCGCCCAAAACGTCTGGGCGTGCTGGCGGTCTCGGTTCCTGTAGTGCTGGTGTTCATTCTGTACTTTTTAAGAGATACTACCAAAGTAGTACAGCACTCATAACAGGAATCTGGAACGGTGGTTTAATTTTGTGAGTGAAGGGAATACATCCCTCAAAACCCTCTCTATGACGCGTCTTCTGACCTTTGTACTGGCTTCGTTTCTGAGCCTCTCGGCAACCGCCCAACTCCTGCACGTAGGCACCTATACCGTTCGCGGCAGCGAGGGGATTTATACCCTGCGTTTTGATCCTAAAACAGGCAAACTGTCACCCCAAAGCAGTGTTCGGAATCAGAAAAGCCCTTCGTTTGTCGCCATCCGGCCGGGTGGTAAATTTCTGTACGCCGTCAACGAGGCCGACAATGCCGGGGCTACCCGCGCGGGGGCCGTCAGCGCCTACACGCGCGACCCCAAAACCGGTGCCCTGACGTTTATCAACGAAACCTCGGCCTTTGGGCGCGGCCCCTGCCACATCAGCGTCGACAAAACCGGACGCTGGGCGATCATCTCCAACTACACGAGCGGTAGCTGGCGGGTGTATGGCATCAATGCCGATGGCTCGCTCGGCGCTTTGACCGACAGCCTGAGTTTTTCGGGGAAAGGCGTGAATCAGAGTCGGCAGGAAGGCCCACACGTGCACTCGGCCACTATCTCGGCCGACAATCGGTTTGTGTACATTGCCGACCTCGGCACCGACAAGCTGCACACCTACGCCCTCAACACCAAAACCGGCAAGCTGACACCCGCCGTAACGCCCGTTGTGACGGTGCAACCCGGTTCGGGCCCACGCCACGTGGCAATTCACCCCAATGGGCGTTTCCTGTATCTGGCCGAAGAAATGACCTCGTCGGTCGCGGTATTTAGCCGGAACCCGCAAACGGGCGCGCTCTCGCTCATGGGCGACCGTGTAGCCAGCCTACCCGCCGACTTTACGGGCGATAATACCCATGCCGATATTCATACCGACCCAGCGGGCAAGCACCTGTACGTCTCGAATCGGGGGCATAATTCGCTCAGCATCTTCTCCATCGCGGCCGACGGTACGCTCAAGCTGATTGGGCATCAGCCGGTAAAAGGAGCCAAACCCCGCAATTTTATGGTACACCCGAGTGGGCAGTACGTGCTGGTTGCCAATCAGGACACCGACAATATCGTGGTGTTTCGGCGCGACCCCAAAACGGGCCTCCTCACCGACACTGGCGAGCAAGTCAGCGTACCCTCACCTGTGTGTTTGAAAATGGAGTAATTTGATTGCTTTCAGAGATATCATCTCGTTTGGAGAGATGACATCTCTGCGAAGGGTCTATGGGTTGGAAAGTCAATTGCCAGAGATGTCATCTCGTTTGGAGTACTGTTTAAGACATGTCATCTCTCCAAACGAGATGACATGTCTTCGATAGCTAAAACCTAAGCTACCAGCAGCGTGAGCCAGGCTTCGGCTACGTTGCCCTCAGCCAAAAGTTGTTTGGCGCGCAGGTGTAACAAATCGGGCAGGTATTGGCAACCGAAACGGGCTTCGTCCATGAGCGACCGTACCGCTTCGGTTTGCCGGTAAGCCGCTACTTCGTCGGGGGTGGGCAGAGTTTTGGCGCTACCAAGCTTACCCAGATCGTTGCCTGTCAGGATGTTACTATTTCGGATCGGGAGCGGTATCTGATCTACCCCGACGCCCATTTGCGGGCGCGCCACTTCAAACAAAGCCGAATCGTTGGCCCGCACGTACCAGTCGGCCCCGAGCCGACCAACCAAATCAATTCGGAACGGGTCAATCTGACCGTTAGCATCGAAAATCTCGTCGTGGAAATGGGCCAGCACCACCTCGCATACCACGAGCGTACCGGCGCCCGGCGCGTCGCCCAGCGGCACGAGCGACCGCACCACGCACTCGAACGATGCGGGAGCCTCGGCTACCCGCGGGGGCGCCACCCGCTCGGAGGGTAAGGGAGTGAAACCCGCTTTATCGAACTCGTTCACGTGCCGGTCGAACTCGGCACTCGCCAACGACATCTGCTCCACCATCCGGTGACTCACCACGTTGATAGTCACCTCAGGCACCTCCTCCACGTTGAGCAGGGCGTGTTTTTTATGCCCATGCCGGTTGCGGCTGGGCGAAAACACCAGTATGGGCGGGTTAAAACCAAAGATGTTGAAAAAGCTGTAGGGCGACAGGTTTACGTGCCCCTCCTTGCTGATGGTGCTCACAAACGCAATAGGCCGGGGCGCTACGGAGCTGTTGAGCAGTTTATAAAAGGCCTGTGGGCTGAGATCCTGCGGGGAAATGGTTTTCATCCGAATATGCTTCTTATCCAACTATACGGCCCGTGACTTCGCCAAGTTCCTGCCGGTGCTCGTCGGGCCCGAAAAAGGCCCGCATCGTAACCCGGTCGCCATCGAGCAGAAAGGTGCGGGTACTCCCATCGGGCAGGGGCAGCGGGCGGGTTCCGTTCCAGCTCTGTTCGAGCAGGGAGCCGCTTTCGCCGGGCGTAGGGCCAGAAATGGTGCCGGTGGCCAGCATATCGCCCACGTTCAGATTACAGCCGTTGACGGTGTGGTGGGCAATCATCTGGGCAAACGACCAGTACAGATACTGGGCGTTGCTACGGGCAATGCAGGCATCGTTGAGCCAAACCTCCAGCTGAATATCAAAATGCCCCGGCCCTGAGGGTTGTAAGTATGGCAAGGGACGCGGGTGTTGCTCAGGGCCAGCGCAACGGACCGGCTCAAGCTCATGAAACGGCAACACCCAGGCCGACATCGACGAGCCAAAGTTTTTACCCAGAAACGGCCCCAGCGGCTGATACTCCCACCGCTGAATGTCGCGGGCCGACCAGTCGTTGAACAACACCAGCCCGAAAATATAATCCTCGGCTTCGGTGATGGGGACGGGTTGGCCCAGAGGAGAAGCCTTGCCAATTACCAGACCCAGTTCGAGTTCGAAATCGAGAGCCGCCGACGGCCGGCATTCGGGTTGTTTTTCGGCATTGAGCACCTGCCCCGACGGTCGCCGAATGGGTGTACCCGAAACCACAATGCTCGACGACCGACCGTGATACGCCACCGGCATGTGCCGATAATTGGCCAGCAACGGGTCGCCGTCGGGCCTGAACATACGGCCCACATTCTCGGCATGGTGAATGCCCGCATAAAAGTCGGTGTAGTCGCCGATGTGTACGGGCCGGTGCAGGGTTGCCCGCGATGCCCGGATGAGCACCTGATCGTGCACCTCGCGCAGGGCAGCCTCGTTGTTGGCCAGTAGTTCGCCGATACGGTCACTCACAGCACGGCAGGTAGCCCGGCCCAACGCCATAAATGGGTTCAGCACGGGTTGGGCAAATACCGACGGATTGATGTTAAGTGATTTGAAGTAACCCAGCAGGGCCACTGTCTCAAGATCGAGAATAAAGTCGCCGTGCCGGTAACCCACGCGGGGCGACGCAATATCGTAACTGAAGATGCCGTACATAGGTAGATGGTTTGAAGTGGGCGTTGGTTTGAGGTTTATCGATTTGTTTGGCAACTCGTTCTGAAATAGCCAATTGCATGAACCGTCAAACCAGAAGCCAAGACCCAAAAACCACTTAAAAAGCCAGAAAAGGACAAAAGAGCCTAATCCGGGCAACCTATCCGGTCAGGCATTTTCGGGTGTGGCTTTGCCCTCTTCGTCGTTAAAGTTTTGATAGATTTCGTCCATAATCCGGACAAAATGCCGGTAATCGTCTTCACTCAAACTCCCCCACCCTTTGCGCCGAATCTCGACCACGGCCGGGAGCATTTGTTCGTACACCTGCTCGCCGGTTTGCGTGAGCGAAACCAGAAACTTACGCCGGTCGTCGCCGGCCATTCGGCGCTCTACCAGTTCTTTTTTAACCAACAGATCAATAATTCGGGTCACGGTGGGCGCATCTTTAGCCGTCATTTCGGCCAGTGTAGCCTGTGCAATACCGGGGTTTCGGTGCAAATGATCCACAACCACCCATTGGTCTACCGTGAGGTCGAAACCAGCTTCCACAAATCGTTTCTGCAACGCATTGCGGATTTTCTTGATGGTCGTGTCGATCTTAAAAAAATAGGCACGGGAGTCAGACGGATGAGTCATTACAACGAACAACAATCAGTGAACAACGAACAGAGAACAACTATCAACGAGCAGTGCGCAACGAACAACCAACACTGAACTGCGTGTGCGACTGTTCCCCAAAAGGATGGCAAGATAATCGTTTGGGCGTTTCCGATTGTTATCGGTAACTCAGGGCTCACCCTTTCCTACCCACTGTTCATTGTTAACTGTTCATTGTTCGTGGATAGTTGTTCGTTGTTAACTGTTCACAGCCAGCAGTTCGTCAAGCGTAGCCTCGATCTCCGGCACTGAGTGGTAGAGCTGCTCGTATGAGTCGATCACGAAGTATCGTTCCTGAAACCGGTCGATCACATAGGGCGTCTGTAACAGGGTTTTCACGTCGTACGGAATCCGCTGCGGCACGTCGCTTTCGAGGGCGTAGATGGTCTCACCCGGCGACGACAGAATGCCCCCGCCATAAATGCGCATTCCCCGGCGCCCCAACGAGCTATTCTCCTGAATAAGGCCAAACTCAACCGTGTACCAGTACAGTTGGGCAATCATCTGAATAGCCTCCTCATTGTCGACATGCGCCAGGGCAATACGGCTGAGAGCCGCCAGAAAATCACAAAAGTGGGTATTAGTCAGCACGGGTACATGCCCAAACGTGTCGTGAAACATGTCGGGTTCGGGCAGGTAATCGAGTTGGTCGCGGGTGCGTAGCCAGGTGGTTGCCGGAAACTGCCGGTCGGCCATAAGTTCAAAAAACTCGCGGTTACCAATCAGGCCCGGCACCGCCACCACGCGCCAGCCTGTGAGCGGGCGCAAACGCGGATTGAGGTCTTCTTCAAAGTTCGGAATCCGCGCATTGGGGAAGCCCGTAGCCACAATCCCGTCCATGTAAGCCTGACTGGCACGACCGGGCAGACGCTCCATCTGCCGTTCGAAAAGCAATTTCCAAACGGCCTGATCGTCGGGGGTATATGCTGAATAATCCTGGATCATAAGGCGTTTCTAGTTTGCAGTTTTCAGTCTACAGTTTTCAGTTGCGCAAAGCGGTCCCAACCTGCATCTACCTCTGGAAACTGTAGACTGGAAACTGTAGACATTTACAACGTTCCCCGTAACTCCTGCTCGCGCTCGATGGCTTCAAAAAGCGCTTTGAAATTGCCTTTTCCGAACGAACGGGCCCCTTTGCGCTGAATGATCTCGAAGAAAAGCGTAGGCCGTGGGGTTACCGGTTTCGTGAAAATCTGAAGCAGGTAGCCCTCCTCGTCGCGGTCGACCAGAATACCCAATGGGCGCAGCGTTTCAATTTCCTCATCAATCTGCCCAACGCGGTCTTTCAGATCGTCGTAGTAGGCATCGGGCACCCGTAAAAACTCAACTCCACGGTCGCGGAGGGCCGTTACGGTTTCTACAATATTGTCGGTAGCAACAGCGATGTGCTGCACACCGGCCCCTTCGTAGAAATTGATGTATTCTTCGATCTGCGACTTCTTTTTCCCCTCGGCCGGCTCGTTGATCGGGAACTTGATACGGCCGTTGCCGTTGCTCATTACCTTACTCATCAGCGCCGTGTAATCAGTCGAAATGTCTTTGTCATCGAATGAGACAAGCTGATTGAAGCCCATTACCTCGGCGTAGAACCGAGTCCAGGTGTTCATCTCGTTCCAGCCTACGTTACCCACCATATGGTCTACGTATCTGAGCCCTATCGGTGCAGGCTGATAATGCGGGTTCCAGGCTTTGTAGCCGGGCAGGAAAGGCCCATCGTAGGCGTTGCGCTCCACAAACACGTGTACTGTATCGCCGTAAGTATGAATCCCCGACCGCACCACGTATCCGTTTTGGTCTTCTTCGCGGGTTGGCTCCATAAACGGACGCGCCCCCCGGCTCGTAGTTTCGGCGAAGGCCTGCGTGGCATCATCGACCCACAACGCCACCACCCGCACCCCATCGCCATGCTGGTCGATATGATGGCCTATTTCGGTGTTGCTGTGGAGCGGTGAGGTAAGCACCATCCGGATTTTGTCCTGCACCACTACGTACGATTCGCGGTCGCGCAGGCCCGTTTCCAGGCCGGCATAGGCCAACGGCTGGAAACCAAAGGCAGTCTGAAAATAGTGGGCCGCCTGCCGGGCATTGCTCACATACAGTTCGATATAGTCGGTACCGTTGAGCGGCAGAAAATCAACCGATTGAGAAGTTTCTGGTTTGAGAAGTTCGAGCGTTTCCATTGTCTGTTTGTTGATGCAATTCGTACGCGATACAGCGCGTCTAATTTTGTATCGCAGAAAAAAGACGCGACGTATCACGTCTGTGCCTAAAGGATACGGTTTATTCTATCCACGATTTCCAGTACACGCCATCGTCGATGGTCATGGCCTGTTCGGTGAGCATGAGCGGCCGGAATGTGTCGACCATGACGGCGTATTCTTCGGTTCCGGTTTTGCCGATACTCCGCTCCATAGCGCCGGGGGCCGGGCCGTGCGGAATACCGCCGGGGTGGAGCGTGATGTGCCCCGGCGCGATGTCGTTGCGCGACATAAAATCCCCATCGACGTAGTAGATCACCTCGTCGGAGTCGATGTTGGAGTGATTGTACGGGGCCGGAATGGCTTTCGGATGGTAGTCGTACAAACGCGGGCAGAACGAGCACACCACAAACGTGTCGGTCTGAAACGTCTGATGCACCGGCGGTGGCTGGTGAACGCGGCCCGTTATCGGCTCAAAATCCTGAATATTGAAGGCGTACGGGAAATTGTAGCCATCCCACCCGACCACATCGAACGGGTGCGTGGCATACACAAGCGTATGAATAGCGCCCTGTTTCCTGATTTTCATGATAAACTCGCCCGTTTCGTCGTGGGTCTCCAGATCCTGCGGGCGCCGGATGTCGCGCTCGCAAAACGGCGAGTGTTCAAGCAACTGCCCAAAATGATTCCGGTAGCGTTTGGGCGTGTATATGGGCGAGTGCGACTCCACGTACAGCAAGCGCACGGGCTCGCCATCGTTCAGCTCAAACTGATAAATCATACCCCGCGGAATTACGAGGTAATCGCCATACCCAAAGTCAATAGAGCCGAGCAGCGTACGCAGCTTACCAGAGCCCCGATGCACAAAAATCAGCTCGTCGGCGTCGGCATTTTTGTAAAAATACTCGTTCATCGACCGCTGCGGGGCGGCTACCCCAAGCACCAGGTCTTTGTTGAACAAGAGCGGGGTCCGGCTATCGAGAAAGTCGGTTTGGGTGTCGGGCGTAACGTTGAAGCCAATCAGCTTCCGGGCCAGCATGTTTTTTTCTACCGCCACCCTCGGCGCAGCCTCCACACTGTCGAGCACCGCTTTCACCTGCGTAGGCCGGTGAACATGGTACAACAGCGACGACATACCATCGAACCCGATTGTGCCAAACAGCTGCTCGTAATACAGCTTGCCCGAACCACCGGGTTTCTCGAACTGCGTATGCCGCTTGCGCGGAATCTGGCCGAGGGTGTGATAGAACATGTTCTTGTTGATGAAGTGTAATACTTGTTGAAACAACAATTGTTTAACGCACAATTATAGAGACAAGTTTTGAGATTTTGAACAAAACCACGAAAAAAAGTGATGTTAAGTTGATCGAGTGGCCGCTAAAGATGCTTCCTACCGAGGTATTATTGAGCTCACCCGGTTTTGGCTACCTTTGGGGGCCTAGTCGGTGCTACCCGCACCGCCCTGCTATCGGTTTACACAGACACAGTTTCCTTTTCAAACCTTATTCTCGACGAATGCAACCTACACTCCTGATCTTAGCCGCCGGTATGGGTAGCCGTTACGGTGGCGTCAAGCAACTGGATCAGTTTGGCCCTCACGGCGAAACCATTATCGACTATTCCCTCTTCGACGCCATCCGGGCCGGTTTTGGCAAGGTCGTTTTTATTATCCGCGAAGAACTACGGGCCGATTTTGAAGAGATTTTCCTTCCGAAACTACAAGGCAAAATCCAGGTTGATTTTGCGATTCAGGCCCTCGGTTCCTACGTGCCCGTAGAGTTGGGTGCCGTAGAACGTACCAAACCCTGGGGCACGGGCCATGCCGTTTTATGCGCTAAAGACCACACCCAAACTCCGTTTGCCGTTATCAATGCCGACGATTTTTACGGCTATCAGGCCTTCGAACTGATCAGTCAGTTTCTGCAAACCGACACCGACGATCAGCTCCATGCTATGGTGGCCTACGAAGTCAAGAATACGCTGTCGGAAAACGGCTCAGTATCGCGCGGGGTTTGCGAGGTAAACGAATCGGGTAACCTGATGTCGGTGATTGAGCGCACCAAAATTTACGAGCAGGAGGGCGACCCGGCCGGGAGCCGCATCGTGTTTGAAGAGGCTGATGGGCTGACCCAACTGGCCCCCAACACGCCGGTTTCGATGAATTTCTGGGGTTTCAAACCGTCGGTTTTCCCCTTAATTCAGAAGCAGTTTGAGAGTTACGCCGTTGCCAATATCGACTCGCCCAAGGCTGAGTTTTACATCCCGACTGTGATGACCAACCTGATTCAGACCAACACAGGGCATTGTAAGGTATTCCGCAGTCAGTCGGCCTGGTTTGGTGTCACCTACCCCGAAGATAAACCCACGGTACAGGCGGCCCTCAACGCGCTCCATGCCGAAGGTGCCTATCCCGACCGACTTTGGGATAATGCCTAAGCCGTGCATGGATAATGTATATTCAGCACTGGACATTCGGACTTCAGACACTGGACGTTAGACTTACCACCTTTATAGATGGAGGTCTAACGTCCAATATCCAACATCTAATGTCTAGTACTGTATACTATTCATTATACATTTAACTCAGCTCCATTACTTAACAAAAGGAATCGTGCCCCGAAAGTCACGACTCCTTTTGTATGCAGACCCGTCAAGGATCACTTTGCGGTATCACTCGTTGTGCGAATCAGACTGATACCCGTAAAGAAGAAAATAGCGCCGAGGCCGAGGTAAACCAGCGAAGCCTGCGCTACTCCGCCCGCCATGAGGTCTTTTCCTCCCAAAAGTAAGCCTATCAACCCGAGCAGGGTCAGGATAATACCGAAGATGCGTTTAACATTCATAACCGTTGAGTTTGTGTACGTGAATTTTACTCATACAAACGCACAGCACTCAAAACTGGCTACGCAATTTAGGGAATGGCCTACTTTTGGGGGCCAGAGAAATTAATGATGCCCTTTGCCATCGCTGTGGCCGTCTTTCTTGCAGCAGGCCGGTAGCTTATCGTATCCTTTGGCGTCGGCCGCTACTTCGTCGGCATCATATCCCGTCTTGGTGATGTTAGACTTGATCTTGGCCACATCCGTCTTTTTCGGGTTATACTTCACCGTTACCACCTTATCCTCCAGGTTCAGGTTCGATTCGCGCACCCCTTTTTCAAACGCGAGGTTACGCTCAATGCGCTCTTTGCACATTTCGCACACCGCCGACGTTTTGATTTTTACTTCTTTCTCCTTGTCATCAGCCGACGTCCAGGCCGTCAGACCAACGAGTAAAAAGAAGGCGGCAATCAGAGAAAATACGTTCGTTTTCATGGTTTGTACAATTGGTTTTGGTGAAATCTGGAGTCACCCAAACGCTTTGACAGTTCTATCTATCAAACGTTTAAGCAACTTTGTTTGGTTCGTTTAACGCATACGCATTGGGGCGGGTGTTATGCGGAGGTACACCTGCCCCGACAAAGGCATACGACCGTACAGGGTTTGTAAATACCGGTCGGGCATACCGGCGGTTAGTTGCGCCCCGGCTACCAGATCGGTGTTAAGATACCGCACCACCCGGTAATTAAGGCCCAGTGTCAGGTTGTCGACGTTTACGTGCCGGGGCACCGAGGTATCGGTATCCTCCGCGATGCCCAACTCTTCCGGCGATTTGGTAATGTTCTCGTACCGGCCATACAAAGCCACCCGACCCGCCTGAAAACTGGTTTCGGCCAGATAGGCATTTTCGGCTTCGTTATCGTGCACGTTTTGCCCCCAAACGAGCGCCGAGGTCACGTAGAAATCCGGTGAGCCATTCAGCGTTACGCTATGCAACAACGATGCCGTGGTACGCCGTACATCGCCCGGATGTGATATTTCCGGGTTTTTCAGCCATCCCTGCGAGAACTGCAACGCCAGCGAAGGCGTTGGATTGACCGACAAACGATACGAGTAGCTATCAAATCGGGGCCGGTCAATGCCGAGCCGGGCCTCGTCGGGCTCACGACCCGTAAAGGATGAGGCTTCAATTTTGGCAATGCCGTACCGGACGCCCGCCGTGGCAACCCCAAACGTGATGTGGGTGGCATCCATCCAGTGATGGCCTAGGGGCGAGTCGGGATTATTGAACGACGAAATCCGGTGCATAAAGGCAGGAGGGCCTAAAGCTGGTTCGCCGGGTAATCCGACATACACAAAGGCGTCGGCTTTCGGGCTAAACGAGTGGCTATACCCGACCGATAGCTCCGAGAACAAATCATGCTGATGCTGCCGGTCGACCAGGGGGCGGTTCTGATACGTTTCGCCCGATTGGAACAACAACGGGTATCCACCTTTGCCCACCGTAAACGGATCGAGCGAAAGCATCGCTTTTATCGACAACAGGCCCCGCTTACCCACGTTTCGCTGCGCCATACCCATAAACCAGTTGGGGGCATCGAACTGCTGCGCCCGGCCCTTACCGTTGGGGTTATTGATGTTTTGATTGGTGTGCCGCAGAAACACGCTGTAGTGCAGCATGTACATCCAGCCCGAAGGCCGATGACTCATGTAGGCGTACATGGGCGTCTGATCGGGGTGCCACGAGGTACCCGAACCATTCCGGTTCATTGGCAAACTCCGTGAGTACAGGTGCGACATACTCATGCCCCCATGGTTCATGTCGGCACCGGTATGTGTCATTCCCTGATGGTCTCCCCCATTCATGTTCCCGTGATTCTGGTGCATCGGTTGCTGTTCTCCGTTGGTGGGCTTGTTAGTCGACGCACCCACCGAGTCGCGTTTGGCGGGCATGGTATGCCCGTGGTGTT
Source organism: Rudanella lutea DSM 19387 (assembly GCF_000383955.1). NCBI lineage: Bacteria > Pseudomonadati > Bacteroidota > Cytophagia > Cytophagales > Cytophagaceae > Rudanella > Rudanella lutea. The sequence continues at coordinate 4,833,637 of NZ_KB913013.1, read as the reverse complement.
CGTGCTGAGCGCGAAGGGCCGGGGCCACAATGCTCAGGGACAGAAGCAAAAAGAAGTTTTTCATAACGTTGTGTTGTGATAGGGCAAAGGTAAATCCCTTGCCCCGACCACGTTGTATAGGATTGTTGAGCTGATGTACAGGGTTTTAACCTGTATGGCCGCCAATCATCCCGTAAGCTTATCCAATTCTTTCCGATTGGCCTGTGCCGCCTTCCGGTACCCGCCGGGGGTTTGGCCCGTCACCTGCCGAAACTGGTTCGACAAATGCTGCGAACTGCTGTAACCAAGCCGAAAAGCAATCTCCGACAGGCTCAGTTCGTCGTACCGGAGGTACTCTTTCACTTTCTCGATTTTGAGCGCAATGATGTACTTTTCGATAGTCATGCCCTCGTTGGCCGAAAACAGGTGACTCAAAAACGAGTAGTCGTACCCCATTTTCCGCTCCAGAAAAGCCGAAAAGTTCTCGCTATTGCGCCGTTCGCCTTTCGCGTGCTGAATTTCATTCACGAGCAGGGCTTTCATCTGTTCCAGTAAGCTTTGCCGACGGTTATCGACCAGATCGAACTCGTTGGCCCGTAGTACCTCGCGTACCGCATCAAGCGAAACCGTAGGTGGTAAACCTTCAATATCGACCTCGCCCAACTCTACCGACCGAACGGTAATGCCCAGTTTTTCCAGCTCCTCGCGAACGACCCGCTTACAGCGTCCGCACACCATATTCCGAATTGTGAGCGTCATAGCGTTTTGAGTCTGAACCCTACATACACCATAGCACCGGTGATAGGCCCCCAAACCCGGCTTGCCGCGTCGAAGTTGGGGCTAAACGGCATATCAGCATGCATAATGGGATCCAGCTGCCGGAATCCGGTGAGGTTTTCACCACCGAGGTAGAGTTCGAGTCCATTTCGGAACGTCCGTGAAACCTGAGCGTTCAGATTGGCAAAACCCGGCGCCCGGTCGGTGCGCATGTTGGCATAACCGGGGTGCAGGTAGCCATCGGCCATGTACGGAATCCGCTTAGGTCCGTTCCATTGGAGGGTAGCATCGAACTTCCACTTGTCGTACGGCAGAGCGTAGCCCACGTTGAACAATACCCGGTCGCGGCTCACCATCATGCGCTCCAGCAAGACCGACTCCCCAAAGGCGGCCCCCAGCGACTGCCGCACGTCGAACAACCGGTAAGCCGCTTTCACCTCCATCCGCCGAATCGGCTGCATGTTTAACTCAGCCTGAAAACTGTTGGCAAAGGATTTCCCCTGAAGCTGGTAGAAGTTAATTTGACGTGCGTGCTCCAGATCAACCACCATCTGCTGGGTGAAATTGGTCCGGAAATAATCGAGAATAAAGCTGGCTTTGTTGCCAAACATCAGAAACTCATTGGTCAGGCCGAGGCCATAATTCCACGATACCTCGGGCCGGAGTGGGCTACGGAAGAATACCTCCCGCGAGCTAACGAAATACCCGAAGTTCTCGGCCATCAGGTTGGGCACCCGGAAGCCACGCCCGGCCGAAGCACGGGCCGTAATCAGGTTGTGGATGTGGTATTTGGCATGCACCCGTGGCGACCATTGGGCTCCGTAGAGATTATGGAAGTCGATCCGGTTGCCAATCACCAGCGCAAAACGCTCGGGATAGGTGTACGTGTACTCGAAAAATGCACCCGGTACCGACTCGGTTCGGTTGGTAGGCAGCAGTTTTTGCTTGTAGCTCTCGTTATACCGGTCGAGCATATAACTCACCCCCGTTTTAAAGGTATGGTTCGTATTGTCAATAATCGACTGGTAAATCAAGTTGGCATACAGCATCTGCTGATTGCCCGAGTAGGGCGCAAACCCAAACCGGGCGTCCTGCTCATGATTTAACCCGTTCAGAATCAACCCTAACCCCCGGTACGGCTTTTCGGGGTACAAACGAGCCATTTTCGAGAAAAACTCAAGGCGTTTTGTACCATTGGTGAATTCATACTTTGGCCCATTAACGGCCGCTACCTGCCCCCCTTCGCGATCTTCGTACAGGGCTTTAAAGCCAAACTGTGCCATAAACCGCTCGCTGTTGTATTTCCAGCGATTGATGGCGTTGTACTGCCGGTACATGGGCAGATCGAGAAAATTATCGCCGTTCTGATCAATGCGAGTTCGCAGTGCGCTCACATGCCCCAGGCCACCAACGCTCCATTTTTTCGACAGGGCGCGCGACACGTTTACATTGCCCTCAACCCGGCCGAAGGTATTGGCGTAGCCATTGAGTAACCATTGCGTACGCTCGGTTTCGGCTTTAAAGTCAGGCTTTTGAAGTTCGATATTGAGGGCACCCGTCATCCCCTCATACCCATTCACCACCGAGCCGACGCCCTTGCCGACGTCGATGCTGGTGATCCAGGTGCCGGGAATGTAGCTCATCCCGAACGTGCTGGCCAACCCCCGGATATTCGGGATATTTTCGACGTTGGTTTGTACGTACTGCCCCCCTAAGCCCAAAAACTGAATCTGCCGGGCTCCGGTCACGGCGTCGCTGTACGATACGCTCACCGACGCGTTGGTTTCGAAGCTTTCGGAGAGGTTGCAACAGGCTGCTTTGGCCAGGGTACGCTGGGTGAGTACCTCCGTCTGAATCGGATTCAGTCGATCAATCTGGGTGGTTCCACCAGCCGAAACAACCACTTCCTTAAGCGTTGCTTCGGCACGCAGTGTTACGCGGATCTCAGCCGACGGATCGCTGATTACAAGCGTATCCGGCTTGTAGCCGACATAACTGATAACAAGTCGAGATTGGCCCTCGGGTTGGGCAAGCTGGAATCGGCCAACCGAGTCGGTAGTTGTACCGGTAGTTGTACTGCTCCAATACACATTGGCACCTACCAACGGTACTGATTTATTGGCAACCGATTCAAATACGGTGCCCTGAATGGTCTGAGCCCAGGACGTGGCCGACAGGCCTATCAATAAGCCTATAATGAGAAAATTACGCATGATGGTTGAGAATGGGTAAAACAAGATAAGCCCATATCCAGACGGATACCGGCATTTGCACATTCATCAACAATCTATATCAGGAAGCTTTGCACCAGCACCAGCAATTGGCGACCATGGGCTGCAGGAGGGGCATTGGGGGCATGAATGACAACTGACTCATCCTGAGAAAACATCCAGTTGAGCAGAGCCGTAACCAGCGTTGTTACACTCGTAACAACCGCTTCAGCCATTATTTTGAAGAACTTGGCTACCAACTGACTCAGCGACGAGCCGATGTCAACTTTCTCGTAGCGTTGTTCTTCCTGGCAACAATCAGCCTTTTTCACAACGGGCTGTGCCGAAGCAGGTTGAGCTTTAGCTGTGGGACACCCCACACAACCTGTTTTTTCAGTGCCTACCAGTGAAATCTTCTTGCCCCGCATCTGGCACGAATGCTCGACCAGCCCGAAGCCTGTACTACTTAGTAGCACGACCACGGCCATCAGCACATTGACGATACGGAACAATTGGCGTTTCATGATGGGCCAAATGTAAAAATAAGATTAAATGAAAGCAAATTTTTTGCGTAAACGGCAGGTGTAACCCTACCATAAAAAAGAAAGATCGCCAAGGGCGATCTTTCTTCCGTCTGACAGTAATCGGATCAATCTTAGTAACCAGGGTTCTGCTTCAGTACGTCTTTACCCTGAATGTCGATTTGAGCCTGCGGAATGGGCAGTAACTCATCCTGACCGGCGGTAAACGTAGCCCCACCCAGCGTAGTCGGCAGACGCGACGGAGCGCCTTCGTACTGCAGATACGCGTTGAGAGTTTGAGCAGCAATGCCCCAGCGAACCAGGTCGAAGAAGCGGTGTCCTTCGTCGCCCAGCTCCAGACGGCGCTCAAAACGCAGAGCCGTTGTAGCCGAAGCTTTGGTAGCAAATACCGATGCAGGGTACTCATTGATAACATACTTAGCCGCTGGTGCGCCACCCGTACGGGTAACAAAGCCTGCTGGGTTAGCTGCGCGGTTACGTACCATGTTGACGTACTCACGAGCCTTAGTCAGCGAACCTACTTCGATTTCGCACTCAGCTGCCATCAACAGAACGTCAGCATACCGGATAATCGGTACGTTCAGAGCCGTATAGCCTGGCGTCCATGAGCTGTTATCCTGCAGTGAGCCACGGTCCGACTTGTAGTAGGTAAACTTCTTCGGCGAGTATGGGCCACCGTTTGGCTGGTTCCGAATCCAGTCGGCACCTGGGTGGTCCATCCAGTCGAGGTAAGGAATTCCCCGGCGACCTACCGTGTGGTCGAGACGTGGGTCAAGGTTACCAGCATCAGGCGTAAATGCGTCTTTCGACAGCACACCCATATCGCTCTTCACGGCATTGGCTGCTGAATTGTATGAGCCATCGAGCAGAGGCAGACCATTCGCATCGGTACGGAACGAGTTCACGTATTCGAAGCTGGGCTGGTTAAATCCGCAGCAGTTACCTGGGCCGTTCGGGCCCGTGTTGTACGGATAGTTCAGGTCAAACTCAGGGTTCGCATTGTTTACGTTACCCGTGTTCGCGGCAGCCTGAATAGCGAATACTGACTCTTCGTTGTTGTCGTTCGACGCCTTGAACAGGTCAGCATACTTCGGCACCAGACCGTACTTCTTACCATTCGACGTTTTACCGTTGGCAATGATCAGATCGAACAGGGCCTTTGCATCCGCGTACTTCTTCTGATACAAGTACACTTTGGCCAGCTGAGCAGCCGCACCCCACTTGTTGATCCGGCCCGCAGCCGACTGAGTCTCTGGCAGGTTCTCGTAAGCAAACTTAGCGTCGGCTTCAATTTTTGGCCACAGATCCTGATCGTTTTTCACTTTCTCGATGCCGGTACCGTAATCAACCGTCTCATCGATGTACGGCGTATTGCCGTACAGACGCTTCAGGTCGAAGTAGTACAGAGCACGGAGGAAGCGAGTTTCAGCAGTTACCCGCTTCTTATCGTCGGCCGACATATCGGCTGGCGCGTTCTTGAGCAGGTTCAGTGTCGTGTTGCACCGGGCAATACCTTCGTACTTCCGCTGCCAGGTACCCGCTACCTCACCGGTTGAGATGGTCTCAAAGCGCTGAATTGGGTTGATCGACGAGAAGTCACCGGGGTCAGTTCCTTTGTTGGCATCACCACCGCGGATACCACCCCAAACCCAGTTTGAGAAAGATGCCAGACGGTCACCGCGACCGTTCAGAATCGAATATGCACCGATCAGTGAGCCTTCGATACCTGCTTTTGAGCTCAACTGCGCCTGCGCCAGCTGACCCGTAACGGGTACTTCCAGAAACGTATCTTTACACGAAACAGTTGCCAAACTCAGGGTCGTTGCTGCACCCAGAATAAAGAGTTTTTTATTGTGTCTCATTGTGTGATTAAGTTGAAATGTGGGGTATTTGCATACCCCATTTTGTTTTTAGAATGACAGAGAAACACCGCCCAGTACGCTACGAGTAATTGGGTAGTTTCCTACATCAATACCAAAGTTAGTATCAGCGTTACCACCTACGCTTGGGTCAAGACCCTGGTATTTCGTGATCGTGAACAGGTTGTTTGTTGATACGAATACGCGCAGACGCTGCAATTTGATTTTGTTCAGAATGCTGCTTGGCAGGTTGTAGCCAAACGACAGGTTCTGCATCCGGAAGTACGAACCGTCTTCTACGTAGTACGAGTTCGACTGGGTGTTGGTGCTGAAGTTCGAAGCTGCTTCGAAAATGGGCACAGTACCACCGGGGTTCTCAGGTGACCATGAGTCACGCACGCGGGCGCTGATAGCCGCACCCGCAAACGATGGGTAGAAGTCGGTGAACCACTTCGATACGTTGAAAATCTTGTTACCGATTGAGGTGTAACCATACATTTCAACATCGAATCCACGATACGTGAAGCGCAGGTTCAGACCACCCGTGAATTTCGGAACAGGGCTACCGAGGTAGGTCCGGTCGTTCGCGTCGATCTTGTTGTCACCGTTGATATCAGCATACCGGAAACGGCCTGGAGCGGCACCTTCCTGCTTCGGCGCAGCGTCTACTTCAGCTTTGCTCTGGAACAAGCCAGTCACCTGGTAGCCGTAGAACGCTGACAGTGAGTAGCCCAACTGGTTCCGAATCGGGTTGATACCCCGGAAACCTGGGTTTACAGTAGTCAGGTAGGTCAGACCCGGAGCGAGGTACTCAATTTTGTTGCTCAGCGTGCTGGCGGTGATGTTCGCTTCGTAACCTACTTCGGCACCGATTTTACCACGGGTAATTACCTGAAGGTCGATACCCTGGTTACGCATCTTACCGATGTTAACCGAAGGAGCCGAAGCATACGTACCGATTACGTCAGGAATAGGCACCTGGAACAGAAGATCCTTGGTGTCTTTCCGCCAGATGTCGAGGATAACTTCCAGACGGTTATTGAAAAACGAACCATCAAAACCGATGTTGCTCGTGATCGAGGTCTCCCACTTAGCATCGGGGTTACCGATCCGTGAGCGGTAGTAACCGTCAACCGTGCTTGAGTTCGAACCGTTGATATCGTAGGCCGAGTTGCCGAGGTTAGCGGCATACAAGCTGTACTGGTTAGCCGGGTCAACGTTGTTTGAGTTACCCATCAAACCATAACCACCCCGTACTTTGAACTCAGTCACCCACGAGAGGTCTTTCATGAACTCTTCAGACGACATACGCCATGCTACCGAAGCAGCCGGGAACACACCGTAGCGGTTGTTGGCACCGAAACGGCTTGAACCGTCGCGACGAATCACACCCGTTACGATATACTTGTCGTTGTAGATGTAGTTCAAACGACCGAACAGTGAGTAGAAGTTAACCCCCTTGAACTGACCACTGTTTACCTGACGACCCGTTGAGGCCACCGTGCTCAGCGTGATGTAGTTTGGGTCGGTTGAGAATGGGTTCTGACCGTTACCATTGATGTTCCGGCCAACACCGGTGTTCAGGGCTTCCTGACCCACGATTACGTCAACACCGTGTACACCAAACTTACGCTTGTAAGCCGCCGTGTTGGTCAACACCCAGGCAAATGAATAGCCACCACCTTCGTTGTAGCCAAATGCCGAGTTGTTTTCCGAGTTTTCGTACTGCAGGCGGCTGTAGCCATAGTTGTAGAAGCTACCGTACTGACCACCCACCGTGCTACGTAGGGTCAGGTTTTCGATCGGATCAACCTCGAGGTAGATGTTACCAAAGCCCAGCGTGTTGAAACCACGGTTGTTGGACAGACCCTGACGGCTTGCCACCGGGTTACGTGGGTTGTTGAAGCCTTTGGCAGCCGTACCCGCATATCCACCGAACTCGTCGTACACCGGAATGATTGAAGGCATACGGAAAGCCTGCAGAATGTCGTTTTCGTCGGCAGCTACACCCTGACCGTTACCAGCACCGCCCTGACCCAATACCGACAGGTAGGTAAACTGAACGTTCTCACCAATCCGAACTTTCTTGCCCAGATCAAATTCTGAGTTAGCCCGGAACGAGTAGCGCTTGAAATCGTTGTTCAGAAGGATACCCTGCTGATTCTGAGCGCTCAAGCCAATATAGAAACGGCTTCCTTCGCCACTACCAGTAAAGCCCAGACCATGACGCTGTACAGCGGCTACCCGCGTAACGGCATCGTACCAGTCGGTACCTTCTTTGTTGGCCCGAACTACCTGATAGATAGCACCAGCTGCTGGGTTGATGTTGTACTTCAACCGCTCAGCCGCCAGGTCAACGCTACCTACTACGCCTGCACGGCCCCCTACGTTAATGAAATCAGGGATAATCGGTGTAGCACCCGTACCAAACTGTGGGTGGCTGTAGGCAGGAGCCGTCCCGTTCTGGAACGCTGTGTTGCGGAACTGACGCCAAGTCCAGTCAGCAAACTCGGTTGGCTTCAACATCTCCTGACCTTTGCCCGGATCTGTAGCACCAATCTGACCGTCGTACGTTACCTGCAATTTCTTGGGAGTCTTCGAGCCCTTCCGGGTCGTAATAACGATAACGCCGTTGGCAGCACGCGCACCGTAGATTGACGCAGCCGCAGCGTCTTTCAGTACGGTGGTTGTCTCCACGTCGTCCGGAGCAACGAAGTTCACCGAGCCAACGGGCACCCCGTCAACTACGTACAGAGGCTCGTTACCACCGAAGGCACCGAAACCCCGCACGCGTACCTGGCTGTTGGTACCCGGCTGACCGTTGGTGATAACCGTCACACCCGATACGCGACCCTGCAGCTGCTGCTCTACGTTGCCCGAAGGCTGAGCCTGCAGTGCCCGCGCTTTCACCGTCGAGACGGCACCCGTTACCGTGCGCCGATCGTCAGTGGTGTAACCCGTTACAACAACTTCCGACAGAGCGGTGGCGTCGTCTTCGAGGGTGATGTTCACTTCAGAGCGGTTACCCACTGCTACTTCCTGGCCTTTGTAACCGATTGCAGAAATAACCAGCACTGGATTTGCACCCCGCAGGTTCAACGCGTACGCACCATTGGCATCGGTAGTTGTACCGGTCGTTGTGCCCTTGATCACAATGTTCACTCCGGGAACGGGTCCATCAGCACCGGTGATTTTCCCAGTAATCCGGCGGTCCTGGGCCATCACCACAATGCTACTGAATAGCATCAGTGTGCATAACAGCGCAGCCTGAGATAGCCTGTAGAGAGTTGTTCTCATGTACCTTGATGTTTTTTAAGGTTGGAATTAATTGGTAAAACGGCATTTATACTCACCACGCAAAAGTAAAACATCTGAAGCCCATACTCGAACTTTTTTTTAATATTTTCTTTTTTTAATCCCATCTAAAACTGTTCATAAAAAATGTGACTGACAGGCAACTTATTGGCCATGAAATGCCTACAAGCGGTTTTTTGGGCTTTTTTGCGTTAGGATGATTGCTATTTTTTTTTGTAGTTTGCTCTCAGATTTTGTTCTTCAATACTCATGCTTCGTGAATTACGCGCCCATATTGCTCTTTTAGTTACTCTTGTCTCAATCTCCTCTTGTCAACAAGACAAACCTTTATTTACACTTGTACCGACATCTGAAACCGGTATCACGTTTAGTAACCGCATTACCGACAATGACACCTTTAACATTGTCGATTTTGAGTATATTTACAATGGTGGCGGGGTAAGTATTGCCGATTTCAATGGCGACAGTTTGCAGGATATCTTTTTCACCGGAAACCAGTCCGCCAACAGGCTCTACATTAACAAAGGGAAAAAAGGCGGGGCCTCACTTCAGTTTGCCGATGTGACGAAGCAGGCAGCCGTTGATGGAAACGGTAAGTGGTGTTCTGGTGTAGCCCTTGTCGATATCAACAATGATGGCCGAATGGACATATATGTGGGTGCTACCGTGAGCAAAAACGCAGCCCGCCGTGAAAATTTACTGTTTATTAATGAAGGCAACCAAACCGGAGCTGATGGCCTTTCGGTACCAGTCTTCAAAGAGCGGGCCCACGAATATGGCATTGCCGACGATGGGCACACGACCCATTCTGCCTTTTTTGACTACGACAATGACGGAGATCTTGACCTGTACGTACTCACCAATACAATTGAACAGTACCCCAACGCGTACCGGATCAAAGTAAAAGACGGCTCGTCGGCCACAACCGACCGACTGTATCGGAACATGACCGTCGAGCGGAAAACCGGCAAAGCAAGCGCCCCGGCCGGAACCCCGCTTTTTGTCAACGTCTCACGTGAGGCCGGTATTCTGACCGAGGGCTACGGATTGGGAATTTCGATCGTAGATATTAACCGCGACGGCTGGAAAGATATTTACGTCACCAACGACTACATCACCGACGACCTGCTTTATATCAATAACCAGAAAGGTGGGTTTACCGACCGGGCGGCTGATTATTTCAAGCACACCAGCAACTCGGCCATGGGCAACGACGTGGCGGATATTAACAACGACGGACTAGCCGAAGTGGTAGCCGTGGACATGCAACCCCGCGACAATTACCGCAAGAAGATGTTGATGGGCCCCAATAGCTACCAAAACTACCTTAACAATGAGGAGTTTAAGTACAATTACCAGTATGTGCGCAATACACTTCAGCTGAACGGTGGTCCGCGCCCCGGTAGTAAAGACCCTGTGTTTTCAGAAATCAGCCTGCTGGCCGACGTAGCCGAAACGGACTGGAGCTGGTCTCCCCTACTGGCCGACTTTGACCACGATGGCTACCGAGACCTGATGATAACCAACGGGTTTCCGAAAGATATCACTGACCGTGATTTCGTTAGTTTTCGGCAGGAGAGCGGATCTGTAGCCACCAAAAGCTACCTGCTGAGCCAAATTCCGGTTGTTAAGATTAGCAACTACGCGTTTCGGAACCGCGCCGGAGACTCAGACAACGAACCATTGCTCTTCGACGACGTGACGCAGGACTGGGGCTTATTTAAACCCTCTTTCTCCAACGGTGCTGCCTACGGTGATCTCGACAACGACGGAGACCTCGAATACGTTACGAACAACATCAACGACTCTGCCTTTGTGTACCGCAACAACTTAATGGAGCAAAAGGCTGGCCAGACCAGCTACCTCCGCGTTGGGTTTGTAGGGACAGAATATAACCGCATGGGGCTCGGCACCCTCGTTGAAATCGATTACAAAGATGCCAAAGGAGTAGCCCGGCGGCAGGTTTACGAGCATAGCCCATACCGGGGGTATCTGTCGACAGTTGAGCCGTTTGCCCACTTCGGTCTGGGCACGATCAAAGCCGTTGACCGGGTGCGTATCATCTGGCCGGGTATCAACGGACAACCCGCCCGCCAACAGGTCCTGACCAACGTAAAAACCAATCAGGTACTCACCGCCGACGCCCGCAAAGCCACCGAGCCGTACCAACCCGATACGCCACAGACAGCCCCAAGCCCGCTGCGCGATATTACCGACTCTGTAGGGGTACAGTTTGTACATCAGGAGCCCGAGTACATCGATTTCAACAACCAGAAACTTCTGCCCCACAAACTGTCGCAGTTTGGCCCGGCGGTAGCAGCTGGTGATGTCAACGGCGATGGTCTCGACGATTTCTTCGTGGGAGGCTCGCGCCAACACAGCGGTACGTTTTTCCTCCAGCAGACGAGCGGGCGGTTTACATCGCAACCCCTCTTGCCGGGGCCGACACCCAACCCACGCAAGCCGGAAGAAGACATGGGTGTGCTTTTGTTTGACGCTGATACCGATGGCGACCTCGATTTGTACATTGCCAGTGGTAGTTGCGAAGACAATGCCGGTGCCCCTACGTACCAGGATCGGCTTTACGTGAACAACGGTAAAGGCCAGTTTACGCTGGCGCCGGGCAGCCTGCCCGTCAACACCACCAGCAAGTCGTGTGTGAAAGCTGCCGATTTTGACCGCGATGGCGATCTTGATCTGTTTGTGGGTGGCCGCGTAGAACCTGACCAGTACCCTAAACCAGTTACGAGCCTGCTGCTTCGCAACGATTCCCCCAAAGGGGGTACAGGCGCACCCCGGTTTACCGATGTAACGGCGAAAGTAGCCCCGGCTCTGCAAAACGTCGGGCTGGTGTGCGACGCTCTCTGGACCGACCCCGATAACGATGGCTGGCCCGACCTGATGCTGGCAGGCGAGTTTATGGCACTCACGCTCCTGAAAAATGGGCAGAAACAACCCTTTACGGCTGTACCCATCTCGCCCGATGTAAAGGGTTGGTGGAACTCGCTTACCCCCGGCGACTTCGATGCCGATGGCGATATCGATTACATTGCCGGGAACCTCGGCCTCAACGCCCGCATGCGGGCCAGTAAGCTCGAACCCGTGCGCCTGTACGCTGGTGATTTCGACAACAATGGCTTCTACGACGCTATTCCGACCATCTTTATTCCCGAAACTGCCAACGAAGGTGCCCCGCGTAAAGAGTACACGTTTCACGGCCGCGACGACCTCATTAAGCAAATGATTGTGATGCGGAAGCGGTTTCCGTTCTACAAAGATTTCACCACGGCCAGCATCGACAAGCTCCTGACCGAAGAGGAACGCAGTAAGGCTATGGTACTCGAAGCCAATGAGTTTCGTTCGATGTACCTCGAAAACAAAGGAGTCGGTAGCGACGGCAAAGCCCAGTTTGCTATGCACCCACTGCCTACGCTGGCGCAGCTGGGGCCTATTTTTGGTATGGTTACTCAGGATGTAGATAACGACGGTAACCTCGATGTGGTGCTGGTTGGCAATGACTACAGCGGAGAGGTGTCAATAGGCCGGTACGATGCCCTCAACGGACTATGGCTCCGGGGCAACGGCAAAGGTGGTTTTACGCCCACTACCTCGGCAGCCAGTGGTTTTTATGTGCCGGGCAACGCTAAGGGGTTGGCTCAGCTCACCGATGCCAACGGCCGCCCACTGCTGGTAGCCACTCAAAACCGGGGTAAATTGTGTATCTTCCGGCAAACAACACCCAGCCGGAGCATCCGGCTGCAACCCAACGACGCCAGTGGGTTGGTCACACTGCCTACTGGTAAACGTCAGCGGGTTGAGTTTGGGTATGGTCAGTCCTTTTTGTCGCAGTCGGCGCGCCAGCTGGTGTTGCCCCCCAACGTAAAGTCTGTTGTGATTACCGACGGAACCGGCAAACAGCGACAGTTGTAACCGCATTTTTCACCTTTTCTGGACCCGTTTCATGCAACTTTCATCTGTATTGCTGCTTCTGGGGATTCTGAGCTGCCAATCGGTGGCCTCGTACCGCACGCAGGAGCCGAAGATGAAAGGCGTCAATCTGGTGGCCCCGCCCCGCCAACCCGCACCCGATGCCCTAAGCGGGCCACGGCAGGTGGGGGCCGACTGGGTTGCCGTAGTTCCGTACGGGTTTTGTCAGCAGGGTGACCCGCACTTTTACTACAGCGGCAACCCGCCACCGGGCAGGCGGAACATGGGGCAGTGGTGGGGCGAAACCCCGCAGGGAGTAGCCGAAACCATCCGAATGGCACGGGAGCAAAACCTGAGGGTGATGCTGAAGCCGCACGTCTGGATGATGGGCGGCTCACACCTCGACCTCGCATTTGCCAACGAGGCCGATTGGCTGACGTTTGAAACCGATTACACAAAATACATTCTGCACAACGCACACCTGGCCGATTCGCTCCGGGTCGATCTGTTTTGCATCACCACCGAACTGGACCGGTTCGCCGTAGCCCGGCCCCAATTCTGGAGCCGACTGATTGGTCAGGTCAAAGCCATTTACAAAGGCAAGCTAACCTACGCGGCCAATTGGGATCGGTACGCGCAGATTCCGTTCTGGAACGAACTCGACTACATTGGTGTGGATGCCTACTTTCCGCTCTCCGACAGCCCAACGCCGAGTGTGCGGGCCATGAATCGGGGTTGGAAAGATCATGTACAAGCGTTGGGCGAACTAAGTGGCGAAAAGCAGAAGCCAATCCTGTTTACGGAGTTTGGTTACCGGGCCTGCACCTACACGGCCCGGCGGCCCTGGGAGTCGGACACCGACTGCACACCCAGCGAACAGGCACAGGCACAAGCCTACACGGCCCTGTTTGAGTCGGTGTGGCATCAGCCCTGGTTTGCGGGTGGGTTCGTTTGGAAATGGTTTCTGACCGATTCTCCCAACACACGGCATCCAGACCAGTATAGCCCGCAAAACCGGGCAGCGGCCAACACGCTTAAAGACGCCTGGCATTAGATAAGTTCCTCGTTTGTCTTATACCCGCAAACGCTTGTCTGGTTCTTTCTACGCATGAAACGTCTCCTTATCCTTCTGGCCCCGGCTGTGATGCTGGCCTGTGCCACCCCTAAATCCAACGTGTCGTCGACCGCAGGCGCCCGCAGCCAAAAAGGCGATGGTTGGGTGAGTTTATTTAACGGCAAAAACCTCGACGGCTGGAAAGTAGCCGAAAACCCGGCTACTTTCTCGGTACAGGACGGCGCGATTGTGGTATTCGGTCCTCGGGCACACCTGTTTTACGACGGGCCGGTCAATAACCATACCTTCAAAAATTTCGAGTGGAAGGCGACCGTGAAAACCATGCCCGGCTCCAACTCCGGCATGTTTATTCATACCGGCTATCAGGAGAAAGGCTGGCCCGCCAAAGGCTACGAAATTCAGGTAAACCAAACCCATACCGACTGGCGTAAAACGGGCAGTGTATATGCCCTTCAGGACGTAAAAGAGGTGTTCGTGAAAGACGATGAGTGGTACACCGAGCAGATCACGGTACAGGGCAAAATGGTTACGGTACGGATCAACGACAAGATCATTAACCAGTACACCGAGCCCGACAGCATCAGCAATAAGCCCAATATTACCCGCAAACTAAGCAGTGGTACGGTGGCCTTGCAGGGCCACGACCCCAAAAGTAAAGTGTTGTTTAAAGACATCATGATTCGGGTACTACCCGACTAATTCCACGTACACTCTGCCAAGACACCTCTCCCAACCGAGAGGTGTTTTTTTATGAAACCCCATACCGGCTCTGCACTAAAATCACCTTAAGACAAGCCCATGTCATTGGCGAAGTTCGCCGGAAGCTCTATCTTCGTTAGACCGTCTGAACAGACACTTCCTCTGGTTTACCGTAACGAATTGAATGAATTTACTGACCAAAGCTTTACTGGAGTTAACACCCGGCCCGCTGGGGGTGTTTCAGGGTTTGACCAGCCCTGAGGGTCTCCTTGTCGACTTGCTTCTGGTCGAGGCAAACCCCGCAGCGCAGCACCTCTGGAAGCTTCCGGGTACCCCCGCTCACACAACCACGCTTTCGTCGTTAGTCCCCAACCTCCCCTCTGACGCCTATCGCCAGATACTGAATACCTTACGCCAGGCTGAACCTCAGACACAGTGGCTGACCCTACCCGGCGAATCGGGTCGGCTGTCGTTTCTAAAGCTACCCGACAGCCCTCATTTTCTGGTCGGTGGACATCGGCAAACTACCCTGATTGCCCCCTCTGGAACCGACGCCCAACATCAGACTCTGGCGAAACAAAACGAACTACTCCGATCGGTACTCGACAGCTCGCAGAGCCAGATTGCCGCGTTTGAAGCCATCCGAAATGAAGCAGGCGAAATTGTGGATTTCCGGTACGTGCTGCAAAACGAGACCAACCGCCGGACAACCCGACGCGACGACCATCAGGTGATTGGCCACACCATGCTCGAGTATTTTCCGCACACGGTTGAAACAGGTGTATTTGCCCGTTATGCGCAGGTTGCTGACACCGGTACCCCCGCCCGGCTCGATATACCGTACCAGTACGATGGACTGTCGGGATATTTTGATGTATCGGTTGTGAAGTGGGGCGATGGAATTGTGCTCACCATTCAGGATAAGCCCGAAAGCTGGGAGGCCGAACAACAGCGAAAACACCAGACCGAACTGCTTCAGCGCGTGATCGATCACTCGCCGGTGGGTATTATTCTGGCCGAAGCCATTCGGGACGAAACAGACGACATTGTAGATTTCCGGTATTTGCTGACCAACTCGTTCAACGCCGGGCTCGTTGGGCGTACCGTAGCCGATATGGCCGGACAGCTAATCAGCACGCTGTTTCCGAACTGGCAGACGATACCCCTTTTTGATACGTTTTACACCGTCACCCAAACCGGTGAAAGCCAACGGTATTCGTTCGAATATAACCATTTCGGAACACGCGGCTGGTTTGAAGGTTCGTTTATTAAGCATGGCGACGGAGTTCTGTTCACGTTTCTCGATGTGTCGGCTATCAAGCAGGCCGAGGTCGATCAGGAAATTCTGGCCAATCAGCTCGAAGCTATCCTCGATAATTCGCAAACGGCTCTTTCGCTGCACGAAGCCATTCGGGATTCGGACGGCAAGATTGTGGATTTTCGGACAGTGCGCGGGAATCGACTCGCGCGCGAAATCTGGGGACCATTGACAGAAACCATTCTAACCAAGCCCTTTAGCCAGGTACCCAACCCCACCTATGAGGCCGATTTTGCCCGATACTGCCGGGTCGTAGAAACCGGACAACCCGAAACCGTTGAGTTTACCTACGGCCCGCAAACGTTTCTGATGGCAACCGGTAAGCTGGGCGACGGCGTGGTGATTTCGTTTATCGACATCTCCGAAGTCCGGCGGTCGCGCCAGCAACTGGAGATTGTGATTCAGGAGTTGAAACGCTCCAACGAGAGCCTGCAACAGTTTGCCTACGTAGCCTCGCACGATTTGCAGGAGCCCCTGCGCAAGATTATGGCCTTCGGCGACTTACTCACCGAGCGACACCACAATTCACTGGACACCAACGCCGTAGATCTGGTGCAACGGATGCAGCAGTCGGCCCGGCGGATGTCGATGTTGATTCGGGACCTGCTTGATTACTCGCGCATCTCGACCCTGAAAGACCAGTTTGAACCGATTAATCTGAATCTGGTGATGACCGACGTGCTGAACGATCTGGACTTACTCATCCGCGATTCAGGGGCCAATATTCAGGTAGAGCAGTTGCCCACTGTTCAGGGGTCAGCGTTACAAATGCAACAACTGTTTAGTAACCTGGTCAGCAACGCCCTGAAATTTCAGCAGAGTGATCTGTCTCCTCACGTTTTAGTCAGTTGCCAGCCTGCCGACCCCGACAGCCTGCCCGCCGACCTGAACCCCAACGGACAGTATTGGCAGATTTCGGTGCAGGACAACGGCATTGGCTTCGAGAAACAGTACGCCGAACGCATTTTCCAGGTTTTCCAGCGACTCCACAGCAAAGCCAAATTTGTGGGTACAGGTGTCGGCCTGGCGATTTGCCGCCGAGTAGTCGAAAATCATAACGGCGCCATTCGGGCAACGAGCGAACTCGGCAAAGGCTCGGTATTTACGATTTGGCTCCCGGCCTGATCGCCGACGCTTTCGGAATAAGGCCAAATACTAAAAAACTGGCCCGCACCGGTGCAACTTCTGCGCGGCCGAGTGCATCTTTCCGTAAACATCGTCAAAACCATGAAAACCTTTCTAGGTCCACTCCTTGCCCTCGGCCTTCTGACCACAACATTCACCCAGGCCCAATCGACCGACGA
Source organism: Rudanella lutea DSM 19387 (assembly GCF_000383955.1). Lineage (NCBI taxonomy): Bacteria > Pseudomonadati > Bacteroidota > Cytophagia > Cytophagales > Cytophagaceae > Rudanella > Rudanella lutea. The sequence continues at coordinate 4,816,632 of NZ_KB913013.1, read as the reverse complement.
CCTCAAGCCGTTTCAAACCAAAACATTCTCGGGAATCAACGCTGTGCAGGCCCGCACCTCGGGCGGTAGTCTGACGGTAGAAGGTGGTTCGGGCAACGAAACCAAAGTCGAAATGTACGTGCGGCCCAACAACTGGAACGGGCGCGAAACCCTCAGTCAGGACGAAATACAGAAACGGCTCGAAGATTACGAGATTAGCATTCGGCAGGAAGGGAAAACCGTGATTGCCACGGCCCGGCGCAAAAATGACCGCAGTGATTGGAAACGCGCCCTGAGCATCGGCTTTAAGTTTTACACCCCACGCAACACCACGGCCGACCTCGAAACATCGGGCGGGAGCCTTCGGTTGGCTCACCTCACCGGCAACCAGAAACTCGAAACATCGGGCGGGAGCATTCGGCTCGACGATGTACGCGGTACGGTGAACGGCGAAACTTCGGGTGGCAGCATTCAGATTACCAACTGCCACGATCAGATTACCCTTGAAACATCAGGCGGCAGTATCGAGGCCACCGACTCCGACGGTACGCTTCGGCTCGAAACGTCGGGCGGCAGCATCCGACTCAACGGACTGAAAGGCAACATTGTAGCGCAGACGTCGGGTGGTAGTGTGCAGGGCAACAACATTGATGGCGAATTGAAAACGGGGACTTCGGGCGGGAGCGTCCGGCTCCGCAACATTGCCGGCAGCGTTGAAACGAGCACCTCGGCCGGTAGCATCGAACTCGAAATGACCCGCGTTGACAAGTATGTACGGGTTGACGGCAGTGTGGGCAGTGTTCGGGTGAAACTTCCCATGAACAAGGGGCTGGACCTCGATATTCGGGGCAGCAAAGTCGTGTCTGGCGAGCTGCGTAACTTCGACGGGCAGGCCGACAAAGACCGAATCAAAGGGCGCGTGAATGGCGGAGGAGCCCGGGTCGAAATCTCAGCTTCGATGGGCAGCGTGTACCTCAACCAGCAGTAAAGGCAAGAGTTGAGAGTTACAGACTACAGAGCCACTAAACACCTTTCCATAAAGTGTTTAGTGGCTTTTCGCATAGTCACTTGCAGGTCTTTTTGTAAACGGATTATCAATCTTTTCGACGTGCAGATCGGGTTTTGCTCCGCTCTGCTTTTTCGGCCTGATCCCGCTCGTATTCCTCGCGCTGACGCTTGTCGGCCACGAGATTTCGGTACAGCCCATTCAATACATAGATATCGTCCACCTCATCGATCAGGCGGTGTAGTTGTTCGCGAACCTGATTAATATTCATCCTGTAAGTTGATTAGTCTACCCGGCGTTCTGTTGGGTATTGCTCCAACTCCATAACCCAGCCAGCGGCAGAACGTTCAGGCAGACGGGTCAACGCCCCCCGATTAGTGAAAGAATAAGTACCCGAGCCCGATTCCCGCCAATACGCCCACAAAGTCGGCAATAAGGCCCGCTACAATGGCGTAGCGTGTCTTTTTTATCCCTACCGACCCGAAGTACAGGGCAACAATGTAGAAGGTGGTATCGGCCGATCCCTGAAAGATACAGACGAGCCGCCCCACAAACGAGTCGGGCCCGAACTGTTTCATGGCATCAATCATGAGGGCCCGCGCGCCCGACCCACTCAGGGGTTTCATGAGGGCAACGGGTAGGGCATCCGTAAAATCGGTGTTTACGCCCGTCAGCCCAATCACGTATTTAAGGCCGCTCACGAGGTAATCCATCGCGCCCGCATTCCGAAACGCGCCAATGGCCACCAGCATACCCACCAAATACGGAATAATGCGCACCGAAGTTTCGAAACCGGCTTTGGCCCCTTCGATGAACGTATCGAAAACATCAATTTTCTTCCGGATGGCACCCGCCAGAAACGTCACGATAATACTCAGCAACAGGACGTTACCCACCACTTTCGATACCTGCTCGATTTGCTCTTTGGGCAGACCTGACAGGTACCAAAGCGCCAAGCCCAAAAAGGCCGTAAGGCCACCAATACCACCCAGTACGGTGCTATTGAGCAGGTTGAGCCGCTGTTTGATACCCACAATCAGGATACTCACCACGGTAGTTACGTAGGTGCCAATGAGGCAGGGAATAAAAATATCCGACGGGTCGGCGGCCCCCAGAATAGCCCGTTGGGCCATGATACTCAGCGGAATAATGGTGAGGCCCGACGTATGCAGCACCAGAAACATAATCTGGGCGTTGCTGGCGGTGTCTTTCACGGGGTTTAGCTCCTGCAAACTCTGCATGGCTTTCAGGCCGAAGGGCGTAGCGGCATTGTCGAGCCCGAGCATATTGGCCGAAAAGTTCATGATCATCTGCCCGTTGGCGGGGTGATCTTTGGGCACTTCCGGGAAGAGTTTGTTGAAAAATGGCCCAATGACGCGGGCGATGGCGTTGATGGCGCCAATTTTCTCGGCAATGTTGAGCAGCCCCAGAAAAAACGTCATAACCCCCGCTAAAGGCAGGGCAATGTCCATCACAGCTACTTTCGACGAATCGAACAACCCCTCTACGATGGTCTTGAAAATCTCGGTATCGCCAAAAACCAGTAGCTTGACCAGAGCCACCAAAAATGCAATCAGAAAAAACGCAACCCAGATGTAATTTAAAGCCATCCCTATTGATTCAGTGAAAGAGTGAAAGAGCGAACGAGGCTCTACCAATTTGATTACGGCCACCAGCTCACATATTCACGGCCGCCCGCGAGAAATGCTGTAAGTTTACGGCATCAGCTTCACAAAACAATCGTATTTGGGTATGCAAAACAGAGTCCGGCTGGCTATATTTTTCTATTCACTCATTCAGGCATTCACGCTTTCGCTCATTACCAACGCTCAGGGCCTCGAAGCCTCCATGCAGGCACAACGGCTTGTGAATATCCAAACGGTTGACCCATCGCTGCTGGTTGAGTTGAAATATTCGACGACAGACAATTTTGTCAAAAAAGACGTGTACGGCGACCTTACCCGCGCTTACATGCAACCTATGGCCGCCCAGAAATTAGCCAAAGCCAACGCCCTCCTGAAGCAGCAACAACCCGAGCTACGCCTGCTTGTGTACGATGCCGCCCGCCCGCGGGCGGCCCAGTGGAAGCTCTGGAACGCCCTGCCACAGTATCCCGAAAATGTACGCCGGAAATACGTAGCCGACCCCCGCGAGGGCTCCATTCACAACTACGGTTGTGCTGTTGACCTGACCATCGCCCGCGTACAAGGCAACGATTACGTGCCACTCGACATGGGTACTCCGTACGACTATTTCGGCGTGTTGGCCTACCCCTCCGACGAGGAGCGGCTGTTGCGCGAAGGCAAGCTAACCAAGCAACAGGTGGCCAACCGCAAACTACTCCGATCCGTAATGCGGCAGGCGGGTTTCTCGTCCATCGAGTACGAATGGTGGCACTTCAACGCCCTCTCCCGCCAAAAAGCCATGATGCAGTTCCGGATTGTGGAATAGGGAAAAAAGGGAGAAAGGAGAAAAGGGGTTCCAGCGCAACGTTGCGTTAGCCTCCTTTTTTCCTTTCTCCCTTCTCCCTTTCCTCCTTTCTCCTTTTTCAATACACCTCCATTTCGGGTTCGACTTCGCGCGCCCAGGCGTGAATACCCCCGTCGAGGTTGTAGAGGTTGGTCAACCCGAATTGGGTGTGCAGGTAATTGGCTACGTTGGCCGAACGGATGCCGTGATGGCAGTAGACCACCACCGGTTTATCGGTCGGGATGCGCTTCCCGTTGTTTGGGATTACCCCGACCGGAATCAGCACGGCCCCTTCGAGGTGGCAAATGTCAAATTCAGGACGCTCGCGCACGTCGAGCAGGAAAATATCTTCCCCAGCCGCCAATCGGTTAGCCAGCTCCTGCGGGGCTATTTTTTGCGGACCGTTTGCAGCCGATTTAGCCGGTTTGTATCCTGAGCTAAGGCCAGCCTGCGCGAGGGTTTCGGCATCGGTCCGGCGCTTCACCCGGATTTTCTGAAACGACATGGCCAACAAATCGACCATGAGCAGATGCCCGCTCAGAGGCTCGCCCAGGCCCGTCAGCATCTTGATTACTTCAGTAGCCTGATACGTGCCGATTACCCCCGGCAACACACCAAGCACGCCCGTGTCGTTGCAGTTCGGAATCTCCATCTCGTTCGGAAACTCCGGAAACAGACACCGGTATGTAGCCCCCCCCTGATGGTTGAGCACCGCCACCTGCCCCTCAAACCGGTGAATAGCCCCGTACACAAACGGCTTACCGAGCGTGACGCACGCATCGTTGATCAGATAACGGGTCTTAAAATTGTCGGTGCAGTCGACCACAATGTCGTAGCCTTCGGCAATGGCGCGGGCGTTGTCGCTATCAAACGCGAGCGAATACGTATCGAACGTAATCTCGGGATTGAGCTTTTGCAGATGCGCCACAGCGGCCTTGGCTTTGGGTTTACCCAGCTCGTTGGTGGTGTACAACACCTGCCGTTGCAGATTGCTAATATCCACCACGTCAGGATCGACCACGCCGATGGTGCCCACGCCGGCCGCCGTCAGATAAAGCAGCACCGGACACCCCAACCCACCTGCCCCTACGACAAGAACCGAGGCACTTTTGAGCTTAAGTTGCCCCTCAACACCTACCTCCGGCAGGTTCAGGTGCTTTTGATACCGTTTGTATTCAGCAGGTAGTAGCATAGTAATTTTAGGTGAGGCTGTTACGCTAAAATACGCTTTTTGAGGGGTATTTAGTTTATGGGATAACCGGAAAATTTAAAAGAGGGAGAAGGAAAAAAGGGGATAAGGGAAAAAAGGAGGAAAGGGAGGAGGGGGATTCCGGCGCAACGTTGCGTCAGCCTCCTTTCTCCTTTTTCCCTTTCCTCCCTATTTCACCAACTTCTCAAACAAACGTTCCAGCGTTTGGTCGGGGTCGGTGCAGAGACCGGGGTGTACAGGAGAAGTTTGCACAATGGTGCTGCGGGCGGCCGTGAGCCATCGAAACCGGGCGGCCGTAGCCAACTGACCGATTGGCCCACCCGTTTGCCGACCTGCACAAATCCGCTCGAAAGCCTGCAAGCGGTGGGTCAGTTCGTCGAGGTCGAGAGTGGCCGAAAAAGCCGCGAGCCGCTGCGGGTCGAGGAGGTAGCGGGTTTGTAGAAAGCCCCGGGCTGAGCAGTACAAAATAACGCCCACGTTCAGAAACTCTTCTCGTTCGACACGCGGCACCACCCGGATTACGGCGTATTCAAACAAGAGATTTTCGGGCATGTTGCGCTGCGTTGACAAAGACCTCCGAAACGGAAAGCCGGGTGGTTAAAAACTGAACATACATCTGCCGACGGTCGGCCGGCGACATCTCCGAGGGGCCCGCACTCGACGGTTCGTCCGTCAGCCACTCGTCGGGCACGAGACCTACAATCGCTTCAATACGGCTAGGGGTGAGCACCGCCCGAAACTCGGCATCGACCGCTTCGAGCTCGCTTGCCTGCGGGAGCAACACATGATCTTTGACCTGGACAAATGGTCGATGGGCGTGTTCTTCCCACGACCCACCGGTGTGGTGAAAATACAGCGAAGCGCCGTGGTCGATCAGCCAGAGTTCTTTGTGCCAGATCAGCATATTGGTGTTGCGGGCCGTCCGGTCAACGTTGGTCATGAGGCAGTCGAGCCACACAATCTGCGACGCCAGCCGGGCATCGACCGGAGTCACGAGCGGATCAAACGTGATGGCCCCCGATAAGTAATGGAGAGCGAGGTTGAGCCCGGTACTGGCTTTGAGCAAATCCTGAATTTCTTCGTCGGGTTCCGTGCGGCCAAAGGCTTCGTCGAGTTGGGCAAACACGATTTCGGGCATCCGTAAGCCCAGCAACCGGGCCGTTTCGCCCGCAATCAGTTCAGCAATGAGGGCTTTGGCCCCCTGCCCCGCTCCGCGAAACTTGAGTACATACAGAAAATCGTCGTCGGCCTCGGCCAACGCGGGCAGTGAGCCCCCCTCGCGCAGGGGCGTAACGTAACGCATCACATGGACGGTACGGAGATCGGGCGGTTGGTAATTGGGCACAGATTACTAACGGGTTTATGGCGGCCGGCGTTCCGGTTGATAGCGGCTATTGCCTTGGTTTTTAATTCATAACGACCCAGTTTGGTACCCAGAACCAAAAACCCAAACGCCAGCCACCATCCCCCACAAAGACAAAAGTACGGCGATTCGGCCCAGACTTAACAGCGAGGGGCAACCGTTGCCTGAATCAACCCGCGCTACTCAACTGATCCACCTGACTCTGGAGCCTGCCAATCAGCAGATTACCAATTCGGCGGGTTAGTTCAGCTTCTTCAGCCACAAAGATGGCCCACTCTTCGGGCGAAAACTGCCCCACCACCATCCCAATCAGCATCAGCCGCAACCGGGTATCCTCGCGCACCGAACGCTCAATGTACGCCAGCTTGTCTTCGGGGCTAAACCGGTCGAAGGCCACTTTGCGTTTGGGCAAATGATGCCGGTAATACGCCAGAATAAGATCGTTGAGGGCTTTCAGTACCGGCCGGAGTGTTTGGTTCTGAAACTGCTCGGCGGTCGATATAGCCGTGGGTTCGGTTGGAATTTTGGGGCGGGGTTTCACTTGTTTTCTTTGTTCGACTTTCCTAAAAAATCATCTTCGCCCATACCGGTCGAGTGGTCGTTTACGTCCGAAGCATCGACTGAGACATCGTCTTCGTTGATGCTCACCAGCCGGGGCTTGCCTTCGGTTTCCTCATTGCGGTCGTACATCTCTTCGGTCGGGCCTGTGGGCGTTCCGTGGGTTGTGTTGCTTTCCATAACGTTGTCTAAGTTTGTTTCTCAGAAAACTCACCAATGGGACAAAGGTTCTGAAACCAGCACCCGTTGTTTTTGCGTATGACTCCAACCTGGCAAATCTGGATCGACACCGGCGGCACTTTCACCGACGGCATTGCCCGCTCGCCTGAGGGCCCTTTGCACCGCACCAAAGTACTTAGCAGCAGCCGACTCCGTGGCCAACTCGACACCGACGGGCGGTTGCGGGCACCGTGGCTCAACGCCCCTATTTTTGCGGGCTACACCCTGCGGATTGTCGGTACGGGCGAGACCTACCGCGTCCGGTCGCTCAGTACGGAGGGGCATCTTCAGCTAGACCCTACGTCTGAACCGGCAGGCAACCCAACCCTACCTACCGGAACAACTGTCGAACTATTTACCGGCGAAGAAGCCCCCGTTTTGGCCGCCCGACTCCTGACCGAAACCCCGCTCGACAGGCCCTTTCCTCCACTCGAAATGCGGCTGGGCACCACTAAAGGAACCAATGCTCTGCTCGAACGCAAGGGTGGTCGGGTAGCCCTGCTCGTAACGCGTGGCTTCCGCGATTTGCTCCTGATTGGCACCCAGCAACGCCCCAACCTGTTTCAACTGGCCATTCCTCCCGCCGAGGTGCTTTACGAGTCGGTTCTGGAAGTGGATGAACGGCTCGGGGCTGATGGCGCGGTGATTACCCCCCTTGCCGAAAGCGCCCTCTCGACCTTAATCGATGAACTCCGGCAACAAAACCCCGACGCCATTGCCATTTCGCTGCTTAACGCGTACCGCAATCCCGCCCACGAAAACCATATCCGGGAAGCTTTGCAACGAGCCGGCTTTTCGCACATCACCTGTTCTACCGAGGTATCGGCGGCACCCGGCTACGTAGCCCGCACGCAAACCGCCGTGGCCGATGCCTACCTAACACCGGTTTTGCACGCGTACCTTACCAACGTACAAACTCAGCTGGGCCCGGCGGCTACGCTCCGCATCATGAGCAGTGCGGGTGGTTTGGTGCGGGCCGATCTGTTTCGGCCGAAAGACAGCCTGCTGAGTGGCCCGGCCGGGGGTGTTATCGGAGCCGGGCAGGTAGGAGCCGCCCTATCGCGGGCGGCCCTAACCGAACCACACAACACGGGCAGCGGAGTACTTACGCTCGATATGGGCGGCACCAGTACCGATGTAGCCCGCATCCAGATTCAACATGGCACTGGCATACCCGACTACCGATTTTCGACCCAGATTGGCCCGTTTGAACTGCAATTGCCCTCATTGGCTATCGAAACGGTAGCAGCCGGGGGCGGGTCAGTTTGCTGGTACGACCAAACCCAGGGCCGTTTACGCGTAGGGCCGCACAGCGCCGGGGCCAACCCCGGCCCGGCCTGTTACGGTGCGTCGGGGCCGGGTGAGGTTGGTTTACTCACCATCACCGACGTCAACCTGTTGCTCGGGCGGCTGCACCCGGCTCAGTTCGGCATCCCGATTTTTCCGGAAAAGGCACAGGCCGCCCTCGATGCCGTCAGCCAACAGGCCAACGCACCCGCCGAGGCCATTCTGGCTGGTTTTGCCCGCATTGCCGACGAAGCTATGGCCGGAGCTATCCGTACCATCTCCGTTGCGCGCGGCTTCGATCCGGCCGAGTACAGTCTTCTGGTATTTGGCGGAGCCGGGGGCCTGCATGGCTGCTCGGTGGCCCGGCTACTGGGTATGAAACGGCTCGTTTTGCCCTTCGACGGAGGCTTGTTGAGTGCCTACGGAATTGGGCAGGCACGCAGCGAACGCATGACCGCACAGGCCATTCTGAAACCGCTAAACGAAGTTTTGCCCGAACTCCCCGACCGAATCGAAGTCCTGACCGAGCAAGCCACCACGGCCCTTCAGGCCGACGTGGGTGCGGAGTTGGGGATTGAGATCACGGCCGTGCGGGTGTTCATGCGGTTGCAGGGGCAGGAATCAACCGTAGACGTTCGATACTCTCATACTGAGCACCTGGCCGACGCGTTCCGGGCAGCCTACGAGCATCGGTACGGACACTACCCGGCCGGCCGGGCCGTTGAGGTCGAGAGCATCCGGGTACAGGTCGCTACAGCAGTTCCCCTGCCCGAACCCGCTCAGGCCCCGCCCGCACCCCGACCGGCCCAACCGGCTTTCCAGACCGGCCCATACCCTGCTTACGACTGGGCAGCCCTGCAACCGGGCGACAGCTTCGCGGGCCCGGCCCTGCTGCTCAACACCACCTCGTCGGTATTCATCGAACCGGGCTGGCAGCTTACCCTCCAACCCAACCGCGACGCGGTGGCACTTTTCGACGAACGGCCGGACCAGACCGACACGGCCACCGAAACCGATGTGGAGGCCATTCAGCTGGAGCTGTTTACCCGCCGGTTTATGAGCATTGCCGAAGAAATGGGCACGCAATTACAGCGAACGGCCTTTTCGACCAACGTAAAAGAGCGGCTCGACTTCTCCTGCGCCCTGCTCGACCCACGCGCCCAACTCGTCGCTAATGCCCCACACATACCCGTGCACCTTGGGAGTCTGGGCGTGTGCGCCCGCCTGTGTCTGGAGCAACTGCCGCTGGAGCCGGGCGACGTAATCATCACCAACCACCCCCGCTTTGGCGGCTCGCACCTGCCCGACGTAACGCTGATTCAGGGTGTGTTTACCGAACCAACCGCCGATGCCCCCGAACCCCTGCTGGTTGGCTATGTCATAAACCGGGCACACCACGCCGAAATTGGCGGTAAAGTACCCGGTTCTATGCCGCCCGATGCCACTACCCTCTCCGAAGAGGGCGTGGTGCTGGAACCTCAATACCTGATGCGCCGGGGCGAGTGGCTCTGGGACGACGCTACCGGGCAGCGGGGGGTGAAAAGCCGCTTTACGGAGGCCCCCTACCCCACCCGGTCGCTTGCCGAAAACCGGGCCGACATTGAAGCCGCCCTGGCCTCGCTCCGGGCGGGCGAAACGGCCCTGCTCAGTCTGGTACGGGCGTACGGGTTGCCTACCGTTCACCGATACATGGAACGGCTGAAACAGTCGGCTACGGAGCGCATGGCGCGGGTACTTACGCAACACGAAGGGGCCATTTTCGAGGCCACCGAAACCCTCGACGACGGGCATCAGATCCGGGTGGGAATTCGGGTGCAGAACGGAGCAATCGAATTTGACTTCCGGGGCACCTCGGCCGTGCACCCGTACAACCTCAACGCCAACCTGTCCATCCTGCACAGTGCCGTGCTGTACGTACTCCGGCTCTGGTGCAACGAAGATATGCCCCTCAACGAAGGCCTGATGGCCCCCGTACGGTTTACCCTCCCCGAATCGTCGTTTCTGAATCCGCGTTTCCCAGCCGACCTGTCGGAACCGGCCCCGGCCGTTGTAGGCGGCAACACCGAAGTGAGTCAGCGGCTGGTGGACACCTTGCTCAAGGCCCTTGGGCTGGCGGCCTGTAGCTACGGCACCATGAACAATTTTCTGTTTGGCGGGGCCGATTTTGGCTATTACGAAACCATTGGTGGAGGCACCGGGGCCACCGTAGGCGCCCACGGGCGGTCGGCGGTGCATCAGCACATGACCAACACCAAACTCACTGACCCCGAAGAGCTCGAACGGCGTTACCCGGTTCGGCTGCGGGCGTTTGGCATACGGGCGCACTCGGGCGGGGCAGGCACCTGGCGCGGGGGCGACGGCATCACGCGCGAAATCGAGTTTCTGCAACCCGTACAGGCTACACTGCTGAGCCAACACCGGCAGGTGGCCCCCTACGGCCTGAACGGCGGTGAGCCGGGGCAGGTGGGGCGGCAATGGCTGGTGAGCGCCGACGGCGAACCGACCGAATTGCCGGGCATTTTTACACGGGCCATGCACGCCGGTGAGCGGATCCGAATCGAAACACCCGGCGGGGGCGGCATGGGCGGCAACGACCGGGGCGTGTGCTAAAGTCGCGCAACAATTTTTACCCGGCCCGGTTCTACCTGTTGAATCTTACATACTCATGTTATGACTACCGATCTGAACAAACCGGAGACCAAAGAACAAGGCGTTAAAAACATTCAGCCCAACATCGGTCTTAGCAAAGACGTTCTGAAAAAAGACAACGAACTGCTCAACGCGTACCTGGCCGACCTGCATGTGCTGTACATTAAAACCCGCAAATACCACTGGAATGTCGCGGGCCCAAGCTTCAAGGAATACCACGAGTTTTTTGAAGAGCAGTACAAGCAGATGGAAGAAATGATCGACGAGGTGGCCGAGCGTATTCGGATGCTGGGTGGCAAGCCCCTCTCGACCATGGCCGACTTCGTGAAAGAAACCAGTCTGGAAGAAGATAAGTCGGGCGAAGTGAAAACCCGCGATATGTTTGAGCGCCTGCTGGCCGACCACGAGCAGGTGACCCGCGAACTGCGCGACGACGTGAAAACGACCGACGAAGAACTCGAAGATGCCGGTACGGCAGATTTCCTGACGGGCCTGATGGAAGAACACGAAAAAATGGCGTGGATGCTGCGGAAATACCTGTCGTAGACTCGCATTAACCCACATTTACCCCAACACCCGGTTAGACGCCGGGTGTTTTTTGGTTTCTACGGGTAGACCTGCGCACCCATTTGCCCTATGCCTACCCCTCGCCGAGCGTTTCTGAAAACCCTTTCGGGTCTGGCCGGAGCCGCCCTTTTACCGGGCCAAGCCTCCTTTGGCGCACCCGCTGTGCCCCATCTGTCGTGTAATTCATACACCTGGAACACGTTTTACAACCGCGACAAAAAGGTCTGGATGGCCGATCCTGACGCGTCGCTGACAGAGTACGTGGCCTCGGGCCTGACCGACTATGAGCCCAGCCTGAACACACCCGACGAGGTGGCCAAACTGGCTCCATACTTACGTCGGTACAGCCTCCTGATGCGGTCCATTTATGTCAACAGCTCGCTGCACGAAGCTGCCGACGCCCCCGCTTCTATCCAGAAGGCTGTAGCCATTGCCGAAGCCGCCAAGGCCCTCGGCACCCGTATTGTAGTCACCAACCCAAACCCACTCAAGTGGGGCAGTGCCGACAACAAAACCGACGCGCAACTCACCGAACAGGCCCGCAACCTCGACCGGCTCGGGGCTGCCCTCCGCGACCGGGGGCTCACGCTCGCCTACCACACCCACGACCCTGAGTTTCGGGCGGGGGCCCGCGAGTTTTACCACATGATGCTCCACACCAACCCGCGCCATGTGGCCTTTTGCCTCGACGCCCACTGGGTGTACCGAGGCACGGGCAACTCGCAGGTGGCGTTGTTCGATATTGTCAAACAGTTTGGGAGCCGTATTGTAGAGCTACACATCCGGCAGTCGAAAGGGGGAATCTGGCAGGAAACCTTCACCGACGGCGATATCGACTACCGGCGGCTCACCCACGACCTGAAAGCCCTGCGTGTACGCCCTCACTTAGTTCTCGAACAATGTCTTGAGGCCCAAACTCCGCATACCCTCAGCGCCGTTGACGCGCACCGACAAGACCTGCGCTACGCCCGCGAGGTATTTGCCGGATTGGGGTAGTTTTTGAGTTTATCGTTCTTGGTTTGTTGTTTTTGGTTAAAACACAACCATCATACATACACAATCAACAACCCACCCGTGGCAAACAATGTCCAATACAGAGACTTCTGCTTGATTATTAGGTAATCAAGCAGAATTAGGTTAAACGTTAGTTTGTCATCGGAAAACCCCTGACGGGGTAAAACCGGGTCGGTATCTGACCTGAACTATTGACAGACAGCCCCGACGGGGCAAACGATGTTGGCCCTGCCGCTGTGATGACAAAAATGCCTGGCACGGATAATTCAATTTGCTTTTGCCTGAGTACTTAATCCGTGAAAATCGGCTCAATCTGTGTCATCTGCGTGCCAATTCGTTTTGCTATAAATGGAACACGGACTTAGCGGATTCTCACTGATTGTACATTTTGCCAACCGTAAACCCTAAACAGTCAGGAATGCCCAAATCTTTATCCTTTCGCGCCGGCTTAGGCAGTGTTCTGTTCTGGTCGGTTATTTCGGCGGCTTTTATTGGCCCCGGTACCGTCACCACCTGTTCGATGGCGGGGTCGCAGTACGGATTCTCGCTGCTCTGGGCGCTCACGTTCAGCACGCTCGGCACTATTTTATTGCAGGAGGCAGCCGCCCGCATCACCATTGCTTCGGGCCGCAGCTTAGGCGAAATCATCTCAGACACGTACGGTCTTCGGTCGAAAGCCCTTCCCCTGTTTCTGTTCGGGGCTGTGTCTCTTGGGTGCGCAGCGTATCAGGCGGGCAATATTCTGGGTGCCGTAGCCGGACTGGCGTTGCTCACTCACCTACCCGCCTGGGTGCTTACCATAGCCGTGGGCGTGGTAAGTACGGCCTTGCTTTGGGCTGGCTCAACAGGCGGTATTGCCAAGTTTCTGGGCATGGTGGTGGGGCTCATGGGTATCGCCTTTGCCTACGTGGCTGCCCAGGCCGTGACCGATACGCCCGCTCTGCTCACCTCGCTGGTGGTGCCGACCCTGCCCGACGGGTCGCTGGTGCTCGTGATTGGCCTGATTGGCACCACCATTGTGCCCTACAACCTCTTTCTGGGATCTGGCATTGGTGATGGGCAACAACTGGCCGAAATGCGCTGGGGTATCGGGCTGGCCGTGGCCATTGGGGGCGGAATATCAATGGCAATTTTGCTGGCCGGCACGCTCGTTACGGGCAGTTTCTCGTTCGAAAACGTCGCCCAAACCCTGAGCAGCCGCATGGGGAGCTGGGCAGGAAGTTTCTTCGCGTTTGGCCTGTTTGCAGCCGGGTTCACATCGGCACTCACGGCTCCACTGGCGGCTGCCGTTACCGCTAAAAGCCTGCTGGGCTGGCCCGAAACCTCAACGGCCTACCGCGCTGTTTGGCTCGTTGTGATGGGCGTCGGGCTGGTGTTTGGTCTGTTGGGGGTGAAACCCGTGCCGGTTATTGTGCTGGCGCAGGCAGCCAACGGATTACTGCTCCCCATTGTCGCGATCTTTCTGCTGCTGGCCGTTAACAACCGTAAGTTGCTACCCGCCGAATACCGCAACTCCGTTTGGCAAAACCTAGCCATGGGGCTGGTGGTAGCAATCACCGCCTTTCTGGGCCTACGCAACCTGTGGCTCGTTTTTGCCTAAAAAAACGGGCTACCCTTCAGGCAGCCCGTTGCACACATCTCATGGGATAGGGTCTTGAACGTCTTTACAAATGAGTTTCCCCAAGCAAGTTGGCCCATTTGTCACCTTTCACAGCCCAAGAGAAGTGTACGAGCATAGCCGACGTTTAGATGTTGGTCCCCATTTTTTTTAGCAAAAAACCTTTTTCTGTTTCAATGACTGGTAACCAAACCGGGTTTCGGGCCGTTGTGGAATAAGCATCTGCCGCCCCCGACTGACCAATCATTCGTGACCAGGCCGTCGGCAGGCCTTCTTTTTTCGAGTAACCTTACCTAATGAGAATTTTATACGTCGCTCTCGTCGCTTCAGCAAGCAGCGTTTTCGCGCAGGACGCGCCCCCCCAATCGTACACCCTCACGCAAGACACTATCCGGCTCAACGAAGTGGTAGTGCGCGCCTACGAAAGCAACCGCCCATTGCTCCAGACAGCGGCCTCCGTGGGGCTGCTGAGTCGCCGGGAGCTTACCGAACGGTTTAGTGCGCCCACGCTGGTGCCCGCCCTGAACACCCTGCCCGGCGTGCGGGCCGACGAGCGGTCGCCGGGCAGCTACCGGCTCTCTATCCGGGGGAGTCTGATCCGGTCGCCGTTTGGGGTGCGCAACGTGAAAGTGTACTGGAACGATCTGCCCCTAACCGACGCGGGTGGCAATACCCCTCTCAACGCACTCGATGTGCGGGCGTTGGGGGGAGCCGAAGTGCTCAAAGGTCCGGCGGGCAGTTTGTACGGGGCCAATACCGGCGGAGCGGTGCTGTTTTCGGGGCAGGCCACCCCGCCCGGTGTATCGAGCGTGGAGGTCAATGGATTGGCGGGCTCGTATGGGCTTGGTGGAGGGGGTGTAGCGATTGCCTCAGGCCGCGAAAACGCGTCGCTCAACCTCAGCTATCAGAACTTGGGGGCCACGGGCTACCGGACGCATTCGGCGCTCCGGCGCGACAATGTGCAGCTGACCGGTCAGTTTCGGGTGAGCGAGCGCCGGACCGTATCGGTGCTGGGCCTTTTCTCTGACCTTAACTACCAGACACCGGGCGGGCTTACCGAGGCTCAGTACCGGCTCGACCCGCGACAGGCTCGCCCGGCTACTCGCGCTACGCCCGGCAGCGCCGAGCAGCAGGCGGCTATTTACCAGAAATTAGGCTACCTCGGTTTGTCGCAGACCTACCGCTTCAGCGAACGCTGGCAAAACACCACCGCGCTGTATGCCACCGTCACGGATTTCAGGAACCCGTTTATCACCAATTACGAACGACGAGCCGATCAGGGGCTGGGTGGCCGTACCGTAACTCGTTGGCAGGCGGTCCAAAAGGGCGTCCCGACGGTGATTACGTTCGGGGCTGAGCTTGGGCATAATTTCACCATTTCCCGAAATTACGGCAACCGGCGCGGGCAAATCGACACCCTCCAAACCGACGACGAGCTGAAGGCCCTTCAGTGGCTCGGTTTTGCGCAGATCGAAAGCTCGTTGCCGGCTGGTTTTTTGCTCACGGCGGGAATCAGCCGCAATGAGGTGCGCTACCAATTCACACGCTTTTCGAACAGCCCGGCCAATGAGCAACGTCGGGCATTCGACCCGGTATGGCTGCCCCGCGTGGCCCTGCTCAAGCAACTGACCGATGCTATTTCGGCGTTTGGCAGCATCAGCACGGGGTATTCGGCCCCCACGTTACAGGAAATCCGGCCGTCGGATCTGGTGTTCAACCCACGCCTGGCACCGGAGCGCGGCACGAGCTACGAGCTGGGCCTGCGCGGCTCTGCACTGGCCGGGCGGCTTCAATTCGATCTGGCTGCGTACCAGTTTGCCCTGCGCGAAACCATTGTTCGGCGCACGACCGATGCCGGGGCCGAGACCTTCACCAACGCGGGCCGTACCGAGCAGCGGGGCCTCGAAGCCCTGCTCAGTTATCAGATTCTGAAACAAAGCAGCCCCGGCAATCCGGTATCGCTACGAGCCTGGAACGCCCTTACGCTTACCAACTACCGCTACCGCGATTATCGGCAGGGTACCGCCGACGTATCGGGCAAGCGGGTACCGGGCGTAGCTCCCACCACCAATGTGTCGGGCCTGGACCTGAACACCCGCTTTGGGTTGTATGCCTTCCTGACGTACCAGTTCCTGAACCCGTTTGCGCTCAACGACGCCAATACGGCCACCGCCGACCCCACCCGGATTGCCACGGCAACGGTTGGGTTTCGGCGCACGCTCGGGCCGGTGACGTTTGACCTGTTTGCTACCGGCGACAACCTGCTCGATCAGCAATACAGCCTGGGGTACGATTTGAACGCCTTTGGCAACCGGTTCTACAACGCATCGGCCCGGCGCAACTTTGTGGGTGGGGTTCGGGCTTCGGTGCGGTGGTAAGACCAAACCTCCGGTCTACCGGCCAACGAACCGTTTATCATTTCCGCCAACCTCGCCGGAACCCTTCGGCGGTGCCTGCCGTTGCCCACCCATGACCCGCCGATTTACCCGCATGATGGTAGTTATTCTCGTTGTGGTGGCCTTACTGACTGCCGCCCTTTTTGCCCTGCTACGCCTACCCGTTTTTGGTACCGACCCGGCGGGCACCCGTCTGGAACGCATTCGTCAGTCGCCCCATTATCAGGATAATGCGTTTCAGAACCGGGAAGAAACCTCGGTGGAGAGCAAGGAGTCAAATGTCCTGAAACTGCTGGGTGGTTACTGGAACCGTTCGCCCGAAAACGAACCCAAACAGCCGCTGCCCTCGGTCCGAACCGACCTCAACGCCCTGCCCGACGCGCAACCCACGTTCGTCTGGTTTGGGCACTCTTCGTACCTGCTGCGGCACAACGGTTTCACGCTGTTGATGGACCCCGTTTTTGGTGGAAATGCCTCGCCGGTTTCGTTTTTTGGCAAGTCGTTTCCGGGGAGCGACGCCTACGGCCCGGCCGACATGCCCGACATCGATGTACTGGTGTTATCGCACGACCACTACGATCACTTCGACTACACGACTATCAAGGCCCTGATTCCGAAGGTGAAGCAGTTTGTGGTTGCGCTGGGCGTAGGGGCACACCTCGAACACTGGGGTGTACCCGCCAACCGAATCACCGAGCTCGACTGGTTCGAAACGACTACGGTACAGGATGGCATTCAGCTAACAGCTACCCCGGCGCGGCATTTTTCGGGTCGGTCGCTGGCGCGGGGTCGCACGCTCTGGGCGTCGTATGTGCTGCAACTACCCGGCTACCGCCTTTTTCTGGGTGGCGATTCGGGCTACGATAAAACCTTCGCTCAATTGGGCGCGCAGTATGGTCCCTTTGATCTGGCTATTCTCGAATGCGGACAGTACAACGCGTTGTGGCCCAGCATCCATATGTTTCCGGAAGAAGTGGTGCAGGCCGGGCAAGACCTGAACGCCAAAGCGATACTGCCCGTACACTGGGGTAAATTTGCCCTGGCCTACCACGCCTGGACCGAACCCGTTGAACGATTCTCCAAACGCGCACAGGCCGCCGGGATGCCTTTTGCAACCCCTCAAATTGGGCAGCCCGTAGTGCTGGGGCAACCGCTCCCCCAAACGGCCTGGTGGCGCACCGTTGGAACCGGTCAGGCTCAGTAACGTTGAATCTTATGCTGCTGACGATTACAAATTTTCGGAAAGTCTACCACCAAACGCCTATTCTGACGGTGCCATCGCTCCAGTTACCGGCGGGTACGTACTGGTTTCGGGGGATCAACGGGTCGGGGAAAAGCACGTTTTTGCGGACAATAGCCGGTATGCTACCGTTTACCGGTGAGATTTGGCTGAACGAACAGTACGAGATCAACCGGCACCCGGTTCCTTACCGCTTGCGGGTCAACTACGCCGAAGCCGAACCCCTGTTCCCCGATTTTCTGTCGGCCTACGACATCATTCAGTTTGTGGCAAAAGCCAAACAGGCGACCCGTACACAGGTCGCCTGTTTGGCCGAACAACT
The DNA here is from genome assembly GCF_000383955.1 of Rudanella lutea DSM 19387. Classification (NCBI taxonomy): domain Bacteria; kingdom Pseudomonadati; phylum Bacteroidota; class Cytophagia; order Cytophagales; family Cytophagaceae; genus Rudanella; species Rudanella lutea. Next base: position 4,798,735 of record NZ_KB913013.1, on the reverse strand, counting down.
CGGCGTTGATGCATACTGGAAAACGCCCACTGGTACGTATTCGAGCGGTATGCAGAAAAAAGTGGCCCTGCTGATGGCGTTTCTGGGTCAGCCCGCGCTGATTCTGCTCGACGAACCCCTAACTACCATCGATGACCGGGCCGCCCAAACCCTGTTTGGCCTCATCCGCGAACGGCAGGCCGCAGGCGTTTCGTTTGGGTTAGCCTCACACCAGGACGTCGGGCAGTCGGCCCTGCCCATCGACCGGGTTTTTCTGGTCGAAAATGGCCAGTTGCAATCGGTTTAGCTCAGAATTTTCCGGCAAAACTCCATACATTTTTTCACCTCCGCCACGGCGTTGGAACCCGCCGGAATCTGGTATTCCAGCTCAACCGTAGCCGGAAACGTGTATTTCTGCTCGCGCATGAGGCCCAGCACCTGCGTCAGGGGCGTATCGCCCTGCCCCCAGGGGAGGTTTTTCTTGCCATTGGCAGGTCCTTGCCGGTCTTTGATGTGCATGCTCGAAATGCGGTCGTGCCGACGCTGAATCAGGCCCAGCGGGTCGGGCTGACCAGCCGCGATGTAGTGCCCTAGATCGAAGTTCATGGCGTTGCCCGGCGACTGTGCCAGGGCCGTATCCCAGAATGTAGGTGTTTGCTGTTCGTGGCCGTGGTAACCCACCCGAATCCCGTGTTTGGCCGCCATTTGACCCAGCTTGAGCGTGTGAGCGTCGTTGGCCGGGTGTTCGAGCGTCACCTGATTGGCCCCCAGCGCCTTGGCTGCGCGCATACCGTAGTCGATTTCGGCATCGGAGTTTTGCATGCCAAACGCATCGGGCTTGAAGCCATAAATGCTTACCCCGGCCGCGTTGTACATCTTCCGAACCTGCTCAAACTTGCTCATCGGCACCGACAGCCGCCATTTGGCCACTTCGGCCCGGTAGGCTTTCATTTGCGCTTCGGCTTCGGTCAGTGTTTTTTGCTCATCGTCCGTGAGGGTCTGATTCTCGCGACGCTTGCGCATCAACGGAAACACCGACCGCATATCGACCGTGTTTTTGGGCGCACCCGCAAACGACTCGGCCGGGCCACCCATCAGCTCAATCGCACTGATTCCGCTGTCGAGCACATATTTGAGGGTAGCCTCGGCACTCTGATCGGGCATATCGCGGTACGAGTACGTAATAACGCCGATCTGCACGCCGTTGATGAGCGAGCTCGACTCCCTGAGGCTCCGAATCAGGGCGGGTGCCCCAAACAGTTTTTGGCTTCCTACGATGGCTCCCGACACGAGAGCGGCCGTCGTTCCCAGAAAGCGACGGCGAGATTGAGCATGTTCCATTGGACCAGTGATAAAGGTTTGAGTCAGTTTTTACCGGCCAGCGTTCCTATTTGCCGGCCTGTTAGCAGAAAAACATCACGGCCCGGTTTTATACTGCCTCATCAATCCGGTTCTTCCGGCTGGTTAGCGGCTGGCCTTGAGTTGCTTCATCACCTCGTTGATCTGCCGCTCGGTGGCTTCGATCTGGGTATCGTACGCATGGGTAGTGTCGCGCAGTGATTTTTGCAGGAGCTGGAAGTTGTTCAGGCGTAACTGACTATACCTTTTGAGCAAGGCTGTGCGCCGGTCGAGGGACTCCGAAAGCTCCAGAGAATCGGCTTGCTGCAGGGTCCGAATGGCTTCTTGCCAGGCCGGAATACCCCGCTCGCTCAAGGCATCGGCTACGCCTTTGGCGGGCGTGTTGGGCGGCAGTTTAAACGAGTCCATTGCCTGCCGTTCCAGCTCCCCGAACCGCTCCATAATTTTCTCGTATTTGGCCATCGGGTTGTCGGTATAGGCGTACACCAGCACGGCCATGGCCAGCACCAGAGCGGCCGGAAACAGCAACGGCACGAGCGGTTGGTTGGCCGAGCGGCCCGCCCGTAACATGAACAGGTAGTAGGTGTAGCCCGTGAGCAAACCCGAGAGCAGACCACCAATATGAGCCGCATTATCGATACCGGCACTCATGCCCAGCATCAGGTTGAACCCCACAAACAGGGCAATGCTTTTGAGCATTCCGTTGCGTACTTCGGCCGGTAGCCAATTGGTGGTGAGTAAGGCCAGAAATACGCCGTACAATCCAAAAATTGCCCCGGATGCCCCCGCGCTGACAATAATGTCGTGCCACCAGAGGCTGGCTACGCTACCCATCAGACCCGTGACCACATACGTCACGCCAAACTGCACACTCCCCAGCAAGGGCTCCAGAATCGGGCCAATCTGCATCAGCGCGTACATATTGAACACCAGGTGCAGAATACCGATGTGAATAAAGCAGCAGGTGAGCAACCGCCACGGTTGACCATCGAGGGTGAGGGGGGTAAAATTGGCTCCCCAGCGAATCAGGCCCTCGCTTGAGGGTTGCATCACATCCACACCCGTCAGCGCCATCAACGCAAACAGGCCGATGTTGATCCACAGTAGAATGGGGGTTACCCGATAATCGGGCGCGGGTTTGAACAGGTCCAGGGGGCTACTGCCTGATGTTGCCTGTGCATGGTCCTGATTATCGGGCGTGCGGTTGTCGTAAGGGTCGGTTAGGTTGTCGTTTGTCATTTTTCTGTGGCTTTCAGCCGACAATGATACTATTTTTAGGCGCGCCATCCCCGCTCCCATGACTCTTTTACTCCGTACCCTGGTTGCGCCTTACTACACCCGCAATGCCGGTTTTCTCGGTGTAGTTGTTTATCTGGCCTTTGGTTTCATGCGGGCGCAGGATCACCACGCGCTTATGGCCGCCATTCTAATGTCGCCGTTTTTACTCGCCCTGACGGCAGGGCTTTGGGCTCTGTACACCCTCCGGGCCACGGTATTTGCCCGGCAACTCCTGAGTGAGCCCCCCCAACGGTTTTTGCTATCGGCCCGGCTACTGTCCCCTCCGGTGCGTTGGGCAAGCTGGGTGCTGGTATCGGTTGCTTTACTGTTTCCTGTAGAAGCTTACGCGGGTTGGATGCTTCAGCGCGGGTTTGTGCATCAGACCTGGGCCGCCAATGCCGCGCTGGTCGTTGTGGTGCTGCTGTTGGTGGGCGCGAGTGCCTGGGGGCTCAACGAACGAATCCGAACCCCCTACCCCGAACGGGCACTCCGGTTGCCGCGTTGGCGTTGGTCAATCCCATATGTTCTGTTTTACCCCTCGTTTTTAGGGCGTCATCGGCCGGTGGCTACTCTACTCTCTAAAGCGGCCTCAGTAGGCCTCCTGATGGGGGTATGCCGCCTGTACCTCACCGACGACTACGACCAACGACTCTTGTTGATTGGCCTGATGATGAGCCTGGTGGCCCATGCGCCCCTCTGCCGTGCGTTTTTCGAGTTTGAGCAAACGTGGCTCCGATGGTTACCCAACCTGCCTATCTCGCCCTGGGGCCGACTGGGTCGGTACGCGCTGACGTACGCCCTCATTTGGCTCCCCGAACTCCCGGTACTGCTGTACTATGCGCCCATAACAGTGAGCCCGGCTTACATGGGTATGCTGTGGATCACTGGCCTCGGCTGGCTCCTGTTTTTCCACACATTTGCCTACCGCCCCCGCTGGAATCCTGACCGCTGGCAGCAACAATTGTTCAGCGGGTTTCTGGCCGGGTTATTCCTCATTATGTTTGGCATACCGGCTTTGGGTTGGTTGTTCATGGCCCTTTGCCTCACTGGCTGGCAATTTCTGCGAGCTACGCCCTGGCTGCGCGATATTAATCCGGTGTAAACCTACTCTTTCGGCCCCTCTTTTAGACAGCTTTGGGCGATTCTCCTAATAATCCCGGTTTTAGATAGACTTTAATAGCTATAATCTATTGATTTTATAGCTTAAAATACCGTTTTATATTGCGCCCTTATTCACCAAAAATAAGCGGGATTCCCCCAATCGATCGTCTTGATTGGGGCCCTGGCTATCCGTTCACCCTACTTCATGTCCCATATGCGGCAGTTATTCCTGATTACGTTGTTTTTTCTCACCTCGTTTCTGGCTCAGGCGCAGGTTCAGAAACGGGTTACAGACGAAGAACAGGCCTGGGTCGGCTACCTGAATCAGACCCGACTCACCAACAAAACAGGCCTTTGGGCCGAGGTACACCTCCGCCGGACCGACTTTCTGCAACGCTGGAATCAGCAGCTGCTCCGGGCGGGCCTCACGTATTACGCAGCCGACAATATCCGACTGACTGCGGGTTATGCTTTCATCAGCTCGTACCTGTCGCCAAGTGGGGTTATTCGCCCCGAACATCGTCCGTGGCAGCAAATCTGGTGGTCGGGCCATGCTGGCAAATTCTTTCTGACCCAGTGGGTACGGGCCGAGCAGCGATTCAACCACCGGGTGCAGGGCGATCAGTTGGCCGATGGGTATGGATTCAACTGGCGAATGCGCTACAATCTGCTCCTGCAAATGCCCCTGGCCGGTAAAACCATTCGGCCGGGCGTGGTGAACGCGGTGGTTCAGAACGAACTTTTTGTCAATGCAGGCAAACAGATCACCTACAACTATTTCGACCAGAACCGCTTTTTTGTAGGGTTATCGTACCCCATTCGCAAGAACCTGATTTTGCAGGGCGGCTACATGAATTTGTATCAGCAAACAGCCGCTGGCAATAGCTTTGTGAATAATCACGTAGCGCGTCTGTTTCTCTTTCATACCCTTGATTTACGCGCCCCGGCCGAGTAAATAACGCTCAAGACTATCTGCAAAAAAGCCGTCGGTCCGGGAAGTTGATCCCCAGACTGACGGCTTTTCATGGATGGGCATGACCTACTGCTGCCCAGAGCAACGCAACCTCGCTAGTTGTTACTGAGCGACCATTGCTCCACAACGTCCCAGGTTGAGCCGTTGTGTTTGAGCATACATATAGCGTCGGCCGTAAACGACCGGTCGTACGGTTGCTCAGCAAAATAGGCCCACGCTTCGGGGAAGGCAGGCCGTTTCAGGTCTTTGAATGCCACAGTCATGTGCGGGCGGAAAGGCCGATACTCCGGCTCAATCCCCAAATGATAGTGTGCGTACAACTCCAGGTTTTTTTGTAAACTCGTCAGGTACTCATTGGGGGCAACATCCACAAAAATCACCCGCTGATCGAACCGGTCGAAGCCCTTAAGCTGAATATCAATCGGCGATTGCTGAGCGGCAAATTCGTGCAAAATTGAAAAATCAGTTCGACTACTCCGAAATGGAGGTAACAAGGTGATATGGGGCGGAGCCGTGAGGGCATGACCCGTTTTGAAACGTTCCAGCGCCTGTTGCTTAAATGCCGTCACTTCGTCCTGAATCGTCGACGGCGGCAGTACCGCCAATAGGTACGTGCTACTGGGAGGTTCCAGTTTACGAGTTTGCTTTTTCATACGTCAAGAATTAACTAATCAAATCCTAATCCACTAAGTAATTAATTCGCAAAAGTGTTCAAACGGGTTGGGCAGTAGCCCACCGAATGGTCACCTCCTGCCGTAAATCAGGGTGCAGACTAATGGCCACCGGGCAGGTATGGGCAATGCGTTCGAGCCGGGCGCGGGTTTCGTCGTCGGGCATAAAAGGACCATCGGCGTTCTCGGCCCGCAGGGTCAGATCGACCTGGATAGCCGCAATCCGGCGGGGCGGCTCAGCGCTCATTACCTTCGTTACATCCATCGAACTCCCTTTCAGTTCAATCCCATCCCGACGGGCAAAAATGGCCATTGTTGTCAGAATACAAGTCCCTAAAGCGTTGGCCACCAAATCGGTAGGCGAAAAGGCCTCACCCCGACCCTGATTGTCGGTAGGCGCATCGGTATGGATACGTGTACCAGACTGTACATGTGTGCATTCGGTGCGTAGATCGCCCGTATAATCAATGTGAATCGTTGGCATAATTCATCGCGTTTCCCCTCAAACATAAAACGGTTAACATCGTTAACCTAAAAGCAAATGGACATTTTATTGTAAACTGCTCTTTTCTTTTTATTTTTAGTTCCTGAAACTCACGGTCATGCAACGCTTATACAAATTTTTAGGTGTAGGATTAGTCTCTTCTCTGCTGCTGGCAGGGCCGAGCTATGCACAGATGCAGCAGTCCGCCGACGCCGAAGATGAACCATACAAGTCCGTGACCACCTTCGGCGTAACAACCAACACCAACTCGGGGCTTTTAGGCGGTTTTGCGTTCCGGCAAAGCAAACGCCTTTCTGAGACCTTTCTGGGACGGCCGCAGTACCGCTACTTAGCTGTAGAAATTGTGAATGTAAAGCACCCGAAAGAGGTGCAACAAGCCGTAAATTTTACAGGTTCACGGTTTACGTACGGCAAAGAAAACTACCTCTTTGTGGTACGCCCGCAGTACGGACGCGAAATCTCTTTGTTTGAACGCAGCGCCGACGAAGGTATCTCAATCAACGCCATCTTTGCCGTTGGGCCTTCATTGGGTATCGTAAAGCCCTACTACGTCACGATCAGCGAAAGCGGCAACCGCACCCGTACGGTGCCCGCTTCTTCACTCTACGGCACGGGTGGCCAACCGGGCACAGGGGCGTTGCCCACCGGTTCGGGCGGTCTGTTTCGGGGCTTCGGTGAGTCGAAGTTTACGGCAGGTGCCAACGTGAAAGCGGCTGTCAATTTTGAATTGAGCGCATTCCGCAACAATACCACAGGGATCGAAATCGGTTTTCTGGCCGAACTGTTCCCCAGCCCTATCTCCATCATGGCCGGAGCCGATAAGCGGGCGTTCTTCTCATCAGGCTACGCTACCTTGTTTTTTGGATCAAAGAAATAAACAACTATTTCCGGATAGAAAAGCGGAACCTCAGCCGGGGCTCCGCTTTTTGTTTTCTCAGCCTGCGATTTAGCAACCGGCGTCGGAAAGACCTCTGGATTACTAACTTAGCGGTATGAAAGGGAAAGGGTGTTTATCAATTTTTGTGCTGGCATTGGTAGTGGGCATAGTTGGGGCGGTGATCCGGTTTTATGGAGGCAAATTTATCGATCAGTACACCCAGCCGTGGGCGTACAGCCAAACCGAACCCTTACTGGTGGGCACCTGGCAGGGCGTATTTCGCGATCCCGACGGGGTTTCAAAAACCCTGAACTTACGAATCGACGTGCCCCTGACCGACGATGAACGGCTGGCCCGAACTAGCCGGAAGTCGCGCCGACGTCGTAAGGACAAACGGGCCTTCGATGGGGTAGCCACCGTAAGCAGCCGACTCGGACGGGAAGTTTACGAGCTAAACGGGACCGTTGACCGGACCAACGACCATCAGTTCAGTCTCGATTTCACCACGCAGGATGGCAAATACCCCGTAACACCCAACTTTTATATCAACGATACCGAAAGCAGCGACAATCAGTGGCGTGCCGATCAGATGCGACTGACGCTCCGTTTTGCGTACATTCGGCCGGGAGGCTCGTCGTTTTACAGCAGTAGCGACCCGCGTTTCAAGAAGACGGTTTCGCTGGAACTCAGGCGGGTGGAGCCGGCTCAGCCAAACCCGTAAAATGAGGCCGCCGAGAAGAGATTCCGCTTGCCCCAACAGATGGGGGTTTTGGGTGGGCATTCCGAACTTTAGCCCGTAGATTTGCATTCTGTAAAAAACACCGAACGAGGTCGTACCATGATCGAACTACCCGTTATCCCCTCCACCGAGCAACGCAAAAAGCGGCCCGACTGGCTGCGCGTGAAGTTGCCGGTTGGCCCCGAATACGCCAAAGTCCGCAAACTTGTCGATACTTATAAGCTCCATACCATCTGCGAATCAGGCAACTGCCCCAACATGGGCGAGTGCTGGGGCGCCGGCACGGCAACCTTCATGATTCTGGGAAATGTGTGTACCCGGAGCTGTACCTTTTGCGCCGTGGCCACCGGTCGGCCCAACGAATACGATACCGACGAACCCCGGCGCGTAGCCGAGGCCATCGTTTTGATGAAAGTCAAACATGCCGTGATTACCTCCGTAAACCGCGATGAGTTGAAAGACCGCGGGGCCGAAATCTGGTACCAAACCGTGCGGGCGGTGAAAGAAGCCTCGCCCACTACAACCATCGAAACGCTCATTCCTGATGTAAAAAGCAACTGGGATGCGCTCATTCGGATGATTGAGGCCGGTCAGGAGGTGGTGTCGCACAACATGGAAACGGTGGAGCGGCTCTACCGGCGCGTGCGGCCGCAAGCCCGCTACGAGCGTAGCCTGGAGCAGATTCGGCGGACCAAAGAGTACGGCCAACGCACCAAAACCGGCATTATGCTCGGCCTGGGCGAAACCACCGACGAAGTGCACAAGGCCATGGATGACCTGGCCGAAAACGGACTGGACATCCTGACGCTGGGTCAGTACCTGCAGCCCACCAAGATGCACCACGAGGTGATCGAATGGATTACGCCCGAGCAGTTTGACCGCTACCGCGAAGAAGGCCTGCGCCGGGGTCTCAAGTACGTAGAGTCGGGACCGTTGGTACGGTCGAGCTACCACGCCGAACGGCACGTGCTGGTGTAGGGCGGGGTTAACCGCCGGGTGCCCCCGGTCCTATTCTGCCGCGATGGCATCTTTCAAAACAAGATGCCATCGCGGCAGAACGCAAACAAGTTACAGAACGTATAGTTATACGGTAAAGCCCTGTCGGCAATCGGCGGGGCTTTAGTGTGTCATCAACCCGATGAAAAAATACGACTTCATCATTGCAGGCGGTGGCATGGCTGGGTTGAGTATGGCCTATTACCTGACTCAATCGCCCCTGCGCGACCGCTCCATTTTACTGCTCGACCGCGAATCAAAAAACCGTAACGACCGTACCTGGTGTTTTTGGGAACGGGGCGAGGGCCCGTTTGAGTCGATTCTGTTTCGTAACTGGAACCGAGTCGAGTTTCATGGTACTACGCTTTCGGGTTTGCTGAATATTGGCGATTACCGCTACAAAATGCTGCGGGGTATTGATTTTTATGCCCACATTCAGGAGCATCTGTCCCGGTTTCCGAATATCGAAATCAGGCAGGCTACTATTAACCGCATCAAAGAAACCGCTCAGGGTGGATTTGTCATTGCCGACGATGAGCCCCTCATTGCCGACTACGTGTTCGATAGCACCTTTGCGCTCAAACTCGACGACCCCGACAACCACAACCTGTTGCAACATTTCAAAGGGTGGGTCATTCGGACAGAGAAGCCCTGTTTCAACGTCGATCAGCCCCGGATGATGGATTTTCGGGTGGCCCAGCACGGCGACTGCCGGTTTGTGTACGTTCTGCCTTTCGATGCGCAGACGGCCCTGATTGAGTTTACCCTGTTCAACGAAACCCTGCTGACCGATGCCGATTACGAGGCCGCTTTGGCCCAGTACATTTCCCAGCATTTAGACACCGGCACGTACCAGATCTGCGAAACCGAGTTTGGTGTGATTCCGATGTCGGACGTATCTACGCAGGAAAACCCATCGGAGCATATTGTCCGAATCGGTACAGCAGGCGGGCATACCAAGGCTTCAACGGGCTACACCTTTCAGCGCACCCAGCGCTACCTCCGGGAGCTGGTGCAGAACCTCGCTCAGACCGGAAAACCGTTCCGTCAAAAGTCGTGGCTCAAGAGCCGCTTCAAGCTCTACGACAGCATTTTTCTGAATGTACTTCAGAAGCACCGCTACCCCGCCGACGATATGTTTACGCTACTGTACGAGCACAACAGCCCGGCGCAGGTTTTTAAGTTTCTGGACGAAGACACCAGCTTTGGCGAAGACCTACGGGTAATGTGGTCGATGCCGAAAGGCCCCTTTACGGTAGCTCTGTTTGACGTATTGCGCCGGAAGTTACTGAGCTAACGTCTCCTGAAACGGGCAACTCGCCAGTACGGTACGGTTTTTGAACGCTAAACTCTTACTTTTGTGCTTTAAAACTACGTTCAGACCGACAATATGCCGTATCTGTTTACCTCCGAATCCGTTTCGGAAGGACACCCCGATAAAGTCGCCGATCAGATCTCGGACGCGCTGATTGATAATTTCCTTGCCTACGATCCGTCGAGTAAGGTGGCTTGCGAGACCCTCGTAACCACAGGTCAGGTAGTGCTGGCCGGTGAGATCAAAACCGAAACCTACCTCGACGTTCAGAAAATTACCCGCGAGGTGATCCGCCGAATCGGCTACACCAAGAGCGAATACATGTTTGAGGCAAACTCGTGCGGTATTTTCTCCGCCCTGCACGATCAGTCGGCCGACATTAATCAGGGGGTTGATCGGGCTGTAGCTAATGACGATTTCGAGACCAAAGCCAATGCGCAGGGTGCCGGTGATCAGGGTATGATGTTTGGCTACGCCACCAACGAGACCGAAAACTTCATGCCGCTACCGCTCGACCTCTCGCACAAAATTCTGCAGGAGCTGTCGGATATTCGGAACAACCACGCGGATCTGATTCCGTACCTCCGCCCCGACGCCAAGTCGCAGGTGACGATTGAGTACTCAGACGACGACCGGCCCGTTCGGATCGACACCATCGTGGTTTCAACGCAGCACGACGATTTCGACTCTGACGAAGCGATGCTGGCCAAAATCCGGGAAGACATCATCAACATCGTGATTCCGCGGGTGAAGGCCAAGCTGAAGCCCGAACTTCAGGCTTTGTTTACGGGCGATATCACCTATTACATCAACCCCACGGGTAAGTTTGTGATTGGTGGCCCCCACGGCGATACCGGCCTGACGGGCCGTAAGATCATCGTAGATACCTACGGCGGCAAAGGCGCACACGGCGGTGGTGCTTTCTCAGGCAAAGACCCCTCGAAAGTTGACCGTTCGGCAGCATATGCCACGCGTCACATTGCCAAAAACATGGTGGCAGCGGGTCTGTGCGATCAGGTACTGGTTCAGGTGTCGTACGCTATCGGGGTGGCCAAACCCTGCGGCTTATACGTGAACACGTACGGCACGGCCAAAGTCGATATGACCGACGGCGAGATTGCCCGCCAGATTGAGTCGATCTTCGACATGCGTCCCTACGCGATTGAGCAACGCCTGAAACTCCGCAACCCGATTTATTCGGAAACGGCTGCTTACGGCCACATGGGTCGCAAAAACGAAGTGGTTACCAAAACATTCGGCTCCAACGGCTCCACCAAGCAGGTTGAGGTTGAACTCTTCACCTGGGAGAAGCTCGATTTTGTTGATAAAATCAAAGAAGCGTTTGGGGTGTAAAATGGATAGTGTAAAATGGTTAATGAATAATGAAAACAGAATTAGTTGCCGCTGAGCATTATTCATCAATCATTATTCATTAAAAAAGCCGCCAACTCAAGGGAGTCGGCGGCTTTTTACGTTAGGAGATATAAGGTATTAATCGTCTAAATCAACTTCGACGGGTTCGTCCATTTTCATGCGCTCTTTGGCCTGCGCAATGGTTGAACTCGAAAAGTCGTTGCGTTTCTCTTTGCAACGAACCAATTTATCTTTGAGCACCTCCAACACGCGGTCGGTGGCGCTTTCAAACGTCTTATCGTGTTCTTTCACGAAGAGCTCTTTGCCCGGAATGAGCAGCCGCACCTCCATGACTTTTTCTTTCACTTTGTTGGTTTCCGACCCGTCGAGTTTCAGAAACACCTCACCACTGATAATGCGGTCGTGGAAAGTGTCTAACTTGTTCAGCTTCGCCTGGATGAAATCGAGCAGGCTACGGTCGGCCGTAAAGTGCACAGCATGAATTTGAAGTCTCATAGTGTCACACGGTTTGTTTAAAGGGTGAAACCTAAACTAATGGACTATCTAAGTTTGTCGATTTTGGTATTCGAGTCAATAGGTACGCAGAATTATCCAAACCTGTTCCACGGGTAGGCACCCGAAAGTGAGTCTAAGCGGCTGACTCGGTCCTGTTTTGCTCTTGATGTGAAACATTTACGAAAGCAAAGTTCCTCGTAAAGTATAATTTTGGCCTTTTGTCGTCGCGTATGCCCGAGTTTACAACCCTTTTTTTGCTTTGTTTGACGGCCCTGACGGCCGGTTTTATCGACTCCGTAGTGGGCGGTGGGGGTCTGGTTCAGATCCCCGCCCTCTTTCTGCTTTTCCCCCATTTTCCGGTACCGCGGGTCATTGGCACCAACCGGTTTTCGTCGTTTATGGGCACGGGTGTAGCGGCCTGGCAATATGTTCAGCGGGTGGCCGTGCCGTGGCCTATTGTGCTGTGGGCGGCCGTAGCGGCCAGTATTTGTTCGTTTCTGGGCGCGCGGCTGTCGAGCCTGCTACCGGGTGCCGTGCTGAAACCCATCATGCTGGTTTTGATGACAGGCATCGCCATCTATACCTATCGTAACAAAACACTGGGACAGGAAGAAAACCTGCGGATAGCCCCCGACAAGCTACCGTGGCTGGCCGGGGCACTGGGTGGAGCCATCGGGTTTTACAACGGCTTTGTGGGGCCGGGCACAGGTAGTCTGTTGGTATTCGGGTTTGTGAGTTTACTCGGCTTCGACTTCCTACGGGCCTCGGCACAGGCCAAAATCATCAACGTCGTAGCCGATGTATCGTCGCTTATTTTCTTCATTACGAACGGCTACGTCACCTACGAACTCGCCATCCCGATGATGCTCTGCAACATGGCCGGGTCGTTTATCGGGAGCCGCATGGCCATCGGGCGCGGGTCGGCATTTATCCGGGCGCTGTTTCTGATAGTCGTATTTGGGCTGATTGCCCGGTTTGGCTACGAGGTGGTGAGGGATTGGGGTGGCTGGTGAGCCCCCACTATTAGCCAAACGATCTATACAATCTTTCCAATCACAAACTCCCCAACGCTTTCCGGACCTGCAGTTGCCCCAGCAGTACGTCGTAAACCGCCCGGAGGTAATTGTTCTCGGCTTGCTGGACCGCGTACTCGCTGTTGCGGAAATCGGCCAGCAGAAGCGTACCGGCATCGAACCGCACCCGGTCAATAGCCAGAATACGCTGCGCCTGTTCAATGTTCTTCCGGGTTTCGGTCAGGTTCTCGCGGGCTTGTTCGAGAGTATTGCGGGCCGCGCGGGTTTCGTAGTCGAAATCGTTGCGGAGCCGTTGTAGCGTATTCTGGTTGATTTGCGCCCTCGTTACATACTCCTGCCGGTTCAGGCGAGTTTGCCGACCATCGAAAAGCGGAACATTGACCCGCAGGCCCACGTAATTGTACGGGAACCACGTGCCCGACGCAAACGGATTGAATGTATCAGCAAGCTGTTGGGCGGCATACGCGCCGTAAGCCGACACCACGGGCAACAGCCGGGCCTGTTCTTTTCGTTCGTTCAGGAGGTTCAGCTGTCGGCTCAGGTCTTCCTGCCGCAGTTCGATACGCTCATTTGTGGTGCGTTCATCAGCCTGAAACTGGGTAAACAGAGCCGTTAGTGAGTCGGCCGGTTCCACCGCATTCGGGCTATTGATCCGGTAGCGCAGGTTGTCGAGGCTGAGGGCGTAATCCCGCCCGTCGTTCCGCAGAGTTAATTCCGCATTGCTCAGGTCGAGCACAAACCGATTGTAGTCTGACTCGAGCAAGGTGCCCGCCTGTAGGCGCGTTTTGGCCTGATCGAGGTACGTCTGCGCCCGCATCCGCGCCTGTTCCGAGAGCCGTTTTTTCTCCCGATTAAATACCGCCTGATAATACGCTTCGGTCACCTGTTGCCGCACATCTACGTTCAGCCGTTCGAGCGTGGCCTGCTGGCTTTCTACGTTCAGCCGATTGATGTCGCGTTCTACCCGGCTTTGGGCGTCGTACACCTTCTGCTCGGCCTGCACATTCAGCAAGTTATTGATGGGCGTACCAAACCGAAGGACAATATCCTGATTATTGGCGAACGGCGCGTTTTTGATCACGCTGCGCTGTATTTGGGTATTCCAGCGAAGGTCGGCCCCGGCATTGAGCTGCGGTTGCCACCGCGCCCGCCGGCGGGCCTCGTCACTACCCGAGAGCTGCACCTGAAGCTGCCCATTGGTCAGTTCGAGCCGGTTGGCTTGTGCCTGTTTCAACGCTTCTGGCAGCGAGATGGGCGACTGTCCAAAGAGCGAAAGAGTGAAAGAGTGAAAGAACAAAAGGAAACCAAGGAGTCTCATAATGGTAATTGGTAGTTCCGTAGAGACGCAACAACTTGCGTCTCCAGACCGGATGGTTTTTTCTTGCCGGATGGGGAGACGCAACATCTTGCGTCTCAACCAATCATCCCCTAAACACAGTTGCCGGTTCCAGTGAATTGATTCGACGAATGGCAAACACACTCCCGCCCAGCGAAATGAGAATGGTCACGGCAAACAGGGCAAAATCGAACCAGCCGGGGAAATAAAACAATGTACCCGACTGGGCAATCCCGTACCGAAACCCTTCGACCAGCCCCCGACCCACCACAAAACCGACCACGGCAAACAAAAAGGCCTGCATCAGAATCAGACGGCTGATGTAGCCGTTGGTGGCCCCAATGGCTTTCAGCGTGCCATAATCCTTGATCCGGTCGATAGCGGCCGAGTAAAGCGTAAGGCCAATAATGACCAGTCCCGAAATGATGGCGAAACCAATCAGGCTCCCAAACGAAGCCGCAATGCCGTTGGTAGCCAGCACCGTGCGGACGGTGGTTTCGGAGAGGGCATCAGCATTCCAGGCCCGCACGCCGTTGATGCTCTGGTTGATCGCCTGAATAACCGACGCTTCGGTGACGCCCGGTTTGTGCTTCACCAGATAAAAGCTGACTTTATTGGTCGATACGTTGCCGAGATAGCGGGCGCGTTCGATGGTTGTAAAGGCGAGTAATCCCCCACCGAACGACCGGGCTCCGCGCGTCAGGCCCGCGTTGTACACCTTTTTACCGTTGACCTCAAAGTAATCGCCCGGTTTGAGCCCCCCGTGAGCTTTGGCGTCGTAAAAGTCGGTGATGATGGCGCCATCGGGGAGCATATCCTGCGGTTTGGCCGTGTAGAGCCGCCACGGGCCACCCACAAAGCCGGGTGCCTGCGAGCCAATAAGGGCCAGCCCGCTCGTTTTACCATTGGCAAACTTGGCGCCTACGGTGGCCACCACCACCGGGTACACCCGTTCGACACCCGGCAGCGAAGCTATCTCATTGCCTTTGCGGGTATCGAGCAGGCTCAGTTGATTGGCGTTGGTGGTCGTTTCATCCGTCACCCAGATGTAGCCTTTGTTGTTGTCCACAATGCTACGCATGGCGTCGGTGAGGAAGATAAACAGACCGGCCTGTTGGCCCACCAGAAACACCGAAATCACAATACCCGCCAATGCTCCCAATGACTTGGCCTTGTCGTAACGGATGAATTTGTAAGCTGTCCTGAACATAGTTTTTGGGACACAGAGATGCACAGAGAAAAACAGAGATACACAGAGGATTTTATTCTGCGCCTATATTCTCTGTGTATCTCCGTATCCCTTCGTGAATCTCTGTGTCATAAAAAATCACTTTACACTAATCACACACTCCACCCGTGCGCCGATAATTACCTTGCCAGGGTCGTCTAACTGTACCCTAACCTCGCGCACGCGCCGGTCTTCGAGGTTAGCGGTATTGTCGGCGAAGAGCGATTTTTTACGGAGGTATGGCGAGGCCAGTACCACCGTGCCTGTGCTCAGGCGCTCGTCGCTTCCCTGCGGCCGGACATAGGCTTTTTGCCCCACTTTGACCTTAAGGGCAAAGAGTTCGTCGACCTCTGTAATAGCCACCAGGGGGCCTGCGGGGGCAAACTCCCCGATCGACTGGTTATTGGACAGGTATTGACCCACTTTGGCATCCAGACTCAGCAAGGTTCCTGAGGTTGGGGCTTTTACCGTTTTGAGACCCGCCACGGTATTGGCGTATTGAATATCGGCCCGGAGCGATGCCACCTGCCCCTGCGCCTGCCGCACCTGTGCCTCAGCCGCCCGAATCTGCTGTTGCAGGTTCTGTACGGCGTAGCGCGAGTCGTCGAGGTCTTTTGGGGTAAGGGCTTTCCCGGCGAAAAGGGTCTCGTTGCGTTTCAGATCGGCCTGGGCTTTTTCGAGCTGCACGCGGAGCGTCTGCACGTTCTGGCGGGCCGTTTCGATAGCGTCCTGCTGGGTTTTTATCTTCACGTTGGCCTGCTGTAGCTGAGCGGTTTCCACGGCATTGTCCATCGTCAGAATTACCTGCCCTTTTTGAACCTGATCGCCTACGTTAACGTTTATGGCTCGAATCAGACCACCGGTCTCGGCTGAGAGTTGCGAAATCCGGGCGGCTGGTTCGATAATAGCAATACCTACCACTTCGTCGATCTGTTTGGGTGTCTGTACCGTTCGGACGGAATCCTGTGTTTGGGTCGACTTCTCGTTTTTCCCACCACAGGCACCTAAAGCAATGGCTATTAAGCCAAAGAGTATCGGTCGTTGTGCTGCATTCATTATTTCAAAATTTTTCGGGGGTCAGTTTGTCCAATTTGTAAAGCTCTGGCAACGCGCAGCGCCCGCTCAATTCGCTTGTCGGTCGATTTAACCGCTGTCACCAAATAAATCAGGCTACGTTGCCGGCCGGGTGTAAGGCTTTGGAAAACTTCATAGGCCTCGGGGTCGGTAGCCAGCACTTCGGCCAGTTCGTCCGGCATCTCACATTGAAAGTCAGAGGTGTCGGGCGTGAGTGTTACGGTCACCGAGCTGCCAGTTGTGATGCCAGCTATGGCCCGAGCCTGCTTGTTCAGAATAATGTAATAGCCACCAACGGCCCGAGGGAGCAAGGCTGCGTGATAGAGCTGACCACCGTTGAGTTGGTAACAGCAACGCTTGCCGTGGTCTTTGAGCCAGCCCAGGGCGATCTCGTTCGGGATGTCGGCAACCTGCATGGCGCCCGGAACAACACTAATGGTAGTTTGGAAAGTGGTCATAGTTCTGAAGGGTTATCCAGTTCGCGGACAAAGCCATTATCTACTTCCACGATGCGGTGGGCGTATTCTTTCAGGCGGGGGTCGTGGGTCACTACCGCCACTGACTTGCCACCGTCGGCCAGCGTGCGAAGTTCGCGCATGACCACCCCCAGCGAGTCTTTATCGAGCGCAGCCGTTGGTTCATCGCACAGGACCAGTTTTGGGTTAGTGACCAGCGCACGGGCAATAGCAATGCGTTGCTGCTGCCCACCCGAAAGCTGCTTGGGCAGGTTTTTCCGGCGGTCGGTCATTCCAACGGTTTTAAGCGCCTGCTCGGTGCGGTCGCGGGCTTCGGTACTACCCACGCCCTGCAACTGAAGGGGCATCATCACGTTTTCTTCAGCCGTGAGGGGAGCCAGCAGGTTGAAGTTCTGAAACACAAAGCCGATGGTGTCGAGCCGGAGCCGGGCAAGGGCCGTTTCTTTCAACTGGTTTACATGTTGCCCATTGACCCATAAATCGCCGTAGCTGGGGTAAATAACACAGCCCAGCAGGGAGAGCAGGGTGGTTTTTCCAGACCCCGACGGCCCAATAATGAGCATCAACTCACCTTCATTCAGTTGTAAGGTAGTCGGTTGTAGGGCAACAATCGTTTGGTCGCCGGTGCGGTATTCTTTGCCCGCGCCTTTCAATTCCGCAATCATACCGGTTCGGTTGGCATTGGTTGGGTTTGTACACTCAAGATCGGATCATAACGCGCAGCAAAAACTATGAATTCATAGCTACTACCTCATCGCTTTGCAATATTACTACGGATCCGTAGTTTTTGTTCTACCAAGCACATTAAAATTTTATTTTCGTAGTAATTTTATGGTTAAACAAGCTGTTTAGTATTATATCATAGTAAGTAGTCAGACAGAATTAAATGTAAAATGAATAGTGTAGAATGTACAATGAGATAGCTGATTATCAACAGGTAACACAATTGTTCATTATACATTTTACATTGTTCATTCACTTAAAATGGATAAAGGAGAAGCTAACGTAATTGAGCTGGTCAATGCCTGGGCCCGCTACAGCGCAGACACGCCGAATGCCGACCTGCCCGGGTTCTGCCTGCACTATCTGACGGAGCACGCAAGCCTATCGACCGGAGAAACCACCGAAGACATACCCGATCAGGACGGCCTCATCCATAAGCAGTGGCTCGAAAGTATGACCGGACAGATCTACCGCTCGCCGGTACCGGTTCAGGTAGAGGCCCGGCTGGGGGCTCTGGTGGGGCGCTTGGGCAAGTATGCTTATTTCTACTCCAAGAAGGCTATGCAACCCTTCGATTTCCGGTCGATTGAGGAGCCCGTGTACCTGATTGCCCTCATGCAGATGGGCACCCCCAAAAAAAGTGAGTTGATTTACGAGATGATGGCGGAGTTTGCCTCAGGCACCGACGTAATAAACCGGCTCATCCGAATGGGGTATATTGAGGAGTTCCCCGACGAACAGGACCGCCGGTCGAGACGGCTGAAAATCACGCCGGAGGGGCTGAAAACGATTCAGCAGGCCATGCCCGTGATGAACCGCGTGGGGGCCGTGGCCTACAGCTCGCTCACCGATGGCGAGAAAGCCTTACTGACCCAAATTCTGGACAAGCTCGATCATTATCACGCCGAACATTTCCGCCAAAGCCGAAATGCCGATTTCGACGAGGTGTATGACCGAATGGTGGGAAGCCGGGATTAGACACGTAAATTACGGCACGAACCCCAAGACACCTCCACCGGACTCCGGCAATAAAACCTTATTCTGAATGCGTAGCCTATTCTTGTTGCTGTTCGGATGCAGCACGGCGCTGGCTCAGGTAGCGCCCTTAGCTCCGCTCACCAACCCCTCGGGCGAACGGACCGCCCAAACGTACTGCAACCCGATGGACATCAGCTATCGGTACAACTTTGAGCAGCTAAACGAGCGAATTTCGTACCGGTCGGGTGCCGACCCGGTTATTATCAACCACAAAAAAGGGAATAATCCCGGCGAGTATTACCTCTTTGTGACCATTCAGGGGGGCTGGTGGCACTCCAAAGACCTGGTCAACTGGCGCTACGTG
The DNA here is from genome assembly GCF_000383955.1 of Rudanella lutea DSM 19387. Taxonomy (NCBI): domain Bacteria; kingdom Pseudomonadati; phylum Bacteroidota; class Cytophagia; order Cytophagales; family Cytophagaceae; genus Rudanella; species Rudanella lutea. The sequence continues at coordinate 4,779,860 of NZ_KB913013.1, read as the reverse complement.
GTACCCGACAAGTGGCCCATGGAAGATATGTGTGCCCCGGCGGCACTGTCGGTGCGCGACACGCTCTACCTGTTTCAGAGTACCTTCGAGCAGCGGCCCATTTTCATCTCAACAGAGCCCGAAAAAGGCAAACTAACGTTTTATAACCGCTGGCTACCACGCTTACCCAAAGATATTGGCCCCTGGGACCCGGCCCTGTTTCACGACCCCGACACCGACAAGTGGTACATGTACTGGGGCTCTTCAAACGTGTACCCCCTGTTTGGAGCTGAGCTCGACAAGAGTCGTAACCTGACCTACGCGGGCAACAATCCGGCCGAAGCATACAAGGCTATGTTCTGGCTTGATCCGTACAAACACGGCTGGGAGAGGTTCGGGCCCAACCACTCCGACCCGTTCAAACCGTTTACCGAGGGTGCCTGGATGACCAAGTATAACGGTAAATACTACCTGCAATATGGCGCGCCCGGCACCGAATACAACGTGTACGGTAACGGAACCTACGTGGGCAAAAGTCCGCTCGGGCCGTTTGAGTATGCTCCTTACAACCCCGTAGCCTATAAGCCGGGAGGCTACGCCACAGGCTGCGGGCACGGCAACACATTTCTCGACAATTTTGGCAACTACTGGAACACCGGCACCACCTGGATTGGGGTAAACTGGGGCATGGAACGCCGGATTGTAATGAACCCGGCCGGTTTTGATAAAGACGACCAAATGTATGTGAACACTCGGTTTGGGGATTTCCCGCACCGGTTGGCCGACAAAAAATGGGGCAGCCTACAGGGACAGGCCCCCGATGAGTCGTTTACGGGCTGGATGTTGCTGAACTACAAAAAGCCGGTACGGGCCTCCTCAACGCTGGCAACGGCCCCCACCGACACCGTAACCGCCGATCGGGTGGCCGACGAAAATCCGCGCACGTTTTGGGTAGCGGGCCAAAACCGCCCCGGCGAAACGCTCACCACCGACCTCGGTTCCGAGCACGACATTCGGGCGGTGCAGGTCAACTACTTTGATTACAAGCTCGCCATCTTCGACTCCGATTCGACGGTTTACACGCAGTTTAAAATCCTGACTTCGACCGACGGCAAAAACTGGGAAACCGTAGCCGACCTGACCAGGGAGCCTAAAAAAGATCACACCTGCGCCTACGTCGAAATTCCGCTCCGAACCAATGGCAAACCCGTGCGGGCACGGTATGTACGCTACGAACACGTGTACACAGCCGGCAAGCACCTATCTATTAACGGATTCCGGGTATTTGGCAATGGACTCGGTAAAGCTCCGGCCACCCCGACCATGACCGCCAAACGCCAGAAAGACGAACGAAATGCTGACCTGACCTGGACTAAAGTGCCCGGTGCCGTTGGGTACAACGTTCGCTGGGGTATTGCCCCCGACAAACTCTACCAGACCTACCAGTTCTGGCACGACCATCCCGGTAGCTTTGAGTTACGTGCTCTCAACGTAGGCGTGCCCTACTACTTCGCCATCGAAGCGTTCAACGAAAACGGGGTGTCGACACTCAGCCCGGTGGTTAGCAGCGATTCTGGACGGTAGACCCGGGGACTCCGGTTTAGGAGCGGGTGCGCAGAATGGTATCGTCGCTGAAAAACCGATCGCGACGATACCATAAGAACAACCCCAGGCCCAGCAGCAACAGCACTTCGGCCAGAGGACGGGCCAGCCAAACGCCGTTGAGGTGCATTCCCAGCGGCTCCGGCAACACGAGCAGCAACAAAGCAATCAGCAGGAATCCGCGAACCACGTTGGTCAACGTCGACAGCGTAGCCTGGCCAATTATCTGGATGTACATGACCAGCACGTAGTTGGGGCCGGTAGCCGCAAACAGGATAAACGACAGCATAATGGCGCGGGTAGCCACCTGCTTAAACTCGTCGGACTCATCGGCCGAAACGATATTGATGAGCAAATCGGACCCGAAAAAGCCAATCAAATACACCCCCACCCCCACCATGAAGGTGAAAAGCAACGCAAACCGGAGGGTTTCGATGACCCGGTGCGGCTGGCGAGCGCCAATATTGTATGCCATAATGGGCTGAATAGCGAGCATAGCAGCCGTAAACAGACGTAGGAAAAGATTGCTCAACAGGTTTACCACCCCAAACGCCGACACCGCCAATGCGCCGTACGGCAGCAGGCTCCGGTTGATTAGAAAGAACCCAAACGCTACCGATACTTCTGACACAAACGACGGAAAGCCGAGCCGGAACAGTTCGGGCCATTCGGTAAACCGAAGACCCAACCGAAACCGGCGCAGGCTCAAATGTCCCTTGCGCCGTTCGATGGCCACCGCCAGATACACCACCGCAACCAGCAGCGCCAGACCAGTAGCAATGGCCGCCCCGGCCACCCCGTACGGGAATACAACCACCAGAACCAGGTCGAGCACAATGTTCAGGATGGCCGCCAGCACCGTGGCATTCTTCGTGATGCCGGGCGCATTGTCGTTCGATAGAAAGCCTCCCCACAATACCCGAATCAGAAAAAAAGGCGTAAACAGGAGATTCCAGTACGTGCATTCGGTGGTGTACTGAACCATGATGGGCGATTGACCGGCCGCGAGCCAGCTGACCAATGGCCCCGTAATCCAGGGGGTGCTCAGGGCCGCCACCGTGCCCACCCCTAACACCAGCGTGGTAGCTACCTCAAAAACGTGCCGGGCCTCGGCCAGTCGGCCACCCCCTACGTGCCGGGCAAACAAAATCCCTCCGCCGATCATGATACTGAGCACAAACGCAATAAACAGCAACAGCACCGGCGTGTAGAGCCCAATGGCACCCAGAGCCTCTTTACCGACCTGCTGCCCCAGAATAATGCCGTTAATGACCTGATGGGCCGCAATAGACGCCATGCTGATCAGGCTGGGCACGTAAAACCGAAAAAAAAGCCGTTGTACCGGCGCGGTTCCTAAGTCGTTGCGGGATGTTGTTTCGGTGTTTGGCATAACGAAGAGGGTAGACGCGACACATCGCGTCTGAACATAAAACTGGTCTGCACAAAAAATACGTAGAGACGCAACACCTCGCGTCTCGCTCACCAGAGGCATCAGAGCAGCTCTGACACAGCCTTGCGAATGTTGGCCGCCATCTGATCGGTGGGCAGGTCGTTGGCATCGTTACCGAAGGGGTCTTCTATCTCCTCGGCAATCAGTTCAAGACTGGCGAGCACATAGAACACAAATACCACCACCGGCACCACCCAGTAATGTAGCGACAGCACATACCCAAACGGCAGGGTAAGGCAGTACACCGCAATGAATTTTTTCAGAAACGACGAATACGAAAACGGAATCGGGGTAGTATGTATCCGTTCGCAAATGCCACAGATATCGGTAAAGGACGTAAACTCATCGTTGAGCACCAGCAAATGCTCGGGCCTGAATGTACCCCGCCCGTACAGTTCGTCCATTTTCCCAAAGAGCCGCATGGCCATCTGATTGGGCTGATGCCGGTCGGGGGCTACGCTGTGGGGGTCGAAACCGGGGCAAGCGGTCCACTCCTCAGGTCGATGGCGACCGCGCAGGTGGTTCTTCAGAGCAACCGCGTAATTGGGAATCATAGCCCGAAAAAACTGCCGCGACTCGGTATCGGCCGGGTCGAGAATGTGGGCCAGCTTGAGGGCCAGGTTTCGGGAGTTGTTGGTGAGGGCTCCCCAGGCTTTGCGGCCCTCCCACCAGCGGTCATAGGCCGTGTTGGTTCGGAAAACGAGCAGCATCGAAATCACAAAACCCAGCAACGAGTGCATGATGGCGATGTTTTTCAGGTCGGAGTCTGGACCAGGATGCACATACTCGATGACCACGTAGGCAACCAGCGCACAGTAGGCCGCCATTGCCGCCAATACGGGGCTCAGTTTCCGAATGGTATCGGCCTTGTGGATCGAGAAAATGAACCGGAGCCAGTCTTTGGGGTCGTATTCAATCATGGAGAAAAAGGTGGACAGCCCTGCAAACATGAACCATCCCGCTCAATTTCCCCAACATACGGGCGTTTTTTTACAGCAGGATGGAGGGGTCGACCAGGTTGTTTTTAATAGCAAACAACACCAATCCGGCCGTATTGCGCGCACCGGTTTTTTCGAGCAAACTGGCCCGGTGCCCGTCGATGGTACGAATGCTGACACACAGCTTTTCGGCTATTTCGGGGGCCGTTTGCTGCTGGCAAATGAGGTTTAGCACCTCCAGTTCGCGGGCCGTCAGGGTAGCGGGCAAATCATCGGTCAGCAACCGCCGGGGCTTGCGGGTATTGAGCCGGTTACGCATGGCCGACAAGAACGCTTCGTTGAAGTACACGTCTTTTTCGACCACCGTCCGTATAGCCCGCTCCACCTCGGCCGGCTCCACATTTTTGAACAGATACGCACTCACGCCCAAGTCCATCAGGTGTGTTACAAACCGGTCTTCGCTGTAAACGGACAGAATAATGACCCGAATATCGGGGTACTGTTTGTGCAGTAGTTTGGTGGTTTCTACGCCGTTTAGTTCCGGCATCGACAGGTCGAGCAGCACCACCTCGGGCTGGGGGTCGGCCGTAGCGAGGCCGTCGAGCAAAGCCCGGCCGTTGTCGGCTTCGAGCACGACCCGAATGTCCTGAAAATCATTGATGATCGAAACCATGCCCTTTCTGAAGAGCACCTGATCGTCGGCAATGGCTACATGAATGGGTTTCATAGCGTTGATGAAAGTGCAGTTGGCTGAGGAATACGGACCGTTACGTGCAGGCCTGCACCCGGCCGGGTCACAAACGTAGCCGATCCGTTGAGCATCTGGGCGCGGGTTTCGATGTTTTTCAGACCGAGGCTTTTCTTCTGGTACGCCGTCGAAAAGTCGAACCCTTTGCCGTTGTCGTTATACTCGAGCAGGAGCCCATCGGCCTGTTGGCTCAGTTGCAGGTTCAGCTCAGTAGCCTCAGCGTGTTTCACGGCATTGTTGAGCAACTCCTGCACCAACCGGTACAGAATAAGGCTGGTACGCGTTTCTACAGCTATCTCTTCGTCTACCGTCAGTCGAATATCCACATCCACGAGATTCATGGCCGTTTCGCAAAGCCCCTCCAGAGCGTAGGCCAGTCCCAATTCATTGAGCCCCTGCGGCAACAGATCGTTCGAGATGCGTCGAACGTTGTCGATCGTATTGTCGATAACTCCTTTCACTTTGCCGCTCAACTCGGCGGGGGGGGTGCCGGGCGCGGCCGTTTGGCCAATCTGCCCCACCAGCAACCGCATGGCCGACAGAGCCGCGCCGACTTCGTCGTGCAGGTCACGGGCAACCCGCTTGCGCTCGTCTTCCACGGCATCGAGGGTTTGGTACACTACCGCCTGCTGGTAGTTCAGCTCCATCTGTTTCACTAGCAACTCCTGCTCCACAATGCGTTTCTGGTACAGCAGAATGAATCCGACCACGCCCACGACCAACAGAATCATGGCCGCCGACCCACCCACCAATATCAATATGAGATCAACCGACTCCTGGGACTGAGCCATAAACCAATGCTGATAAAAATGTGCAGTAAGATGATCACACCGACGTGAAGGTAGTTTGACAGCAGCACAAACGACGAACCCGCCGATTTGATGAAGGCATTACGGAGCATAAACAGGAACAGTACCCCGGCGAAGTACAGCAGGAAACCCGTATTGATCCAGAACACGGGCGACGTTTCGAGCCGGGTTGTGCGGAGTTCGGCCAGCATCTGGTAGTACGCCAGGAGCGCCATCCCGATCACGAGCAGACACTCCAGTACGAGCGTGTAGGTGTGAATACCCGTTACCACCTGAATGTACAGCGTGTTGATGATGGCAAACCCCGAAAAGAACACCATTACGGCGGGAATGAGCCAACGCGGCACAAAGGAACCGAATACCTGCCGGTAAAATAGCGCAATGGCATTGAACTCGATGAAGGTGTACCCATGAAACAGGGCCAGGTTATTGATGTGCAGGTAGCGCGATGTGACTTTCGAGATGATTTCGCCCAGAGTTGCCGTTGCAATAAACAGGCTGATGGAACGTAAACCGGGGCTCAGTGTGCGCCACCGCAGCAAAAGCACCAATGTTGAAATACCGAGCAGAGCACTTCCGTACTTAAGAAACCAATACGTAAACGTTTCACCCATAAACACCTTCAAATTAACGGATTAACAAAAACCAAAACTGTACTGGACCTTCGAACTTCAGGCACTGGACGCTAGACTTACTACCTTTAGATAGGAAGGTCTAACGTCTAATGTCCAGTACTGAGACTACTTTATACTTACCGGCAACCCGCGCCCGGCGGCCCCACAAACAAGGGACTTTCGGGATCGCAGTTGGGTGGGCACAGGGATGAAAAGTCGAATACGTAGTAGTTTTCTTCCGACAGTCTGCGCTCGGTTTCTACGGTCCCGATCAGATCAATAATATCGTCAGGATTCTTATCCTGCACATCGGGCTGAACATCGCCCCGGCGGGCTGCCGACACCAGCACCAGGCAGGCCTCCAGTGAGCCAGGGGCCTCCGCAACTGGCTTGCGCCCTACGTACATGCGGATATACTCGGTATCGTACTGACTCAGAATTTCGATAAACTCCTTTTTACGGACCAGAAAAGCGCGCATATCAGTCGGGCTCAGATTCGGGTCTTTTCGGGGATCGGCCCCAATCCAGTTTTCGGCGTATTGCTGAGCGGTTTCGAGCGGAATCGCAAACGGTTCCTGATGATCAGGGGCCTTCGGAGCTGAGTGCATGATTGAAAGTAGGGTCAATGGACAAAAAACTGGACTAAGTACGGGTTAAGTACCCGTAAAAACACCTGTTTTAGCAAAATACGCATAAATACGCCCCATAAGCCCGCTCAAACACCTGTTTTCGGATTTGGGCGTTTCTGTCGGTTCCTACGCCCCGCCAATCAACCAACTTTGTATCGTTCAGATGGCGAACAAAGCTCTCCAGCGGATCCGACTCTGTCCACACCATCTTGTTTGTTTCTGTCCACACCCTCCTTTACCACCCTTACCGGTGGGGATTACCAATCTCCCACAAGCCACACCCGAATTACCTGACTCATAAACCCTTACCCTTTTCTGAGTACCAAGAACCTTCCTCTATCCAAAAACGAAGTGCTCCGGGATCGTCGGGTAAGCCCATCCGGGCTTACTCCGGCGGCCTGAAGTAAGTCAGGTTTTCGAAACGTATTTATTTAGCCATAAATCCACACCGTATGAAAAAGTATCCTGTTTCGCCGGTTCCTGACGCGCTCAAGCTATTTTTCGGAAGTTTAGCCCTTATTTGGCTCTGCGGCCTGCTGTTTTTCTTCTGGTCGATTCTGCACCGGATATAAGAATGTAAAAAGCATATTCAGTACTGGACATTCGGACTTCAGACACTGGACATTCAGACACTGGACATTAGACTTAATACCTTTAGATAAGGAGGTCTAACGTCTAATGTCCAACATCTAATGTCCAGTACTGAGCACTGTTCATTATTCCGACGGCCTCACAAAAACAGACCCTCCAGCACTGCGGATAAGCCACAGGGCGGTAACTTCGTGCCCTATGCTGACCGACCGCCGACTGCTCCTGATCTACGCCATTATTTTTATCGACGTTGTGGTTGGCTCAGCCATTGGCCCTATCCTGCCCGAGTTCGTCCGAACCACTACCCGACCCCAACTGTGGCTAGCGGCCGGTACGGGGTTATTTTTGGGTATGCAGCTGTTTTCGGCACCCCTGCTGGGTAAACTCTCCGACGGATACGGTCGCCGACCGATTTTCATTCTCTCAGCTGTGGGTACGCTGCTGGCAAATAGCCTGCTTTTTCCGCTCCGGCTCGGTGCTTTTCTGGCCAACCGGGTCAGCGACGGACTTACCAACGGCATGTATGCGACTGTCCGCTCGGCCATCACCGATATTTCGCCCAAAGAGCAGCTCTTCAAAAACCTCGGTATCGAGGGCTCCATTATCTCGCTCGGGTTTGTGATTGGCCCGGCGGTGTCGGGGCTGTTGCTTACGTTGCTCGACGCCCAACCCGGCCATCAGGCCCCGGTCGTGGTAATCATGGCCGTCACGCTGTCGGGGCTCAATGTGGGGCTGAGTCTGCTACTACGCGAAACCCGGCCGGGCACGTCGGCGGTTTCGGCGGGCGAATTGAAAAAGGAACTGATTCAAGCACTCAACGTAACGACCCTCTGGCGTCGGCTCCTGGAGAAAGACCGGCAGGCTCCCGGCCTTAAGCAGCTCGTGCTGATGCAGTTGGCACTGACCTTAGGCATTGGGTATTACTTCTATTTTGTCACGTTTGCCAGCTTTGGCCCGCTGCAGATGGATGCCCGCGACATCTCTTATTTTTTCATGTATTTCGGGGCGCTGAGCGTGGTTATCAGCTTTGTGTTTTACACTTACCTCGCCGACCGGATTCCGCAGGCGCGGACCATATTCTGGCTGGCAGCCCTATCGATACCGGTTCTGGCGGATTACGGACTGGTAGGTACGTCGCGGGTGAGTCTTTATGTGCTGGTAACGGTCGACTGCCTGACTATTTCGCTCATTCAGGGCTTGATTGAAGGGCTTATGGCCCAACGCACCACCGATGCCGACCGGGGCGAAGTATTTGGCCTCAATCAGGCTTTGCAGGGATTGGCGAGTTTTGCCACTACACTCGTTTTTGGTGGCTTGTCGCTGCTCGATCTGCGGCTGCCGTTTGGGTGGTTTGCGGCTTGCCTGGGCGTTGTGGCCTGGCTCGCGTGGCGGGTGCGGGGCCGCGAAAGTATGCGAAGTCATGGCGCTGCCTGACGTCCACCCGAGTCAAAAGAAGCCTTTTATCAACTGCCCATGTCCCGTTCCAACGCCCTTGCCATTCTGGCTCTTTTAGGTGTACTGAGCTGCCAACCCCGCCGGGAGCCTGCCCCCGAGCCCAAACAATACAGCGTACCGGCCGAGGTAGAACCGTACGTGAAGGCCTTCCGCGAGGTTGCTCAGACCTACGGACAAACCCTCCCCTCCGACAACCTGATTATCACATTTGGCCAACCCAACCGGGCCGATGCCTGTGCGCAATGCACCCTTGCCGCCGGTCAAACACCCCGGATTACGATCAAAATGGAGGATTTATGCTGGAAAAATGCGAGTGCCGCCGAACGCGAAGCGCTCGTTTTCCACGAGTTGGGGCATTGCTGGCTCAAACGCGATCACCGCGACGACCGGTTTCCGAATGGTGCGTATGCCAGCCTGATGAACTCCGACGACATTACGGTGTATGCCGTTTGCCGCTACCCTATCGGTGAACCCGTATGCGACAAGCGACCCCGCCGAGCTTACTACCTCGACGAGCTATTCAACCCCGCGACCCCTGCCCCAACCTGGGCACGCTAAGACTCCGTCAAAACCAGGTAACCGGGGGAATGCTCTCAACCGCCAACTTTCCCAAACGGCTTGAACCCGTTCTCGCGGGTTACAATCACCTCTTTTACCTCGATATACGGCTTACTGAACAATTCGGTGTCGCGCAGGGCCTCCATAAACACGTAATACTGATTGAGGTCGTTGCAGGAGATCATCATCACATCGGAGAACCGGGCATGAAACGCTTCGGCGTCGAATAGGCGCACCTGTACTTCCTGTTCGAAACGGGCAAAAAGGGGGGTAGTTTTTCGGTCGAAAAAAGCCTCGCGCTGACTCCGGGATAGCGCCAACCAGGCCGGTAATGCCTGATACAAAACAAAGATGGTGTACATGGGAAAGGAGGGAAAAGGGAGAAAGGAAAAGGGAAGAAAAGAAAAAAGAAAGTCGAAGCCATAACTCAAATCATCTCGTTTCTTGTTCCCTCTCTCCTTTCCTCCCTTCCTCCTTTTCCTATTGATACCCCCTTGCCTGAAGCTGAAACAGTTCGGCGTAGCGGCCACCCTGTGCCAGCAACTCGGTATGGGAGCCCAGCTCGATCAGGCGGCCACCTTCGAGCACCAGAATACGATCGGCCATCCGGACGGTGCTGAACCGGTGCGAGATAATCACCGAGCTTTTGCCTTCTGTGAGGCCCGCAAATCGTTGAAACACCTCGTATTCGGCGCGGGCGTCGAGGGCAGCGGTAGGTTCGTCGAGAATAATCAGCTGGGCATCGCGCATGTAAGCCCGAGCCAGCGCCACTTTCTGCCACTCGCCCCCCGACAACTCAACCCCTTTGTTGAACGAGCGACCCAGTTGCTGATCGTACCCGGCCGGTAGCTTGGCAATCACCGAATCGGCCAGGCTCCGTTGCGCCGATGACTCGATCCGGGGTTGATTGGTCCGCTCGTCGATATCGCCCACCGCAATATTGACGCCCGCCGACATTTTGAACCGGACATAATCCTGAAAAATCACCCCAACGTTGCGCCGGAGGTCAGCCAGGTCGTACTCACGCAGGTCGCGGCCGTCGAGCAGAATACGCCCTTCTGAAGGGTCGTACAAACGGGCGAGCAGCTTAACCAGCGTAGTCTTTCCGGCCCCATTTTCGCCCACCAGGGCCAGCTTTTCACCAGGCCGAAGCGTAAACGACAGGTTGCGGATCGCCCAGCGTTCGGGGGCGTTGGCATACTGAAAACCCACGTTCTCAAACACAAACCCCTCCCGAATGGGTTGCGGCACCCGCAGCGGTGCCCCGGCAGCGGGGTCGTTGGGCGAGTGGATTTTGGGTTGAATCGCGAAGTAATCAAATAAGTCCTGCAAATAGAGAGCCTCCTGTGTTAAGCCACTGAACTGCAACAGAATGCTTTCCAGCGAACCCCGTACCTGCCGAAACGCCCCCGCCAGAAACGTCAGGTCACCGAGCGAAATCTGCCCGGCTACAGCCCGGCCAATAATCCAGACGTAGGCCGCGTAATAGCCTGCCGTGCCTAAGGCCGTCAGCACTGTACCCCAGCCCGCCCGGCTAATGGCCAACGCCCGATTTTTGACGTAATACGTCCACGACAACGTCCGGAACCGATCGATGAGGAAGCCCGACAGGCCAAAAATCTTTACCTCCTTAGCGGTATCGTCGGCCGCGCCCACGTAGCGCAGATAATCCAGTTCGCGCCGTTCGGGGGTCCAGTTGCGCGAGAGCGAGTAACTCCGCTGATTGAAGTAATTGTCGGCGGCAAAGGCGGGCAATACGGCCAGCACCAGCAGACCAATGAGCCAGGGGTTGTACACCACCAGACCAGCCGCCAGAAACGCCACCGAAATGATTTCCTGCACCTGCCCGAATACCTGCGACAGCAACACCGTGCGGCCGGTGGTTTGTCGGCGGGCGCGTTCGAGTTTATCGTAAAAAGCGGCATCTTCAAACTGTTCCAGATCGAGCGAGGCCGCGTGTTCCATCAGCCGGATAGACGTTTGGTTGGCAAACAGATCGCCCAGCAGGCTGTCGAGCAGCGATACCAGCCGCCCCAGCGCCGTAGCCAGTACCGCTAAGCCAAACTCGGCCCCCACCAGTTGCCAGAGGTACGCGGTGTCGGGGTTAGGGCCCTGCGCCATGAGCCGCACCACCTCGTCGATAATCAGCTTGCCGACATACAAAGCAGCCGCCGGGATAGCCGCCCGTAGCAACCGCCCGAAAGCGTTGCCCAGAAACAGACCCGGCGAGGTTTGCCACACCAGCTGGAAAAAGGCTGGCAGGTTTTTGAGCGCACTAAACCGGTCTCGCCAGCTGAGTGCTTCACCGGCTGGTTGGGCCGGATTAGACGAATGAGACGCTTTACTTTTAGCCATACACAAGTACCCCTCCCGACCAAAGGCCGGTAGACAAACGTATCACAAAATGCCTGCCCGATTGGTTCAGCGCTACAAGCCTGAGCCTCTGCCTGAAGGCCGTTGAAACCGACTTTAATTCTGACCAACCGATGGGCATTCAGGCCCGATTAACTATCTTGTTTCTTTTATTGGCGTATATACCTTTCTCTCTACCCGTAGCGCATTCTGATGTAAACAATGTTTACTCCTCTTCATTCGGTCACTCGAACCCCAACACAGTCGGCAAATCCGGCGTTTCTGCACGGGCTGATGGTTTGCGTGCCGGTGCGTAGCCCGGTTGCGGGCAACAGTACCGACGGGGTGCTCATCGACCTCAACGAACGGGCGTTAGCGGATTTTGGTCAACCACGAGAACAGCTCACCGGACAGCCGCTCACCGCCTTGCTGGGCCTCCATCCGGCGGGCGAGTTACTGCATCAACTCACACAGGTTGCCGACAGTGGCCTATCGAGCCGGTTTGAAACCCAACTCCAATTTCAACCCGGCAGACAATCCGAGGGGTACGACGTTCAACTAACCCGGTTTGAAGGTCGGGTGCTGATCTACTATTACCCTCTTGCCCCCGATCAGCCCGAAGCGAACCAGCCTTATTCGGATCAACTCTCGGCGCTGGTACAAAATGCCCTGACAGGCCTGACTTGCCTGGAGCCTGTACACGACGACACCGGGGCCATTATCGACTTCCGGTACCTGCTTGTCAACCAGCACGCCATCCAGCTCGCCCGCAAATCGGCTGAGCAGCTCCTGGGCCAACGGATGCTCGAACTGTACCCGACCATTCAGGGGAGCCTTCTGTTCCACAAATGGCTCGAAGCCTACCAAACCGGGCAGCCAACGCAGTTTCTGAACTCGTTTACACTCCCCAATGGCCAAACCAGCTGGTACGAAAGCCGCACCGTCCGCCACGGCGATGTGCTCATCGAATCGTTTAACGACGTAACCGAGCAAAAACTGAGCGAGCTTCGGCAACACGATCAGGCGGCCCTGCTCGAACGGGTGCTCAACACCACCCAAAGTGCCATTTTGGTGCTCCGGCCTGAGCAGAGCGAAGCAGGCGACCTGCTCGATTTGCAGGTGACACTCGCCAACCAGACCGCCCGGCACTGGTTCAACCTGTCGGCGCTCGACCGGATGACCCAGACCTTTATGCCGATCGGCATGGCGATACCCGGCAATGCCTTTTTCGACACCTGCCAGCGGGTGCTCCAGTCGCGTATGCCCGAACGAACCATTTTCTCGTTCGGAAACCGGCAGTACGACATGGCGATTGCCCCCCTCAACTACTCGCTGACCATCTCGGCCTTCGACGTTACGGATCTGCAAACGCAGCGGGAACAACTCGAAATCAGCAATTTCGACCTCCGGCGTTCGGGCGAAAACCTTCGGCAGTTTGCGCAGGTAGCCTCCAGCGACCTCATCACTCCGCTCCGCAAGATTCTGTCGTTTACGGAGCTGCTGCAACAGCAATATTCCGATCAACTTAGCCCCGATGGTATCGATGTGCTCCGGCGCGTCTACACGGCCGCCCGGCGGATGGATATGTTTCTGCACGATTTGCTGGCCTATTCGCGGTTGAGTACTCAAACCCAGCACATGGAGTCGTTTGAGCTCTCAACGTTGATCAATGAGCTGGCGACCGAAGATCTGTGGCCACTGATTCATCAGAGCGGGGCGCGGCTTACCATTGGACAACTGCCGGTGCTCACGGCCAACCGCTCACAAATTCGTCAGCTGCTGCTCAACCTGCTCACCAACGCGCTCACGTTTAGGCGGGTGGGTATCACGCCGGAGATCGAGGTGAACGCGCGCCTTATTCCGTACACTGAACTTCCTACCATAGCTGTGCAAACGGCCGGTCAGGCTGAGCCTACAGGTACGGCTCTGTACCACGAGATCAGCGTGAGCGACAACGGAACCGGCTTCGAAGGCACCAGCGATGAACAGGTATTTCAGGCTTTTCTGCGGCTCAAATCCCGGAGTCGGCACGACGGGTCGGGGATTGGGCTTGCCATATGCCGTCGCATCGTCGAAAACCACCGTGGATATATTTCCGCCGTTGGCGAGCCTGGTGTAGGGGCTACATTTCGTATCTTTCTGCCAGCAAATGAAACGAGTCTCAGTACTGGACATTTGGACTTCAGACACTAGACCATAGACTACACCACTGAATGGTAGTACGTCTAACGTCTAGTATCAAACATCTAATGTCCAGTGATGAAGAAACAAGTTAGGAGTTGGTGGCTAAGGGTTAATAGTTTGGCATCTGCAAACCGTAAACCAAAAACTATAAACCACAAACTCTAAACTATATCCTCAGTCCCATGCGTCGATTTTTACTTCTGAGTGTTTTTGTTCTGAGCACCGGTTTAACCGCGATGGCCGACGGTGTTCGGTTTTTTCAGGGTTCCTGGGGGCAACTTTTAAGTGAAGCCAAACGCCAGAACAAGCCCATTTTTGTGGATGTGTACACTACCTGGTGCGGGCCCTGCAAACTGATGACGTCGCAGGCATTTCCCAACCCACGGGTGGCTGCCCGCATGAACGAACACTTTGTTAACTACAAACTCGACGCCGAAAAAGGCGACGGGCAGAGCATTGCCAAACGGTACGGTGTGCAGGGATACCCAACGTCGCTGTTTCTGACGCCCGACGGCAAACTGCTGCACCGGGCGATTGGCTACAATGGGATCGACAAGTTTCTAGCCGAAGCCCAAAAAGCGATTTCCGACGCCAAAGAGGCCCGTACAATGGCCATCTGGAATGCCGAATACGACCGGGGCGAACGCTCGGCCAAATTCCTGCGGGGGATGTTGCTCAAACAAACCGAATACGACCGCGCTACGGCCGACGTACTCGACGATTATGTGAAGGTGCTGCCCAAAGCCGATACCCTCGCGGCCGACGAGATCAAGTTTCTGAGCGATGTGCTGTCGACCACATACACTAAGGCTTATTTGCTACTCGCCAAACAAACGGCTTCGGTAGCGGGGCAAACGGCCAAGCAGCCCCTTCTGCCCGGTCTTACCAAAGCCCTGAGCCGGGCCGAACAGTTTGATTTTCAGGATGCCGTAGCGAGTCAGGACGAGGTACAGCTCGAACAGCTCATCAAGCATATCAACGCCCGTCAACAAGCACAAAACCCGGCTTTGGCCAAAACGCCGGTTGAGCAGAAGGCAATTCTGGAGCGCGAAGCCGACGCGGTTCGGTTGCGGTTTTACAGGGCGTCGCGGCTACCGGCTCACTACATTGCTCTCGCCAAAAAGATTGCCGAAACCCGGCTCATGACCCGTACAGCAGCCGAGTTGGCCCGGGCCGATTCGCTCGCTTACCTCCAGTCAACACCTACGGATCTGGGACTAACCGATTCAACGGCAAAAACGCCCCCGCAAGCCGACCGGTCGACGGTGTCCCGGTTGACGGCGCTGCAACTAAGCGACCTCGCCCGTAATCTGACCGAACAATCCGCCGACAAAAAAGACCTGGCGCAGGCTTTACGCTGGTCTGAGCGGGCAGTGCAGCTGCACAACCACCCCAGTACGGTGCTCGTACATGCCCGGCTGCTCATCCGGGCCGGTCGTCGCGCTGAAGCACAACGGCAACTCCGCGACGCTATTTCGCGCCAGCAACCCGACCATGATTCGGTGCCGATGCTACAAACCGAACTGAACAAGCTTAAACCCTGAATTACGGCTCGGTGACCCTAACCTCACGCGAGTTTGACTTTCACCGTCAGTTGGTTTGCGAGTACGTCGGCCATAGCCCGCAGGCCCCATTGCTCGCTACGGTGATGCCCGACGGCCAGTACACTCATCCCGCTCGACCGAACGGCAGCTTCGGCCGCTTTTCGGTACTGCCCGGTCAGGTACAGATGGGCGCCCCGGTCGCCAGCCTCCTGCACCAGGGCTGGCGTCATGGCACCCACCACCGCCACCCGATTTATCCGCTTTTCGGGATCAGCAACCAGCTCATCCAACCCACCGAAACCGCTCCGAATCTGCCCGGCCACATCGCCCAATAGACGAGGTACCCGGCAGTCGGCTATCATGCCGATGGCCCGCCGGGGTAGCTCCGGGCCGTCGGGGTGTGCGGCCTGTTTATAGCCAATTTCTTCGAGTGGCCCCAACGCCAACGCTTCGGCCAACGCTACGTTGTAGCCCATGGTAAACGTTTCATCGAACGGCAGATGATGCGCCAAAATACCCACGTCGGGCGGGAGGGCATCGGCCGGAAGTTGCCACGGCCGGTGCAGCCAAACGGCATCGAGCTCATCGTTTCTTACCCACTCGCCTATGTCGGCAACGGGTTCGAGCGCCAGACCCAAACGCCCCACCGGCCGCTCCGACGCCCGAAAAATTCCTCCCTGTTCGTCGGGAGAATACCGGTCGGTACTCAATAGCCGGGCCAGCCACTCGGCTAATTCCCGAAGAGACAGCATCTTTTTACCCATACCCAACCAACAGATTATCAAGCCTGTAGTTTTAAAAATTGAGTCAAAAAACGAACCACTTACTCAGTTGGACTTGACAAAGGGATTTTCTTTTCCCTACTTTTGTGCCTCTAAACTGCGCCCGATCTCTGCGGGTTGCCAATGCCCATGAAGCCCATTGCTTAAAGCCCCAAGCGGGTTTTCTTTTCTCTCCGACAACCACCCTCAGCGGTGGCTCTTCTCTTTTTTCATGGGTTGCCGATAGCCAGCGGGCTACGTCCGGCCTTTCTGACTTTTTCACAATGACTAAGTTTTTCGAGTTATTTCTGGCCGCATTGCGCGGTACAGAAACCAATTTTACATCAGGCAGTATCAACCGGGCTATATTTCTGTTATCGGTGCCGATGATTCTGGAGATGGTGATGGAATCACTATTTGCCGTAGTCGACGTGTTTTTTGTAGCTCGCATTGGCACCGAAGCCGTTGCCACCGTCGGCCTAACGGAGTCGGTACTGACCATTGTGTATGCCCTTGCCATTGGCATGAGTACGGCCGCAACGGCACTTGTGGCCCGGCGTATCGGTGAAAATAACCCACGCGGAGCCGAGCAGGCCATTGGTCAGGTTATTCTGATTTCGCTGACGGCCGCCATAGCCCTTGGGCTCCCCGGCTTTTTGTGGGCCGAAACCATTCTGCGGCTCATGGGGGGTAGCGAGCGGCTCATTGCCAACGGAGTCGGCTTCACCCGGATGATTTTTGCCAGCGCACCGGCCATTATGCTCCTGCACACCCTTAGCGGTTGCCTGCGCGGGGAGGGTATGGCCTCAGTAGCCATGCAATCGCTCTGGCTGGCCAACGGCATCAATATTCTGCTGTGTCCGGTGCTCATTTTCGGCTGGGGACCATTTCCTGAAATGGGCGTGATGGGGTCGGCTGTGGCAACCACCATCGGGCGGGCATCGGGTGCGCTGTATCAACTGGCCGCCCTGACGCGCCGGAGCGGTATTGTGCAGGTGCGCCGGGCCGACCTCACCCCAAACACCGACCTCATCCGGAGCCTGCTGAGTCTTTCGGCGGGAGGTACAGCTCAGTTCCTGATCGGGTCGGCAAGCTGGGTGTTTCTGACGCGGCTCGTGTCGAGCTTCGGTAGCGATGCCGTGGCGGGTTACACCATTGCCATCCGGATTCTGATTTTCACTATTCTGCCCTCGTGGGGGTTAGCTAATGCAGCGGCTACGCTGGTTGGGCAAAATCTGGGGGCGGGGCAACCCGAGCGGGCCGAAACCTCAGCCTGGCGGGCAGCCATTGGCAATATGGTGTTTCTGGTTTTGGTGGGCATTGGCTTTTACACTTTTGCGGCCGAAGTGGTGGGCATTTTCAACCGCGACCCCGCCGTGGTGGCTGTAGCGGTACAGTGTCTGCGGATTTTCTGCCTCGGGTACGTGGCTTATGCGTACGGAATGGTACTCACGCAGGCCCTCAACGGGGCAGGCGACACCCGCACGCCAACGCTGATTAACATTGTTTGCTTCTGGCTGATTGAGATTCCGCTCGCCTATGCCTTAGCCGAATGGCTGCATTGGGGCCCCGAGGGCGTATTCTGGTCGGTGGCCTTCAGCGAATCGCTGCTGGCGGTGTGTGCGATCGCGGTGTTCCGCCGGGGCCGGTGGAAAGCCGTTACGGTGTGATAGGAACGCTAACAACAGATCTCCGTACTGGACATTAGATGTTGGACATTAGACGTTATACCTACCTACAGAATGGTAGTAAGTCTAACGTCCAGTGTCTGAAGTCCGAATGTCCAGTACTGTAACAACCGATAATGAAAGGGTGAATACACCATCAAAATCGGTGCTAATCCCTTTTAATCGGTGTTATCCGCGTGCCATTCATCTCAGAAACTTTTACAAAAATAGACCCGTTATTTCTATATGATTGAAACACAAAAACAATTCACTGGCGGCCCGGCTGAAACCGCTGTTCTGGTTGCTTTGGTCACCCAAAAGCAAACCACCGAACAGACGAAGGAATACTTAGACGAATTAGCGTTCCTGGCCGAAACATCCGGGATTGTTACGAAGAAAACCTTTACCCAAAAACTCGAACGGGCCGATACCCGAACGTTTGTGGGCAAGGGTAAACTCGAAGAGATTCAGACCTATATTATCGATAACCCGGTCGACACCATCATTTTTGATGATGACCTGACCCCCGCGCAGGTGCGCAACCTCGAAGCGACGTTTAAGGACATCAAGGTTCTCGACCGGAGTTTGCTGATTCTGAATATTTTCTCGATGCGGGCGCAGACCGCTCAGGCCCGCGTGCAGGTCGAGCTGGCTCAGTACCAGTACATGTACCCGCGTCTGACCCGTATGTGGACCCACTTGAGCCGCCAGAAAGGGGGCGTGGGGATGCGCGGACCCGGTGAGAAAGAACTTGAAACGGACCGCCGGATTGTGCAGGACCGGATCGCCTTTCTGAAAGAAAAACTGGAGAAGATCGACCGGCAGAGCCAAACCCGCCGGAAAGAACGCGACCGGCTCGTGCGGGTATCGCTGGTAGGCTACACCAACGTGGGCAAATCGACCCTGATGCGGACGATGGCCAAAACCGATGTGTTTGCCGAAAACAAACTGTTTGCGACCGTGGACTCAACGGTGCGGAAGGTGGTTCTGGGTAATATCCCGTTTCTGCTGACCGATACGGTTGGATTTATCCGAAAGCTGCCCACCACGCTGATCGAGTCATTTAAGTCGACACTCGATGAGGTACGGGAGGCCGACATTCTGCTGCACGTGGTGGATGTGTCGCACCCTTCGTTTGAGGAGCATATTGAAGTTGTCAACGCGACGCTGGCCGACATTAAAGCCGCGGAGAAACCGACTATTCTGGTTTTTAACAAGGTAGATCAGTTTGTACCGAAAGAGGAGTGGGCACCGGAGTACGACGAGGAAGGCGACGAGCCGTTGGCAGTGGCTACCCGCCGGAAAACGGCTTTGGAATACCTCAAAAAGACGTATCTGACCAAAAAAGCAGATAATGTGGTGTTTATTTCGGCACAAACCCGGGAGAACATCGAGGAGCTGCGCGATTTGCTGTACAAACTGGTTCGCGAACGACATTTCCAGATCTATCCCAACTGGCTCGATATTCCACTGACCGACTTCGCGGAAGAAGGAGACGGCTACGGTTTAGAGGGAGCAACGACGGAAGCATAGTTGCTGAACTGCCCTTTTTTGCTCAATTTTGCATCCAACCTGTAAGGTTTTTAAAACCTTGCAGGTTTTTTATGGCACTGTAGTTCAACGGATAGAATAGGCGTTTCCTAAACGCTAGATCCGGGTTCGATTCCCGGCAGAGCCACTACTTCACCCAATAGGCGTTTGCTAAACGCTAGATCCGGCCGGGGGCGCGTTCGCCTTCGATTCCCGGCAGAGCCACTACTTCACCCAATAGGCGTTTGCTAAACGCCAGATCCGGCCGCGGTGGCGGACCACTTCGATTCCCGGCAGAGCCACTACGTCAGTTCATCGATGCCGCTCCACCCCTACCTGTTCGCAGTAGGCCAATACGGGGCAGGTTGAGCATTTGGGCAAATTACCCGTACAAATGTGCTTCCCGAACGGCATCAGCAGCCGATTCACATCAATCCAGCGGTCGCGGGGCACCCGGCGCTCCAGCTCCTTCAGGGTTTGTTCAGGTTGCCTGGTCTGCACATAACCCCAGCGGTTCACCACCCGATGCACATGTACATCGACGCTGATAGCCGCCTGCCCCGTGGCCACGCCCAGCGCCAGATTGGCGCATTTTGGCCCCACGCCCTTGAGCGAAGTCAGCACGTCAAAATCAGCGGGGAGCTGCCCGTCGAACTCATCGAGAGCCCGGCGGGCAATACCGAGCAGAGTGTACGCTTTCTGGTCGGGGTAGGTTGTGCCGTATAGCCGTTCGGTTAGCTCTTCGACGGTCAGCGTGGCCAGTTGCGCCGGGGTGCGGGCCACCTCAAACAGACGCAGCGATACCGGAATGGTGGTTTCGTCGAGGGTTCGGATCGAGACAATACAGGAAATCAGCTGTTCGAACAGGGTATTGTACCCTCGCTCGGCCAGTTCGAACATGGCGGCTTTAGGGAAAGGCGCAACGGCCTGGGCAATGGCGTCGAGTACGACGTCAAGATCGAAATTCGGTTTCACGTTGAGGGGGCCAGGGTCGCCCGGTTCAGCATCCGGTTCGGAACCGGCGAGACCTGAAAGAGAAAACCCCAGCCCCCACACATTGTTCAGGACTTCGTGATCACCATCTCGACCCGCCGGTTTTCGGGCCGTTCTTTGAGCCCCCGGTTGGTATTGATGGGCCGCGAGGGGCCGTACCCAATCGTTTCGATTCGAGCAGCGGCAATGCCTTTACGCACCAGATAGGCTTTTACCTCATTCACCCGGTTGCGCGACAGCTCGACGTTGGCGTCGAAATCGCCCACGGTATCCGTATGGCCTTCGAGCCGGATGCTCATACCCGGATTTTCGCGCATCAGCTGCACCAGCCGATCCAGTTCGGGGAACGACTCAGACTTCAGGTCAAACTTCGATACGTTGAAGTAGATATTTTTCAGCGTCACCTTCGTGCCGGCTTCAATGGGCACCAGGTCAAAATCGCGCAGTTTATCGGCTTTAGTCACCGTCAGGGTGTCACTTTGGCTGAAATACCCTTTCGCTTTGGCCGTAACGGCATACACCGAAAGCGGCTCTGCGGCAATCTGATAATTACCAGCCAACCGGCCACTCAGTACCGAATCGGCCGAATTGTTCCCGTCCGACTCCGCCCCCGACAACAGTTGGTACGTGACCGTAGCTACGATTGGCTTCTTTGTTTTGGCATCACGCACGGTTCCCTTCATGGACACCGAAGGCGCCGGAGCTGGCGTGGGTTCGGGCTCGGGCGTCGGCTCTACTTTGGGAGCCGGAGCGGGCTTTGTAGGGGTAGCAGGCGGAGGGGTACGCCGGGCCTGCACATCGGGTTCACGAGCGGGCGGGGTACGGTTTTGCTTCGCGGGGTTGGTTATGTGCACCCCCCAGAAGTTGAAACAGGTTTGGCCGGGCCGGTTTCGGTCGCTGCACTCAAACAAATCGAACACCTCGTAGCCGGGCGTGATACGCTCAAAATATGCCACAAAATCAACGCGTTCGCCCGCTTCAACATCCCGGCGACGGTCGTTCGGTTGGCGCTCTACCGGAATATTCTCGGCCCGGATAAACTTAAACGCTTTCTCACCCTGATTCACGTACAGCCGGGCCGAAGCCACAAACGTAATTGTATTGCCGTCTGTTCGTCCATATTCCTCCAGATCTTTCGGTAAGGGGAAAGGCAACCGCCGGGGCGTATTTCGGGGAAAAACGGATTTCTGCGACGACCGATATCGCATGTAAATAATCGTGTACTGACTCGTCAGCTCAACGCGCTGAATAAGCACATCCGGGTCGTTGGCTTCATCGACCCGGGGCCGCTCAGTGGTGTACTGAACCGTTTGGGCCCACGCCCCGCTCCCAATCACTACCGTGAGCAACAAGGCCAAAAGAAGTCGCATTTTTATCATAGCTGTGTTTACTGATTAAGCCCGTTATCGGTTTGGTTTTCAATGCGGAGAAAAACCAACCCCTCAAAACCCAAACCTCATTCCCTGTTGGTAACGCTTAGAGTCGGTTGGGTATTGAATGGTTTAACGGATCCGCAAAGTAAGCGTTCAGGAACTCCTACCCTATTGGACTAACGGCCTAAAAACAAAACTGGCGACCGGAATAATCCCGGTCGCCAGCTTCTGACGAATCGTAACCCTAAACGTATCGTAACTGCGGCTTAGTAGCCTTCATTTTGCGTGAGGGCGGGGTTCACGTCGATTTCCCGCTTCGGAATCGGGAACACCAGCGAGGGCGAGTTCCAGGCATAATTACCTGTGCTCTGCCGCAGACGCTTCAGATCATGAATCCGCAGACCTTCAAAAGCCAGTTCGAACTGACGCTCCTGCAATACGTTGGCGAGCGTCGGGGTGGCAATGGGTGCCAGACCCGCGCGGGTACGCACGGCGTTCAGATCGGCGGCTGGGCTTGCCCCTACGGCCGAGTTCAGGCGCAGGTTACACTCCGCCCGCACCAGCAACATCTCGGCCAGACGAATAATGGGGATATTGGCCCCAAAATCGGTAAACTTAGCCGTGTAATAGCGGTTGGTTCCTTTGAAACCGATGTAGAACAGTTCGTTCCGGCGGGCGTCGGTAGCTGCGTATGAATTAACAAACGCATTGTTTACCTGTACATCGCCCCGACCTACCGCCGATCCGTCAACCGGAAGGCTGGCATAGAACGTCGTCAGACCATCGTTGCTGGTACCCGCGTTGTTCTGGTCGTTTTGCTGGAGTTCAAAAATACTCTCGCTCGTATTCCGGTTCCGGAACACCGCCGATACACCGGGGTTCAGCCGGTAGCTACCCGACGCAATCACCTGGTTGGCAGCATCAAGCGCCTTGGCGTAGTCGCCCTGTTGCAGGTACACCCGCGACAGGAACGCCAGCACTGCGAACTTGTCGGCCCGAGTTCCGTTATCGTTGGGCAGTAACCCGACAGCCTTGGTCAGGTCGTCGATCACCTGCGCGTAGGTCTGCGCCACCGTCGAGCGCGGTACCTGCGTATTGGCCTGATCGACAGTGTTTGAAGGCGTCAGCACCAGCGGCAAACCCGGATGGCTGTTACCCGTTGTAGCACCCCAGGGCAGGGCGTAGTAACGCACCAGCTCAAACAACACGATACCCCGGATAAACCGAGCTTCACCCTCAATCCGCTTACGGGTGGCTTCGTTTGTCGACTTACTCAGGTTGGCCAGTACGTTGTTCACGGTGCTGATGGCCTGATAGCCTGTGAGCCAGGTACGACCTGCTTCGGCATTGGCAAACGTCATTGTTTTGTTGGCCACCTCGCGGAAGCTTACAAACGTACCCCGCCAGGTAATGTAGCCCTCGCTACCCTGAAGCTCGGCCAGCAGGTTGAAGTTGGTACCAAACAGGGCACCGCTACCCAGTTGACCATACGCCCCAATAATGGCGCTTTGCAGGTCTTGCTCGGTGCTAAGCGCCTGAGCCGCATCGATGCTCTGCTGCGGCTGAATGTCGAGCCGTTCGTCGCAGGCAGTAAGGCCCAGCATCAGAGCGGTACAGATATATACGAATGTTTTTTTCATGGCTTAAATGTCTGTCTTAATCAGCTCTGGCCTAAAACCCGATGTTGATACCAAACGTGATGGTCCGCTGCTGCGGTGGGGTGTAGAAATCGTGGCCCAGCGTCACGTTGGCGTTCTGGTTCGACGTGGCTGAGTACTGCGTGTTTACCTCCGGATCATACCCCGTGTATTTGGTAAACGTGAACAGGTTGAGACCCGACACATACACCCGCGCCGACTGCATCGACACTTTCCGGAGCAACGACGATGGGATGGTGTACCCCAGCGATGCCGTTTTCACGCGCACAAACGTACCGTCCTGTACCCAGCGCGACGATACCCCGGCCCCGTTGCCCTCGTACAAACGAGCCTGGGGTACCATGGTAATGTCGCCGGGCTTTTGCCAGCGGTTCATCTGATCGACAGTCTGGTTGTCGAAGTAATCGCCATTAACCGACTGGAAGAAACCAGCCACGTTGTACAGATCATTGCCAAACACACCCTGAAGCAGTACGCTCAGATCAAAGCCTTTGTACGAGAAATTGTTGGTCAAACCCGCAATAAAATCCGGGTTTGGGTCGCCCACTTTCATGTTTGGGGCAGCTGCGTAATTGTTGGTTGGCTTGCCGTCGGCACCTTCGTAGATCGCATCGCCCGTTTGTGGGTCAGCACCGAGGAACTTCTTGCCGTAGAAATAGCCCAGAGGCTCACCCACGGCTACCCGACCCAGAAAACGTGAACCCGGCTCAATAGGCTGACCATTCAACTGCGTTACCTTGTTGCGGTTTACAGCAATGTTGAAGTTGGTCGACCAGCGGAAGGCCTTGGTGGTATTTTGCGACGTGATGCTGAACTCGACACCCCGGTTGCGGAGGCTACCCACGTTTTGAGCGATGGTCGTGTAGCCACTGATGCCCGGCAGTGGCCGGTTCAGAAGCAGGTCGCGGGTGTCTTTGTTATAGAAATCAATCTGACCGTTGATGCGGTTGCGCAACAAACCAAACTCAAGCCCTACGTCGAACTGAGCCGTGGTTTCCCAACCCAGCTGGGGGTTAGCCAGTTGCGAGGGGATGATACCCGCCTGATCGGCGTAGAATACGGCTGAGTACAGCCCGCGTGAGGCAAAGTTGCCAATTTCGGAGTTACCCGTCAGACCATAGCTGGCCCGCAGCTTGAGCAGGCTGATGGTCGTATTGTTTTGCAGGAAGGACTCTTCGTTGATAATCCAGCCCGCTGATACCGATGGGAACACCCCGTAGCGGTTTTCGGCCCCGAAACGGCTGCTACCGTCGACACGACCCGACACACCCAGCAGATACCGATCCCGGAAACGGTAGTTGACCCGGGCAATGTACGACAGAATGCTGTAGCCCGTTTGGGTTGAGCTACCGCCAATAATCCGGGCCGCGCTGGCCAGCTTCGTGAACTGATCGTTGGGGAAGCCCCGACCCGTAGCGTTTACGTTCTGAATGTCGCTTTCCTGGTACGTGATACCCGCCAACGCGTCGATGGCGTGGTCGCCAAACGAGTTGTTGTAATTCAGTGTGTTGTTGGTTGTCCAGTTGATGTTGCGCAGCTGGTTCTGGTAGCCATAACCCGTGGGGGCACCGTCTTCGGTCCGGCGGGTGCGGTAAATTTCCTCCTGCAAGTTCAGCAGGTCATACCCAAACTCAGTCCGGAAGTTAAGCCCTTTGGCCAAACGCAGGGTTCCGTTCAGGTTACCGAATGAGCGGTAGCTGGTAGCCCGGTTAAAGGCGTCGGTCACTTCGATCAGCGCATTGTAGTACAGCGTCCGGCGGTTCAGTTCGCCCGTGGCGGGGTCGAAAGCAGGCTGTAAGGGCGGCAGGGCGTTCAACTGTACGGGGTTCGAGAACGCGTTATCGTCGGCGGTCTTATTATTGATCGAACGCGAAATAGCAAAGCTTGCCCCTAGCGACAGGCGGTCGCTTACCGTGTGGTCGAGGTTCAGACGGATGTTGTTCCGGCCGAAGTCGTTCGCCTTGATCATACCGATCTGCCGGTTGGTAGCGCCACTCAGGTAGAAACGGGTTTTCTCAGTACCTCCACTCAGGTTAAAGTTGAACTGGTTGACCGAGCCCTGCCGGAAAGCAGCTTCTGACCAACGCTCGTCGGTAGTCGATGTGATGTCGATACCAGCACCGTCAAACTCTTCGGCTGGGTCGTAACCCATGTTGGTAGCAGCCTCGCTGAACAGTTCAATGTACTGCTCACGGTTGAGAAACTGACGCAGGTTGGTAGCCTCGGAAATGCCGGTATAAAAACCCACATTGACATTGGTGCGACCCGCCCGACCTTTTTTGGTAGTGATCAGAACGACCCCGTTGCTCGCCCGCGAACCATAAATAGCTGATGCTGAAGCATCTTTCAGGATGTCGATGCTTTCAATATCGTTCGGGTCAATATCGGCCAGAGGGCTGTATGGCTCGGTTGTCGAGGTGCTTCCGTCCTGCGACGTAATGGGGATACCATCTACCACGTACAGAGGATCGTTACCCGCCGAAATTGACGCGGCACCCCGCACCCGAATTTGTAGACCAGCCCCCAGTTTACCGCTGCTTTGAGTCACCTGTACACCCGGTGCCCGGCCGGCCAGTGCCTGCTCAAAGGTTTGTACGGGTA
Source organism: Rudanella lutea DSM 19387 (assembly GCF_000383955.1). NCBI lineage: Bacteria > Pseudomonadati > Bacteroidota > Cytophagia > Cytophagales > Cytophagaceae > Rudanella > Rudanella lutea. The sequence continues at coordinate 4,753,824 of NZ_KB913013.1, read as the reverse complement.
CGTTGTTCAGGTCGGCCGCTTTGATCGAGGCAATAGAGCCTTTCACGTCGCGGGCCTGTTGCGTACCGTAACCCACCACCACCACTTCGTTGAGCGAACGGGCATCGTTCGACAACCGAACGTCGATTTGGGAACGGGTGCCAATCGTAATCTCCTGGCTGGTGGTCCCGACAAAGCTGAACACCAGCGTTGTGCCGGTATTGGGCACCTGAATGGTGTAGTTACCCTGGGCGTCGGTTTGGGTGCCCCGCGTCGTGCCTTTCACGAGTACGGTTGCCCCCGGAATCGGAGCGCCATCGGCAGCATCGGTAACTTTACCGGTTACCCGCCGGTCTTGAGCATATGCAGGGCTCTGCGATAGTCCCCACAATGCCAGAAAGACAAATAAAAAGTGTCTCATGGATAATTAGTTATATTGATTGTTTGTATTTACTTGACAGGCCGCAAAATTATTTCTTTACCATTTCTTAATACAGATTGTTTGCAAAACTTTATAGACTTTCTGCATTTAAGGCAATTCGTGTAATTCTACTTAATGCCTGTAACTCCCCCAAAAGACGCGTCCAAGAGGTTCCTGTTGCACTTGGCCAACTAATTCAGGTCACTCGTCTGCTTGCAATCACCCATTGCCGCCGTACGTTTCGGATCAATCACTTCTATCAACCTCTTTGAAGCCTTATAGTTACAGCCTCCGTCTTACTTTAGGGCTACCCCAAACCCAGACGACCCAATCGGCATACCGTTTCAACCGACAGCAAGTCACCGTTAGTCTAATTAACGATTCGTTTACTAAGGATAATTACACAAAAATTTCATTACAGTTTACAGCTCATTTTCGATCAGACTATTTCCTATCTGTTGACTACCTATCCCAACACATACAGCTGATAAAACAAAAGAACCTATCAGGCAGCCGCGCGGGCTACCCGATAGGTTCTGAAAACGAATCCCGCGCAGATTACTGCACGATATTCAGGCGGTAAAAGAACGGTGAGCTGTAAAAAGCCCCACCCGTGATGTTTGCCCCGGTGTTGGCCGCGGTAAACTGCTTGCCATTAGTCAGCTTCATCACAGCCGTAATTTCGAACCGGTCACCGGCTGCTACATCGGCCGCTGTCAGCTTGGTTGCCGTCAGTGCTTCGGCACCTGTCACGGTGATGGTAGCGCGTGGGTAGCCGGTTGTGGGATCTTTGGCATAAGCCGAGGCCGGAATCGAGCGCAGGGGAGCATAGGTAGTTGTTTTGCTCGCATTGGCCCCTACGCCCACAAACCGAATCGACAAGTCGTACGAGGCAAATAATGCGCCCATATCGGGGGTCACAGCCTCAGCCACAAGCTGCATCCGGGTGCCGCCCATGTTGGCTTTGCTGACGCTAAACGTCGATGCAGCTACCGGAAAGGGAGTCACGGTTCGCATGTACCCACCCTGCTCCAGGCTAAACTCATCAATGCGTTCGATCATTTCGGTCTTGCAAGAGGTGGCCACAGCCATCACCAGCAGCATTACCCAAAACGTATGGATGTATTTCATGTTCTTTTGATTCAAAGTTGACGTTTTCAGTACGGATTACTTCACAAAACCAGCCGGGTTGTTGTCCCAGAAAACGGGCACCGTTACGTTCGGCTTTTGTTTGGCGTTTGAGTTCCGGGTGATAAACGAAGTTGGGTAGTAGTATGACCGTACAAACTGACCGGGGTTGGGGTCGAGGGCAGGCTGCTGATTAGCCGGCTTACCGGTACGCCGATAAAGGTTGTACGACTCAACACCGTTGCCGTACAGGGCCAGCCAGTATTCGGTAGCAATGATGTTCAGGCGGGCATCGTCGGTAGTAGCCGCATCGTAGTCGGCCAATACCTTGTTTACGTAACGCGTCACCTGATCGGCCCACACAATTTTCTGGTCGGTTTCGAAGGTGCTGATTTTACCAGCCTCCGTTGAGCCCATCGCCAGAGCCCGTACATCGGCCATCGACTTTTCGATAGCCGAGCGCAGCAAGGCGCGGGGCGAGCCCGAGGTACCGAGCGTCAGAGCCGATTCGGCCAGCATAAAGTCAACAAACGAGCGCATCATGATCGGATGAATACCCGCGCCACCGGCACCAGCACCTAATGATACGGGACGCCCGGCATCGTTATCGAACAAACCACCTGCGGGATACAAACCCCAGGCCGTACGGCGCAAACCATCTGGTGGAATACCCTCGTTGCTGAGGTGATCGCGGCCCCAGTAACCAATCATGGTGGGCAGACAGAACACATCATTCGGGCCGTAATGAGCCGGTTTCTGGTTGGTAATGCACCGGAGTTCGTTCACATCAGCCGTGTTGCGGGTCACCTGCCGGTAGAAGTAGTACCGGATGCGTGGGTCGGGGAACCCTTTGCTGTCGTGCATCACGCCCATGTACGAGTTCGACTGGTAGTCGCCACCACCCGTGGGCGAGTACTGCCCGGCATAACGCGGGTGGCGCGTGTCGGGGTTGGTCAGGTTGGAACCAAACTTGAACGAGAAGTTCTGAGCAGCCGTGCTGATGAGCTTATCGCCGGTGATGAGGGCGTTGATGGCCGAGGTTGTCCCCGCCTTATCAATGAGCCGACGGTTTAGCAGCATTTTCAGCTTGATCGTGTTAGCCACCCGAATCCAGCTGTCAGGCGTACCGCCGTAGAACAGATCGCCGGTTGCACCACCTTTCGAGGTTGCGCTAAAATTCTTGATAGCTTCATCCAGATCAGCGAGGGCTGCGGTGTAAATAGCGGCTCCTCCGTCGATTTTAGGGTTGAAGTTCTCAGAGTTAAGAGCCTCTGTGTACGGTATATCACCGAAGGCGTCCACCATGTTGGCCAGCGCCGAGGCCCGTAGGGTACGGGCAATACCGGCATGTACAAACAGTTCGGCTTTTTCGGCCAACGGAATCAGGGCTTTCACGTCGTTCAGGAGTCCCGCGTAGGCAGTCGTCCAGGTTCCGTCGTTGCTAATGGGCGTTACAGCGTTATCATAGATAGCCGCACCCTGATTAAGCATCCGGGTCAGGCGCATACCGGGGTCACTGAGTTGATTAAAATGCCCGGCATACGTCAACTCAACCTGACTGAGCAGGTAATTAATATCGGTGTTTGCGGCCGTTACAGCATTGGGGTTGTCGAGCAGGTCCAGTTCGCACGAACTAATGAGCACCGTACACAACGCCAGCACAAACAGTTTTATGGATTTGATCATCGTTTGCAATGATTTTTAAGTCTGTTAATTAGGTTTCTTCCCAACAGGTATTGGTTAGAACGTCAGTTTAAGCGTACCGCCCAACCGGCGTGCGCTTGGCCCCGTCAGGAACTCGAAACCGAGGCCGTTGCCTACCCCCAGACCGAGGTTATCCGTATCGAAGTTGAGGCCCGGAGGGAAGTGCAGTGCCCGATACCAGAGGTTGTTACCAGTCAGGGCAATCGAAGCACCTTTGATACCCAGCTTACCGATGAGCGTTTTAGGCAGCTGATAGGCCAGCGACACTTCCTGCAAACGGATGGTTGATCCATCGTAAATGCGGCCTTCGTCACCGAAGAAATAGAGGTTGTTAAAGCCTACGTCAGACGCCGTAACCTGAATATCGTTGGGCTGACCGTCGGCTTTCACGCCGGGGAAGATAAACGTTTGGGCGCGGTCATAACCTGCTTTCAGGCCCGTGTCGTACGTCAGACCCCGACCCATCAGGGCACCGGCCGTTGATGAGTACATAGCTCCGCCATGCCGGTACGACCACATCATGCTGAACGACAATCCTTTGTAGCTCAGCTCATTGATCAGGCTCGTAGTAAAGGCCGGGTTCGGATCACCCAGTACAATCGGAGTAGTGGTGGTTTGCAGATACCCCTGTCCGTCGATCAGGAATTGTCCCTGATCGTTCCGGCGGTAACCCGTCCCTTTGATAATGTTGAACGGCTTGCCCACCACAGCGAAGTTACCCAGGCCGGCAAAACCCGTGATCTGCACTTCCTGTAACGTGCCGCCGAGGTCCATTACGAGTGGTTCGTTGCGGCTGAACACACCGGTTGCATCCCAGCTGAATGCACCTCTGCGCACGAGATTGGCCGTCAGGTTCAGCTCGATACCCTGATTCCGAATTTTACCGATGTTGATGGTGGTACCGGTGAAGCCCGTAGCCGCATCGAGCGGAGCGTTGGTAATCAGGTTGCGCGTAATCCGGCGGTACAGGGTCAGGTCAACACTTACCCGGTTATTGAGGAACTTCCCTTCAGCACCCAACTCATACTCGGTGTGCAACTCGGGCTTCAGGTTGGGGTTACCCAGGGTGTTGTCGACCGAGTGTGTTTGTACAGGCGCCCCGGCGGCATTGAGCCAGCCCCGTGCATTCTGCGCCAGAATGTTACGCGTGTTGTAGGGGCTCGGGAAACCAGCCGAGGTACCCACACCCGCCCGCAGTTTGAGGAAGTTCATGAATCCCGACGACAACCCGTTGAAGGCCGTAGTGGGCACGAACGAAATACTGCCTGAAGGATAGAAAATCCGGCGGTTAGCCTTCTCCACGGTCGAGGTCCAGTCGTTTCGGCCAGCGAAGTTCAAAAACAGGTAGTTGTTGAAATCGGCCGTAACCTCTCCGAAAACACCCATCCGGGTCTGCTCTTCGGTACGATTAAACGAGACGTTATCAATGAAGTTGTTGTGCCGGAATAGGTTACGGGCCAGTTGGTTCTGGCTGTTCATATTGAATACGCTCAGCCGGTCATTCCGCAGGTTACCGCCCACTTTAGCCGACACGCTCAGCTTCTCAGTCAGCGCTTTGCTGTACGACAGGATGGCGGTATTGTCCCAAATGGTATTCTTGAAATTAACCGTGTTGTACAGACCATTTACCAACTGAACGCCCCCTTTGTTGATCATGAAATCCTGGGTCTCGTCGTAGGTATCCAGACCAGTTTTAAACAACAGCGTCAGGTCATTACCGAAATCGTACGTAGCCGTGTTAGAGGCAAAAATCCGGTTTACCACGCCCGTCGTTTTGTAGTTGGCCAACACCCAGCGGGGGTTCGGAATATCGTTACCGCTCCGGAAGTACACCGAGCTGCCATCTACCGGGTTCTCATAAGGCCATCCCATCAGGTCGACCTGCCGAGGGGTGTACATCACGTTGGCCAGCACCGAGGGGAAATCGTTGGCGTTGTTACCTGTTCCTGAGCTAAGCGGTGGCGAAAACTGATCCGTATTAACAAAGTTGATCGATGTTTGCATGGTGAGCCGCTTGCTCATTTGGGCATTCAGACCCAAACCGAGGTTCAAACGCTTCAGGCCATTCTCGGGAATATAGCCCTGCTCATTGTTATACCCCACCGACACGTTGTAGCTCACCTTCTCGCCACCGCCCGAAATGTTCAGGCCCGTGTTGGAGATGTTGCCGGTACGGAAAAAGTCGCTTACGTTGTTGGGGAACACCTGCATCGTGTACGGGCTCACCGAGGCCACATACGGAGCCATAGCCGCCCGCGTAGCCGCTACTGACAAAAACGCGTATGGGTGGTTGGTGAGAGCCGTATTGGTGTTCTGCGATGGGTACGTACGGGCTTCATCGAGCGTAGGGCCCCAGTTACTGAAGAAATAACCGAGGTTTTGCTGGAAACCACCTACGTAGTCGTTCTGATACTTGGGCAGGTGCGCCGTGTTGGTAAAGAACGACTGCGTTACCGTAAATTCGGTTTTGCGGGCCTTCTTGCTACCATTCTTGGTTGTCACCAGAATTACCCCGTTCCGGCCCTGATCACCATAAGTTACCGTAGCCGCCAGACCCTTCAGTACCGTGATATTTTCGATGTTGTTGGGGTCGAGGTCCAGAAACCGGCTCGACGAGGTCTGTCCACCGCTGGTAAAACCACCCCGCGTGTTGGTGCTTGAGTTGAACGGAACCCCATCCACCACAAACAGAGGTTGCACCGAACCCGTAATCGACGAGTAGCCGCGAATGGTAATGTTGGTACCCGTACCCGACACCCCCGACGTTGCCGTGATGTTCACACCCGGTACTTTACCTTGCAGAACCCGACCTACGTCGGCCTGTGGCCGGTCTTCAATAGATTTTTTATCGACGGCATTCACGGCATAACCGAGTGCCCGCTTCTCCCGAACAAGGCCCTGCGCCGTTACAACCACTTCGCCAAGCTCCTTGCTGTCGGAAACGAGTTTGATATCAATTTTGGTCTGATTACCCACCTCGACTTCCTGCGAGGCAGAGCCCACGAAGCTAAAGACAAGCCGCCCGCCCTTCTGAGGAACACTAATTGAATAATTCCCCGAAGCGTCGGTATTCGACCCTTTTGTGGAGCCTTTCAAAACGACCGATACCCCCGGCATCGGCGCCCCGTCGTCGGCCGAAATGACCTGACCGGTGACGATTCTCTCCTGAGCCCAGGCCCAGAGTGAGCATAACACCAGTAGGCTCACCAGTAGAGTTTTCCTCATAAGAACAGTTTGTTTGAGATTGAAGAATACAAGTAGAATTCCTGCAAAAATAGGCGCAGACAGATACAATGCAATATTTTGGCCGATCAAAAAACTTACCTAATTATATTTTAATAATTAACCATTTCCCAAATTTTATTTTACTATATACACATTATAACCAAGAATTATTAAATTTTCTTATAGTAAAATTACTCATTCTAATAAGTTACTTTAAACGACGAATATCGCTCAAAAATTCAAGCTGATTGTACTATTCTCATAATGACTAACCCTTCATACCAGAACGAGTCATTTTACTTCGTATAGACGTTTACTTCGTGCAAGCACACACCAACAAAAAACCCAGCTTCTGTGCTGGGTTTTTTATTAGGCTAAAGCCTGCATCTGTTTCTCGATTTGACGAGCCATTCCTTTAGTATGTTGGTAGCCGATGCGAAACAATTCGCGGGCCCGTTTAATATCGGACAAGCCGTAATTGGCTAACTCGGGCGGCTCAATCAAGACATTGCACTTGGCAAACCGTTCTTTGGTTTTGCTCTGCACCGCCAGAATCAGGCTGCGCTCAATTACTCCGCGCATAGATGTAATGGGCTTGGTCAGCCCAAACGGGTTACAGTGCGAGCCCAGCACGATGTCGACCTTATTTTCGATCAGTTCGACCGGCAGATTGTTTAGCACACCGCCGTCTACATACTGCCGCTTATTAATCAACATCGGTTCGAAAATGCCCGGCAAACAGCACGAAGCCAATACCGGCCGGATCAGCTCGCCCGACTCAAACACGTCGAGATCACCCTCGTTCAGATCAACAGCTGCCACGTGCAACGGAATCTGTAAACGCTCGAACCGGTCGTGCGGCAAATGCTGCCGGTAAAGATCAATCGCGGTATCAATCCGAAGCAGGCCCATCCGATTCCAGGCGGGTCGCAGATACTTCGTAAACGACGACGACTCGATAATTTTCAGGCTTTCCTCGGGCGTATAGCCATTGGCAAACAAGGCCCCGGCAATGGCCCCCGCACTGGTACCGGCAATCCGACTAATGGTAATCCCCTGTTCATTGAGGGCTTTCATAACACCCAGATGGGCGATGCCACGGGCTCCCCCACCCGACAAAACCAGACCTATCTCCATAGACGAATCGTGAATGAGTAGTTCGTTGCGCTCCGCTCCAATACCTGAGCCCGACTGCTCACCCTATAAACGCCGAGAGGGGCCCTTTGTCTTTAATCCGTACGCCTTTTTCGGTCTGTTCTACAGTGGCCGCTTCGGTCACGGGGTCGTGCTCAAACATCAGCACCCAATTTTCGGCCGCAGCCTGGGTAAGCACCCGCGCTTTTTCGTCCATCGTGAGCAGAGGCCGTACATCATAACTCATTACGTAGGGTAAGGGCACGTGCCCTGCCGACGGTATCAGGTCGGCGCAGTACAGCACCGTCTGGTTACCCACCGTGAGCTTGGGCAGGGCCATTTTTTCGGTATGCCCGTCTACGCATACCAGATCCATGCCGGGCAGGGTGAGCCCGCCCTCATCGAGAAACCGGAGTTGCCCACTTTCTTCGAGCGGCAAGATGTTCTCTTTCAGAAATGACGCTTTCTCACGGGGATTGGGGTGCGTAGCCCACTGCCAATGGGCGCTGTGAGTCCAGTAGGTGGCCTTGGTAAACGTGGGCTCCAAGCGCCCGCCCACGCGCCGGATGGCTCCACCTACATGGTCGAAGTGCAGGTGCGTGAGCAGTACATCGGTAATATCGGTTTCTGAATAGCCCGCCCGCCGAATCGACGCAATCAGTTCGGCCTTATCGGGACCGTCGCCGTGATGGGGCTCGTAATGCCCGAAGAATTTGTCATCCTGCTTATCGCCCAGCCCTGTATCAACCAGCACCAGCCGGGGGCGTCCGTCGGCATCGGTTGTTTCCAGGAGTAGGCAGCGCATCGCCCAGGTACAGCGGTTTTGAGCGTCGGCCGGATTGAGTTTATTCCAGAGTGGTTTCGGCACAACGCCGAACATAGCTCCCCCGTCGAGTTTGAAGAAGCCGGTATCAATGGTTTTGAGAGTCATTTTTCGTTTGTCGATTCAATTGAGGCCGAGCGCGTGTGGGCGTCGGCCTGTGCGTGATGCCCGGCGATTTACGACGGATGCCTTAAAAAAACAAACCCCCACCTGCCAATGGCAAATGGGGGTTTGTGGGCCAGCCAGGACTCGAACCTGGGACTTACTGATTATGAGTCAGGCACTCTAACCGACTGAGTTACAAGCCCATACAGACAAAGCGCTGCTTTTCCGTATGGCAAATATACAACGATAAACCCCGGTTTGCAAGAGGTACGGCCCCGGTTCGAGCCGACGAGCCCCAAAACATTCTGCCCGTAATCTGTTATCTTTGATAAAAATCAGTTGCTCCTCGCTTTGGCCTCCGTCAACAAAAAGAAAATTCTGAACGACCCCGTCTACGGGTTCATTACGATTCCCTCCGAACTGCTTTACGACCTGGTCGAGCACCCGTATTTCCAACGGCTTCGGCGCATCAAGCAACTGGGTATGTCGGAGTACGTGTATCCCGGTGCGCTGCACACGCGGTTTCATCACGCCCTCGGCGCCATGCATCTGATGGGGCAGGCTATTCAGACACTGCGGGGGAAGGGTCACGCCATCAGCGACGAGGAATGCGAGGCTGCGCAAATTGCCATTCTGCTGCACGACGTGGGTCACGGCCCCTTTTCGCATGTGCTGGAGTCCTGTTTTTTGCAGGATGTACCCCACGAAGAGGTTTCGCTCCTGCTCATGCACGACCTCAACCGACAGTTTGGCGGTCGGCTTTCGACCGCCATTCGGATGTTTGAGGGCACCTACGAACGGCCATTTTTCCACCAGCTGGTTTCGAGTCAGCTCGACATGGACCGGATGGACTACCTCAACCGCGACAGTTTTTACACGGGTGTCGCCGAAGGCACTATCGGGGCCGATCGGATCATTAAAATGCTCGATTTGGTCGACGATCAACTGGCGGTAGAGGCCAAAGGGATTCTGAGCATCGAAAACTTCCTGAACTCGCGCCGGATTATGTACTGGCAGGTGTATCTGCACAAAACGTCGATCTGCGTGGAGTCGATGCTGGTTCAGGTGTTGCGCCGGGCGCGGTTTCTGGTCCATCAGTACGGGGCCGATACCCTGTTTGCATCGCCCGCGTTTCGGCTTTTTCTGGAAAACGACATCAGCATTGTCGAGTTCAAAACGGAACCCCGGTACCTGAAAGCTTTCACTGAGCTGGACGATTTCGACGTGTGGGCCTGCATTAAGCTCTGGAGTAAACACACAGACCGGGTACTATCGAGCATTTGCCAAATGCTCCTCAACCGGCATTTGTACAAGATTATTCACGCAACCGAACCGTTCGATGCCGCTTTGGTAGGCGAAATTGAAACACAACTACGGCAGCGCGGTATTACCGACGACGAAATGTCCTATTTTCTGGTAGAAGGACAGGCAACCAATGCGGCTTATTTGCCCTCGGGCGACAAAATTAACATCAAACTGAAGTCGGGGCAGGTAATCGACATTGCCGACGCGTCGGACTTACCAAATATCAAGGCGTTAACGCACATTGTTCGGCGGCATTACATCTGCTGGGCTCGAAATTTAAGCCTGCCCGTTGCCGAAGTTGCCCTGTAAAATGACACCCCTCCGGGGCCGGACTATGGCGTTCCGGGTAATTTATTGAAATAATCGGACAAATAACCGAATAGTCCTATTTGTTGGCTACCTTAGCGCCCGAAAAATCGCCCGTTCGCGGGTCTCTATTTAGCGCTACCAATCTTGTATGGAGTTTACTGTCAGGCAAATTGCGGCCCTGATCAATGGCAAAGTACAGGGCAACGATGCCCTGCCAATCAACCAGTTAGCCAAAATAGAAGAAGGCCAACCAGGTAGCATTTCCTTTTTATCCAACCTGAAGTACGAGCCTTACTTGTACACGACGCAGGCTTCGGCCGTGATTGTCGACGGGTCCTTTGAGCCTAAGAAACCAGTAGCGGCTACGCTTATTTTTGTAGAAAACTCCTATTCGGCCTTTACCCGATTGCTCGAAGAGTACCACCGGCAGATGTCGTTTGCCCGCGTGGGCGTGGAGCAACCCAGTTACCTTGCCGAGAACAGCACCGTTGGCGAACAGGTGTACCGGGGCGCTTTCTCGTACATTGGCCGCAACTGCCGCATCGGCAACAACGTAAAGATTTACCCGCATGTGTTTATCGGCGACAACGTTCAGATTGGCGATAACACCATTCTGCACCCCGGCGTACGGGTACTCGAAAATTGTGTAGTTGGCAGTCACTGCACTCTACACCCCAACGCCGTAATCGGTAGCGACGGGTTCGGATTTGCCCCACAGCCCGACGGTACGTACAAAACGATTCCGCAACTGGGCAACGTGATTCTGGAAGATTATGTAAGTGTAGGCGCCAACACCACCATCGACTGTGCTACCATGGGCTCAACGATTATCCGTCGCGGAGCCAAGCTCGACAACCTGATTCAGATTGGCCACAATGTAGAAATTGGAGCCAACACCGTGATTGCCGCGCAAACCGGCATTTCGGGCTCCACCAAAATTGGGGCCAACTGCACCATTGGCGGGCAGGCAGGTATTGGTGGGCACATCAGCATTGCCGACCATACGCGCATTGGCGCTCAGTCGGGAGTCGGCAAAAGCATTAAGGAGCCGGGGCAGGCCATCAACGGTACGCCCTCGCAGGATCTCAAAGAAAGTTTAAAGTCGCAGGTGCTCATTCGGCAGCTCCCGCAACTGGAAAAACGCATTTCGGCTTTAGAAAAAAAGGGGATTGGTGACCAATAACTGCCTCCGGGCAATCTGACACTGCCTTACGGGGCAGATCGGGCAAACTCACCACCAACCACGAACGATTACTCTATGAATATTAAGCAGCAGACTATCCAGAAGGCCGTTTCGGTATCAGGCGTGGGCCTGCATACGGGTGTACAGGCAACCATGACCTTTTTGCCCGCCCCTTCGAATCACGGCTACAAGTTCCAACGTGTCGACCTGCCCGGCCAACCCATTGTAGATGCCGACGTAGACAACGTGGTAGACCTCTCGCGGGGGACAACCATTGAGCAGAGTGGGGCCCGTATCCACACCGTTGAGCACACCCTGGCCGCTTTGGTAGGTTTGCAGATCGACAACGTCCTGATTCAGCTCGATGGCCCCGAACCACCGATCATGGATGGCAGCTCGATTAAGTTTGTAGAGGCCCTGCGCGATGCCGGCATCGAAGAACAAAACGCGGCTCGTAATTACTTCGAGGTCAACGAATACGTACACTATCGCAACGACGATAAAGATATTGAGATTGCCGCCCTGCCGCTCAACGACTACCGCCTGACGGTGATGGTGGACTACAACTCGCGGTTTCTGAGCAGCCAACACGCGTACCTGAACGATCTGACTCAGTTTCCGGAAGAGATTGCCATGTGCCGTACGTTTGTATTTCTGCACGAGCTGGAGGCCCTTTACAAACAAAATTTGATCAAAGGGGGGGACCTCAGCAACGCTATCGTGATTGTTGATCGTAAGGTAGAAGAAGGCGAGCTCGACCACCTGGCGCAGTTGCTCAACAAACCCAAAGTGAGCGTCAACCGGGAAGTCGGTATTCTGAACAATCTGGACCTGCACTACCCCAATGAGATGGCCCGGCACAAACTGCTCGACATGATCGGCGATCTGGCCCTGGTTGGCCGCCCGATCAAGGCGCAGATTCTGGCTGCCCGTCCGGGTCATGCCGCCAATGTGGCCTTTGCCAAGAAGATAAAGAAATTAATGCTTAAAAACGCCCAGAATCAGGTACCGCAGTTCGACCCCACGCAGCCAGCCGTGATGGATATGAATCGGATCTCGCAGCTGCTCCCCCACCGGTACCCCTTCCAGCTGATCGACCGGATCATTGCGCTGGACGAAAATAGCGTGGTTGGCATTAAAAACGTGACGATGAACGAGCCGTTCTTCCCCGGTCACTTCCCCGGCAATCCGGTGATGCCCGGTGTCATGCAGCTCGAAGCGATGGCCCAAACAGGCGGAATTCTGGTGTTGAGCACCGTATCGGACCCCGAAAACTATTGGCCCTACCTGATCGGAATTGAAAACTGCCGGTTCCGGCGCAATGTGGTTCCCGGCGATACGCTCATTCTGCGGTGCGAGTTTACGTCGCCTATGAAACGCGGTATTGTGAAAATGCAGGGACGTGGCTACGTGGCCGGGCAACTGGTTTGCGAAGCCGATATGATTGCCAGCTTAGTCAAAAAGAAATGAGTTTACAGTTTATAGTTTACAGTTTGCAGTTGGTTTAATCTCGGGTACCGACCTTACACTCACTACTGAAAACTGAAAACAGTACTCTGAAAACAGTAAACTGTTTATCATGATTCAACCATTAGCCTACGTCCACCCCGAAGCGAAGATTGCCCAAAATGTGGTGATCGAACCGTTCGCCATCATTCACAAGGACGTAGAAGTCGGCGAGGGCACCTGGATTGGGTCGCACGCCGTTATCAACGAAGGTTCCCGTATTGGTAAAAACTGCCGTATTTACCCCGGTGCGGTCATTTCCTCGATCCCACAGGATCTGAAGTTTAAGGGTGAATATACCCTCACGTACATCGGCGACAATACCACCATCCGGGAGTATGCCACCATCAGCCGCGGTACCGAAGAACACTACAAGACCGAAATTGGCAGCAACTGCCTGATTATGGCCTATGCCCACGTGGCACACGACTGCCGCATTGGCAACAACTGCATCATGACAAACAATGTGCAGATGGCCGGTCATGTATACATGGGCGACTGGGCCATTATTGGCGGGTCGAGTTCGGTATTGCAGTTTACGCGCATTGGTGCACACGCCATGATTTCGGGCGGGTCGCTGGTGCGGAAAGATGTACCGCCGTTTACCAAGGCGGCCCGCGAACCGCTGTCGTACACGGGGATCAACTCCATCGGTTTGCGTCGGCGAGGCTTTACCAACGAGCAAATCAACGACATTCAGGAAATTTACCGGTACCTGTACCTGCGCGGCCTTAACAATGCCGAAGCGCTCACCCGCATTGAACTGGAGCTACCTGCTTCCGACGCCCGCGATGAGGTATTGAACTTCATCCGTACGTCGGAGCGCGGCATCATGCGCGGCCCCGGCGGTCACGACCGGGAATAGGTTTACTGTTTTTGGATTTTTGGTTTATCGTTTGTGGTTTATCGTAAAACAAACCACAAAAAGTAGGGGGCTGGTGTGAAAACCAGCCCCTGCTTTTTTAGCGTAAAAACGTAGTGACCTAACGTCTCACCTCGCCCCGCTGCTCAAACTTCTTCGCCCTGCAACTGCTTGTCGTACAGTTCGCGGTAGGTGCCGTTAAGGGCCATCAGCTCATGGTGCGTACCCTGCTCCACTACGTTACCGTCATCGAGCACAATAATCCGGTCGGCAAGCTTGGCCGACGACACCCGGTGCGAGATAATCACCGACGTTCGGTCGGCCATAATCCGCTTGAGGTTGTTCAGAATGATATTTTCGGTATTGGTATCGACCGCCGAAAGACAATCGTCCAGAATCAGAATTTTAGGGTCGCGGGCAATGGCGCGGGCAATGCTCAGACGTTGTTTCTGCCCACCCGATAGCGTAATACCCCGCTCGCCAATCCGGGTTTCAAAACCCTCGGGGAAACCTACAATGTTTCCGTACAGGTCGGCATCGCGCACGGCCTCTTCAACCCGCTCCTGCGGCATGTCGGGCTTGCCAAAGCGCACGTTGTTGCTGATCGAATCAGAAAACAGAAACACATCCTGCGGCACGTAGCCCATCTGCTCGCGTAATGAGGTCAGGTTGTAATCGCTGATAGGCCGCCCGTCGATGAGCACCTCCCCGGCCGAAGCGTCGTACATGCGGGTAATGAGGTTAGCCAGCGTGCTTTTGCCCGAGCCCGTAGTGCCCAGAATAGCCACACTCTCGCCTGAGCGTGCGTGGAGCGAGAAGTTTTTCAAGGCCACAATGCCCGAATCGGGGTACACAAACCGGACGTTACGCAGCTCAATTTCACCCTCAATTTCACGCTTCAGATTTTTCTGCGAAACAATGTCGGTTTTCTCGTTCAGAAACTCATTGATCCGTTGTTGCGAAGCCGCAGCCCGCTGGGTTTGGCTCGTAGTCCAGCCCAAAGCCATTACGGGCCAGGTAAGCATATTCACGTAGATCAGAAACTCCGTGATGTTGCCCGGTGTGAGCCGCCCGGCCAGAATCTCCTGCCCGCCCACGTACACCACCAGCACGTTGCTGAGGCCAATGAGCATCACGGTCATGGGTTGCCAGAGGGCATCGACCATCGTGAGCCGGAGCGATTTCTGGCGGTATTCGTTGCTTTCGCGCTCGAAATTGGCCGCCGACACATCTTCCTGCACAAACGACTTAAGCACCCGAATGCCCGAAAAGGCTTCCTGCACCGACGTACTCATGCGCGAGAGCGACCGCTGAATCTCTTCAGAACGCGAAATAACGATGTTCTCGACCAGATAGATACCAATAGACAGAATGGGCAACGGCAACAACACATAGACCGTCAGGCGGGCGTTGATACTGACCATGTAACCAATCACCAGCACAAACAAAACCAGCAGGTTAACCCCGTACATGATGCTGGGGCCGACGTACATCCGCACCTTGCTCACGTCTTCCGAAATACGGGCCATCAAATCGCCGGTATTGTGCCGCCGGTAAAAGCTCAGGGGCAGGGTTTGGTAATGGTCGTAGATTTCGTTTTTGAGGTCGTACTCAATATGGCGCGACATTACGATGAGCGTTTGCCGAACCAGAAACAGAAAGAAGCCTTTGAGCAGGGCCAGCCCCAGAATGAGGAACCCATAAAGCAGGATACTAAAAGCAAAGATGTCGTACAAAGCCGACTGTAGCCCGGAGCCAGCGTAGAGGTAATAAATATCGAGGGTTTCGCTCACCAGATCGAGGGCGTAGCGAACCAGTTGGGCCGGAAAAATGCCGAATAGGTTAGAAACAAACGTAAAAACCGTTCCCCAGATCAGGTACCATTTGTATTTGGCGAGGTACTTGTTGAGGTGAGCTAAATGGGCAAATGTTTTCACAGAAAAGCGGCAGCGTTTAGTTGGCTAACTGCCACTTTGGGCGAAAAGTTGCAGTTAGCCAACTGCCCCCTGCACCGACGTATCACAAAAAAGAAGGGGCAGCCTCAACCGCCCCTTCTCCTTTACAGCCTTCATCCTTTCTCCCCCTCTAATACACCTCGCTCGTTTTAAACTCCGAGGTTTGGTGGAAGGTCACATCGGGGTTGTTCTGGCTGTTCATACGCAGAATCCAGTCTGATTCGGCCAGGAAAACAGGGTTTTTGTCTTTATCATAGCCAATCTGATTGCCTTTGAGCCGGATAAACTCGGTCAGCTTCACCGGGTTTTCGGCCGTAATCCAGGTGGCTTTGGTGTAGTTCATCGGCACCCAGCGGCACTTGGCCCCGTACTCGTTTTCGAGCCGGTACTGAATCACCTCAAACTGAAGTTCACCCACAGTACCCACAATTTTGCGGTTGCCGGGTTGCAGCGTAAACAGCTGCGCAACACCCTCGTCGGTCAGTTGCTCAATTCCTTTCTCCAACTGCTTCGACTTCATGGGGTCGAGGTTAATGAGTTCCTTGAAAATTTCGGGCGAGAAGCTCGGAATACCCTGAAACTGCAGGTCTTCGCCTTCGGTGAGTGTATCGCCAATTTTGAAGTTTCCGGTATCGTACAAACCCACCACATCGCCGGGGAACCCTTCGTCCATGACCGCTTTGGCATCGGCCATGAAGCTAAACGGACTACTAAAGCGCAGGTCTTTGTCGAGCCGGGTGTGGTGATAAAATTTACCCCGCTCAAACTTACCCGAGCAGATGCGCAGGAAAGCGATCCGGTCGCGGTGACGCGGGTCGAGGTTGGCGTGAATCTTAAACACAAACCCCGTGAACCGTTTCTCATCGGGCGTTACGGGCCGCTTGTCGGTAGGCCGCCCCACGGGCTCGGGCGAGAGCGAGCAGAAGGCATCGAGAAGTTCTTTCACCCCGAAGTTGTTCACCGCCGACCCGAAGAAAACCGGGGCCAGTTTGCCGTTCAGGTAGGCCTCCCGGTCGAACGCGTCGTACACGCCTTCAATCAGCTCAACATCTTCGCGAAGCTGATCGGCATCCCGTTGGCCTACTTTCTCATCAAGTACAGGCGTGTTGATGTCGATTTCGAGCACATCGTCTTCCAGCCGGGTTTTATTCACCTTAAAGAAGTTCAACTTCTGATCAATCAGGCTGTACACCCCTTTGAAGTTCTGCCCCATGTTGACGGGCCACGCCAGGGGGCGCACCCGAATGTTCAGTTTTTCTTCGAGTTCATCGAGCAGATCGAACGGGTTTTTACCTTCCCGGTCCATCTTGTTCACGAAAATCATCACGGGCGTATCGCGCATCCGGCATACTTCCATGAGCCGCTCGGTTTGCTCCTCCACCCCCTTCACGCAGTCGATCACCAGAATCACGCTATCCACGGCCGTGAGCGTACGGTACGTATCTTCGGCAAAGTCTTTGTGACCCGGTGTATCGAGAATATTAATTTTCAGGTCGTTGTACTCGAACGTCATCACCGACGTAGCCACCGAAATACCCCGTTGCTTCTCGATTTCCATGAAATCGGAGGTGGCCGTTTTCTTGATTTTGTTCGATTTTACGGCCCCGGCCACCTGAATGGCTCCGCCAAAAAGCAGCAACTTTTCGGTGAGGGTGGTTTTACCGGCATCGGGGTGGCTGATAATGGCAAACGTCCGCCGACGGGCAATCTCCTGCTGTATACTCATTGCGTATTTTCCTCAGAAATAAAGGACAAAGATACAGAAAAAAGGGCGGACCACCCGCGACCGACGTGCAGCAAACCCGGCACTGTTTCCCATTTGCTCATACGTCAAAAAATATATACTCTTACGGAACCCAAAGCCCCCGGCCTGTGTGTTGCTTAGGAAAGTACAATTTTAGTTATGCAGTCTGTTGCTTCACCCGTTGCCGCACAGCCCCGTCGGCTGACCCTGTGGCTGGCCCTCGCTTCGGTTTATATTCTGTGGGGGTCAACGTATCTGTTTATCCATTTCATGATCGAACAGATGCCTCCGCTCTACATGGCATCGATGCGGTTTTTGGCAGCGGGCACCCTTCTGTACACCTACGCCCGCGTGACCGGAACACCCCGGCCTACGTTGGGCCAGATCCGTTCGGCGGGGGCCGTTGGTATCTTGTTGCTCGGTATCGCCAACGGTTGTTTGACTATTGCCATTCAACACATCCCGACGGGCATGGCCGCACTCATTGCGGGCACACTACCAGTATTTCTGCTGTCGCTAAACTGGGTGTCGTTCGGCAAAACCCGCCCCTCTAATCTGGCGTTGGCGGGCCTTCTGCTGGGTTTTGTGGGCGTCTATTTTCTGATCAAGCCCGACAAGTTGCAGGGCGGTTCGGCCGACCATAACCTCATCGGGGCCGGGCTTATCATGATTGGGAATCTGGCCTGGGCAATGGGTACCCTGATGTCGCCCCGGCTCAATTTGCCCTCGCCATTTATGTCGAGCGGCATTCAGATGCTGGCTGGTGCGGCTGCCCTGCTCACGGTTAGCCTCCTCACCGAACCGGTTAACTTGTTTAGCATTGTCGATGCCCCCACCAAAGCCATTGGCTCGCTGTGGTATTTAGTCATTTTCGGGTCTATCATCGGGTTTTCGTCATACGCATGGCTGGCCCGCAACGCGCCCCCTACCCTCTTGTCCACCTACGCTTACGTCAACCCCGTCGTAGCTATGTTGCTGGGCACTCTGTTTGCCGGTGAAATTCTCACCAGTCAATCACTCATCGGTGCCGGCATTGTGGTAGCCGGGGTGGTGCTGATTACACTGGGGCGTAAGTAAAGGGCTGACGCGAGTGAGCCGCAAAATTTGTTGCGGCTCTACGGGTTGGGCGGGGGGCTTACGCTCGTCCAACCACCGTCGACAACAAGGCTTTGACCCGTGATGTGCCGTGAGGCCGGGTTGAGCAAAAATAGGGCAGCATGGGTCATGTCGGCCACGGTTGCCGGGCGCCCCATGGGCGTGATCCGCGACCAGATAGGTACGTAATCCGGATCGTCGAGGGTACGTTCGGTTTGGGTAGCGCCGGGTGCCAATGCATTGATAGTAATGCCGTAGGGCGACAGGTCGAGCACGAGGTTTTTAGCCAGCATTTCTAGGGCGGCTTTGGTCATGGCGTAGGCCGCCAAACCGGGGTGGGCCTGATGCCCCACAACCGACGACATCAGCAACACGCTGCCACCCCGCCCCTGCTCGCGCATTTGCCGGGCTGCGGCCTGCGTCAGAAAGAAGCTCCCCCGCAAATTCAGGTTGAGCACCCGCTCGAAATGGGTCGGGTCGTACGAAAAAAAATCGCCGAACAGGGTCAGGCCCGCGTTGGCAACCACTAAATCGACCCCGCCAAACCGATCCACGGCCGTATCGACCAACTGTTGAATAAACAGAACCTCGGCGGCATCGCCGGGTAGGGCTTCGCAACGCCCACCACCCTGCCGGATTCGTTCGGCAGCTTCGAAACAGAGCGTTTCGTCCAGGTCATTGAGCAGTACATTGGCCCCCTGCTGGCAAAGGCCCTCGGCAATGGCAAACCCGATACCCTGTCCGGCACCGGTTACAATGGCAGTTTGATTCAGAAAAGACATTCGGGTATCAGGTTCCTTGCTGGGGAATTTCGGCAGAGGCAATTACCGCCAGCAACTCGCTGATCATCATGGCCGTAGCCCCCCATACTTTGTGATTTTGAATCTGAAAAAATGGGGCATCAATCAATACGCCCCGCACCTCAATTTGGGTATCGCCCACAATGGTTTCGTCCAGAAATGTCGCCAGAGGCACCTCCACCACCTCCTCCACCTCGCGCGGGTCGGGGTAAAAGTCGGGGCGGTGTTTCATAACTCCCACCACGGGCTGCACGAAAAAATTGCTCGGCGGAATGTACAGCTCGGTCAGTTGGCCCAGCACCTGCACATCCGTCACCCGGATACCGATTTCTTCCTGCGCTTCGCGCAGGGCCGTTCGGATCAGGTTTTCGTCGGTACGCTCCATGCGCCCCCCCGGAAACGCCATCTGCCCCGCATGTACGCCGTCGTAAATCGGCCGCAGAATAAGCGGCAGGTAAATTTCGCCCCGGTAGGGATAAAACAGGATCAGTACCGCACTCCGACGGGCTTTCTCGTTGGGCCGCACACTCATCCGCTGCCGCGACCCCGACATCATGCGCCGGTGTGCAGCCTCGCCGGGTAAAGGTTGCTGCAAGCGACGCTGAAGCGATTCGGTAAAGGTGGCGAATGAGGTCTGAGGCATGGTGTCAAGTGGAAAAAAGAAGCAGATAGGCAAGCCACAGGCTTTGCCCGCTTAATCAACAATAACTTCGTCCATTTCAATCGAGGTCGACTTACCGGCTTCAGGATGACCCACCGGTGCTTTTCCCGCATTTTTGGCTTTGAGCCGCACGTAGCGGGCCTTGGCCGTTTTGAAATCGGCCACAACCGGCACCACCGCCCAGGTTCCTTCCAGAGGTACATTGACCGGCTGGGCAATAGCCTCCTTGAAATCGCTACCGTCTCGGCTGAGGGCAATCTCGACCGATGTTGGCGGGAATATCCGATACGGAATCCGTTTGAGGAAATTCACCGACACCTTTGTTACTGAACGAACCTCGCCAAGGTCAATTGTGACCTCCAGATCATTGCCCCACGAATCGACCCATTCGGTTTGGCTTTGCGGCCCCTGTGCCACCTCGCCATCGGTCAGTTTACGGCCGTCGGGGTCTACCTGCTTCACCAGGTTGCTCGTGTACGATTTACCCTTGGCGCGGTGAATCACAAAGGTCTCGTTGAGGGTAGCCCCTGTGGTGGTCACGGCCCGGAGCGTAGTGGTTTTGTTCAGCGTGATCGGCCCAATGTACTCGGTAGAGCTTGTGTTGGGCTGACGGCCGTTGGTCGTGTAATAAATCTTGCTGTCGGAGTCTGATTTTTCGAGTCGCACCTGCAACTGCCCATCGCTACCAAACTGCGTGGAGGCCCGTACATCGAACAGCCGTTTGCTGTAGTTTACGCCCAGATAATCGAGTCGGCGAAGGTGATTTTTGAGCCGCACGGCGAAGTCTTCAAAATTGCGCGGCCCCTCGGGCATCCAGCCAATTTCGGCCAGGGCAATGGCCCGCGGATAGCTCATGTACTCCACCTGTTCGGGGGTTTTCATGTATTCTGTCCAGACGTTACCCTGCACGCCCAAGATGTATTTTTTCTGCTCCGGCGTCAGTTCGGCTGGCGTGGGTTCGTAGCCGTACACTTTTTCCACGGTCAAGAGGCCACCAATTGCCAGGGGCTCCTGCGTAGGTTCGCCCTGATACTTATCGAGGTAGCAAAACGCGCCCGGCGTCATCACAACGGTGTGTTTTTGTTTGGCCGCTTCGATACCGCCCTCGGTGCCGCGCCAGCTCATTACGGTTGCGTTGGGGGCCAGGCCGCCCTCCAGAATTTCGTCCCAGCCGATGATAGCCCGGCCTTTAGCGGTTACAAACTTGTCGATCCGGCGGATGAAATAGCTTTGCAGTTCCTCCTCGGTTTTAAGTTTCTGCTGCTTCATCAGGTTCTGGCAGAAAGCGCTCTTTTTCCAGGCTTCCTTGGGGCACTCATCGCCCCCGATATGGATGTATTTGCCCGGAAACAGGGCCATTACCTCCGTCAGCACGTCCTGCAAAAACGTGAACGTTTTCTCGGTGGGGCAGTACACATCTTCGTACACACCCCAGATTTTGCCCACCTCGTACCGTTTGGTAGGCTCGCACGACAGTTCGGGGTAAGCCGCAATAGCTGCCAACGCGTGGCCCGGCAATTCGATTTCGGGGATGATGGTCACGTGCCGGGCGGCCGCGTACCGCACCACGTCTTTGATCTGCTCCTGTGTGTAAAACCCGCCATGAGGCTGCCCGTCGTACCGGAAGGGGTAATTTTCGCCGTAATGCCCGGCCAACGTCTCGGTGCGGGTACTGCCCACCTGCGTCAGCTTGGGGTACTTCTTGATTTCGACGCGCCAGCCCTGATCGTCGGTCAGGTGCCAGTGAAAGGTGTTCATTTTGTGCCGGGCGAGCAGGTCGATGTACTTCTTTACGAATGCGACGGGCATAAAATGGCGGCTCACGTCGAGCATCAGCCCGCGGTAGGCGTAGCGGGGCCGGTCAAGAATCTGACAGGCAGGCATAGCCCACGTCACGCCCGATACCGTTTTGGGGCTGAAGGCTTCGGTAGGCAGCAGTTGCAACAGGGTTTGTACGGCGTAGAAATACCCCTTGGGCGTTTCGGCTTCTACCGTGACGCGGTCGGGCGTAACACGGAGCACATAGCCCTCAGGGCCACAACGCCCACCCGTATGCGCCTGAAAATTAATGTGTTTACCCTTAGCGTAGGCAGGTGTAGGAGCCATCACCGTAATGGGCAGTCCCGTGGCCGTGCGGAGCTGAGCCGACAGCAACTGAGCGGCTGCCTGTTGTTTGGCGTCTTTAGGCGCGGCCAGAATCCGGGTGAAGGCCGTCAGGGTAAACTGCCCCTCCTGCCCCGAAAATTGCGCCGGAAACGGAATCAGGTTATATGAATTTTCGGTTTGGGCAAACGCCCCACACGATGTGAACACAAACAGCCAAACGGCAAGGGCATAACGAAGCATACAGAATTAACCAGTAAGGTTTATGGTTTTTAGTTTATCGTTTTTGGTTTTGTAAGGCAACGGATGCACGAATGGAACCTTGTGTAAATTGTTAAACCAGAACGCCAACTGCCAGAAACCAAAAACTAAGAACAAGGAACAGATAAAGTAAACGCCAAAAGTACGGAGCGAAAGCCAGAGTTTTTACTGACGCACCACCCGCCGGTTGAGCACCGTACTGCCCACCTGCACCCGGATGGTGTACACGCCCGGGTGCGGCAGCGCAATCCGGCGTTGGTGCGTGAGGGCTGCCCGAAGCGTCATGTGCTGCACCGAGCGCCCCGCAGCATCTACGACGTCGATGGTACTTTCCTGCGGCTTATTCAGGCTCAGTTCGAATTGCACCGACTCGGTGGTAGGGTTCGGGAATACCCGCAACTGCCCCTCGGCAAAGGTTTCGGTAGCAGTAGGGGCCTGTACCGTCAGGTTGAACTCATCACGGAGGCACCCCTGCTCATCGGTCACGGCCACGGTAAACGTACCCGCCTGCCGGGCTACGTAGCGGGCCGTGCGCTCGGTTTGGCCCCCTTCGGTCCAGGTGTAGCGGGGGGCCGACCACGACGCCCGCAACTGCAGCGTATCGCCGTAGTTGAGCCGCAACGACTCGGTTTTACCCACGTTTTTCATGATCGTAAACCGGTCGCGCACCACACCATCGGCCGCTACAAACTGGGCGTCGAGCCGGTTGTCCTGCACGTCCAGAATCATAGAACCACCGGGGTTCCGGTGCGTAGCTGCCATGGCCGGGTGATCGGGGTTGCCCGCAAAGCGACCACCCAGGGCCCCACCCGACCCGTTGACTACGTACACCGTGCCCTGGCCTTTGGTGAGAATCGGGCATGAGTTGGCCGACCCATCGTACCGGCCGTTGGTGGTTTCGGCCAGGTGAACGGCCGGGTTAAACTCATCCGCTTTACCCTGAAAATTACGGATCCGGTACGAGCGTTCGTAGGTGTGGCTGTGGCCGCTCATGACGATATCGACGTTGTACCGTTCCAGAATGGGCGTCAGGTTTTCGCGCAGGTGTTGGAGCACAATTTCTACGTCGGAGTCGCGGGCGGAGCGGGTATAGGGCGGGTGGTGGAAGAACACGACCGTCCACGGCTGTTTGTTGGCCGCCAGGTCGCGTTCGAGCCAGCGTACCTGCGGACCAGAGGGGTCGTACAGGGGCCATTGGCCGCCCTCGAACCCAAACGAATCGAGCGACACAAAATGCACGTTGCCGTAATCGAACGAGTAGTACATTTTGGAGTTGGAGGGCACCCCGCCAGCCTGCCCGGCCTGCGGAAAACTGAAAATACTGAAATACGGACTATCGAATTTCTGGTTCTGATCGGCGTAGTCGTGGTTGCCAGGGGTAGCGTACGAAGGCAGGCTACGGAGGTGGTCGGGGTACACATCGAACACGTAGCGTTGAAACTCGTCTTCAGTACCGCAGCAGTAGGCATTATCGCCGAGCCATATCCAGAGGTCGGCGGGTTTGTCCACTGTTGCTTTGCGGTATTGCTCGTACACCGCCATCTGATTAGGGGTACCATCGCCGAAATCGCCCAGTGACCAGATCCGAAACGGACGGGTGTCGCCCGGTGGCAGGGCGGTTTTGAAGGTATGGCTTGCATCGCCCGCCAGGCGGGTGTCGGCCTGCCCGATGGCGTAATAGTAGCGGGTGGCCGGGCTGAGGCCTGTTAAGGACAGAATATGTTCGGTAACCGGGGTTTTGTCTTCCACCAACTGGGTCAGGCCATTGGGCGTAGTTCCGTACCAGACCCGGGTGCCCGCGGGAACGTCGGTGCGCCAGCGGATGGTCATGCTCGTGGGCGTCACCACTTGCAGGTAAGGCCCCCGCGTAAGGGCGGGCGTTTGCGCAAAACTGCCCGTAAACAGGAAGAAGAGAAGTGCCGTAAGGAGATAGTGCATAGAATTGTGGGCTAGCCCACAAAGGTAACACCGTTCGGTCAGTCGTGTAAGAGCGACTCAATACTTCGGGGTTGATCTTCGTTTATCGGTTGCTATCCCGACGGCTTTCCGCACCTTGTTTTACGATCAAACCTAATTCTCTCTGGTGTATGAAACGTTTTTTGTCGCTATCGCTGATCGGTAGTGTGCTTTGGCTGACGAATTGTAAAAAAGAAGACGAAGTAGCCCCGGTTGGCTGCGATGGGCTTGCTGTGCGGGCATCGGCCGTATCGGGCACGGCCCAGCGTTACGCGGCCAATTTCACCAAATCCAACTGCGACGCCTACCGGGCTGCCCTCACGGCCTACATACAAGCCGGCGAGCAATGCCCCGGCACCAGCTCTACCGACCTTGCCAACGCCAAAGCCGCCCTTGCCGCGCTCAAGTGCCAGTAAGGCTGACCCTAACGGTACGGGCCTTTGAGACTTGCAAGATGTACGGGTACGTCCCAGAGCTGTCAGCTCGTTTGGTGAGCTGACAGCTCTTTTTGTGGGCAACGTTTTCGCCTTAGGTTGGGCAGTCAATAGCACGCGGGTAACGCGAATCGGGCAGATGTACGCTGATCTCCTTTATCAATCCCGCCTGGTTGGGCTTAATCGGTGTTATCTGCGTGCCAATTCCTCCATACTGTACAAATGTTCAATACGGAAACGATACATCGTAGAGTTTGACCCAGTACTTATGAGACGCGACTCTGACTTTCAAAAGTGGTGCGATTTAGAGGCATTTGCCCAGTCTTAATCCTTGTTATGAGGGAAGTGCGACTCTGACCAGTCTTCAACGAAGAATTTGAAAACTGTAAGCGGTCTTAATCCTTGTTATGAGGGAAGTGCGACTCTGACGGAAAGTTATCACCTAATATTTATTTAGTCGTTTGTCTTAATCCTTGTTATGAGGGAAGTGCGACTCTGACATGTTTTCTCATGAAGAAAACGGTGATTTTATAAATGCGTCTTAATCCTTGTTATGAGGGAAGTGCGACTCTGACCCGGAGTCCATAAATTCATCATTCGCGGTGTGATCGAGAAGGTCTTAATCCTTGTTATGAGGGAAGTGCGACTCTGACAATGATATTGAGAACGCATGTCTGATCAATCCCGGTGAGTCTTAATCCTTGTTATGAGGGAAGTGCGACTCTGACTCAAATCTTCTCCGTTCTCAACTGCTAAAGCTACTGGTAGTCTTAATCCTTGTTATGAGGGAAGTGCGACTCTGACACGTGGAGCACTTCAACACACAGACCGAACCCGGTGTACGTCTTAATCCTTGTTATGAGGGAAGTGCGACTCTGACTTCTTGTTGAAGAAATCAAAGCTACTTCGAACCCTTCGAGTCTTAATCCTTGTTATGAGGGAAGTGCGACTCTGACATAACCCTGTATGAGGTTTCGTTGCGTGAAATTTTGGGTCTTAATCCTTGTTATGAGGGAAGTGCGACTCTGACTTGTGCCAAAACAGGATAGTCGTTACTAACGAAAAGTCTTAATCCTTGTTATGAGGGAAGTGCGACTCTGACATTGAACCCATCACCAAAACGGAAATGGGTTCAGGTCTTAATCCTTGTTATGAGGGAAGTGCGACTCTGACTTAGTTAGAGATTGTATTTTGGTCAATACAATTAAGAGGGTCTTAATCCTTGTTATGAGGGAAGTGCGACTCTGACAATTATGAAGAAGGATCTCAACTAAGTACCGTTGAAGGTCTTAATCCTTGTTATGAGGGAAGTGCGACTCTGACCAAGCTTGCTGCTGCTCAGATCTACTGGTTGACCCTTGTCTTAATCCTTGTTATGAGGGAAGTGCGACTCTGACAAGGCCAAAAATGCCGCCACCGTACTGGGTTTCGATGTCTTAATCCTTGTTATGAGGGAAGTGCGACTCTGACTTGTGGAGGATTAGCGAAATAGAATATCAGCCGGAGTCTTAATCCTTGTTATGAGGGAAGTGCGACTCTGACACAACCAACCAAAAACCTTAAAACGGTTTCGGTTGAGAAGTCTTAATCCTTGTTATGAGGGAAGTGCGACTCTGACCAGTAAGCCGGTATCGAAAGATTTTCACGACGAGGTCTTAATCCTTGTTATGAGGGAAGTGCGACTCTGACTGTGTGTTCATTGCAGAGTAGGCTAACGCCTACTTCTGGTCTTAATCCTTGTTATGAGGGAAGTGCGACTCTGACTTCACCTGAATTGTATCAAGTGGAGGATGATCGGTAGTCTTAATCCTTGTTATGAGGGAAGTGCGACTCTGACGGAAAGTTATCACCTAATATTTATTTAGTCGTTTGTCTTAATCCTTGTTATGAGGGAAGTGCGACTCTGACTAAAAACTAGAAACTATGAAAGTAGATCGGTTTGATGTCTTAATCCTTGTTATGAGGGAAGTGCGACTCTGACCACCTACATTAAGGATTACGCTGCCATTAAGGGTCTTAATCCTTGTTATGAGGGAAGTGCGACTCTGACGCTTCGTTGGTGACAACGAAACGAAGACGGATTTCGTGTCTTAATCCTTGTTATGAGGGAAGTGCGACTCTGACGTTTTGTTCGCCCTTGCACTCCTATTTGTTGTCCTCAGGTCTTAATCCTTGTTATGAGGGAAGTGCGACTCTGACTAACGATGGTAAAATTTTTAAAGGAGAGAAACGCACATATAGTCTTAATCCTTGTTATGAGGGAAGTGCGACTCTGACCATCAACCTGGGTAAGAATAAGCAGCTTTCTTGTAGTCTTAATCCTTGTTATGAGGGAAGTGCGACTCTGACCTGATAAAGGTAACTTGTACATGGTCATTAACAATCGTAGTCTTAATCCTTGTTATGAGGGAAGTGCGACTCTGACCACATAAAAACCGGGCAGCATTAGACCTCCATAAACAAGGGGTCTTAATCCTTGTTATGAGGGAAGTGCGACTCTGACCATTGAACCCATTACCAAAACGGAAATGGGAGCAATGTCTTAATCCTTGTTATGAGGGAAGTGCGACTCTGACCTCAAGTTGCAAAATCTTCAAACAAAAATTTGAAGACTGGTCTTAATCCTTGTTATGAGGGAAGTGCGACTCTGACGGTCCATTATACTACCATCATTCTCCCCCTACGGATGTCTTAATCCTTGTTATGAGGGAAGTGCGACTCTGACAGTTCAAGTGGTGACATGCCTGATTACCAGTAAGTAAAGAACTAAATTGTGAGAAATTTCACATTGGATCACGGAAAAAGCCTGTCAAAAAGGAACATTCTCCCGCTTACATCACAAGTTTACGGGTTCTTTTTGAATCCTGAAAGCCCGCCAGCCCGATTTCTGTTTACCCGCATCCCAAGCCTGCACAGCCTCTACACGCACCAACATATCGGCCCCTACGCCAGCCAGTAGATCGGCTGGTACGTACACATCGCGCACAAATCCCACGGCCTTACCGGGCAGCATTCGCAACGGCCCCGCTACCTCACGTATAGAGAGGTACGTTAGCACTTCATCAGCCACGAGCCGCGCCTGTAGCACCCGAACCTGCGGGCGTCCGTTGCGCTCAGTAGGCACATAGCGGATGGCAACCCGATCGCCCAGGGCAAGCGTCAGGCCAAACTTACGGACCGGAAAACTGCCTGTCAGTCGCTCATCAATCGCGATATTGGCGTAATGCCCAGCCGGGTCAACGCCCGTCACCAGCACGACGGTTTCGGGCAGGTCGGCAAAGAGCAGGGCGTCGGCTTCGGGGCTGAGGGCCCGCGCCCACGCACCCGGCGCGGTGGGGGTCGCTTCTACGTAGCGGGGGTCGCGTTGCCAGCCCAGCACCTCGGCCGGGATGGGCCAACTGTTGGCCTGCCGGGTCTGCACCAGTTGCTCCACCTCAGCGCGGGCATCGGCCGGGCGGCCCACCATGAGCAAATACATAGCCGCCCGCTGCCGCACCTTCACGAGCATCTTGTCGGGCGCACCCACCGTGAGGGCTCGGGCCAGGCAGGCCAGCCGCTGCGATGGCTCCACCAGATCGGCCATGAGGTTCCAGACCCAGAAATCGCCCGTTTTCTGGCGGGCAAAGGGCATAAACACCTGCCGGGCCTCGTCGGGGCGGTGCAGCCGCAGCAGCAGTTGAGCCCGAAAATAGGTCAGAAACGTCCAGTCGGGATGCGCGGTGGCGTAGTGAGCCATCCGGTCGAGCCAGGGCTGTGCCTGTTCGTCGGGCAGGGTCACCTGCGTCAGCAGTTGCCGGGCCACGGCATAGAGCAGCCCTTCGAGCAGCGGGCGGGCCGTTTTACCGTTGCCGTAGGCTTCCGGGCGTTCGTCTTCGGGCCGGAACATGCCTTCCCAGCCGTGTTGGGCCACGAGCAGAGTCCAGTCGAGGCCCGTATCGGCATGGCGCAGCAGGGCCTTCCACCAAACCGAGCGCAGCAAACCCGCTTCGGTGGGTACAAATCCACCCGACAGCCGCAGCACCTCGGCCAGGGCAGGAAAAGGCAGCGTGTCGGGCGTGTGGCGCATCAGGAATCGGCACACGCTCCACCCCACCGACTCGCGCCAGCGGGCATCGTCCGTCATCGGAAACGCGCTGATAACACTCAGCCCGCGCAGCATCCGGGCCGAATCGGTACTACCCGACGCGTCTTTGAGCAATTGGGCATACACCCACCCCAACGGCCGAATGGTAGCCGAGTTTTGCGGGTCGGCTTCGTACCGGGCGAGGGCTTGCCGGAAGTCAATAGCGAGAGCGGAGGGTTGTGTGTTGGTTGTCATGGCGTGAAAGAGAAAAAGAGTGAAAGAGCGATAAGTGATGAACGATGAGTGATGAGTCGTGGCCACTTATCGTTTATCACTCATCACTCAAAAAAACAGCGTATGCTTCGGGGCCGTAAGTTGCTCTACTTCAAACGACTGCCCAATGCAGCGCAGCGAGTTGAGCATGTCTTCGCCCACGGGCAGGAGCATGATACTGTCGGTATTTTCGTAGAGCTGCTGAATCTGCCGGAGCAGGTCGGTCAGCCGCTCGTAGCGTTTGCGGTGCATCCGGGCAAAAAACACCGATTTCTGGATGCGAACGCAGCCCTCGCGGAGCAGCGTTTTAGCCACCAGCCGACGTACTTTGTTATTTTCTATATCGTAACTGATAAGGCAATACATCTCTTCGGGTCGTTTGCGGGTTGTTTGCCGAAACCACAGCCACCAGTTGGCCAGGGCGGTTGGCAACGCACCCGTTTCGGCTAAGCAGGTCAGTTGCTCGTCGGAGAGCGCGGGCAGGCCTGCCTGTTGCCAGGCCCGGTTGCGCTCGGGCAAGGTAGGGGGCGGGGTTGGTTTCCGGCGGGGCATGGAGTGAAAGAGTGAAAGAGCGAAAGAGTGAAAGAGTGAGGGGCGCGGGCAGCAAAGAGTGAAAGAGTGAGGTGTCGGTTAAGCAAAGTACTCTTTCGCTCTTTCGCTCTTTCACTCTTTAATTCACCGACACGGTTAGCGGTACGTTTTCCACCACGTGCGTGGGGAAGAGCAGGGCAAAAAGTTGCTCGTGAAGCCGGTCGGTCAGGGCGGGGTCGGTACCGGTTTTGGGCGAACGCACCACCGAGAAACCGCGCTTGCCCCAGTGCACGTTGACCTCGCCGGTCTGATGCCCCTGCCGCACCACAAACTTCAGCCCGTAGTTGAGCGGTTGCGCCATCAGGAGCGTCCAGCCCATACGGGTGCAGATGGTTTGCACATCGGGTTCGAGGGCCAGTAGGGCGTCGGGCACAAACGTCTGCTTCTCCCTCCTGACGGGCACCTCCTTACCTGCCACGGCCCGCAGCACCTGCTGGTAGGCAGTTTCGTTGAGCGGACGCTCAGTGGCCGGCTTGCGGGTAACGGTTGGCGTTTCGGCCATACCGGGCAAATCGGCCTCGGCCTCGGTTTGCCAGCGCGACCAGTCTACCGGCATCGCGTTGGGGTTGAGGTAAGCCGTCGGGTCGTGAGCCAGAAAACAGGCCCGCGTCACGTCGGAGGTGCGCAGGTCGAGCCCCGTAGCCCAGCGGTGGCGCAAGGCCCACTCGCCCGCAAAGGCCCGGTAAGCCAGCTGAAATTGCCGCGCATCAGTACAGGGTTCGAGCAGGCGCACCACCACTTTCAGACCCATACCCGACGGCGACACAAAGGCCAGGGCCACGTACTCATCGTCGCGCAGACTGTCGGGCAGTTGGCCGTTGAGGTCGGGGCAATGGTCAATGTCCAGAATTGCGTAGAAAGCCGCGCCAAACTGTTCGGTACGGCGCAGCACCTGCCCGGCCTCGTTGGGCGCAAACACACTCCCCACCACGTAGGACAGCCGCGTTTTGGCCGTTCGGAAAGCGTCAGCATCCAGGGTGCGGAGGTTCCGCAGGCGCGTGGTGGTGTGTTGCAACCCCGCATCGGTCGTGATGAGCGTGTGTACCTCGGCCAATGAGCGCGTTTGGAGCGCATCGGTGGGACTGGTGAGGGCCGTACCAAAAGAGAGCGTCGGTGTCGTCGTTGTCATGATCGTGCGAGGTTTTAGGTGGAAGATGCTACAAAAGTAGGGCGCCCCACTGCAATCGAATTGCAGTGAAATTACGTTGACCTAACGGCCCAACGGGTTGCTAAGCCGTTGTACGTTTTAGCCGGGAGGCCAGCCGCTGGGCGTCGAGCAGCAGGTGCTGCGCCCTTGAGCGGCTCAGGCCCTCCAGCGTGACGAGTTCGGCCAGGTAGTCGTTCATGGCCTGAATCAGAATCCGCTTGCCCGATGTATTGAGCCAGTACTGCCCCGATCCGTCGTTACGGCCGTCTATGTCAAAAAACTCATCAAAAATGACCTCCTGCATCAGCAGATGGCACACCACGTAGTCGGCCCAGGCGCGGTAGGGTTCGATGAAGTCATAGACCAGCACCGGGCGGTTGTACTCGTCGCGGTGCATGACGCCCACAAACGGATCAATTCCGGCCTGAATCAGGGCCGACTCGCAGGTACCGTAGATCATCCCGTAGGCATAGTTGAGCAGGCAGTTGAAGGCATCGGTGGCCCCGCGCCCGCTCCGCCTGCTAAACCGGTAGGTTTCGGGCAGCAGTTGATTGATGGCCCCAAAGTACACCCGTCCCGCGCTGCCTTCCAGCCCCCGGAAGGTATCGAAGCACAGGCTGAGGTCGGCCGTGGGCACGTTACCGAGCCGATCAGCGTAGCGGTCGAGGGCCACGAGCGCGTCGGTGGGCAAGGTGGCACTCGACAGCAGCGCAAGGCCATCGAGCACAGCCCGTTGGCTTGCCAGCTTCCGCAGCAGCCACTCGCGCACCCACACAGCCCCGGCCTCGCCCGTAGCAAAAGCTAATTGGTGCTTCCGAATAGTGGCGATACTCCCAAACTGATGACTCCAGAGCCGCCCAGCCGGGAAGCCCTTGCGGTCGACAAACAAGAGGTCGGTATTGTGTTCGATGGCCGTCATGGCCACCTCATGACTCATGCGCGTAGCCGCGTGCAGCACAATGGTTTTGACTGTCTGTACCGGCACGAAAAACTCGCGGTCCTGCGTCCGTACCCGATACCGGCCTTCTTTGACCGAAAGGCTGCTGCCGCGTTGATTGAGGATGAGTTGTGTCATTAGTGAAACGGTGAAAGAGTGAATGAGTGAAAGAGAAAAAGAGTGAATGAGCGAAAGAGTGAATGAGTGAGGACCGTCGCTCCGGTTTGGCAAAGAGTAATTCTGAACGCGTCAGCCGCTCTTTCACTCTTTCACTCATTCGCTCTTTAAAAACTCTCGCAACATAGCCAGCGATTTGGGCATACTGCCCTGCACCTGCACGGCCCAACGCACGGCCCGGCTCTCGCGCAACCATTTGTCCCAAAGAGCGGTGAGCAAGTCGGCTTCGTGCAAATGATCGTATTTGGGCCGCACTTCGGCTACGCATACGCGCAGGTTGGGCAGATTTTTGGTTAACGGCATAAGCCCCTCGGTGGGTCGGGCGAGCGTTTGCCGCCAGTTCGGGTCGCGCCGGAGCCGGTCGAGCATGCGCGAATCGGTAGCGCGGTTGCCCTGTGTGAGGCCGTGGGTGTTGCGCTCAAAGTCCAGGTAGCCATCGGTGAGCACCACCAGCACGTTTTGGGCGTGAGGGCGCAAGTCGGTGGGGAGTTGCTCGTTGGCGTACTGCCAGAGGTCGCAGCCGGCAAAGTCGCGGGCGGTTCCGCGTCCGGCTTGGCGTTTACCCGTTAGCGCCTGCCGATACAGGGCCGCGAGTTGGCGGGGCAGGTCGGCGCGGAGGGCATCGAGCCGCTTGCGTTTGTCGGCCATCGTCAGGGCATCCATGTCGAGGTAGAGCGCGTCCATAAACGCTTCGGGCCGGTAGCTGATGCCTTTTTGCGGGGCAATCACCACCCGAAAGCAGTCTTTCGAGAAAATGATCTGCTGCGAACGCACCCGGCTGTCGAATTCAGCAAACACGGCCTGCACCATTGCCAGATCGCGCTCGGCTTGTTTGGGGGCCAGCAACCGGTCGGAGAGGTCGAGCAGCACCACGTAATTGGTGGGCTGTTTGGCAGCAGGGATTGCAGCCACGGTGGCGTTTGAGACAACCATAGAAAGAAGCAGGCAGTAGAAGAAGTTGGTCATGGTGTTGAATGGTTTATGGTTTTCTGTAGAGACGCATACGTGCGTCTCCTATGCTGACGTATAGGCGACGATGAAGTTATGAGACGCAAGTATGCGTCTCTACGTGGGCAGGTGCTGTGCCCGGAAGGCCCGCATCACGGCATCGCACTCGGCGCGCAGGGCGGCATCGTTGCCCATCCGATTGTTCACGTAGGTGAGCCAGCCGTCGTAGAAATCAGTTACGTACTTCTCCAGCTCCGAGGGGCTAAACACCACCGCCTGCCGACTCTCGCGGAGGGCCTTGATGTCGAGTTCGAGCCGGGCCATGTCGCCTTCGAGTTCGAGGAGCTGGTTTTTCAGGGCGGTAATGCGGGTTTTGAGCGGAATCTTCTTGTCTTCGCGGTGGCGAATTTCGAGCGCCGTCAGGCGCGACACGTCTTTCTTGCCAATCTCGTGCATCCAGGCGTGGAGCAGCAGACTCCAGGCCAAAGCGGCCACAAATCCCAGCGCCATCACCAACCAGAACTCCGGCGAAGTCCACCAATCATGCGGATCGGTCTCGTTTGCCTTGCCCATCATTATTTTCATGTCATGGATTTTATGTTCCACGAAGTAGGCAATCAACGCGTCCGTACCGAGTACCACCAGAAGCAGCGCACCAAAACCGACTTTGCCTAACCAGCCGGTTATGTCCCAAAGCACATGCAACCCGATACCGAAAACAAACAGCAGCAGCGGCCCCGCCCAATGAAAATGCAGCGTAACAAAAGCTTGCTTCGAAAAAATGGCTGATAATACTGCCGACTGTCCATCGGGGCCAGCTGCCTGCATTTCGGTGGCCACATCGCGCAAAAAGCCCGAATAAAATGACGACACGTAGAAGAGGTACACAAACAGGGTACCCAGCAAGGTAGCCAATCCAAAGAGCCGCAGTTTCATCCGGTCGAGGTGGTTGGGGTCGCGCAAGCCAGCGGCTTCGTCTTTGCGGATTTGCAGAATCTCATCGTCGAGTTCGGCCAGTTGGTCCTGCACGGCGGGCATCTCCGACTCGTTGATCTGCCGGATGCGCGTACGGGCGTCAGCGGCCTTTTTTTCGAGGTCCAGAATCTGCTCGTCGGTGCGTTGCTCATGGCGTTGGCGCCGGTCGTCGTCGTTTCGTTCCTCCACCAAATAGCCGCGTAGCACCCGGTTGAGCAGGTTGTCGAGGGCCAGTGCATTGCCCCGGTGCCGCTCGGCCTTTTCGTAGCCCACAGCGTTGAGGTTTACGGGTGGCAGGGGTGCGTCGGCGGGCTCAACTGTCGTGTCGGTAGCCACGGCGAGCGTTACCGGCTCGGTTGAGAACAGCGTGTCGGCAGAGTCAGAAACGGTAGTAGTGCGGGTCGAAAAGAAGGTAGTGAAGGTTGTCATAGTCTTGCGTTGGTTTGATTGAACGTTGCAAAACAAGCCACTCCCACTGCAATCTTTTTGCAGTGAAAAATAAAAAGCTCATTTTTGGGTTAAAAACCTGATGTCCATGTCCAACGCACTTCCACAACCTTATACCGATACGCAGTTTACGCGCCTGAAACGGATTCATAATGCCCTTGTTAACAACGCGTTACCGGCTTTCAAACTTGCCGGCGAGAAAAATCCTAATCCGCTTTTCGATGGTTTTTCCGAACGGACCTTTTACAATTTACTGGATACGCTCAGGCAGCTGGCGCAGAATCAGGGCGCCGAAATCAGGTATAATCAGGTCCTGAACCGGTACGAATGCTCGAAACGGTTTTCCCTGTATCTGGCGCTTTTCCCGGATGAAAAAAATCTGGTTTCCGACATGGCAGCCGCCCTCGACTGGGTAGCCCGACTCAATGAATTTGAGGGGCTCGATGGGGTTTTTCTGAAATTAGAAGATCGCGCCGGTATTGCGGCCGATAGCAGTCAGAAAGCGGTGGTACACTATGAGCAGAACCCTCTCTACACCGGTAGCGATTGGCTCAAACCCCTGTACGATTTGATCAGGGCTGACCACCCGGCCCTGCTGACCTACACCGAGTTTGGCCGAGAGCCGGTGGCATACACGTTTAGCCCCTATTTGCTGAAGGAATACAACAACCGCTGGCACATCTACGGCTGGGCGGCCGAACCAAAGCGGTTGCTCAACCTCGCCCTCGACCGAATCGACAAACTTAAACCCCTGCCCGACCTCCGGCGTCGGCCCTGCGACGTAGATTGGTCAACGTACCTGACCGATGTGGTCGGCTTTACGCGCATCGAGGGTGAGCCGCTGCGCGAGTACCGGGTGCGGGTCTGGTTTCCCCGCGCTCATTATGTGTTGACCAAGCCCCTGCATCACACCCAGGACATCGGGCAACGCACGGGTGAGTTTATTGACTTCATTTATCATCTCCGCTGGAACCGCGAACTGGAAGCCGCCCTGTTTGAACTCGGCCCCGACGCCGAACTGCTGGAGCCGATAGACAAACGGGCTGCTTTTGCCGAAAAAGCGCGGGCGTTGGCGGGGCGGTATGGATGGTAACAATTAAAAACCAATGGATTTTAGAACAACGGAATTGTAATGCCGTAGGCTTTGAATAGGGCCTTCTGGTCGGCCACCATTTTCACACCTACCGACCTTTCTCCTTTTATTCTCTGATAGTCAGGCCACTATTGAGCAAGTCTTGTGCCGAAAAGTTTGTCTTATTTTCACCCGATAGCCGTTTGTGCAGTACTCACAGCCGATTAAACATACCCGTATGTACGGCGGGGTGCTGACCCAGCGGCATAGTCAGGAAATCGTTGGTGTTGAGCGGGAGGCAGGAAACGAGCTCTTTTGCCTCCTGGTTGTGCTGACCAACCGCCCGCAGGCAATCATGTGCCCGTTGCAAACTCTACAACGCCTGATTAATCTTCGCCACTACGGCTGCATCGGAAACCGACGCCCAAATAGACGAGTCAAGATGACCAATGGCTCTTTCTACGCGTTCCTGCACCCAGTAAAGGTGCGTATTCTGTTGGCGGTTGAGTAGTGGTTCAGGGTCGAGTGGCCTGGGTCAATCGAGCAGGTTGCGGATTTCGGTGGCGATGGTGTCGTAGATACCGAAGCCAGAGATGTTGAAGATTTGATCGAGATCGGCGAAAAGCTGTCCTGATCTATAATCTTGTTTCTGTCCCCCCAAAATTTCATCGATCTCATCTGAGGTAATTGAACCTAAACCATGTTGAGCGTCATTTCGCTTTTTAGCAAACAACTCCAACTTGTCACCAACACGTTTCCGAAGCCCCATTTGTGGGTCAACAAAAATCCCATTATTGCATAAAAAAATGTAAGTACTTTTGTAAGCCCATCGGTTAGGATTATTAACGGCAACATTTTTTTTCTTCAAGTAAGCAATCAAGTCGGGGTGAATCTGTTTTAATTTCTGCTCAAACGGCTCATTAATGTCATTTTTGCCAAACGCAGAGCTGAAGTATTGCCCAAGCGAGCCAACAATATTTTCAACTGGTATTTTAAACAAGACTTCGTTTAGCGTGTGGGCCCGCCAGAGAAATTCGTTGTACTTTCTTTGTTTAAGAAAGCGAATTTTCATTGCCAGGTAGAGATCTGCTACTTTCTCTTTCTCACTGATCTCTTGTTGCAAACTATTGTACTGAAGGTTTAGCCGTAAGGCTGCATAGTTGGCTCTTTCAAAAATGCCTGTATTACTATGCAAATCTTCAGTTATGGCATCAAAGTCATAATCATCAAGATGCTTGTGAATCTTCTGTTTGTTCAGGTCATCCAGAAATCTATCTGTAAACGTCAATACTACAGGGTCAGCTCCGTCCGGTTTCTGATATAGCTTCACTCTATGCTTAAACGCCTGTATCAGTTGAAGCGTAACAGCCTGATTAATTTGATCAATCCCCCCCTGTGGCAATAAAAAGATCGATTCTACTTCGTCAGAGTCATCAAAAAGCGAGTGGTTCTTTGCCGCGAACTGATCATACTGATAATCAATATCGGCAACGCGTTCGTAAATCTCGTATTGGTCAAACGTTGCCATTTGCAGCAGCGGATGACGACGAAGAAGTGTTTCAACTACCGATGCGAAAAACAGGGTATCGTTATTGTAATGGAAGGGCTTAACCTTTCCTTCGCTGTACTCCTGTTCCTGATTGGTGTAAATCAGCAGAACAACATCAACAGTTTTTTCTTCCTGAGCTAATTGGTCAACAACGGGCGTAATAAGGGGCATCTCCAGTATGTCGGCGAATGCCAGCGTGATATCGGCCAGTATTTTTCCGCCAATTCGTGGTGTCACTGTGTAATAGTCCGGGAAATCTTTCGACCAGGAAACATCGAGTTGATTTTCCGCTTTTCTGACCGTTATTCGGTCACGCCCTGTTTTCTCGTCCTTTATGGTCTGTACAGTCCATTCATCAGCCTGCATAATCAGGTCTTTCCGTAACTGCACATCCCGCGTTCCAATCGTTATAATCAGATAGTTTTTCATCTCTCTTCATCAATTTAAATCTACTAACTTATTCACTATCAAAACTTTCACAGCCGCCCGACTCTGGTCGATTAGCCAAAACCCTAGCAGATTAGGAATCGGATTCCTAATCGGTCAGGGCTTGTTTTTAAAAGCACTTAACTCAACTGAGTTGACGACTCCTTTAGGTGTTGCATCTTTAACTAATACGGTTATGACCTGCCCCACCGGAAGGTTGGGATAACGCAACGAAACTATGGACTTGTTCTGTTCGGTGATATACAGTTCGATTTGAACCGTTGGCGTACCGGTCCTCACAACAACCGCATCAATCTTATCTCCTTTGCGCGGCACCTTATTCAAGTAAACAGGCTCGTATTTCCGGCTTTCTGCCTCCAACCGTTTGTGTCGGCTTTGCTCCTTCTGCTGTTGGTCGGTACTAAAAGCCTGCCCAAAACTAACCATCCGTCGTCCGGTTCTGGCTCGCGTTTCCTCGCTTCTGTTATCACCAACGAGCGTGAGTTTGAGGAAGCCCGGCAATAAGAAATCCCGTTCAGGGTCAGTCACTACATCGAACTTGCGGGTTTTAGCAAAAATATGATCCGTTGTTCGTTGTCGTTCTTTATAATGGTTTGGTCGCCGATTTTGAACCGTGACATAGTTGTCTCTTACCCAAGACTGATAATGTCCTCGGCTAATATCCTGCCAATCGCCAGTGATACTGTGAAACCCTACATTGGCCCCCACCCGCAACAGGCAACTGTTGGTAGCAGCGTTAGACCGTTCGAGTTCCTGTAGTCGTTCCTGCATACTCCGCCGGGCATTCACGTTCAGGTCGTCGTTGTCGAATAGCTCGTAGTACTGGCGTTCTTTAGTCAGGTATTGAGCCGTATGGTCGCGAATCAACCGGATTAGTTCGCTACCCGTTAGCTGCTCAAATGGCTTACGGTAAAATGGGTCTTCCTGCATACGTTTAGCAAACCATTCGTTCAGCAAAGAGGTCGCTAGACCGATTCGCAATTCGCTTCTCTGTCCCGGCCGTAACGATTCGAAAAAGTTTAGAAAGCCTTCGTTTGCCCGTGTTTGTACGCTTTCGGGCATGAATTCCGGGTGATGGTTCAGCCGTGCTTTATCGTCTCGCCCATGCTTCCACTGTCCTTTGGTATTGCCGGGTACGTTTGGGTTGCCATCGCCGGAAAACACTTTCACGGGAAAGACCCGCAGGGCATCCTGCTCAAAACAAACATCGCTCAGTTGCAGATACCGCATAAAGTTAGCCGTTATTGGCCCAAACAAGGTCTCATCCAGCTTGCCCCAGTTGTCGGCCTGAGGCATTTGATGACGAGTCAGATGCCACACCAACACCGACCGGATAGCCCCTTTGAGCGACGTACCCGGCAATGTAGGTTGCCCCAACCCCGACACATAAGCCCGGCGAATTTCCCGAATGGTTCGGTTCAGGGTATCAACGGTCTCCTCGCGCAGTCGCACGTCGGGGTCGTTGATGACGGGTAAATTTCCCAGGTACGTGTTCAGCCTGTCAAATTCACCAGCGGCCATGTCGGCTGTTACCTTGTCGAGTTGTTCGGGCAAGAGTGCTTTGAACAAGCCATCGGCATTCAAAAACGTGAGTGATGAGCCTTTCTGCACAAAGTCGAGGCCAGGCATATAATGCTTCTCCTGGGCCATGCCCACATGCACGGGCGTGACCACATCTACATTGAACTGATAAGTGGTAAAGGCCGGTTTAATTCGTTCCATTTTTATTTCAGGTTAACGGGTAGCCAGATCGCCCGGCCATCGCGCCAGACGGGGTGTGCGGGCAGGTGAGGAGCCGGTTTGTCGTCTTCCGCCACCGGTCGAATATCAACCAGCCGCCCCGCCCGCGTGTAGGTAGCCGACGATGGCAACCGAAACAGCGAACCGGGCCGAAACATCTGCACCGACCGTTTCCGCAGGGTGTTGTGTGGCTCGGAAAGCCAGCCCCCGCGCTGCACCAGTTCATACCGAACCGCCGGGTCGGTCTGTTCGCCGATGTGCCCCATCAGTTGCGCCAACTGGCCATAATCCTCCGGGCAGAACAGCGACAGGTTTACGCCGTAGGAGCCGCTTTGCGGAAACTGGAACGAGTCGGGTAGTTCGCAGAAGGCAGGCTCGAACTGCCCGTTGCCCACGCTCCGGTCGGTACCAATGCCTTCGTCGGCCAAGTACGTCAGGGCTGCTTTTACGTGCTTCTCTGCATCTACACTGTCATACTGAACGAGGCACCATAGGCCCGAATCGTACCGAAAATACAGCCGCTCGATATAGTACGGCGTCGGCTCCGATTCGTCGCGGGGTTTGGTCAGGCGTGTCTGTACGTCGGCGGTCAGGAAGTCGGCATAGTCTTTGGGCATAACCTTACTTTGAAAGGCTCCGTGCAGATTATCAGTACCACCTTCGGGTGGCGCTGTCTGATTCAGGTACGCCAGAAAATGGTCGGTATCAACATACTGTACTTTCTTGTACTTCTTGGCTTCGCCCGGTTTCAGGTCTACTTGTTCTGTTTTGGTATTTCTGAAAAACGGCTTCGGCCAGAAATAGACGGGGCCTTGTTGTTCCACATTCTTGACCTGTCGGTGCTCATAGAACGGAAACAGACTCGACACCACAAAGCCCGGTTCGGCTGATGAACCGGCATTGCCAGGAATGAGGTCTGTTCGGCCCAGCATGGCCCACGCCTGAAAAATGGCCGCCGTGAGCGAGTCGGAATGCACCACACGCTCGCTGACACCGTAGTCGTCGGGGCGAATATTGCTCAGGTGGAGCGGGGCTGTAAACCGAAAGCGGATCAGGGCGGTGCGAGGATAAATTAGCGCCGGTTTAGCAACGGGCTTAGCGGAAGCCGCTGACGTTTGGTTCGGTCTCCTGATTATATGCTGAATTGATTGCTTCGTTGGCTTTGGTTTACCCATCGTTGTCTGTGGTTTGTTCCCCGGCCAGGGCTAATACACGTGTGCGGAGCGTTTCGCTAATCCGAAATTTAGCTTTACTGATCAGGTCGTCCAGATGCGGCCTGAG
Organism: Rudanella lutea DSM 19387; assembly: GCF_000383955.1. NCBI lineage: Bacteria > Pseudomonadati > Bacteroidota > Cytophagia > Cytophagales > Cytophagaceae > Rudanella > Rudanella lutea. The sequence goes on along the minus strand of NZ_KB913013.1, from coordinate 4,713,484 downwards.
TCTGGTGAGCAGTCCCTGTTGTTTAGCCTGTAGCAAAACGCCCAGCGTTCCGATTACAGGTAACCCAAGTTCAGTGGCTTTTGCCCGACCCTCCTGATCATCGAGTAGTAATCGGTCGGCTTGTGTTTCCAGCATCAACACGATGGCCTCGGCCTCCCCTTCATCCATATCGTCCAGCAGATCCAGATACCGCTGTCGGTTATGAATCGCCTGAACCGTAAGCCACTCCGGTCGGTGCTGAAGCCAGCGTTGCATAGCTTCATCCCGCAGCATCTCCTCCCACACTCGTTCAGGAATCAGTACTTGCTGGTACAGAGCCGGTAACAGGCTAATCTGATCAATCTTGAACAAGGCATTCAAAGACGAGGTATCGCTGACGATGATCATGTCAGCCCAAGCATTTTGGCGTCTTCCTCAAGCATTTCCAGCGTATACTCCTGCCCCAAACCCCGTTTAGCCAACTCGTCAGAAAAAGCAATTCGGTCAAGGTCGGTCAATCGGCGGGCCTGCGCTTTGGTCAGTTTGCCGTTGGCATATAACTGCACCGCCAGTTCGAGCCGAAGTTGTTCGGAGGTCAGCCCGGTGGTCTGTATAATTTGATCGTCCAGCTCGAGTATCATGCCAGTACAGGTTTGTTGCTTTTCTCAAGGTAATCAGACGCTTGCTTATGCACAACGCCTTTTCCATCCTTAACTATCTGCCAGCCGTTAAAATCAAACGTTATCTGTCCGTAACCGCGTGAGCCAGACCCACCGAGGTAGTCATCTTCGAGTAAGCGAATGCCGTCTTCTAAAAGAGCCAGAAACTCTTTTTCGTACTTGTTTGCCAGGCTCTCCTGTTCGTCGGCAGGGATAAGAGCAGGTTTACCATCTTCTCCTTTTTTAGTCGTCGGTGTAATGATGTTCACCACAAACTGTACCTCAAACTCCGCCCCAGCCGGAATGCGTTCGGTTTGGCGGGGGTGTTCGGCGGTGCCTTTGATACGGTCGATACGGTTTTCAAATTTCACCTCCGTGTAGGGCATATCTGTAAATTCAGAGTCGTAGAGCAACTTGGCCCATTCGCGGGTCAGGTAGGCATCACGTACCTGTATGCGGGCGGGTGTTCCGTTATCACCCGCTGAGCCAAACAAACGAGCCAGAATCTTTCCGGTTTCAGTTCGGTAATTATCGTAGTCGAAGCTGGTTTCGCCTTTGGCGTTGATACCTTCCCCCAAAGCCACTTCCAGCAAGCTACGAAGTTTGCCTTTGAGCGATGAACCGGGAATGTAGGGTTCGTTGTTGTCTTTGCGCCGAACCACGGGGTTATCGACCCCGCCTATCTCGACATTGTCTTTGCTATCGCCAATGTGCAGTCCGGTTAGCAGGGTCATACGCCCCGTGATAATGAGTTTTTTGTGGAGTTTCATGCGGTTGGCTGGGTTTTCACTTCTTCCATTTCTTTATGGTAGGCTACAATACCTTCGAATACGTCAACAAAGTGTTTAAAACGCTTCCGCTCATCTATTTCAATCTCATCGGGTTTTTGCTTGTCCGATTTAAGCCCCCGAATAAGGGGGCACATCAACTCATAGAAGGGCTTGATCTTAGATTTATTTTTTTGCTTGTCTTTGTTAAAGTCACGGCCAACAGCATAAGCAAGTTTGGGCTCAAGCAGAGGTAACTCACTACGCTTACCCTTGAAATCAGCTTGAATCTTTTTCACCGCTCCAAAAAAACGGCGAAGTTGTGAAGATGAAAGCTGGTCAAACTCATGATCTTTTTCAGCAAGGTAATGTCCCCAGTTTTTCAGGACATCAACATCTCGAACCCCATCTTTCAAAATAGCGGGATCAATGTTACTTGGTCGGGTTTTTGCCATAATCATTCAGCGTTTAATTGGTCACGAAAGGTTAGTTCGGCCCAGCGGCAGGCCACAATAAAGGCTTCAAGCCGGACCTGTATCGGCTGGCCCCTCAGGTCGGTATATTGGCCGCACATCAGCAGCAGTTTGAGCGTGTCGAGGGCTTTGTTTTTCGGGTCGTTGGGGTTGCGGGTACGTTGGCGGGCCAGGCTGTAGGCCGCATTCCACCGCCACGATTGGTCGTTGAGGAGTTGGTTAGATTTCTTATCGCGCCGGGTAGCCGTTTCGTACCAGTCGAACATACTCAGCAGCAACCCTTTAGAGAGGGTTCCGTCAGTCAGCCACTTCACCCACTGGGTTTTTAACTCCCGGACTACCGCAAACTCATCCCAGCCAACCACCACGTCGAACAAACAAACAGCATCTTTTTCAACCCGATTGACCATGGGCTTTATTCCCTTTTCGGCTTTATTGAAGTCTTTGGCGTTGTCTTCAGCTTCGCCCGCAGCCAGAGCCGCTTTCCCGATTGGGTAGCGGGGGCGCATCAGAAAGATACCCGCCGAAATAGTCAGGTCGTTGCGGCCCGTAAATGACTTGAACGTTTGCTGGATGCAATCGGCAAAGTCGATGATCCGATCCCAGCGACCAACGGCAAACACATCGTCGCCCCCGGAATAGATGATGTTAACCCAATTCTTAAATTCCTCCTGCTCGCGGATAGTATTCAGATAGCCGCTAAAAAACCAGTCGAGCAAGCCCGACAGGGTCGAGTAGGCCGAGAAGCTGGCATTTTGTTTATCAAACCCGTTGATGAATAGTTTACCCAGCCCGTCGACGTCCATCCGCAACACGGCCAGCCGGTTGTAATGACCGTATCGCTCCACAATCGCACTATCCTCGTCTTTATGGTTTTGGCGAATAATACCCGTTAACTCCTCAAAGCTTTTACTTCGATATAGGTCGGCCATAGCCACCTGACTGCCCCCAAAGAAGCGAAAACCAAAGCCGACGTTCGGGTTCTGACGACTATCGTGCAAAAACTTACTTCCCGAACCTGGTTGCAGCGTTTGCAGTACATCGATGTTAGGCGGTAGATTATTTGACAGGTAATGCTCTTTTTCCAGCGAAAAGGAGTCCAGCCCATCCAGTAGCCGAAAGTCACCGGCACCCATAACGCGATACCGGTGCTTCACCAACGCTTCACCAATTTTAATTTGTTCGTTTACCTCTTTGGCCACAAGCAGCTCGCGCTCGTCGTCGGGCTTTACCAGCGTTTGTCCTTCTACGCCTTCACGCCCAGTCACGGCACACAGTTTGCGGTTGCCGCCATATCCGGTAGCGCTAAACAACTCATTGAATTGAGCGGCATTGAGCAATAATGTTTTGTTCTTCTGTTGCTTCTGTTCGGCCGCTTTATCGGCCGCTGCCTTCCAGAGTTGACCCAGCTCCCCCCGTTGCTCTATATCCTCTTTGTCAATATAAACTACCTGCGATTTGTCGGGCTCGTACCGAAACGAAACCTGTCCGAAGCATACGTACAGGCTACCGCCAAACTTGTCCCAAACGGCTTTTTCGATTTCGTACTGAATCGATTCAAGCTGTACGTCACCGGGCAGGAGCATAAAAAACTTCCCTCCGCTGCTGTACACCAAATGAGCGCTGTATGTATCTGTTTCAGCCTGAATTTTGCGGGCAATGCCATCCATCAGCACTTGCAGCGAGTACGACCGCCCCCGCAAACTACGGGCTGCGTACTTTGAGGCAATGTTATAGATGAATGTCTGGATACCCGACAAGTCAACACAGGCTAACTGCAACGGCATTCCCGCCGAAAAGACTGCTTCCTGAAAACGATAGGGTTCGCCTGGTGTGGCTTTGTACAGGCAATGAGCCAGAGCCGCCGTTGTCTTCAGGTGATGAAACAGGCTTATATCCTGCCTGTTCTCCGAAACCGGTATGCACCACGTATATTGCCTAAGCAACTGAAACAAGGACTCGACAAAGGCGTTGAAGTTACCCGTAGGGAGTTTACGAACCTCCTGTCCAAACTCTGCCCACAGCGTTGAGTAAGCTCTTTCCAACGCTTCACTAACAGCGGGTTCATCCAGCATGTGGTCATCCAGCGTCAGCTTTTGCGGGCTAAACAAACGTACTTGCTTGGCTTTCTTAAGTACTTCGTTATCTCCTACAATGTGCGTTATCTGCACGGATGAAAGGATGCTGGCCAACGGCTTATCGCGCGTATCTTTCTCGGCAAGCTGATCAATTTGCAAAGCCAACCGGCGGGCAAAGTCAATCAGCTTGCAATACTCTCCCTGCTCATTGGAATCAGCACATATAATTACCTCACCATCGCCGATTGTAATACCCACTTCGGCCAACATGGTTCTGTATTGGCTAACCTGTTTAACAACTCGCTCATCATGCAGCAGCCCCGCCAGATAAACCAAATCGCGGGTGTCGGTGGGTTTAGTATTCGTCGTCATATTGCGTTGTTGCATTATCCCTCTCTTCCTTCCTCCTTTCTTCCCTTCTCCTCCCTCTTACCACCCCAAACCCCAAACTCACGCCTTTGCCCAGCCCAATCCAGTCGGGTAGGAAAACGTTAGTGGAGAACTCCAGATCAAAACCCGCCAGCCGCTGCCCTTTGTAGTACAGCCACCGGATGGGCGAACAGTCGTGAATTCGGACTTTTACCGGCCGGTCGATGTGCCAGCCGAGGCCCTTGGCCATACTCAGGATGTTACCCGTCAGGATGCGTTCGAGTAGTTCGAGTCGGTCCAGCTCGTCGGGAGTGTGCAGGTAGCGGGCATAGTTGGCATCGTTGAGCGCCAGCCAGTCGCGGAGCTCGAAGCGGAACGAGTGCTCCCAGGCTTGCAGAGTGTACTGCTGCAACCGTAAATCGGCAACAGCCAGCGTGAGCGGGCGACCGTTCAGGTCGAGCTGCCAGGAGGGACGTTGAAAAAGCTGATGAATTTCGTCAACGCCCGCTTCCACACACACCAAAAGCGGGTTACGGCCAATCCGCTTGTACTGAATAGCCGGGTACCGATAGGCATAACCGCCCGGCCCTTGTTCGTCGTGGTTATGGAAGAGTGTATAGTCAGGGCCAACAGCAGTAGCAATAGCACCCCGAAAAGCAGAAAGTTCGTTACGGTCGATTGATGCATCGAACCGAATGGTGAGGTAGCGGATACGTTTCAAAAGTGTGGTTAAAGCAAGGTTAAAACTTAGGATTCGCAAAAATAGAAGAAGTGTAATACGATGTATATGACGTATCACTTTTTTGCGATTTTTTTTGCCTTACTCCCAAACACTTTCCGCCACTTACTCAAGTCACTCAGTATTTACTCACATTTTAAGACCTTATAGGCATGAACAATACCAGAAAACCCGTTTCTTTGCCATAGAATACTATTTCAATAGACTATAAATACTAATACTCTATCTGGAATAGGGACAATACCAATCACCCTGTGACCGTACGCGTGTCGCCCATCGTTACTGCCTGTTTATGGAACTGATCGAAAAACAAACCGCCCCGCTGAATCCATTTGCCCGCCTGTTTGTCTTGCTGTGGGTAATTGCCTTAGTGGCTGTTGCTGGGTTCAGGGCCGTGAAGCCGGCCATATCGAAAGAAGTTCTGCATGTTGAAACAGGGAAAAAAGTCGTTCTGATTCGCCATGCTCGCTAACGGCCCCCTGCCCACCCTACCCGACAAACTGCCCAACGTGGGCACCACCATTTTCACCGTAATGTCGGCACTGGCTACCCAGACAGGTGCCCTCAACCTGTCACAAGGGTTTCCGAGTTTCCCGGCCGACCCGGCCCTGCTGGCCCTGGTAACCGAGGCTATGGCCCAGAACCATAATCAGTATGCTCCCATGCCGGGCGTGCCCGATCTCCGCGAGGCTATTGCGACTAAGGTACAGGCCGATTACGGGGTTGCTTACCACCCTGCCGACGAAATCACGGTGACTTCGGGTGCGACCGAAGCGCTCTCCGTAGCCATCTCAACGGTGGTACAAGCCAACGGTGCGGGCGGTGGTCCCGATGAGGTGATTGTATTCGAACCTGCTTACGACAGTTACGTACCGGCCATCGAACTAAATGGCGGGGTGCCGGTGTACGTGTCGCTGGCTCCACCCCATTATGCCATCGACTGGGATGCCGTTCGGGCGAAAATTACCCCGCGCACCCGGCTCATTATGGTCAATACGCCCCATAACCCCACGGGGCGCGTCTGGACCCGCGATGACGTGGATCAGCTGGCAGCCATCGTCGAAGCCCACAACTTATTGGTTATTAGCGACGAGGTGTACGAGCATATCGTGTTCGACCGGCAGGTCGGCGCCGGTCGGCAACATCATTCGCTCATGACCCACCCTATCCTGCGCGAGCGGACGTTTGTGTGCGGGTCATTCGGCAAAACATTCCACGTAACGGGCTGGAAAATTGGGTACTGCCTCGCCCCCAAAGCGCTGACAGCCGCTTTTCGGAAGATTCATCAGTTTGTGACGTTCAGCGTCCCGACACCCATGCAGTACGCCCTCGCGCGGTACCTGCAACAGCCCGAACACTACCAGAGCCTATCGGCATTTTATGAGCGAAAACGGGATACGTTTCTCGATGCCATCGCCGGTTCGCCGTTTCGGTACATCCCGACCGAGGGCACGTTTTTTCAGACGCTCGCTTACGGGCACCTCACCGACGAACCCGACACCGAACTGGCCATCCGCCTGACCCACGAAATTGGGGTGGCTTCGATTCCGTTATCGGTGTTTTATCACGACCGACGCGACTACCGGATGCTGCGTTTTTGTTTTGCCAAAGACGATGCCATGCTCCGCGAAGCCGGCTCGCGGCTGAAAGCGTGGTCGAATAGCTTGGTTTAGGGTTTTTAGTTCATCGTTTTTGGTTAAAACGATTGTCTGACAATTTTTGTAGCGACCCGGCATCCTGTGTAGCTCTGCCCTTTGCGGTCCGACGGTTCGGCCGTAGCCACACGACTTCCACATAATTTGACAACCAACCATAAACGGTAAAGCCAATCAGATTTCCAATAAGCTTTTAACGGCCTCAGCGTACGTAGAACCACTGGTGAGTTTGGTGCCTTTTTTGTCGCTCAGGACAATCAGAAACTTACCGTCGAAATGCTTCACGACCTCGCTGATGCGGTGTACATTGACCAAAGCCGAACGGCTGATCCGGACAAACGTATCGGGGAGCTTTTCGGATAAGGTGGTGATGGTATAGGAAGTCAGAAACTTCTGCCCGTCGGTGGTCGAGAGGAATACGTATTTGTCTTCGGCTTCGAAAAACGCAATCTCAGGTAGCGGGATAAGCTTGATTTTATCCCCTGTTTTGACAGAAATCGAGTGAATTTCCCTTTTGGGCTGCATCCGTTCGAGCAACTTGAACAGATTGTCGGCATTGGGAAAGTGATTGGCGCTTTCCGACCGACTTCCCAGCTCCACCACCGACCTGATTTTATGGATCGTCCGCTCCAGCCGCTCGGCCTCAATCGGCTTAAGCAGGTAATCTATGGAGTGCTCCTCAAACGCCCGGATAGCGTATTGGTCGTATGCCGTCGCAAAAATAACGAGCGGCATGTAGGTCAGGCGCGCGAGCATTTCGAACCCGTTGAGCAGGGGCATTTCAATATCGAGGAAGATCACATCGGGCCGTTGAGCCTCAACCAGGGCCAACCCCTCGGCCCCGTTAGCGGCTTCGCCAATCACCGAAAACACACCGGGCTGTTTGCCCAATAACCGTTTCAGGCGCGAAATGGCCAACGCTTCGTCGTCAATCAGGATCGTTTTAAGCGGAAAGTTCATGGTAGTAGAGCGGTGATCAGTGAGCAACGAACAGTGAACAACCAACAGTGAGCAACTAACAATGAACAGTGAACAGCTAACAGTGAGCAACCAACAGTGAGCAGTTGGCAATGGCAGTGAACAGTTGCCTAATTCCAGCAAGTAGTTCGTTGATGGTTGTTCGTTGTTCACTGTTAATTGTTCGTTGTTCACTGTTCGTTGTTCACTGCTCGTTGATGGTTGTTCGTTGTTCACTGTTAATTGTTCGTTGTCAACCTGTTGAGTTTAATTCCAAGCAGCACCTGCTTGTAGGGTTCATTCTGAAGTTCAACCCGCGCGTCATCGCCGTAGAGGAGCCGGAGCTTTTCGCTAATGCTCCGCAGACCGTAGCCACTGCCCATTTCTTCGGGAAATGCCGGGCCGTTATCGTGTACGCTCAGGAATACCCAATCGTCCTGCTGGTAAATCTTAACATCGATGCGCCCCTGCCCGGCCCGCTTGCTGATGCCGTGCTTCACCGCATTCTCGACAATGGGCTGTAACAAAAATTGGGGTACTTTCAGAGCATTGAGCGACTCGTCGGCCAGCGAAACCCCAAACTGAAGCCGGTCGCCGAAACGGACGTGTTCCACCTGTAGGTACGTCTGCACCATGTCGAGTTCATCGGCAAGGCTGCTCGTATGCGTGCCATCGCGGCCGGTTGAGTACCGAAACAGCTTCGACAACAGCAGGGTCATTTCTTCGGCCTTGTCGGGGTCATCGTGCACCAGGCTGGCAATGCTATTAAGGGCATTGTACAGAAAGTGCGGGTTTATTTTGGCCTGAAGGGCGTCGAGTTCAGCCCGTGTTTTGAGCTTCTCCATGTTGAGCAGTTCAAACTCCTGCTCAGTTATCTTGCGCGACAGTTGCCGACCCTGCCGGAGCACGTACAGAAACAGATTACCCACCAGCAATCCGCCCAACACGTAAAAATACCAGGGCGCCGATTGGGTACTCAATGGTTGTTGCGTAGCCTGCCGGGCGAGTTGCCTGAACACCTCTTTCCCAAACAGCATGTACGTCACCCAGGCCATAGTCACGTAAACCGGTACAATAGCAAGGCTAACCAGCAGGTGCCGCACCCAAATGCGCCGAATGGCCCGGTCTAACCAATCGGACATGAAATAGACCAGCAGAAACACCGTGACGCCCTCGGTCAGATTCTGCCAGACGATGAACCGGTTCAGGTCGGCGATGAGCTTGTTGCCCGACGTGACAATCAGATTGGTGAAGTACACAATGCCGCTCACGCCGTACATGAGCAAGGCCCCCAACACCATCCCGATCAAGACCCCCCAAACGGGTTTTTTGAGCAGATACGTGAGTGTAATGGGTGTGGCCGGGAGTTTGGTCCGCTCCACGTTGTGCGCCCGGCCCGTGAACGACATCGAAACCCCCGACAGGTCAGCGCCCGTGAGGTCGGCACCGGATAGCCCGCTGAAATTGAGGTTGGCCCCGGTCAGGTCAGCATCCACAAACGAGGCATTCACCAGCGACGAAAAGCTGAGGTTGGCGTTGTGGAGCGTGGCCCGGCTGAAATTGGCCCCCGACAGGTCGGAGAAGCTGAAATCGGCATCGGTCAGGTCGAGCCCGCTAAAATCGAAGTGGGCCAACGCCGAGCCCCGCATCCGCACAGGCCGTGCGGGCCGGTTGGACGATTGGTGCAATTGTCGTTCGAGTTGTTCGCGGGTCATAAGCTTATTTGCACTTTTCCAGCATAGGTGCAATCTGCGACTGCCCCCAGTTGGGCGAGAGGTCGCTCTTGGGTTTAAAGGTAGCAAATTTCTCGGCCGCCTTTTTCAGCACCGGGCAGGCTGTAGCTGGTCCACCCCCAAACTGTTCGGGTGTGTACATAAGCGAGGAGCCTTCGAGCACATACAGGCGCGGGTTGTCGGGGTTGAGTGCTTTTGCTTTCTCGATGCCCGCCTGAAACAGCGGGCCGTACTGTTGCCAGCGGGCCATTGGGTCGACCACCATCCGGGCCTGCGCCACGTAGGCCCGCAACACGGCCAACTCGTCGTTATCGGGTGAGAGGGCATCGGCGGCTTTCAGGTGGGCATCGGCTTTGTCGAGATAGGCATCTTTTTCGGCCGCATCTTTCCCCATAAAGCCCAGAAATACGTACTCAAGCCCGGCATAGTAGCGCGGCAACCACTCTTTGGTTTCGACGCTCGCGATGCGCTCAAATCCGTTGGCCGCAGCCAGCATGTCGGCCGGGGGCGTTTTCATATTCTGGCTTTTCAGCGTATTCAGGGCGGCCGTCATAGCCTGCGTGTACTGTTCCGACTGAGCTACTACCGGACTAACCAGGCCCATCAGGGCTGCAACGAGAGATACAATCAGGGTTTTCATACTGAAATAAGTAAAAGTTAGACGTTTGGAGTTAAAAGGGTGGTCGATGGCGCGGGATCAGAGTTTGTTCAGGTCGACTTTGGCGCGCTTGCCAAGCATGATGACACCACCCACAAAAAAGGTGCGGTACGAGGTGGGGCCTACGGTGTAGCGGGTTCGGCCGGGCTGCCCGTCGGGGTTGGCTGCGTACCGGTACGTAAATACGTTGCGGGTGTTGAGCAGGTTATCCACTGAGGCATAGATCACCACAAAATTGCCCTTGAACGCCGTGATATAATTGGCCGAAAAACTCACGTTGTGTACCGGCGGGGTACGGTCGGTCAGAAACTCGCTCTCGGGTCGGTTCGGGTTGTAGTAAGGGCGACCGCTCGTGTACGCATAGGTCAGGCCCAGATTCGTCCTGATTTTTTCGACATACCGGCGGGTAATCAGGCTCAGGTTGTGGGTCGATACAAACGTGGGCGTAGCCTGGGTAAGGTAATTCCGAAACAGTCGCTTCGTATCCACATAGCTATACGTTACCCAGTAATCGAGGCCTTTGATACTTGTCTGATCGCGCCAGAACACGTCAAATCCCCCGGCGTACCCTTTACCCGTGTTATTGGTCTGGCCAATGGGAAACCGGTACGGATTACCCAAATCGGCTCTCCAGTCGAAGCCAGCCACGGCACTCGTATCCACCCGCTCACGCACCAGTTGAGCGTAGTTTTTGTAAAATGTCTCGACCCGAAACGTCCGCTTGTTTTTGATTACCTGATAGTTCAGAATCAGGTGGTCGGCCCGCTCGTACGCGAGGGTTTTGTTCCGAAACAGGTAGTTGTAATCGGGCGTCTGGTAAAACTGCCCGGCCGCCAGCGACACCTGGCTGTAGGCTCCTGTTTTGTAAGCCATCGACAGGCGCGGAGCCACGTTCATTCGGCCAATCACCGAGGTATATTCGGCACGGCCTCCGAGTTGCACCGCCAGTTTCCGGCCCGCATACACCTGCCATTCGGCAAACGTAGCCGCGTATTGGTCGGTTAGGCTGAAGGCGTTACCAAATACGGTGTTACCAAGCCGGATCGCGTGCCATTCGGCCCCGAAAAGGAGCTGACCGTTGCCGGGGAGCGCACGGGTCAGCACGGCCCGCACCTGCGCCCGACTGTTCTGCCGCGAAAAATCGAACGCGCCCATGGTCATGTCGTCGGTGTCGTGGCTCAGCGAAACGCCCGTGTTCAGAGCCCATTTCCCTTCATCCCACGAGTCGGTGTACGTGGTGTTGATAAACAGATTCCGGTTGTGCTGATCGAGCGTAGCACGACCCGTTTCGTTACCCGCCTGCGCCTGGGCCGGGTCGCGGAAAACCATCGCCAACCGCGAATCCGAATACATACCGTAAGCCTTGATGAGGCCGTTTTTAGTGGGCTGATACCGGTACGTCATGGAGGTACCGCCATAGACCGGGGCTTTGAGCCACTCCACATTTTGGGGCACCAGCGCGAAAAACGGGCGCAAGTCACCATAGTAGAGCGAGGCCGACACCGACGATTTCTCGGTGGCATTGTCGTAGGTAACACCCGCGCTTGCCAGATTCAGGCTCAGGCTAACGCCGTCCCGCGAGCCTTTATCAGTTGTGTTGAGCAACAACACACTCGACAGGGCCTGCCCGTACTGCGCGGAGTAGCCGCCGGTGCTGAACGATGTACCTTTGAACTGGAAGGGATCGAAGCGACCCCGCTGCTGCACATCGGGCAGGGATGAGAAAAAGGGATTCTGCACGATCAGCCCATCAATCACCACTTTGGCCTCCAGGTTTGAGCCACCGCGTACAAACAGGCCCGCCTGCTCGCCCACGCGCTGGGCACCGGGCATGAAGTTGACGGCCCCGGTGATGTCGGCCGCGGCCCCGGCAATATTCACAATATCGAGCGCCTTCAGCATCGTCATCTTTTTCGTATCCGACGCTTCAAACGCTCCCGCCGTAATCACCACGGTATTCAGCTCGTTGGCCGATTCCGTCATTCGAACCGTCAGCTCCATCGGGGCACCCGTGAGCTTCAGGAGCTGGGCATAATTCTCGAAACCGACGAAAGTCACCAGTAGCGTAGCGGTATCGCGCCGGGTGGTTGTAAACCGAAAACTACCCGTGCTGTCGGCATTAGCCCCATCGTAGGTGCCTTTGAGGTAGATGTTGGCCCCCGGCAGAGCACGGCCGCGCTCGTCGAGCACGCGACCCCGGAGCTGGGTTTGGGCCGATGCTCCGGTGGCTATCAGCGTGAAGAAAAAGAAAAGGTAAATAGGCTTCATGGCTTGGGAAACGGGGTGTTCAGGTTGTATTTGCCGAAAACGTCTCGCCCGACAACCGGCCTGCCCTGGGCAATGCCAGCCCCAACCAAGGATCGGTCGGGGTGTCGTTTGATTGACGATTCAAACGTACAGCCCGCTTCCGGCGTTATTCCCTAAAATCAGACGAACGCCCGACCCACGGGAGTCAACTGCCCATTTTTGCCGACAGAATTATGCTCAACTTACCCGAAATCTCCCACCTCCTGTATCAGAAAGTAGTCTTGTGGTTTAATAGTGCTGTTCGTTTCCTGCCCGAAATCGGCATTGCTATACTGGTTATTTTACTGGCCCGTTTCCTGTCCAACGTGGTCAGCCGGGTCATTGCGGGCGGGCTGGGGCGCGTAAGCGACAATGCCTCGCTGGTGGGGTTGTTGGGCACCGTAGTCCGGATTATGATTCTGGCCGTTGGTCTGTTTGTTGCCCTCGGCGTACTGGGCCTCGACAAAACCGTGACCTCACTGCTGGCCGGTGCGGGGGTCATTGCTCTGGCGGTGGGCTTTGCCTTTCAGGATTTGACGGCCAACTTTATTTCGGGCTCCATGATTGCCATTGCCCGCCCCCTCCAGACCGGCGACACCGTCGAAACCAACGGGTTTACAGGCCGGGTAGTCGAGGTGAAGCTCCGATCCATTGTGCTTGATAACGGGCAAGGCCAAACCATCGAAATTCCGAGTAAGGATGTGTTTCAGAAGCCGATCACCAATCATTCGCGCTCGGGCCAACGGCGGCTCGAAGTCTCGTTCGGGGTTTCGTACCTCGACGATCTGGAGCGGGTACAGCAGGTAGCCCTCGGCGCCATTCGGGCCTTGCCGTTTGTCGAAGCCAATTACCCGGTGCAGGTATATTTCCGATCGTTCACGCTCGACAATATTCAGGGGTACGTCTGGTTCTGGATCGATGGACGCACAACTTCACAACCCGAAGCCCAGAGCGAAGCCATCAAAGCCATCAAAGCGGCTTTCGAGCGCGAACAGATTTTGCTGATGTTCCGCCCCGATACGCTTGACCTCAAAAAGCGGCTGTCAGAAACGGGGGGATGAGATGCCCCCTTTACACCGAAAAACCACCCCTAACCCCCTCCTGAAAAACAGGAGGGGGCGGTAATAACGTCAACCCTGTGTTACAAAAGAGAAACCTAAAAACTCTCTGCCTGACCGGTAAACGCCCCCTCCTTGAATTAAGGAGGGGGTTGGGGGTGGTAAACTTTTCGGGAGGGCGCTCCGTCGGTCCGGTTTTTTGGGGCTCAATTCGGCATAAACCGGCGGTCGCTGAGGAACTCGGTATCGGTGAGGGTGCGCAGAAACGCGATTAGGTCGGTTTGTTCCTGCCGGGTCAGGGTAAAGCCTGATTTGAGCGCCGGGTCGAGGGTGGGTGAGTCGGTGATGCCGCTTGCGTAGTGGGTCAGCACCTGCTCCAGTGTCCAGAAACGTCCATCGTGCATATACGGGGGCGTACGCTCCACGTTGCGCAGGCTCGGCACCCGGAATTTGTAGCGGTCGGCGGGGTTGAGCGAAATAGCCCCCCGGCCAATGTCATCTACTTTAGCCGTCGGAATCCGGGGCAGGCCGTTGTTGCGAAACGAGCCATCGGTAAACAAATCGGTAGCGTGGCAACTCGCGCATTTAGCCTTGAATACAGTGAGCCCCCGGGTTTCGGTATCGTTCAGGGCCGGGCCCTCACCCCGCACCGCCTTGTCGTACCGCGAATTGGCCGACACGAGGGTCACCATAAACTGCGAGAGGGCCTTCATCATACGTTCCGTATTGATCTCTTTGGTCCCAAAAGCCGCTTCAAACAGGCCGGGGTATTGCGGGTCTTTGCGGAGTTTAGCTAGCACATTCGCCAGCGTATCGCCCATCTCGACCGGGTTCTGAATAGGCGAAATAGGCAGTAAATCGAGGTCTTGCACGCCCCCATCCCAGAAAAACTCCCGCTGCCAGGCTACGTTCTGAATGGCGGGCACATTGCGCGTGCCGATCTGATCGCGGATGCCGTGACTCAGGGCATGGTCGGTATGGGCAAAGGCAGCCGACGGCTGATGACAAAATCCGCACGAAACGGTGCCATCGTGCGAGAGCAGGCCATCATAAAACAACGCCCGGCCGAGCGCAAAGCCCTGCACCGTCACCGGGTTTTTGGCCAGATTGTACGCCGGTTCGGGAAAATTAGCGGGCTTGTTCCAGGCCATCGGCGTAGGTTTGAAACCCGGCGTGGTGGGTTCGGGGGTGGGTTCGCTACCACCCGCTTCGTTCGGCTGGCATGCCCAGATACCGCACCAGAGTGCTACCATGCCCGCCAGTGTCATCAGGTGCCGGTACGTCATCGCTCCAGAGGGGTTATTTGCCGAAACGAAAACATACGGGCGTAGTTGTTGGCCACATCAGCCGACTCCGGCGATACCATGATGTCGGATTTCTGGGCCAAACTTAGCCGCTTCGGCCCGTCGAAAATCTTCAGTACATCGGCCCGAATCTGCACAGCCGAAACCGGTCCGGTGGTGGCCGATACCGATTGTCCGCCAAAATCGAGCGTAACTGTGCGCAGGTTATTGAGTGTGCGGGCGCGGTAGCCGCCAAACAGGCCCACATGAAACCGGTAGTTACGCTGCCCAGTCGCATCGGGGGCCACAGCAGGCGATGTGCCCTCCAGTTTCAGAAAAATGTAGCCCGTATTCCAGTCCCAGTACATGCCCGACGTATGACTCAAGCCGGGGTCCAGAACGCCCTTGCGCTGTTCAATACCCGACACGCTCCGCAAACTATCGACTCCGACCATAAACGACAGCCCGGTGTAGGGTCCTTCGGGCAGATTGTTGAGCCGGAGCGTTCGCGATGCTTCGTCGGAGGCACGCACCAGAAAATAACTGCTGTCTTGCGGAATAACGTACTCCGAGCCATCGGCCCGGCGCAGACGGATGTTGCTCACAAAATAATCGAGCCGGCTAACGGTGAATGGCTCACCAGCCGCGTTGGTGTAGGTGGCATTGCCGAGGGCAAGCGGAGCGGCACCCGCTACGTGATCGAACTGCAAGGCGAGCGCCCCCGTTTTGGGCGTCATGGTGTCGCGCCCACAGGCCCACACCAGCCCCGCCATACCTATCAGAAAGGCGTACAAATAGTGTTTCATACCAGACAACCGGTTGTGCCGGTACGTGCATAACGTTTTGGTAAGCCTCTTGGATATGCAAAATGGCCAGAAACAACAGGTATTTTGTGTACCTACACGGCTAACGCAACCGACCGGCCTACCGGAACGACAAACGCGATTCGTGTACCCCGGCCGGGGGCTGTATCAACCGTGCAGCTCCCCCCGATCAATTCGGCCCGGCGCTGCATATTTCGCAAGCCCGCACCCGAATTGGTCATCGACTGATTCATGACGGCGTCATAATCGAAGCCCTTCCCGTCGTCTTCGAGTTGGAGGAGCAGTTGGCCATCGCGCGTTTGCAGGCTTACGTGCAGCGCCCGTGCCTGCGCGTGTTTGAGCAGATTATTGATAGCCTCCTGCACCATACGGAACAGGATAATTTCACGCTCAAACCCAAGCGGCTGTATGTCGGGCTGCACACGTAGGCTGGCGGTGAGCCGCCCCGCGCCATTAAGCCGCTCAATCTCAAACGCCAGCGTTTCCACCAGGCCGAAGTCACGGATAAAGTCACCATCCAGACTTTTGCTCAGAGACCGCACCCCGCGAATGGTCTGATCAATGACCCCGTTGGTTTTTTGGGTCAGCGGTCGCACCTCGGTGAGGTCTTCGGCATCTTCGAGCTGATTGAGGTACAGTTTGGTGACCGACAGAAGCTGCCCGATGTTGTCGTGCAGTTCGCGCCCGATCGATTGCAGGGTCTGATTCTGCATTTCGATCTGTGCTTTGAGGATTTCTTCTTCGTAAGCCGCCTTCATCGCCGAACGTTCGCGCAGGTTTTCGAGCTGACGACGCTGAAAAACAAGGGCAAAGCTGACGATAAACACCGCCAGTAGCAGGAACACAACCGTGCTCGTAACGGCCAAAACGTAAACACTATCACCCATACGGTAATTTTCGGGCAGCAACCAGGAAAGCTATGGAATACAGAACTGACCGAAAGATACCAAGAACCAGATTGACCTTGAACAGACTAACCGCAAAATGGGATGATTTTTTGTAGAACGCGTGATAAAATCCGGTGGCAATGATCGACCCGGCGTAAAAGAACAGTAGCGCCGTAGCGATCCAGAAAAGGGGTTCCTGCAACAGATAGATAATCTCCTTGCTTTGTAGCAGACTCCGAAAATATAGCAAACTTATAATCAGCGCCATAACCGCCATCATGCTAAACACATCGGTAGCCGCCGAGTTGTGTTGCTGATTCAGCAAGCCGTTGTACAACCCAAACACTGCCAACACCCCGGCGGTGCCCATCAGCCAATAGCGACTCCACCGGAACACCGCCAATTTCTCCCGAAACATACACACGTACAGGGCATACTCTACCGGAAACGCCAGGCAGTAGTACACCCGGGTAATGGTAGCCTGAGCCTCCATGGTCGGAATAAACTCCAGCCCCAATTCAATCAGGCATAGATTACCAATGTATAAAATAAGCCAGCGCACCCACGGGTTTCGGATGCGCTGAAAGAAAAAGAGACCAATCAGAAAGCTGAGTGCCTGTATGATGGATACGACGTAAAAAAACATCCGGTCCGGTAAACGTTAGAAAGACAACGATGGCTCCTCACCGGTCTCACAGTTGGGTCGGCAGAGGAAATGGGCACTCAGAATTGACTCATCCTTCGGGGTACCCAAATGCGTGTGGTCCGGGCACCAGGCCACCACGTTCAGGCCTTTGAAAATACGGAAGGTAGTGGTATCGTCACCAAAATGGGAACTACTCGACGTGGAAGGCACGATGTACACCACCAGATACTCATTGGCCCCGCGCTGCCGAAACGGATAAATACGAATGCCTTTGTATCGGGTCGTATCGAAACCGGGAAGTTTGGCAACCTTCAAATTGGTGTGCGCTTCAATGCCCTTTATTTCCAGGCGAACGCTGCCAGTAGTTTTATTATCCGTTTCGCACTCGCTCCGGGGCCACCCGGCAGCCGCCCCTTTGATTTTAGCCGAACGCTCGGCATACAGCCTTTGAGCCGTTTCGTACGATATAGTTTCAGAAGAGACCGCCGTAGCCAATACCGAATCCAATGAAGCCTCGCGGGCAGTGACCGCCGAACTGTCGGCCCCCGTGGAGTCGGCCGCTGAGTCGCCTGTGGTTTTGTCGTTTGTTTGGCCAATGCAGGCGGTCAGGCAGGCCATCAGGGCTGCGTACAGGTAAAGAGGTTTAGGTGTCATAGAGTCGGTTACGTGTATGTGAGTGATTCGACAGCGAATGTCCGGCGATGCCACCTTCCAGACAACGGGGGATTTCCCGTATTTCACGACCAAAAACTACGTATCATTGCACGAAACAAATCACTCATCAATGCGTCCTCTGCTTTACCTCCTTTGCCTGCTGTGGTCGGGGCTGTCGCTCGCCCAGAACTCGGCCCAACCTACCAGCACCTACGTGCGCGACAACTACCAGAAGTTCGAGTACAAAATTCCGATGCGCGACGGTACCAAACTGCATACCGCCGTTTACGTGCCCAAAGACGCATTGGCCACCAACCGTAGCGACGGACCGAAGTACCCGTTTATGATGCAACGCACCTGCTACAGCGTGGCACCGTACGGGGTTGATAAGTACCCGCAGCAACTCGGGCCGTCGGGCACGTTGATGCGCGACAAGTACATTTTTGTGTATCAGGACGTGCGCGGCCGCTGGATGTCGGAAGGCACCTGGACCAACATGACGCCCAACGTCCCCGACGCACCGGCTGCCGTAGCGACCAAAGGCCGGAAAGCGGCAAAAACACCCGCTGCGCCCTTCACCCCCGACGAAAGCTCGGATACCTACGATACCATCGAGTGGCTGCTCAAGAATATCCCGAACAACAATGGCCGCGTGGGTCAATGGGGCATCTCGTACCCCGGTTTTTACACGGCGGCCTCGCTGCCCGATGCACACCCGGCTCTCAAAGCAGCCTCGCCCCAGGCACCGGTGTCCGACTTTTTCTTCGACGATTTTCACCACAACGGGGCCTTCATTCAGGCCTACCTGTTTACCTATCCTGTATTTGGGGTACAGCACCCCGCCCCCACCACAGAGTCGTGGTACGACAAGCAGTACATTCCGGAGTTTGTGAAGGGATTCCAGACGGGCGGACGCGATGGGTACTCGTTTCAGCTCGGCATTGGGCCGCTCAAAAACGTGACGAGCAAATACTACCCCGACAACTTCTATTGGAAAGAGACCGTCGAACACCCCAACTACGACGAGTTCTGGCAGAAACGAAGCATTCTGCCCCACCTGAAGGGCATTAAACCGGCCGTGATGACCGTGGGCGGCTGGTTCGACGCCGAGGACCTCTACGGCCCACTCAACGTGTACAAAACCATTGAGAAAAACAGCCCCGGCGCGTACAATACGCTCGTGATGGGGCCGTTTGGGCATGGCCGCTGGTCGCGCGAGACGGGCCGCACCCTCCACTCAAACATCTATTTCGGCGATAGCATTGCTACGTTCTACCAGCGCAATATTGAGGCCCGGTTCTTCAACCATTTTCTCAAAGGTGCGGGCGACGGCAAAACGGATCTGCCCGAAGCCTACCTGTTCGATACGGGCCGCAAAGCGTGGAAAACGTTTGACAAATGGCCCAGCCCGGCCGCTCAAACCCTATCGTACAGCCTGCTGCCAGACGGAGCTCTCGCTACGAATCGGGTGATGGGTTCTACCAACCCCAGTGGCAATGATTTCTCGGAGTTTATGTCGGACCCCAACAAGCCGGTGCCGTACACGGAAGACAACACCACGACCATGAGCTTTACGCCCTTCAACTACATGTCAGAAGATCAGCGTTTTGCCAGCCGACGACCCGATGTGCTCACCTTCCAGACCGATGTACTGACCGAAGACCTCACACTCGGGGGCGAAATCATGGCCAAACTGAAGGTAAGCACCACCGGCACCGACGCCGACTGGGTGGTAAAACTAATTGATGTGTACCCCGACGATGAGCCGAGCCACCCGTACCTGCCCAACAAAAACATTATCCTGAGCGGCTACCAGCAGATGGTACGCTCGGAGGTGATGCGCGGGCGGTTCCGCAACTCGTTTGAGAAACCTGAGCCGTTTAAACCGGGCGAAATTACCGACGTGAACTTCCGGCTTCAGGATGTGCTGCACACCTTCAAAAAAGGCCACCGCGTCATGATTCAGGTGCAGAGTACGTGGTTCCCGCTCATCGACCGAAACCCGCAAACGTTTGTCCCGAACATTTTCCTCGCCGACGAGAAAGACTTCCAGAAACAAACCCACCGGGTGTACAGCAGCTCGACCATTGAGGTGCAGGTACTGAAATAATCAACCGCCAAACGCTTTGAGGGGCTGGAGACAGATGACATCTTTC
This sequence comes from Rudanella lutea DSM 19387, assembly GCF_000383955.1. Taxonomy (NCBI): domain Bacteria; kingdom Pseudomonadati; phylum Bacteroidota; class Cytophagia; order Cytophagales; family Cytophagaceae; genus Rudanella; species Rudanella lutea. The sequence goes on along the minus strand of NZ_KB913013.1, from coordinate 4,693,623 downwards.
CGAAACAAGATGTCATCTGTCTCCAGCCCCTCAAAGCGTTTATCCACATTCAACCTACGCGGCCCGACCTACGCGGCCCGACTACTGCTGGGTCGGCGGAGGGTGGCTGAACGAATCGGTTGCCGGTGGTTCAGGTTTTCTTCCAGCACCTCTTCGGTAATGGCCCCAATGTGCAGGGCCCGTTTCATAACCGACTCAAACGGCAGGTTGAAGTAGTTGGACACTTCGCTGCGGAAACTGTCCGGGAAACGCGACAACCGGATACCGAAAAACTTCCGCACCTCATCTTCGGGCAACAAAGCCGCCAGGGCCACGCGCTCGGCTTCGGGCAGTAGCTCCTGTTTGCTGGCGTAGGCATGGTCGAGGCCGATTGCCGCCGTCAGGATATTCAAAAACAGATTTTTGTACATTCCCGACAGTTCAGCGGGCAGAATGACCCAACCCTGCTCCCGGAATTTGGCCGCAAAGCCAGTCAGTCCTTCCACACCCCGCAGTTCGCCGGCGATCATCTCATCGGGAAACTGCAAACGGCTATCCTGCTTTTGAAGCCGGTACACCACCGCTTCGACCGGGCTTTTCTGAAAAAGCAGGTCGGCAGGAATCACTCGCTTGCTTTCCCACTGATCGGTCAGGCGTGTAAACACCGACTCGTTGTACACCAGTTTGTCGGCCGAGCCGAGGCTAACCAGCATTCGCCGAAACGACGCCAGAAAGTCAATCGAGAGCTGATTAGGATTGTTTTTAGTTCGTGCCATGAGCAATTCTGAACGGCCGAAAAAATCGGCTCATTAGTATAGTTGTCCTGTTGATAATGAACAGTAAATCTACCAAAATCGCTCCATAAAAACAATCACAACGAGGGGCAAAAATAGGCCCGTACAAACCGGACAATCTGCCTATAACCTACGCTTTTTCAATCGGTTACAAGCAGCCACAGACAGCAATGGGGTCTTAACAAATAGCCCACCGCGTGCAGCACTTCGTACAAGGTGTTGCCGGGCGGGGCAACACGCTAAACAAGGGCGTTGTTTACGGGGCCAGATTCGCCAATGCAATCCGTCAACTCAAAAATGAATCCTGCACAAAAGCCTCACTGCCGCCATTTGAGGGTTTTGAGCATGTGGATAATATCCTGCCGAACGTACTGAATTACCGGCGCTAACGAGTCGTTGGCCGTAGCGGTATTGAAATAAAGCGCCCCCCGCAAAAAATGCGTAGTGGTATCGGTTGTGATAAACTGTACCTGTGTGGGCACCTCCCCTTCCAGCTCGATTACGTTGGCCCACAAACCCGAGGGTAATTTCTGAATTTGCTCCCGAATGGCCGTTGCTTTGATTTTGTGCTTACCCGCCAGCTTATACGAATCCTGCAACATGGATTTTAGCCGCTCGGGATTGTTGAGCACCGGTTTGTAGGTCAGCTGCACACTCGCCTGAAACGCCGGGTAGTAAATAAAAATCCAGTGAGGCTCAGCCCGGGCAAACGTATCGGGCAACACCCGAGCCATACGGTTTACCTCAAACTGATACGGGTGGTTCGGCGGGAGCGTCACGTACCGGTGCGGGGGCAGATCAATGCGGGGGTATCCTTTGGGTTTGGGTATGTAGTCGGCATCGGTCGAAGTAGACGAAGAGCCGCAGGCTGTCAGCCCCAGAAGGGCCACCAAAAGCAAATGCTTACACACAGTAGTGGGAATTTATAACGAACCCTTAGAGAACGAAAAACCCGGCCGTTTCGTGCCGGGTTTTCGTTCTCTAAGGGTTCTGCCATCAGGTATTCACTTCTTCCAGGGCTTCCTCTTTCACGGGCTGCCCCATGAGCGTAGCAAACCGGTTGATATTAAACGTTGGCTCAAACCAGACCTCGCCCAGCACCGGGTGCTTTACAGGCACCTCAGGGTTCTGAATTTCATTGAGCAGCACCCCCGTTTCGCCGTGGGTATGGCGCTTTACCATCCGGATGGTGTACAACTGATCCTGCTTGGGCGTTTGTACCCCGAACTCCGCGTAAAAAGCCAGCACCGGGGCCGGAAATTTATCGTTAATGCAAATGACTTCCATACTCTAAATCTTGATACACCTGATTACAAGGATATGCCTAAAGGCGTTTGCTGTCAGCAGGTTTTCATTCAGAACACGAAGTTAGCAGAATGCATTCGTCCGAAAATCAATGAAATCATAAAAATCCGATGAATCATGACTCGGACATTAACCCAGGGGTGTAGGACAAGTTCTTTGTGATAGGGATTCGACAGAAGTTTTTTTCTGACAGGATTACAGGATAAACAGGATTGATTGAGCCCCAAAAATCCTGTTTATCCTGTAATCCTGTCAGAAAAATAAACTTGTCCTACACCCCTAATCCAGTAACCCGCCGAGATTGCCCAGCACCGAGCCGCTCTCTTTGTGCGACTGACCACTGTACGGAGCCAGACGCTGCACCAGTTTCGAGATCGGCATCGACTGAATCCAGACCCGGCCCGTGCCGCTCAGCGTGGCTAAAAACAGGCCTTCTCCGCCGAAAATCATGCTTTTGAGGCCACCCGAGCGCTGAATATCAAAATGTACCTGCGGCTCAAAAGCCACTACGCAACCCGTATCAATACGCAGGGTTTCGTTGTTCAGCTGCCGCTCAATCACAACCCCGCCCGCGTGCACAAACGCCATACCGTCGCCCTGTAGTTTCTGCATAATGAAGCCCTCGCCCCCGAAGAAGCCCGAGCCCAGCCGCTGATTGAAATGGATGCTCATGCGCGTACCCATAGCAGCACACAAAAAACCGTCTTTCTGCACAATGAGTGAATTGCCGTAGATATTGGCCAGGTTGATCGGCATTACCGTGCCAGGGTACGGGGCCGCAAACGCCAGCTTGCGCTTGATACCCGCCCGGTTGGTAAAATGGGTCATAAACAGCGACTCACCCGTGATGAGCCGCGAGCCTGCCTGCAACAGCTTACCCATGAGGCCCTGCGTAGGCTGCGAGCCGTCGCCCATTTTGGTTTCAAACTGAATACCGTCTTCCATAAACAGCATAGAGCCGGCTTCGGCAATAACGGTTTCGTTTGGGTCCAGCTCGATTTCTACGATCTGAATGTCTTCGCCAATGATTTTGTAATCGATTTCGTGTGAGTACATTTGGTTTGGGAGTTTACTGAAGTGGTTCTATTTGTTTCAAAGGCTGGAAGGCTTTTGCCCTTTCCCAGTCCTGCATTAATTCCTGTTGGTGGAGCACAGCCCACTCGATTACCATCCCCAGAGCACGTGAGGGGAGTTTCCCTTCGATAACACGTCAATCCGTAATCGAAATAAGGCACTCATCGCTACCATATTTTGCGTGGAAGTGCGGTGGAGCATGATTCAGCGTTTTTCCAATTCGTCGAAATCAGCATCGTCCAGATTCAGATCGTCGTCATCCTCTTCTTCCTCCTCATCGGGGGCTTTGGGTTCTTCTTCGCCCCGCAGCGCCTTCAGGTCGTCGCGGTGCCGGAGTTTTTTATCATCGACGGTCTTGTTCAGAAACTGGTTGATCTTGTCAATATCGTAGCTCGTTGTGATTTCGCCGAACGAGTTGATCTGAATATCGAATCCTTCGAGGTCTTTATGAACCCGGGGTTTTTCGTTTTCGTCGAGGTTTGATTTCTTCTTTGCCATGTTGGTCACCGTTTGTCTGTCTTTCTGGTGAATTAACACCCAAATCGGTTGGAGGTTTAGAGTCGGGGGCTAGCGGACTGCCCGCTCAAAAAAATGTCCGACGTTTCAAACCTACCCGATTTCGAAACGCCGGACAACTTCTGTTGTGTAAATGGTTAATTCAGGCGCTCCAGGGCCCGGTTCAGCCGGATAAGCGTCTCCTCCCGACCAATGATTTCCATGGTCAGCATCAGGTCGGGGCCAGCCCCCGTACCCGTGAGGGCCAGGCGCATGGCCTGCATCACTTTTCCCTGTTTAATGCCAGCCTGCTGCAACGTCTCAGACAGCAAATGCTTGATGGCATCGGCCACAAACTCACCTTCGTAGGTTTCGAGCGCCTGTCGGAAAGCCGTAGCCGCAGCGATGGCGTCGGCGTTCCACTTAGCTGCGCGCACCGTTTCGTCGTAGCTATCGGGCGAATAGAAAATGGTACGGGCTTCGGGGAAAATCTCGTGCGCAAAATTGACGCGCTCCTTCAGCAGAGCCGTGATTTTGGTTGCTTTTTCGAGCGTACAGGGGAAACCAGCCCCTTCGGCTGCCTGCTGCACCACCGGAGCCAGATTGGCGTCGGGCTGCTGCCGAATGTACTGATGGTTGAACCATTTGGCTTTCTCCACGTCGAAACGGGCCCCGCCTTTGTGGATGTTCTCAATCGAAAACGCTTCGATCAGTTCGTCCATCGTAAACAGTTCTTGCTCGGTACCGGGGTTCCAGCCCAGAAACGCCAGAAAGTTGACCAGGGCCTGCGGCAGGTAGCCATCTTCGCGGAAGCCCCGCGCTACCGTGCCCGTAAACGGATCAGTCCACTGAAGCGGAAACACCGGAAAACCACCCAAATCAGCGTCGCGCTTGCTTAGTTTACCGTTGCCCTCAGGCTTGAGCAACAGGGGCAGGTGCGCAAACTGCGGCATGGTGCTTTCCCAGCCAAGGTAGCGGTACAGCAACACGTGCAACGGGGCCGAGGGCAGCCACTCTTCACCCCGAATCACGTGGGTGATGCCCATCAGGTGATCATCGACGACGTTGGCAAGGTGGTAAGTCGGCAGGCCGTCGGATTTAAGCAGCACTTTATCATCAATGGCCGACGAGTGCACGTTGACCCAACCGCGAATCAGGTCGTTGAGCCGAACCTCTTCTTTGCGGGGGGTTTTGAGCCGAATCACGTAGGGGTCGCCCGCATCGATGCGTGCTTTCACTTCATCGGCTGGCAGCGTGAGCGAGTTTTTCATCTGCAACCGCGTGATAGCGTTGTACTGAGCCGCCGGGGCGTTGGCTTCTTCGAGCCGCTGCCGCATAGCGTCGAGTTCCTCGGGCGTATCAAACGCGTAATACGCTTTCCCTTCATCTACGAGCCGGAACGCTTCTTTCTGGTACATTTCTTTCCGCTCCGACTGCCGGTAGGGCGCATTGGGGCCGCCTACACTTTGTCCTTCGTCGATCTGAATGCCCACCCACTTGAGGGCTTCGATGATGTAATCTTCGGCACCCGGCACAAACCGATTCTGGTCGGTATCTTCAATACGCAGGAGCATTTTGCCGCCCATTTTGCGGGCAAACAGGTAGTTGTATAAAGCGGTGCGCACCCCGCCAATGTGTAGTGGGCCGGTGGGGCTGGGCGCGAAACGAACGCGAACGGGATTGGACATAGAAAATGATTGAGTGAAAGAGTGGAAGAGTGAAAGAGTGGACACGTAAGCTCACTCTTTCACTCTTCCACTCTTTCACCATTAAATCGCTATAACTGAAATTTCGACATTCACATCTTTGGGCAACCGTGCTACCTCTACGGTTTCGCGGGCGGGGTATTCGCCCGTGAAGAAAGAACTGTACACCTCGTTGATGAGACCAAAGTTGTTTAGGTCTTTCACAAAAATGGTGGCCTTCAGCACGTGGCTATAGTCTTTACCGGCTGTTTTCAGAATCGCGCCGATATTTTCCATTACCTTGCGTGTTTCGGCCTGAATATCGCCCGCTGGTGCCAGATCGGCGGCAATCTGACCCGATACAAACAGAAAGCCACCTGCCTGTACAGCCTGGCTATACGGACCAATCGGGGCCGGGGCCTGATCGGTGTAAACAATTTCTTTTGACATAATCTTATAGTCGATAGTCGGCAGTTTAGTGTCAGACTTGTTGCTTCATCGGCGGTTGGTGGGCGGCCTTTGTCGTCGCTATCCGTTCCGGTAAGTAAGCAGTTGACCTGACTGGCCCGCAAAGTTACGACGTAAACCACCTTATGCAGGATTTCTCCCTGATCATCTTCGTGAAAAATCCGGTTCCGGGAACCGTGAAAACCCGAATTGCCCGTACCGTAGGCAACGAGCGCGCTACGGCTGTGTACCGACATTTGCTTGCCCACACCCAACAGATTAGCCGAATGCTGCCCTGGAAACGACTCGTTTACTACGGCGACTTTATCAATTCGGCCGATGGCTGGATGGGGTACCACAAACGGCTCCAAACCGGTCAGGATTTGGGCGAACGCATGCACAATGCCTTTGCCGAGCAGTTTGCCGCCGGGGCCAAACGGGCCGTTATTATGGGCAGTGATTGCCTCGCTATTCAGCCTGATCACCTGAAACAGGCCTTTCGCGCTCTCGACACCACCGACGTAGTCATTGGACCGGCTACCGACGGCGGGTATTACGTACTCGGTATGAAACGGTTGCACTCTTTTCTGTTTCAGAACAAACCCTGGAGTCAGCCCGAATTGCTCGAACAAACCATTGCCGACCTCAACCAACACGGCCTCACCTACACACTCCTCGAACCCCTAACCGACATTGATGAATGGGACGATTACATCAGTCAGTCGAATGTTGGGATATAATGAATGTAAAGTTTACTGTTTTCAGTCTAGGGTTTTCAGTTTACGCTTGCGCCAGCCCACTGTAAACTCTAAACCGTAAACTGCAAACTCTTAATTTTCAGCCTCATGCAACACCTCCTTATTCTGGTCGGCATCAGCGGTAGTGGCAAGTCGACGTTTGCCCGGCAGTGGGTGCAGGACAAACCCAACTACCTGCGCCTGAACCGCGACGAACTGCGCCGAAGCGTGCTGCCGGTGCCGTTGGGAGAATACTGGAAGTGGGATGAGAAACGTAAAAACCGGATTGAGCGGCTGGTGTCGGACTTAGAGCAAACCGCTCTTCAATCAGCGCTCGATGGCGGCTGGAACGTGGTCATGGACAACACGCACCTGCGCGCCCGGTATATTCATGACGTACTGAAACGGGTAGAGAACCGCGAGATCGAAGTCACGTTCCGGCTGCTGGAAGTTTCCGTTGAGGAAGCCATCCGACGCGATGCCAACCGACCCGACTCCGTGGGCGAAACCGCCATTCGGGAGCAGGCTGAGCGGCTGAAACAGTTTCGGAAGCAGTTCGACGTGAGTCAACGGCTCGTTTTTCCTAAAACAAACGCGGTGCCTTCGCCCACCGTTCAGAACAACGACCTACCCAAGTGCATTCTGGTGGATATTGACGGGACGGCCGCCAAAATTCACGACCGATCCCCGTTCGACTGGCTCAAAGTGGGTCGTGATAAACCCAACCCGCCCGTACTGAACGTAGTGCGGGCCATGCGCGAGGCCGGGTACGCCATTATTTTTATATCGGGCCGCGACAGCCTCGCCCGCCCCGAAACAATCAACTGGCTTTGGCGGCATATGGGTTGGCGCGAGGGCTCCGACTATCAGCTGTTTATGCGCAAACAGAATGATATGCGCAAAGACGCCATCGTAAAGCGCGAACTGTTCGACGCCCATATCCGGGGCCGCTATTTCGTTGAAGTGATCCTGGACGACCGCGATCAGGTAGTCGCCCTCTGGCGTCGCGATTTGGGTCTCCCCTGCTTTCAGGTCGACTACGGTAATTTCTAACTAAACGAGGGGCCTCGCCAATGGCGAGGCCCCTCGTTTTACAATTGGTTTGTATCCGGTTTTACTGCCGAACCACTTTCACGGTTTTCTGCCCGCCGGGCGTACTCACCTGTACGAAATACATCCCGACCGAACGGCCCAGTTGTACCCGGCGCGATTCGGTAGCCCCGGCTTGCTCAATCAGTTGCTCACTCACCAGCTGCCCCGTAGCGTCAGCCACGCGTAGCCGCAACGAACCACCAGCAGCTCCGCGCACCACAATCTGCACCGCATCGGCCGACGTTGGGTTACCCAGCACCGTGACATCGAGCGAGCCAGACGTTTCGGCACTGGCCACGCGGCCCGCGGCCCCTCCGCTGCACACGGCTTTGAAGTCCCAGCTGTAGCTTACTTCGCTCGCCGGATTGCCCACGTAACGGGCCTGGAGAGCAAACGGTTGGGCGTCGGCAAAGGGCCGCACCGTGTAAGGGCCTGCCACCGTCGACCAGTCGGTGATACCCACCGCCCGGTACTGAATCGGCTGCCCGGTACCACCCGTCGTATTGAACGTAAAGGCACCCGTGGCGCAGTCGTACGTGGGGGCAATTAGCGCCAGCGGAGCCGGTTGTGTGGGGCTCACAGGCGTAGTAGCCGTGCCACTAATCAGAACGGCAAAACTCACCGACGACGACAGGTTGCCCGGATCGGTAGCCGAAATGGTCAGGCCGATAACTCCGCTCTGACTGGGCGTACCCGAAATAGTCCGCGTACCGGCATTAAACGACAAGCCGTTGGCCGGCAGGCCTGTAGCTGTGTACGTGAGGGCGTCGCCGTTGGGATCGGTAAAGGCAGGCACTACAAACGTAAACGGAACCCCTACCGTAGCCGACTGCGGCCCCACGGCCGGCGGCACCGGCGCGCCATTGGCCGGTGGTGTACCCGAACAGAACGCCCGGAAATCGAACGTCCGGTTGAGCGTCACGCCATCTTGCTGAACCCGCAAAATCACCGTCGAATTGTTGGGGTCGTTCACAATGGCAGCATCGATAAACTGTACCGGGTTGCCCGACGGTACGGTCACAAACACAATCGAATACAACAGGGGCGAACCTGAGCCTCCGGCCGTCTGGAACGTTACCTGACGCGTAGTGCAGTTATACAACGGAGCCAGCAGGGTCAGGCTGGTGGGGGCCACACCCGTACCCGAAGGCGGAGCCGTGGTGGTACTCGACGGAGGGCTCACCGGATCGGGATTCTGAGCGCAGAACTGCCGGAAGTTGAACGACAACGGCTGGGCCATCAGACCATCCTGCAACGCCCCAATAGTAATGATACCCGAACTGTTAGGGTCGAGCCGCACACCGGCCTCAATAACGCCCGTGGGGTTCGTAGCCGATGAGCGTTGTACACCAATCGCCGTGAATGTAATAGGCGAACCGCTGCCCCCGCTCGTGCGGAACGTGATCTGACCCGTAGCGCAGTCGTAAAGCGGAGTAATCAGCGTCAGCGGGCTGCCCGGCGTAACCGGCGGGTTTTCCGTTGGCGGGGCCAATACACCGCGTACCGTCAGGCGAATCTCGTCGGTATCGTCGTCGTAGTTGTTACAGAGAGCGTTATCGAACACCGAATCATGATCGAACTGATCGGCGCTTTTGATCTCCGCCTGCATCCGCAGAGCGGTATTTTCGGGAGCCGTTACCGAAGCCGTAAACACAAACTGCGCCGTAGCGTTGGCAGCAATGCTACCCGCCGTAAACGTCAGCTCGCGGCTTTCGGTATTGTAGCTGACGCCGGGGGTGCTGCTGCTCACGTACGACAGCCCCACCGGCAACGTAGCCCGGGCTATCACGTTGGTGGCTACCTGCGGGCCGAGGTTATTCTTGATACCGACCCGAATGGTGACGACCTCGTTTTGCGCGGGCGTCGGGTTGCTCACGCTCATATTGCCAAACAGCTCCACATCGGCCCCGGCATTGGTGGGCACATTGATGCGGGTATCAATGCTCTGCGTATCGTCTTCTCCATTGCAGAAACCGTTTCCGTGCGGGCTATCGGGGTCTTTCGTATCGGCCGACATAATCTGCCAATAGGTGTAATACTTATTGGCGTTCGATGCCGTGCTGGTAGTTGGCGTGGGCGGAACCGTTGCGTAGAAATACAGTAACCGACGTTCGCCCGGTGCCAAATCGTCGACGTGCAGCAGCACCCGGCCCGTGCCCGGATCAAAGGTAGTGCCGGGTGTAGTTGGCGTCATGGTCCAGGTAGTCGAAGACGGGTCGGTGGTGGGGCTATTGTCTGTTGTGTAGCCCGATCCGGCGGGCAATTGCACCGCAATATGGATGTTGGTAGACGGGTTACTGTCTTCGTTCAAGACGTGGGTCACGTAGCGCACACGCTCACCCGGTGCGGGCGTCCGACGGCTCACGTCCACTTTGGGCAGGGCCAGATCGACCGTAGGGACTGGGTTTTCGGGCAGATCAATTGTCGCCGTGACGGGGGTTTCGGTACTACGGCAACCCGCAGCCGATACGCAGATAGCGCTGTAGTTATAGAATCCCGAAGCCGAGGGGCTAACCAATACACTTCCCTTAGTGCCGTCGGTCCACTCAGGGGTACCCGTGAGACAACTCGCCGTCAGAGTTACCGCTGTTCCCTCGGTAGTGGTCAGTGAGGCCGGATTTCCCGTTACCGTAGGGGCAGTGGGGAGCGCTTCAATCAGCAGAGTTCCGGTCACCGATTCGATCAGCAGACCGGCTAATCGCGCCGAACCATCCGGCACACAATCTACTGTGTACGAGAACACCCCCGCAACCGACCCATCAACCCCGTAGGTACTTTGCAACAGAGCCGACCCACCAGCCGGGGTTATTTGGGGCACAAAGGCAGTGGGGCAACTGGCCGTTACACTCAACGGCGTACCCAAACAGGCAGTCAGGTTGGGCGTTGGGCTTACCGTAGGCCGAATAGGAGCCGGTAACACCTGAATGACAACTTCGATCTCGTTACTGCCGCACCCTCCTTCGGCAGCCTGACAAGACACGTAGTAAAATAAATCTTGTGGTGATGACGGTGCCACTACCGTTCGGATAGCGCCCGCCATCGGGTCATCCGCCCAAATAGCAGTGGAGCCGGTTGGGCAGGTGGCCGTCAGCGAAAAACTGGCGTTTACTTCTACCGTTCCACTGGCCGGGTTGCTTGTAATCACCGGCTCACTGGGGGCATCAATTCCGTAAATAGTAAACTCAGTAGAGCTGCTTTCCTGAGCCGCGTTGGTGCAGGTAAAGGTGTAGCTTTCCACGCCCGGATTCACAAAGTAGATCACCAGAAACCCGTTGGAACCCGATGCCGTTCGGCTCTCGGGCCCGCTGTACGAAGCCGTTGTACTAACCGGGCAACTAAATTCGATGCCCCGCTCAGTGCCGCCCACACAGAGCGACAACGTACTGGGGCCATCGATGGTAGGCGAGGTGGGCGGTGCTACAATGGCTGCCGGTAACGCCTTGGGCGGATCGGCCGCAAAAACGTTGCTGCAAAGCGCAAGCAGGCAGCTTACACATACTAACCAGCACCGGATGACTGACGTAATGGTTCTATTCATCGACTGATAGGAAGAGTAGGTTATAAATAAGGCCCAAGTTACATTAAATCTGCATTAACAAAGCAAATCTCTTCATATATAAACGGGGGCTTATACTCTACAAATCAACTAGTTAAATCTGATTTTCAATTCCTTACTCAGACGTTAAGTATCACACCAAGTGTAGTATTTTTGCATTCGGTTTATATTTATTCGGACAACCGGCCTTTCAATACTGGACATTCGGACTTCAGATACCGGACGCTAGACTTACTACCCTTATATATGGAGGTCTAATGTCCAACATCTAATGTCCAGTACTGACGAACAGGTCTAACCGTCCTTCATTCACCGACTGTACCCGCTTTGTTTCGTTTCAAACAGTTTACCGTTCAGCAACACCGGACCGCCATGAAGGTCTGCACCGATGCCTGTGTGCTGGGGGCCTACACGCACCCGGCCACCACGCAGCTGCGGGAGAACCCAACCCTGCTCGACATTGGCACCGGCACCGGATTACTGGCCCTGATGGCGGCTCAGAATTACCCCAAAGCCCCCCGTATCGACGCCGTGGAGCTCGACCCCGACGCTTTCGCGCAGGCTACCGACAACGTGGCCGCCAGTCCCTTTGCCAACCGAATCCGAGTGCATCAGACCGCCATTCAGCATTTCCGGCCCGATGCCCCCTACGACCTTATTCTGACCAACCCGCCGTTTTTCACGAATCACCTCCGCTCGCCCAACGCGGCCACCAACCGGGCCCTCCATACCGACACGCTCCCGTTTCCCGACCTCGTAGCGGCCGCAGACCGACTGCTGCACCCCGACGGCGAGTGGTGGGTGCTGTTGCCACCCTATGAGGCCGGGCAGCTCGAAACCCTCGCCCAGCAGGCCAACCTGTGGCCGTTCAGCCGGTTGAGCCTACGCCACAACGCGCGTAAGGCCCCGTTTCGGCATATTACGGGCTACCGCCGAAACCCCTCCGCCGTACAGGCCGACACCCTCACCGTGTACGAGCCCGACCCCGCCAACCCCGGCCGCGAAACGTACACCCTCCCCTTCCGCCAACTTCTAAGCCCGTTTTACCTTATTTTTTAAGAACTTTGTGTTCTATGTCCGACTTGCAATTAACCGTTCTGATCCCCCTCTATAACGAAGATGAGTCGCTGCCCGAACTGCACGACTGGATTGTTCGGGTGGTGACGGAGCATCGCTATACATACGAAATCCTGTTTATCGACGACGGTTCCACCGACCGGTCGTGGTCGGTAATTGAACAGTTGGCCGCCCGCAACCCTGCGCATGTACGCGCCGTACGGTTTGGGCGCAACTACGGCAAAACAGCCGCGCTACAGGTGGGATTCAAAGCCAGCCGGGGCAACGTAGTGATTACAATGGATGCCGACCTACAGGACAGCCCCGACGAAATCCCGGATCTGTACCGCATGATTACCCAGGACGGGTACGACCTGGTGTCGGGCTGGAAGAAGAAACGCTACGACCCCCTCACCAAAACTCTGCCCACCAAACTCTTCAACGGCGTATCACGCTGGGTGTCGGGTGTGCAGTTACACGACTTCAATTGTGGCCTCAAAGCCTACCGGCAGGCCGTAGTCAAATCGTTTGACCTGTACGGCGAGATGCACCGCAACCTGCCCATTGTGGCCAAGTGGAACGGGTTTGGGCGTATCGGCGAGAAAGTAGTGCAGCATCAGGCCCGCAAATACGGCAACACCAAGTTCGGGCTCGACCGGTTTATCAACGGCTTCCTCGACTTGCTCGTCATTGCGTTTATGCACCGGTTCAGCAAGCGACCCATGCACTTTTTCGGGGGCTTCGGTACGCTGTCGTTTTTCATCGGTACGGTACTGGCCTTTTACCTCATCGGGCTCAAACTGTACAATATTTCGCAGGGGCTCCGTTTCCGCAACGTAACCGACAACCCCTTGTTTTTCTTTGCCTTAGTGGCTATTATCCTGGGGGTTCAGTTGTTTCTGGCGGGGTTTGTGGGCGAGCTGCTCATCCGCCAAAATCACCACCGGCCCGAAGATTATTTGATTGCCGAACGAATCGAAACCGAGTAGTTTGGCGCCTTAAATACTTACTAATTTGTTACCAATCCCTACCCCCTACCAACCATGATTCAGATTCGCCCCGGCGTTGCGGCTGATATTCCGCAGGTATTTGACTTAGTGATGGAGTTGGCTGTCTATGAAAAAGCGGCCGATCAGGTAACCAACACGCCTGAGCAAATGCTCCAGGACGGCTTTGGCCCCAACCCTTCATTTGGCTTTCTGGTAGCCGAAGACGACGAAAAAAACCAGATCATCGGCATTGCCCTCTACTACTACCGCTACTCGACCTGGAAAGGCAAGCGCCTGTACCTGGAAGACATCATCGTGACCGAAAACTACCGGGGCATGGGCATTGGTAAACTCCTCCTCGACGAAACCATTGTGACAGCCCGCCAAACTAACTGCACCGGTATGATGTGGCAGGTACTCGACTGGAACAAGCCCGCAATTGGGTTCTACCAGCAGTTTGGCACCCGCTTCGACGATGGCTGGACAAACTGTCACCTCGATTTTTAGTTTAGCGTTTACCCGTTCATCAACTCACACGCGCCTTGTCACTCCCCTCCGACCACATCCGTCTTTTGTTTGGCCTCAAACTACGTCAGCTTCGTATCGACAGAGGCTTGTCGGTGAGCGAGCTGGCGCAGGCTTCGGGCATGGCCGTTTCGTACATCTCCGAAATTGAAAAGGGCCGTAAATATCCCAAAGCTGATAAAATTTCGGCGTTGGCAACGGCCATGAACGTGGATTACGATACGCTGGTATCGCTGAAACTGAGCAAAAAACTGGAGCCCATTTCGGACCTGCTCCGCTCGAAGTTTCTGACCGAAATTCCGCTCGAACTGTTCGGTATCGACCCGTCAGATTTGCTGGAGTTGCTGGCCGAAGCCCCCGCCAAAGTGAGCGCTATGATTCGGACGTTCATGGACATTGCCCTCAGCTACAACATGTCGGTAGAGCGGCTGTACATGACCATGCTCCGGTCGTATCAGGAACTACACGACAACCATTTTGAGGATATTGAAGCCGATGCCGACCGGTTTCTGGCCGAGTTTGCCCCGGCCAATGCGCCTGTAACCGAGGGTCTGCTGACCAACCTGCTCAAAACGCGGTACAACGTCACGATTCAGCCCTTCGACCCCGATACCCAGCCCGATTTGGCCACGCTGCGGTCGGTGTACCGGCCCGAAAGCCGGGTGCTGCACCTCAACCGCCACATGGCACCCGGTCAGCGGGCTTACGTGCTTGCCCGCGAGGTCGGGTTTCAGTACCTCAACCTCAAAGTTCGGCCCTACGCCTATGCTTTTGTCGAAGCCGAATCATTTGAGCAGGTCCTCAACAATTACAAAGCATCATACTTTGCCGGGGCTATCCTGATCCGGCGCGAGCGGCTTATTGAACGGCTGAGCGAGCTGTTTGCCCGCCCAACCTGGAACAACGACGATTTTCTGAACCTGATTGAGGAATGCGGCTCAACCCCGGAGCGGTTTTTTTACCGGCTTAGCAACGTGCTGCCCAAATATTTCGGGATCGACCAGTTGTTTTTCTACCGGTTCAACAACACGGCGGGGGAAAACATTTTTCATCTCACTAAGGAGATGCACCTGTCGCGCACGCAGGGGCCACGCGGCATGGTCGATGAGCACTACTGCCGACGTTGGATTGCCCTGACTATTTTGCAGGAACTCTCGTTTTTGCAACGGCACAAACAGTTCGACGGGGCCGTGTGTCGGGCGCAGCTCTCAACTTACGCCGATTCGCGCCAGCAATACCTGATTGTATCGGTGGCTTACCCGCACCGAACCATCGAACAGGAAAACATGAGCGTGTCGATGTGTTTTGTGGTCAACGACGCCCTGCGCAGTAAGATGCAGTTTCTGAACGACCCCGCCCTCTCGCACCGGATCGTGAACGAAGCCTGCGAGCGCTGCGGCATTTTCGACTGCAAAGAGCGGGTCTCGGCACCTATTGTGCTCCAGAAACGCCGACAACAGGAGGCTACCAAGGCCGCCATGAGCCAATTGCTTTGAGGGAACTGATAAAAATCAGGCCATAAAAACATGCATTCCAAAAAGTAAGACATCCGTGGGTGTCTTACTTTTTTTTGATCCCCCTGTTACTTTTCTGTAGATGGGAAGTATTAACAGATGCTTGGGCACAAGTACAAGTACCTGACGTCAGGCCCGAGGCTATATTCACATACATTTAAAACTGCCCCTGAGGTCGGAAGCGCCAATCGAAATCCTGTCGATTAGCCTCCGACCTCGTTGGTTTTAAGCACTTACCAACGCCCGATATTCATCCATATCACCCCACAAGCGTTCCACCAGATCGTTCAGGTCCGGATGGCCCAGCTCGGCAGGGTCGTCGTAAGCCGATATCAGAAGTGCATAATCACGAATCAGATCGCGGAAGTCTCCTTTCAGTCTGTTCAAATAAACAGTATCAATGCCATGTTGTCGTAAAAACTGCATCAATCGCTCCGGTTTTGGCCCTTGTGCCCCCAATTCTCTAACCAACGCCCCCCCAAACCGAAGCGTAGCGAACCCGTGCCGAAAGGCTTCTAAAAGATAGCCCTTTATATCGTCGCGCAAATCCACCATCTTTTCCTGCGCGTGTCCGGCACTATAATGTCTTGCCAAATGACAGGCTGCAAAAAAGGCGGTTCGGCGGTCTTGCGTCCGCCGGGGCCGAAACGGATGGTTAGGCGATTTAGGTAACCGAATCAGCCGGTAAGCCTCACCTTCGAGTGCTGAAAGCAAACCGGCCAACTGCTTGTCGTACGAATCAAAACCCACCCGGGTCTGATTTTGCTGCTCCACCGACATTTGCCGGTGAAAGCGAATCGGGAGGGGGTCAATCGGCACCAGCCCTTCATCTGCCGACGGGGAAGGTTTCAGCACCGCCACCATCGCCATAATTCGGTCCTGATTTACGAGGGTTGCCATGCCAAACAGGTGCCGAATCTGATCGTACCGCTCTACATGCCCTTTGTCGTCGCATAAGGATACCAGCAACGAGCCTTGTAGTAGCTGATTGGTGGGTAAGCCAAATTGTATCCGTAACAAGTGATCGCGGCTTACCTCGGCCATCCCCTCGCCCGAGCGGCCATTCCCCGACAACAGGGCCTTGCCCGACCTCTGTACTTCCAGCCTGTACCGAAATATTTCCGGGGGGTCATTGGGGTTCCGACGTTCGGTCATATAGAGATCATACGTACCCGCAAGCTGAGCCAACGGACGCGCCCGCGTGACGTTTCTGAGTTCTTCAACAGCCTGACTGTCGGTGGCAGCCACCAGCCCCTGCTGACCGCTCAGGTATTGCCCCACTTTCAGATACTGAGGACTTTGGCAGAAGGTAAACATATCGAGGTCGGCCACTACCGGGTCGGCTTGTTTCTGCAACACTACCCGCCCCGAGGTGGGGTGTGTAAAGCTGTGATCGAAACCGGCGTACACGCCCAACAGGTAGCGATTGTCGGTAAGGCCACCTTCCAGAAAATAGTGTAACCGATAGGTGCCATTGTCATGATCGAAGTCCAAATCAACCCGAATACCGTGGTTATGCGGGATGGCAAAGCCCTGCAAACGAGGATGCTTGTGCTGAGTTGGATACCGGCACTCGACCCGGCCCGCCCGCGATATTTTGCAGATAAATAAGGTCACATGCCCTGTAATCGGATGCACAAAAAAACCTTGGTACGAGTCGGCAACCTCGGCCAGCAACCAGGCATTTTTTGCACGGGGCAATGCGTCAAACGATTCAACAGCCCCATCAGCAGGTACATCGACCCGCTGCCCCAGTAAGAAGTGAAACACCTCGTCGGGGATACTTTCGGGGTTCTGAACGTATTGTCTGATAAGATCTTCGCACGCTTCGAGCGACGGTTGCCGCCACCAGACCATTAACCCGGCGGCCGGGTGAGCCAGCCCAAACTTACCACTCAAACTCGCAAAAGCCCCCACATAAATCGGGGCCTTATCGCTGGTCCAGTCGAGGGTAATCTGGGTCCAGACACCAGTCCGTTTCTGACCGGGGGCATCAATCAACCGTAACGAAAGCATGTGCCCATCTGAAGGGTTGCTTTCGGTCACCACTGTTTTGTGCTGCCCGTCGCTATACCAATAGGTAACCTCAGCACCTACCCACGAGTGCTCGGGCGTAGTGGCCCCGGTTGGAGGCTTCACAAGGGCATAACCTACTTTCTCTCTTGTTTTTTTACGGTGAGGCCGCCAGTAAAATGCTAGAAAGCACGGCTGAGCAGGACTGCCAGCCGATCTGTCGGCACCAGCCGACTCGAGCATAACATGTTTCCGTTTTCGGCCCAGTCCTACTTTCTTTTTCAACCTCGGCGAACGGGTATCGATGGGCTGATTCTTATTCAGAAAAACAAGCTGTCCATTTTGTTCTTCTATCGACAGGTCCCCACCCGATTTGGCTATCAGGTAATGCGCCAGGGCTATAGTCCGAAACTTGGGCGATTTAATGGCGCGCACCCTATTCGGCACAATGTCGGGATTCAGCAAATAACTCACATTGGTTGCACTAATGGTGTCGGGCTCCTGATGGTTAATGGCCAACAACGATTTATAGGGTGCCTGGGCCAGATCGTCGGTAATTGCCTGCTGACTTATCCGAAGTGCCAGGTGGAAGGCTCTTAGACCGAGCACCACTTCTCTTCGATTGGGGTGGTTGAAAAAGGAAGGCGTATCAGTATCGTCGGGCAAGTAACGCTGGAGAAGCTGGTCAACTACTTCGTCCCGATGAATCGATTCATCAGTAGCTCTTTTTGTCATATGGGTGAGAATATAGTGGGCTTGAAAATTGACTGAAAATAAAGTGATTATCAAGGAATAAACGTGAAAATAAAGTGATTTGTAACTGATAATTATATTTTTTATATTTAAGAGTGCCATCAGAGACCTTTGCCTGCATGAAACCCATATGCAAGGTCTTGCTTGTCATGGCATTCGGAATGAGTGCATGCCGTGAGGTGGCTCCTCAACCTCAACCCCAAACCGAGGATCAGGTTCGCATTCGCCCAACCGGGCCAACCCCGGCCGTAAAGCCCGACAGTGTGGGCACACGCCCCCGGTACGAGTATTAAAGCGCGCTTCGCCAAAAAACCGCTACCCCACGTGGGAGTAGCGGTTTTTTTTGGCAATTTGGCAAGGCTTACCCAAACCTACTCCCCGTAACCTATGAAGCACCTTATACTTCTCTTGTTTATATTGAGTATAGAGGTTGTGCGGGCCCAACCCGATTCATCTATCCGCCAGATAGAAGACCTGATCGCGCAAGGGAACAAAGCAGGAAGTACCTTTGACAACACCCGCGCCATTGGTTTCTACCAACAGGCCCTGACCCTTAGTCATAAAGCCAGGTTACCGGCTTACTCCATTCTGCTCTGCGTAGACATCGGCATCCTGAAAAGCCAGTTGGCACAGGTACCCGAAGCCCTTGGCTACCTCCGGCGGGCCAATGGGTATTATTACTCCTTTCGCGACAAATCGGTTCGGCGTCGGTTCATGATCGACTTCGGCCTGGCCGTGGCCCATACCGGCCTTACCCAGTTCGACTCGGCTATGCACTATTATAACCAGTGTGATTATCTCATCAAAACCCACAACGATTCGCTCAAATCCTTCAACTACTACCTCGACCTCTACTACCTGGAGCGGTCATATCTGGCGCAGGAAACCATGAACTTCACCGAGAGCATTGCTCTCAACGAAGAAGCCATCCGGCGCTACAAAGCCCGGCATAAAACCGACGACGGCTCGGGCAATCATTACAACTCACTCGGTAAGTCGTACGTAGCTCTGGGGCAGTTTGCCCGCGCCGACTCGGCCTTTAGGCGTGCAGCTACCCTCTATGCCAACAACCCCTTGTTTGAGGCCATTATTCTCTGCAACCTTACCGACTCGCAGTTGCAGCAGGGCCGGGCGTCGGCGGGGGCACAAACCCTCCGGCGGGCCCAACAAGCCTACCAACGCTACCAACACCAAACCGGCGGAATCGATACCGATGTCGAGCGTCGGCTCCGGCAAAACCGGGCAGGGGTGTATCTGGCCCAGGGTGACCTGACCCGCGCGCAGGCCGCCTTTACCGAATTGCTGACGTTTTGCGCCAAACATTTCCCCATGCCCTCCGGCTTTCGGGCAGATGCGTACCTGAGTATGAGCCGTATGTACGAACAACAGCGCAAACCGGCAGCTGCACGCAACGCCCTCGATGCCGCCGTGCGCGAAGCCTACGGACCACGGGCTACCTCCCCCGAACAGGCCGTATTGCCCCGCTCACTGGTATCGGCCCTGACAGCACGGGCCGATTTTCTGGCCCGTTCCCCGGTTGCATCGCCCACCGAACGTGTGGCCAACGCCCGCGAGGCCCTGACCAGCTACGAGCAGGCCATAAGTCTGGTGGCATCGCTCCGGCGGGGTGCCCTACTCCCCGAATCCAAGGCTTTTCTGGCCGCCAAGGCCGCCCCGCTGTATATACCAGCGCTATCACTCTGCTACGAACTGGCGCAACAATCTGCCCAACCCCAGCTGTACACGCGCCAGGCGTTTTCTCTTTTCGACCGGTTTCAGAACAGCCTACTGGCCGATGCACAGCTTGAGCAGCGGCTCATGCGTCAATACCTGCCCACTCCCATGCAGGCCGAGTGGCGTCGGTTGAGTCAACGCCTGAGTCAGCTTCGGCTCGTGCGCGAAACAGGCAACCGTTCGGTCGAGGCCGAACTGGACCGAACCGAAAAAAGTCTGCTCGAATGGCAACAACGCACCGACCGTACTCACCCACAATACCGGCAGGCCCTGAGCCGGGTAGCGCAATTATCAATGAGCGATTACCAAACGGTGCTGCAACCGGGCGAAGCGTTGCTGTGCTATGCGCCTACGCCCACGGGGTTACTGGTGCTTGCGCTACACAAGCAGGGGGTTTTGTTTCGGCGGTTGCCGGTGAGCCCGGCCATGCTGGATCAGGCCCTAAGCCGATACCGGGCCGAGGTGAGCCGCAACCCCGGCATAGTGGGCAGTTATGACAGCCGCCCGGCACAGGCGGTGTACAGGCTGCTGCTGGCTCCGATTCGGGCGATGCTACCCAACCTTACCGCCCTGACGGTGGTTCCGCCACCCGACTGGCAAATTCCGTTTGAAGCCCTCGAAACCCCGGCCGGACGTTGGCTCATCCAGGACCTGGATGTGGGGTATCAGTTCAACCTGTCGGGGCGGCTTCTCCCACCCGACCCGGTACAAACCCAGCACGAAGCCCTCAGCTTTGCTCCATTTGCCGCTGATACTGGCCGCAGCCCATTTCGGATGCCCACCGGGTTTTTACTCAGGCCACTGCGGGCCTCCGCCGAAGAAGCCACCCTGCCCGATGGCCAAAGCTGGCTTGGTAAAACAGCTTCGAAAAAACGTTTTTTGCAGAATGCGCCACACGCCCGCTTGCTGCTCATAACGACCCACACCTACCCCGGACCGCGCGAAACGGCACTGGTATTTCACCCGGCCGGGACCGATTACCTGCTCTACCCATCCGAACTCCAACACGCCGACCTGCGGGCCGTGGGCCTGGCGGCCCTCTCGGCCTGCGCGACCGAGAAGGGGATTCAGTTACCCGGCGATGGGGTTCACAGCCTGGGGCGAGCTATGGCATGGGCGGGAGCCCAAAGCGTGACGTGCTCGTGGTTTAATGTCAACGATGAAGCGCAGGCCCTGTTAGCCCGCTATTTCTTTCCAAAGTTGAACAACGGGCAGTCGATCCGGCAAAACTGGCGACAGGCCCGACTTGAGTTTCTGGCCTCGCCCGATGCCAATCGGTACAGTGGGCACCCACACTGGTGGGCCGGTGTAGCTCTGTACGGTGGGCATACCCCTTTTGTGCCTGAGTCTTCCCGGCCCCCCATCTGGCTGATGGGGCTATTGGTCGGCACGATAGGGTTGGCCGGCTGGCGAATGTTCAATCGAAAAGGCCGCGCCAAAAAATTTGGGCTCTGATGCGAGTGCGGTCGAGCAGGGTACCGGGGAATCGGGGCTGCTCAATGGCTTCGTACCGGCTCCAGTAGTGACTGGCTTTATCAATAGCTCCCAGTTTCAGGCACGACAGAGACAGGTTCCACCAGATAGCCTCGCGTAGGTAGGGACTGATGGGGGCGCGGGCGGCTGTTTCGTAAAGAGTGACGGCCGCGGCAAAGTTGCCATCGGTATAAAATGCATTGGCGCGAATAAAATCGTTTAAGGCCTGCTGCTCAGCGGGGCGCAGGTCGTCGCGAGGGGCCTGAACGGCCTCGCGGTGCACCCCGGCGTCAAGGTCGGCATTAGCCAGGCTTACCTCACTCACTAGCAGGTACACCCCACCTAACAGCAGCAGTATGGCAGCCATAGCCAACCGCCAGAACACCGCCCGGCCACCCCGCGCCGAAACCACCTCCGGGGCAGACTTCGGTATGGATTCGGCATCGAGTTGAGTCATTACGGACCGCGCCATCCGAATCAGCTCAGCCTCTTGCGCAAATCGCTGCGTTCGTTGCAGGCTTTGCACGGTTTCGCGAAACTCAGGTTCTTTTTCCATACGCATTTCTATGGCCCGGCGGTCAGTGTCGGGCAGTTGATTAGCGAGGTATCGCTCTATCTGTTCAAGTACCTCAGTAGTAAGCTTCATATTTTTTCAGCAGGCTGCCAAGTTCCAGCTTCGCCCGGTAATATCGTTGTTTGGCCGCCTGAGTTGATATGTGCAACAAATCACCAATTTCCTGGTGACTCTTTCCCTCAAAATCGTACCACTGAAACAGCTGCCGGTCGGCCGGCGATAGCTGACCCAGAATTTGTTCGGAAATATCCTGCTGTTCCTGTTCGAGCAAATACGCATCGGGCTGTAACGGCTCCGTTGTGCCCTGGTCAATGTACGCCTGATCGCGGGCCATCCGGCCGAGGATTCGCTCCCGTTCTTTCAAATAAAGATTCCAGCAGATACGGTAGAGATACGTGCCGATAGTCGCTTCGTTGGGTTCGTAGGCTGTATGCCAGACCTTTTTCAGAAAAGTAACAATGGCCTCCTGAAAAACATCATTGGCCAATTCGGGGCCCAATAGTTCATTTTGGCTATCGGCCTTGACAAAGCCTTGCACAAATTTTTTATAACCATACAATTGCCTGACAGCCCACTCCACCCTCGACGGGGTGCGGGAGCGGATGGCATCCACCAGTTCACGGTCATTGGGTTCTTTTGGCATAACTCTCAGAAGGCGCGTTCTGCCAATTAATTAGCCTTACGCCCCAAAAAGTAACAAGAAAAATAGACATACCCCCCAAAAGGCCCCGGGCTCCGTGCCTATCTTTGTTTTTCTCCATTCGATACCATGCAACAGCCCGATACCATTACCGACCGCTTTTTCCGGTACGTGCAGATCGACACGCAATCGGACCCGACCTCCGCGGCCAACCCCAGCACCGAGAAACAAAAGGACCTGAGCCGCCTGCTCGTGCAGGAACTGCATCAGATGGGCATCACCGATGCCGAACTCGACCCGTGGGGCTACGTGTACGCAACGATCCCGGCCAATTCACCCAAACCCAATATCCCCGTCATCTGCTTCTGCTCGCACGTCGACACCTCACCCGATGTGACAGGCGCTAACGTGCGGCCCATAATCCATACCGCCTACGATGGCCGCGACCTCGTATTGCCCGACCGCCGGACCGCAGACGACCCGACCCAGGTCATCCGCCTGGCCGATCACCCCGATCTGGCGGGGCAGCTGGGTAACGACATTATTACGGCAAGTGGCACAACCCTGCTCGGAGCCGACAACAAGGCGGGGGTGGCGGCCATCATGACGGCCGCCCACCGGCTCATGACCACGCCCGAGATCCAGCACGGCACCATTCGGATTCTGTTTACGCCCGACGAAGAAGTGGGCCGGGGTACCGAAAAAGTTGATATAGCGAAGCTGGGAGCCGATTTTGGCTATACCATCGACGGCGAATCGGTGGGGACGCTCGAAGATGAGACGTTCTCGGCCGATGGGGTTCGGATTACGATCCAGGGCGTTTCGACCCATCCCGGTTTTGCGAAGGGCAAACTCGAAAACGCCCTCAAAATAGCCGCCGATTTATTGGCCAGCCTGCCCAAAGACACGCTTTCACCCGAAACCACCGAGGGTAAAGAAGGTTTTATTCACCCCGGCCATCTGGAAGGTAATCAGGACCGGGCTACGCTCGATTTCATCATTCGCGATTTTACGGTGGCGGGTCTGCACGAGAAAGAAGCCTATCTACAGGCCCAGCTCGACGCCGTTCTCAAACACTATCCACATTCAACGGCCGAACTGGTTGTAACGGAGCAGTACCGCAACATGAAAGAGGTGCTCGACAGCCACCCGGCCGTGGTCGACAATGCGCTGGAGGCTATCCGGCGGGCAGGGCTCACCCCGCAGCGCCGGAGCATTCGGGGTGGTACCGATGGGTCGCGGCTGTCGTTTATGGGTTTGCCATGCCCCAATATTTTCGCGGGCGAACACGCCTTTCACTCGCGGCAGGAGTGGGTTTCGGTTCAGGACATGGAAAAAGCCGCCGAGGTGATTGTCAACGTAGCGCAGGTTTGGGAAGAGCGGACGCCGGCCCTGTAAGAGCCCCAAATATGAGGCTACCAAACCTGCAAGGTCTTTAAGACTTTACAGGTTTGGCAAAGGCCCAACCCTGTAACTACTAACCATGAGTCATCCCGAATTTTAGGGTAGTCTAGGCCTCGACCCAACCCAATGCCCCGTTAGGGGCTCAATGTTGGTAGAAAAGTCGTCTCCCACGAGAACCCGAGCCCCGAAGGGGCGTAACTTGATTCGAGTTACGCCCCTTCGGGGCTCGGCTATTTGGATCATTTTCCCGTTAGCTATGGACATTAGGCCCCTAACGGGGCATCCTGGGGAACTTGGGCCTGAACCATCAAGATGTTGAAAATTCGGGATGACTCATGTTTTCGCAACTAATCACCTGCCACCTGCATGTACCACGACCCACTACTTCCTGGTCGCTACTACCACTTGTTTAATCATGCTGTTGGTGACGAAAACCTATTTCGTTACCACGATAATTACATCTATTTTTTGAAGCAATATGCAGCTTATATCCAACCCGTTGCCAGAACGTTTACGTATTGTTTAATGCCAAATCACTTCCACTTTTTGGTTCAGATTGCTGATGAAGCCGAAATTGAACATTGTTTTCAAACTATAAAACCGGAGGAGGCCAAACCCGTTTCGTTCAACCACTCTTCCTTTGTGGTACAGCAATTCAGCAACTTATGTAACAGCTACGCTAAGGCCTATAATAAACGTTTTAATAGACGTGGGTCACTATTTATTGACAAACTAAAACGCAAGGAAGTAGATTCCGATACGTACTTCACCCGGTTAATTGCCTATATCCACACGAATCCTGTACATCATGGGTTTTGTCAGAAGGCAGAATTATGGTCTTACTCATCCCTGACATCTGTGACCAGTTCAAAACCAACCTTACTTGAGCGCAATACTGTGTTAGATTGGTTTGGGGGCGTAGAATCATTCGTTGCTTTTCATCAACAAATACAACCCACTCAAAAAGGCGAAGACTGGGAATTTGGGTATTAGACTATCAAACTTGAAGTCAGCCCAAACCTGCAAGGTCTCAAAGACCTTACAGGTTTAAGACCTCGCTACCTCAATTTAATCAAACTTTGCGAAACGGCATCGGTTGAGTTGGTAACAAATCTCAACCGTTATGGAAATTCAAACCACCGAAACGGTCACCCGAAAGGCTACGCCATACGATGTGACTTACGACGTGTTTGGCATTAAAACACTGTTTGTTAACGTGTTCTTCATCGGCGACCCCGGCCCCGGCAACCCCTGGGTATTGGTCGATGCCGGCTTGCCGGGCTACGCCAATACCATCCGGCAGGAAGCCGAAAAACTCTACGGACCGAGCCCCGACGGCGGCCCCTGCAAACCACAGGCTATTGTGCTGACTCACGGCCACGGCGACCATGTAGGCTCGTTGAAAACTCTGCTCGAAGAATGGGGCGATGTGCCGGTTTACGCGCACCGGCTCGAAATGCCCTTCCTTACCGGTAAGTCGAGCTATCCACCACCCGACCCAGCTATTGGGGGCGGGGGCATGGCGTACCTATCGTGGGTATTTCCGCTCGGGCCCATCGACATCAGCCAACACGTACGCCCGATTCCCGACGATGGGCACATCGACGACCTGCCCGGTTGGCGGGCCATCCACACGCCCGGTCATGCACCGGGACATATTTCGCTGTTCCGTGACAGCGACCGCACCCTGATTGCGGGCGACGCCTTTATCACCACCAACCAGAACGCCCTGACGGCGGTTGCCACGCAGGCTCTGGAAGTACAGGGGCCACCGGCCTATTTTACGATCAACTGGGATGATGCCCGGCAATCCGTCAAGAAACTGGCCGATCTGGTCCCGCTGACGGCAGGCACGGGGCACGGCATCTCGATTCGCGGCCTCGACCTGACGCTGGAGCTGAGCCGATTAGTGGATAATTTTGACCAACGCTCGATTCCGTCACGGGGCCGGTATGTGAAAGAACCCGCCATTACCGACGAAAACGGGATCGTGTCGATGCCAACGCCTACCTCGTACCACGTAGCGCGTGGTCTGGCACTGGGGGCTGTGATTGCGGCCGGGCTATATTTCCTGCTGCGGAGACGGTAAAAATTTGTGCGACAACTAGTTGCTGATGCGAAGTACCTTCGACAGGCGTAACTGAACACGGCTCGTGTCGCACAGGCGGGCCATTTTCCATGCTCTCCGTTCAATAAAAGCCCCAACGGGGTGTAACAACTCAAACGAGCCCTGTTACACACAGTTGGGGCTTTGTACGCGAAAAAGGAAATTCTATTCGGGTAGTCGGCTTTTCGAAAACCGAACAACAGGCATTCAAACTACGCTACAACCGCTCTTCGAACAGTTTCAGAATCCGCTTGTATTCGTCCATCCAGCTGGTCGGCTCCACAAAACCGTGATCTTCCATGGGGTACGAGGCCAGTTCCCAATTTTCTTTTTTCAGCTCAATGAGTCGTTGGGCCAGCCGGACGGCATCCTGATAGTGCACATTCACATCGACCATACCGTGGCAGATGAGCAAGTGGCCCTTCAGCCCATCGGCGAAGTAAATCGGCGACGACCGACGGTACGCCAGCGAATCGGTCTGGGGTTCGTTGAGGATGTTGGCCGTGTAGCCGTGGTTGTAGGCCGCCCAATCGGTTACGGGGCGCAGGGCCGCACCGGCAGCAAACGTGCCGGGCGTTGTGAACATAGCCATCAGGGTGATAAACCCACCGTACGACCCACCGTAAATACCAATCCGGTTGGCCTCAACACCGTGGTTTTTAACGAGCCAGGCAGCTGCATCGACGTGGTCGGTCAGGTCTTTGCCTCCCATGTGCCGATAAATACCCGTACGCCAGTCGCGGCCGTAGCCTGCACTCGCCCGGTAGTCAATATCGAGCACCGTGTACCCCTTATCGACCAGGAGGTTATGAAACATGTACTCCCGGAAATACTGGCTCCACCACTTGTGCGCATTTTGCAGATAACCGGCTCCGTGCACAAACACAACGGCCCGGCCATTGGGTTTTACATCGCCCGATGGCTTGTACAGCCGGGCATAAATAGCCTGCCCATCGCGGGCCGGAATAGTCACCACCTGCGGGTCGCGCCAGGGGTATGCCTTAAACTCGGCCGTGGGCGAATCGGTCAGTTGCACCGGGGTTGCCCCAACCGAGCCAGCTTCCTTCTTTGGTGCGGTCTGTTTTTTACTGTTTGCTATTGATTGTTGCTCTAAACCAGCCAGATACAATTCCCAGGGGCGGTTGGCGTACGAGTGCCGAATGACCATGCTGCGCTCATCGGGCGAGAGGGTTACATCGTTGGCCCCGGTCATGGTGGTCAGTCGCTCACGCGGGCCGCCGGTTACGGCCATCCGGTACAGGTGTTGCTCGCCGGGGTGTACTTCATTGGTGGTCAGGAAGAAAAACTGCTTATCCTTCGAAAGTGTCACCTGCTGCACCTCGAACCGGCCCGAAGTCAGTTGCTTACGCTCGCCCGTGGTCAAGTTTACCGTGTACAGATGCGAATAGCCATCGGCCTCAGACTGGAAATAAAGCGTTTGTCCATCGGCCAGAAAACCGAGCGTACCGGGGTTCGGGCCAAACCCAATGTTGGGGCCACCCACCCAGGCATCGTCGTGTTGGCGATCAATGAGCTTGAGCGTGCGTGTGGCCGGGTCGAGCTGCATAATCCAGCGGTCTTTATTGTCCTGCGCCCGCAGCACCAGCACCGCGTACCGATTGGTAGCCTGTGGCGACCATAGCACGTTTGAGATCGTAACCGAGCGCAGAGCCGCCCGTTTGCTCGTGTCGGGTTTGGCCGATGTGGCCGCCCCACCCGTAAAATTGATCCGGTCGGTAATGCCGGGTACCGTTCGCAATGACACCGCCTGTACCGTGTCGCGGTCAATATCATACACAAACAACTCGTACGAGGCCAGCGGAGCTCCCACTTTGGTCCGGGCGGGCAGGTCTTCGGTAAAGCCCGACTCGGTTACGTAGCTGGGCACCACGGTACTTTTGGCACCCGAAGCCGCTTTGGCGAGCGTAAACGTAACAAACTTACCGTCGGGACTCAGTTGCGGGCTCATAAGCATCCGGCCTTCGGTATAAAACTGTTTGGGCCGCCTTGGCGTATCGCCTTTGTCAATTTTTTCGGATTCATCCCGCTTTTCCTTCCGCTCGCGCAATACATCGAACAGGCCCAGCTGCTCTTTTTTCAACAGGGTTTCCTGGGTATTGGGCTTAACCTCAGCCCGTTTGGTGCCGGGATCAAAGTAGGTAATCTGGCTCAGCTCGCCATTGCTCAGGGTCATGCGAAACAGATTGCCGCCACGCGAAAACACCACCGCCCGCTCGTCGCCCGAAAACTGCGGATTAGCCTCCCGATCCACCGTATTGGTCAACTGCCGGGTCTGGTAGGTACGGCAATCGACCAGAAACAGATCGCCGTTTTTGTCGTAGAGTTTCAGGCTGCGGTCGCGGTTATACACACCGGGGCCCGAGGGCAGGCTCCGGCGCTCGGCGGGGCTTACCTTCTGCGGCTTACGGTCGCCCGCGAGCACTACCTTGTAAAGCGAGTCCCCTTTGGCTTTTTCGGGGTTCCAGTTGAAATAGACGGTTTTGCCATCTTCGGCCCAGAAAACGCCCGAGGGCGAGGTGCCAACCCAATTTTTAGGGTCCTGCATGATTTTCTCGACGGTCAGACGGGACGATGAAGCGGCCGGTTGCGGTTGGGCAAACGCCGGGCATGCCATTACCGCAATGGCTAAGTAGTACAGACGGAGCATTGTTGTTATGAAGAAGCGATAAAAGGCCCAAATTAGGAAGAAAACCCCGAATCCGACACGACAAGTGCCCCCTTGGCCCCACCTGGGTACTGGTACGGGGCCTGGTTTCGGGCTGCATCGCCGGTCCATCCGGACAGGGACGCCCAAAAGCGCGGCAATCGTATTATCTTGGTGCCCAAAACAGCTACGCAATGCTTTACGTTGTACACGCCTACGATGGCACCGACGAACAGGCGCTCGACCGCCGGATGGCCGTCCGCCCAAACCATTTTGAGGGAGTTCGCAAACTAAAAGAGATGGGTCATTACGTGGTGGGCGGAGCCCTGCTCAGTCCCGAGGGTCAGATGATTGGCTCTATGATGCTCCTCGATTTCGAGACCGAAGCCCAGCTTCAGGACTGGCTATCGTGGGAACCTTACGTGCAGGGCAAAGTCTGGGAGAAAATAGACATCAAACCCTTCCGGCAAGCACAGCTCTGAAAAGACCGGCTGACCACCCCCTAACCCCCTCCTCTAACTAAGGAGGGAGTAGGGGGTGCCCCACAAACTCGTAACTCGTTCATTTCCCGAATATTCCCTTGAAACATATTTCCTTACTCCTGTGCCTGGCTCTGCTGACGGCCTGCCAATCGAAACCCGACGGCAGCGGAGCCACCAACGATTCGACAGCTGTATCCGACGATGATACGCTCGCGACGACCCTCTCAACCGAAGGGCCGCAGACATCGCCCGACAACTTTGTGCTTATCCCGGGCGAACAGGCGGGTGTTGTCCGGGCCAATACTTCCGAAGCTCAACTCATCCAGATTCTGGGGGCCGAAAACGTCACAAAAGCCGATACCGTTTGGGGAGCCGAGGGTGATTTTTACATTGGCACGACGCTATTCAAAGGCACCCCCGATCAGGCGCAGATTATCTGGAAAGATGAGCAGCACACGCGCCCCGAGATGGTCCTGATTGAAGCCGATGCCGCCGAGATCGGCAAGGCGGTACCAACAGCCAGCGCCAGCCGATGGGCCACGCCGGAGGGCCTGCGGATTGGTAGTACGCTCAAAGAAGTAGAGAAATTAAACGGCAGAGCGTTTAGCCTATATGGATTCGACTGGGACTATGGCGGTAACGTGTCGAGCTGGCAAACCGGGAAACTTCAGGACCCGGACGGTAAAGTGTACCTGAATGTGCAGTTTGCGGCCGGGGCACTGTCGCCCGCGCAGGAACAAAGCTACCAGACCGTGTCGGGCGACGGTGAGTTTTCGTCGGCCAATCCGGTTATGCAGCGGCTAAACCCCACTGTTCAAAGCATCAGCCTCTCGTTCCGGTAAACACCCGCCCAACGCCCAGTATTTTTAGTCATTTGCATGATACAAGCAGCCATATTTGACATGGACGGCCTTCTGGTGGACTCAGAACCCCACTGGCGCGCCGTAGAAATTGACATTTTTGCCACGGTAGGCCTTCATCTGACCGACGACGAGTGTAAACTCACCACCGGTCTGCCCACCGATGCCGTAGCCGAGTACTGGTTTGAGCGTCGGCCGTGGGATGAGACCATTCGGACGCGGGCCGAAATTGGCGAGGCTATTCTCGAAGGAGCCCACCGTCAGATTGGCCTCCACGCCGAACCTATGCCGGGTGCCGTCGAGATTCTTCGTTTCTTCCACGACCGGGGCATCCCAACGGCTATTGCGTCGGCCTCGCCCATGAACCTGATCGAGGTTGTTATTGACCGGCTGGGCATTCGGTCGTTGCTGAAAACCTGGCATTCGGCCACGCTCGAAGCCCGCAACAAACCCGCGCCCGATGTGTATCTGGGGGCAGCCCGAAAGCTGGGCGTAACACCCACCCATTGCCTTGCTTTTGAGGACTCAGGTAATGGCTTAAAATCAGCGCACGCGGCCGGTATGATTACTGTGGCCGTACCTGCCCTGTTTGAAGCCGAAGAACCTAAATTTGCTATTGCCAATCTGATTATTCCGTCGTTATTGGCTTTCGACGAGCCTACTTTTCAATCGCTGGAAGCCACCATTCCCTAAAACCCTTTTCTACTGAACCGAATGCGTCTTTACCAACTCGATGCCTTTACCGACCGGCTTTTTGCCGGAAACCCGGCCGCGGTATGCCCACTCACCGAGTGGCTGCCCGACGAGACTATGCAGCAAATTGCGGCCGAAAACAACCTGGCCGAAACCGCTTTTTACACCCACAACCCGGCTACGGGCCGCTACCACATCCGCTGGTTTACGCCCACCGTCGAGGTCGACCTGTGCGGCCACGCTACGCTGGCCACCGCCTACGTCATTTTCTCGCTGGAGCCCTTTTCGGGGAATGTCGACGAAATTTATCTGGATTCGCGTAGTGGTGAGCTGAAAGTGTGCCGTCAGGGCGACTGGCTCGTACTCGACTTCCCGTCCGACACGCTTCAGCGGGCCAATGTGCAACCGCCCGCCTTACTGAGTGGCCTCGAACAACGCCCCCTCGAAATTTATAAGGGGAAGTCCGATTACCTATTGGTGTACGGCTCACAGGCCGAAATCGAGAACCTCAACCCCAATTTCCGCGAACTGGCCTCGGTGCCGGCGCGGGGCGTTATTGTTACGGCTCCCGGCGTGGACTCGCCGGGCGAATCAGGGGTGGATTTTGTGTCGCGGTTCTTTGCTCCACAATCGGGCGTCGACGAAGACCCTGTCACGGGCTCGGCCCACACGACCCTCATCCCGTACTGGGCCGAACGGCTCGGCAAAACCGAACTCACCGCCCGCCAAATTTCGCGCCGGGGGGGCTACCTCCGCTGCAAACACAACGGTGAACGAGTCGATATTGCGGGTCAGGTGAAGCTATACATGACCGCCGATATTCACGTCGGGTGACGAATTACAGCGATGTCATCTCTTCAAACGAGATGACATCGCTGTAATTTAACGAATCCCCTTTCGGATACCGGTAGCAATGGCCCGCGCCATGCGTTTGCGGAAGCGCGGGTCAACAATGAGCTGCTCATCGGCGGAGTTACTCAAAAATGGCCCCTCCACCAGCACGTTGGGGTACTCAGTGGGTGTATTGAAAAAGAAATTGAAGTGCCCCACATTGCCAAATTCAGGCATTTTTTCGCCCGGAATACCTGTTTTCACCCGCAACAACTCCCGCAGCATCACCTGACTCAGCGGCCGAAACCCCAGGTGCTTGTAGTACGTACTCATGCCCCGTACCGCCCGGATCCCCGACGCATTGAAGTGAATACTCACCAACAGGTCGGGCATGAGCTGCCGCATCGCCCGAAGCCGGGCCGTTGGGCCTATGTTGGTGTCGGTATCGCGGGTCATGATTACCCGCACGCCTTTACGCGTGAGAAGGTCGCGTACCTGTCGGGCTACATCAAGGGTCATGTCTTTTTCGAGCACGCCCGTTTCCAGCCCACGCGCCCCGGTATTACTGCCGCCATGTCCGGCATCGACGGCAACCGTCATGCCGCGCAGCCGGGGTTTCGCAGGCCCCCGCCGAACCCGCATGGTCAGGGTATTTTTGGCGTAACCTAAACTGTACCCCCAGCTCCGTGGCTTTTTCAGGGTCACATGAACGCGCAGGATTTCGTCGGCAAGCTGCTCAAACCATACATCTCGGATAACCCCAGCCGATTCGCGTTGGGTTATCCAGTTAGTGTTGCTGGTGACGCCAAACAAGTCTACAATAAGGTGACCATCGGCCAGGAGTTGCCCCCGGTACGGAAGCCGCGCCGGGAGCCGAATCGCCAATACATCGTTGCCGGGCAACGCAGCATCGCCCGAAACCGTCCAGTTACCCGTCAGGCCACCGGTTGGGTAGCGGGCCGTGGTATCGATACGTACCTGCTCAACCGGCAAAAACCCCGACAGCGACGGGGCCAATCGAACTCGCCAGAAACGCCCCGACGAGTCGAGCCCAGTCAGGTTAAGCACCACGGCCGAATCGAGGGTTTCCATGCGTGCCCCACCCAGCCGGTCGGTACCGAGTCCGTAGTAAAGCGGGGTCAGTTCGGAGCGGGTGAAGCCGGTCAGCAGGGTGTCGCGCACGGTGGGGGTTTGTGCCCAGAGCAAGGCGGGCAGCAAATACAAGCACAGACCCGTAACAAATGGTTTCATGAAGCGAATCTCACTGCTGGACATTAGATGTTGGACATTAGACGTTAGGCCTCGATCTATAAAAGTAGTAAGTCTAACGTCCAGTGTCTGAAGTCCGAATGTCCAGTGCTGAAAAAGTAAATAAAACGTTTAACGGTGGCCCAGCCGAGCATCAATACTGTACGCACCAGCCCCATTGAACGCCAAAAACAAAGTGACTACCAGCAGGTTGGCCGACGGATACGAATTCTCGTACGTGTCGGCTATGAATACGTGACCCAGCAAGAGCGCCACCAGAAAGTTAAACGCCACCACCAGAGCCACCGGACGAGTCCAAAGGCCGAGTATCAGCAATATTCCGCCCAAAAACTCGGTGTAGGCCGACACGACTGCCCCCGGCCCCGGAAATGGAAACCCGAGCGTAGTCAGGTAGTTAGTAAATTCGGTTAGTTTGGCCGGATCACTCATGTAAGGCCACGCCGACAGCACCAGTTGCAACCCAAATGCCAGCCGGAGCAGCAACACACCAAAATCACGAAACCGTGATAAAGAATACAGAGAAGAGAGCATAGTGTACAAGATTAGGGTCTTTAGGCCATTTACGACGTGATTTTACTACCAAATCCTTATAAATTTAGAAACAGTCTAAACTAAAATAAATCTCTATTACGTTTATGGAGTAAATACAGACCCCTAATGCCTAGCCGGGCTGTTCCAATTTAAAACCATCCATGATTGAAGACGTTTGCCCCTCGGCCACACCGGGGCCATTTGCCCAAAGTTACGTTACCGAAAACCGGCTGGCGGGCGTCGATTGCGTGCTGAAAAAATGCTGCAAGAAATACAAGAAAGGCAAACGATGTAAGAAGTGCCCCGACCGGTAGCTTATTTTGCGCTATGACACTTCGCTACGAATGGCATACCGACCCGTTGCCCCCTGCGCTTGCGGCCGAACTCGCACAACTCATTGCCCAAATTTTTGGCGACCAATCGCCCGAACAGGTTGCTGCCGAACTGGATTACCAACAGGCGCGTACCCCACTTTGGGTCGGGCTGGCGTTTGATGGCCCCGTACTTGTTGGCTACAAAATCGGGTATGAGCGCAAACCGGGGCATTTTTACAGTTGGCTCGGCGGAGTACTACCGGCCTACCGGGGACAGGGCATTGCCTCGGCACTCATGACGGAGCAGCACAACTGGTGCCGCCAACAGGGCTACCATACCCTACGCACCCAAACATACAATAGGTGGCGTTCGATGCTGATCCTAAACCTGCGGCACGGGTTCGACATTGTTGGAACGGTGCAGGGTACACGCGGACTGACCCTTGTGCTCGAAAAGAAGCTGACTAATTAACTGAATAGTGGTTGTCAATCTGTACATTTGAATAACAACCCACTGTTCATCATGAAACTGAAAGCAATTATCACAGGTGCCACGGGCATGGTTGGCGAAGGTGTTCTGCACGAATGCCTGCTCCACCCCGACGTTGAGCACGTTCTGGTCGTCGGGCGAAAAGCCTGCGGGGTTAGCCACCCCAAACTAAAGGAATTACTGGTACCCGACTTTTTCGATCTCTCGGCCGTAGAAGCCGACCTACGCGGGTACAACGCCTGTTTCTTTTGTCTCGGCACCTCGTCGCTCGGCATGAGCGAGCACGATTTTTACAAAATTACCTACACGCTCACCCTCAATTTTGCCCAAACCCTGAGCGAACTCAACCCCGACATGACGTTCTGTTACGTGTCGGGGGCAGGCACCGACAGTACCGAAAAGGGCCGTACCATGTGGGCGCGCGTGAAAGGCAAAACCGAAAACGATCTGATGAAACTGCCCTTCCGGCAGGTCTACAACTTCCGGCCGGGCTACATTCAGCCCACCGAAGGACTCAAAAACACCCTCCCCTATTACAAATACCTGAGCTGGCTGTACCCAGCCTTTCGGGTGCTGTTTGCCAACTACGTATGCACGCTGAAAGAGATCGGTTTGGCCATGATTCACTGCGCTGGAAACGGGCAGCAAAAAACGGTTGTTGAGGTAAAAGGGATCAAAGCCCTCGCCAGTCAGTCGTAACGAATGCATCTGTACCTCCATATTCCGTTTTGTAAGCAGGCCTGCCACTACTGCGATTTTCATTTCAGCACCAACCTGAGCCGAAAAGACGCGATGGTGGAGGCTATCCGAACCGAAATAGGCCTGCAAGCCACCTATTTACCCCCCTCCGAACTGCAAACCGTGTATTTCGGAGGGGGTACTCCCTCGTTACTGACCGAAGCCGAACTGGCCCGTTTGTTCGACACGATTCATGGGCGGTTTAGCATAGCCCCCGATGCCGAAATTACGCTTGAAGCTAACCCCGACGACCTGACGCCCGCCAAACTGACCATGCTCCGGCGGTACGTGAACCGGCTCAGTATTGGTATCCAAACGTTTAGCGAGGAGGCTCTGCGCTGGATGAACCGCGCCCACAATGCCGCCGAAGCTGAGCAATGTGTACGGCTGGCCCGCGAGGCTGGTTTCGACAATCTCAGTATCGACCTGATCTACGGCATTCCGCTTTTCAGCGTCTGGCAGTACGACCTCGACCGCGCCCTGTCGCTGAACGTTCCGCACCTATCAGCGTATGCACTCACCATTGAACCCGATACGGCATTTGGCCGCTGGACACAGAAAGGCAAACTCCCGGCTCTCGACGAAGGCCTGGCCGCCGACCATTTCGAGCAACTCACCCAAACGCTTGCTGGTGCAGGCTACGAGCACTACGAGATTTCGAATTTTGCCAAACCCGGCCATTACGCCCGGCACAATACGGCCTACTGGCAGCAACGCCCGTACCTGGGCGTGGGGCCAAGTGCGCACTCGTACAATGGCCATAGCCGACAGTTCAACGTGGCCAACAATGCGCTGTATCTGCGGGCAATCGAAGCCGGTGAGCTACCCGCCGAAACCGAAACCCTGACCCCGGCCGACCGGGTCAACGAGTATCTGCTGACGGGCCTACGCACCCAGTGGGGCTGCTCGCTGACCGAACTGAGCCAACTCACAGGAGGTGATTTTGAGCAACAACAGGCCTCGGCCCTGGGCGAGTTATACGAACAACAATGGCTACAAAAAGCCGACGGTTTTCTCCGGCTCACGCAGGCGGGCAAGCTCTTTGCCGACCGGGTAGCGGCCAGTCTGTTTGTAGATTAACTCATTTTCTGGCCCACATACAGCTTTTTTTAGCATTTTCGCGTTTATGCTACACCGGTACGTTGCTGGTGTACCTCAAAAACCCATGTCTGAAAATCGCCCGCGCAACAGCAACGCCAACCGCCAACCCGATGCCTCGTACTCGGCCATGGGCTCAACGGGTTCACGCAATACGGCCTCGGCGGGCACGGGGCGCGCCAACACAGGCGGGTCGGCCTGGGCGCAGGGGCGTCGGTTTTTGCGGGAGCACCCGTGGGTGGGCAAACTCTACCGGATAGCCGCCCAACTCGCGCTGTACCTCTTTCTGTTTTCGATCGGCTGGGTGATTGTGCTCAAGTGGGTACCCGTCTGGGTGACTCCGCTGGTGGTGTCGCGGTGGTGGGATACCCTCGGCACCGACCAAAGCAGCCGGGTGTATAAAGACTGGACTTCGTACGAAAACATCAGCAAAGAAGCCGCCCTGGCGGTAGTTGCCTCCGAAGATCAGGCCTTTCCGTACCATTGGGGCTTCGACTTCGACGAAATTCAGGATGCCATCAAGGAAAACCAACGGCGCAAACGCCCACGGGGAGCCAGTACCATTTCGCAACAGGTAGCCAAAAACGTGTTTCTCTGGAACGGCCGGAGCTACATTCGGAAAGGGCTTGAAGTGTACTTCACCGTACTGATTGAACTGGTGTGGGGCAAAAAACGGATTCTGGAAGTGTACCTGAACGTAGCCGAAACAGGCCCCATGACATTTGGCGTGGAAGCGGCCAGTCAACGCTATTACGACCACCCGGCTAAGTCGCTCTCCCGCGACGAAGCCGCCCGGATTGCGGCCGTACTGCCCAATCCGATCCGGTTCTCAATTGCCAACCCTTCCAACTACATCCAACGCCGAACCCGGCAAATTTCCCGGCAAATGCGTGCCCTCGGCGGGCAGAAATACGTCCGGAATCTGTAGCAATCGGGCAAGTTAAAGGCTTGTCGTTTTGGGGTGAGAGCAGTTGATACTCTGGCTGTTAACCTAACATAAATTATGGAAAATTTGTATTACAACCAGCTGTTCAACAAATGATGGCTGACGCAAGGGCCTTCGACAGGCTCAACCGCACGCGGTCCGGGCTGACTGGGGCTCTCAAGCATAATGTCAGCCTGAGCCTGTCGAAGGCCCTTGCGTCAGCCATTATGCATAATGCACGTTAATTCACCGCGAATCGCTCCACCATCCGTTTACAAAGTCAACTCCTCGGTGGGGTCCCACAGGCGGGTTTTGAAATCGGTGATTCGGTCGTCGGAGACCAGGACACCTTCGGCCTCCAGAAGCTCCTGCATCCGGGTGGGGCTACCAAAGAAATGTTTACCCGACAAAATGCCTAGCCGGTTTACAACGCGGTGCGCGGGTACATCGGGGCGGGTATGGCTGGCATTCATGGCCCAGCCCACCATTCGGGCACCGGCCCGCAAACTCAGATACCGCGCAATGGCTCCATAGGTCGTCACACGGCCAAGCGGCACCTGCCGCACCACCTCGTACACATCCTCAAAGTAATCGCGCTGTTGCATGGTTACAGGTATCAGTGAACAACGAACAGTAAACAACGATCAACGAACAACGAACAGTGAGCAACCAATAGTGGACAACCAACAATGATCAATTATCAACGAACAGTCATGAGTGAGCAGTGCTTGTTAACTGTTCGTTGTTCGTTGATAATTGTTCACTGCTCGTCGTTCGTTGTTCCTTCGATTTCGGCTACCAGCTCGGCATACCAGGCTTCGCCGTAGGCCCGAATCAGGGCTTCGCGGACGAATTTGTAAACAGGCACGTTCAGCTCTTTACCAAGTCCGCAGGCCGGGCTGCAAATAGGCCACCGGTCGTAGTTGAGAGCATGATACTGATCGTACTTGGTCACCCGAATCGGGTACAGGTGGCACGAAATCGGCTTTTTCCAATCGACTTTGCCATCATTGTAGGCATCTTCGATCCCGCATTTCAGGATTCCCTTATCGTTCCAGGTGGCAAACACACACTCTCGCCCGCCCACGGTCGTCGTCACAAACCCCCCTTCACCGTCGGGCTCGTACAAACCCTGTTTTTCGATAGCGGCAATGCCTTCGGGCGAGAGGTAAGGCTTTACCTTCGGGTAAATGCGTTGCAGAATGTGCAGTTCGTCGGCTTCGAGGGGGGCCCCCAAATCGCCTTCAACACAGCAGGCCCCCTTGCATTTGTCAAGGTTGCAAACGAAGAACTTATCGGCAATGTCATCGCTGATGACCGTATTCTCAATCAGAATCATGCTTTTCTGAGAAGTGAGGAGAGAGGAGTTAGAAGATAGGAGTGAGGAGTGAGGAGTTGCTGACGCACGAGTAATGCTGACGCGTCAGCAACTCCTCACTCCTATCTTCTCACTCCTCTCTTCTCGCTCCTCACTCCTATCTCCTTTTTACTTAACTATTTTAATCTTTTGTCCTTCCTTAACCGTCACATCGGTCAGGCCGTTCCACTCCTGAATCTGCTCGATAGTCACGTTGTACAGCTTCGAGATTCGGAACATGGTCTGCCCTTTTTCAACGGTGTGGTAAATCGTTTCCGACCGGGGCTGCGTGGCCGTCGGCGCTGAGGTATTGAGGGGCCGCCCTGCCGGGAAGCCCTGCGGCACGTTGCGTACCGTAAGCGATTGCCCTACCGACAGTTTGTCTTCCAACGTCAGGTTATTGGCAGCCAGCAGATCGTCAATAGACACCCCGTAGAGTTTCGAAATGCTATAATAGGTCTGTCCTGGCTCAACGGAGTGAGTCATAGTACGGCCGCCAGCCGTTGTTGTCGGCCGATTGGCGGGAGCGGGCCGGGTAGCCGGAGCAGCGGGGCGCGTGTTGCCAGCCGTTCGGTCGGTCGGTACGGTCGCCGGGCGCGTGTTGGGCGGCAAAGTCGGCTCATTGCCCGTCACCTCGTACCCTCCCTGCCGATTCGCCTTCGTAGGCACGGAAGGCAGCAGGTCGTTATCTTCGTCGGGCTCAGAGGCCGGGGTAGCTGGTTTCACCGTCACAGTACGCGAACCGCCATTACCGCCGTTGGGGCTGGGGGGCGTTATGGGCCGCGTGTTCGATACCACCGGGCGGTCGGCCGGAGGGGTAGCCGGGCGAGATGCTGGCCGCGATGCCGTTGAGCTACCGTTGCCCGTTTCGGGGGGCGTGGTGGTGGTAGCGGGTACATTTTCACCCCCAAACTTGGGCGTGTACAGTTTGCGTTCCGACGGGTTACGCGGAATATTGTCGCTGTTGACCGGGCGGGAGGGCGCCGTACTGCCATTGCCTGAGGCCGCTACATCGGGCCGAGTGGATGGCGTAGCGGGCGTGGGGTCGTACACGGGGGGCGTCGGGACGTTGATGATTTCGACCGGACGGTTGCGGGGCCGACGTTCGCGGAGCCACATCACCCGGCCAACCTGAAGCCGCTGTACCCGGTCGAGCCGGTTGTATTTCAGCAGGTGTTTCAGCCGGATGCCGTACCGCTGCGAAATGCTCCGGGTGGTTTCGCCCTCGCGGGTAGTATGAAACGGCACCAGCGCTTTTTTACGCTTTTTGGCCAGATAATACACCTCACCGGGCTCAATCGGCATTTTTTCGGTCAGATCGTTATACCGCAAGAAGCTGGAATAGCTCACCTTCGCTTTACGAGCCAGGGTACCGGCATTATCGCCAGCCTGTGCCTGAATGCCCGGTAAGCCATTGATTTCGTACAGGATAGGGTCGGCCTGACTACGTACGCCTAAGGTCACTTTTTTCAGTACCGGAAAACCTACATCGTTTTGGAGAAAGTCGGGGGTCTTCTTGTCCGAAACCGCTACCACCCGCTGCCGTACTTCATTGATCTGATTGCTCGGTACCGGAATCATCACCGTGTACGCCTTGTCGGACGGAATACTGGCGCCCAGAATCCAGCGGTTGTACGTCAGCAGATCATCGGTATTAACCTGTACCCCCTGTGCGCCCAAGTCGGTCACAATCTGCTGAACCGTTTTCCCGCCCCCGTTTGGGTACTCGATCAGGGCCACCGCGTTTTTGGTCTGATAAGAAGGCAGGGCGTTTTCGACCGCAATTTTATGGGCCAGAAACCGCAGAATGTACCGGTCCGTTGACCCCGACAAGGCTATTTCCTTCGCGTACGACCAGTCGGGCGGAATCAATTTGCTGATACCTCCCGCGCCGAGGTAAAACGAAAACAGCGACGACACCCAGTTGTTAAACTGCGTATTGCTTTTCTTCAGATAGGTAGCCGCCCCGCGTGTGGAGCCGGTGATGCTCTTGCGCTCGTCGATCTCATCATCTACGCGCATCCCGTTGATCAGGGCTGTTTCGCGCTTGAATTGCCAGAATCCAACTGCCTGCGACGACGACACGGCATCGGGCGTGAGCGAGCTCTCCTGTACGGCAAGGTATTTAAAATCGGTCGGGACGTCTTCGTCGGTCAGGATGGCCTCGATGATCGGGAAGTAGAGTACCACCCGGTCGAGTTTGGCATTCCAGTACTGCCGATTGGCGTACAGGGCGTTGATGTCCTGCTGAATGAGTCGGCGGGCCTCTTCATCGAGCTGAATCGAGATTCCGGCAAACTCGGTACGGGGCGGCACCGACGGAACAGCGGGCGGCTGGGCCACAGCCAGAGTACTGACAAAAACAACAAGGAGGGTTAGCAGCTTTTTCATAGTTATTTTTTCATCATCATCATGACTCCGTCGCGCACAGGCAGCAGCACATTTTCAACACGGGGGTCATCCTGAACTTTTTGGTTGAAGGCCATCACAGCCAGGGTGTCTTTGTCCGACGGTTTCACGGGCTGCACCACCTTCCCGCTCCACAACACGTTGTCGGCCATGATGATACCGCCTGGCCGTACCTTGTCTATTACCAGATCAAGGTACACCGAGTAGCCTATTTTATCAGCATCAATAAACACCAGATCAAACGTATCGGTCAGGGAGGGAATCAGGTCGGCGGCATTGCCAATGAGCAGGTCGATTTTGTCGGCTAAGGGCGACTCCCGCCAGAAATCGCGGATCATGTCTTCCAGCTCTTCGTTTTTCTCGATGGTAATCAGGCGACCATCGTCGGTCAGGCCCTCAGCCAGACACAGGGCCGAGTAACCGGTATAGGTACCGATTTCGAGAATCCGGCGGGGGCGCATCATGTGGGCAAACAACGACAACATGCGCCCCTGAAAATGCCCCGACAACATACGGGGATGCAGTACCTTGGCATGGGTTTGGCGATTGAGCCGACGAAGCAACTCGCTTTCGGGCGAGGTATGGGCGTCGGCATAAGCCGTTAAATCAGGTGGTAAAAAATCCATTCGAGGTAGTACGCTTACTCCTGCAAGGGGGTAATAACGGACGGAGGTTTTAGTAAAAGTACTGTTTTCTGCTAAACGAGCCACAACCGAAGCGATTGTGTGGCGTAAAAAAACTCGGATTTACCGGCCGGAACCGAGCCGCTTCGGAGTGAGACTGGAACGGCTAAACAAGGTCATTTCGGTAGACAGGTGCACTTCAACTACCCGGCCTATCATTGCTGGGCAGGCCGCTGAGGCATAACCTTTTAGTAACTCGCCCACCAACCCAGCTTTCAGAATGAGTACCTTCGTTCTGCACAATCAACCTACTGAGCATGAAGCATATCTTCTTATTCCTCTCCTTTCTGTGGCTGGCTCTACCGTTCTACACCCACGCCCAGATCGGCTTGGGGGGCCAGCCGCACCCCTCGGCCGCACTCGACCTCAAAAGCCCCGCCAACGACAAGGTGTTTTATCCCACCCGGCTCACCACCGCCCAGCGCCTGGCAGTACCCAACCCGCAAGCCGGTGCTTTGGTGTATGATCTGGACAAAGGCACGCTGTACCTGCACGACGGACAAAACTGGTTTCCACTGGCTCCTACTACCTCGGGGCAGCTACCGCCCATTGACCGCACCGCGAGCGACGGAGCCGCCAACGACCAGTTTGGCCTTAGTGTGGCTATTTCGGGCGATTACGCTATCGTCGGGGCTTTGGGCGACGATGTTGGGAGCACAATCGATCAGGGTTCGGCCTACATCTTTGTTCGGACAGGCAATAGCTGGGTGCAGCAAGCCAAACTGGTGGCAAGCGATGGTGCCACAAACGACTATTTTGGCTACAGCGTGGCTATTGCGGGCGACTATGCCCTTGTCGGAGCCTATTCCGATAACGTCGGGATCAATAGCGGACAGGGCTCGGATTATGTCTTCATGCGGTCGGGCGATGAATGGATACAACAAGCTAAACTCACCGCAACCGACGGAGCCCCAAACGATGAGTTTGGTTTCAGCGTCTCCATAGCTGGTGATTATGCGGTTATCGGAGCCTCTGCCGATGACAATGGCAGCAATACCAATCAGGGTTCAGCCTACGTTTTCGTGCGCTCGGGTACGACCTGGAGCCAGCAAGCCAAACTCACCGCGGGCGACGGTGCCATCAACGACTTTTTTGGCACCAGCGTGGCCATATCGGGCACGTACATCGTGGTGGGAGCCCCGTATGGAGGTGGTGCGAGCAGCCCAAGCCAGGGAGCTGCGTACGTTTTCCTAAGGTCGGGTACGACCTGGAGCCAACAAGCCAAACTAACTGCCAGCGACGGAACAGCCGACGATCAATTTGGCGTCAGTGTCGCCCTCGCGGGCGATTACGCTCTGGTTGGGGCATATTATGATGACCCAGGTGGACTTACCGAAGCTGGATCAGCTTATGTATTTATCCGGTCGGGAAGTACATGGACGCAGCAAGCCAAACTGACTAACAGTAACCCCGCCAGTGGCCACCTCTTCGGATTCAGCGTGGCTCTCTCGGGTAATTACGCCCTCGTCAGCGCGTATGGCGAAAATACGTTTCAGGGGACATCCACCCTTTTTGTACGGTCGGGAACGACCTGGAGCCGAGTTCGAAAAGTGACCGATTCCAGCCCGAGCAACACCTTTAACGGAATTTCGGTGAGCCTCTCCAACGGCACGTTCATCATCGGGGCATCGAATTTTCGAAGCGCACAGGGCAAGGTTAGCTTTGGTACCATTGACTGAAAACCCATGAAAAACCTCTTCACTCTTCTCTCCTTCCTTCTGGCTCTGCCACTTGCTACCCACGCCCAAATCGGCATGGGGGGCCAACCGCACTCCTCGGCCGTACTCGATCTCAAAAGCCCCGCCAACGACCGGGCCTTTTACCCGCCCCGGCTCACCACCGCCCAACGACTGGCGATCGTGAACCCGCAGGCAGGGGCCTTCGTGTTCGACCTCGACAAAGGTGCTTTCTATTACCACGACGGGCAAAACTGGGTTCCGCTGGCCCCCACCTCCCCCAATTATTTACCACCGATCGACCGCACGGCGAGCGACGGGACCGAATACGCTGGGTTCGGCACCAGTGTAGCCATTTCAGGCGATTACGCCATTGTGGGAGCCCCTAACAGCCCGGTTAGCAGCAATCTGACCCAGGGGGCGGCTTACATTTTTATCAGGTCGGGCAATAGCTGGACTCAGCAAGCGAAACTGACGGCGTCGGATGGGGCCGCGAGCGATCAGTTCGGCTATAGCGTGGCCATTTCGGGCGATTATGCCGTTGTAGGAGCCAATAACGACGCCATCGGCAGC
Source organism: Rudanella lutea DSM 19387 (assembly GCF_000383955.1). NCBI lineage: Bacteria > Pseudomonadati > Bacteroidota > Cytophagia > Cytophagales > Cytophagaceae > Rudanella > Rudanella lutea. The sequence continues at coordinate 4,650,083 of NZ_KB913013.1, read as the reverse complement.
AACAACGGGCAGGGCTCAGCGTATATCTTTATGCGCTCAGGCGATAGCTGGATTCAGCAGGCCAAACTGACGGCGTCGGACGGGGCGGCAAGCGATAACTTTGGCTATAGCGTGTCTATTTCGGGCAGCTACGCCATGATTGGAGCCCGCGGAGACGACATTGGCAGCAACGTCGATCAGGGCTCTGCCTACGTTTTTATGCGGTCGAATACGAGCTGGAACCAGCAAGCCAAATTGCTGGCAGGCGATGGAACGGCCAACGACTTTTTCGGTACCAGTGTTGCTATATCGAACGCCTACATGCTGGCCGGGGCTTCGAACGGAGGTGGCCCGAGTAGTGCCACTCAGGGAGCCGCTTACGTTTTCTTTCGATCGGGGAGCACCTATGTGGAGCAAGCTAAACTGGTAGCAAACGATGGCACAACAGGCGACGCCTTTGGCATCAGCGTAGCCACTACGGGCGATTATGCTGTCGTGGGGGCCAACTACAGTAGTCCGGGGAGCGTTAACGATGCAGGAGCGGCCTATGTATTTATCCGGTCGGGAAGCAGTTGGGCCCAGCAAGTCAAATTGACCAAAAGCGACCCCGCCGTTGGCGACTTCCTGGGCACCAGCGTGGCACTATCGGGTAACTATGCCCTTATTGGAGCCAGTGGAGACAATGTTTTTCAGGGTTCAGCCACCCTTTTTGTCCGATCAGGCACGCTCTGGAGCCAGGTTCGAACGGTAACCGACTTTAGTGCATCCGGCACATCCAATGGCAAATCGGTCGGGCTTTCCAACGGCACCTTTATCATCGGTGGACCGGGTTTCAAGTTCAGTCAGGGTAAGGTTGGCTTTGGCACGATTGATTAAATTAACTGCGCCAAAATGCACCATTCAGATAGCATGTATCTGATTTTTAGGTTAGTATATTGAGACAAATAAACTACAAACGAATGTACAGTTGCCTGCATTTGTTGTACGCCAGCGGTTAAATTCGCTCTCTTTACTAACCACCTTCACATGACGTACTTATACTCTTGCCTGACCGGCTTACTGCTGTGTCTGGCCCTTAGCGCCCGTGCCCAGATCGGTATGGGGGGGCAGCCACACTCCTCAGCCGTACTCGATCTCAAAAGCCCCGCCAACGACAAAGCTTTTTATCCGCCCCGGCTCACTACCGCCCAACGACTGGCCATCACAAACCCACAGATTGGGGCACTGGTCTTCGACCTTGACAAAGGCACCCTTTACCTCCACGATGGCCAAAACTGGCTTCCGCTGGCAACCACGAGCAACAACAACCTCGCTCCCATTGATCGCCTGGCAAGCGACGGGGCCAAGGGGGATGTCTTTGGGGTCAGGGTGATGCTATCGGGCGACTACGCCATTGTCGGGGCCAGTGGCGCCGATATTGGCTCCAACGTCAATCAGGGAGCAGCGTACATCTTTGTACGGTCGGGAAGTACGTGGATTCAACAAGCCAAACTCACCGCAAACGACGGAGCCGCTGGAGACGTTTTTGGGGTTAGTGTAGCCATTGCGGGTGACTATGCCATCGTCGGAGCGCGATCAGACGATATTGGGGCCAACATCGACCAGGGATCAGTCTATGTTTTCGTTCGATCGGGCACCACCTGGACACAGCAGGCCAAACTGACCGCGGGCGACGGAACCACCGACGACAAGTTTGGCCACGCCGTTGCAATTTCGGGTGATTATGTTCTTGTGAGCGCCCCTAGCGACGATATTGAGGCTAATGCCGATGCGGGCTCCGCGTACATTTTTATACGCTCGGGGGCAACCTGGACCCAACAAGCCAAACTCACCGCAAGCGACGGAGCCGCCAACGACCAATTTGGCTCGAGCGCAGCCATATCAGGTGATTACGCCATCGTCGGAGCAAACTTCGATGACATTAACGCCAATACCGATCAGGGATCGGCCTACGTCTTTGTTCGGTCGGGCACCACCTGGACGCAGCAGGTTAAACTCACCGCAGGCGATGGCGATTTGGCTGATAACTTTGGATACAGCGTGGCCATTTCGGGCGATTATGCGGTGATTGGTGCCTATACCGACGATATCAACAGCAATCGCGATCAGGGGTCGGCCTACGTCTTTGTCAGGTCGGGGGGCAGTTGGGCGCAACAGGCTAAACTAACCGCTGTTACCGGTGGAGCTGTCTCCGATCTTTTCGGTGGAAGCGTAGGCATTTCGGGTGATTACGCTCTAATCGGTGCTTTCGGTATGAATACATATCAAGGTTCAGCGTATCTATTTGTACGGTCAGGCACCAGTTGGAATCAGGTCCGTAAGATAGTCGACAACACCTCTGCTCTAACTTTTAATGGGTACTCAGTGAGCATTAGCAACGGTGTATTCATTATTGGTGCGTATGGCTTTCAGAATAATCAGAGCAAGGTTGGCTTTGGCACGATTGACTAGACTAATCCATTCAGATAGTATTTAGCCTATTGTAAGGTTAACAAAACAAAGCAAATAGAACACATACGAATATTCGTTTTACTGCTTTTGCTCTACTTCAAATACTACATTCGTTCTCTTTAACCACCTTCACATGACGTACTTATACTCTTGCCTGACCGGCTTACTGCTGTGTCTGGTCCTCACCTCTCATGCCCAGATTGGCATAGGTGGACAGCCGCACTCTTCGGCCGCGCTTGATCTCAAAAGCCCCACCAACGACAAAGCCTTTTACCCACCCCGGCTCACCACTACCCAACGGCTGGCCATCGTAAACCCACAAACAGGGGCACTGGTCTTCGACCTTGACAAGGGTACCCTCTACCTCCACGATGGCCAAAACTGGGTTCCGCTGGCCACTACAAGCAACACCAACCTCGCTCCCATTGATCGTCTGGCAAATGACGGAGCACGGGGCGACCTTTTTGGGTTCAGTGTGGCTATTGAGGGTGATTACGCGATCATTGGCGCGGCTTACGACGACGTGACACACGTCAATCAAGGATCAGCCTATGTCTTTATTCGATCAGGAAACAACTGGGTACAACAAGCTAAACTGACGGCCAGCGACGGAGCCTCAAACGATCTGTTCGGGGTCAGCGTGGCCATTTCGGGTAACTATGTTATTGTTGGAGCACGAACAGACGATATAGACGCCAACACCGACCAAGGGGCCGCCTACGTTTTCGTTCGGTCTGGTACCACATGGACTCAGCAGGCCAAACTGACGGCTAGCGACGGAGCCTCAAACGATCAGTTTGGTACTAGTGTTGCCATATCGGGCGATTACGTCACTATCGGAGCGCACTTGGACGATATTGGCCCAAACACTGACCAAGGATCAGCGTACATCTTTGTGCGTTCAGGAACCTCCTGGACCCAACAAACCAAACTGACCGCGAGCGACGGAACATCAAACGATTATTTTGGCAGCTGTGTATCCATAATGGGCGATTATAGCATAATAGGCGCTCCTCTTAGTGAAATTGGCACCAGCGAATACCAGGGCGGAGCCTACATCTTTACACGGTCAGGCACCGCTTGGTCCCTACAAACTAAACTGATCGCAAACGATGGGGCAGGTAATGACAACTTTGGTATACAGGTGGCTATTACGGGCGATTATTGTGTAGTTGGAGCAATGGGCAACGATGTTAATAGTAAACGAGATCAGGGGGCCGCGTACATTTTTATCCGATCAGGCAGTAACTGGACTCAGCAAGCTAAGCTGACGGCCATCGATGGGATCGCTGATGATCTTTTTGGGAGCAGCGTCTCCATCGATGGCGATTATGCACTTATTGGGGCCTACGGCATTAACGCGTATCAGGGGGCCGCTTACATTTTTGTCCGATCAGGCACTACGTGGCGTCAGTTACGAAGAGTCAATGACAACAGTCCAACCAATACGTTCAACGGCATTTCAGTCAGCATTAGCAATGGCACGTTTATTATTGGTGGGTATGGCTTTCAGGGTGGCCAGGGCAAGGTTGGCTTTGGCACGGTCGATTAAACGGCATCCGCACTGGGCCAATCTCGGCACGAAGCGGATGCCGTGGGCTAACTGATTCGCCCGGAATCATTGCCAGTAATCGTACTGCATGTACCGCGCTGTTTCGACTGACTCCGTATGGCCGAACAGTTTGCTTACTACATAGAGCGATGCGTCGATACCGGCTGATATTCCCGCCGAGGTGATAATCTTCCCGTTATCGACCCAGCGCTCGGTGGGGCGCAGCTCGGTGTTTGGCGCGGCTTCGCGCATACCCTCTATCGCTTTGTAATGCGTAGTCGCAGCCAGCCCGTCGAGCAATCCGGCTTTACCGAGAATAAACGAACCTGTACAAACCGACAGCACCAGCTCGGCCCGTTCGGCCTGCCGTTTCACCCAGGCCAGAATCGTCGGGTTATGCATTTCGCGCCGGGTGCCGTAGCGCGTGCCGTCGGGGTGAATCCCGCCCCCGCCCGGAACCACGAGGACATCGGCCTGCGGATGGTCGTCGAGCAGATACGTGGGCGTAATGCAGAGCCCATTACGGGCGTACACCGGACCGCGCTCGGCTACGGTAAACACCCGAAAAGGTGGCTCCGAAAAACGCGTTTGGCCTGATTGACGGCCCGTTACGCCGAACACTTCAAACGGCCCGGCAAAGTCGAGCACTTCAATTTCGTTGAATAACAGAATGGCTACGTGACGCATGGTGGAAAGAGCAAATGAGTGAAAGAGTGAATGAGTGAATGAGCGAAAGAGCGGAATAGTGTTTGAAGGTGGGCACTCTTTCGCTCATTCACTCTTTCACTCTTTAAATCCTTCCTATCGCCAGCGGAAAGACTTGGCATCAATGGCGCGCATGGTGCAGAGAATCCCATCGAGGTGATCGTATTCGTGCTGAAGCAGCTCCGAAAAGTCGTCGGTAAGGTCCCAGGTTTGGGGTTGCCAATGCTCATCGAGGTACCGGATCGTGAGCGACTTATGCCGCTTGACCCGCACCAGCAAATGCGGAAAACTCATACAATCGTCCCACAACTCGAACTGCTCGTCGCTTAGGTTTTCGAGGACGGGGTTGATAAACACCACCGGCCCACGACCAACCGGCGGGGCTACGTTCATGTAGATCAGCCGCTTCATAATGCCCAACTGAGGGGCGGCTATGGCCCGACCAAAATTGTATTTTGCCCGGATCTCTTCCATCACGTTATGCAGATCGGCCACCCAACCCGCCACCAGCGGCAGTTCGTCGCGCTCCACGGGCGCACAGGTTTCGTACAGGCGCGGATCGCCCAGAAGCAATAAATCAGCAAGTGTTTTCACCATTTTTCGGTATCGGTTTACGGGAGTTATCAGGCAGATAATATCCCGTTATGGTTTAATTTCAGAATCAGACTTATCAATCAAAAAGCCAGTCCCGAATTTGTACGTCGGTCAGATTACCCCCGCAGATCACCGTCCCGACATGCCTGCCCCGAAACCGGTCGGGGTGTTCGAGAAGGGCCGCCACGCCCACCGCGCCCGACGGCTCAACCACCAGCCCCGCGTGCCGATGCAACAACTGCATGGCCTTCAGGATACCCGCTTCGGTCACCAGCAAGCCCTCGTCCACAGTCGCTTCCATGTCGGCGAGGGCCTGCGGTACCGGCACGCGCACCCCGATACCGTCGGCAATGGTCTGGATGTGGTCGTGAGCAACCAACCGTTTCTGCCACCACGACTCCAGCATGGCCGGGGCCCCTTCGGCCTGAACCGCCACGATGGATGTGTTGGGCCGAAGCGCCTTCAGAGCCGTGCCGATGCCGTTGATCAACGCGCCGTTACCAAGAGGCACGAGCAACGTATCGAGATTGTACGGCAACCGGGCCAGTTCGGTGCCGATGGTGCCCGCCCCCACGAGGGTTTCGAGATCGAGGCCGTCCTCCACAAACCGGTCGCCGGTACGTTGGGCTACGCGCCGGGCCTCGGCTTTGGCAGCATCGAAGTCATCTCCGTGCAGAATTACCTCCGCACCGAGCGTCCGCATCCGGCTCACCTTGAGCGGGTTGGCCGTCAGCCCGGCATACACCGTGAGGGGAATCTGGCGCTTGCGGGCCGTGTAGGCCATGGCCTGCCCGAAATTGCCCGCACTGGCGCACACCACCCGCCCGGTTGCGTGCCCTTGCATGAGCCAATCGGCACCCCGCCCTTTGAACGAGCGAATCGGGTTCTGGGTCTCGACCTTGAGCGTCAGCTCGCAGCCCAGCAACTCGCTCAGCGGTTCGCAAATGTACTGGGGCGACTGCCGGAAAACGGGGTCGATGCGGGGCTCGGCCGCCTGTATATCGGCCAGGGTCAGGCGGGGCGTGTTCATTGCCGGTTTTTCGAGTCGATGATGATCGTCACGGGGCCATCGTTGAGCAGAGCCACCTTCATATCGGCCCCAAACTCGCCCGTTTGTACGGGGTGGCCAAGGTCGGCCGAGAGCTGGGCAATCATGCGTTCGTAGAGCGGGATGGCCACGTCGGGTCGGGCCGCTTCGATAAAGCTCGGCCGGTTGCCTTTTTTGGTGCTGGCGTGCAGCGTAAACTGACTGATGAGCAGGATACTGCCGCCCACGGCCGCGAGGTCGAGGTTCATTTTGCCCGCTTCGTCGTTGAAAATCCGCATCCCGACAATCTTTTTGCTCAGCCACACCACGTCTTCGTCGGTGTCGGTATGGGTAATGCCCAGCAGGATCAGAAATCCGGTGTTGATCTGCCCTTTTACAGCCCCGTCGATGGTTACGGAAGCTTCGGACACGCGTTGGAGTACAGCAATCATACGGCAAGTTAAAATCAGGATACGCCGGGTGTGCAACGCACAAGACAATTTTCGCCCGATGCGCGCAAAAATGGGGTTTGCGTTGGCATTTGGGGTACACCTACCCGTAAATTGCCGACAAAATCACAACCACCATGCGCTATTTGTTTGCTTTACTCAGCCTGCTATCGCTCTCGGCACAGGCTCAGACAACCCCTACCCGAACCCTCCGCACCTACGAAGGCAGCGTAAACGACCGTTACCCGGTTTCGCTCACCCTCACCACGTACGATAACCTGGCCCACGGTACGCTGATTTACAAGCGGTCGGGCATCCCGATTCGGGTCGTCGGAACGGTCGACGGCAGCGATATTCTGCTGCATGAGTTTGACCCGAAAGCCACTGTCACGGGTATTTTCAACGGAAAAGCATCGGCCAAAGGGTATTTGGGTAGCTGGTTTCCGGCCAAAGAGAACGGCAAAGAACTCTCCTTTTCACTGACGCAGACAAGCACCCGCCCGGCCCCGGCCCCATCGGCTACCAGTTTGACGGGTACATACAGCTACAATTTCGGGAAGAACGAAGGAGCCCCGGTGGGTCAACTGCTGGTACAGCAACTGGGTACCGACAAGCTTGTCGTTTCGATGGATGCTAACCGGGGAGCCCCCTCCTACAACATGGCCATGATCGACAAAACCACGCTCAAACTGCGGGCCAATCAGGCAGTTTACAAGAGTACCGAATTCGGCAAATGCACGCTCAAGATCACCTTTTTTGAGGGTGGAGCCAGCATCGCCTACGTAGGTGAAGACTACGATTGCGGCTTCGGCAACGGAGCCTCTGTCAGCGGCAACTACGTAAAAACGAGCAGCAAGACGCCGAAGTTTGATAAAGAGTGAAAGAGCGAATGAGAGAAAGAGTGAATGAGAGAAAGAGTGAAAGAGCGAATGAGTGAATGAGTGCGGGCCGTGGACGGCAAAGAGCGAAATAGGTAACCAAGCTGCTGCCCCCTGAGGAGATGCCCCCACTCTTTCGCCCTTTCACTCTTTCTCTCTTTCGCTCTTTAAATATACCCCCCGATACTTTTTCGTGATTTATTACAAAATATTAGGTAAAAATTAAATTTTTATTGAGTGGGCAACATCTGAGATACCCGGTTTGGGAGTATGTATGGCGGTTCTGACCCAGAACCACCAGTCATGTTCAACACGTAAACACCTAAACAGTATGCGTATCTCTCCCACGCGACTGGGACAGTTGAGAAGATTTATTCTCAGTTGTGCCTTACTACTGATGGGCGTTAGCGGCTATGCCTCCAGCCACCGCGAAGCTCCCCTCATCTCAAACGACCCGTTGGCCGACAACACCGACGTGTACGCGTTTAAAAGTCCCGATGATCCGAATACGATCACAATTATTGCCAATTACATCCCGTTTGAGTCGCCCGAAGGTGGCCCAAACTATTACAACTTCGGTGAGAACATCCGGTACGAGATTCACGTAAAAAACAACCCCAACACACCGGGCGACGACATTACGTACCGTTTCACCTTCACGAAGGTCAACGAAGACCCCACCACGTTTTTCAACATCCGGTTGGGTAAGCAGAACCTCAAAACGACCTATCGTTGCGAGAAAAGCACCGACGGTGGCCGTACGTTCCAGACTATCGTGATGAACGGCATTGTGCCGGCTTACAACATCGGGCCCCGCTCTATCGAGAATGGCACCGTAGGTCTGGGCAAACCGTACGAGACCCTGCGCCAGGAGGCTATTCTGCGGGCTACCACGGGTGAGCAGGTATTCTGCGGCCCCGCCGATGACCCGTTCTTCGTAGACCTGGCAGGCGCATTCGACCTGGGTAACTTCCGGCCGGATGGTAACGGGGTCAACAAGCCCAAAGACGCCGTAGCTCGCTACAACTGCCACACCATTGCCCTCAAAATTCCGGTCAATATGTTGCAGAAAGACGGCAAGTCGGTCAATCAGGCCAGCAACATCCTCGACCCCGATTTTGTGATCGGTGTGTGGGCTTCGTCGAGCCGCCGGATGATCCGCACCCTGTTTGAAGGGGGCGATGTAGGCGTTGATGGCGACTGGATTCAGGTATCACGTCTGGGCATGCCGCTGACCAACGAAGCTGTGATTCCGGTAGGCATGAAAGACCGCTGGAATGCCCTGACGCCTTACAATGGCAACGACCTCCAGTTTGCCAAGTATTTCACCAACCCCGAACTGGCTCTCTACATGGACGACGCGAAGTTTGGTGGTGCAGTACCATCGCTCCGGGGTCTGCGGATTCAGTCGAAGTCACTTGGCTCATTCGATTTCCGCAATGATCGGCCGGGTCTGTTCGGTCTGAAAGGCAATGCCGCCCTCAACGGCACGGCTTTGGCCGAGTCGGCATTTGGTGGTCTGCTGCTGCCCGATGCGGCCAGCCCCCGCGCGGTCGACCTGCTGCCCATCTTCTACACGGGTGTACCTAACCTGCGTCCCTACCAGCTCGCAACCGGTAAAAACGGCAACCCACTCGCCAGTGGTAAGCCGTTCATCCACAACTTCCTGCCCACGCTGGGCGACATGCTCCGGCTCAACATGGCCGTACCCGCTACCCCACGCAACGATCCTAAGTTCAGCTCGTTGGGTCTGGTGCAGGCAGCCGTACTGGGTCTGACCGATCCGATGTACACCAACCCGAATCTCCAGTTTATTCCGAACATGGACGGTTTCCCCAACGGACGCCGGCTGGAAGACGACGTAACGACCATCTCGCTGCAAGCGGTAGGTGGGGTGGTACTGGCCGCCGTTGGTTTGTGGTACGACGACTTCACACCCGGCACCAGCCCAAGCCCTGTAACGCAGAATCTGGTCAACGTACTGACCTTCAACGCGGGTGTCACCAAAAACGACACCACCCTGCGGGCTACGTTCCCCTACGTGCAGACGCCCTGGAGAGGTTTCGACTATAAAGTTCAGGCACGCCAGTAAGGCACGATCACTATTCATCTGTACACACATGAAAAACAGATTATTTCTCTTGCTGGTGGCCGTACTTGCTTACTTGCCACTTAGCCAGGCCTTCGCGTCGAGTCACCGCGAAGCCCCTCTTATTTCGAATGACCCGCTGGCTGATAATACCGACGTTTACGCGTTCAAAAGCCCAACCAATGCGGAGCGCATTGTGCTTATTGCCAACTACATCCCGTTTGAAGACCCCAATGGCGGGCCAAACTGGTACACATTTGGCGAGAATATCCGGTACGAGATTCACGTAAAAAACAACGCCAGCACACCCGGCGACGACATTACGTACCGCTTCACCTTCACGAAGGTCAACGAAGATCCCACCACGTTTTTCAACATCCGGTTGGGTAAGCAAAACCAGAAGGTAACCTACACCTGCGAGCGCAGCATGGACGGTGGCCGTACGTTTCAGGTGATTGTAGCCGGTGGAACGGTGCCGCCTGCCAACATTGGCCCGCGGTCTATCGAAAACCCATCGGTAGGTCTGGGAGCAAATAGCTACAATGCCCTTGCTAACCAGTCGATCATGACAGCCTCAACCGGCGAGCGTGTATTCTGCGGTCCGGTCGATGATCCGTTCTTTGTAGACCTGGGCGGTGCGTTTGACGTGGGCGGTTTCCGGAAGCAGGGCCGCGACGCAGTTTCGCGCTACAACTGCCACACCATTGCGATTGAGGTACAGGTAGCCACGCTGCAAAAAGACCGCAAGTCGGTAGCACAGGCGAGCAACATCCTCGACCCCGATTATGTGATCGGTGTGTGGGCTTCGTCGAGCCGCCGGATGATTACAACCCTGTATCGGGGTGGTGACGTAGGTTCTGACGGTGGCTGGGTTCAGGTATCACGCCTGGGTATGCCACTGACCAACGAAGCCGTGATTCCGGTAGGCATGAAAGACCGCTGGAATGCTCTGACGCCTTACAACGGCAATGACCTCCAGTTTGCCAAGTACTTTACCAACCCCGAGCTGGCCCTCTACATGGACGACTCGAAGTTTGGGGCAGCCGTGCCGGGCCTGGCTCCGTTGCGGATTCAGTCGAAGTCATTGGGGGCTTTTGACTTCCGCAATGGCCAACCCGGTCTGTCGGGTCTGCGCAACAGCACGGCGGTAGCTGGTACAGCTTTGGCCGAGAACGCCTTCGGTCCGGTACTGCTGCCCGATGCGGCCAGCCCCCGCGCGGTCGACCTGCTGCCCATCTTCTACACGGGTGTACCTAACCTGCGTCCCTACCAGCTCGCAACCGGCAAAAACGGCAACCCACTCGCCAGTGGTAAGCCGTTCATCCACAACTTTCTGCCAACGCTGGGCGATATGCTCCGGCTCAACATGGCCGTACCCGCTACCCCACGCAACGATCCTAACTTTAGCTCGTTGGGTCTGGTGCAGGCAGCCGTGCTCGGTCTGACAAACCCGACGTACGCCAACCCGAATCTCCAGTTTATTCCGAACATGGACGGTTTCCCCAACGGACGCCGGCTGGAAGACGACGTAACTACTATCTCGCTGCAAGCCGTAGGTGGTGTAGTACTGGCCGCTATCGGTTTGTGGTACGACGACTTTACGCCGGGTGTGAGCCCAAGCCCCGTAACAGCTCAACTGGGTGGTGTACTGGGCTTCAACGCGGGTGTTACCAAAAACGACACCACGTTCAAAGCAGCGTTCCCATTCGTACAGGACCCCTGGCGCGGATTCCTCGGCAATCAGTACGTAGGCCCGAACTCGTTTGTACCGGCGGCTTCGCAGCCACTGGCCGCAACGGTGCTGGCGTATAACTGTGCTACGGGCGAGGTAACACTCGGCCGCACTGGTGGCGACCCCAACCGCGCGGTTGAGTTCCGCACGGTGGGTGCCGTAAACGGTGGCTACGGCCCCACCACCACGCGTGTACTGGAGCCGGGCGTACGTCTCGACCCCAACACCCGCAACATCTGGATCATGGTTCGGTACGTAGGCGACCCCATGTCGGAGGTAGCTTCTACGTTCGACTTCCGGGCTTTCTGCGCCGGTGCGCGGGGCCGTCTGGCCAACGAGGGCGACGCATCGCTCACCATGCGGGTTATGGGTAACCCCGTTACAACCGACGAGGTGATGATTGAGGTACAGGGCGCATCGGGCGAGCAACTGCGCTTGCAGGTGGTGAACAGCCGCGGTCAGATGACTCACCAGCAAGTGGTGGGTATGGCGGGCGCGGTAGAACACCGGACGGTACAAATCGGCAGCCAGCCGGGTGTGTACCTCATCCGGGCCGCTACCCCAACCAGTACCCAAACGATTCGCGTCGTTCGGCAATAACTGCCATCTAGACTGTATCCACTCACCAAACGTACTGCCGGTCGCCTTCGGGCGACCGGCAGATTATCATCCATAGTAAAACTCTGTTTCAGTATGATACGTAACGTATTACCCCGCAAATCCATAGCTACATTGCTGGTCGGCCTGTTTCTGCTGACTGGCTGCACCAAACAATCGGAGCAGACGACCTCGTCGGCCGGATCGTCAGAACTACCGTCGCTGTATCAGCGTGAGGGCGAATTAGCCAAAGCCGCCGAGTGGCCCAAAACGCAGCAGAAGGTTGAAGACCTGAAGCTCGAAATCGCCAAAAACCCCAACGATGTAAAGCCCCGGCTCAAGCTCGTGGTCATTTACCTGTCGGAGGCCCGCATTACCGGCGAGCACCCGTACTACTACCCAGCCATCCTGAAAATCCTCGACGGGGTGCTGACCATCGACCCTAAAAACTTTGAGGCTCTGGTGTTTCAGGCTTCGGTTAAAATGTCGCAGCATCAGTTTACGGTAGCCAAGGAGGTGGCCGAAAAAGCCCGGCAAATCAATCCCAACAATGCCTACGTGTACGGCATTCTGGTGGATGCGAATGTGGAACTGGGTAACTACGAAGAAGCCGTGAAGATGTCGGATCAGATGCAGGTGCTGAAGCCCTCGCTGGAGTCGTACTCACGGGCCTCGTACCTTCGTGAACTATACGGCGACTATCCGGGCTCTATCGAAGCCATGAAACTGGCGGTTCAGGCGGGCCTGCCCGGTTCAGAACCGCACTGCTGGAGCAAAAATACCCTCGGGCATCTGTACGAAACCACCGGCCAACTGGCTAAAGCCGAGCAGCAGTACGCCGAAATTCTGGTGTTGCGCCCCAGCTACGCCTTCGCGTTAGGCGGTCAGGCACGCATCCAGAAAGCCCGGAAAGAATACGATAAAGCCCTGGTTACGCTCGAAAAAGCAGCCGCGATCATGCCGGAGTTTTCATTCCACGAAGAAATGGCCGACATCTACGCCTTGCAGGGCGACAAGGCCAAAGCAGCCGCCAAGTACGCTGAGGTAGCCAAGATGCTGGAGGAAGACGCCCAGTCGGGTCATACCGTTGATCTGGAACTTTGCAAGCTGCACACCAAAGCCGGCAACCTCGACGAAGCCCTGTCGTACGGACAGAAAGAGCTGAGCAAGCGGCCCCAGAACATCGACGTGAACCACGCCCTGGCCGACATCTATTTTCTCAAGAACGACCCCAAAAAGGCGCAGGAGCACATGAAAATCGCGTTGCGTACGGGCAGCAAAGACCCCGAACTGCTGAAGCGCGCGGGCGAAATCCAACTGGCGCTGGGCAATGCCGGCGAAGGCAACAAGCTGATCGCAGCCGCCAAAAAGACCAACCCAGTACTCTAAGGAGGCTCTAACGGCTAATTTTGACTACTCGTAACTAACCCAAACCGGTTCGTCAGCCAACCAAAAACGCTAAACTAAAAACCAGAAACCAAAAACGTAAGCCCGTCAATGCGTAAACGAATCATGATAACGAGACCCTGGGTCGCTTTTATGCTCTTCCTCAACTACCTGCTGGTAGTGGGCGGAGGGTATATGAACGCGCCCGGTGAGCCCCGTTACGTGATCGATCAATTTGAGGAGCACAAGCTCCATTGCCCGCACTGCCATCATCTGGATATTGCTCCGTTTCTGGAGGAAATCAACGCCGAGCTGGCGGCCAATCAGGCAGAAGAAACCCGCAAGGCGTCGGAGCATCAGCTATCACTGCTCAAGATGATGGATGTACACTGTTTACCCAACGAGCTCATTGGACCGCTACCCGTCTCCACGTATTGGGAGAGAATCGTGGTGAATACGTACCGGTTGAAACGTTCGGAGGGCGTCTGCAACGCTATCTTCTCTCCCCCCTGGCAAGGAACTACTCTTTCCTGAGTATCTATCCCATCGCGTGCACCACTCGGTTGCACCTTTCCTTGCTTTGTATGAAATCCATTCTATCTATCCTCTGCTGCCTGTGCATCAGCCTGTCGGCCTATGCGCATTTGGGCAACCTGACCGGTACGGTCTTCGATCAAACCAATAACCGCCCGCTGCAAGGCGTCACCGTTCGGCTGACGGGCCTCAACCGGGCCACCATCACCAACGAAGCGGGTCAGTACCGATTCGATAACCTGGTCGCGTCGGCGTACAAACTCGAACTGTCGCACGTGGGGTTTGCAACCCAGGTAGTCGACGTGACGGTGCAAAACGACCAAACCACTACCCTGCGCACGGGTATGAACGTGGCTCCGGTAGCCCTGAGCGAAGTGGTCATTTCGTCGGGACGGCCCCACGATCAGCAACTCATCAGCAACCTCGACATTAAGCTCCGGCCCATTACCAACTCGCAGGAAGTACTGCGGCTGGTGCCGGGGCTGTTTATTGGCCAACACGCCGGGGGCGGCAAGGCCGAACAACTGTTTCTGCGCGGATTCGATCTGGACCACGGCACCGACATTGGTCTCACCGTCGATGGCATGCCTGTCAACATGGTGTCGCACGCACACGGACAGGGCTATGCCGACCTGCATTTTGTGATTCCCGAACTGATTGAGGGCGTCGATTTTAAGAAAGGGCCGTACCGGGCCGACAAAGGCAATTTTGTAACGGCGGGCTGGGCCGACTTCCGCACCCGCACCACCCTCGACCGCTCGTTTGTGAAGCTCGAAGGCGGTCAGTTCGATACATTTCGGGCGGTGGCCGGGGTCGATCTGCTCGGTAAAGCCCGGCGGTCGGGCACCAACAACAGCCGTCCTCAATCGGCGTATCTGGCCTCCGAGTATTCCTTTTCAAACGCTTACTTCGATACCCCGCAGCGGTTCAACCGGATTAACCTGATGGGCAAATACCACGGGCATATCGGGGCCGGCACCACCCTCACGCTGACCGGCTCGACGTTCTGGAGCCGCTGGAATCATTCGGGGCAGATACCCGACCGGGCCGTGGCTTCGGGGCAGATTGGCTTCTTCGGGGCCATCGACCCCACCGAGGGGGGCGAAACAAGCCGAACCAACCTCAACGCGCAGTTTCTGACCGTTACGCCCGGCAACAACGTAGTCAAAAACTCGTTTTTCTACAGCAATTACGGGTTTGAGCTGTACTCCAACTTCACGTTTTTTGCCCGCGACTCGGTCAATGGCGATCAGATCCGGCAGCGCGAACGCCGGAACCTGTTTGGCTACACAGGCAGCTACACTCACGAAACGTACCTCGGCAAAACCCGCCTGACTACCACCGTGGGTGCGCAGTACCGGCACGACCTCACGGGCGGGCGCGTACCCACCGAGCTGTCGTACACCCGCAACCGGACCGAGACCCTCCAACGGGTTCAATACGGCGACATCGACGAGCTGAATGCGGCCCTGTACGCCGATGAGCAGATTCAGTTTTCGGACCGGTTGACGCTCAACGCGGGCCTGCGGGTCGATTATTTCCGCAACATTTACACCGACCGCATCCCCCAACCCGCTACTGTGGGGCGCGCCCGGCAGGCCATTGTGTCGCCCAAGCTAAACCTGTACTACACCGCTAACCCACGCCTGCAACTGTACATCAACACAGGCAAGGGTTTTCACTCCAACGATACCCGTGTGGTGGTGCCGCAGGGTGGCCGCGAAATTCTGCCCGGAGCTTACGGCGCCGATGCGGGCGTTATTTTCAAGCCCGTTCCCCGGCTGTTGGTCAATGCGGCCGCGTGGTATCTGTGGCTCGATCAGGAGTTTGTGTACGTGGGCGACGAGGGTGTAGTGGAACCCGGTGGGCGGTCGCGTCGGCAGGGGGTCGATGTATCGGTGCGGTATCAGATTACCAACCGCACCAACGGAGCCAACTTCTACGCCGACTTCGACCTGAACACCGCCCGGCCCCGGGCCGTGGGCGTTGAGTCGGGGCAGAATTACCTGCCGTTGGCCCCGGTGTTCACGTCGATTGGGGGGTTGTCGTTGCAAACAGAATCGGGCTTTAGCGGCTCGCTGCGGTACCGGTACATGGCCGACCGCCCGGCCAACGAAGATTACTCGATTGTGGCCAAAGGCTATTTCGTAACCGACCTACAGGCCAACTACACCCGAAAGACCTACAGCCTCGGTCTTTCGGTGCAAAACCTGCTGAACACCCGCTGGAAAGAAACGCAGTTTGCCACCGAAAGCCGCCTGCAAAACGAAGCCACTCCCGTCAACGAAATTCATTTCACGCCCGGCACGCCCTTTTTCGCCCGGCTGAGCCTGACGCTGTTTTTTTAAGCGGCCGGGAGAACGGTAAAACTCGTTGGCAGTAAGTGAACGAAGCATACTTTTTCAAAACCTGTAAGGTCTTTGAGACCTTGCAGGTTTGGGTAGCTGTTGTCATTTAGATGAAGGGCCAACGTCTTTTGCCCCTTTAAGGCCAGAGCTACACGACTTCCACATGATTTGACAGACACCCACGAAAGCTTACACTAATTCTGCTCAATTACTCAAGCAGTGGAGCAGAATTAAACACAAGTATTTGAAATAAGGGCTGGTTTGTCCTTCCGACAGAAGGACAAACCAGCCCAAGTACCTCCCTCAAACCTCGCGTTATTTCAGCTTCACTACCGAAACCGGCCCCATCAGGCCCGAAGGCAGCAAGGGCGACTCGGCGCGGTAGAACGGCATAGTCGTGAACGTCACTTTCTGGGTAACACCCGGTTGCGCATCGCCCACCAGGCGATTCACCCAAAGGTTGGTCACCTTTACCTGCACCGAATTTTTACCCGGTTTCACGGCATCCGAAATATCGACCCGGAACGGTTTTTTCCA
Source organism: Rudanella lutea DSM 19387 (assembly GCF_000383955.1). Classification (NCBI taxonomy): domain Bacteria; kingdom Pseudomonadati; phylum Bacteroidota; class Cytophagia; order Cytophagales; family Cytophagaceae; genus Rudanella; species Rudanella lutea. The sequence goes on along the minus strand of NZ_KB913013.1, from coordinate 4,633,225 downwards.
GACCACGCCCAGGTTTTTGCCGTTCACAATCACCTCGGCCATGTTTTTCACATCGCCCAGGTCCAGCACATAGCGCGCGGTGGCGTCGGCAGCAGCCAGCGCAAACGTGTTTTCGTAAGTGCCTGTCCCCGAAAAGTATTTGATACCCGCATCGGTATGGTCGGTCCAGGAAGTGAGCCGCGCAAACGTGGCCTGCGTCGGTGCACCACGGCCCGGCTGAAACTGCACGGTCCAAGGGGTTTCGATCCGGGCCACGGCCGTTTCGGTTTGGGCAGGGCGGGTGTAGGCAGGCGCGGTAGCTTTTTGCCGGAACACAATGAAGTAGGCATCCCACGGGTCGAAAGTCAGGGGCACCACCACGCGGCCGTTTTTGATCTGATACGACACCTTCTCGATTTTACCCGTTTGCGGATGCCACAACTCGGGCACACGGTCACCTACACGGAAGCTGAGGGTGGCCGCGTTGGGCGCGTCGCTGCGGCTAGATAGCCAGTAAATATCGCCCTCGGTGGTGTTGCGGTGTACAAACAAGACCTCGGCGCGGGCGTCGGACACCACCACATCGGGGGCCACGTTCAGCCCTTTGAGCACCTCCGCCAGAGGCCGCGTCGATACGTTCGGGTTGCGCCAGATCTCGTCGGCCAAAGCCGCAAACTGAGCCGGATTGTCGCTCAGGCTCGGTGAACGTTCGGGCCTGGCACCTACGAGTTTCATCCCTGACTTGACCAGTTCGCCCAGTTTCCGCAGCACCGGCAGGGTCATGTACCGGGCCGAGGGATCGAGCACCAGCACGCGGTATGTAAGGCCACTCGGCACTTTAATCTGACCGTTTTCTACGCGCAGGGCGTTCTGCACAACCGTAGCGTTGGCAAAATCGTACTCGTACCCAGCCGGTACAGGCGGCAACGCGTTGGCAAACAGCGAGGTGATGTTTTCGTTTTCGCCGTAGTAGTACAGCACATCGACCACCGGCTGCCCCTGTTGCAGTAGGTGGCAGCTCCGGCTCAGGTAATCGACCCAGGCTTTGGCGGGCTCGGCCCAGGTTTCGTGCCGGGTGAAGTACTGCCCAAACGGCCCGAGCGAGAAACCGGGCACCTTGTCGTCGAGCGGCTGATGCACAGAGGTGTGCACCACAAAGCGGTTCAGGCCCGAGGCCATCTCCATGTCGGCGGTGCGTTTGAGTTTTTCGGGATGAAACGAAAACGCGTTCCCCACCGACGTCATCGACTCGGCCGCGACCAGATTTTGCCCGTAAATATGCGCCACCGATGCCGACTCGCGGATGTCGGCCTTACTCCGAATTTCCTCGTCGTTGCCCCCCGCCAGACTACCCGGTGTCCACATGGCCGACATCGGAATATCGGCGTTGCGCTTCACGTCCATGCCATCGGCCAGGTAAATCCGTTTGTTTTCGTGCGATTCGGTGTAGCGTTTCAGGCCGCGCTTGTGCAGAGCCTCGCCAATCACGTCGTAATGATTATCGGCAATCATCTCGCCGATGGTTTTGCGAAAATCCCACAGAAACTGTTCGCTTGCTTCCGCGCTTTTCACCACCCGGCCCGTCAGCACGGGCAACCACGGCAGCATGGAGTACCCCCGTCGGCGGGCAAACTCCTCGGGCATAGCTTGGGTCCAGGTCATGTGCCCGGCCTCGTAGCTGTCGAGCACCATGTACTGTAGCCCCTGACTGCCCATCAGGCCGCCCGTGGCGTCTTTGTACATGTCGAGGTAGGTGTTGATATAGGTCGAAACGGCCGTTTTGTCCAGTTTATCCACTTCCAGGCCGGTGGCCTCGGGCGAGGCCGGGTGATTTTGCCGACCCGTGAGCGAGTACCCCAGTCGCAGCACCATCCAGTCGGCGGTACCGGCCGGGGGTGTCCAGTCGAGCGTACCGTCGGGCTGCATTTTTCCGGTCAGGTCAATCACACTTTCGGGCGCAACGGCATCGGCCGCAGCGGGTGTTTTTACCGTTTCTTCTTTCCAGGGATTAAAACCGGCTTTGTCTTCGGCCAGATGGACCCGGTCGGCCAAATGCAGCACCAGTTCGGCCACGTTGACCCCCTCAGGCTTGGGCGGTTCGGCTTTGCCCCCCATCATGGTTGCAAACGGATTAGGTGCGGGCGGCAGGGTTTTGAACGCCATGCGGAAATAGCGGGCCGTAGTGGGCGGAATACTGAGCGTGTTTAGGGGCACAATACTCCCCGGCACGGCCACCACATCGCGAAAATTGACGCCATCGTCGCTTACCTGAAACGTGCGGTTTTCTGGCCCGCCGTTGAACTCCTGCAAGGGCTTTTTGTTGGCACCGGCCACTGAAAACGCCTTTACCGTGCGCGGGGCATCAAACTCGTACTGAATCCACATGTCTTCACCTACGGCTTTGGGCGGCAGGTAGCTCGACCGGGCAATGTCCCCATCGGTGAGGTCGGCCACGGTAAAGGAGCCCCCGCTTGAGGTCACTTTCGGGTTGAAGTCCGTAAAAGGCTTGTCAGCATCGGGCAAGCGGTACGCAACCACAAGAGCATCCCGGTAAAACGTAGGTGGATTTTCGACCGGCGCACTGCCCAGCCCCGACTCCATGGGTGCCTGCCCAAACGGTCCCGTAACGGCCGGGGGTTGCGGCAGCTTACCCGCAAAACGCGCCCCCGCCCGAACGCGGGTTTCGGTCCAGACGTATTTTTTCATGCCGTCTTCGGGTTTCACCCAGGGGCCACCCGTCACGCTCCAGCCCGGCGACCCGGCAATGGCCATTTCGAGGTTTAGCTGCTGCGCCAGTTGGGTTGTGTGCCGGAAAGCCTCTTTCCACTCGGGCGTCATGAACACGAGTTTTTTGGGCACCACGAGCGGGGTAAACAGGCTCGCGTCGAAGTTCTGAAACCCACCGATTCCCACCCGGCTCATCCACTGAAGGTCTTTGGTGATGCCGTCTTTCGTGACATTGCCGTTCATCCAGTGCCACCACACACGGGGCCGGGCGGCATTGGGCGGGTTTTGAAAGCCGGTTTGCAGGCGTCCGCCCGGTTGCGCGTAGGCCGCCGGGCCAAGCAAGGTCAGGGCCAGCACAGCCGCGCGAGTCCACGTTTTGGTAGGGGTATTCATCATGAAGGGTTCGTTTTGCGCATTACGTCTTGATCGGTTAAGAGCGCGGGGCTTGTGTTTTCAGGAATATGTAACGCCCCCTAACGCTTATTCTAAATTAGATTCTCACGCCTGATTACTTACCTCTAATTACCTACTCGACCGGTACTCGAACCCGCCTTCTTTTACTTACTCTGGTCAGCGTGCGCATCAGTAGCCTACCGCGTCCGGCTCCTTTATCAGAGTGGTTTCAACTGCCAGTCTGGCATTCTTTTCCTGTCTTTTATCGCGCCCGATGAACCGTACCGATTTCCTCAAAACATCGGCTCTTGCCGGAGCCTCGCTCATCACCGACCCGCTGGAGGTTCGGGCATTTATCACCCCCAAAAAAGCACAGAAGTACCGCACGGCCGTAGTGGGCGCGGGCTGGTGGGGCGGCAACATCATGCGCTGTGCCGTGCAGGCTGGCGAGTCGAAAATTGTGGCGCTCTGCGATGTAGACACCCGGCAGCTCAAAAAAACAAGCGACGAACTGGCTAAACTCACCACCGACTCGCCCAAACTCTACAAGGATTACCGCGAGATGCTGGCCGCCGAGAAGCCCGAAATCGTGATTGTGGCTACCCCCGACCACTGGCACCCGCTGGTGGCGATTGCGGCCATGCAGGCCGGGGCGCACGTGTACGTCGAAAAACCCATCAGCCACACTATCAACGAGGGCAAGGCTATGGTCAGGGCCGCCCGCCAAACGGGGCGTATCTGTCAGGTAGGAACACACCGGCGCATTTCGCCCCACAACGTGTCGGGGATGGAGTTTCTGAAGTCGGGCAAGGTTGGTAAAATCGGGATGGCCCGGGCGTTTGTACACTACGGCGGTGGGCCGGGCAAGCCTACGGCCAATACCGAAGCTCCGCCCGAACTGGACTGGAATATGTGGTGCGGCCCGGCCCCGCTACGCGACTATAACCCGGCCATGCACCCGCGCGGCTGGCGTAACTTCCTCGACTATGCCAACGGCACCCTCGGCGACTGGGGCATTCACTGGCTCGATCAGATTTTGTGGTGGACTGAGGAAAAGCACCCGCGCAAGGTGTACTCCACCGGAGGCCGGTCTGTCAAACAGGACAGCACCGACGCGCCCGACCATCAGGTATCGACGTTTGAATTTGAGGATTTTACAGCCGTTTGGGAACACCGCACCTTTGGGGGTAACATGGCCGAAAAAACCCACCCGCAACAGGCCGTTGGGGTGTATTTCTACGGCACCGAGGGCACCTTCCACATGGGCTGGCTCGATGGCTGGACGTTTTACCCCGCCGACCCCAAAAAGCCGACCATCCATCAGGATGCGCAGCTCGATAAACCCGACGACCAGAACATCGCTTTGCTGTGGGCTAACTTTCTGCAAAGCATCAAAACAAACAAGCTGCCGGTCAGCGACATTGAAATCGGCCAACGGTCGACGAATATGGCCCTGCTGGGGATGCTCTCGCTCAAACTGGGCCGGAGTGTGTCGTGGGATGGCAACCAGATTGCGGGCGACGCCGAGGCCAACGCACTCCTGGGCCGGGCGTACCGGGGCGAATGGCAATACCCGGTATAGTCACTGTTATTCAAAAAAAGCCGCCGGGCCCAACGCGTTGTTGTGGGCCCGGCGGCTGTCGTTTTAGGGGGCGGTTATCCCGTTTGGCACCCCTGCCCGGTTTACCCGGCGGCTTTCGAGCTGTTCAAACAGGGCGCGTGGCCGTTCAAGGTACGGCGGGTCGGGGTCCGAAACGGCCTCTTCGCTAAACACCTGACCTCCGCGTTTGGCATGGTAGCGGCTGCGCACCTCAATGGCCTGCCAGCCTGCCGCGCCGATGGATAGGTTCAGGTGTTGCGCCAGGTCGCGCATGAGGGCCGTACCGTCGGGCTGATACGCCAGCAGAAACGCCCGCGGGTCGGTATCGGCAATGGTTCCGAACCGGGCGTAATAGTACGTCAGCACCTGCGCCATGTAGGCATCAAAGTTGAGCATTTGGACCTCATCGGGCTTTAACCCAAATAGATAGGGCGGCAACAAAGCCGGCACGGCGTGCATTCCCCGGTGTTTACGCTGCGAGGCAATCACGGCCTCGGGCGACCGGTACAGCAACACAATAGGGGTGGTTGGGAAAAACCGCCGAATCAGGTCGTAATAGTACGCATGCCAACTGTCGAGTTTCACAAACAGCCGTTTTTCGTGGCCGGTGCGTGGCTGTCCCACCAGCGTGAGTACCGCCCGAATATAGGTCTCCTGCTGGTCGGGAGTGAGCTGCGGATGGCGTTTCGGCAAGAACAACAGCTCGTCGAGCAAGGGCATCTCCGACAAAACAATGTTTGTCTGGTCGAGGCACAGCAGTTGCGAGAGCAACGTTGACCCACACCGCGAAACGTGGAAAATAAACGCCGTGGGTTCTACAGCGGCTAAACTTTGCGCCATCTCCACCAGGCTATCGAGCGTGCTCAGGGTTTGGTAGCGGCCCGAGTTTTGGGGCTCACTCAGGCACCGCCGGAGCGTTTCGTCGAAAAACGGAGCGTCGAACGGGTGCCCGCCCACCCACTGCCACCGGCAGTACAGTTCGGGCGAGTTAGGCACAAGCGCGGTCGGAATCCAGCCCCAAAGTGGGTGTTTCTCCATCACAACGCGGGTGAGTTTTGGGCCATTTCCTGCCGTAACTGAGCCACCAACTGACGGGCAATATCAGAATCCTGCCGCTCCAGCTCGGCAATCATGCGCCGTTTGGTGTCGAGTGAATAATCCCGTTGGCGGGCCTCGTAGTCAAAATCATAGCCCGCCTGCCCAAACCACGCATCCGTCCAGGCATTGCGCAGCCCGTCGATCACCAGGTGAATCCGGTCGACGGTACCGCCGTTGTGCACGCTATGGGGCAGGCTGAAGTTGGCGTACCAGCACTCGCCTACCTGCATGGGCAGATCGACGCCATCGACCCGAAACTGTACATCGGCCCCGGTCTGTAGCGGAATATGAATACGGAAACAGTCAAATTCGTAGCCCAGCTGCCGGTCGGTATGCTCCCGAATAGTACTACCCGGACCCAGCGACAGCAACCGCACAGTTTGCTGCTCGAAAGGCATTTGCTCCAGAATCTCACGGAAGTACGGGCAATGATCGAGCAACGGGGTATTCTGGTACTCCATTCGATCACCGTGCGCAAAAATGTCGGTTTCCCGACCCGAAGCCGACCGGAGGGACAGGCTGGTCCAGTTGCCGTTGTAATCGGCCTTATTGAAGTGCAGGGTCCAGTGGGCCTGTTGGCAGCTCGCCAGATCGGCCCGAAGCCGCTGGGGATCGAGCGGAAAAGAAAGTTTGAAAAAACGGTTATTCATCGGGGTAGAGGAAGTATTTTTCGGCAATGGTACTGATTCAATTGACCGGTTTATCGGGGGCGGGCAAAACAACGCTGGCCCAACGCGCCAAGGTCCAGTTAGAAAAACACGGCTATGCGGTGGAAGTGCTGGATGCCGATGTACTTCGGCAAAAGCTCTGGCCCGAACTTACTTACTCGGCCGCGCATCGGCAAGAAAATATTCGTCGGCTCGCGTATCTGGGACATCTTTTGTGCCGCCGGAACATTGTTGTTTTTCTGGCGGCCATCAACCCGTACGAGGCTACAAGAGCCGAGGTAGCCGCTCAGTACCCCGGCACCCAAACAGTGTATGTTTGCTGCGACCTCCCGACGCTCATTGAGCGCGACACCAAGGGCCTGTATGCCCGCGCCCTCCTGCCCGACAACCACCCCGACAAGCTCGCCAACCTGACCGGTGTAAACGACCCGTATGAGCCGCCCCTCCACCCCGACCTGGTGCTGTACACGGCTCAGCAAACCGAAGCGCAAAGCACAGAACAGTTGGTTGAGCACCTGCTTACGGTACTCCCCTAACCCCTTACGCCTATGCAAACAAAGACCGTTTTTGCCGACATCGACGCGTATATCGCCAGCTTCCCCGAACCAACGCAGCAGCTTCTTCAGAGCTTGCGCGAGACCATACAGCAGGCAGTCCCTGAAGCCACCGAAACCATCAGCTACCAGATGCCCACGTTTACGCTGCACGGGAATCTGGTGCATTTTGCGGCTTACAAAAACCACATCGGTTTTTACCCGGCCCCGAGCGGCATCAGCGCGTTTCAGGCCGAACTGTCGGCCTACAAACGGGCCAAAGGGTCGGTGCAGTTTCCGATTAGTCAACCCCTCCCCCTCAACCTGATCGCCCGGATTACGGCGTTTCGGGTAGCCGAAAACAGGCAACGGGCAGCCCTCCGGTCTAAACGGTAACCTCGCACGGGCAAAGACCGGTAGGCAGAATCCGGCAACCATTCGACCCCGTTCGGGTTATTCCCTCTACCCAACAACGTTTGTTTTTCAATGTCCTGGAAAGATACCTTAATCAACTCCGCACTGGGTGCCGAAGCCGCCTTTGACTCGTTAAAAGAGCGTCTGTTCCGACGTTTGGACCACGACAAACCCTACCAGATTATCTATTTTCGGGGGTTTGGCAGCGAAACGGCCGTGATGCTCAGCGGGCGCGTGCTGCGGCAACACGACCTGCCCACCCCCTCCGACAACAGCCGGTTCTGGGAAAACTTAGTCGCTACATACCAACGTTTCGAGAGCGACGAGGTGCCGGGTGTTCCGGTGCGGATTGAGGCTTTCGGCCAGAAATACACGACCGTTACCGACGAAGAAGGCTATTTCGAGCTGCTCATCAACCCACCCAACGAACTCCCCGCCGGGCGGGCCTGGTACCCCGTCAGCTACTACCTCGACGGTGTGACCCAACCCGACGGCCGGCCGGTTGAGAAACACGGCCACCTGATGATTTCGCCCCGGTTTAGTCAGTTTGGGGTGATTTCGGACATCGACGATACGGTGCTCGTAACCGGCGCTACCAGCATTCTGCAAACAGCCCGGCTTACGTTTCTGGGCAACGCTTACACGCGGCTGCCGTTTGGCGGAGTAGCCGCTTTTTACCGCGCTCTGCAAAGCGGCCCCGTCACCACGCTCTTCAACCCGATTTACTACGTGTCGAGCAGTCCCTGGAATCTGTACGATCTGCTGGTCGATTTTTTCCGCATTCAGGGCGTACCCAAGGGCCCGTTGCTCCTGCGCGACCTCGGCCTGAGCGCCAATCAGCTGGGTGCGAGCTCGCACCATGAGCATAAGCTGGCCATGATCGAAAAGGTGATGGCCGTGAATCCGCAATTGCCGTTTGTGCTCATTGGCGATAGCGGGCAACAAGACCCCGAAATTTACAGTCAGGTCGTGCGCGATAACCCCGGCCGGATTCGGGCGGTGTACATCCGCGACGTATCGGCACAGGACCGGCGCGACGAAGCCGTGCGCGAACTCATCCGCACCACCGAGGCCTACGACGTGCCCATGTTGCTCGTACCCGACACGGTGGCGGCCGCCGAACACGCAGCGTCGATTGGCCTTATTGACCCCGATACCATCCCCGAAATTCGGGCCGACCGACGCGCTGACGAGGGAAGTGACACTATGTAGTGTAACGCGAGTTATTAAAAATGGCTGATGCTTAGCTAAGCATCAGCCATTAACTATTTGTGATACAGCTACCTGTGATTGGCCTTACGCTTTATTCACGTTAACTTACAACCCAAAACCGATACGTACACCGGGGTACACCTGCTTGAAAAAGCCGTTCATATACAGCTCCGGCTCAATTCGGATCAGGCCTTTCTGGTACAGCGTGCCACTCAGCCGAATGGTGTTTGGCGCAAAATAATCTCCTTTGCGGTGTACCAGCATCCCGACCGACAGGCTCGTGCGAAGCCGGTCGAAGGCAGGGCCCCGGCCGTCGGCGGAGGGGCGGTAAAACGCGACACTGGCGGTCAGAAAATCGTTTCGCCCAATGAGCCCGCGCCCATCGGCCGGATTCTGAAAAAAGAAGTTCGACAAATAGCCAACCGAGTACCCAACTCCTTTAAATCGCGACGGCACAAACTGTACATCCAGTTTGAGCGAAGGCACCAATTGACTCCGAATCAGGCCCGCACCGAAGCTCGGCTGAAAACTGAGAAAAGGTGCTTTGGCCAGGCCAGGGCTCATAAAATGGGTACCGATGGAGTTGCCTTCGCGCCGGTAGCGCAGATCAAACGACATTTTGGAGTTGGTCAGGTCATGCCCTTTATACCCCCTGACAGCCTGCATGGCTTCCTGTACTTTTTGGTTAACCCCACCCTCGGCCAACAACCGGTCGAGGGTACTCAGGCTGTTGACCAGCACGTACAGGCTAAAGTCGTAGACCTTTTGCGGCTCCAGCGACCACACTACCTGTAGCGTATCCTGCCGCGATTTGACCAGTACAGGTTCCGACCGGCCCTCCAGAAATCGATAAGCACTGACCGGCTGCGAATGCTGCCGTACTTCGATTGTACGGGCGGTGCTCCCCAGCCGAAACAGCGTATGTATGGCCTGAACGGGGTTCTGCGTGGTGTCGGCTATTTTTCGGTAATCGGCCACAAACAGGCGTAGCACCGAGTCGATATTTTTTCGGGCTTCGAGCTGGGTAAAAATCTGAAACCCAATGACGAGCGCATTTTTCTGCCCCAGATCGACCTCAATGTGGCTTATGCCGTCGAAGCGACCTCGTTTGCCGGGACCTGCCAGGTGCGAGTCGATTGGTTGGGCCATAGTAGTCCCGGCTATGCCTAACAGGAGCATAGCGATTCGAAAGGTTGATCGTATCATTTATTGTGTTTGTTTTCGCTGTAAAGGCACTTGAAGTTGAGCCGGGGTCTCATCAGATGCCGCCGAGAGCGTATTGCCAGAGCCAAGCCGCACAAACCGCTCGGCGCGACCTCCACTTCCATTTCTAACCCAGTAGTTTCCTTCGTCGGTCAGCAGTTCGTTTTCGTGCACCACCCGAAACCGGCGTTTGGCGGGTACCGGGGCCGGGGCCAGTGTCCGTTCGGCTACCGATGGGATGGGGCTGGGGGATTCTGTCACATGGGCTACGTGCTCATCCGGTGTACTTGCAGGCAACGTCGGTGACACCACCGACCGGCTAACGGGCGTGTCAGGGTTCTTTTCCTCCGATACAGATCGGGTAGCGACGCGGTTACCACTCGATTGGATGCGTTCAGTCTCCCGTTGGCGGTGAGCTACGGTTTCGGGTTTATCTGGTTTGGGCGCCAGGGTTACGGGCGGTTGGGATGCGTTGCTTTGTTTCTGAGCCGGTAATCGCCCAGCCTCCACCTGCGCCGATTGGTCGTCCTGATCGTTGTACAGCCACATTCCGCCCAGAACCAAGCCTATACAGGCAGCCGCCAATGCCCACCATACCGGGGCGGGACGCTTTGGCTGGGTTACTGGCGCGGCCGTTAATTCGGGACGTAATTGCTCCCAAAGCCGCCCGGCATCAAACGTAGAGCCCGGCGGGGGGGCATCGGGCAGTTGATCGAGCACCTGCCGAATGCGTTGGTCAAGACGTTCGTCGGGATTCGTGTTCATACCCATTTGTGGTTAGCCAACTCTGTAATAAGGCCCGCGCCTTGCTTAGTTGCGACTTGGATGTGTTTTCAGAAATGCAAAGCTGTTCGGCAATTTCGCGATGCGAATACCCGTCGATGGCGTACAGGTTAAACACTGTTCGGTAGCCGGGCGGCAACTGCCGGATCAGGTCGTAGATTTGTTCGGCATCCAGGCCGGCATCGGGCAAGTCTGTGGGGGTCGCCGGGGGCTCGTCGGCTTCGGCTCCCGCAAACAACGGCAGCGACTGTCTGGCCCGCAGAAACTGTAAGGCCTCGTTGGTTACGACCCGCTTCATCCAGGCTTCCAGCCCTTTATCGTCGCGATACACAAACCCACTCAGGCTTCTGAATATTTTCAGGAACGCATTCATCAGCACCTCTTCGGCATCGGCCTCGTGCCGCACGTACCGCAACCCCACTCGAAACAACCGATTAGCGTACTGATCGTACAGCCGCCGTTGGGCGAAGCCGTTACCAAGCTGGCATTGTTCGATCAGTTGTTGGAGCATTGAGAAGTGTGTCGGGTTTGATGCGTTTCAATGACAGAAATGCAGCCATCAGCCGAAGGGTTGCCTGAGTGCGAAAAAAAAGGTCGGCCGGGGGCTCCCCGACCGACCTCGACAAAAGATCAACTGCGTCTTATCAGGCAAAAACCGTTGTTACATCTATGCTTAAGCCAGCCAGCACGCCGGACTCGACGGTGCCGCTCTCGGCCGCAAACGAAACCAGATCGAACCCGGCGGTTGTGCGCCCGTACACTTCGATACTCTGGTTACGCGGATCAACAATCCAGTATTCGGCCACACCTGTTCGCTCGTAGAGCTTGAACTTGGTGTTGCGATCCAGCTTGATAGACGAAGGCGAAATAATCTCTACCACCAGATCGGGCGCACCGAAGAAACCGTCCTCCTGCAAATTGGGTAGGTTGGCATCGAGCACCACAAACAAATCCGGCTGCACGTCGGTATTCGGCTCAGGGACGACTCCAAAGGGAGCGAAAATGACCTCTCCAAGCTTATTCAGGAGAACATGATTCCCCAATAACAAATGCAACTTAGCCAGTATACGCTGGTGCGTTACGGTAGGATGATTCTTAGCCACTATTTCGCCATCTATGAGTTCAAAGACGTTCGCTTTCTCCTCTTCGGCCGAAAACTCCATTGCCCGGAACTCATCATACGTCATCGGTCTGGTGATCGTCTCCATATCGCTGCTGTTTACGCCTTACCTGAGCAATTTACAAAATTTATTCCACCGTCACCGACTTGGCCAGGTTACGGGGCTGATCGACGTTGCGGCCGCGTAGCACGGCGATGTCGTAAGCCAGCAGCTGCAACGGAATCACCGATACGAGCGGCATCAGAATTTCGTGCACCTTCGGAATCTCAATCACAAAATCGACCATGCCGGGCAGGTTGGTGTCGCCCTCGGTCGTGATGGCGATAACGCGGCCTTTGCGGGCCTTTACCTCCTGAATATTCGACACCACTTTCTCGTACGAGCTGTCCTGCGTTGCATTGACCACCACCGGCATATCCTCGTCGATGAGGGCAATGGGGCCGTGTTTCATCTCGGCGGCCGGGTAGCCTTCGGCGTGGATGTAGCTGATTTCTTTCAGTTTCAGGGCTCCTTCGAGCGCCACGGGGAAGTTGAGACCCCGGCCCAGATAAATGAAATTGCGGGCGTACGTAAAAATACGGGCAATCTCTTTCACTTTGTCGGCGGCCTGCAACACCCGCTCCACCTTGGCCGGGATGCTTTCCAGCTCAGCCAGCAACTGCCGAAACAACGAGTCGGAAAGGGTGCCTTTGCGCTGAGCCGCGGCTAAGGCCATCAGCGTCAGTACGGTTACCTGCGCCGTAAAGGCTTTGGTGCTCGCCACCCCGATTTCGGGACCGGCGTGCGTGTAAGCCCCCGCGTGGGTAGCCCGGGCGATCGACGAGCCCACGACGTTGCAAACCCCGAAAATGGTTGCTCCTTTCGACTTCGCCAGCTCGATGGCCGCCAACGTATCGGCTGTTTCGCCCGATTGCGAAATCGCAATCACAATATCGCCTTCTTTGATAATCGGGTTGCGGTACCGAAACTCCGACGCGTACTCCACCTCGACCGGAATCCGGGCCAACTCCTCAAAAATATACTCGGCTACCAGCCCCGCGTGCCACGAGGTGCCACAACCGACAATCACAATCCGCTTCGACTTGGCCAGTTTGTCCATGTAATCGCGGAGGCCACCCAACTGCAGGGTTCCTTCGTCGGCGTTGACGCGCCCGCGCATGGAGTCGGCAATCGAACGTGGCTGTTCAAAGATTTCCTTGAGCATGAAGTGGTCGAAGCCGCCTTTTTCAATCGCTTCCAGCTCCAGCTCTACCTTTTGCACATAGGGCGTTTTTTCGGCATTTTCGAGCGTCACGATTTTCAGCTCGCCTTCGCGCACTACGGCAATTTCGTAATCGTCGAGGTACACCACATCTTTAGTGTATTCGATAATAGGCGAGGCATCCGACGCGAAGAAAAACTCGTTTTCGCCCACCCCGATCACCAGCGGGCTCCCTTTGCGGGCGGCTACCAGTTGCGTGGGGTTATCTTCTGAAATCACCACAATGGCATACGCCCCCACAACCTCCTGCAACGCCAGCCGAACGGCCTCTTCAAGCGATGAACCGGTATTCTCCTGAATGTCTTCGATAAACTGAATGAGCACTTCGGTATCCGTCTCCGACCGAAACTCGCGCCCTTTGGCCAGCAGGCTTTTCTTGATAGCCGCGTAGTTTTCGATAATGCCGTTGTGGATAATGGCCAGCTTGCGGTGAAACGAGTAATGCGGGTGTGCGTTGGCATCGTTGGGTTCGCCGTGGGTAGCCCAACGCGTGTGGCCCATCCCGATGGTGGCGTGCAACTCCTTACCAACGAGCTCGCCTTCCAGATCGGTTACTTTTCCTTTTTTCTTATACACCTTCAGGCCGTTTCCGTTGAGCAGGGCAATACCTGCGCTGTCGTACCCGCGATATTCGAGTCGTTTGAGGCCCTTCAGGACCAGGGGAGCCGCTTCGCGGTGTCCCACATATGCCACAATTCCGCACATGGTTTTAAAAAATGTTTTTGGTTTTTCGCTTTTAAGCCTCCGGCTCTCTCACAACCAGCTTATAACAAGCAAGTTGGGCAAAATGAACTGCCTCCTGAATCGGGAATTAAAAACAATGCACTACTTAAGTTGGGCTAATCGGTCGTCTTTAACGGCCGTTCGGGGTGTAAAATAACGAGTTTCGGCGGTCTAAACCGACCCGATCATGATAACCCGATCATGTTTAAGAAAATAAAAAGCCCCGGCTGGTCTGTTTCGGAGGCCAGTCGGGGCAAACTATGCACTCGTACTTAGTTTGACGACGTAAAGAACAACACCAGCTTCGCGCTTGCCTTCCCATCCAGCAACATGCGCTGAACGCGGTCGTTCAGGTAGATCTGCTGACGTGACGGTTGTAAGAGCCCCTGCGTAGTCACCGGCCCGATGTCGCTGCTGATGGGTGTCAGCAGATACAGCCCGTTGTTGGGTCGCTTACCCGCCAGAATAGCCTGTATGTAGCCCGTCATGTTGATTGTGTAATCACGCGTACGGCTGTTGTATGCTACCACCTGCGGGCTGTAAAACGAAGATTCGGTTGTGTTGACAGCCACACCAGGGAAAACCGGCACCAATTGCACCACCCGGTTAGGCGACGAGCGGGCAATCTGGAACCCGTTGGCCTCGGCCAGAGCAATGTACGGTGGCAAACCGCCCCCCGGAAACGTACCATCGGGTTGGGTCGGTGTAATCACCAGATCGGCCCGGTTGATACCTACGCGCCGGTTTTCTTCAATCGACAACAGGCTCGGGAAGGTCAGGCGAGTGGTAACACCCGTCATAGGCTGTACGAACGTCCGGCCGTTGGTGGCCGACGACGGCAGAGCCTGCCCTGCCCGGAGACTCGCCAACGGCGTACCCGCCCGGTCGACGGTCAGGTTGGTAAACCGGTTGCCCGACAGGAAAAACCCGTACGAACTCGCCGTTGTGTCGCCCTGTACGTGGTAGTACACCGCAATGTATGAGAAACGGGATAACTGAAGCAGTGAAGCCCGGTCGGTGGAAGTTACTACAGCAAGGCCCTTCTTGTTCAGAGCCAGAAACTTGGTTGCATCGCTCCCCTCGGCGGTATTGGCTAACTTGATCAGATCTTGCCCAATGGCGTCGGGCAGGCGGGCAATTAGGGCCGTATCGCCGGTTGTGGTACGCGGCCGGGGCCGTACCGTAAACCGGGCAAGCGGCTGCGTCTCATAGCCAATTCGGTTCCGAATATCGTAATTGGCCGTGCCAATATCTTCGGTGAGCCGATGCACACTCAGTTGCTGCGGCACCAACGTATCGCCGTAGAAATAGGAGAAGCCGCTTTCGCGCTGCAACGACATCACCAGCCGGGTAGAGTCGTACACGATTTGCGCGGTCGGCACTACCTTTTTGTCTTTGTCGACTACCGTAAAGGCCGTACTCAGCTCCAGCCGGGCAAACGAAGCCGCCTGCCCTTTACCGAAAATCGGGTCGGTATAGCGGCCGGTAAGCAACCCGCTCAGCCCGTTGCTCTGCACCGAATCGAGCAGAACCGTGGAGCGTTCCACCGAGAAGGTATCGCTGAAAAAAACGCCCACCGGAGTAGTGGGCGCCAATCCAATTTCACTGGGTTCCTGGCAAGCCAGCAGGCTCAGGGTGGCCCCAGCCAGCAGCGTGGCTTTACCCAGCCAGTTGCGTGTAGAGGTTGAAGTACCGGTCGGCAAAATCTTCGTCTTCGTTAGAACCGAATTTGTAGTCGGGGATGTCATTAAGAATGGCGTTCAAACTTTCACTTACTTCTTCTTCGGCTTTCACCACGGCGTCGGCATAAGCCACACCAACCCGGATAAATCCTTCGTAATCGCCCGTGTTCAGCGCCGACAGCATTTCGTCGTCAATGTCGAGCATTTTTGCTTTTTCAATCAGTTCCCCGCTGCTGAACTGATGGTCAAATGCATTGTTGTAGATTGTAAAAACCGACTTCGAGTCCTTAAACATCGGGTCGTTTTTGTACGTCGTTTTGAGGTAAAGCGGAATCAGGGCGGTCATCCAGTCGTTGCAATGCACAATATCCGGCGACCAGCCAAGTTTTTTCACCGTTTCCAGCGCTCCCTTACAGAAGAAAATAGCGCGCTCGTCGTTGTCATCGTAGAACCGGTTTTCCTTATCGTGGAAAACGTACTTCCGCTGGAAATAGTCTTCGTTATCGATAAAATAAACCTGCAACTTGGCATTCGGAATCGACGCCACCTTGATAATCAGGGGCTTTTCTTCGTCACCGACCGAGATATTGATTCCCGACAACCGCACCACCTCATGCAGCCGGTTCTTGCGCTCGTTGATCAGACCAAAACGCGGTACCAGAATCCGAATCTCCATGCCGCGCTCTTGCATGACCTGTGGCAACTTACGAACAAAATCAGCTACTTCGGTGGTTTTTAAGAAGGGGTTTATCTCACTGGCAACGTACAGAATGCGAAGTTTGCTCATAAAAAGACGGGCGCTAAATGACAGTTTGCAAATAGAAAATCTGCAAAATTATACAATTTTTTTGCGTATTTCAATCATAAACTCCTAAATAATTACCATTTTAACGCGTTTAAACGACTTCGTCTTTCGCCCTATTCAACTTAGCCCGTACTTTGTCGTCATCACGGAGCCCTGCTCCTTTCCCGATTGCCTCTATGCAACGTATTGACACTGTACACGCGCTTCGGCAGCAAATTCGTCTCGTACATACTCCCGGTCTGACCCTGGGCTTCGTACCCACCATGGGTGCCTTGCACGAAGGCCACCTCGATTTGGTCCGGCGCGCCCGGCAGGAATGCGATCTGGTCGTCGCCAGCGTGTTTGTGAATCCGGTTCAGTTTAATAACCCCGACGATCTGGCGCGCTACCCGCGCACACTGGAACAAGACGCCGAAATGCTCCAAAGCGTTGGAACGGATATATTATTTTTTCCCTCGGCCGACGAAATGTACCCCGAAGCTCCGCAACTCCGCCTGAATTTTGGCGAGCTCGAAACGGTGATGGAGGGGGCTTTCCGGCCCGGCCACTTCAACGGCGTGGGCATTGTAGTAGCCAAACTATTTAATCTGGTTCAGCCCGACCGGGCCTATTTTGGGCAGAAAGACCTGCAACAGATTGCCGTTGTACGGCGGCTTATTCGCGATCTGAGCTTCCCGGTTGAACTTATTCGCTGCGACACCGTCCGGGAAGCCGACGGGCTCGCTATGTCGTCGCGCAATCGAAACCTCACGCCCAACGAACGGCTACAAGCCCCCATTATTCATCAGGCTCTGACCCTTGCGCATGATCTGATGCTCGAAGGTCAGAGCCCCAATCAGGCCAAAGCAGCCGTCACGGGCTTGTTTTCACAACAGCCACATTTCCGGCTTGAGTATGTAGAGGTTGCCAATGCTGATACGCTACAACCTGTATCGGAGATGCAGGCACCCGGCCAAACGGCTATTTGCCTGGCGGCTCATCTGGGCAAAGTGCGCCTGATTGATAATCTGGTTTTCTAAGAGTATTCCGGGGCAGCCTGCGCACAGCCATAGTGTAGGGGGTACTGGGCATCTGGTATCCCTGTGAACGCTCATACCCGTGAGCTGCCCTGTTTTTTTAATGCGTGCGCTTCAAAACTACAAACAGAGTAAATAGGTTATCTATTTATACTCAATATCTATAGGTTATGAAGCTTGTTTCACCATTGTATTCATTCGAACTGTCTATTCTGGGCTACGGCCAAAACAACACGAACTGGCGAGACCGGAATAATCTCCGCTGTGAAATTGCCACGTTCTGGAAAAAGCAGGGCGACCGTCAGTCGGCACCGTTGCAGACATACGATCTGTCGCGGCTGTTAGTGAGTTTGGAACAATTACGGTTAAAACGCACCGCTCATGTGACCTGTACCTTGTCTGATCAGGATCTAAGTGTCGACATTTATGCCCTAACAGGCAATAAATACAAATTTCAAATTCAGCTTAACCGTAGCCTAACCCCCAACTGGCATCCGTACCCTGACTTCCCGCTTGAGATGGATATGGTTTTGAACGAAACTCAGTTTAATGACCTCATCAGCGATTTGAGCAATCAACTGGCAGTATATCCGGAAAGGTAAATCTTACCTTTTTATCTAAATTGACGGACGTAACTAAATCTATAAAGTTGCGTCTGTTTTACATTTTAGTAACCACTTATTCGAAAAGTAGACCAAGAGCAGTGCTCCGTCCAAAAACTAGTCTTAATAAGTCATTTGTTTTACTAAAAAAAAACGTTACCACTTGGTAACATTACTTTTAATTTCCATTTTTGTGTCGATGGTCGTGATACAATTGGTTACTACCAGTATTTAGGTAAACATGTTACTTAAAGCATAATCTGGATACTGCCCATTTGCATTCTTAATAACCACCAAAACAGTCAGGTAATCTTATGAAAGTAGTTAAAAGAAGGAACCGTGCGATGACTATGGAACGCATCTTGCGGGCCACTGGCGAGGTCATCGCCGAACGCGGCACTGAAAAAGCCGGGATTAACGCCGTAGCCGAAAAGGCTCAGGTTAACAAAGTACTGATATACCGGTATTTTGGCGGCTGGAACGGACTGGTCGAAGCCTACGTACAGCGGGGCTTTTTCCTGTCGATGTTCAACGAAAAGTATCTGGAATCGGTACCGGAGAATGTTCCGGCAGCCGAGCGCAGCAAAGTATGGTCGGAGTATGCGATCAACCTGATGCGTGAGTTCCGGAGCCGTAAGTCATCGCAGGACCTGGTCCGCTGGGAAATGTCGAACGGTGAAACCGAGCTCGCCAAGCGTATAGCAACCTTCCGTGACAACTCGTACGAGAAACTCATTAAAAAGTTGGCCCCCTTCCCTGAGTATGATCCAAACGCGATCACGGCCCTTTTACTATCAGGCATCACCTACCTTACCCTTATCAGCAACCAACGCGACAAGATTATGGACATCGATTTGACCTCGCAAGACGGCTGGGATCGGATCGAGAAGGCTATCCGCCGGGTGTATTCAAGCCTTAACACGGCCATGGAACTGGCCAAGGAAGCAAAGTAAAAACAAACGATTGCACCTTCGAGACCAACGTTGGCTTGCAATCAGCTCCGAATTAGTTACTGATCCAATGATACATGTATAAAAGCCTGCCCGGTTTGTCGGGCAGGCTTTTTGTATCAGGCATTCATCAGCGTTTCGATCTCGTCAGCTTCTACCGGTATCTGCGCCATCAGGTCGAGGTTTCCGTCTTCTGTGATGAGAATATTATTCTCCAGACGAATTCCTAACCCCTCTTCCCGGATGTAAATGCCCGGCTCGCAGGTAAATACCATACCCGGCTCAAACCGGCGGTATTTATTCCCCACATCGTGCACATCGAGCCCAAGGAAGTGCGACGTACCGTGCATAAAATATTTTTTGTACAGCGGTGCCTCAGGGTCTTGTTTAGCCACCTCATTTTTATCAAGAAGTCCCAACCCAATCAGTTCCGACTCCATAATCTTGCCTACTTCGCGGTGGTACTCGTCCCAAAGGTTACCCGGCCGTAACATCTGAGTGGCCTCACGCATCACGCGCAACACGGCGTCGTACACGGCCCGCTGCCGGGGGGTAAAGCGACCGTTCACCGGAATGCTCCGGGTCATGTCGGCATTGTAGTTGGCATATTCGGCCCCAATATCGAGCAGAATCACGTCGCCATCCTGGCACTGTGCGCTGTTGTCGATATAGTGCAGCACGCAGGCATTGGCCCCCGAAGCAATAATAGGCGTATAGGCCGCCCCCCGCGACCGGTGCCGCAGAAACTCGTGCATCATTTCGGCTTCGATTTCGTATTCCCACACACCGGGCTTTACAAACCGGAGCAACCGCCGGAACATGGTATCGGTGATATGAATAGCCCGGTTCAGGAGCTCCACCTCCTGCGGTAGTTTGATGGCCCGCAGATGGTGCATGAGCGGAGCCACGCGCTCCAGCGTATGCAGGGGAAACTGTTGCCGAAACCAATCAATAAACCGGGCATCGCGCGTTTGAACGGTTACTTCGGCACGGGTATGCTCGTTGGTGTTCAGGTACACACGTTCGGCCTCAAACACCATCTGTTTGAAAATAAGCTCGAACTGGCTCGTCCAGTAAATCGACCGCTGGGCAATGCCGCTGGTTTGCTCGGCCTCAGCCTTGGTTAGTTTGTGGCCCTCCCAAATGGCAATCAGCTCGCTCGTTTCGCGCAGAAACAAAACCTCCCGAAAGCGCTCGTCGGGATGATCGGGAAACAGCACCAGAATGGTCTCTTCCTGATCGACACCGGTCAGGTAGAACAGATCATTATTTTGCCGAAAGCCCATCGTCCCGTCGGCATTGGTCGGCATAATGTCGTTGGCATTGAAAATCGCCAGCGATTTGGGTTTGAGCAGCCCTGCCAGCCGCTGCCGATTGGTAGTAAATAAGGTGTTGTTGATTGGTTCGTAACGCATGGAAACGATGCTGGATACAGGGTCAGGCCTGCTAGTGGCTGACGGGCAATCCGATGATATATCTCCCCGTGAAATGCCCAGAAACTAACATAGTCTGCCCTTTTGTTAAGTTTGCAAAGAAAACCATTGTCGGTGAAGTTATCTAACCGACGGGGTAGTTTACGCACACCCCTTCTTTATACCAATATCTTAACCTGGAAACCATGACGCAACGCATCGTACTGTGGCTGTTGCTTTGGCCCGCCCTTTGTTGGGCTACCCCTACCAAGCCAGAGCCAGCTAAATACTGGATTATTTTCAAGGATAAAGATCCATCGGCGGCTCCCGCCCTATCGCCCGGTACGTTGCACAGCCGACAGCTACGCGGCCTCCCCGTTGATGATACCGACCGGCCGCTCTCGGCCAATTACCTTGCCCAGCTCCGGCAAACTGGCGTTACGCCCCTGTGCCGGTCGCGCTGGTTCAATGCGGTATCGGCGCAACTTAGCCCGGCACATGTAGCCCAGGTAAAGCAGCTCTCGTTTGTGAAAGAACTGATTCCGATTGACCGCCACCTGGTGGTTACGGGCCTGCCCGACGCCGACCTGACCCGCCCGCAACTAGCACCGGTCATGAATCAGATTCAGGCAAACGAGTTTGCCGCGGCTGGCCTTACGGGCCGGTTTGTGAAAGTGGGCGTCTTGGATGCCGGCTTTTTTGGGGCCGACTCCGCTGCCGCGCTCAAACACCTGTTTGTGCGCAATGGCGTGCGCACCGTGCGCGATTACGTAAACGCCAAAAAGACGAAAAACGACCTGTTTCATAATCTGGAAAGCATGTCTGATTTTCACGGCACCGAAGTAATGGCCGCTATTGCCGGCCTCGACCCCGCCGAGAATATCCAGTACGGCCTGGCTACCGACGCTACGTTCTATTTGGCCCGCACCGATCAGGGCAACCGCGAGTTTCGGGGCGAAGAAGACAACTGGGTTCAGGCGATCGAATGGCTCGACAGTCTCGGCGTACGGCTGGTGAATACCTCACTGGGCTACGCCCGTGGGTTTACCGACCCCAAAGAAAACTACGAACCTAAGCAGATGGACGGCCACACGAGTGTCATCAGCCGGGCTGCCCAAATGGCCGCCGATAAGAAGGGCATGCTCATTGTGGTCTCGGCCGGTAACGAGGGCGACGACCGCAGCTGGCGCATTATCAGCACCCCGGCCGATGCACAGGGCGTACTGGCCGTTGGGGCTACCAACTCGCGCCTTTGGAACCGCATTGGGTACAGCAGCATTGGCCCCGAAAGCCTGCCTTACCTGAAACCAAACGTATCGTGTTTTTCGCTGTATGGGACATCGCTATCGGCACCGGTCATCACGGGCTTTGCGGCCTGTATCATGCAGGCCAACCCTAGGCTTACCAACCGCGAGGTTATTGAGCTGATCGAAAAATCGTCGCACCTGTACCCTTACGGCAACAATTTTGTGGGCTACGGCGTACCACAAGCCTCGCGCGTGCTGGCTATGCTGCGCAAACAACCGCTATCGGCAACGGCCCGGTCGGTGAATGCGTCGGGCAAATCGGTCAGCCTGCCCCTAGGTTTGAATGACAAGGAAACGGTTTCTATTTTCCGCAAGAAAGACGAAACCCATGTTATTCAGCAGGAAGCCCTGAAGGTGAGCAACGGAAAGCTGCTCATCAAGCGGGTCAATGGCGAAGCCCGCACCACCGTCGATCTGAAAAAAGAAGTGATCGAAGTGATTTGGGACTAAACGTCTTACAGGCTATAAACAGCAGAACGATGGCGGCCCGCTTTTGACCCTTCTGAAAGGTTAAAAGCGGGCCGCCATCGTTGCGTTATCTAACGTCTGCTTGTCTCTTTCAAAGATACCGCTTGCCGTGCAGGTAGTTTTGCACGTAATCGCTGATGCCGTCTTCGAGCGAATGAAACGGCTTGTCGTATCCAATAGAGCGTAGCTTGGCCATATTGGCCTGCGTGAAATACTGGTACTTGTCGCGAATATCAGTGGGGGTATCGATAAAGTCGATGTTTGGGTCGCGGTCCATGGCCGCAAAGGTGGCGTTGGCCAAATCGAGGAATGTGCGGGCCTTGCCGCTACCGAGGTTATAAATACCGGAGTTACGCCGGTGGTGCATCAGAAACAAACACACCTCTACTACATCTTTCACGTACACAAAGTCGCGCATCTGCTCACCGTCTTTAAAGTCGGGGTGGTGCGAGCGGAAGAGCTTCATACCACCCGTTTGGCAGATCTGATTGTAGGCATGGAAAATAACCGATGCCATCCGGCCTTTGTGGTACTCGTTGGGGCCGTACACGTTGAAAAACTTCAGACCGGCCCAGAAAAACGGTTTTCGCTCCTGCTCAAGCGCCCAGATATCGAACTCATTTTTCGACTCTCCGTAGGGGTTAAGCGGGCGGAGCTGCGGAATCACCGATTCGTTGTCGTCGTATCCTAACTCCCCCAGACCATAGGTAGCCGCCGATGAAGCATAGACGAGCGGAATCTGGTAGTCAATACATTTTTGCCAAATCTTCTTGGAGTACTCGACATTGAGGTGGGCGAAGATTTCGTAGTTAAACTCCGTGGTATCGGTACGGGCCCCAATGTGAAAGATAAACTCAATCTCCTGGTAGTTAGCCTCCAGCCAGTCGAACAGCTCTTCACGGTCGACACGCTCCTGAATGCGTTTGTCCGCTAAGTTAGCTGCCTTCTCCGGGTGAGAAAAGTCATCAACGGCGACAATAAAATTGAAGTTTTCTTCATTCAACTTATTGATTAAACAACTGCCAATGAACCCGGCAGCCCCCGTTACAACAATCATATTCAGTAAATCTAAAGCGTATAGTGGCTATTGATTAAATCAGAAGGCGTGATTAGGCAAAAAGTGGCCCAAAGGTAGGGTGTATGCAAACAGAAACCTATACCTTATTTAAGGGAAAAATATAACTTTTTCAATACCAAAGAAAGGCAATGTGATGCTACAGAGCCGATTAACCCTATCTAAGCGTACAGGCTAACTGCATTTTTTTAGGACTTCGTAAAGTTGTACCTTTGCCGCTTTTACAGTGGGCGTTGTCTGGAAAAACCGCCCTTAACAAACCAGAATAATGGTATACATTAGCCGAACAGAACACTTCAACGCGGCCCACCGGCTCTTCAACCCGAACTGGTCCGACGAAAAGAATAAAGAAGTTTTTGGCCCCTGCGCCAACTACAACTGGCACGGGCACAACTTCGAACTGATTGTCACGGTCAAAGGTGAGCCCGACCCCGATACAGGCTTCGTAATCGACCTGAAAGTACTGGGCGATATGATCAAACGGGAAATCATCGATCTGGTCGATCATAAAAATCTGAACCTCGATGTACCCTTTATGCAGGGGAAAATGGCGAGCTGCGAGATCTTTGTGATGGAAATCTGGAAAATACTCGAACGCGCCCTGGCGGAGGTTTCGGAGGCCCGGCTGCATCAGATTCGGCTGATCGAGACACCCAAAAACTTAGTAGATTACTACGGAGAGTAAAAAGTAGCAGTAAGCAGCAGCAGTAGGTAGTTGTGCTGCTCACTGCCACTGCCCATTGCCACTACCGACACTATGCGTTACTACTTCATAGCCGGCGAACGCTCCGGCGACCTCCACGGGGGCAACCTGATCCGGTCGATACGGCAGCATGACCCCGACGCTCAGTGCCGGGCTTACGGCGGAGAACAGATGCAGGAGGCCGGGGCTACGCTGGTCCGTCATTATCGGCAGATGGCCTTCATGGGCTTTATCGAAGTAGCCAAAAACCTCGGCACTATCCGCCGGATCATGCGCGAGTGTCAGGCCGATTTGCTGGCCAACCGTCCTGACGTTCTGGTCTTGATCGATTATGCCGGTTTTAATCTGCGCATGGCCCGGTTTGCCAAAAAACACGGCATTCCGGTTTTCTATTACATCTCTCCGAAAGTCTGGGCCTGGAATCAGAAACGCGCCCTCACCATCAAAGCCCTCGTCGACCGGCTGTTTGTGATCTTCCCGTTTGAGGTCGACTTTTTTAAACAGTACGATTACGAGGTCGAATACGTGGGCAATCCGCTCATGGATGCGCTCACGGCTTTTCGTCCGAACCCCAACTTTGCCATTGGGCCACGCCATCTGGGTCGGCCGGTAGTGGCCTTGCTCCCCGGAAGCCGCAAACAGGAAGTCGAAAATATGTTGCCCGTAATGCTCGAAGCCTCGCGGCAGTTTACCGGGTATCAGTTTGCCGTGGGCACCGTCGATAACCTTCCCAGGGCGCTCTACGATCGTCTGCTGGCCAATTATCCCGATGTAAAGCGGGTAGAAGATGCCGCTTACGACCTGCTGCACGTTGCCGAAGCCGCGCTGGTTACCTCAGGCACGGCAACGCTCGAAACCGCCCTGCTCAACGTGCCCGAAGTGGTTCTGTATAAAACCCCGCGCTGGTGGTACGAAATCGGCAAGCGGATTCTGGCGGTCCCGTACCTGTCGCTGGTGAATCTGATTGCGGGTAGGCTGGTGGTTCACGAACTGATTTACGATTGTACCCCCACCCGCGTTGCCGACGAACTGCGGGCTATTCTGGTGGGCGGCAAACGCCGGGACGCCATGCTCCGCGATTACGCCGAGGTGCAGCAAAAAGTAGGTGGCCCCGGTGCCTCTGAGCGGGCTGGTAAACGCATGGTCGAACTGGTTAAATCGTACGCAACGCATGGCCAACCTAACGCTTAAACCCATAGCGGCCGAGGATACGCTCGCCCTTCGCCACTCGGTACTGTGGCCCGACAAACCGTTTGACTACGTGCGGCTCCCCGACGATGAGGATGGCTTTCACCTAGGCGGCTTCGTCGACGGTGAGTTGGTTTCGGTCATTTCGCTGTTCATCACCGAGGGAGACGAGACCACACCCCGCATGGCCCGGTTTCGCAAATTTGCTACGGCCCCGGCTCATCAGGGACGCGGCATTGGCACCCAATTGCTCAACCACGTGATCGAACAGGCCCGGCACCGAGGGGCAACCCATATCTGGTGCGATGCCCGCCTGACAGCCGCCGGATTTTACGAGCGGTTCGGGATGCGAGCCGAAGGCGACGTCTTTCACAAAGGCCCGATTCCCTACAGCCGCTTCGGCATGCCGCTGTGAGGGCGTTTATCCTTTGTTGTTTATAGTTTTTGGTGGTCAACGGTACGGTTTCTGGCTTTCTGAAGAGCCGAAGATGACCAGCATACAGAAAACGAAAAGGCGGGCACTCGGCCCGCCTTTTCGTTTTCTGTATGCATTCGTTTACATCGGAGGCTCCCAACCTTTGTGATACTCCCGGCTCCACAGTTTCATCGCTTCCCGATCGCGGATGTGGCCGTTTTTGGGGTCTACGTCGAACGATTTTTTTGTGCGGTAGCTAATGTTGGCTAAGTGGCTGAGTAACGTACTCTTGGCTCCCTCGTCAATAGGCGACGCCTGTTTTTCCTTACCCCGAATGGCTTCAAAGAAGTTGACAACGTGACGGGTCGTCATGTCGCCACCGCCACCCAGAGCCGTGCCAGCCTCATTGCCTTTGGCTTTGCTGTCTTTGATGAGCTTACCCTCGCGGCTAAACAGTTTATAGCCATTCCGGTCAACATATACGCTACCATTGCTGCCGTAAATTACCGTCCCCCGATCGCTGCCGTAAGTCAGGTAGCCATTGCGGCTCTTGCCATCCCATTTGATGATCTTGTCGCCGGGGAACCGGAAGGTAGCGTCCATCGTGTCGTACATCGTCCAGCCGTCGTTCAGGAAATGACGCTTGGCTGCTTCCACGCTCACGTGCTCTGGAAAGTCGACCTGCAACGCCCAGCGGGCAACGTCGAGTTCGTGAGTAGCATTGTTGCCACTTTCGGCGGTACCATACAGCCAGTCGTACCAGTGCCAGTTATAGTCCCAAGTATCGTGCATGTAGGGCGTACGCGGGGCTGGTCCCTGAAACAAATCCCAATCCAGGCCATCGGGTACAGGTGCGGCTTTCGGAACTGGCACCTCGCCCCGGTTGGCAATGTAAAAGGCTACTGCTTTATAAGGCGTACCGATAGCGCCGTTGTGAATCTGACCGATGATGTCGATTGACTCAACCGCCGACCGCTGCTGATTGCCCATCTGAATCACCTTACCGTATTTGCGCTGGCATTCGGCCAGAATCTCGCCCTCGCGGGGGCTATGGCTACAGGGTTTCTCTACGTACACGTGCTTACCCGCCTGTACAGCCATCCAGGTGCCGGGGGCATGCCAGTGGTCGGGGGTTGCGTTGAACAGGGCGTCGACGTTTTTATCGGCAATCACCTTCCGAATGTCGTTTTCGAGTTTCGGTTTGTAGTCGATAAACTTCGAAAACTTCTGCGCGCCCGACTCCCGCTGCTTTTTCATCACATCGCAGAGGTACACCAACTCCACGTTGCTGCTTTTGAGGCCAATTGGTTCGTAGTAGGCCCCTAACCGGCGGCCCAACCCGGCAATAGCCACGTTGATACGCTCGTTGGCCCCGATGATTTTGGCGTAACTCTTGGCCGACATACCGTTGGCCAGCCCCCCAACCGCCAGTCCGGCCGTGCTGAGGGCAGCTTTCTTTATAAACTCTCTTCTTGAACCTTCCATTAATATCAGATACACTTAAGGGAATGAATCGCTTGCCCCGCCCGGTCTGAACACCCCGTACGTGGGTTCACTTGTGGGGTAATCAGGATTTACGTTTGCCCGAACGCGTCGCTTCGCAAACGCCCCGGAAATAGCCTACCGACTCAGCAATACCAGCCAGCGGGTCTTTCATGTCTTTCTCATATTCAAGACTGCACGAACCAGAATACCCCACTTTCCGCAAAGCCTGTACGAAAGCGGGCACATCGATCACCCCCCGGCCCAGCTCGCAGGTTTTGCCTTCTTTCGAGGCAGCCGTTACGTTTTTGAGGTGAATATCGAAGATACGTTTCGTATACGTTTGCAGGTCAGCCACGGGGTCGTCGCCGTTGCGTCGGTCATGCCCCATATCGAAGCAGAACCCAATGCGTGAATCCAGATTTTTAATCTCGTTCCAAATCGAAACGGCATTGGGATACAACGCTATATCGGGGCCGTGATTGTGGATGGCAAAGCGCATATCATACTCTTTCACCTTCTTATCCACGTACGGCAGAAACTCAGTGTTGGGCACGCCAATTATCAGCTTCACCCCCACCCGCTTGGCATAGTCGAAGGCCCGGTCTACCTCAGCCTCGCTTTTCATATAAATTGGCCCAACGGCATATCCCGTCACATTCGACTCTTTCAGCTTGGCATGAAAGGCTTCAATTTGTTCGGCGGTACTGTTGAGCGGCAGGTGAAAGTCTTTGATACACAGGTAACGAACATCCACTTTGCGCATCATTTCGAGCGCCTGATCGAGCTTGAAGTGAACGAAGGTATAGCCCGCCATGCCTAATTTGAACAGATCTGTATCGGGGGCAGCGGTTGTCTCGGGAGCATGGGCAGATGCGATCACGGGGCTCATACCCGCAGCGGCCAGATAACCACCTGTGCTCTTAAGAAAGGTCCTACGTGTTGTCATGGGCAGTAAGTAATCCTGTGTTTGATGACTAATCCGCCTATTTAAGTTCGTAGCAACCTGTTTATACCCAAGTGTACCGCTAAGTTTCGGCATTTGCCGTCCGTAACTACCCACATGGGCAGTTTAAGAATGGGGCAATGACGACCTGTAGCCGTATCCAACAGGGTCAGCAAATACCTTTTAGCGAGAAACTGTATCTGAAAGAGAATAGAGAATGGGACGGATTAGCCGCCTACATCACGCCGGTAGCTTCCCAGCGTTTGAGCCAGGTTTTTTTCTTGCCCGGCACCTTGCTGAAGAATTCGTAGAAGGGCAGCATGTCCTGCTCGTAATTGCCCGTTACGTAGAGGGGTTCGCTCAGAATAACCCGGCGGTTGGTCCAGTCGAATCCGGTCAGGATCAAGGGCACATTGGCCTTGAGAGCCATATAGTAAAAGCCGGTTTTGAGCTTTTCGACATCGCTGCGGGTGCCTTCGGGCGCAATGCAGATATGTAGTTGGTCGGCTTTGTTGAGCACATCGGCTACGGCATCGACCATATTGCGCGACTTATCGCGGTACACAGGCCGCCCGCCGAGGGCACGGAACAGCCAGCCAGCATACCAGGTAAAAAGCGAACTTTTGGCCAGGTACTCAATCCAGATATGGATGGTAGGCCGTACGCCCAACCCAATAGGAAAGTCCCAGTTGGTTGTATGCGGAGCTACTACCCAAATTGCTTTGGGCAGATGATGGGGAACCGGGCCGACAACCCGCCAGCCGTACACCGAAACAAATAACCAACGGGCAATAGCACCGAGCATAGGTGGGAGTACATTGAACTACAGACACCAAAGACTGATCGAGCTATGGCCAGGCGGCCAACTCCATCAGTCTTTAATGTCTGTAACCCTGATTAATATTTCCGCTCTTTGCTTACCAGCCAGCGCCCCGTAATGTACGACGCTGCCAACAGAATTACATAGAACAGAAGTGTACCGATTGTTGAAAAATCCATTGTCAGAAACAGGTTGTTTTTTGGTACGACAAAATTAAGCCGAGACATTGGACTTTAACTATGGGTTGTCCGACTTTTTTACCGAACCCCAGCCCAATCGCTTTCGTCCAATCCCCTGCCCTACAGCACTCCTTTTGTGCTGGGCAGGTTGTTTAGCTCGTTTATATCCCGCCGAACCGCCATTTTGATCGCTTTGGCAAATGCCTTAAACACAGCCTCAATTTTATGGTGTTCATTATCCCCCTCTACCTTGATATTGAGGTTACACTGGGCAGTATCGCTGAATGACTTGAAAAAGTGGAAAAACATTTCGGTCGGCATTTCCCCAATTTTCTCCCGCCGAAACTCCGCATCCCACACAATCCAGGGCCGTCCCGAAAAGTCGATCGCTACCTGCGCCAGGGCCTCGTCCATGGGCAAGAGGAATCCGTACCGGCTGATACCCCGCTTGTCGCCAAGAGCCTTGCGGTACGCTTCGCCCAGCGCCAGCGCCGTGTCTTCAATCGTGTGGTGTTCGTCGATGTGCAAATCGCCCTGCACCCGAATGCTTAGGTCAGCTCCTGAGTGCTTGGCCAGTTGGTCGAGCATATGGTCGAAAAAGCCAAGGCCCGTCTGCATATCGGCCCGGCCCGTTCCGTCGAGGTTTAGCTCAATCCGAATTTGGGTTTCTTTGGTGTTTCGCTCAACGGTGGCCGTGCGGGCGGGTAGCCGCAAAAATTCGTAAATGGAGTGCCAGTCGCCCGAGCTGAAAGCAATGGCATTGCGCATTTCGTCGGTCATCCCATCCACATCGGCATTGAGCACCGGCGAGGCCTCGCCCGCATTGGGCAGAAACAAGATCGCTTTAGCCCCCAAATTAATGGCCAGTTGCACATCCGTCAGCCGATCACCAATCACGTAACTATTGGCCAGGTCATATTCCCCGGTGAGGTAGTCGGTGAGCATCCCCGTGCCCGGCTTGCGGGTAGTCGAGTTGTCGCGCGGGAAGTGTTTATCAATATGAATGCTGTCGAAATGGACATTTTCGGCCGCAAAGGTCTCGAGCATCTTGTTATGTGCAGGCCAGAAGGTCTCTTCCGGGAACGAAGCCGTTCCGAGGCCATCCTGATTGGTCACCATAGCCAGTACATAATCGGTATCCTGGGCAATACGGCGCATTCCCGAAAGTACCCCCGGAATAAAGGTGAGCTTCTCTAACGAATCGACCTGCTGGTCGGGCTGCGGCTCTACAATGAGGGTGCCGTCGCGGTCGATAAACAATACAGTTCGCATGAGCGATTGAAAAAAGGCGGTTGTAAATAGCAAAGGTACAGCCCCGCATCCGGAACTGACAAAAACAAAAGCTTTTCGGGGCTTCGAACTCCTGAAACTACGCAATTATCGTCCGCATAATCTATCTTTGTACTACGTTATACAAGACAACAAGACGCAATTACACCAAAGCACCATTTCAGTTTATACTTAACCTAATTCCTTCCTCTATCCAACATTGAATTTGTACGTATTAAAGTAAACTAAGCATAGATTAACATTTCAATTAGTAACAAAATGTCAGACAATCGTAGCAAGTTGACACGTATTGGCGTGTTTTACGACGGTAATTATTTCCTACACGTAAGCAACTATTACAATTATTCTCACGAACGTCGTAGCCGTATCAGCATTTCAGGTATTCACGAGTTTATCCGGCGGCAGGTAGCCGAGGAAGAAGATACCGATGTTCGGCTATGTCAAATTGTTGATGCACATTACTTTCGGGGGCGTCTCAATGCCCACGAAGCCCATCAGCGGGGCAACCAACTGTTTTATGACCGCCTGTTCGACGATATTCTCATGTCGGAAGGGGTGGTTACGCACTATCTGCCCGTAAAAACTTATCAAGGTTACCGGCAGGAAAAAGGGATCGACGTATGGCTGGCCCTCGAAGCGTACGAGCTGGCTCTGCACAAATCATTCGACGTGGTCGTGCTGATTTCGGCCGATGGCGACTATGTACCGCTGGTGCGCAAACTGAATACCCTCGGCTCACGCGTGATGGTACTCAGCTGGGATTTCGAATTCCTTAACGACGAAGGAGAGCGCATCGTGACCCGGACCTCGCAGGACTTGCTCGAAGAGGTGTCGTACCCGATCTCGATGCACCAGGAAATTGACAATCGGATTCGCAAAAACGACCCGATTGTGCAGAATTTGTTTGTGAAGCAACAGCAAACCCGCATGAACTTTTCATCGGGCAATGCACCCACGTACGGCAACGGGCCTGTTGCCAGCAATGGGAACGCCAATAATCACAACACCTACCCCGACGAACCCAATTACAACACGGTTGATCTGGACAATGGTGAAGAACTCAAAATCAGCACGATTCGGAGTCTGAAATCGGGTTATGGGTTTATCAACTACCCACCCAACAACCTGTTCTTCCACTATACGAGTCTGGTTGGTGCCGACTTCAACGAACTGCAGGTTGATGACGAGGTTTCGTTTAAGATCGGGAAAAACGACGAAGGCAAAGATATTGCCGTAGAGGTACACCTGCTGGCCCCGTAGGGCACCTTCAGCGTGGTTTTCAGGAGGTAAGCCGGGCGCTCCCGAGCGGGCCTCCACTTAGAATAATACAAATTTAATAGGGCTAAATTTTTTATTTAGCCCTATTTTTCTTACTTTTACGCAAGTTTTCAAGCGACACTCGTCGCATTGCTTTGTCTCTCCTTTTTTATCATCGCGTAGGTAGGTCTGACAGAGCTCTCCGGGTGTTTAATGGTGGGTCATCTGTGTGGGCGCTTCTTGGATAGAAGCAACCGGTGTGGATTCGTTTGCGCGTGGGCTAATCGTTCGTCTTTGTTGTCTGCTGGCTTCCGTATATCGGAGCGTTGGGTCTTTGGGACTGGTCAGGGTAAGTAGGGCAACCGCACGGGCGGTTTCTAAAGTTTAATCTCGCATATCACGCCGACTACCGGCACTCACTTCGCTTGGATGATAATTCATCCTTATTCAGTTATTATTCATGGAAGTGAATCAAAATGAGGAGTTCCAAACTCCGCAGGAAGACGCGCCCGTAAAGGCCGCTCCTAAAAAAACCAAATCAAAAAAAGCAGTTAGCGCTGAAACATCGGTTGAAGAAACCGCTGCTGCCGACGTAGCACCGGTGGTTGAGGCCGCCGTTGAAACGGCACCGGTGGCCGACGAAGCCGAGGTAGTCGTTGAAACCGTAACGGTACAGCCCGCAGCTGCCGACAGTACCGCTCCGGTAACGCTCGAAAGCCTGCTGGTTGACCCCAAGCAGCGGACGTTTGCCCAGCTGAACCTGTCCGACGAACTGCTTCGGGCCGTGACCGACATGGGATTCACCTCGCCTTCGCCGATTCAGGCCGAAGCGATTCCGGCTATCATGACCGGTCGCGATGTGATCGGACAAGCCCAAACCGGTACGGGTAAAACCGCTGCGTTCGGTATTCCGGCCCTCGAAATTGTGGACCCAAGCGAGCGCCATGTGCAGGTGCTCATTCTGTGCCCAACCCGCGAATTGGCCCTTCAGGTAGCCGACGAAATGCGGAAGCTTTCGAAGCACAAGCGTGGCGTAAAAGTAGAGGCCATTTACGGTGGTGACTCTATTGAGCGGCAAATTCGCTCCCTCAAAAGTGGGGTTCATGTAGTAATCGGGACGCCCGGCCGCGTGATGGACCACATGGAGCGGAATACCCTGAAGCTCGACAATGTGAAGATGATGATTCTCGATGAGGCCGATGAGATGCTCGATATGGGCTTCCGCGAAGACATCGAAAGCATTCTGGAAGACATGCCCGAAGAGCGCCAGACGGTGCTGTTCTCGGCTACCATGTCGAAGCCGATCATGACCATCACGCAGCGGTTCCAGCAGGATCCGATTCTGGTGAAAGTGATTAAGAAAGAATTGACCAACACCAACATCGAGCAGGTTTACTTCGAAGTAAAACCCAAGGCGAAGGTGGAGGTAATGTGCCGTTTGATTGACACGTACGACCTGAAACTGTTGCTGGTATTTGCCAACACAAAGCGTAAGGTCGATGAAATCGTGGAAGACCTTCAGGTACGTGGCTACATGGCCGAGGGTTTGCACGGCGATTTGCGTCAGGCCCAGCGGAACAACGTAATGTCGAAGTTCCGGTCGGGTACAACCAATATTCTGGTAGCTACCGACGTAGCCGCCCGTGGTATCGACGTTGATGATGTAGACGCGGTAATCAACTTCGACATTCCGCTCGACGAAGAGTATTATGTACACCGCATTGGCCGCACAGGCCGGGCGGGTAAGTCGGGCCGGGCGTTCTCGTTTGTGAGCCGCGACGAAAAATACCGCTTCCGGGAGATCCAGAACTACACCAAAGTTCGGGTTGAGAAAGGGGTTATTCCGTCGTTTGAAGACATCGTTGGTCTCCGCAAAGCCCGGTTTATTGAGCAACTGCGCGAGTCGATTACCTCAAGCGACGACCTGCATCTGTACAGCGATATTCTGACCCAACTGCACCACGCCGGTCTGTCGACCGAGCAAGTGGTAGCCGCTCTGGTGAAACGCAGCATGGGTATCGTGAAAAATGAGTTTTCGGATCAGAACCTGGGTCTGGAAGACGACCGTCGCGAACGGCGTGACCGGGGCCGGGGTGATGACCGCTACGGCGACCGTCGTGAAGGAGGTGGCCGCTTCGGCGATCGCAACGACCGGTTCGGCGGTGACCGCAACGATCGGGGTGGCCGCTTCGGCGATCGCAACGACCGGGGTAACAGCCGCTTTGGTGACCGGAACGACCGGGGCAATAGCCGCTTTGGCGATCGGAACGAAGGCAGCTTTGGCCCACGTGATGGTGGTGGCCGCCGGGGGTATTTTGAGAAAGATAACGCCCGCCCACCCCGCGAACGCGATGCCAACATGACCCGCTTGTTTGTGAGCATTGGTCGGCGCGATTACGTGCGGCCGGGCGACATTGTCGGGGCTATTGCCGGCGAAGCCAACATTCCGGGTGGTAGCATTGGTCACATCGATATTTTCGACAAGCACACGTTTGTCGACGTACCGAGCGATATGGCTAACCGGGTTGTTGAAATCATGGACGGTAACTCCATCAAAGGTCGTCGGGTAGGCGTTGAAGTCGCCCGGTAATCTGAACACCATACAAAGCAAAAAGGCCATTCCTGCGCAGGAATGGCCTTTTTGCTTTACCAGTCCATCAATCGGCTATTCGAAATAATAGCCGAAGATGATATTCATCTCGTCTTCGCTGGTGAGGCCGAAGCCAACGGTTCGGTTGGTGTTGTTGAAATAAGTCACCTCAGAGGTAAGACCCTCCCCCGCTTTGAGAGCAATGGGCGTCGTAAAGGTTACTATCTCAGGATGCTCCCAATCGGTATTGGTGTAAATCACTTCGCCGTTCCGGGCTCCGCCTTTGATTTTGATCACAAACTTTTCGCCGAGCTTGTGCGTGTGCGACGTAAGCGCCAGAATCATGCGGGGCTTGGTATAGATAAAATCTTTGGTGATGGTTCGACGCTGACCGGCTGGCAACGAGAAGTTGGTATTTGCTTCATTCAGGGTCTTCACCACGTTGACGACCTTAGCCTTATCAACGGTATAGAGGTTCATCGACACCTCGCCGGGCAGGGGTGCTCCCGTTTTGTTTACATAGTGCGAATTCAGGTCGAGCGAGGTGTTGGCCGGAATCAGCAGTGCCGACCCCGCCGGGAACGTGTAGTCGTAGGTAGGCGTTTGCGTACCAGCCACAAAAATGTGGTTTTGCATCGATAGGTACGTGAGCAGATTAGCCGAACCATCGGGATTACGCAGGTCGCGGATTTGATCCATTGGAGGCACAAGCGCCTGATCTTTGAAGCCATAGGCCACAAAATGGTGGCTATTAGGCCGCATCTTAACCTGAATCCGATTGACATACACGTCGGTAGCATTACCCACCGACCGACGCATAAACAGCTCTCGTTCAAAATTAGGAGCCACCGAAAACTGCGGTAAATTCATCTGAAAACCCTGCTCAACGGCTGGTTTGGGAAGCACTTCAAACGGGCCGTAGGTTACGCTGGGCGTTTTATCGTCGAGCAGGCTGGCGTCTACCACACTCCCTTCGCGCGGAGCACCGGCTTCGATCCAACGCCGGACAAACTCAATCTGACCCACACTGAGCGGGTCCATACCGAGGGGCATCAGGCTACCATACTGCTTACCGCCATGATGCGCCGGGTTGGGGTCAAACTTATGAAAAAGCAGGCTTTGTGCGGCCGCAAAGGGCTTTACCCGCATCAGGCCATCGGTTTTGGCAGCACTATTCCGCGGCTGCACATTCACCAGATTGGTGTAGGCCACAGCCGCCGATAGCACCAAACCATGCTGCGCGAACGAGGGGTCTTTGTCCGACGCATGGCAACCGGCCGTAGCACAGGTGGGCGTCAGAATCCGCTCCTGCATGAGGGTAAAGCTCGACTTTTCGGTCGATGCGTTTTCGCCAGCTTCTTTACCCGTTTGGCAGGCATTGATCAGTAATGCACTGGCGGCCAACGCCGTAAACAAAACAGGACGCATAAAGTAGAGTTTAACGTTTACGGTTTAGGGTTTACGATTTAGAGTTTATCGCTACCCTGTTAGAGTGTGTAGTGTATCCGGTTGGTATTGTACTAAAAGCGAAGAACGAAGTGCTGCCGGGGTTGTTCGCGCCGGAAAAAAACCAGCCCGAGAGCAAACAAATCGACCGACACCGTCACGGCCGGATGCTCCCGAATCGTTTGCCAGGCCTGCTCCATCTCGGCCGACCAGTGAATATCATCGAAAACAAATACCGAGTCGTTGTGAATCCGCTCTAAACAAGCCGTAAAATACTGAATAGTAGGCGTATATCGGTGATTAGCATCAAAAAAAACCAGATCAACCGGTGGTAATTGTGCTAAAGCGGGGACCAGAGTCTGATCGAGGTTACCCACCACCTGCCGCACGTTGGTACATCCCAGTTGCGCAAAGGTCTGACCCGCCAGATCCGCCGTTTCGGGGCAGCCTTCAAAGGTGACCACTTGCCCCCCAACAGCCTCGGCCCCTTTGGCCAGATACGCCGTGGTAACCCCCAGCGAGGTGCCCAAATCGAGCACGGTACGGGTCTGAAAACGTTGGGTAAGTCGGTGCAGCAAGCGGCCGTATTTGTCGGCCTTGAGCGATTTTCGGGCAATAGAGCTTACCGATCGGTGATACTGTCCGGCTCCGGTACCAAAATCGGTCACGTGGATTTGCGTAGGGTTTGAGCAAAGCTGCTGCCGTACCTGCGCAATAGGCGTGTAAACAGGGGCTTCCCGGTCGTCAACACGGATGGTACGCGTGTACAGATCGTACAAAAAGGGCGAATGAAGAGAGTGCTCGTCGCGGGCCGCGAGCCAATAACGGAGGTACGCTTGAATCAACTTAATTTAATCTGAACGGAACCACCATGGTGAACTCCGGGATGGTAATGTGAAGGCGTTTGCCGTCGATGATGCGCTCAATCAGGTACGAACCGACCATCTTGCCCATGCTGGAGCGCAGATTGCAGCCCGATACGTATTCGTGCACCTCGCCCGGCTCAAGCACGGGTTGCTGACCCACCACACCTTCGCCTTCTACCTCGCGAATGGTGCCGTTGGAGTCGTAGATTGTCCAGCGACGCCGAAGCAGATGTACGGTGTAGTCGCTGGCATTTTCAATCGTGATTCGGTATGTGAAAACGTAATGCGCCTGTAAGGGGCTGGAGTAGTCCGACTGATACTCGGTTTTCACACTCACCCTGATACCTTCCGTTACTGCCGAAATCATAATTTTAGGCTCATTTTGACAACCTTAGAACGAAAATTAGGTTGTTAAGTTTACTTTAGCAAGTGGCTCTACCTATTTTTTTTGCCTTCACGCTGGCGACCTATATACGTCACACAGTAGGTGTCGCGCCTGGGTAATTAGCCTCTATCATTGCCCTCATAACGCAGAATCCGCATGAAAGTTGTCATTGCCGAATCGTGGCAGAAACGGCTACAGGCCGAGTTTGATCAACCCTATTTTGTTAAGTTAGCCCAGTTTGTCCGCGACGAGTACAGTACACAACGCGTATATCCGCCGGGCAAACTCATTTTCAATGCTTTCGACAAATGCAGCTTCGACAACACCCGGGTGGTGATTCTGGGGCAAGACCCGTATCATGGCGAGGGGCAAGCCAACGGACTGGCTTTTTCGGTAGCCGATGGTATTACAAAGCCGCCTTCGTTGATCAATATTTTTAAAGAGATACAGGACGACCTGGGTAAACCCATTCCGAAATCGGGGAACCTCGAACGCTGGGCTGAGCAGGGTGTTATGCTCCTCAATGCTACCCTAACCGTACGGGCCGGTCAGGCGGGGTCGCATCAGGGAAAAGGCTGGGAAACCTTCACCGATGCCGTTATCAAGCTCATTTCCGACGAAAAAGAGCACGTTGTTTTTCTGCTTTGGGGAGCTTATGCACAAAAAAAAGGCGCCGTAATTGACGCCAAAAAACACCTTGTCCTGACCAGCAAACACCCGTCGCCCATGGCGGCTCAGTGGGGGGGCTGGTTTGGCAACAAGCACTTCAGTCAGGCAAACGCCTATCTACGCGAGCACGGGTTGCCGGAGATTAATTGGTAAAAAAGAAGAAAAGGACGAAGGGGAGGAAAGGGAGAAAGGGTTGCTTGCAGTGCATCCTTTCTCCCTTTCCTCCCCTTCGTCCTTTCACCGTTTATTTAATGATGCTAAACAGGCGGCTCCAGCGGATTTTCTGCCAGAACGACTCTGGATTCGGGTCAATCGACATCCAGACAAATACGGCCTTACCCACAATGTGGTCTTCGGGAACGAAGCCCCAGAACCGCGAATCGAGGGAGTTATGCCGGTTATCGCCCATCATGAAATAGTAATCTTGTTTGAACGTGTACGACGTAATCGGCTTCCCGTCGACCGTAACGCTGTTGGCCGTCAGCTCCACTTTGCCGTTATCTTCATACCGCTGAATCACCGGTCCGTAGAACGCAATGGTTTGTGGGGTGAGCTGAATGGTCTGCCCTTTTTTAGGCACCTGCAACGGCCCGAAGAAGTCCCGGTTCCATTTAGTTTGCTCGCCACCGTATACCCCAAAGCCCGTTCCCGGTTGATCGACAAGTAAGGTAACGGCCTTAACGCCCTCAACCGTTTTGAACTTCTCGGCAGTTTCTTTAGTAGTGATAACCTTATAACCAATAAGCTCATTTTGCTTAGTAGAGTCGTTATACTGCTGCCAAGGTTGCCAATTTAACGTGTGATTATTTGGGTCAGGATCTCGATAATCATTAACTATTCCAAATTTTCGAAAATATTTATCTTCCCAACTTTGATCAGCGGTAAATACGATATACTCATGCTGCACCCCAGGCGGAGTGGGCATTGGCTTTCCATTGATAAATACCTCCTGACTCCGCAGCTCGACCACGTCGCCCGGAATACCAATACAGCGTTTGATGTAGTTGGTCCGCAAATCGGGGGGGTACTGATCTTCAATGGGGTAGTTAAACACCACCACATCGCCATTTTTCACGCTGGTGAAGCCCGGCAACCGAAACGACGGTAACTGGAGCGCCGTGCTGTACGACGGGATTTCGGTGCCCCATATTTTCTGGTGCGTCAGAGGCACCTGCAAGGGCGTGCGCGGGGTGCGCGTACCGTAATGCAGTTTGCTCACAAACAGAAAATCGCCCACCAGCAAGCTGTTTTCCATGGAGGGCGTCGGGATGGTAAAAGCCTCCATGAACAGCCATCGGATAAGCGTAGCTGCCACAACGGCGAACAGTATTGAGTCGAACCACTCACGAAGGGGCGACTTTTTAGGCTTTTGTTTCGAGACTGGTTTTTGCTCCGTTATTGCCATGATAAAAAAAGTGAGCAGTTGGCAGTAGCAGTGAGCAGTTTGGCTTTCGCGCCTGCCTACTGCCATTGCTTACTGAGTACTACATTCCTAATAAATCATCCATACCAAATATACCCTGCCGACCCGCAATCCACTCGGCGGCAACCACGGCCCCAAGGGCAAACCCCTGCCGACTGTGCGCCACGTGGCTGATCTCGATCCGGTCTACCTCCGACTCGTACCGAACGGTGTGCGTGCCGGGTACTTTTCCTTCCCGAACCGACTCGATCATGACCGCATCGTCGGACTCGGCAACTCCTTCGGCCTGCTCCTGCCAACGTGTTTTACCGGGCAGGTTAGCCATAATCCCTTCGGCGAGCGTAATGGCCGTACCGCTGGGTGAGTCTTTCTTTTCAGTGTGGTGAATTTCGGTCATCGACACCCGGTACGACGGGTACTGGTGCATAAACTGGGCCAACGTTTTGTTGAGCCGGAAAAACAGGTTCACACCGATGCTGTAGTTCGATGCATAGAAAAAGGCGCCGTTTTTCTCCCGGCACAGCTTTTCAATGGCGGGGCGCTCACTTAGCCAACCGGTGGTGCCGCACACAACCGGCCAACCGCGCTCAAAACAGTAGGTCAGATTCCCCACCACTGAGTCGGGCGTGCTGAACTCAATCACGGCATCCACGGCATCGTTGGCGAGGGCATCCAGTTCGTGCCGGTTGTTTACGTCAATCCGGCCAACAATCTGGTGTCCTCGTTCGAGCGCAATCTGCTCGATGGTCCGGCCCATTTTGCCATAGCCGAGTAAAAGAATATTCATTTTTTAAAATTCAAGGTTAACCGGACGCCCGGTACCGTGGTGCCGCTTACCGACCGCAAATTGGGCCGTATGCGCAGGCTCAGGTCGTCCGACAGGTCAAATGTTTTCAGGTGAGCGGCCACGTTGGCCTCTATCGCATTGAGTGCCCACAGTGCCACCGTAATAATCACGTTCATATCGCGGTAACGCTGGTACGTACTTGTCGCGCTTTTGAGCTGGGCAACCCCCAGCCGTTGCTCACTATTTCGGCTTCTGATGTACACCAAAGCCGTGCCTTGTCCGGGCCCGTTGGTGGTATCGTTATAGGCAACCCGGTAGGCATTTTCAAACTTGAGATACTCCCGGTTGTTATCAACCAAAAAGTAGATCGACGTACCAATACCCGCGTAAATCAACGGTATTTTCCAGAAATCGCGGTTGTAGGCCTGTCCTAAGCCGGGCAGCATGATAGACCGGAGCGTTGCCTTACGGGGAATAATCGTCCGGCGCAGGGCTTCCTGTTTGGCCGACAGGGGCTTCGCGCCTGCCGTATCAATGCCTGATGGCTCAGTGGTCAGTACCGAACTACCCACCCGAATACTGTCGGCACCGGCTGGTCGCAGCGTGTCGGGGGCAGCCCCGGTCGTTTGCGCGTTGGCGTAATGCCCCCACATACTCAGCGCCAATACGAGCACCCGCACAATCCTTTCCCCTCTCATGGCCCGCTGTTTACGACGCACTGGAATTCAGAACCAGCAGAATCTTGTCCAATTCTTCCTGCGATCCAAACGGAATCTTGATCTCGCCTTTATGTTTTTCGTCGGCCTTGATCGAGACCTTTGTACCAAACATCGACGAGAGCTTAAACTGTAAGCTCCGAATCTCCTGCTTGGGCAAGGTCACACGCCGGGCCGTTGCCCCCTCAGTTTCGTCGGCCAGGTTCCGAACAGCCTCCTCCACTTTCCGCACCGACCAGTCTTCCTCCACAATTTTCTTGAAGAGTTTGATCTGGGTTTCGGGGTTGTCGATGTTGATAATCGCCCGCGCGTGGCCCATCGAGATCACATTGTCGCGCAGAGATGCCTGAATAACCGGCGGCAGTTTGAGTAACCGAATATAGTTGTTGACGGTTGTGCGGTTTTTGCCGACACGCTCGCCCAGCTCCTCCTGCTTGAGGCTGCACTCCGTAATGAGCCGCTGGTAGCTCAGGGCAATTTCCATGGAGTTGAGGTTCTCCCGCTGAATGTTCTCAATGAGGGCCATTTCCAGCATCTGCTGGTCGTTGGCCGTCCGAACATAAGCGGGTATATGGGTCAGCCCGGCAATTTTGGATGCCTGCAACCGGCGTTCGCCCGAGATGAGCTGATACTGATCTTTACCCAGCTGCCGCACCGTAATGGGCTGAATGATGCCCTGCACCCGAATCGACTCGGCGAGTTCGTTGAGGGCCTCTTCATCAAAGCGGGTTCGGGGCTGAAACGGGTTGGTTTCAATGTATCCGAGATTGATCTCGGTCATGGTACTGATGGCCTCAAACGGCGATGGCTTGGTGTGTCGGCTGCCCCCATCACTATCCTGCAACAAGGCGCCCAATCCTCGTCCCAGACCCGTCATTCGTTTTGGCGCTTTGGCGTTCGAAGTATCCATTGTAAGAGTTTATA
The DNA here is from genome assembly GCF_000383955.1 of Rudanella lutea DSM 19387. Classification (NCBI taxonomy): domain Bacteria; kingdom Pseudomonadati; phylum Bacteroidota; class Cytophagia; order Cytophagales; family Cytophagaceae; genus Rudanella; species Rudanella lutea. Next base: position 4,592,107 of record NZ_KB913013.1, on the reverse strand, counting down.
GTTTTCAGTCTATAGTTTACAGTTCATGCAGTGTACGGATCTCGACGATCACGGCCTGCAACTGTAAACTATAAACCGTAAACATTTTTTAACTTTTTCAGACGGCCATGTCCTGGGGCATGATTCCGTTTTTGACTAAAATTTCGCGAGCTAAGTTCAGATAGCTGATAGCCCCTTTGCTATCGGCATCCTGAGCCAGCGCAGGCACCCCAAAGCTGGGTGATTCGCTCAGGCGAATGTTGCGCGGGATGATGGTATTGAACACCATCGACTGGAAGTGTGCGGTTACCTCACCAACCACCTGATTCGACAAACGAACCCGTAAGTCGTACATAGTCAGCAAAATACCCTCAATCGAAAGCTCGGTATTGAGCCGCGACTGAATGATTTTGATCGTGTTGAGCAGTTTGCCCAGCCCTTCGAGCGCGAAGTACTCACACTGCACCGGGATAATGACCGAATCAGCAGCTGTGAGCGCGTTGATGGTGATCAGACCCAATGAGGGCGAGCAATCGACGACCACAAAATCGTAGTCATGCCGGATGTCGTTGAGGGCCTCTTTCATCCGCTCCTCGCGGTTTTTGAGGTTGATCATCTCGATCTCGGCCCCGACCAGGTCAATGTGCGACGGCAGCAGGTCGAGATTCGGGAAGTCAGTTTGCAGAATAGCATCTCGCGTCCGAATATCCTCGATCATGCATTCGTAGATGCTGTTTTCGATTTCTTTCGGATTGTAGCCAAGCCCCGATGTGGAGTTGGCCTGCGGATCAGCGTCAACAATCAGCGTTCGGTATTCGAGGGCAGCCAAACTGGCAGCCAAATTGATTGTCGTAGTGGTTTTTCCGACGCCCCCTTTTTGGTTGGCGACAGCAATGACTTTGCCCATGGGTTTTGGTACGTTGCAGTGTCAAAGATGCCGGATGCATTTTGATATTCCAAGAGTGTTCCACGAAAATGTTTCACAAATTTTGTTAAGTGGGATGGTAGTTCGACTAAATAGGCTATGTCGTCTTGAACACCAGAATTTCGCCTTCTTTTTCCCGGGTTTTGGCAGAGGGATGATTAATTTTTCGTCTCTAAATGAATACAGGTGAGATCTACCCTACTCAGTTATAAAAGTTTCACCTGTGGTAGTGACAAAGTGAAACATGTATTAGATTGCATCCAATGACCCTTTTATGTAATTTTTACATCAAACCGTTACAAAAAAAAGCAGATATCTACCCACTCCACAATGCAAAACCTTTTCTTCGACCACCCCATTCTTAATTCACCCTACGACTATCCTACCCGGTACTGGGAGTTGGACAAGGATGGGCAACCTACCCAACAGATCATCGACCGGCGCAGACCAGCCGAGTTTATAACGCCAATCCCCAAACCGCGTAAACGGAAAAAGACTGAGGGGCAGCAATCCCTTATTTTTGATGAAGGGAAGGGACTATCCACTGAGAAACAGCAGTATGATCCGACGTCCATCATCAATCAGGTACGTCAGGAGGTAGAAAAGTGGCGGAGCCTGCCCAACCCTGCGCAGTGGCAGGTAACGCCTGAAACCGCCCGATTGCTTCAACATTGGCGAAGCCACAAGTTCAGTAGTATTCGTCCCTTCTTCTGTCAGGTTGAAGCCGTGGAAACGGCTATCTGGCTTACCGAAGTCGCACCCAATGCAGGCAAGGCTGCAAAGGCGCTGCTGGATCATCTGGCCAATGCCAATAACGACGCCAATCCCGAGCTGATGCGTGTGGCCTTTAAATTGGCGACTGGAGCGGGTAAAACTACCGTGATGGCGATGATTATCGCCTGGCAGACGATCAATGCGGTTCGACGACCGCAAAGCAAAAACTTCACGCGTGGCTTCCTGATTGTAACGCCAGGTATCACCATCAAGGACCGCCTGCGTGTATTACAACCCAACGACCCGGATAGCTACTACGCCAGCCGCGAACTCGTACCGCCCGATATGCTGGATGATTTGCCGCGGGCCAAAATCGTGATTACCAACTACCATGCCTTTAAACTGCGCGAGCGGATAGAGATGTCGAAAGGTGGGCGGTTGTTGTTGCAGGGCCGTGGCGGTGAAGCGCTGAATACCCTGGAAACAGAAGGGCAGATGATTCAGCGGGTGATGCCCGATCTGATGGGGATGAAGAACATCATGGCTATCAACGACGAAGCGCACCACTGCTACCGCGAGAAACCACAGGCCGACGAAGACATTGCCGATTTGACCGGTGAAGACAAAGCCGAAGCCGAGCAAAATCGCGAAGCTGCCCGGCTCTGGATTTCGGGGCTGGAAGCCGTGAAGCGTAAGCTTGGCCTTACCCGAGTGGTTGACCTGTCGGCCACGCCCTTCTTTCTGAAAGGTTCCGGGTACGTTGAAGGTACGTTATTCCCCTGGACGATGAGCGACTTCTCGCTGATGGATGCCATCGAATGCGGTATTGTGAAGCTACCACGCGTACCTGTTGCCGATAACATTCCGGGTGCTGAGGTGCCGATGTTCCGGAATCTCTGGGAGCATATCCGTACCAAAATGCCCAAGAAAGGCCGGGGAAACAGCGCAGCTCTTGACCCGCTGAGCTTACCACCCCAGCTCCAGACGGCGCTGGAAGCCCTGTATGGTCACTACGAAAAGACGTTCAACCTCTGGCAGGAGCATGGTATCAAGGTGCCGCCCTGTTTCATCATCGTCTGTAACAATACGGCCACGTCGAAACTGGTGTACGATTTCATTTCGGGCTTTACCCGCACCAATGCCGATGGCTCTGAAAGCTTCGAGAACGGGCGATTGGCCTTGTTCCGCAACTTCGATGAGCACGGCAACCCGCTTGCCCGGCCCAATACGCTGCTGATCGATAGTGAACAGCTTGAATCGGGCGAAGCACTGGATGATAACTTCCGGAAGATGGCCGCCGATGAGATTGAGCGTTTCCGGCGCGAAATCATCGAACGAACCGGCGATGCCCGCTCGGCCGATAACCTGACCGATCAGGACCTGTTGCGCGAGGTGATGAACACTGTGGGGCGACCCGGTCGGTTGGGTGGCTCGATCCGCTGCGTGGTGTCGGTATCGATGCTCACCGAAGGTTGGGATGCCAATACCGTCACGCACGTGCTGGGCGTTCGGGCATTTGGTACGCAACTCCTCTGTGAACAGGTGATTGGTCGGGCGTTGCGTCGGCAATCGTACGACCTTAACGAAGAGGGGCTGTTCAATACCGAATACGCCGACGTGCTGGGCATTCCGTTCGACTTTACGGCCAAGCCGGTGATCTCGAAACCGCAGAAGCCCCGCGAAACGATTCAGGTGCGGGCCATGCGCCCTGAGCGCGACGAACTGGAGATTACCTTCCCCCGCGTGGAGGGTTACCGCGTCGAGCTGCCCGAAGAACGGCTAACTGCCGTATTCAACGAAGATTCGATGCTGGAACTGACACCGGCGTTGGTGGGCGCGACCGAAACGCAAAACTCCGGCATCATTGGCGAACGGGTCGACCTGAATCTGGTGCATACGGGCGATGTGCGGCCTTCGCAGGTGATCTACGAGCTTACATCGCATCTGCTCTTTACCAAGTTTCGGGATGCCGATGGTGCCCCCAAACTGCATCTGTTCGGGCAGCTTAAGCGCATCTGTAAGGAGTGGATAGACTCGTGCCTGACCTGCAAGGGAGGCACATACCCGGCGCAGTTGCGCTACAAAATGCTGGCCGATATTGCCTGCGACCGCATCGACGCGGCTATCACGCGGGCCTTTGCCGACAAACGACCCATCAAGGCAGTTACCGACCCGTACAACCCCACCGGTTCGACGCGCTTTGTGAACTTCAACACCTCGAAAGCAGACCGCTGGGAAACGGACTCCAGGAAGTGCCAGATCAACTGGGTGATTCTCGATAGCGATTGGGAGGCTGAGTTCTGCCGCATTGTGGAAAAGCACCCGCGCGTGAAAGCCTACGTGAAAAACCACAACCTCGGCCTGGAGGTGCCTTACCGCTTCGGTTCCGAAAACCGCAAATACCTGCCCGATTTCATTGTGCTGGTAGACGATGGCCACGGCCCCGACGACCTGCTGCACCTGATTATCGAGATCAAGGGCTACCGGCGCGAAGATGCCAAAGAGAAAAAAGCAACCATTGAAAATTACTGGGTTCCGGGCGTCAACAATAGCCGTCAGTTTGGCCGTTGGGCGTTTGCCGAGTTCCGCGATGTGTATGAGATTGAAGCCGACTTTGCCGCCAAGGTAGAAGAGCAACTAGACCAGATTATCGAACAAACAGCCGTAGCCGTGAGTTAGAGGTCGTTTGTTCATAATGAATAGTTGCGTACCTACGGCACGCCAAACGCGACCCGGCATCTGGCGATGCTACAAACATTTGGTCCGTTCCGGCTACGCGGCCGGTCGATTCGGTAGACAACGAGCACGCCAGACCGGGTCACGCCAGACCGGGTCACGCCGAGCCATGTCGCATAGCGACAAGATGTTTGTAGCCCGGTAGCAGCGAGGGCAGCCCAGCGTGCCGTAGGTACGCGATAAAATGGGCGGTTGTGTTGCGTACCTACGGCACGCCAAACGTGCACCGACATCCGGCGATGCTACAAACATCTAACCGCTACGCGGTCGGGTCGCGCCGGTACAAGTCGCGTAGCGACGGTATGTTTGTAGCCCCGGTAGCAGCGAGGGCAGCCCAGCGTGCCGTAGGTACGCGATAAAATGGGCGGTTGTGTTGCGTACCTACGGCACGCCAAACGCTACCTGGCATCCGGCGTGCTACAAACATTTAGCCGCTACGCGGCCGCGACGTAGGCCCGTCAGGCGAAGGTCAGATTGTGGTCGCGTCACGCCAGACCGGGTCACGCCAGACCGGGTCACGCCAGACCGGGTCCGGATTGGGTCCAGGCAAGGCGGGGTAAACCATGTCGCGTAGCCGGAACGCCGGACCGGACGGAATGTTTGTAGCCCGGTAGCAGCGGGGCCAACGTAGCGTGCCGTAGGTACGCGACAAAAATGGGCGGTTGTGTGACGTACCTACGGCATGTTATACACGCCCCAGCATATAAACTTTGACTCGGTCCGGGGTCCCGGCGATGCGGCCGGTAGTTTGGTAGAGACTATCCCTTACTCCGAACGCCGGACCGAATACAACAATATGGGTTGGACCACGATCCAACGTTTATTATAAACCTGTAACAACTTGCCCCTTTCAAATGGCAAAAACCAATACGACCGATAAACTCATTACCGCGCTGACCCATACCGACGATACGCGCCGAAATATCCCCACCGCCGAATACCAATCGATGCTGCAAAAGGAGGCCCAAAACCCGCTGCGGGTGGCCTACGAACGGCGCAACCGCGACCTCGACCCGCAACTGGTATGGCGGGGAAAAGACGAACAGGACTGGAGCGACCTGATGGTGGCCGCGCCCCCGCTCTACATTCAGGAGAAGGTACACCCCAAAGCGCTGATCGATGACCTGCTGCGCCAAAGCAAAATTGGGGACTACACGCAGGGCCGCATCATGGCCGACCTCTTTGCCGACTTCAACGGCATCCCGCAGGGCGTCGATAAAACGGAATTTTACCAACACGACCAACACTGGACCAACCGCATGATTCTGGGCGACTCGCTACAGGTGATGGCGAGCCTGGCCGAGCGCGAGGGCCTGCGCGGCAAGGTGCAGTGCATCTATTTCGACCCGCCCTACGGCATCAAGTTCAACTCCAACTTCCAGTGGAGCACCACGAGCCGCGACGTGAAGGATGGCAACGCGGCCCACATTACCCGCGAACCCGAACAGGTAAAAGCCTTCCGCGATACCTGGCGCGACGGCATCCACAGCTACCTGACGTACCTGCGCGACCGCCTGACTGTTGCCCGCGATCTGCTCACCGACTCCGGCTCGGTCTTCGTCCAAATCGGTGACGAAAACGTGCACCGGGTACGTGCGTTGATGGATGAAGTGTTTGGGGATGAGAATTTTGTGAGTCAAATCGTTATGAAAACGACAGGAGGTCTTGGTAGCAGTGGTTTGAAAGGCGTTAGTGACTTTATACTATGGTATGCTAAAGACCACGAGAGTTTAAAATTCAGGAAGGCATTACTTACAAAACAACAAGGCGAAGGGGCTTCAACAGGTGAAAGATATAGCGCGGCTTATGAAACCAACACAGGGATATATAGAACACTGACATCACAGGAAAAAGAAGACTCTTCCAAAATCCCTCCTACCATTGCCACGTTTCAGTACGATAATTTAGTGTCATCTGGCTATACTCCAACCTGTACTTTCCCAATTGAATTTGAAAGTCAAAGATTTACTCCGGGTGGTGGTAGAAGTTGGAAAACAAACGAAGAAGGCGTTAAGACACTCATTAAAGCAGGGCGTATAGGCTGCACAGGAAAAAGCGTTAGGTATAGAAGATTTCTTCTTGATTATCCAGGTTATGAGGCCAGTAATATTTGGATGGATATAGCTGTAAGGACTGATAAACAGTATGTTGTAGAGACATCTACAGGTGCTATTCAACGCTGCCTTCTCATGGCATCAGACCCCGGTGATTTGATCCTCGACCCAACCTGTGGTTCAGGTACAACGGCTTACGTCGCTGAGCAATGGGGCCGCCGGTGGATAACGATTGATACATCGCGGGTAGCTCTGGCCTTGGCACGTACCCGGCTGATGGGTGCCCGCTATCCGTTTTACCTGCTGGCTGATTCGCAGGAAGGCCAGAAAAAAGAAGCGGAGATTACCCGCTCGGCTATCAGCACACAGCCCACGCGGGGCAACATTCGCCACGGCTTCGTGTATGAGCGGGTGCCACACATTACGCTCAAGTCCATCGCCAACAACGCCGAAATCGACGTCATCTACGATAAGTGGCAGTCGACGCTGGAGCCGTTGCGTGCGGCTCTCAACGCCCAGGTTGGTCAAAAATGGGAAGAATGGGAGATCCCCCGCGAGGCCAAACCGAGTTGGTCGGCCGAGGCTACCCAACTCCACGGCGAGTGGTGGCAGGCCCGCATTGCCCGGCAGAAGGAAATCGACGCCAGCATTGCCGCCAAAGCCGAGTTTGAGTACCTCTACGACAAACCCTACGAAGACAAGCGCAAGGTGCGCGTAGCGGGGCCATTTACGGTCGAGAGTCTCAGCCCTCACCGCACCCTCGGCGTCGATGAAGAGGACAACCTCATCGACCCGTTGGCCGTACAGGAGAGTAAAGCGGGCTATGGCGGAGAGCGCACCTTCGAGCAGATGATTCTGGAAAACCTCAAGAGCGCGGGGGTGCAGCAGGCCCACAAGGAGGACAAAATCAACTTCACCTCCCTCACCGGCTGGCCCGGCGACCTCATCTGCGCCGAAGGGCGGTATCAGGAGGGCGAGCGCGAACGGCGGGCTGGTATTTTCATCGGGCCTGAGTTTGGCACCATACAGCGCGCCGATCTGGTACAGGCCGCCCGCGAGTGCGCCGATGCCGGTTTTGATGTGCTCATTGCCTGCGCCTTCAACTTCGAGGCCCACACCACCGATTTCAACAAGTTGGGTGGCATACCGGTCCTGAAGGCCCGCATGAACGCCGACCTGCACATGGCCGAGGACCTGAAGAACACCGGCAAGGGTAACCTGTTTGTTGTCTTCGGCGAACCGGACATCGACCTGCTCCCGGTCGATAACGGGCAGATTCAGGTACGTATCAACGGCGTCGATGTGTTTCACCCCAGCACCGGCGAAGTCCGTTCCGACGGGGCCGAGGGCATTGCCTGCTGGTTTATCGACACCGACTACAACGAAGAAAGCTTCTTCGTGCGGCACGCGTACTTCCTGGGGGCCAATGACCCCTACAAAGCCCTCAAGACTACGCTCAAAGCCGAAATCAACGCCGAAGCCTGGGAGTCGCTCAACAGCGATACCTCGCGGCCGTTCCCCAAACCCACGTCAGGCCGCATTGCCGTGAAAGTCATCAACCACCTCGGCGATGAAGTCATGAAGGTATTCCGCGTCGCGTAGAACGGATAGTAGACGGGCAAAGTCGCGTAGCTGGAACGCCGGACTGGACGGAATGTTTGTAGCCACCGTGTGTAACAAGCCCGCCCAGCGTGCCGTAGGTACGCGATAAAAAATGCGCGGTTGTGTTGCGTACCTACGGCACGCCAAACGCGACCCGGCATCCGGCGATGCTACAAACATCTAGCCGCTACGCGGCCGGTCGGGTCAGTAGGCAATGATCGCGCCAGACCGGGTCGCGCCAGACCGGGTCGCGTAGACGGTACAGCGGACCGGATGGTAGCCGAGCCATGTCGCGTAGCCGGAACGCCGGACCGGACCAAATGTTTGTAGCTCGATAGCAGCGTGGCCAACGTAGCGTGCCGTAGGTACGCAACCACAACGCCCAACTAAGGTTGCGTACCTACGGCACACCACTAAATACATTACTCCACAACTAACTACGATTGATATTGGCAAATACCTACACCCAAATCTACCTGCAAACGGTCTTCGCCGTTAAACACCGGTACGGCCTTATTCAAACACATTGGAAGGAAGAACTATATCAGTACATAACCGGCATCGTACAGCAACAAGGCCATAAGATGCTTGCCATTAACGGCATGCCCGATCATATCCATGTCTTCATGGGCATCAATCCGAAGCAGTCCATTTCCGATCTAATACAGGATATCAAAGGCGATTCCTCAAAGTGGATCAATAGCAATCGGTTCGTAAAAGGCCATTTCGAGTGGCAGTCGGGCTACGGAGCCTTCTCGTACGGTCATTCCCAAATTGACTTGGTCGTGAAATACATTCAGAATCAGGAAATGCACCACCACCAACGCTCATTTTTAGAGGAGTACACCACATTTCTGCGAAAATTCAACGTACCCTACGATGAACAATACCTGTTCAAACCCCTCGATGAATAGTCATCGGGCTATCGCCTGAAAGTCCGTATTCTCTTCTTTTCGATATTTTCCTTTTTTGACCTTACTGCACCACATTATGGAATTTCGTATAGCCGCTACCTTCACCGATAGTCTGGCCCGGTTGACGGGCGACGAGCAAAAGGCCGCAAAGACAACTGCCTTCGACCTGCAACTCAATCCGGCACATCCAGGCCTGAGCTTTCACCGCATCGAGCGGGCTCGTGACAAGTATTTCTGGTCGGTGCGTGTCAGCAGCGACATTCGGCTGATTGTCCACAAAACCGAAAGCAGTTTTCTGCTCTGCTACGTCGACCACCACGACAAAGCGTACGAGTGGGCCGAGCGCCGGAAGCTGGAAGTTCACCCCCGCACAGGAGCGGCCCAGTTTGTCGAAATCCGGGAAACCATTCAGGAAATTCAAATTCCGGTCTATGTGCCAACGGAAGCAGCTCCCGTTCGGAAAGAACTGAAAAAGCTGTTTGCCAGCTTACCCGATGATACGTTACTCAGCTACGGCGTACCCGCCGAATGGCTGGCCGATGTTAAGGGAGCCGACGAGGATTCGCTGCTGGTTCTGGCGGATCATCTACCTGCCGAGGCTGCGGAGGCTTTGCTGGAACTGGCCACGGGTGGAACACCCAAAGTGCCTCAGCCAGTCGCCCCAGCCACCGATCCTTTCCAGCACCCCGATGCACAACGCCGTTTCCGCACGTTGCACAACGTCGAAGAACTGCAACAGGCACTCGACTATCCGTGGGACAAATGGGCCGTTTTTCTGCACCCCGATCAGCGTAGTACGGTGGAGAAACAGTACTCCGGCCCGGCCCGTGTGTCCGGATCGGCCGGAACCGGCAAAACCATTGTGGCCCTGCACCGGGCAGTTTACCTGGCCCGGCAAAACTCAGACGCCCGGGTGCTACTGACTACCTTTTCGGATATTCTGGCCAATGCGCTGAAGGTAAAACTCCGTCGGCTGGTGAGCGCCGAGCCCCACCTAGCCGAACGGATCGACGTAGAAGCCATCGATAAAGTAGGCGTTCGGCTGTATCGGCGAAGTGTGGGAACACCGAATATTGTTACACATGCGCAACTGATCGGTTTTATTGACAAGGCGGTGGCGAGTCAGCCAGACCAGAAGTATAGCCGTTCGTTTCTGTTGTCGGAATGGGAGCAGGTTGTCGATGCCTGGCAGTTGAAGACCTGGGAGGAATACCGAGATGTGAAGCGGCTTGGGCGTAAAACAAAGCTCCCCGAAGCACAAAGGGCCAAACTATGGGCTATTTTTAGCGATGTCATCAAGCAGTTAGCAACGGCTGGTTTGATGACCCTGGCCGAAGTATTTACCAAACTCGCTCCTGTAGCCGCAGCAAAGCCACCCTATCAATACATCATCGTCGACGAAGCCCAGGACATAACCGTTTATCATCTGCGTTTGCTGGCCGCTATCGGGGCTACCGAACCCAACGCGCTGTTTTTTGCGGGCGATATCGGGCAGCGCATCTTTCAGCAGCCGTTCCCGTGGAAAACGCTGGGCGTGTCGATACAGGGACGTTCTAAAACACTAACCGTTAATTACCGAACGTCGCACCAGATTCGTAAGAAAGCCGATCAACTGTTAGGTACGGAGCTTTCGGATGCTGATGGCAACGTAGAAGAGCGTGGCAGGGCCGTGTCGGTGTTCAACGGCCCACTTCCTGAGTTTAAGACGTTCGATTCTTCAGAAGACGAATCGGCCTACGTGGGGCAATGGATAGCAAAGCTGGCAAGCGATGGTTTATCCCCGCACGAGATCGGTGTTTTTGTACGCTCACAAGGGCAAATCGACAGGGCTAAGGCGGCTGTCGAATCGGCGGGATTGCCCTACCTGGTGCTCGATGAGCGGGTGGATACCATCAGTACCAAAGTCCCGGTCTGCACCATGCATCTGGCCAAAGGTCTGGAGTTTAAAGCCGTGGTTGTCATGGCCTGCGACGACGAAGTACTGCCCCTCCAGGAGCGAATCGAGTCTATCACTGACTACGCCGATTTGGAAGATGTGTACAACACCGAACGCCATCTGTTATACGTAGCCTGCACCCGTGCTCGCGATCAACTGCTCATCACAAGCGTTGAGCCGTGCTCAGAGTTTCTGGATGATCTTGCCGGCTGAAAATCGCATTCACGTCAACTTTTCAATTAAATAGTTAAACTCAGCGATGCTTGCCTTATGGTAAAAGCCTTAATTCATCGATACGATAATAAACCCGACATGCTGGCGGTTGAAAAAAACCGCTGCAGCGATGTTTTCAATCACGCACTTGACAACGATTTTGAGTTGGTTATCATTGTGCCTACCAAAGTAGCCAAGACTGATCTTGTTATTGTGGCCGAAGCCCTCAGTGGTCAGTACCAGCCCGAAGAACCCCGCTCATGGCCCGGTAAGCCTGCCGATTATGGTTGGCGGGTAGACTTAGGAACTGTGAGAGAGACTAAACTTGATATAATCAAACAAGCTTTCGACGAAGTTAACCTGAATTGGGGAGGTGCCTGGACGATCCGTAATGTCGCATTGCCTGACTGGGTACGTGACCTTCTGGATGGTTATTCACCTGACGGGACAGGTATAGGTGTACATGAAGATGCAGGTGTGTACAGAGTTGAAAATTCCTCATCTACTGAAGAACCCAGTGAAGAGGAAATGGCTGTCGAAGGATTACTCCGTGAACAAACTGGCTACGTACGAAGCCGAGATCGTCGTCTTCGCAATCAGGCACTTAAACGAGCACAGGGCGTCTGTGAAGTATGCGAAGTCGACTTCTCCAAACTGCTCGATGGTCGTGGCGTTCGGGCGTTGCAGGTTCATCACCGCAATCAACTGGCTTTAAGCGATCTGCCTGTGATTACTAAGCTCACTGATCTTGCCGTGGTCTGCGCCAATTGCCACGCGCTTATCCACATGAATGTTAAACAGGCAATGCCTGTCGAAGAACTAAAAAAGCTGTTAAGTAACGGCTAAGTTATCTAGGGTACGTTGACAATTAAGTTACTGACATTAGGCTACCCGCTACGTAAATGAATTCAGCAAAACTGCTGGCTGTCTTCTCGTAGCGGGTATCCACCCACGGGTACTGTTTGAGCTGATTGAAATACCGCTCCACCTTTGCACGCTCGCTGACTCACATAGCCCCCAAGACCTGCAACACATGAGCGATCCGCTCCCCCTGCTGATCGTTAATTGTGTGGCGACGCATCTCACAAATTGAGAACCATCACTAACCTCAACTAACTGTCAATGCACTCTGACAGTATACTGTAGAATAGCTTGAAAAGATACGTCTCCAGCTTTGCTATCAGGCCCAATATATATACTAATATTATATAGATACATGACTTTTGTAACTAAGGACGATTTAAAAAAATAATTTACGCTTGCTAAATGAGACGTGACTTTTAAATAATCAGTTACATATATTTGTAACGTTTACAGATGATCACTTTCCATACCTATCGATTTCCTTATGCCTATCAAAGCATCCTCACTTATAGTATTAATACAGCCTGCCATTCGACTTAGTATTTGATGCTGGTTTGAATGTAATGTAGCCTGTAACCACGGTATTGAAACCGTAGTCTATTCACACCCATAGTCCAACCTCCATTATGCCTCGATTTCTTTCTACAGCCTTATCGGTTGTTACGTTCATTTTCTGTAGTTGTAGCCAGAAGGCCATCGTCCGATTTACGCAAAAGCCCGCCGAGCTTCACTCTTCCGACGCCCTTACACAGCTAATGCTGGTAAACAAATCACCCAAGATTGTTTTACGCGTTCCAACTACACAAGGGAAAGTTACAGATGCCCAACTATCCCAAAACCCTGTTAGTACTGGTCGAGGAAAAGTAGTAAAGGGTCGGCGGGGCGAAGCAGCTATTAAGTTTACCGAAATTCAACAGCAGTACGACGAGACCGCCCTTTACAACGCTATCGAAAAACAACTTTTCAAAGAAGGGTTTAGTGTGCGCGATAGAGCACTGTTCAATCAGGTATTGCCCGGCGAGAGTTATAAGAAAATTGGTAATCAGACCGACACTGACCTCATTCTCGAACTCATTAGTGTAGAGCGCCCCGTTGGCTATAATACCAACGTTTGTTACGTTCAGGACGGTGACTCAGAGCGCAGTGTTAAGATGCGGCAAGACTACCGAACGCTGGGTGGGGCATCGGTTGAGTTTAAATTGATTCAGGTTAAATCCAATCAGGTTGTCGGTAATTATAAGATTCACTACACCCCTTGTACCGACGATGCCTGCCGCGGGTATTATAAAAAGAACACAGGTTTCAGGGCGTTTCAGTGGGTGCGTCCCGGTGAAACAAAGGCTAAAATTACTGCCTACGAAGCGATTGATCAGAACGATCTGGAGTCGTTCATGGCCGATGCAACTCACCAGTTAGTTCAAACCATGCGTTAATCTCTACTTCTGCACCATGAAACATTTTTTACCTGTTATACTGCTATTTTTCGTTTGTGAGAGAGGCCTTGCGCAGGAAGCAATATACTTTGCCAACGGCGATAAGCTACCCAATGCACGATTGGCCGATGCTACCGAAGATAAAGTTGTCTTGAGTGTCAAACGAGACAACGGACCGAGTACATACAGCTTTCAGCGAAGCAACGTTCTAATGGCTTTCAATGCCGCTGGTGATTTTCTGGTAGTTTCTACACTACCGACCGACGCAGCTTCTGCCCGGCAACAAATCGAGCAATTCTCTACCGCAAAAACATCAAATCGGCAGTCTGATTTTTTGGTGAAAGCCGTCCCATTTACGGTTATTCCAGCAACTATTTCGTACGAAAGCGAGCAGGTTATCAATTATAAAACTACAGGAGGCACTGCCGCTTCCATCAATAAAGATGAGTTGGTGATGGTATTACGTAAAGATGGGCGCCACCAACTTATCATGGCTCCTACCGACGTAGTAGCACTCTTACCAACGATCCGTCAGCAGATTTCAGCCGGGGGTACTCCTGAACCGGTTACTACCACGGCCAAAACAGAACCCACGGCACCAGTCTCAACGACAGGAACATCCGAAACAGTTATTCCGACCCCTAAACCCGGTGCAGCAGAAACGGCTAATGTGCCAGCTGTTGTTGTGGTAGTGAACACAACCCCTCCTACTGAATCAGCTACTCAGTCACCTCAGACAACCAATACTGCCTTAGCCCAACCTTCAGCCCAAAGTCGTGTGTTAAGTACTGACGAGTATCGAACCTACAGAGCTAAAGCAATACAGCAGGTTGACGAGTTCGCCAGTTATTTAAATATTATAACCGACAAGTCTTTTTCATCAGATAGACGTGATGAAGCTATCAATCAGGCTGTGCGCCTATTTATACCAACCGCAACTATCGAGGTTACATCAAAGAACCGGCCGGGATCTCGACGATATCCAATACGCGAATATTTGACACGACTAAAATTACTCCCTTACAGCCAAACAAACATTGAGTGGTCTGAGATTCAGTACATCAGAGAACTAACACAGGCAGCTAGTGGCGATTACTACGGAATCATCACAGCTCAGCAAACGTTTACAGGTTACGGTGGACCGGGGGGGCGTAATGTACTCTACAGCGACGTCACGCAGAAAAACGTACGGGTCAAACTACAGTCGTATGAGAAAACTGTGAACGGGGAAGGGCAGCTTAATTGGCAGGTATTACTGGGCAACATCGGCGTGGCGAATAATTAAGCCCTAAACCTATACGGGTGTGGACGTGCGAGCGATCAGGTGGATAATACTCAACCTATGGTGGGTTTCATCAATTAGTGCGGGCTACAGCCGGGCAGATAACTGCCTTCAGGTATCGGGGGTGGTACTGGATTACAAAACCAAGCAACCTCTACATGCCAACCTATCAGTAAAGCTCCCTTCGGGGCGCCTTTCGCTGGGACAATCGGCCGAAGGCTCAGGGCAGTTCCAAATTGGCCTTGACTGTCGGGCAACCGTATTGATTATTGAGCGTGCCGGTTATCACCCCCAACAGCTTTCATTGGCAGGCCTCTCAACAAATCGATTACCTGTCGTTGTAGGAATTCTTATCCCGCTCATCCCGGTGGATAAGCTTGGAGTCGATCAGGTATACCAACAATCGGCGCAGCGGCACTATGAGCAGCAGGATAACCAAAAATCAGGCAAACCGCAGCGTGGACTTTTTAACGTAACCGATGCCCTTACTAGCTCTCCTTTAGAAGTTAAAGCCTGCTTATTTTCAACGAACGACCAGGCAAAACGTTGCTTTAACACCAATAGCAAGGGCCAATTTAGCGCAACGTTCCCAAAACAGGATATCGTGGCCCTGGAGATTCAGCAACCAGGCTATCAGCCTTATCAGGGCAACATTGCCATTGAACACCTTGATGGTCAGCAACGTACACATACCATACAACTCCTTCGAGAACTGACAATAGTGGTCATTCAAATTCCTCAGAGTCAGCTCAAGGTAAACGGAGAGCTACAGGCCCTTGGAGGAAATGCAACCATACCTCTGCAGCGTGTTCCCGGTATTGACAATCAACTGTGCACCTACATGATTCAGCCGGGGCAGTACAAGCTAACCGCGAAACACACGACCGGCGTTGCCCGCTACAGCCAGCCACTTACGATTCGAACCGGTCTTAACGTGATTGCGCTGCCGACTATAGCCCCTCCCCCAAATATTTCGGCCGGTGCAGCTACCTCAACGGCGCGCCCTCCCCTGACGGTATCGCCGAAACGTGTATATCGCTTGCCCGACGAACTACCCCTGATCTACTTCGAGCAGGGCAGTTACCTTCTTGATGAGGACGACCGCGATCTGCTGCGACAGGTAGGGGTATTTATGCAAGCTCATCCCGAATATCGCCTTAAAATCATCGGCCACACCGACCCTGAGGGCGATGAGCAAATCAACCGATATCTGTCTGAACTCAGGGCCCGAATGATTAGCAACTTCCTGCTATGGCAGGGTGTGCCCGAAAAAAAAATGGCCTGGAGCGGTCAGGGCAGCCGATACCCGGTTTCCCCGCGTGATTCGGAAGAAAATAAAGCTAAAAACCGACGAGTCTTTCTAAAACTTGAGATTGATCAATGAGACAATTTATTCGTAACATTCTTTTGCTTGTTTTGTTGGGGGGAGCTAGTTGCAGTCAGACTCCAGATTTACCCAATTCGCTTATTCCAGCAGGCTGCCGTCTGGGTCTGGCCACGTATACTTACGAGGGTTACTCCGATTCAACGGCTTATGAATATGATTCGTTTGGCCATCTTACCAAAACGACAGCTACCCGCAAAGAGAGAGGACGCGTTACCCGGCAGATAAGCCAGTTTTTTGGCTTTGGCCCTGATCATTACCTCAACAGTCGTACAGACCGGATCACTACCTATACCAATAGCCTACCATCAATTATGGAAGGGGCCTTCGTGTATGAATACCAGGGTACTCCGAAGCAGATTCAGTCCATCCGTCGAATCAGCGGAACCGTAGCGAGCGATTCGCCCTGGACAACCACCTATCAATATACAGGTACTCAATTAAGCCAATATAGAGAAGTAGCAGCTTCGGGTACTCTGCTAACAGAAGTATCGGTAGGCCCTGACGGACGTCCAACGCGAATTCAGCAGCCTAGATACCAACTTATAGACCTCGCCAACGGCCTAATCAGGCGCACGGTTAATGGTAAAGATACTACCCAATACACCTACGATGCACAGGGCCAACTCACAAATCAAATTATAAGTTATGGTGGTACAGGTGAGCGAGTTGAACGCACCATCACCTACGACAACCGCATACCTGTACGTACCGGTGAGCTGCGCTTTAAGGGATTTCCTGAAAATGATCTCACAGGAAACGGCCGTGCACAAAGCAATATACAGACGGAAACAATCCGGCGATTTCGATCTGGGTTCTTGATTGAAAGTTCAACTCTACAATACAGCTACGCATACAATTCGCAAAATTATCCAACAGGGTATGCCCGGTCCGATGGAAGCCGTGCCCGCTTTTACTACACCAATTGCCCATGAGAAAACGTTTACTTTTCCTACTACTACTAACATCTGGGGCGAGTCTTGCTCAAACCAAGACAAAGACTACCCCTAATCTCTCTAAGAGCGATCAGGCAGAAATAAGGAATATTGCCCGCAAGCAAATTGAGAACCTACGGGCTTTGCTCAATACCATCAGCTTTAATGACGTGTCGGAATTTGAACGCGACGCCGTCATAAAGAATAGTTTTCTCCCGAATGCCAATCAGATTTTTCTGAATGACGGGGTGATTGTTGAGGATGATATTAATCCTGAAAACACCGGTGCGGGTAAACCCGTCGATGTGCCTATTGAAAAATATCTACGCAATCTGGATCTCTTTTACACTAAAACCGAGGGATTCAGTATTGACTTTACAGAGGTGATTCCCCGTAACGTTCAGAATGGAGCGGTTCCTTATCTGCAGGTTTATTTCTTATCCACGTTCAAAAGCCAGCATAACCAGATAACAAAGCCCTATCAACCAAACCGGCGAGTAGCCGAATTTCGGGCTGAGCGGGTCGGCAAAGGCTGGTCTGTGATGATCACAAGGCTCGCGTTTGCCCCATCTGCTCCCCAATCCCCACAACCTCATACCCCGGTAACACAACCTACAACGGTTTCAGATCCACCCCCAGCCAAACCGCCAATTGCCCGCTACCAACGACAGGGATGGCTTCTGATAGCCGGGGGGGTAGCTAGCTTAGCGGGTGGGTATTTGATTCACTCCCAGCTTCAGGCAGACTATAAAACATACACAGGAAAAGTAGATGTGCTAAATGCCGAATACGATCAATGGCGTGATCTATCGCGACAGCCCACGGGCAGCCGTCTAACCCCCTTGAGCTTTACCTCTTTTTCTGGCTCCAGTAGTTATGCCGCGTATGGTGCAGGGACTACTGGTGTAGGCCTACTGGCAACAGGTATTAGTAAACTCCTCAAAGCACACAAACTTCGGAAGCAGCAGGCGAGTAAGTAACTCCCGCTTTCGACTGATTTTCACACTATTTCTCCCAACTCGATTCATGAGACGTATCCTACTTCTTTTCGGGCTACTCCTGATCTGTTCCTTTCTGCGAGCTCAACCTCTCTCCTTATCTATTTTGTATGGCCCCCCGGATACCCCACCCGAGACGTGGTCTACAGGCAATGTTTTTCAGGTGGGTAACCAGGTTGGAGATGTAGCCATTTACGCCTTGTTCGGAGGAAGTGGTAATCGGTCGTTTCAGATTTTTTCACCAGGAGAGAATATTACGAAAACCGTTTCTGGAACCGGCTATTTTAATATCCGGCCAACCAGTAGCACGGTCATAGACCGAACCAAAATTCTGAACTTTTCGGGTACAGTAACTGGCTCCGTCAATATCACGGTTCGGACACTTCCCATAACCACACAACTTTCTGTTACCGGGTCAGCATCACCGGGCTCTACACTCCCCGTCTTTTTCAGTACGGGCGTAGGGACCTTTCCAGTAGGGCTTGGCTTTCAGGTTCAGCTGCTTGACGCCAATGGTAACTTTATCCAAAACCTAAGCGCAAACCCGGCCTACACCAGTCGGGAACCGGCTACCTATAGTTCAGGCGATCTGCGTTCCATTCCGGCCTCTTTACCTACCAATCTTGCTGCTGGTACATACCGGGTACGGGTATCATCAACGGGCTTACCAACCACAATTACTGGCACCTCGAGTGCCGCCTTTCAGGTGCAACCCTCACTGGGCACTATCAACACTGTAATCACAAATGTTACCCCGCATACAATTTGTACAGGTTATAGTGGTTCCATCGAACTTACCTGGACTGCCACCGACAATGGCTTACAAACGCAGAATTATACCATTGGCGTCTATTCAGAAAACGCTACTTCGGCTATAAATCCTGTTCGACTGATTCCGAATCAGGGAATTTACACGTCTACAGCCGGTACAGCTAAAGCGATGCTTACCACCACCACACTCCTAAACTCGCTCCCGGTAGGACGCTACAAACTGGCCATTCTGCACGCAACAGCTACCACCAATGCCAGCTTAAGTAATCTGTTTGTTGTAGCATCCCAACCGTCCGCTATCATCTCCGACGGTACAACCAATATAAATGAAGGAGAAGCCGCGAGCATTCGGCTAACGTTTTCGGGACAAGGACCGTGGTCATACAGCTACAATGATTTAAGAAACGGGATTCAAACGGTCACAAACACGACCAATAACCCAGTACTCTTACCCGTTTATCCAACCAGCGATTATCTGTTTAGTACAGCTCGGCTTTTATCATTTAGTGGGTATTGTGGTACAGGTACCGTAACCGGCTCTTCGCAGATTCGTGTGTCGAGGTTATCTCTGGCAATCACCGGCGTTAGTCACCCCAATACCTGTCCGGGCAATACCCTATCCGTTAACTTCACCGTTAGTGGCAATATAACGGCTGGTACACGCTACCGACTTCAGCTCTCCGACGCATCCGGAAGTTTTGCCAATCCGCGTGAAATAGCCTCCGGTACCAGTAGCCCATTGACCGGGGTAACCCCTACAAACGACGCCCCCGGAACAGGCTATAAGATACGTATTGTAGCAGACAGCAACTTACCCCCTAGCGCCACGGCCGATCTGGTATTTACCCGGCCATCGCCCCCATCGGTAACCGATTATGGCTTCTGTATCGGCAGCACTCCACCAACGATCACTGCTATAGGCTCCAACCTACAATGGTTTAGTGATGACAATATAGCTCAATCCTTTGGCGGTACTGCTCCAGTACCGCCAAGCGACCGGTCGAGCAGTTACCGCGTTTCACAAACCGTTAATGGCTGCCCGAGTAGTACGGCACTAGTCCGTGTGATCGCAAACAGTAAGTCATCGGCTCCGATAGTATCTACCCCGGTCACGTATTGCCAGAATGGAAGTGCCTCCGCATTAACCGCTCAAGGAGTTGGACTTCAGTGGTATTCCGCAAATCAGCAAAGCCTTGGTTCTAACGCGCCCATTCCAAACACTGGGAACATAGGTAACCAGACATTTTATGTTTCTCAGAACCAGAACGGCTGCCCATCTGATTTAACCGCAGTCGTAGTTACTGTGACGGCTCCACCGGCCGCCCCTACGGTTTCTACACCGGCCTCTGTATGCCAGTTTGCTCAAGTAGCGAATACCGTCTTATCCGCTGCTGTTACAGGCCAGGATTTTCGCTGGTATACTAACGAAACTGGCGGAATCGGAAGTACACAGGCCCCTACACCCCGTACGAGTACAGAGGGCGTCGAAGTGTATTTTGTGAGTCAGATTATTAATGGATGCGAAAGCAGCCGGGCCCGAGTTCAGCAGACGGTTATTAAAGCACCCGACCGCCCATCTGTCACTACCAACCCAGTCTTATACTGTTTGAACGATTCACCCCGGTCGCTTACAGCATCCGGGACTGGCTTACGTTGGTATCAGCAGGCCACAGGTGGCACCTTTACCACCGACTCGCCAAGCCCAAACACCAGTCGTGTCGGAACATTGACCTACTACGTGTCGCAGGTTTCCGGTAGTACTGGCTGCGAAAGCCCCCGTACCCAGGTCGATGCACAAGTGCTGGCTCAGCCAAACCCACCCGATGTAGTCACCAATCAGTTTATCTGCCAAAACAGCGTATCCACTCCCCTGCGGGCAAGTGGAGTAGGCTTACAGTGGAGCGGGCCGGGTATCACCGGAACCAGTAGCACAGCACCTATGCCACCCAATTCGATGGCCGGTACACTTACCTATCAAGTGCGGCAGCAAATTGGTAGTTGTCTCAGTCCGGCATCGACCATTCAGGTTACGATACGCCCCCAGCCAGTTGCCCCAACCGTGGAGTCACCGCTAAAGTTGTGTCTTGGCTCCGCAACTCAAAATCTGGCAGCCTCTGGTAGCGGTCTTCGCTGGTACAATACCCCTGATGGTAACGGTACAGCACGGGATCAAATTAGTTTTTCGCCAAACGCGACAGGTGTATTCAACTTTTACGTCAAACAAGTCGTGAATGATTGCGAAAGCCCACTCAGCCGGTTAGAAGTTCGTGTATCTGTACCCGCACGCGCAACCCTATCGGGCGATTCTATCGTAACGCTTTATGACAGCACAGCTATCCGAATTCGGTTCACCGGCGACGCTCCTTACAATCTGGTTTTGTGGAATGGAAAAACCATAACCACGTCTAATAATCCCTTTATTGTTTGGGAAAAGCCCACAGCCAGTACCACCTACAGCCTACGCTCGTTAAAAAACGATTGCGGCACTGGCGACGTAGGCAATTCGTACCGCCTGACGGTGTTAACACCACTAGCCACAGACGATACACCGTTTAGCTCAGGCCTTACTGTACGGGTTTATCCCAACCCAGTTACCGCACAGGCTCACCTGGAATGGCTGGCACCAGTGCATGAAACTGCTACCATAAACGTCGTCTCCATGAGTGGTCTGACGGTTTGGAGCGATAACCGCAAAGGTACCGGAACCCCACAAACAGAGTCTATCTCAGTAGATAACTGGCCGCCCGGCATTTACATGATAATGCTAAACGCAGCGTCAGGAAAGGCGCTTACCCGAGTATTAGTTACTCCGTAAAACCACCACCTGCACTGCGGACGATGCAGATTTTGGCTCATCCGCTTTAACAGAATTTTACCGCTCATGCTTCGTTTTACCACTTTCGTTGCGTTGTTTTTACTTACTGCTCTGACGGTTACGGCCCGACCGAGCGCGGCCCGACCCGACCGCAATGGTGAGCCAACCGCTAAACCCTCCGACCGACTGTACGAAATTCGGATCTACTACCCAACACCGGGTAAGTACGCCGAAATTGTGGACCGGTTTCGGCAGTACACCACCAAGCTGTTTGAAAAACACGGCATGGAAAATATCGGCTACTGGACCCCTACCGATACCACCAACAAGCAGCTGGTGTATATTCTGGCCTACCCCGATAAGGCCGCCCGCGATGCTTCGTGGAAGGCTTTCGGCAGCGACCCCGCCTGGAAAGAGGTAGTCGCCAAAACCGAAGCCAGAGGTAAACTCGTGGCTAAAGTCGACCAGATTTTCATGAAAGAAACCGACTTCTCGCCCAAGGTAAGCGTAAAGGCCAAGTCGCCCGCACGGACCTTTGAGATGCGTACGTACACAGCCGCGCCCGGCAAAATGCCCAACTTGCTCGACCGGTTTCGCAACCACACGCTGAAGCTTTTCAAGAAGCACGGCATGACCAACGTGGCTTACTTTCTGACAACAGAGCCCACCGCTCCCGATGCCAACGGGCAACCCCGGCTCGTGTATTTCCTAGCCCACGAGAGAGAAGCCGCCGGTAAAGCCTCGTTCGACGCGTTCCGGAAAGACCCCAAGTGGCTAAAGGCGAAAGGCGATTCGGAGAAGGATGGCCCAATCACGAGCAAAGTTGAGTCGCTGTATCTCGTTCCGACCGATTACTCGCCCATGAAGTAATTCCGATTCTATACGCAGCAACATGAGTCATCCCGAATTTTAGGGTAGTCTAGGCCTCGACCCAACCCAATGCCCCGTTAGGGGCTCAATGTTGGTAGAAAAGTCGTCTCCCACGAGAACCCGAGCCCCGAAGGGGCGTAACTTGATTCGAGTTACGCCCCTTCGGGGCTCGGCTATTTGGATCATTTTCCCGTTAGCTATGGACATTAGGCCCCTAACGGGGCATCCTGGGGAACTTGGGCCTGAACCATCAAGATGTTGAAAATTCGGGATGACTCATGTTGTTATTTAACGTGAATTATGGAAAATGGCTGACGCAAAGGCCTTCGACAGGCTCAGGCTGACAGGCAGCTCTCAAGTCTACAGTCAGCCTGAGCCTGTCGAAGGCCTTTGCGTCAGCAACTAATTGTTAATCAGACAGTCGCGACCTGCGTTATCCATAATTCACGTTATTTATTGGCTTTCACAAGACAGACCTTAGGCCGAGTGGGGCCGGGGCTTAATGAAAATAGCCAGCCAGGTACGGCGCGCCAGTCGAAAAAAGTAGGGGGTTAGCAGCAGAAGTGTTGGAATAAGCCCAACAAGGTAGTAATCCAGATCGAGGTTCAGGCCCGTTACGAGTATCCAGAACGTGATGAGGGCGTAAGCGGTGTAGAACGCATAACTCACAAACATGGAACCCCAGTAAAAGCCCGGTTCGGGCGTGAGGTTCTCGTGGCAATGCGGACAACGCTCGTGCATTTTGTCGAAATTACGGCTGAATGCACTCTTGCTTACGAAGAAATCACCCTCGTGACAACGGGGACATTTATTGAACAATATGGCATACAATCGGCTGTTTCTCATAGCGAAGGCCACCCACCCGGCAGGTCGGCACGTGCGCGACAAAAGCGGGTGAAATGGCACCACAAAAGTACGGCAACCCCGTTGGCCACCCAACCACAAACCACACACGCTATGGTACAAATCAACGATCTCCGCCCGCTTCCCGGAAGTCGGCCGGGGTGCGACCGGTCATTTTCCGAAAGAATCGCACAAAGTACGATGGGTCGTCGAAACCAAGCCCGAATGCAATTTCCTTGATCGATTCGGCCGTGTGGGTGAGCAACCGCTGAGCCTCAATCAGCAGCCGTTCCTGCCACAACTGACTGGCCGTTTTGCCCACAATCTGACGGCAGATATGGTTGAGGTAGTTGGGCGAGAGGTTCATCTGATCAGCGTACTGACGCACTTCACGAACGGTCAGAAACTGTTTTTCCAGCAATTCTTCGTACTGTCGGAGCCTGTCGTACAGTTGGGTATCCACGCCCGGTTGCTGCTCCCGGTAGAGCCGACTGGCTTTTTCGAGCAGAATGTGTACAAACGACAAAAACACATCCGGGCGGTGCGGTTGCCCGCCCTCGTACTCGTCGAAGGCATAATCGAACACGTTCTGAAACAGATCGGACTCCGGGATATCGGACAGGAGAGGCTGGTGCTGATGCGAGTGGTAAAAGGGGTACTGATGCAGCCGGTTACCAAACCGACCCTTGAAAAAACTGGCCTCAAAAAACAGGTTGTAGCCACGCGCATCGGCCGAGAGGGCCCAACTGTGAATCTGGCCCGGTGTCAGAAAATACAACTGCCGGGGGGCCACCTCGTACGTTCGGAAGTCGATCGTATGCGTACCACTGCCCTGACTGATCCACATCACCAGATAAAACGTGTGGCCGTGGGGCTTCTCAATCCCATGTACTTCCTGCACCAGCCGTTCGAGCCGGGTCATGTAAAACGGAGCATCGGGGTGGTGCCGGGGGAACGACTGAAGTTGGTATACGGGTAACATAGAAGGGGATTTACGCCCAAATTATAACTTTATCGTTTGTGGCTGTAGAGTAGGTAAAGATGTGATCGCTTACCAACTTCTCCGACACCGGGTCTATCTTTACTCTTTATTTTACGAATCTCCTCTTGCGCGCACTTCTCACCTATCTGCTGCTGTTGGCTCCCTGGCTTGTTTCGGCTCAGACCGATACAGCCCGTTCGGCCTTTTACCAGACCCGGTTCGGACCCTACAACCCCAGCCGAACGTTAGCCTGCGACCTGCTCCATACCGACCTCGACCTTCGTTTCGACTGGACGAAGCAACAGGCAACGGGCACCGCTACACTCTGGCTCAAACCGTGGTTTTATCCGCAGGACTCGGTAGCCATCGACGCCAAAGGGTTCCTGATCGGCAGTGTTACGCTGATTGATACCAATCGGACCAAACCCACCACAACGCCCCTCCCCTACGTGTACACCGATGGGCGCGTGCTCCGGGTGAAACTGCCTCGAACCTATACCCGCGCCGAACCGTTTGCGATTCGAATTACGTACACGGCCCGACCGAACGCGGCCCGACCGAACGAACTGCCTAAAACCGAACGCGGTTCGGCCGGGGCTACCTCCGACGATAAGGGGCTGTATTTTATCAACCCCGATGGCAAACAGGCTGGCGTGCCGCGTCAGATCTGGACGCAGGGCGAAACCGAGGCTAATTCGTGCTGGTTTCCGACAATCGACACGCCCAACGAGAAAATGACGCAGGATTTCCGGCTGACGGTCGAGAGTCGCTACCGGACCCTGTCGAACGGGCGACTCGTTTCACAAACCCACAACCCCGACGGCACCCGCACCGACCGTTGGGTACAAACGCTGCCCCACGCGCCCTATCTGGCCATGGTGGGTGTGGGCGAGTTTGCCTACGTCCGCGATTCCCTCCCCCCTACTGCCGACCGCAAAGGGCTGGAAGTGAGCTATTACGTAGAACCGGCCTACGAGAAAAACGCCCGACAGATTTTTGGCCGTACCCCGGCCATGATCCGCTTCTTTGAACAAGCGTTTGGCGTACCGTACGTATGGCATAAGTACAGTCAGATGGTGGTGCGCGATTTTGTGAGCGGGGCCATGGAAAACACCACCGCCACCGTACATAACGAAGCAGTACAGATGGACGCCCGGCAGATGGTCGATGAAAACTCGGATGCCGTGATCGCGCACGAACTGGCGCACCACTGGTTTGGTGATCTGGTCACCTGCGAATCGTGGGCCAACCTGCCCCTCAACGAAGCCTTTGCGACCTACGCCGAGTACCTCTGGTTCGAACACGCCAAAGGCCCCGACGAGGCTGAGCTGCACCGGCAGTCCGATTTATTCCAGTACCTGTCGGAAGCCGAAACCAAGCAGGAACCCCTCATCCGCTACCGCCATGCCGACCGGGAAGATATGTTCGACGCCCACTCGTACCAGAAAGGAGGGCTTGTGCTGCATCTGCTCCATAAGGTAGTGGGCGACGAGGCTTTTTTCGCGTCCCTAAAACGGTATCTGAACGCGCACCGCTTCGGCACGGCCGAGGTGGCCGACCTCCGCGAAGCCTTTGAAGCCGTGACCGGGCAAGACCTCAACTGGTTTTTTGAGCAGTGGTTTCTGGCGCCGGGTCATGCCGTAGTGCGGGTAGAGCAGCAGTACACACCCGGCCGGCTTACGTTGCAGGTTCGGCAGCGGCAAGACAGCCTGAGCATTCCCGGCTTTGTGTCGGCCTACCGGGTGCCGGTGCTGATTGATGTTTGGGTGAAAGGCAAGCGCACCCGCTACGAAGCGTGGCTTAACCAGACCGAGCAAACCATTATCCTACCCGTTGCCGAACAACCTGAATTGGTTTTGTTCGACGCCGACTACCGGCTCGTGGGTACGGTTGAGCATACGCGGTCGCGGGCCGAGTGGCTTTTTCAGTACACACATGCCGATACGTTTCGGGCGCGGGTCGAGAGCCTGACCCGGCTCCTCGAACCGGGTGCCCTCACTCATACGGATGTTGTACAGGCGCTCATAAAAGCCCTCGATGATCCGTTCTGGAAAATCAGGCAGATGGCCGTCAGTGGATTAGCCAATTACACCGGCGATGCCGTGTCAGTAGTGGAGAGTCGCCTGCGTCAGTTAGCGAGCCGCGACCCCAAATCAGCCGTGCGGACCGAGGCACTCGCTACCCTCTCGACCCTGCGTAACCCGGCCAACAGTGTGGTGTTCAGGCAGGCCCTCGCCGATTCGTCGTACACGGTGGTGTCTGTGGCTCTGGTGAGCTACCTGAAAGGCAAACCGGCCGATGCCGACGCGATTGTGGCTCAGTTTGCCAACGAACGGAACGGCTCGGTACTGGCTGCCGTAGCCGATTACTACGCCGAAGCCGCCGACCCGCGCCGGTACGACTGGTTTACGCAGTCGATTGGCAAGATTCGCCCGACGGAGCGGTACGAGTTTTTGCTGGCCTTCGGCAAATACCTGTTGTTGTCGAGCCAGTCGATTCAGAAGAAATCCCTGCCCACGCTGGAGGCCATTGCCCGCAACGATGCCAGCCCGTACGCCCGGTTTGGGGCGTATCAGGCACTGGGCCTCCTTCTCGATTTGCCGGGTGTGTCGCAACTCCGGGCCGACATCCGTACCGCCGAAAAAGACCCCCAACTCCGGGCCATTTATAAGCAGATGGGGGAATGAAAAAAGGAGGAAAGGGAGAAGGGAGAAAGGAGAAGGGACGCAAGCGTAGTGTCCCCTTCTCCCCTTCTCCCTTTCCTCCCTTTTCCCCCTTTCCCCCTAACTCAGCGGCCCGGCGAACTGAATCAGGGCCGTAGCCAGATTGGTGAGGCCGGTGGTGAAAGGGCCATTATCATTGTTGTTCGCGTATTCCTGAGCCGTGCCGGCCAGTTCACGCATCAGGCGTTCGGTGCTGCGCATATCGCCCTTGGCCAGCGCGTCGGTTAGTTCGCGGAGGGGTGCTTCGAGCCACTGCGCACTCGGCTCAGCCTGCACCACGCTCATCCATTCCTGCAACATCGATACGCCCTGCTCGGGTGTTACGGCCGACAGCCCACCCGCCAGGGTCTCCTGCGTGCTGGTGAGCAACACCTGCAAATGGTCGCCGGGGTTAGCGTACACGGGGGTCGGGTCAGGCTCATTTTGAGCCAGTTGGTCATCGTCGTTGATACGACCCAGATCGGTGGCAAACGCCCGGAGTGTGTCGGCCAGTTGCGCCACCTGCTCAGCCGTTTCCGATTCGGTGGCGCGAGCCATGGCCTGCATCTGCCCGGCTAAGGTGTTAATGCACTCTTTTACCCGTTGCGGGTCGGGCGAGGGATTGAGTAATTCGTCGTACAGGTCGGTGAGTTTGGCGTGAATAGCCTCGGTGCCATCGGTATGTTTCAACACCGACATCCATTCTTTCACCAGATCGGTGCCGTTGGCGGGCACTTCGTTGTCTTCCGTTTGCGAAAATGCTTGCAGCGTGTTTTGCAACACGGTCTGTGGGTGAGCCTGAGCCATAAGGTCTACGTTGAGCTTGGTTAATATTCTACCAACTCGCTATAGTGTTTAATGTTTGGCCCGCCCGTTTCCTCACATTATCCAACTTTTTTGAAACAATATACTTTTATAGGTGTGCCTCACGACGAGGTACGCGTATTCAACGTTAACCATTTACAATCATGAATGAGACAACACTCAAAGGTGGCTGGAACGAGCTGAAAGGAAAAATCAAACAAGCCTATGGCGATTTGACCGATGACGATCTCACCTATGCCGAAGGCAAAGAAGACGAAATGTGGGGCCGACTCCAGCAGAAAACGGGTAAAACCAAAGACGAAATCCACAAAGCAGTTGCGGATTTATAAGAATTTAGACAAAAGACACTAGACAGAAGACAATAGACTTTTTTATAGCAGTCTTCAATCCAACGTCTTTCATCTAAGCAACTTGAGCCGGGGCTTACGTCCCGGCTTTTTCGTTGTCGGACAGTCGGTTTCGTATCAAAATTATGCCGCTTCACGATAAAAGTCATGGACAGATTACTCCATAAGCTATTCCTTTGGCACCGACACGTAAAACCACCTTTATGCATCGGTTGCTTTACCTCTTTATCCTTTTGGCGACCCAGCCCGTACGGGCCCAGACCGTAGTCTCAACGGTACAGGAAGCGCTCGACCTGGCCCGCCGAAATAACCCTGAACTGGTCAACGCCCGCCAGAATCGGGTCGTGCAGGACCTCCAGCAAACGACAGCCCGCGCGGCCCTGCTTCCTTCGGCCCGCGCCTTCACCAATTTCGATTACAACTATGCCCTGCCTGTGCAACTCGTGCCTGCCGAGTTTTTGGGGGGCCAGCCGGGCGACTACCGGCAGCTTCGGTTTGGGCTTCCTTTTTTCCTGACCGTCGGGGCCGAAATCAACATGCCTATTCTGAACCGGGCCGCCCGCGCTGATCTGGGCATTGTGGAGCAAAACCTGCGCCTGATCGATGATCAGAACTTAGTTTTACAGGACGAAGTAGCCACCCAAACGGCCCGGCTGTACCATGCGGCCCTGCTGACGCGGTCGGCCATTGGGCTTACCCGGCGCAACCTTTCGGTAGCCGATACGCTGGTTCAGATTGCCCAAAGCCGACTCGACAAGGGGCTAATTGAACCGCTTGAACTGAACCGAATCCGAACGGTACAGCTCAACACGGCCGATGTACTGTACCAGAACGAACTGGCCTACACCCGCAACCTGGCGCAGTTGAAACTGTTATTGGGCCTCGCCCCTACCGACAGCCTCGCTCTGACCGAAAACCTGGCCGACCGGCCCACGTCGACGCCCGTAGCGGCAACCGGGCCCGGCTCGCTGCAACGCCCGCAAATCGCGCTGCGGCAGGCCCGCGTTGAGCTGGCCCGGCGGCAGTTGGAACGCGAGCAGCTGACACGTTGGCCAACACTGGCAGCTTACGCCCGGTACTCCGAGCAGGCACAACGCGACAAGCTGAACTTTCTGAATTTCGACCAGCGCTGGTTTACCATCGGCGTGGCTGGCCTGCAATTCAACTGGCCTATTTACGCGGGCGGAGCCCGTAAGGCCAGCCAGACCCGCACCCGCCTGCAACTGAAACTGGCCGAGGCTGAACTCGCCTACGAACGCAACCGCCAGCAAACCGATACCGATGACCTCCGTAACAGCTACAATCAGGCCGTGCGCTCGCTGGATCTGAACCGCCAACACTACGACCTCAGCACCCAAAATGTGCAGATTGCGCTGGTCAAATACCGCTCAGGCCTGTTTGCTTACGACCAATATCTCAACGTGTTCAACGAGGCTCTTTCGTCGCAAAACCGGTACCTGAACAACCTCTCAAACGTATTTATTAACCAGACCCTTTTGCAGATTCGGGGGCTATAAAAAAGTTTTCAGTTTAGAGTTTTCAGTCTACAGTTCGCAAAGCGGCCGGTTCGGTATCCGTCAACAGAAAACTGAAAACCTTAAACTGAAAACTGAAGACTTTAAATCATGAAACCACTTCTCTACCTCCTCCTACTGACACTTTTCGTGGGCTGTAACCGCGGTACTGAAAGCCTTTCGCCCACGTACCGCGAACTGACCGAGGCCGTATACGCATCGGGCAACGTGTACCCCCGCAACGAGTACACCGTGACCGCCGACGCCACCGGCATTTTAGAGCAAAGGCTCGTAAACGAAGGCGACACCATCCGCCAGAATCAACTCCTGTTTGTGCTCGAAAGCGAGGCCGAAAACGCCCGGCAACAGGCTGCCGCCAGCGCATTGCGGCAGGCCCAGACCAACCTCGGCCCCAACTCGCCCGTACTGGCCGAGCTCGAAGCACAGGTGCGCAACGCCCGTACCCGCCTGAGCAACGACTCGATCAACTACACCCGGTTTCGGGAGTTGTACAACCAAAACGCCACCTCGCGGGCCGAACTCGAACGGGCTGAGCTGAACTACACCCTCGCCCGCAACAACCTACGGGCCCAGCTCAACACCCTGCAACGCAGCAAAAACCAGATTGGGCTCGACGTGGCCAACAGCCGCAGTCAGCTGGTGGTGTCGGAGGTGGCCGGGCGTAACACCCGCGTGCGCAGCTTCGTGAACGGCAAGGTGTATGAGGTGTATAAAGACCCCGGCGAGGTGGTACGCATCGGCGATCCGCTCGCGCTGGTGGGCAGCGGCAACCGCCTGTTTGCCCAACTGTCGGTGGATGAGAGCGATTTTGGCCGGATTCGGGTGGGTCAATCGGTATTGCTCAAGGCCGACGTGTACGCGGGTAAGGTGTTCAACGCCCGCGTGAGTAAGGTGTACCCCAAACTGAACCGCGCCGACCAGTCGTTCCGGGTCGATGCCGAGTTTACGAGCGACACCCCCGACGCGTACTACGGCCTGACAGTAGAAGCCAACATCATCATCAGCCAGCGGCCGCGGGTGCTCACCATCCCGAAATCATACGTGATCGGCCAGGATAGCGTGTGGGTGGAACAGGACGGCAAAAAACAGAAGATCCGGTTCCAGAAAGGGGCCGAAAACTTCGACGTAGTGGAAGTGCGTGGCGGACTGACGGAAACCTCTAAACTAATGCGTAATGAGTAACGCGTAATGATGAATGGCCGCTTCTAGCAGGCTGACACAATACCTATTACGCATTACTCATTAAGCATTCCGCATTAAAACATGAATATTTCCATTGCAGCCCAGATCGCGCAAACGCACCTCATGGCCAAAAAGCGGCAAACGCTCGTGGCTATGCTCGGCGTTACGTTCGGGATCGCCATGTTTATCACCATGATCTCGTTTATGCAGGGGGTCAACCAGTTTCTGGAAGACTCGGCCCTCGATGCCAGCCCGCATATTCGGATGTACAACGAGGTAAACACCCAGCGACCCAGCCTCATCGACGAACTCAAACCCGGCGGGTTCAACGTGGTGCACCATCAGAAACCCAAAAACGAACAAGCCCGGCTCAAAAACGGTCTGTTCATTGCCGAGCGCATCGAACGCGAAACGGGCGTGCAGGGCGTGTCGCCCCAAGTGGCCACGCAGGCGTTTTACAACAACGGCCCCATTCAGCTTTCGGGTACCATTTCGGGCGTGGATATTAACCGCGAAAACAAGCTATACAAGCTCACCAACCGGCTTAAGTCGGGCTCACTAAACGCCCTCAAAACCAACCCCGACGGCCTGATTATGGGCAACGTGCTGGCCCGCAAACTGAACGTTCAGCTCGGCGACAAGGTGACCGTAACCACCCCCACCGGCAATACGCGGGTGCTGCGGGTAGTGGGTACGTTTGGGTTCGGTGTGGGCACCGTCGACAACACGAAAAGCTACGCCAACCTCTCCACGGTGCAGGAAATGCTCCAGCGCGATCCAAGCTACATCACCGACATCCACGTGAAGATGTTCGACCCGATGCAGGCCCTGCCGTTTGGCAAGCGGCTCCGGGCCATGTACGGCTACTATACCGAAGACTGGGCTACGGCCAACACGGCGATTCTGGCGGGCGAAAAAATTCGGAATATGCTCACCTTCGTCGTGTCGATTACGCTCCTGGTTGTAGCGGGCTTTGGTATCTACAACATCATGAACATGACCGTGATCAACAAGATCAAGGACATCGCCATTCTGAAAGCCACTGGCTTCGACGGCCGCGATGTGGTCGCTATTTTTCTGCTTCAGGCCGCTTTTATCGGACTGACGGGTGGGTTGTTGGGGCTCGCTATTGGTTTCGGGTTGAGCTACTTACTCTCGATTACGCCCTTCGACGCCGGTGATTTTCTGAGCCTCGACACGTTTCCGGTCATTTTCGCGGCCAAGTATTACGTCATGGGGCTTCTTTTCGGGGTCATCACCACGGTGCTGGCGGGGTATTTCCCTTCACGCAAAGCAGCCAAAGTGGATCCGGTAGCCATTTTGAGGGGGTGATTTTAATGCGTAATGCATAATGATAAATGCGTAATACATCGAATCCCTAAACCTACCATGTCATGCACAAATACGGCAAGAAACCCGATCCACTCCGGGAAAAGACGTTGAACCTGGCTGTTCGCATTGTCAATCTCAGTAAGTACTTAATGCAGGAGAAGAACGAATATACTATTAGTAAACAGGTACTTCGTTCAGGCACAAACCCTGGCGCTATGGTAAGAGAAGCAGCCAATGCAGAGTCAGGACTTGATTTTATTCACAAATTAAGTGTGGCCCAAAAGGAAGCAGGAGAAACCTTGTATTGGCTTGAGCTTTTGTTCAGGACTAACTACTTAGCGGCAAATGAGTACGAGTCTATCTACGCTGATACAGAAGAAATTCTGAGGCTTATTAAAAGCTCAATTGTGACCCGGAAGAAAACCCTCGCTACCAAAACTGCCTCTGCCCTGACGTTCCTCACGTATTACCTTTTCTGATTACGCATTCATCATTACGCATTAAAACCATGTCGGTTCTCTCAGCCCAAAATCTCAACAAATACTTCTACGACCCGGAGAAGTTTCATGTCCTGCGCGATGTCTCATTCGATGTGCAGCGGGGCGAGTTTTTGTCGATCGTGGGCAAGTCGGGGTGTGGCAAAAGTACGCTGCTGTACCTGCTCTCGACCATGGACACCGACTACGAGGGGCAGATTACCATGGCGGGCACCACCCTGACCGGCCGCAACCAGGATTTTCTGGCCCGGTTTCGGAACGAGCACCTCGGCTTTGTGTTTCAGTTTCACTTTCTGCTGCCCGAATTTTCGGCCCTGCAAAACGTGATGCTGCCCGGCCTCAAGCTGGGCAAGTACCCGGCCAAAGAAGTGGAAGAACGGGCGATGGAAAAGCTACGGCTCATTGGCATGGCCGATTACGCCCGTAAATCGGCCAGTAAACTCTCCGGCGGTCAGCAGCAGCGGGTGGCTATTGCCCGGGCACTCATCAACGACCCGACCATCATCATGGGCGACGAGCCCACCGGCAACCTCGACAAAGCCAACACCGAAAACGTGTTTGCGATTTTTCAGGATTTGGCCCGCAAAGGGCAAACCATCATCGCCGTAACGCACGACCCCGACTTTGCCGCCGGCAGCGACCGGGTCATCGAGATGTCGGACGGTCAGATTATTGCTACCCATGAAAATTCGCATTAACCGAAACATTCAACTTGCCTTTCTGTACCTGGCCTTACTGGGTGTGTTGGGCAGACAATGGGTGCTGCCGAGCATTGGCTGGAAAGAGCAGGCAATTCTGTTTGGCGTTACCTTACTGATTTTCAACGCTATTCTGCTCTTTCATTACTGGTTCAATGAGTACCTGAACCGCCGGTATCCGTTTGAGCGAAATGTCCGCAACCGGGTTATCATTCAGCTGATTGTGGGCTGGGGGGTCGTCAAAACGGTGCTGTTTTTGGGTGGCCTACTGATTGTTCGCCAGATTTTACCAGCCCTGACCGACTCCATCAACCGGCTCACGCTGGTAGCCCTAAGTTTGGTGGCTTTTCTGGCCAATACGGTTATCTGCCTTAGCTTTATCGCCATTCTGCTGTTCAACCGCTGGCAGGAAAACCTCCTGCGGGCCGCCCGGCTTGAGCAGGAAAAAGCGCAGGTCCAATACGACAACCTGAAGAACCAGCTCAACCCCCATTTTCTGTTCAACAGCCTCTCATCGCTCGATAGCCTGATCGACGATAACCCCGTGCTGGCCCGGCAATTTTTGCAGCAACTCGCGCGGGTGTACCGATACGTGCTCCAGCATAAAGACAAAGAATTGGTCACTCTCGAAACCGAGCTGGCGTTTATCAAAAACTACGTGGCCCTGCTACAGACCCGCTTTGAGGGTACGTTCCGGCTCGACTGTACGGTTGAGAGCGAGACCCTCGAACGGCAGATTGTTCCCGTAACCCTCCAGATCCTGATCGAGAACGCCATCAAACACAACATCATCAGCGAAGCCGCTCCGCTGACGGTGGACCTGAGGGTGCAGGATGGCTACCTGGAGGTATCGAACCGCATTCAGCGCAAAAAACAGATAGCCACCTCCAACGGGCAAGGCTTGCAGAACCTACAGCAGTTGTATAGTTTTCTGAGCGACCGAACCATCGAGATTCAGGAAGACAAAACCACCTTTCGGGTTCGTGTGCCGCTCTTGTAAATACCATGACGATCCTCCTCATCGAAGACGAACCCCTTATTGCCCGGCAGCTCCTGAAACTGGTTCGGCAACTCGAACCCGAAGCCGACCTCCAGGGGCCTCTGGGCAATGTGCAGCAGGCAAAAGAGTACCTCTCCAACCACCGGCCCGATTTAATCATTGCGGATATTCAACTGGCCGACGGGGTAAGCTTCGAGGCTTTTGAACAGGTAAACCTCAACGTACCGGTTATTTTCACAACGGCCTACGACGAATATGCCATCCGGGCGTTTAAAATCAACAGCATCGACTACCTCCTCAAACCCGTTGACCCCGACGAGCTGCGGGCCGCCCTCGCCAAGTACCACCGCTGGCAACCCTCCGGCACCGACTTTGCCGATCACTTTCGGTCGTTGCTGCACCAGTTTGGTCAGCCTGCCCAAACGCCGGTTTACAAGCGACGGTTCACGGCCCACCACCTCCGGCAGATTGTGCCCGTACTCGAAGAGCAGGTCGCTTATTTTCAGCGCGACGAACTGATTTACCTCCACACGCTCGCCGGGCAGAAACTGGTGACCGACTACCGCACCCTCGACGAGCTGGACGACCTCCTCGACCCGGCCTGTTTTTTCCGGGCCAACCGGCAGTTTCTGGTCAGTCTCAAAGCCGTAGCCGGGTATCAGCCCCATTTTAGCGGCAAACTGGCGGTTCGGTTGCATCCTCCCTACCAAACCGTCGACTTGCTTATCAGTAAAGAGAAAGCACCCATCTTCCGGCAGTGGCTCGAAGGGTAGGCTAACCATCCATCAAAAACCGCTTGGTAAAATTCCTGTTTTTTGGTAATTAGTAACCGCGAATTCAAAACGAAAAACCAATTCATCAAGCGTTTACCATGACAGTTCTAACACCAAACATCCGGCGATGGCTGGTCGTGAGTGCCCTAGCTTCGGGTAGCCTGCTGGCCCAGCCCCTACTCAACGGCACCACGGCTCAGGTGTATGCACAGGCTGCTTCGGCCGCCTTGCCTGAAGGCGTTACCAAAGGCGCAACCGTGGAAGGCATTACGGAGTACAACCTCAAAAACGGCCTCAAAGTACTGCTCTTCCCCGACGTATCGAAGCCCACCATCACGGTCAACATCACCTACCTGGTCGGCTCACGGCACGAGGGACTGGGCGAAACCGGTATGGCTCACCTGCTCGAACACATGGTGTTTAAGGGATCGACCAAGCACCCCAACATTCCGCAGGAACTAACCGCCCACGGTGCCCGGCCCAACGGCACTACCTGGCTCGACCGTACCAACTACTTCGAGACGTTTGCCGCTACCGACGAAAACCTCAAATGGGCACTCGACCTCGAATCAGACCGGATGGTGAACTCGTTCATCAAAAAAGAAGACCTGATGTCGGAGTTTTCGGTGGTGCGGAATGAATTTGAAAGCCGTGAAAACTCTCCGCAAAACGTGCTGAACGAGCGCGTGGTGTCGACCGCTTATCTATGGCACAACTACGGCAAATCGACCATAGGTAACCGCTCCGATCTGGAGAAAGTACCCATCGAGAACCTCCAGGCTTTTTACAAGAAATATTACCAGCCCGACAATGCGGTGCTGGTGGTGGCCGGTAAAATTGACGAAGCCAAGACCATCGCGATGGTCAACGAGTATTTCGGCAATATTCCCCGCCCGGCACGCGTATTGCAGCCGACCTACACGGTAGAGCCGGTTCAGGATGGTGAGCGCTCCGTAACGCTCCGGCGCGTGGGCGACACCCGCGTGGTGTCGGCCCTGTACCACATCATGCCCAGCTCGCACCCCGACTACCCGGCCATGGATGTGCTCATCGACATTCTGACCGACGAGCCGAGCGGCCGCCTGTACAAAGCCCTGATCGAGACCAAGAAAGCCTCGCAGCAATACGGGTATGCGTTTATGACCAAAGACCCCGGCCATGCGTACTTCGCCGTGGAGATGCTGAAAGAAAAATCGGCCGACGAAGCCCGCCGGATTCTGCTGAACACCCTCGACTCGATTGCGATCAAAGCCCCCACCAAAGAGGAGGTAGACCGCTCGAAGGCAAAGCAGCTGAAGTACGTCGAGATGGCATTTAAAGACGTGGAGCAACTGGGCCGGAGCCTGAGCGAATACATTGCTACCGGCGACTGGCGGCTGCTGTTCCTGTACCGCGACCAACTGGAGAAAGTGACCCCCGCCGACGTACAGCGCGTGGCGGCTTACTACTTTAAGCCCTCAAACCGGACCATCGGCGAGTTTATTCCGGAGACCAAGCCCGACCGGGCCGAGATGCCCGACGCGCCCAATCTGGCCGCTTTGACCCAAAATTACAAAGGCCGGGCCGCTATGGCGCAGGGCGAAGCCTTCGACCCGTCGCCCGCTAACATCGACGGCCGCACCAAGCGCGTAGAACTCCCCAACACCATCGAAATGGCCCTGTTGCCCAAATCGACGCGGGGTAGCGAGGTAAACGTTCGGATGACCCTCCGCATGGGTGATGTAAAAAGCCTGGAAAACAAGAGCACCGTCAGCAGCTTTGCAGCCGCCCTGCTCGACAAAGGCACGACCACCCGCAGCCGGCAGCAGATCAAAGACGAACTGGACAAGCTGAAGGCGCAGGTGAGCGTTGGGGGCGCGGGTAACAACGCGTCGGTGTCGATCAAAGCCACCAAAGAAACACTGCCTGAGGTAATGCGCATTGTGGGCGATATCCTCAAAAACCCCGCCTTTGATGCCAACGAGTTCGAAAAACTGAAGCAGGAGCAACTGGCCCAGGTCGAATCGCAGCGGTCGGAACCCAACGCCATTGCCTCGAACCTGTTCCAGCGGACTATGAACCCGTACGCCAAGGGCGATATTCGGTACACCAAGACGTTTGACGAGGAAGTAGCCGACATCAAAGCCCTGAAGCTGGAGGACATCAAGAAATTCCACAAGGACTTCTACGGTGCTCAGAACGCAACGGTCTCGATCGTGGGCGACTTCGACGAGCCAAAAACCCGCAAGATTATTTCGGATGAGTTTGGCCTCTGGAAATCGAAAATGCCGTTTAGCCGGGTGGTAACCGAGTACAAGGCCATTCCGGCAGGTGCCCAGAATATCGAAACCCCCGACAAAGCCAATGCGCTCATGCTGGCGGGCCTGAACCTGTCGGTACGCGACGACGACCCCGACTACGCGGCTCTCATTCTGGGCAACTACATGCTCGGTGGGGGCTTCCTGAACTCGCGTCTGGCAACCCGTATCCGGCAAAAAGAGGGTATCAGCTACGGTGTTGGCTCAAACATCAACGCAAGCCCCTGGGACAAGGCAGGCATGTTTATGACCTATGCCATTTACAACCCCGAAAACTCGGAGCGCCTGGTGAAAGCCCTGCGCGAAGAGCTGGAAAAAGTGCAGAAAGAAGGCTTTACGGCCGAGGAGCTGAACGCGGCCCGGTCGGGTTATCTGCAATCGCGGCAGGTAACGCGGGCGCAGGACCCCAGCCTGGCCGGTACACTCAACAACTACCTGTACCTAAATCGGACGATGGCCTGGGATGCCGACTTTGAAAAGAAGATTGCAGCCCTGACGCCCGAACAGGTCAACGCGGCCATGAAAAAACATATCGACCCGGCCAAACTGACGATTATTCAGGCGGGCGATTTTGCCAAGGCGGCCAAAAAAGTAGCTGAGCAGCAACCGGCTTCGAGCGTTGGCTCAGGCACGAAGAAAAACTAAGCTGTTGTGCATAATGCCTCCCCAAAAGGCCTTCCTGCTACAAGGAAGGCCTTTTTTGTTTTTCCGTCTACCCAACCGTTACCGTTCGCTCAAGGACTGTTTGCGTCAGCGTCCGCTTACCGACTAACAGGCTGTATGGGTCAACAACGGCCCCCTATTCTCGTAAACGCCATGTTAGTTATTCCCTCACGACGCCCAACCCGGCCCGAACTGCCCTTGTTTCGCAAGCGGGTCAGCATCGACATGGGGCACTCTTTTTTTGTGGGTGCCTACACCAAAGTGTTTTTCAAACTCCGGGGGTACACCCTGGAAGACCTGGAGTTTCGGCTGCCCGATGGCCCACAGGCGGGCGTAGTATCGCTCTGCCGCGACGCCAATTTTGACCCCGAACGCCCCGACGTGATGCTATGCCTTGGCTACCGGCCCGGTACGTACGTGTTTCAGGTGGTTGACCGGGCCACCAACGTGGTGGTAGCCGAGAAGAAATTTGAACTGACCACCGACTGGGCCGACGAGAAAACAGGTCCCTCGCTCTCGGTGGTAGGCGTGGTAACCGGGGGTGAGTCGGCACCGGCCTGGGGGGGTGGCCCGGCTGGCCCCGATCCTCAAAACCTGAACGTGTTACCCCAATCGGGCACCCGGCGCATTGCCATTATCCTGGTCGATACGTCGTCGCAACGGTACCCGACCGATACACCCACCCTCGACGCCATCCGGCAGCGGTGGATGGACGAAATCATCAACGGCGTCACCGTGAGCGGGCAAACCCGCAGCAGTCGCCGGTTTTTTCAGGAGGTTTCGTACAACAACTTCGATATTTCGGCCCAGATCTTCGGTCCCTACCAGCTATCGGGCAATTTCGACAGCTACTTCACCGCCGTCACCCGCAACGGCAACACCCTTTGGTCGCCTAACACCAACTACCACCAGGCCTGCATCACGGCCGCCGATAGCGACGTTAATTGGGGCAATTTCGACACCGTATTGTGCGTATCGCAGAATACCGCAACGCAGAACGCCTGGCCCTACGCGAGCATTGGCACCCGCACCTACACCACCGCCGAAGGGAGCCGTAACCTTGGTGTTATTTCGATGCCTGTGGGTTGGGGCGACACCTTTGAGCCTACCCGTGCCGTGCACGAAACGTTTGCGCACGAGCTGGGCCACAACCTCGGCCTGAGCGATCAGTACACGCCCGACGTACCCGGCCGCAACCCTGTTCAGTGGGACCATATGGATAGCGAAGACGGACTGGCGCACTTCTCGCTGGCGCACCGCATGATGCTCGGCTGGGTACCCGCGGGCTGGCTCAAGACCTACAACTTTGCGCTGGGGGGCTCGCCCGTCAACGAAACCATCAGCCTCAGCGCCATTCAGGCAGGTACGCCCCCGGCCGGGCGCATGGGCGGCATTGAGGTGCGGGTGGCCGATGGCTGGAACTACTACGTGGAGTACCGAAACCGGCAGGCTACCCACACCAGCGATCAGGAATTGCCCACCAACAATGCCGTGCTGGTAACCGACGTCGACTCGTCGCCGGACGATGCGCCCATCAGCCGCCCCCGGATTCTGCGCGTTGCCAATGACCCCGACGGCGACGGCAGCGTGCTGACCAATGGCCTGAATTACCGGGCCGTAGACGTATCGGACCCGACCTTCCCGACCGATTTTCGGCTCAGTGTGAGCGGCATCGACGGCACCAAGGCCGACGTGAAAGTAGAGTACGGTGTCAACAGCCGCCCCGACCCCTCTATACGGCCGTGGCCGGCAAGCCCCACCCGGCAGTGGCAAAGCCCCGACATTGAAGTGCGCAACACCCGCAACGCGGCCGACCCGGCCTGGTTCAACGTGCCCTGGGCCGGCAACCCCAACACGGTGGTAGCGCGGGTGCGGAACAACGGGAATCTGGCTGCTCCCAACGTGCGGGTGTTATTTTCGGTTAAAAACTACAACGTGGGCGGAGCGCCCGAAACCCCGCTGGGCGAAATGACCCAAACGATTCCGGCCCTCGGTACGGTGGAGTTTACAACCACCTGGAATCCGCCGGGCAACGGCCACTACTGCATCATTGTTCGCATCGACACGTTTGCCTTTGTGGCCCCCGACGGCACACTCGTCACCGAAATGTCGCCCCACAATAACCTCGCTCAGTCGAACTACGACCGGTTTATTTCGGCCGAAGGCTCCCCCGCCACCCGCCAGATTACATTTGTGGAAGTGGGCAACCCGTACAACGAAGCGACCCGCGTGTTTATCCGGCCGGGCCAGTCGAACCCGCTGTACCGTACCTACCTCGGGGCTACCTCGCTCCTGCTCGAACCAGGCGAAACCCGCCGGGTGGAAGTCATGTACGAATACGACAGCAGCAACGTGTTCCGCACGCCCATGAGCCTGGGCAAGTATGGCTGGATAACGCCCGAAAAACGCGGTAATGAAGGGCTTGCTCAGCGTGCCCAGAAGCTGTTTGGCGCCAAGCCCAACCGGGTCGATCTGGCTGCCTTTATCGAAGACCCGCGCGACCCTGAGTTGCATACGGCCTACCGGTTTAGCGGGGCCGAAGCCGAGATAGTCACCGGCCGACGCACCAAATTCGATTATTTCTACAAAGACGGGGGGCAGATTGGCGGGCGTGTTGTGCTCGACAACCGACGCCCAACCGGAGTCAACGGAGGCCGGGTGCTGCTCATTTACCGCAACACCGAAGACCCCAAAAACCCGCTGACCATTTACGACGAGGTTCGGCTCGACTGGGACGGCCGGTTTGTGGTGAAAACGTCGAAAAAGGGCCTATCCATTCGGCCCGAGAGTCTTCAGGCGTATTACCTGCCTACGCCCGGCTTCGGCGATTGCTACTCCGCGGTGATTCCTTTTGCGCATTAACCTGTACAAAAACCTGTAAGGTCTTCGAGACCTTGCAGGTTTACAATTCCCCACCCCCAAACCTGTAAGGTCTCGAAGACCTTGCAGGTTTTTCATTCGGAATGTATTTGCCCAAAATCTGGACGTAAATGCGCATTTTTGTAGTAAAACGCCCATCAATAAACAGACGGCAAACACATACCCGATGAGAAAAACAACTGTACTGATTCTGCTTACATTAGCCTCGTGCAAGGTCGCGCAAAAAGCCACCATCCCGGCCTGGCAACCCTACGACGAAACGGCCGAACTGGCCAAAAACGCAAACCACGAATCCACCCGATTACGCTACAAGCTGATTCAGTCGCGAAACCTCGACAAAAACACGTTCTGGAAGACTATCAGCCCTCAGCTGGGGCGCTTTTCCGAAGCGGATTACCAAGCCCTCAAGCCACTCATTCTGGAACAGGACATTCTCACGTTGCAGGGCCACATCCGCACCGGCAAGCTCACCTACGAGAAGCTGACCCAATGGTACCTGTACCGGATTGCCCAGTTTGAAAACAACCGGACTACCGCCCTCAACAACCTCATTGCTATCAACCCCAACGCCGTGGCCGAGGCCCGCGCCCGCGACAAAGCCCGCGCGGCCGGCACAACCCACCCCATTTTCGGGATGCCCATTATCCTGAAAGACAACATCAACCAGAACGGCATGGTCACCACGGCCGGGGCGCAGGCGTTTTACAACAACATCACCAAAGACGCCTTCATTGTGGAGCAGCTACGCAAAAACGGGGCTGTTTTTCTGGCCAAAGCCAACCTGAGCGAGTGGGCCAACTTCATGTGCCTCGACTGCCCCAACGGCTACAGTGCAATGGGCGGCCAAACACTGAACCCCTACGGCCCCCGGCAGTTCGATACGGGCGGATCGAGTTCGGGTAGTGGCTCCAGCATGGCGGCCAACTATGCGGCTGCGGCCGTGGGCACCGAAACGTCGGGCTCGATTCTGTCGCCTGCCAGTGCCAACTCACTCGTGGGGCTTAAACCCACCACAGGCTTGCTAAGCCGGGGTGGCATCGTACCCATTTCGAGCACACTCGACACCCCCGGCCCCATGACCCGCACCGTGACCGATGCGGCCATTCTGCTCTCGGCCATGACCGGCGAAGACCCGGCCGACCCGGCCACCAAAAACAACCCAAAAAACAAAACGTACTGGGAGTCGGTGAAAACGGGAACACTCAAGGGCATACGGTTTGGGGCCTACAAACCCATGCTGCGCGACTCACTCTACGCACAAAACGTGGCCAAAATCCGGGCACAGGGCGGCACCGTGATCGAGATTGAGCTGGAACAGGTATCGCCCGAGGGTTTTGGTACGTTGCTCAACGTTGATATGAACGTCGACCTACCGGGTTACATCAAAAACTACGGTTCGTCGGCGCTCCCCTTCCGCTCGGTCGACGATATTCTGGCCTACAACCGGCAGGACTCAACCCGGCGGATGCCATACGGGCAGGGGCGCATTGCCGGGGTGCCCAAAACCCAGCTAAGCCCCGACGAGGTGGCCAAGCTACGCACGAGCATCCGCAAAACAGGCGTGGAGTATTTCGAGAAACCCATGAAACAGCATGGGCTCGACGCCATTCTGTCGATCAACAACCGAAGTGCGGGCTTAGCCGCAGCGGCCAACTACCCCTGCCTGACCGTACCGATGGGCTACCGGCCCAACGGCGAGCCGGTTGGCATTACGTTTATTGCCCGGCCGTTTGCCGAAGACAAACTCCTGAACATCGGCTACGCTTTTGAGCAGGCTACCCGGGCCCGCAAAGCACCCGAAGCGTACAAATAGCCCCCATTATACACTTGCGGGGTTGTAGGGCCGGAGGAATCCGTCGGCGCTACAACCCCGCTGCTACTTCGATCAGGTGAATCCGTGCCCCATCCGTTAAACAACCTGATTATCAAACGCAAGCTTTCGGTCTTTGTAAAAAAAACGCCTTTGTTCATGAACCACATTTTAACCGTTCACGAAAACCAGTCGACTTAGGTTGTATCTTTCATAAGAAATGGGCTATTTGGGCAGCTCTTTCCACATCCATGTCTGCCCAACAAAACCTGCTCCGCGCCCTAAAGCTCATCAGGCTGCTCAAACAACGTCCCGGTAAAACCCTCCGCCAACTGGCCCAACTCCTCGACTGCGACCCGCGCCATGCCCGCCGGTTTCTGGAAACGCTCGAAGCGGTTGGTTTTTTTGTGGAGAAAGAAGGGAAACGACCTCCCCGTTTTTTTCTGTTCGAGGACGAACGTCGGCAACAGGCCGACTTTACCGAGGACGAGGCCGAACTACTCCAGCAGGCACTCGCAGCCCTACCCCCTACGAATCCGATCCTGGCTCCGCTCCGGCAAAAAATCTTTAGCCGCTCCACCTTGTTCCCGATGGCCGATACGCTGCTCGACGGCCACAAAAGCGCGATGGTGACACGCCTGCACGAGGCTATCAGCAACCGGCAGCAAGTGCGGCTGTTGCGCTACTACTCGGCCCATAGCGACACGATCAGTAACCGACTGGTAGAGCCACACAGTTTCTCAGCCGACTACAGCCAACTGACAAGCTACGAACCGGCTTCAGACCAGATTAAGACCTTCAAGATTCAGCGGATGGAGGCCGTTGAACTGCTCGACACGCCCCAAACCCACCCGCCTACCGAAGCCCCCACTGACCCGTTTGATTGGCCGGGTGAGCCGGTGCGGGTGTCACTTGCACTAACGCGGATGGCTTAACGGCTGCTGTTGGAGGAACGCCCACTAACCCGGCCGGACCTGCACCCCAATCCCGACGACGCAACATTCCCATACCGCTACACAGGCGAAGTGCGGAGTTGGGTGGGTATCGGGCGGTTTATTCTGGGGCTACCGGGTCACGTGCGCATCGACGCCCCGGACGCACTGAGGGATTACGTGCGGGGGCGGATTGGGGAGTTTGTGGTGTGAGTTAAAGAGAAGCGACCCAGTCTAAAAAATCAGTAGGACTCAGAATCGAAATACCATGAAATGGATGAAGCACCAGCAAATCCTGATCGCCCGAAATGATACAGTCGGCTTGTCCGTCAGTTGCCAGCTCAAGAAACTTATTGTCTTTAGCATCACGGCAATCACTCAGTCGGCTACTGACGCTTACAGCCTTAGCCTTCAGACTGTATTGATTGATGAAAAGGTCAGCCTCAAAGGGAGTTAGGTAACGAGCGAATTTAGGTCGATGAAGTACCTCATTTAATTCGCTCAAGCAAGCTTCCGAAGTTAACAGTTCACCCTGATTTAGTGCCAACTCGAAAGCTTTTCGGGGGATTGACGTAGAAAGAAGTGCAGCACTAACTAGCGTATTGGTATCGAAAACAATTTTCATTCTTCGTCCAATAGGCTCTGCAAGATTTCAGAAGTTAACCCCCGTTGAGTAGCCTTAAAACTAATGTAGTCCATAACGTCTGTCAGGCTCGTTGGCTCGTTCAGGCAGTCAGTTACTAACTGCGAAACGAATGTTTGCTGTTGCTCTGACAAAGCCCGAAAGCGTTCGGCGGTGGTTTCGGGAACAGGAATTTGCAGGATAGTCATGATCGAAACAGATTACAGACAGACGAAGGTACAACCAATAAACACGTACGCGTAAAGTTTTGTGACAGCATACGTCACTTTTATGATTTTGATTTGCGAAATAAGAAAACGATGAAAGGCATATGCAGGACAAAGCGATAGCCGCCATTGGCCGGTTAGCTCTTCAAAAAGAGAGCCAAGCGGAGCCGTACATGCTGTACGTGCAAAATATGTTTCCGGGCATCAACTATGACATGATATTGGCCGTATTCTCAATCTATGAGGAGAGTGGGCAATTGACTTGTCGGTTTACAGGTGTTGACATAGAAAAAGCCAGCGAAACAACATACCCAAAAT
Organism: Rudanella lutea DSM 19387; assembly: GCF_000383955.1. Taxonomy (NCBI): domain Bacteria; kingdom Pseudomonadati; phylum Bacteroidota; class Cytophagia; order Cytophagales; family Cytophagaceae; genus Rudanella; species Rudanella lutea. The sequence goes on along the minus strand of NZ_KB913013.1, from coordinate 4,547,217 downwards.
ATCTGTATCGGGGTGGTTCGCCTAGAGGTGGCGACATTACATTTACCACCAAAGCGGGAGATTTGGCGAAAAAGCTTAATACTCTCCTGACAGTTCAAGTTAAAAATGCTGTTGCACTTTGTAGAGTCAATAACAACCAACAGGACCTGAACCTTTTGTTGGCCTTGCAACACCGCCTGACCGCTGAGTATGACGAGGTACTTGCCGCCTTGCAGAGTGCTTACGGCCAAATGGATAAAAAGCGGCAACAGTCGTCGGGATTTAGCATCTGTTTTGAATCGGATGGCGTTCGCCGTTACCTGGCAGACTTTCCCATTTTTCAACAGCAAATTCTGCTCAGTGGTACATCGGGCAAGTCGGAGAAATACGGGGTTACGTCGCAGGGGAAAGATCAGTTTTGCTCGGTTTGCCTCGAGAAAAAACCGTTGCTGCATGGCTTTGCCTCACCATTCAAATATGCAACAGTCGATAAGCCGGGTATGGTGAGCGGCTTTTTTGACCAACGCGGTAACTGGAAAAACTACCCCATTTGCTCCGATTGTTCGCTGGAATTTGAGTACGGGCAAAAGTACGTCGCCCAGAAATTGAAGAAGTACTTTTACGGTAGTAGTTATTTCGCCATTCCGAAAACCGTATTGAGCTCTGACACCAACGGACTGGAAAAAGCTCTCAAGTTGATTACAGGATTAGAGTTTCAATTATCGGAAGCGGAGAAAGAGAAGCGGATTGAAGATCGAATCATGCAGGAGATCGGTAAAGCAGATAACTGCTTTACGCTGAACTTGCTGTTTTTTGAGGAGAATCCGACCACAAAGGCAATCAAAATCAAACTGCTGCTGGAAGAAATCTTGCCTTCACGTTTCCGAAAGTTGTTCTCAGAGGCTCCGGCGAAGGTGAACCCGAACCCACTCTACAAGGCGGCATACCGCATCAAGAAGGAGCCGCACGACCTCACGTTTTCTTTTGGGCTATTCAAGCAGTTTTACGAAGATGACTTCTACGGCATCGTCAACGATGTTTTCGTAGGCCGTCCCATTAATCGGCAAACGCTTTACAACCGCTTCATGGCGCAAATCCGGGCTAATTATAACAAAGCCCAGACCTCAGAAGGCTACGTTGAACCCGCAGGACTTACTATTCTTAAGGCTCACTTACTGCTCAACTACCTCACTTACCTATCACTCATTACCACAAGTCAAACCATAACCATGCAAATCGACGAACAAACCGACGAAGCACAGGTCGAGGCAAAATACGGCCGTGCGTTTGACGAAACACTTTTCAGGCAATTTGTTAACGACAATCCTAAGTTTCTGGATGACCCTTACAAGGTGGGCATCTTTGCCGTAGGGGTGTTGGTGCGCTTACTGCTTAATATTCAGCAACGTGAACTGGGCGGAACCCCCTTTGAGAAAAAGCTGAAAGGATACAACCTGAATCCCGAAACGCTGAAAACTGTCTATCTCGAAACGATGGCAAAACTGGCGCAATACCGTGATTATGGTAAACGCTACGAAACACTTAGCCACATCATTAGCGAGCATTTTACCCTGAACAGCCACAAGCTGCCAACCCTTTCGAACAATGAGCTATCGTTCTATTTCGTGGCTGGCTTAGAGATGGCTCACCGATTCCGTATAGAAAAACCTGAAACCAACGAAAACAAATAAGCAACATGGCTACACTGACCAACCGAACCGAAATTCTCTTTTTGTACGAAATTGAAAACGCTAATCCTAACGGTGACCCTCTCAACGAAAACCGCCCCCGTTACGACTCAGAAGAAAACCGCGTACTGGTGTCCGACGTGCGGCTAAAGCGCACCATCCGTGACTATTGGTACGAGTACAAAGGCTATAACGGCACCAACGGCAAAGACATCTTTGTGCGCGAAACCACGTATCAGGACGGCGACAAAACCTACATCGTTGACGGTAAACGCCGGGCAAAAGCGTTCCAGGAAAACAAACAAACCGTACTGAATCAGTGCATCGATGTACGGACATTTGGGGGCGTATTGCCACTTGACAAAGACTCTATTACGTTGGTTGGTCCAACCCAATTTCAGATGGGTAAATCGCTGAACAAGACTGACATCGTAACGGAGCAGGGAACCGGAGCCTTTGCATCAGGCGATAAAAAAGGGCAGGCTACGTTCCGCACTGAGTACAAAGTGCCGTACGCTCTGATTGGCTTCAACGGCATTGTTAACGAAAAAGCGGCCGCCTACTCCCAAATGACAGACGACGACAAAGCCTTGTTGCTTGAAGGTATTTGGGAAGGCACTAAAAACCTGATTTCCCGGTCAAAGTTCGGGCAAACGCCCTTACTGTTACTGACGGTGGAGTACAACGAGCCATTCTATATTGGCGGTCTTCGGCAACGGCTGAAGCTGGCTTCTGATAAAAACGAAATGCAACTCCGCAGTACGGACGACTATACACTCGACGTAACCGAGTTACTGGCTGAGTTGGGGCGCAATAAAAACAAGATTAAGGCGGTCACAGTGCGGATTGACCCACGGCTCAAAACCTCGCATCCGCTGACTAATGGACAACTATCATTATGAGCAACCGGCTAATCGTCTTCGAAGTATCGGGCGAGTACGGCCACTTTCGCAAGTTCAACACCACCACCTCGCCCCTGACTTACCCGATTCCCACGCGAACGGCACTAACGGGGCTGTTGGGGGCCGTGCTGGGCATAGAACGCGAAACGGCCCCCGGCCGCTTTCCAGGCAACGTAACACCGGTACAGGAACTCTTTAGCAGCGCCGTTTGTGGGGTTGCCATACAACTGTTGTCTCCTGTAAAAAAGGTGAATATTGGCTTTAATCTGCTCGATACAGGCAATTCATTCTTTGAAATCAAAAAGAGTGGACGCACACAGATCGAATTTGAACTGCTCAAAAACCCTGCGTTTCGGGTCTTCGTGCAGCATCAGGATGAGACTGTAATTGACAAACTAAGCGAACGATTAACCAATAACGCGCACCATTTTACGCCTTATCTGGGTTTGAGTCAGTTTACAGCGGTGTTGAGTAATACGGTGGTTTGCTCGGCTTCGCTGAAAACAAGTGCAGGTAGCACGGTACCTATTCGATCGGCGGTGAATCTGTCAGCGCTTACGGATAGTTCACCCATAGAGTTCAATCAAACGGCGCACTACTACGTCGAGACTATGCCGATTGAGCTATCAAAAGAGCGCGTCGTTACCCGATATGGAGAAGTGCTTGTAGATGCTGACGGGAGCACTGTTGCGGTTCGAACTAGCACCTGGATTGAAACATCTGATTTTGGCAATATTCTTTATCTCTGATGCTTTATTCACACCCCGGCGTTCCGCTAATTGTACACTTGCGGCAGGTAGCTGAGTCATGTCGTCAATTGCTGACAAACCGAAACACTGATTTTGGTTTGCCTGAGGGCTTACTGGCAGACCTTGGCTATCTGGCTGGGGTAACCCATGATGTTGCGAAAGGAACGCGTTTTTTTCAAATATACATGCTTTCGCCTGACCACAAAGTAACAGGGCCAAAGGAACACGCCTTACTGTCGGCCCTATTAGCAAAAGTGGTAGTTAAACAGTATTTAGCCCGGTTTGATCTTAACGAAACTGATCGTAAACTTCTGCCTTATCTGGTATTTACGGCTGTTAAACGGCATCATGGCAATCTGAAAGATTTTGCAGATGAGCTGTATTTAGAAGAAAAAGCCAATATTCTTTCTGAGCAAATTGCAGCCTTTCAAGATGAAGGTGAGACAGAAGCAATTCTAAACGAACTACTCTCTGTGGTCGACTTTAGTTTCGATTGGGCGTCCTTCAAACTGTATATTGAAGAGCAGGCGTATTTGGACGAATATGGGGATTTTTCACTTGATTTTTTCGACCTCGGCGAATACGAAGACCTTCCTGCTGACGCCAAAAATCGCTATTTCTACTGGCATCAGTTGTTCTACGGCACGCTTTTGCTCTCCGACAAATCGGATGTTATTCTGAAAGGTATCGATGTCCCATCGGCAACTCAACCGGCTTTAGCTGCGCTAGAAACGTACCGGCAACAGAAGGGTTTTGACAAGCCCCAAAGCAGTCTGGATAAACTAAAAAATCAGGCTTATCAGGAAACACTTGAAGCCGTTTCCCGAATTTGCAAGCCCGAACAGCACCTGTATTCCATTACGTTACCAACAGGACTGGGCAAAACGCTTACTTCGCTGGCGGTTGGTTTGGCATTACAACAGAAGCTGAGACTGGAAGCCGGACGCCTGGTTATAACTATCCCCTTTACGTCCATCATTGACCAGAATTTTGGGGTGTTTCAGGACGTATTTAACAATCCAACTTCTGATATTTTGCTCAAACATCACCATTTAGCCGAACCGGCCTACAAAGTTGGTGATGATACGCTTGACCAGGATAAAAGTCAGTTTTTGATTGAAACGTGGCAGTCGGGTATCGTTGTCACGACGTTTGTGCAGTTGCTCGAAACACTGTTTTCAAATGATAAAACCAAACTATTGAAACTGCCCAATCTGGCTAACTCAGTTATCATACTGGACGAAGTTCAGCAGGTAAAGTACGAATTGTGGCCCCTGATTCGGCAAACATTTAAGACGCTGGGCGAACGGTACAATTGCTATTTCGTGCTGATGTCGGCCACCCAACCGTTGATTTTCACACCTGATGAGGAGATTACAGAGTTGGTACCCAACTATCGCAATTATTTCAAAAGCCCACACTTTAACCGAACTCGGCTAATTAACCGCACCCGTCAGGAGGTCAGTTTTAAAGAGTTCCAGCAAGATGTAATTGACTACTGCCAGGGTAACCCAACTAAAAACGTACTGGTCATTCTGAATACCAAAAAAGCTACGTTGGAGTGCTTCAAGACTGTGGCGACTACTTTGGGCGAAGACAAAACCGACGTTTATTACCTCACTACACTCATTACCCCTTACGAACGCAAACGAATTATCGACCGTATTAAAAAGTACAAAGGGCCCAAACAGCAGGTAATTATTTCTACCCAGCTTATTGAGGCTGGCGTTGACGTGTCGGTAGATACAGTTTTCAGAACGATGGCTCCGCTTGATTCTATTATTCAGGCAGCTGGCCGCGCCAACCGGTACAATGAGAAAGCTGTACCAAGTGAGGTTTTTCTATATGCTGTTGCCGAAATGAAACGAGCCAGTGGTATGGTGTACGGGGGCGACTTGCTGATAAAAACGGGTAATGTATTAAAAGCTGTTTCGGAGACGGACGAACATGGTTATCTCTCCTTGATTGAAGCCTATTTTGAGGAAGTCCGCAAGCAGGCTGATGTCTTGGTATCACAAGAATTGACGGCATTACAGGCGTTGGAATTTGAGAAAGTGGGCAAGTTTCAGTTTGTCGAAGACCAGGATACGGAATCTGTTTATGTACAGCTGAATGAGGAAGCTGAACAACTTTGGGAGCAGTACGTAGCGATCAGTAATCGGCAGGACTTGAAACCCTACGAGCGTAAGCGCGAATTTGCATTGATCAAAGCTAGGTTTTATGAATATGTAGTAAACGTACCGCTTCCTTATTTACCAAATGGAGGTGGTAAGGCATCACAGATTGTGTTTGACAGCGAAAAGGAGCACTTTTTCTATGTTTCGCGTCGAAGTAATCCGTCAGCCTGCTATCAATACAACCACGATAATTTTCGCCAAAATACAGGCTATGCTTCTGTAAGCCAGCCACTAACCCACCACCACTAACCATGCCTTCCACTACCACCCTCCCCCTCACCACCATTACCTTTCCTGAAATTGCCCTGCGGACGCGCGACGCGCACAAGCTGCGGGGTTACTTCGGCGATCTGTTTCGCGAGTACTCGCCCCTGCTGCATAACCACCTCGAAGCCGACAACGACGAGGTGAAGTTCCGCTACGCCTACCCGCTCGTGCAGTATAAGGTGCTCGACCGAGTCCCGACACTCGTGGGAGCGGGCGAAGGGGCCGGGCTGCTGGCACAACTGTTTCTCAAAATACGTCAGCTTCGGATTGACGAGGCCGATTTTCCCGTCCTGAGCAAGCACATTCGACACGAACAGGCCACACTCGGCATCTCAGACGACCTGATCGACTACCGGTTCGAGACGCGCTGGATGGCCCTCAATCAGGCCAACTACCGCGACTATCAACGCTACACGCCCGATGAACGGCAGGCCCAGCTCAAACGCATTCTGACGAGTCAGCTGCTGGCTACCTTCCGGGAGTTTGGGCTGTGGCTGGAACCCACGGAGCGGGTGATGGTCCGGCTGCGAACGGAGGAGCACACTACCCAATTCAAAAACCAGACGATGGTCGTCTTTTCGGGCGGCTTCACAACGAATGTAATTCTGCCCGATGGGCTGGGCATGGGCAAGGCCGTATCGCGGGGATTCGGGACAATTTTAAAGAGCGAAAGAGTGAAAGAGTGAAAGACCGGCTCACGTCGCTCCGGCACTCCAGCTTTGCTCTTTCACTCTTTCGCCTTTCACTCTTTAACCCATGCAACTCCACATCACTACCTACGGAACCTACCTGCACGTAAAAGACGCCATGTTCGACATCCGACGCCGGGGCGAAGACGGACGCGTCGTGAGTGTAGCCACCTACTCGGCCGAGAAAGTCACCCACATTATGCTGGCAACAGGCACGAGCCTCAGTACCGATGCCGTGAAGCTGGCCATGCGCCATAACGTCGATCTGGTGTTTCTGGAACAACACGGCGATCCCATTGGGCGGGTATGGCACACCAAACTGGGCAGCACGACCAAAATCCGCAAACGCCAACTCGAAGCAAGCCTGGGCCCTGAGGGGCTGCGGTGGGTGAAAACCTGGTTGATGACTAAAGTGGACAATCAGCTCCAATTTATCAAAGACCTGAAAAAACACCGGGCGCAGCACACTGATTACCTCAATGACAAGCTGACCCGACTGGAAGCTCTGTCGCTCTCGATCAGTACCCAGGAGGCCCCCAACGTTGCGGCTGTGGCCGACACGCTGCGCGGGTTGGAAGGAACAGCCGGACGGCTCTATTTTGAAACCCTCAGCTATGTACTGCCGAAGGAGTATCAGTTCAGCGGACGCAGCAGCCGACCGGCTCAGGACGGCTTCAACGCCTTTCTGAATTATGCCTACGGTATTCTGTACAGTCGGATTGAGAAGGCGCTGATGATTGCCGGCCTGGACCCTTATGTTGGTTTCCTGCATCGCGACGATTACAATCAACTGAGTATGGTGTATGACTTTATTGAGCCGTACCGGGTTTGGGCCGACGAGGTAGTATTCCGGCTGTTTTCGGGCAAGAAAGTGAACCTCCGCGACCCTGAGCGGGCCCATGTTTCGGCGGTTTCGGCCGTGCGCAACGGCGCATCAATGGGCGGGGTAACGCTCAATGCCGAAGGGAAGATGCTGCTTGTTGATGCGTTTAATGGTTTTTTCGATCAGGACCCGATTCGGTATCGGGGGCGTAACCTGACGCGCAGCCATTGTATCCAACTGGACACCCATCAGTTTGCCAACGAGTTAATTGGAAAAAATACGCCGACTTTTGACCACCAAAAACTATGATCGTTTGGGTTCTGTACGATATTGTGAAGGATAAATCGCGGACGAAAGCGGCAAAATGTTGTCGGCAGGCGGGACTGTACCGGGTTCAGTTTTCGTGTTTTCTGGGTACGTTAACCCCCAATCAGAAAGATACGCTGCAACTGCAACTGGAAGAGCTGATTGACGAAGAAACCGACAAGGTGTATATCTTCCCGATGAGCCGGAGCGAACTACAACAAACGGCCCTGTTAGGGCAGGCCTTTGACCGAAAACTGGTTACCGACGAAATACGAGCCCTGTTCTTCTAAAGAATGAAAGAGGGAGAAAACGCGGCCCGCACTCTTTCACTCTTTCACCCATTCGCCCATGACCCTCACCCCTTCCCACATTATCGAGTATCTGTTTTGTCCCCGGTTTACGTATTTCGAGTATGTGCTGGGCATTCCACAATTTGAAGAGAACAACTATAAGGTTATGCGGGGGCGACATCTGCACGATGAGCGGCTCGAACGGAATAAAGACTACCTGCGCCGTCGGCTTGCCGTGGTAGAGAAACACCTCGACCAATACCTGACCAACAGCCTGTTGCGCGGAACGGTGGATGAGGTACTGGGCTTTGCTGATGGCACGATGGTCCCACTCGATTACAAGTTTGCGGAGTATAAAGATCGGGTTTATGACACATACAGGACTCAGTTATACTGTTATGCCTGGCTGATTGAGGAGAATTTTGGGCGACGGGTTGACCGGGGTTTTCTGGTTTATACGCGGAGTAATAACCGGGTTATTGAGGTACCTATTTCCGACGAGAATAAAACCGATGTGAAGCGGGCGGCCGAATCAGTTTTTGCAATTATTGACCAAAATCGGTTTCCTAAGGCGACGAAATCCAAGGCTCGTTGTGTAACTTGCACGTATCGGAACGTCTGCATTCGGTGATAGGTAGCTTTCCGGGTGCAAACGTATTTGAATCAACTCCAAAAACGACCTTAAGCTACTATGAATCATCGGGTTAGCTTTACGGAGCGATGCATATTTGGGCGCTGTAAACCGTTCTTTGACGTGCTAAATTATCTAAAAAGAGAGGGAGCAAATAGCGGCTTTTCCCCACTAAATCAAGGCTTTACACATATCAACGCGTCACTGAGCAACATCCACGATAAGAAGGATTGAAACTCCTCAGGCTTGAGGTTTTCTAAGTAGTGGTCCTCTAGTCACTGAGCAACATCCACGATAAGAAGGATTGAAACCCTCACCGACCATCAGGAACTCTACCGGGCGATTTTGTCACTGAGCAACATCCACGATAAGAAGGATTGAAACTAAGACGTTCGTATGTAGAGCGTTATTTGCTCGACTGTCACTGAGCAACATCCACGATAAGAAGGATTGAAACTTCGAGTGTAGCGAACACGTACCAACCCGGCCCCGATGCGTCACTGAGCAACATCCACGATAAGAAGGATTGAAACAAAACAGGCTGAATTGTTTCGAAACACCCATCAGCACCGTCACTGAGCAACATCCACGATAAGAAGGATTGAAACCTCAATTATCAGCCTCTTGTTTTGCTTTTTTGTCAGTCACTGAGCAACATCCACGATAAGAAGGATTGAAACGTCTAACGTCACATTGCCCGTTTTCCCATTGACTGCGTCACTGAGCAACATCCACGATAAGAAGGATTGAAACGGGTCTGCATTACGTACAACCTGATACGTTTTACCCTCAAGTCACTGAGCAACATCCACGATAAGAAGGATTGAAACAAGCAGACGCTATCGAATGGATTGGAGAAGCTCTTGGTCACTGAGCAACATCCACGATAAGAAGGATTGAAACCATCCAGATGAGCACCTAACAGCTTACGTGAAGGACGAGAAGCAGTCACTGAGCAACATCCACGATAAGAAGGATTGAAACTCACCGGGAGCCAGCTTTACCCGTACCGGTATATACGGTCACTGAGCAACATCCACGATAAGAAGGATTGAAACTAAGTGTCCTGTTTGCCCCGCTCATAGCCAGCATCATGTCACTGAGCAACATCCACGATAAGAAGGATTGAAACCGGAGCTACGCCATTCATGGATTTCATGAAGTGGCGGTCACTGAGCAACATCCACGATAAGAAGGATTGAAACAAAAACCGATCACGCAAGGCGCCTGTTTCGACCGGGGTCACTGAGCAACATCCACGATAAGAAGGATTGAAACTATACAGCACGGAGAACGAAAAAAGTGTGCCTCTATGTCACTGAGCAACATCCACGATAAGAAGGATTGAAACACCATGTACACGTACATCGAGATTATCGACCAATCCGGTCACTGAGCAACATCCACGATAAGAAGGATTGAAACTTAAGCCGCCCGTGAGCGGACTGATAGAGGTCGGATGTCACTGAGCAACATCCACGATAAGAAGGATTGAAACAACATTGGAAAGAGTATTGGATAGACAAATACTCCGGTTGTCACTGAGCAACATCCACGATAAGAAGGATTGAAACCAGGTCGATGTTCTCAAGGATAGCTTCAAGAATATCAGTCACTGAGCAACATCCACGATAAGAAGGATTGAAACCTGGATATTCGCGTAAACGGGAAAATTAGCCGGTCAGTCACTGAGCAACATCCACGATAAGAAGGATTGAAACGCGGCTGGTGGCAAACTCTGATCGTAGCGGACAGAGGGTCACTGAGCAACATCCACGATAAGAAGGATTGAAACGGCTACCGGGAGGCCCAGCAATACGCCCGCAACCGTGTCACTGAGCAACATCCACGATAAGAAGGATTGAAACTCGGCAGCCGAACAAGGCAACCTATAACCCACAGAAAAGTCACTGAGCAACATCCACGATAAGAAGGATTGAAACGTACACCAAACCATTGATACAACCTACCCGATTTCTGGTCACTGAGCAACATCCACGATAAGAAGGATTGAAACACTGAACGCTCACCGAGATTTCCGCAGCCGGTCTTCGTCACTGAGCAACATCCACGATAAGAAGGATTGAAACTCCGCGACGAGCGGTTCAAGAAGCTGGTCAAGTCGAGTCACTGAGCAACATCCACGATAAGAAGGATTGAAACTGCGGTAATAAAGCTAAAGGTGCTGAAACCTTGCAAGTCACTGAGCAACATCCACGATAAGAAGGATTGAAACAGATTGAGCAGTATTTCGAGACAATTGAAATGAGCCGTCACTGAGCAACATCCACGATAAGAAGGATTGAAACCCGGACAGGAACGGCTAAAGCAACAGGCCGAAGCAAGGTCACTGAGCAACATCCACGATAAGAAGGATTGAAACCCGTACTGCCAGATAACTACATCACCGACTTGCGGGGTCACTGAGCAACATCCACGATAAGAAGGATTGAAACTAGACAGCAATCAGGGTAAAAAAATCTATTACGTTCAGTCACTGAGCAACATCCACGATAAGAAGGATTGAAACCCCAATCAACCCCCAAATCATCGAACCTCATGCGTCGTCACTGAGCAACATCCACGATAAGAAGGATTGAAACAAACGACGTTTCAGCTGGTGGATTTTCCCGGTGCAGTGTCACTGAGCAACATCCACGATAAGAAGGATTGAAACCCGTAGATGCGGGTTTCGGCCTCTTCCTCGCCCAAATCGTCACTGAGCAACATCCACGATAAGAAGGATTGAAACCCTGACCATTACGCAGCTGGGGGCATCGCTGGGTTTTGTCACTGAGCAACATCCACGATAAGAAGGATTGAAACGTAGCCTAATCGAAATGGCCACCGCACCCGGCACCTAGTCACTGAGCAACATCCACGATAAGAAGGATTGAAACTCTACGGCCGAGGTAGCCGACCCAAACAGACCCGGCTCGTCACTGAGCAACATCCACGATAAGAAGGATTGAAACAGTTGCTTACAGGCATCCTCTACGGCTTCGTTGTCTGTCACTGAGCAACATCCACGATAAGAAGGATTGAAACGTCGGCCGTGCGGCTTGCCCATAAAGGCGACTGTCGGGTCACTGAGCAACATCCACGATAAGAAGGATTGAAACGCGAATACATCAAAATGACGGGTGTACGCGCTATTCTAGTCACTGAGCAACATCCACGATAAGAAGGATTGAAACTAACCCTTGCCGCCAGCCACATCGAACACGATGGCGTGTCACTGAGCAACATCCACAATAAGAAGGATTGAAACAACTGCTCAATGTCCTGTGCTGAAACAGGTCGCAATTGTCACTGAGCAACATCCACGATAAGAAGGATTGAAACCTAATGTACTCAATCTATCGCGGTTTCCATCTGGAGTCACTGAGCAACATCCACGATAAGAAGGATTGAAACCGCCCCCAGGTGGCGGCACGGCGGCCCCGGTAACAGGTCACTGAGCAACATCCACGATAAGAAGGATTGAAACGGTCTGGGTTTCCGAAGAACTCCAAGCAACAGCTCAAGTCACTGAGCAACATCCACGATAAGAAGGATTGAAACTAGCGCTCCGATGTAGGCGCGCTCGCGTTCAATCATGGTCACTGAGCAACATCCACGATAAGAAGGATTGAAACCAAAACGTATAACTTTGCTTATCAAAGTGATGCACAACGTCACTGTGCAACATCCACGATAAGAAGGATTGAAACGGTGAGGCCAGTAGTCCCTCAGCCGCTTCGAGTAGCGTGTCACTGAGCAACATCCACGATAAGAAGGATTGAAACGTGGCCAGACAATCGCTTTCATTGCGAATCAGGCCAAGTCACTGAGCAACATCCACGACAAGAAGGATTGAAACACTGTCAGCAGCCCCCCAAGCACGCGCTAAATCGAGTCACTGAGCAACATCCACGATAAGAAGGATTGAAACAAAAGGAGCGGGGCAAACTGCTGGCCTCATTGCCTGGTCACTGAGCAACATCCACGATAAGAAGGATTGAAACTCGCGGTGGTAGGGTAGTTTGGCCCCGTTCGGTATCGTCACTGAGCAACATCCACGATAAGAAGGATTGAAACTTGCACTGGGCACCGCTGATCTGAACGCGTTCAAAACAGCGGGTTCGTGGTCACTGAGCAACATCCACGATAAGAAGGATTGAAACGGGACTATACCCATACCCGACAGTGCAGTTGATCGGGTCACTGAGCAACATCCACGATAAGAAGGATTGAAACATGATGGTAGGGGGTGGTCAGCCTTTACGAAGGTTCGTCACTGAGCAACATCCACGAAGGATTGAAACTACCGTTGGCTCCGAGGTAATAGATTCGTTGGCAGAGGTCACTGACCTACATCCACGATAGGAAGGATTGAAACGTAGCGGGGGTGTAGCGGAGGGTACACCTGCAGTTGGTCACTGACCTACATCCACGATAAGAAGGATTGAAACATCGTATCGACACTCCAACCCGCATCTCTGGCCCGGTCACTGACCTACATCCATGATAAGAAGGATTGAAGCCCGACAATGTGGTGATTAACCAGCCCCTGTCCCCCGTCACTGACCAACATCCACGATAAGAAGGATTGAAATGTATTCGGCATCCAGACTGCAATGACGCGAGTCTGGGCAGTCACTGACCAACATCCATGATAAGAAGGATTGAAACGGCGATAGTAAGAATCCATTCAACCGCAACGCAACCAAATTAGTCATTTGGCCAATGGACGTACGCGGACTCCGACGGGGCGTCACCAGCCTTGATTCCCCCGCGATTTAGCCGTATTTTTGTGCTACTGTCAGATAGAAACTGACCCCAAGCAAGCATGATTCATCAACTGTCGCTCTCGCTCACACCCGAGCAGGCCTTTACCGACGCGACCTTCCGCGCCGAGGCCCTTCGCCAACTCCGGCTTCCTGACTCACCCGACATTACAGTCCGTAAAAAACGGCAGTCTATCGACGCCCGCGGCCGTCAGGTACGTGTGCATGTCGATACGGAGGTGTTTGTCGGCGAGGCCCCTACCCCGCTGCTTCAGCACGGGTTGCACTACCCCAACGTAACCAATGCCCAACCAGTCGTTATTGTCGGGGCAGGGCCAGCCGGTTTATTTGCCGCCCTGCGCCTGATTGAGCTGGGGATTAAACCGATTATTCTGGAACGAGGCAGCGATGTCCGGGCACGTCGTCGCGATTTGGCTGCCATCAACAAAGACCATATTGTCAACCCCGAGTCGAACTACTGCTTTGGCGAGGGCGGGGCGGGTACCTACTCCGACGGCAAACTGTACACCCGTGCCACCAAACGGGGCGATGTCCGCCGGATTCTGGAGATTCTGGTGGCCCACGGCGCAACCGATCAGATACTGGTAGACGCCCATCCGCACATCGGCACCAATAAACTGCCGGGTGTGGTGGCCGCCCTGCGCGAGCAGATCCTGAACGCAGGCGGAGAGGTGCATTTCGACACCAAAGTAACCGACCTCATCCTGCACGGGGGCGAGATGCGGGGCGTTGTCACGCACGACGGCCGCGAGTGGTCCGGCCTTGGCGTTATTCTGGCTACCGGCCACTCAGCCCGCGATATTTTTCATCTGCTGCACGCGCGCAACGTACTCATTGAGGCCAAGCCGTTTGCGATGGGCGTACGGATCGAGCATCAGCAGTCCCTCATCGACACCCTGCAATACCATCTCCCTACGCAGGCTGAGGGCCGGGGCGATTACCTCCCGGCAGCATCGTACAGCCTGGTGACCCAAACCCGGTTTGAGGGCGTTGAGCGGGGCGTTTTTTCGTTTTGTATGTGTCCCGGCGGATTTATTGTCCCGGCAGCTACGGCCCCCGGCGAGCTGGTGGTCAATGGCATGTCGCCCTCGCGTCGGGACTCCAAATTTGCCAACTCCGGGCTGGTTGTAGCCATTACCGATCACGATTTAGCCCCTTATGCCGAGCATGGCCCTCTCGCGGGTCTGGCCCTGCAACAGGCCGTGGAACAGAATGCCTGCCAGGTAGCCAGCCGGGGTAGCCAAACTCCGACCCAAACGGCCCCGGCCCAGCGGATAGCCGATTTTGTCAACGGTAAGCTGTCGCCCGCCTTGTTGCCGACCTCGTACCAGCCCGGCTTACTATCGGCCGACATGGCCGAGGTACTGCCCGCGCACATTGCCCAACCCCTGCGGGCGGGTCTGCGCGACTTTGGCCGCAAAATGAAGGGGTATTTGTCCAACGAAGGACAGTTAATCGGTATCGAAAGTCGTACCTCGTCGCCCGTGCGTATCCCACGAGACCGGCAGACCTGCGAGCACGTCCAAATCCGCCGACTGTTTCCGTGTGGCGAAGGTGCCGGTTACGCCGGGGGCATTGTATCGGCTGCGATGGATGGCGAACGGTGCGCCGAAGAGCTGGCGAAACTGTATCGCCCGTAAAACCATTGGTCACCGACGTGGAAACACGCGTTGGCTGGCATTCTAAGAGATGACATCTCATTTGGAGAGATGTCATCTCTTAGAATGCCAGCCCGGGTTAACATGAGTTGTGAGAAATAAGGGTTCGCGCCCTAACTCACACTACTTTAGAGAGATGTCAGCGCTTCTGCCCGAATTTACTGCCGAATCAGCTTGCGGGTGTAGGCCCGTGAGCCTGCTTCGAGCCGGAGAATGTAAACGCCCGCGGGCAAACTACTCAGGTCCAGCTCCGTTTCGTAGGTTGTCGAGGTCGGTTCTGCGGACCAGGTACGGAGCGTTCGGCCATCAGGGGCATACACCGCCCCCATCACCCGGGTTGGTTGCTGCGGCAGCCGTTGCTGCGGCAGCCGTAACTGCACCCGGCTCACTCCATCAGTCGGATTAGGCATTACCGTCAGCACATCGGCATCGGGAATTACCTCGCCGGGCCATTCGGCGGTTGTTGCCACTCGGCCACGGGCACCGGCATCAGTCAGTGTTGTACTCAGAATGGCCCGGCAATTCTGGCTTGTTCCCGAACCAACCGTTACCGAATACAGCCCCGCAGCCGATGCTGTGATCGATTTGGCCGTAGCCCCAAGCATCGTTTTCCCGTTGAACGACCACCCAAACGAAGGGTTCGGGTAATTGCTCGATCCGGCCGTGAGTGTGGCGG
The DNA here is from genome assembly GCF_000383955.1 of Rudanella lutea DSM 19387. Taxonomy (NCBI): domain Bacteria; kingdom Pseudomonadati; phylum Bacteroidota; class Cytophagia; order Cytophagales; family Cytophagaceae; genus Rudanella; species Rudanella lutea. The sequence continues at coordinate 4,531,592 of NZ_KB913013.1, read as the reverse complement.
TTCGGGTAGCCGACACCTGCGCACTGCTCGCTACGAGCGTGGCCGCCGGGCGAGGGTACACATACGCCCGCAACAGGGATGAAACCGCCGTTCGGCCGTTGGCGTCGGTCACTTCGAGGAGATACACTTTCTGGTCGGCGGCAATGCCGGTTTGGGCATACGTAGCCGTGATGGTAGGTGCCAGCCCGGTCATGTCGGTTACGGGTTGCCCCAGGTTGAGCCAACGCACCCGATACGGGGCTTTCCCGCCGGAAACATCGGAACCGAACGCAATGGGCGAGCCCGCGCAAAACTCATTTTTTCCCTCAACCAGCCGGGCCGACACCACAAACTCTTTCAGGGCTTGATCGAGCACAACCGACTCAACGGCCGTGCAACCGGTCGCGTCGGTAATGCGGAGCGAGTAGGTGCCCAGCTCCACCACCTTGATCGTGCTCGGATAACTGGCTGTGTTGGCCGTGTTGACTTCCTGCTGGGCTCCGATGGCTTTCACGACACCACCCGCCGTTTGCACCGACCAAGTACCGGCATAGTAAGGGGCGGTCGGGCGGGGAAGCCCACCCGTAACCTGCGCGGCCAGATTGGTCTCGATCACACGGGCGGTACCTTGCAGGCCGTTCTGCACCAGAATCGACACGCGGGGCACATCGTTGGCTATCTGCCAGCTATCCGTTGCCACACAGCCATCGGCCACACCCCGGACTGAGAGCGTGTACAGCCCCGTTTGCTTCACCAACCGGATACTATCGGTAGAACCGACCGATAGCTGAGTACTGTCGCGCAACCACTGAATACGTTTGTAATAAATCTGCGTCACCTCACCCACCTGTGTACCCCCGTAGCCGGGCTGTTGGCGTTTAAACACCAGCACAGAGTCTTTTTGTGGACAGTAAGCCAGATGCTTACCCCGGCTGTCGGCTACCGAAGCAGGCGTTTGCGGGCCCAGCCCAATGAGGCACTGACGTGGGGGTGCACCCGGATTCAACGCAATCAGATTGGCCACACCGCCACTGAATCGGCGGGCCAGCACCCGCCCATTTACGACGCCCAGATGCACGGTTTCGGCCTGAGTAGACACGTTGGTATTGAACAAACTGGCGGCCGATACCAGACTGGCCACCGGCCGGATAGAATCGGGAGCTGCGGCCGAAAGCAGCAAAAGCCCATTCCCGTCGAAGCCGTACAGCCGCCCGCCTGAGCTAACCACCGCACCCAGCCCGCCCGGCCGGAACCGGGCCTGCCCCACGCGGGCGGTGCGGGCGGCAGTCGAGTCAATTTGCCAGACATCGAGTTTGTAGCCCAGTGCGCGGCTGCCCAGCCGCACGGCATTGTAGACCGGCGCCACCAGCCCCGCTTCGGTGCGGGTGAGCCCCACAGGAAATGTCGACGGCCCCAGATCGGCCAATGGCTGACGGACAAGGCCGTCGGTGAGCCACGCCTGTACCCGATCGGTAGTGCGTTTGCGGGTCAGAAAAACCTGTTTACCCACCCCGCCCACGGGTTGGTGGGTGTATTGGTTCAGGCTATCGTCGAGCATAACGAGCCGGGCCGTAGCCGGATCGAACGCCTGTACACTGAACCGGCTTGGCGTGGCGGCCGTTGAGTCGGCGCGGGCACCCACGAGCAGCATACCACCCGGCCCGGCCACGTACTCGCTCAGTAGCTCCGAGTTCCGCAACAACCGGCCGGCACTCAGTTCGCGGTCGTACCGCCGGGCAAGGGTGTAGCGATCGGTGCGGGTATCAAGTCGCCACACCTCCTGATACCCCTTGCCGTTTTCATTGGCCAGATCGGTCTGGAGCAGGAGCACGTACGGCCCCGCCGATCCCATCGTTACCACCTGTTGGGTACGAGTGCCGGTAGTCGGCTTTAGCATACCGATGCTCCAGATAAGCCGGGTTCGGCCACCGGTATCGCGCCGAAACAGGTTGGTGTACCGGCTGCGGGCATCTTCGGTCTGAATACTATACAAAAGACCACGATCATCGGCCGACACCAGCCCGAACACATCGGCACCCGACTGGTTGACCACGATGCTCCGCACCGAGTCGCGGCTTACTTCGAGCAGGCTACAAAACGATTTACCGTTACTCACGAAGGCCGTTTGTACAAACAACCGGTTGTTGGCTACCTGCACCCACTTGGGTTGCACGCTGAGATACGGGCTGCTTTGCACGTTGAACGTACGCACCGCCCCTGTAGCCCCGTCGGCCTCGATAAGGTAATTGGCCAACCCGTCGGACCAGAGGAGTAACTTCTGGCCGTTGACCGCAAACCGGCTGGGGTAGCGCCCACCACCCCCGTACAGAATATCGGCCTGCGTACCACTGCTCAGTGCGCCCGGAATCAGATCGGTGACCCGTTGCGTACCGGCTTCGGTGCCATCGGTGCGCCAGAGTTCAATGCCCGTAACGCCATCGTCGGCCCAGAAATACAGGCGATTCCCGTGCCTGAACGGCCGAAAATCGCGCAGGGCTACCTTCACTTTGGCGGGGCTGAGGGTGTTCGCGTCGGTCAGGGCGCTGTGGGTTGAGTCTGAAACAAAGGCGCTCGCCCGGCCGGGCCGAATGTCTTTGACCCGGCGGGTACCGGCCGGGGTGCCGTCGGTGCGCCAGAGTTCGTACCCCGTTTGGCCGTCGTCGGCGAGGTAAAATAAGGCTCCGTCCAGTCTGATTTCGTGATAAGGTACCACAATATCCGGAGCCGGGCGGGCCATCAACGTGTCTAATCGTTGCGCTTGGGCTGCCTGCCAGACGAATCCGCAAAGCAGGCAACAATAAACCACGAAGGCTGTTAACCGTGGAAAATTGTACTTCATGATAGGCTGAGTATGGAAAGGTTCTAATGCCCTGCCCGTTACCACAAACCATACCATATTTTAGCCTTTCATGGACGCGACGGTCAATTCTGGACTAACCGAACACACAACCTTCTTACTATCAATTATTTATGAAAAAAATTTGAGCCGAAAATTTTTCAGAATTTCACATCAATAATATTTCATTTATATTTGATTACCAACAGGTTAGCACCCAAAACCAGCTTAGTGAAACACCTCAACCTTACTCGCTTCGAGCTGCTGAATAGTCTGAGCGAACAGACCAACCCGGCTTTTATCATCGACAATCGGATTACTGCGCAGATACAGTTTTTTGAGGTTCGGGAGGTTGGTCAGGCCGGGCGAAAGTGTCTGGAGGTTGTTGCTGTTCAGGTCAAGTTCTTCGAGAGAATACATCCGGTCGAGCACGGGCGGGGTGGTACTGAGGTAGTTGTAACTCAAATCGAGCAGGCGCAGGCTCCGAAACCGCTTGAACCGGTCGGGCAGGCCACCGATCTGGTTATGGTGGGCATACAGCACCTGCAACCGTTTCAGGCGGGCGAGTCGGTCGGGCAAGGTCCGCAACCGATTGTGCGAAATGGCCAGCTGTTCGAGCCGCCGGAGCCGCGACAGCCGGGCGGGCAACTCGGTCAGGGTATTGTAGTACAGATCGAGCACCTTAAGCCGCCGGAGCCGCGTGAGCGAGGTCGGGCACTCGGCCAACCCCGCATTGTACAGGTTCAGATCGGTAAGTCGGCGTAGCCCGCGCAGATCGGCCGTTTTGAGCTTGTTGTTACCTATCCAGAGGCTTTCGAGCCGTCGGTTCTGCCGCACACTCGCGGGCACATAGGTCAGCCGGTTGCCTTGCAGATTGAGCGCCAGGAGGTGTTTGTTCGGAACAAACGACACACTATCGTCGGGCAGGGCGTTGTAGAGCAAACTCAGCCGTTGCAGTTTCGGAAGGTCGGCCGTCAGGCGAGCGGGCAAGCTGCTGATCCGGTTTCTGGACAGGTCGAGTTCCTGCAAGTTCGGAAACCGGTACACCTCTTCGGGGATGCGCTGGAGTTCGAGCTGATTGAAATAAAGCTTCGTGACGGTATCGGGGCGGGTGGTATTCCGGGCCTGCTCCACTGTACTAAGCACCCCGGCTCCGGTGCGTACCGTTCGTTTTTCGGGAATGTTGCCCACGTGCATCAGCTGGTTACGAAACCGGGTCGAGGCCGTTGCCGGAAACCGTTTAGTCCGGTAGTATTGGGCCAGTTTTTCGAGTATCTGCGTTTTGGTGGAGTCGGGTGTCGGTACGAGCCAATCCACAAGCACCGTAGCAGCCTCGCCCGTTGGTTCATAGTATTCGCGCAGACCAAAGGCCACCCGTTTCTGGGCCAGGTTATGCTCCCGGATAAACCCATTAAATTGCTGTATAGCGCGCATCCGAAGCTCTTGCCGGGCTTTGGGCTGGCTCGCAAACAGGGTTTCAACCGGTGGATATTGTCGGTTCAGCACGGCAAGGCTCAACCCGTGCCCACTCGTATCGGACAGGCTGATGATGCGAGTCTGAGCGGTAGCCACTGAGCACCACGCCAGCATAAAAAACAAGGTAAACAGCAATGGTTTCATACGCGAACGGTTTTTGTAGGAATACAACGATAAATATAGTTATTATTTCATGCCGTTGCTGAAGTTTTTAACTTTCCGGCTCATCGGGTTTCCAGTCATGGCCCAAACTGCGCGGCCCATTATTCTACGCCGTTTTTGCCAAACAACCTTTATTGATCATTCGTTGACACGCTATGCAAACGTTCCCCTCAACCGCCACCCGCCCCAACGGCGCTGCCCGGTCGGTAGCTCCCGTAGAGTCGCCCGATTTTTATGACATCGACGATTTACTCACGCCCGAACACAAGCTCGTCCGGTCGTCGATTCGCGACTTTGTGAGCCGTGAAATCACGCCCATTATCGAAGAACAGGCGCAGAAGGCCGAGTTTCCGGCGGGCATCGTGCCGAAGTTTGGACAGATTGGCGCGTTTGGGCCGACCATCCCGGTTGAGTACGGGGGCGGGGGCCTCGACTACATTTCGTATGGCCTGATGATGCAGGAAATTGAGCGGGGCGACTCCGGTATGCGCTCCACGGTATCGGTGCAAAGCTCGCTGGTGATGTACCCGATCTGGGCGTTTGGCTCCGAAGAACAAAAAAAGAAATACCTGCCCCGCCTGGCTAAGGGCGAGTTGCTGGGGTGTTTTGGACTGACCGAGGCTAACCACGGCTCCAACCCCGGCGGTATGGAAACAAGCTTTGTGGAAACCAGTTCGGCGTATATTCTGAACGGCTCGAAGATGTGGATCACCAACTCCCCACTGGCCGACATTGCCGTGGTATGGGCCAAAAACGAGCAGGGTAAAATTCGGGGGCTTATTGTGGAGCGGGGCATGGACGGCTTTTCTACGCCCGAAATTCACAACAAATGGTCGCTGCGGGCGAGCATCACGGGCGAGCTGGTGTTTCAGGACGTACGCATTCCGAAAGAGAATATCCTGCCCGGCTCAGGGGGCCTTCGCAGCCCGCTTCAGTGCCTCGATCAGGCCCGGTACGGCATTGCCTGGGGGGCTATCGGTGTAGCCATGGACTGCTACGAAACGGCCCGGCGCTACGCCCTCGAACGGATGCAGTTCAGTAAACCGATTGCCTCGTTTCAGTTGGTGCAGAAAAAACTGGCCGAAATGCTCACCGACATCACCAAGGCCCAACTCGTATGCTGGCGGCTGGGTATGCTCAAAAATGATAACCGGGCCACAACCGCCCAAATTTCACTGGCCAAGCGCGACAACGTAGCCATGGCCCTGCGCGTGGCGCGCGAAGCCCGGCAGATTCTGGGCGGTATGGGTATTGTGGGCGACTTCCCGATTATGCGACACCTGATGAACCTCGAATCGGTGGTAACCTACGAGGGTACCCACGATATTCACCTGCTCATTCTGGGTGCCGAAATCACGGGAATTCCGGCGTTTAAGTGAACAATGGAGAATGAACAATGCACAATGTACAGTGTAAAATGCATAATGAAACGATTGATTATCAGCAGGTAATCCAATTATCCATTCACTGTTCACTGTCCACTATTCATTATTCATTATTCACTGTTCATTGTTCATTGTTCATTATTCATTCTCTTAGTATCAGGGGCATTGACAAACTTTTTGGCCCGTTGGGTATGGCTCGGCTAACAGAATAGACGGAGTGACAGTTGTCCTCTTAGCGCCAACCGGCGGGGCTTTCGGGCTCCGTCGGTTAGCTATTCCTCTTGTTCCAACTTCCGCCCCCGACCACCTGTGCAATTTCTCAGCGACCTTCTCGAACACCCTTCGTTGTTCGCCTATTTTTCGGGCGCGAACAACTACACCTGGCTCCAGTTCCGAAATGGTGACCGCCGACTGCTGGCCAAACCGTTGACGTACTTCGAAGAGCGGCTGCCTTCGTTTATCCGGGTGCATAAAACAGTGCTTATCAACCCGGTTTTTATTGCCACCGTGTTGCCGCCCCCCCGCCCAAAAATGCCCGGCCTTGTCAGGATGCAGGACGGGGCCGAACTTCCCGTAAGTCGCCGACGGTGGACCGAGGTAGGCCAACAGCTACTGAATCAGGCCGGCCATACGGCTACCCTACCCGTAGCCACACCGGGTATTCGAGCGGTGGCCTCGCTACGTATGCTGGTGGTGATGACCGGCAACGCCCTGTTGCTCACCCGCGAACGGGTTGAGCGGTTCGGGCCGCATTGCCAGATTCAGTCGGTGGAGCTGGGCGGGGCATTGGCTACCGATTTGCTGCAACGCCCTATGCACAAAAACCCGTCGCTCATTTTGCTCGACGCCCGCACCAACCGGGCCGATCGAAGCCTGACCCTGCGGTCGCTCAAGAGCCACCCGAAATTGCAGAATATCCCCGTAATCTGGCTGGCTTCGCCCGACGATGATCCCGACCACCCGTACACGCTGGGGGCCAATTCGGTTGTACAAATTCCTGACGATCCGAAATTGTTTGGGCAGGCCATTGAGCAACTATGCCGGTACTGGTTACTGGTAGCGCAGCCGGTATTGGCTATCGGGTAGGCAGTTAGCGCATACCCGGCAGCACTACGGTTTCCCACCAGTAGGTTCGGAATGTTTCGAAATAAGTGATCCAGTCGGGGTAACCACTCGGCTTCACTACGTACGATGCGCACCCCAGGTCATAGGCCTGTTCCACATCGCTCGGGTTGTCTGAATAGCTCAACAGCACCACGGGGACCTTACCGTGTGTAGCCGCCTTTTGGTTAATTGTTTCGAGTATGGCCCAGCCATCGTCGCGGCCGGGCAGGTACAGATCGAGCAGGATCAGTTTAAGCAATTTCCAACTACTGCTGGTGTATTGCTCCAGTTGAGCGATGGCTTCTTCTTTCGACCCGACCAGTACGGGTTTTACTTCGGGAAGACACTGCCGAATTGCCTTTTCGATAATCAGGCCGTGATCGGGGTCGTCTTCGATAATTAACAGCTGCGCATTCCTGAAATTGGTCCGGGGCGATGCGTCGCCGGGTAACTTTCTCATTTTTTTATGGGTTTGGGCGGAAGCCGGCCGTCATGCAGTGGGTAAATAGGACCAGTCTGTGAACCCTAACGTAGTACGATTATACGTCGAAAAGCGCACATCACCAACTGTCTGGCCTGAATCACTCTGAGTGCCCACGCACATCCCGAACCACATACGATAAAAGTCCCGGCCCAAAACAGAACCGGGACTAACAAACAAAACCGGGTCAATCAATAGCTTTTTAAGAGCCCTCGCTACCCGCAGTACTGGACGTTAGATGTTGGACATTAGACGTTAGGCTTCCCTACAGAAGGGTAGTAAGTCTAACGTCCAACGTCCAACACTGAGCTACCCGCGCACAAACGGCCCGGCAATCGCCAGAACCTGCTCCTTGGTTAGTGGCTCGTCGTAGGCTTCGCGCACAACACGCTCCACAGTTTGCCCCACGTTGCCCTCGCGCTGAATCAAACGGGGGCCTACCACCGGGGGCAGGTCGACCGTCCATTGCATGGTTGGGCTTTCGCCCATATACACGGCTGCGGGAGCCCCCCCGGTTTCCCCTTCCGAGGTCCAGACCCGTAACCCCCGAATCAGGCGCACCTCACCCGCGTGCCGGGCCTCTACCGAGTGAATTTTGAGCGCAGCCAGCAACACATCCCGGTTTCCTTTGAGCCGGGGCGCCTGCCCTTTGTAGGCTCGCACACCCAAATCTTCAAACGCCTGCGAGAGCACCAGAAACGTCGGGTAATTACTAAAGACCGTCGGGAATTGGCCACCCGCCGTAAAATCAAACGTGGGCTTCGAAATAGCGCTGCTGCCCAGTGCCGACCGCAGAAAATCGACGTGCTGCCGCTCGTGCTCACCAATCCTGGCAAACACATTCCGGTCATTGGCCGGAATCAGCCCCGGCGTGTTGAGGCCAATGGCGTAAAACTCCGCTTCGAGGTATTCGAGCAGCAGGGCAAAGTTGAGCACATCGGCCACATCGCCATCGGCGGCAAAGGCCTTGTTGAGCGTAGCCGCCAGCAGGCCTGTCGACCCGGCAGCGGCTACGGCTGTAGTTTTGAACAATTTACGGCGCGATACCATAAACTTGTCGTAAGCCTCGGCGTCGCGTTGTTCTATTTCCGAAAGTATGTTGAATAAATTCATAAATGTCTTGTTGTTAGGAAGTTGACAGCAGAATTCAATTCACAGCCATGGGCCGCACGCATTCACTTAGTACGTCGGCAGGTTGGCAATGCTGATTTTCTGTTTGATGTACTTCTGCGCGCGGGCTACCACTTCGCCGGGGGTCAGGTGCCAATCGCGGCCCTGCGCATCGATCAGCTCATGACTGAGAGCAAACGGCGTTTTGGGCGCAATCATGTGCCGGGCCAGGGTTGCGTGCCGGGCCTCAATAGACACCATTTTGCCGGCAATCTTGAGCACTTCGACATCGTGAATAAGCGGCCCCGTACCATTGAAAGCGGCCACTCCCACATTCTCAAACTGCTGAGCCGCATCGAATACACTATTTCGGTTACTGAAGTCGACCGTGCTGAAATCGAAGTCGAGCATCGGGATAGCCATACCGCCCAGAAATGTCTTGAAAAATTCGCGGTGGGCCACTTCATGATCGTGCAGTTCGGCCAGTACTCTGCGGTCTTCGGGCGTCACGTTCATGGCTCGCTGCAAGGCCGTGGCATAAAAGGCCGTTTCGAGTTGATCGAGTGTGTACGCCAGATTGGAGATACCAATATCGCCCGACCCCAGGTCAACGGTTCCGTCGGGGAGAACCTCAGCCCCCAGCCGGGCCTGCCGCTTACCCGTTTGTGGGTCAACGAGCGGTTCGCGGGTGCAGGAGGCCAGAAAAGCCGCCGTAGAGGCCGATACCAGCCCAAGCTGACGCATAAAAAGCCGCCGTTCGACCGAGGGAATGGCCGGTACACTCGGCCCGACTTCCGGGCGCGGTAGTTGATCGTTGTTTTTCATAAAAATAGACGTTGTTGAGCATGAAAAAGGACTGTTTATGCCAGAACCCGGCCCTACCCAAAAAGTCTACTAAGCCCGTAGAAAATATTTATAAGCGATGATATATAGTCGGGCTGGTGGTTATTAACTCAGCGATCAAGTCAGCATAACAGGGCGTCTTAAAAGAAAGAAGTTTTCTGTTTATCAACACGTTAACACAATCAAACGCGCGCATCCGGTATGCCCAACACGTACACAAAAATGGCACTGCCGCCTATTCTCAAAAATGAGGATTCGGCCAAACGCGCCCCTTTTTTAGGAATGAATGAAGAGGTGGGTAGTTGAATAGGTGAATGACTCAATGGCAGACCGTAATTCAACCGATACGGCGCACCGTAACTCACTCATTCACCCGGCCCCATGCACGAGAAAGATATTGTCAATGCCAACCCACCCGTAGCCCGGCTGGATTCCCGGCTGGCCAACTGGATGGCCCGTCATGGCCTCACGATGCTCCGGCTGGCGCTGGGGATTGTGTTTTTGTGGTTCGGTGGGCAGAAGTTTTTCCCGGCCCTGAGCGAAGCCGAAACCCTCGCCATTCGCACGATCGACAAACTCAGTTTTGGGATGTTCTCGGCCGATACCAGCCGGATTATGCTGGCCATTTGGGAATGCCTAATTGGCCTGGGGTTACTTTCAGGACGGTTTATGCGCCTGACCCTGGGGCTACTGTTTCTGCAAATGATCGGCACGTTTCTGCCGCTTGCTTTTTTCCCCAACGAGACCTGGAAATACCCGTTTGTGCCGACGCTCGTGGGTCAGTACATCATCAAAAACGGGGTGCTGGTCTCGGCCGGTATTGTCTTGGGGGCAACGGTCCGGGGTGGCAAACTCATTGCCGACCCCAAAGCGGCCCGCGAAGCCGAACGCAAACAGGCTAAGGCACCGTCGGATGCGAGCCGGTAGGTGTATGGTTTTTGGTTTATAGTTTCTGGTGGCCGGCGTTGGAGTCTTTGGCCGACCAACAAGGCAGATAATCTACTCATATTGAACTACTTACTATAAGGTGATTTATAAAAATAGCAGACCGGTCCGCTGACGTTCAGGGCTTCCATTCCTCCTAACTCATAGTATGCAAACTAACGTGAATTACGAATAGAGCTTATCGTAACTGATTGTTTGATAGCCTGTCGAATCGGAACAGCGAAGCGGCCCTACGCGTCAGCAATTTTCCATAATTCGCGTTAAACTAAGAACTATCGACCGGAACACTGACACCCATAAACTCAAAACCAAAAACTATAAACCTAAAGCCCTACACCTCGGCCTCTACAAGGTAATGCGCCTGAATATCGCGGGCGAGTCGTTGTAAAATGCCCTGAAGCTCGTCGGGCGACTCTACCGTCACGGACGAACCGAACGCCAGCAGCCAACGCGCCAGCCCCCACAGATAAGGCGTACAGAGGTGCATCCGAACCCGGTCGCCGAGGTCTTCCTCTTCCGAAAAACCCCAGCTGTGCCGTTGGTCGTTCAGGAACCGTACCACCGACTTGTCGAACACCACCGTCACGTTGGTGAGGGGCATATCAGAATGCATCTGATCGAGGTATTGGCGTAAGGTCATTCGGGCATGACGGGCAAACCGTTGGCCTGTATCGGTCAGCTCATGAATCCGATCCACCCGAAAGTCGCGGTAATCCTGCCGGTGTCGGCAAAAGGCAATCAGGTGCCACGCCATGCTGTAATGGTACAGGCCCACGGGCTCCACTTCGCGCCAGCTTTCGGCATCGGTATAACCCGCCTGATAGTGCATTCGGAGCACGTGCTGCCGACCGATAGCCTGCTGAATGGTGTTGAGCAAGCCACCCGCCCGGTACTTGCCCGTAACTGGTTTCTGAATGGCCACCTGCGGAGCCAGTTCGTCGAGGTGCTCCTGATCCGTTTGTTTGAGCACCGATTTGATCTTGTACAGGGCCGAGTCAAAGGCCGTTTGTACCGATTCGTCGGCCCAGTTTTCAATCAGTTTGGCAGCAAACACCAGGGCCCCCGCTTCAGCATTGGTAAACATGACCGGGGGCAAATGATAATCGGTCAGGAAATAGCCCACCCCGGCCTCGGCCCCGATAGGCACACCGGCCTCTTCGAGCGAGCGAACATCGCGGTACACAGTGCGGAGGCTGATGCCGAAACGGTCGGCCAGTTCCTGCGCCCGCACCACCCGCTTAGTTTGCAGGTGAATCAGGATGGCAGTCAGGCGATGGAGACGGTTCATAGAAAAAGGCGAACGCGGCCCCGTCCCGGCGGTCGGGTACAACGGGGCCGCGTTCTTGAAAGGGAATAGTCAGATACGGCAATTTACGAAATTTTATCCACCTCCCGAAACCCAAACGCCCTGTTTTCCGGGGCATTTTTAGCCAATAGTTTCTCCCCCATCAGCCGGTCGAATAGCGGCCATTTCATCGGAATTCAGGCCGTAGAGGGCACCTACCAACATTGATACGTCGGCCTCGAGCCCCTCGGTACTGCTCCCTGCCGCCCGCAAGGACAGAATCTGATCGACCAGGGCTACAATGGGCGCTTGCTGTTCGGGCGTAGCGGGCGGCACCGGAATCTGCGCCCAACGCTCGGGCCGGAGCCGGGTGGCGCCTTTATGGGTTACCGGGGTCGTTATACGCAGAAAATACTCCACTACTGCGCTGTTCAACACGGCCAGCAGGTAGCGGTCGCCCGACCCGATCACGAATGTTTTGCCGAGTGGGTACGCGTCGCCATCGGCCAGCGCAAAGGCGGGTACCGACCGAGCCGGATTGAACACAATATACGGTTGCCGAAACTGCACGACGGTGGCATCTGTCTGGAGTTCCCACCAAAACACGCCCTGATTGGCCCGCGCCTGCGCTTTAGCCTCAAACGGTTTTAACCAGTTGTGCACAGCCGGGTAGGTCTCGGCCAGCCAGCTTTCTGGGTCACTTTCGCCCCGTAGCTGCGTCGTCATCCCCCGTTCGAGAGCGATCAGAAACCGAGCGGGTGGGTCAACCATGTACCGCCCGATGTTACGCGGCAACACAACGGGTTTCAGTACCTCAGCCGAGCGGGGATCGTCGGCCAGTAGCCGGTTTCGGGTCTTGGTATCAATCACAAAGGCTTCGTCCAGCCCGGTTTTGATACCGCTCCACAGCCGACCGGCCACATAGTCGGTGAGCGGTTGCCCAGCCTCCCGAATGCGCGTGAGCAGGTTTTGCCCGGCCGGGTCCGACAGGAGCCACCCGTCGTCGGGCAACGAATGGGTCGCAATCACAAACGAGCGGCTGTGCGTTTCGGTCGCCTGGCGTTGCGCCCCCCTTCGTTGAGTTACCCGGAAGTTATCGTGGGCCGGGGCCTTGCGCAGGTTCAGCACACAAACCGGTTCGCCCCCGGTCGGGTCGTCGCCCAAGTCGGTCACCTGTTCGATGGCCACGCCTGTTTTGAGCCACTGCCGCAGGTTAGCACCGTGCGGGCTGCGCATCCAATCGGTGGGCAGCACACAGGCCAACTGCCCGCCCGACCGCAGCAGGTTCAGGCTCTGTTCCACAAATAAGGCATACGCACCGATACCCGGCGCGTAGGTGTTCGGAAACGATTTACTCAGCAAGGCCCGGCGGCCAGCCGGCTCATCGGGATCGGTGATTGGCAGGTAGCTCAGCACCGCATCGAATCCAACAAACGCCCCAGCCTCATCGAGCACTTCGGGAAACATAAACCGCCATTCGACCGCCTGTGCGTACGGGCGTTGTTTATCGGCCAACGCTTTTTTTCGGGCAGCCACCTGAGCGTCCAGCGTTTGCAGCCGGTTATCGTGTTCGACAAAATCGAAGGTGAGAGCGAGTTGCGCCCGCCGGGTTTCGAGCTCGCGAATCTCGGCATAGTCTTTCCCGTCGATTAAGGCTAACTGCGGGAGGAGAGCCTCGAAATCGGCCATTCGGGCTTCTATTTGGGCTTTTTCAGCTTCCTCCCAACAAGTCGGGTAAGCCATCCGGTCGGTCCGGTACTGCCGAAACGCACCCGTAAACTTCTCGCGCAGGCTTACGTTACGCACCGTATCCGCCCGAAACCCAAGCCCAAATCGGCTGATAAGGGCATTACCAACCTTCAGATTTGCATCCAGATTAGGGATGTTCGGTAGCGACCAGCCCGCCTTACCGTCGGTTACGTAATAGGTACTTTTGAGTAATTCGAGTGCTAACCGCAACCGGGCCAACTCAACCGCAACCGGGTCCGCATCGACCCCAAACAGGCAGTGCTGGATTAAAATCCGCTTTTCGTGAAAAAGGGTTTCCTGCACCCGTTGCTTTTCGGAGGCTCCCGGTGCCCGTCGGCGACTTGTCGACGGACGCTCTACGGGTTGCCCCGTACGCAGCCGACTCTGGGCGGTTGTCGGTTGGTACGCAAACACCTCACCGTCGGTATTCCAGACCACCAGATCGTCCCCTTCAACCGCCACCTCGTAGCCGCTCAGCAGCCGCCCGGCCGGGTCGGTCAGAATACCCAACTCGGCTTTGATCGCGATCAGCTCGTGCAGAGCCGATACCAGCAGATGCCCACCGCCCACGGCCGGGTCTACCACGCGCAGACCATTGATGAGGGCGTTGGCTTCGCCCGGTTCTATATTCTGAAGCTGAGCCCGTAAGTCGGTCAGGTCGGCGCAATGCAGACCAAACCGCTCGTTGAACCGCTGCAACACCAACCGCCGAATGGGCTCACGCACGGTATGTTCGGCCACCCAACCGGGCGTGTACGCGGCTCCGGTGCGGGAGTTACTCAACAGGTCGATCACCAGGCCGAGGGCCGTGTGGTTCAGAGCGGGCTTATTGTCGGGCTGAATAGTGGCCGCGCCTTCGGTTGCAAAGTCATAGCTATCCAGAAAAGCCAGCAAATACGTCAGCGTGGGCAATTCGCCCGTTTGCCGGTCGCCCGATGGGGTTTTCAGGCTTGTTTGGGCAAATAGCGGCAGGGTAAGCCGGTCGTTCAGCGCGCTCAGAGGGAGTACCTGTTCGAGCTGTGTTGGGGCAAACAGCGCACTGTTCAGGTACGGAATAGCCTCCGCCGGGCCGTATCGGCTCACCACCCCAGCCGACCGCTCCGAGACCGGCACGGCGATTACCTCAAAAAACAGCTCGCCTAACTCGGCAAAAGTGCGTAGCTGACGGGCCGTCAGGAACTGACCCTCGCGGCTGTAGCCGTGGTAGGTTTGCAACTGCCCTTCGAGCCGTTTCAGAAACAAGACCCGGCCGAGCCAGGTCAACAGCAGTTCGAGAGCAACGCGGGTTTCCTGCCCTTCGGGATCGGGGCCGTAGGTGTTAGGGTCGGGCAGGTGGGTCAGGGCCCCGGTAGCGCGCAGGCATCCAATCGTGTTTTCGAGCCAGGAGCCCGGTTGCCGGTCGGGTTCGGGTAGCCGGTCGAGCCGGGGGACTCCACCCGATAGGGTTCGATGGAGGCCCAGCACATGCAGCAGCTCATCGACAAACGGGCCGTTGATGAGATCGCCATTGTCGGTAAGCGGAATCTGGAGCAGGTGTTCGGGCGAAAACAGCTTGTAGACTGGAATAAGCGGAAGCCAGTCGGCGGGGTTATCGGCACGGGCCGCGTTTTCGAGCTCGCGCAGGTTGAGCCAGGTTACGGGCACCTCGTCGTCCATCTCGCGCAGAATCCGGGCCGTCTCACTGAAGAAAAATGCGTTGTCTTTTTTCTGTTGCCCCTTAATCTGGTAGAGTTTCCGCAGGCGGGGATTCTGGTAGAAAAACCGCCGAAAATCGGCTTCGGCAAAGAAAAACCAGTTGTACACGTCGGTGATGACCAGCCGCGTAAACGGGCGTTCGGGCCGACGCTCCGCTTCCTCGAAGTAGTACAAAATAAGCTCATGGAGCGACTTGACATTGTTTTTCAACATAGTCATCATCTCTCCGGCAAACACTTTCTTGGCCGCCATAAGCACACCGGGCGCGGCTTCGGCCGTCGGGCCAGTATAAATCACCAGATCGTTCTGGTCGCGGGTAGCCACAGCCAGCCCTGAGTGGGCGTTGTAAAACGTATCGTTCAGAAACTCGGTGATTATTTTCCGCTGGTACACCTCCGACTCTCCCTCGTCGAGCCGCGTCAACAGCCGCAACAGGGCCTGTCGGAACCGGTCGATGTGTTGGTGGGTGATGGTTTGTTTGGCGTACGCTTTATCCAGTGCCTGAGCCGGCTTACGGGGTTGGAGCCTCATGGAACAAAGTTACACACGGATTGGATGAGATTTTATTCGTGTCATCCGCGTGCCATCATCCACCGCATGCCATTCAATCACCTCGTGCGGAAATCATCCACAATACCCTGCATCATCCAGTTGGCCAATGCCTGCCGGTTCGACGGAATCAGAAACCGCCGTTGGTCGAGCTTGTTCTGGATGTTGCCCAGTTCGATAAAAACGGTGGGCGGGTGGCTGTTTTTAACCACATACAGCGTATTACGGGCCGACACGTTGCCCGAGTACGGCCGGTCGGGCTGGTAGCGTTTGTAGTTGGCCCGAAACCGCCGGTGAATATGCCGGGCCAGCCGCGCCCCCGACTTACTTTGGGTGTGGTGATAAAAGAATACGTCGATTTTTTCGCCCACACTCCGGCTGTCGACGTGAATGGTAATAAACCGCTGGAATCGTCCTTTGTGCCGGGCATAAAGTCGATTTACGGCCGAGGTGGTCTGATCGAGCCGGGTATTTTGATTGAGTGGAATACGCTGACGCGGGTAAGCCACCTCATCGCGGTCGATTTTAAGGATAGCCTCATTCCGAATACCGTCGTTTGGGTCGTGTACAATCATGTACACCGTAGCCCCCTGTTGCCTGAGTAAATCGGCCAGCCGGATCGTCACGTCGTAGGCGTACTCATCCTCGGGGAGCAGGTGCTTGCCGTAGCGACCAATAGCACCGGGGTCGGGGCCGCCGTGCCCGGAAGCCAGATAATATACTGTTCCGCTCAGCGGCTTGCGGCTCGCAGCCGGTTGCTTCTTGGCCGCCGATGCCGATTTTTTCGGGTTCTTTCCTCGCCGTTTATCGGGCTGCTCTGGTGCGGGCTTAGGTCGTTCGCGGAGGGTAGCTGCCGTTTCGGGCAACCGGTTTGTGCCGGTCAGAAGGCCGGGGTTGGTCAGAGCCCAAAGCGCACAAACGAAGGCAAAGAAGAGTGTCTGCAAATTAGTGGTTTGTTGTGAACGAAGGTGGATGCTCTGGTAATCAGACCCAAAGCCACCCAAACGAAGCCGCAAAAGTACGGCTTCCGGCTGCGGAGCGCAAGCCAGTGACTAATCGGTCGGTCTTTATCGAACCAACGGAGCTCGCGGCAGGGCACGAAAAAAGCCAACAGACACGGCGTCCATTGGCTTTTGCTTACCCATTGAGTAAACCCTTAGGCCAGGGTAGCATCAACGGAAATATGGGTATTGAACAGCTTCGAGATTGGGCAGTTTTTCTCGGCATGGGCCACCAATTCGTCAAACTTGGCCTGGTCGAGGTTGGGCACGCTCGCCTTGAGGGTCAGCTTTGAGCTGCTGATACCGCCATCTTCGAGCGTAATGTCGCAGCGCACATCGAGAGTGTCGGCGGCAAAACCCGCCTGTTGAATATTAAACGCCAGTTGCATGGCAAAGCAGCCTGCATGAGCAGCGGCTACAAGCTCTTCGGGGTTGGTACCAATACCATCTTCAAACCGGGTATTAAACGAGTACTGCGTCTGGTTCAGCACTGTGCTGGCGGTAGTCAGCGTGCCTTTACCATCTTTGCCAGTGCCGGCCCAGTGTGCCGATGCGTTGCGGGTAATTTTCATAATGTGCGACTTAAGTTGGTTTATGTTTTGATTGGATGACGCAAAAGTAAACAGGCCATCTGCCTTTAATTTTCACCTATGTTAAAAAGCGACGGCCAAACGTATATCGTGCGATGTCTGACCTATAACTCGCTACTTTAGGCTTTGTTTTGGCGCGTTACCATCGAACTCCTGCCTATGTCTCCGTCTCAACAAACGGTATTACATCATCAGTTACGCGAATTTGCCCAGCTTACCGAGGCAGACCTTCTCCTGGCCGAACCGTTCTGGCAGAGCCGGGCCATTCCCCGGCACGATTTGTTTACCTTCAGCCATTCGGTTTGCCGACACGTAGGGTTTGTGCTCAAAGGCATGTTCCGGGTCTATTACACGGACCCAAAAACCGAGCAGGAGCACAATCTGTACTTCGTAGCCGAACACACATTTTTGACCTCGCTCAAAAGCCTGTTAACCCAAACCACCTGCCCCTACCTGATCGAAGCTCTCGAAGACACCGAGCTGTTGGTTATCGAACACGACCGGCTCCGCGAGCTCTACCAGCAATCGCACGGTTGGGAGCGGTTTGGGCGGTTACTGGCCGAGCATTATTTTCTGATCAACCAGACCCGGTCGGAAAGCTTGCTGACCCAGTCGGCGGAGGAGCGCTATACCGATCTGTTGACCCGGCAACCCGATATTCTAAACCGGGTTTCGCTCGGACATATTGCTTCTTATCTGGGTATCAAAGGCCCGTCGTTAAGCCGTATCCGGGCCCAGGTAGCGCATCGTTGAGCGGTAACTCCGCTCTGATTTCGCACAGGCATTGCATTAAATTTCAAGGCAAATTTCGTTTTCAATGATCTGTCGTTTACTTTTCGGGTACGTACACGTTGTTCGTTAGTATCTCTTCTTACCAAATTATCTATGGCTCGCCCTACCTTTCACCTTTTTTTCGCCCAACGAATTAAGCCCAATTTTATAGATCAACGGGTCTGTATGGCCATCAACCGAGCTGGCTTTCAGGCTCCTGTGCAGGTCGTTTTACTTTCTTCCAGCCAACCGGCCAATCTTTTTTCCGGATCGTGTTTCGGGTACGTACCCCAACCGGCAAGCCTGCGTATTGTCTACAGCTAAAAACCGGCCTTCAGTCGGGCAGTATCCCACCCCTATTCGGTTGCTTTTGTGGCTATCTTAAGCACCCACCTTAATTATCCGATTCAATCAACCCGAACCGCTTCTCACAAGATGCATCAACACACGCACAACCCATCCGAACCAGACTCCCTCACTACGCAGCCCTCCCGCCGAACCTTTATGGGACAGGCACTGGCAGGTACGGCAGCCCTGACACTCGGCGGCATATTGCCCGGTTTCAGCCCCAAAAGTTACGCCCGGATTCTGGGGGCCAACGACCGCATTCAGGTGGGCATGATGGGTGTAAACAGCCGGGGGCTGGCCTTAGCAAGCAACTTTGCCCTGCAACCCAACTGTCAGGTTCGTTCGGTTTCCGACGTCGACACACGCGCGGCCGATAAGTGTATTACCACCGTTGAGAAACTGGGCGAGGCCAAACCGCAGGCGGTGCCCGATTTCCGAAAGGCGCTGGAAGACAAAGACCTCGACGCACTGATTATAGCAGCCCCCGATCACTGGCACGCACCGGCGGCCCTGCTGGCCTCTAAGGCAGGCAAGCATGTGTACCTCGAAAAGCCCTGTTCGCACAACCCGCACGAAGGCGAACTGCTGGTGGCCGCCCAGAAAAAATACAAGAATGTGATTCAGATGGGCAATCAGCGCCGATCATGGCCCAACGTAGCGGCCGGGGTGCTGGCCGTTCGCGACGGCATCATCGGTCGGCCGTACTTCGCCAAGGGCTGGTACACCAACAATCGGCCTTCGATCGGGGTCGGTAAAGCATCGGCTGTTCCGTCGTGGCTCAACTACGACCTGTGGCAGGGGCCCGCGCCCCGGCAGGCATTTAAAGACAATATTCTGCACTACAACTGGCACTGGTTCTGGAACTGGGGCACGGGCGAATCGCTCAACAATGGCACACACATGCTCGACCTGATGCGCTGGGGCCTGAACGTCGACTACCCCACCCGAGTGACCTCGACCGGTGGCCGATACCGGTATCAGGACGATTGGGAAACGCCCGACACGCAGGTCATCAGCCTCGAATTTGCCAACAATACCGGCATGACCTGGGAGGGCCGCAGTTGCAACGGCCGTACCATTGAAGGGAGCAGCGTAGGCGTCATTTTTTACGGCGACAAAGGGGCGCTGCAAATCGACGGGGGCAACGCCTACAAGGTGTACGACCTCGACAATAATCTTGTGAAAGAGGTCAAAAACGACGTTGTCATCAACGCCCGTGACCGTATGAATCCCTCGCAAGCCCTCGACGCCCTGCATATTCAGAACTTTTTCGACGCTATTCGAAAAGGCGCGGCCCTCAACTCCGACATTCTGAGCGGGCACCAAAGCACGCTACTCTGTCAGTTAGGCAACATCGCTCTGCGGTCGGGCAGTACGCTCGACATTGACCCCGCCACCGGGCGGATCAAAAACAACAAAGCCGCCGAGCGATTCTGGAAACGCGAATATCAACGCGGTTGGGAGCCAACGGTGTAACTACGTTAAGTAGTTTTTGGTTTTGGGTTTCTGGTTTAATGTTTCACGCAATTTGTTATCTGATAACGAGTGAGCAAAGAACGAACCCTAAACTAATTTAAACTAAGGCCTTACAAGTGGGCAGTCAAGCATTTACTCAGTACTGGACATTTGGACATTAGACGTTAGACCTCCATCTATAAATGGTAGTAAGTCTAACGTGAGTTAAGGACAAAATACGTATCAATCAGCTGTTAAACAGATAGGTGCTAACGCGTTAGCCATTATCCATAATTCACGTTAAATCTAACGTCCAGTGTCTGAAGTCCGAATGTCCAGTACTGAAAAGCGTTTAAGGAGAGAAACTGGCCTTACCAAAACCCGGAGCACCGGTTGCCAAAAACCATTAGCCAATAGTTATCATGAAAAACAAACCAGAGGTTGTTGAAGTCAGCTCCCTCAGCGAACGCGATACGATGGTGTCGATTCTGCTGATTGGGGTGCTGTTCTTCGTATTCGGGTTCGTAACCTGGGTCAACGCCATTCTGATTCCCTACTTCAAAATCGCCTGCGAGCTAACCAATTTCAGTTCGTATCTGGTCACGTTTGCGTTCTATATTTCGTACTTCATCATGTCGGTGCCGTCGTCGTACCTGCTCAAGCGGGTGGGCTTCAAAAAAGGCATGATGGTTGGGTTCTGGGTGATGGCGTTGGGGGCCTTCATTTTTGTACCGGCCGCCCTTACCCGCTCCTACCCGACGTTTTTACTTGGGCTGTTTACGATTGGCGTCGGGCTGGCTATCCTGCAAACAGCGGCCAACCCCTACATCACCGTTCTGGGCCCCAAAGAGCGGGCGGCCCAACGCATCAGCATCATGGGAATCTGCAACAAAGGCGCGGGTATTCTGGCCCCGCTCCTGTTTGCCGCCGTGATTCTGCGGGCTACCGATACCGACCTGTTCAGCCAACTCGCCACCATGCCCGCTTCCGAAAAAGCGGCCGCCCTCGATGAGCTGGTGCGCCGGGTCATTGTCCCCTATTCGGTAATCGGCACCGTACTCATTGGGCTGGGGATTCTGGTGCGGGTGTCGCCCCTGCCCGAAATCAACACTGAGCACGAAACGGCTGATGTAGCCGCGGCCAACGTCGATAAAACCTCTATTTTCCAGTTCCCACACCTGATTCTGGGCGCTCTGGCTATCTTTCTGCACGTGGGCACACAGGTTATCGCCATCGACACGATCATCGGGTACGCCGGTTCGATGGGTATTCCCCTGCTCGACGCCAAGGTGTTGCCCTCGTACACCCTATTTGCCACAATTTGCGGCTACATCATCGGCATCGCCCTCATTCCGAAGGTCATCAGTCAGGTAAACATGTTCCGAATCTGCACGGTGCTGGGGCTGGTGTTTACGCTGCTGATTCTGTTCAGCCGGGGCAACCTCTCGGTGCTGGGCCTACAGGCCGATTTGTCGGTCTGGTTTGTGGTATTACTGGGGCTGGCCAACTCGCTTGTGTGGGCTAGTATCTGGCCGTTGGCTCTCGACGGGCTGGGCCGGTTTACCAAAGTGGGGGCCGCTCTGCTCATCATGGGTCTCAGCGGCAACGCCCTCCTACCGTTGGTGTATGGCCTGCTGGCCGACCAATACGGCCTGCGCGAGGCTTACTGGGTTTTATTTCCCTGTTATCTCTACCTGGCGTACTACGCCTTCCGGGGGCATCGGCTGCGCCGGTGGGGCATGCCGGTTACCGCTAAATCACTCGTTCATGAACAACAGGGAAGCGGCTATGCAACGCCTTAAACTGACCAACGGGCGGGTTGTTACGGCCCAACGGATTATCCCGAACGGGACGGTATTAGTCACCGGCAATCAGATTACCGACGTCTGTGAAGGTCCGCTCAACGTGCCCGACGCGGTCGAGATCGATGTGGCTGGGGCATACATCGCTCCGGGCTTTATCGACATTCACGTGCACGGGGGCGGAGGGCACGACTTTATGGATGGCACCGAAACGGCGTTTCTGCGCATTGCCGAGCTACACGCCCAACACGGCACCACCGCTATGGTGCCCACTACGCTGACGAGTACACAGGATCAGCTACTGCACACACTCGACTGCTACGAACGCGCCCACGGCCAGAACACGCAGGGGGCCGAGTTTCTGGGTATGCACCTGGAAGGGCCGTACTTTGCCCTGAACCAGCGTGGCGCTCAGGACCCACGCTACATTCGCGACCCCGACCCGGCCGAGTACCGGGCCGTACTGGGCTATACCAACGCCGTAACCCGCTGGAGTGCTGCCCCTGAGCGTAAAGGTGCTCTGGCGTTTGGCCGGTACCTGCGCGATAACGGCGTAGTGGCCGCCATTGCCCATACCGATGCCGTGTACGACGAGGTAGTAGCCGCCGTGGAAAATGGCTACAGTTTGGCTACGCACCTTTACAGCGCCATGTCGACGGTGACCCGGCGGCAGGGGTTCCGGTTGGCAGGGGTGGTCGAAAGTGCGTACCTGATCGATGAGCTAGACGTAGAGCTCATTGCCGACGGGGCTCACCTGCCGGGGCCGCTGCTCAAGCTGGCTTACAAGATCAAAGGCCCCGACCGCACGGCCCTCATTACCGATGCCATGCGGGCTGCGGGTATGCCGCCGGGGCCAAGTATCCTGGGCAATCGGGACAATGGACTGCCCGTGATTGTGGAGGATGGTGTTGCTAAAATGCCCAACCGACAGGCGTTTGCGGGTAGTGTGGCTACGGCTGACCGACTGCTGCGGACCATCCGTACCCAAACCGACATTCCGTTGCTCGATGCCGTGCAGATGCTCACAAGTACGCCCGCCCGCATCATGGGCGTGGGCGACCGCAAAGGCTCCCTCACCGCCCGGAAAGACGCCGACCTGGTTGTGTTCGACGACGATTGCCATGTTGCGCTCACGGTGGTCGGCGGCCGGATTGTGTTTCAGCGCGAGCCCGAAGCGGTAATTTAATTGGGAACCTCCCTCCTAACTCAAACCAAAAACGCAATAACCCAAAACACAATGACTCCACAAACCCATACCGACCGGCTGGCCCTGCGCCTGCATCCCAACCGCGCTCAACTGGGCATAAAGGCTGCTTTGGCCGTTGCCGAGCGGATGCGCACTCTCCTCAATGAACAGGATACCGTTGCCATGATTTTTGCCGCGGCTCCCTCGCAGCAGGAATTTCTGGAAAACCTACGCGTACAGCCCGACATCGACTGGGGCCGGGTGCGGGCGTTTCACATGGACGAATACGTGGGTCTGCCCGCCGAGGCTCCGCAGGGGTTTGGCAACTTCCTGCGCGAACGCCTGTTCGATCGGGTGCCCTTTGGTGAGGTGTATTACCTGAACGGCAACGCACCCGATATGGAGGCCGAATGCAACCGGTACGCTATTCTGCTGACCCAGTTTCCGGTCGATATTGTGTGCATGGGCATTGGCGAAAACTGCCATATTGCCTTCAACGACCCGCACGTGGCCCTGTTCGACGATCCGGTGCTGGTGAAAGTGGTTGACCTGGACACGGCCTGTCGGCAACAGCAGGTAAACGACGGTTGCTTTACCCATTTCGACGATGTACCGACCCACGCCCTCACGCTTACCGTACCGGCCCTGATGCAGGCTCCGCACGTATTTTGCATGGTGCCGGGCCACAACAAGGCACAGGCTATTGCGCATACCTTACAATCAGACATTACCGAACTGTACCCGTCGACCATTCTGCGTCGGCACGAAGACGCTACGCTGTTTATCGATGCCGACAGCGCATCGCTCCTGCCCGCACTCGATGAACATTCGGCCCAAGACTCTGTAGCATGATGTTATTCTGGCCTACCCTGAGCGCCACCTTCGCGCTTGCCGCCACCATGTTGACCCCTACTCCCGCTTCGCAACCGCGACCGGCCACCCCGCCGGTTCGGCTGGTTGTACTCGACCCCGGCCATTTTCATGCCGCCCTGGTGCAGAAATCGATGTACCCCACGGTGAGCCCCGAGGTGTCGGTGTTTGCCCCCGCCGGGCCCGATTTACAGGCTTACGAAGACCGAATCCGGCAGTACAACAACCGCGCCGACAACCCGACGCACTGGAAACCGATTGTGTACACCAGCCCCGACTACCTGAACCGGCTCCTGACCGACAAACCGGGTAACGTGGTGGTGCTGTCGGGCAATAACCGGCGGAAAAACGGCTACATTCCGCAACTCGTTGGGGCAGGGATGAACGTTCTGTCCGACAAACCCATGGCGATCGACAAGGCTGATTTTGACCGGCTCAAGGGGGCATTTGCCACGGCCGAGCGCAAAAAGGTGTTGCTGTACGACATCATGACCGAGCGGTACGAGATCACCAACGCCCTGCAACGGGCACTGACACAGGTGCCGGCCGTGTTTGGGCAACTGGAGCGCGGTACCCCCGACAACCCGGCCGTGATTAAAGAAAGTGTGCACCACTTTTTCAAATACGTGTCGGGGCAGCCGCTGGTACGCCCGGCCTGGTTTTTCGATGTCCGTCAGCAGGGCGAAGGGCTGGTTGACGTAACCACTCACCTCGTCGACCTGATTCAGTGGTCGTGTTTCCCGGACGTGAAGCTCAACTATCAGACCGATGTGGCCATGCACAGCGCCCGGCGCTGGCCCACTACGCTCACTCCGGCTCAGTTCAAACAGGTGACCCGGCAAAATACCTACCCCGATTACCTCCAGAACAGTCGGCGCGATAGCCTGCTCGATGTGTACGCCAATGGTGAAATGGTGTATCGACTTAAAGGTATAACGGCCAAAGTGGCGGTCCGCTGGAATTTTGAACCACCCGCAGGCACCGGCGACCTCCACTACTCGCTCATGCGGGGCAGCCGGGCCCACCTGATTATTGAACAGGGAGCCGCTCAGCAGTACAAGCCTGTTTTGTACGTAAAACCCATAGCCGGGCAAGCCGCAGCCGCCTTTGAGAAAACACTCGAAACTGCCCTCGCTACGCTTCGGAAAACATACCCCGGTCTGACGCTTATCCGGCAGGGCGACAAATGGCAGATTGGTATTCCCGAACGTTACGAAGTGGGGCACGAAGCCCATTTCAAACAGGTAGCCGACGCGTATTTTCGGTACCTGAGCGCCGGTAAACTGCCCGCCTGGGAAGTGCCCAACATGCTGGCCAAATACTACACCACCACACAGGCACTGCAAATGGCGTCCAGGTAACAAACCCGCCCCTTTTGTGATGCCAATCGGGTGGCCTATCTTGCAGTCGGCGGGTTTGCGGACAGGCACACCTTTTGCCCCCGCAAACCCGCCCGACCGAAGGGGACGATGTATTGATGAAAAAGAAAGAACTTCAGGGCGTCAAAGAAATAGCGCGTCGGGCCAATGTGGCCATTGCTACCGTCGACCGGGTGATTCATAACCGGGGCGGGGTGTCGGAAAAAACGCGGGAGAAAATCCTCGCCATCATTCAGGAGTTAGACTACCAGCCTAACCTGCTCGCCCGGCGGCTGGCGTCGGGCAAATCGAACCGGCTGGTGGCCCTCATCCCGTCGGCAACACCCGAACTGGATTTCTGGGACGCCCCCCGCCGGGGTATTCAGCGGGCCGATGCCGAGGTACGGGCGTACGGGCTGCGGGTGGATGAGCTTTTTTTCGACCTCAACGATAAGCAGACGTTTGTGGAGCAAACCCGTCTGATTCTGGCCAACCCGCCCGATGGCGTGGTGCTGGCGCCCATGTTTGTGGAAGAAGCGCGCGCGTTTGCCCTGGCGTGTGGGGAAAGGGGTATTCCGTATGTGTTTATCGACTCTAACATCCCCGACCTTGCCAGCCTGTCGTACATTGGCCCGCCCCTGTTTGAGAGTGGGTATCTGGCCGGTCGGCTGAGTACCTACGCCCTGCGGGGCGCGGGCCGGGTGCTGGTGGTCAACCTGGCCGCCGATCTGGAAAGCTTCACCTACCGACGCATCGAAGAGGGCTTCCGGGCGTACCTGACCGAGCATCGACCGGCTTGCCTCGTCGACCGGATCGACCTGCACGAAACGGATCAAACGGCCGTTTCAACCGCCCTTTCGGCTTACCTGACCGCCCACCCCGACCTCGACCTGATTTTTGTGACCAACTCCCGGACGTTTCTGGTGGCCCGGTTCCTCGAATCGAGTTCGTTACCGACCAAACCGATGCTTATTGGGTACGATCTGGTGCAAAAAAACAGCCAATACCTTCAGCAGGGCACCATTGATTTTCTAATTTGCCATCAGCCCGAAGATCAGGGCTACCGGAGCATTATGGCCCTGTACCAGCATCTGGTGTTTCAGACTCCGGTCGAAGCGGTGCACTACATGCCTATTGACATCGTTACCCGCGAGAATAGCCTTTTTTACGAAAACTAAGCCGGTTTAACCCGGTCACGGTGAGGGCCATTGTGGCAAAAAAGCCCAGCAGAGCGGCCGCTTGCCCAAACCCACTGACAACCCGCCAGTCGGGCAGTGCCTGCCAGTCGGCCAACAACCGGAGCCCCAGCGACACGCTGTTGAGCCCGGCCCATGCGTACAGCAACGGGTGATAAAACACCCCACCCTGACCCAGCACACCGGGCAGAATAATGGGCGCGTGAGCAAAAATCATCGAAAACACAAAGCCCAGAAAGAAGCTGTGCAGGGCTGCGTCGTACCAGAAGGCGTTGCGCACGGGCAGCAGGAACAGGAGTCCGCTCAGAAACAGCCAGCCGTAGCCCATCAGCAACCACACTCCGCTGTAGCGGGCCTGCCCCGGTTTCCGCAATGATTTGAGGGCCATATCGAACCGAAGCAGCCAAAGAGCTACGCCCAGCATACCAGCACCCAGCACCGGCTGTCCGGCCCCGTGAAATGGCTGCCCGATGCCCAGCCCCACCAGAGCCAGCAAGGCCCAAAGCAAAGCCCGCTGGCCAGTCGTCAGTGGCAAAAACCGACTCAGTTCGAGTCGTTCGCCCACAATGGTAAACAGCAAAAAGCCTATCCACCAGGGCACGGCCAACGGATAAAAGCCATTCCGAAACAGCAAACTATTGCCTACCGCCAGGCATATGCTGCCCGCCAACAGGAGGTAGTAATAGCTGTGCCGGTGCCGAACCAGAAACAGATAAGTCATCAGCACCATGCTCAACGCACCCGCAACCAATAGCCCCTGCGCCAGTTCGGTGGCCCCCAGCCAGAAAGCAGGCAGGCTGAGCCCGTTGAGCAGTGGAGCCAGCAAGGCCCCGTTTGTTTTGAACACCACAGCCCGTTCGAGCAGAATCAGGGTGGTCAGAAACGAGCCAATCATCAACGCCCCGTGCTGTCCCACAGCCTCGGCCACAGGCATAGGATAGCCCAGCCGAACCAAACCGGTCAGGATGCCCAATACCAGCGCCAGTAGGGCAAACGGCAGCAACGCAATGGGGGGAATACGGGTTGATTCCATACAACAGCACCGAGGCATTGGACAACTGACCTCAGGTACAAAGAAACACCCGCCCCCCCAGCTCCGACCTGACCCAAATCAGACCGGCGCCCTATTTAGGTCAAGCCATTCGGCGGGGCGCTGCGCTATTTTTGTCGGTATATGAACGTAGCCGATACAAATCCCCAAACCGCGCGGACTCAGGAGCAGCGCGGCTGGCAAACCGCCCTACTGTGGTGGGTAGTGGCCGGAGCGCTTGGGGTACTGCTCCGGTATCTGTTGTTGCGACCTTCGGCCACGCTTGTGTACCCGTACTGGCTGCACGCCCATTCGCACGTGGTGTTGCTTGGCTGGGCGTTCAACGCCTTGTTTCTGGCTTTGGTAGCTCAGTTTGTCTCTTCAGCACAACAGAAAGCCTACCGCCCGATCTGGATCGGGTTTCAGGTCGCTATTGTCGGGATGCTGGGGCTGTTTCCGGTGCAGGGCTATGCCGCAGGGTCTATCGTGTTCTCGACGTTACACGTACTGCTGTCGTACTACATGGCCTGGCGACTCCGCACCGACCTCCGACCCGATCGCTCCCTGGCGGCCCGGTTTGTGCGCTGGGGTTTGCTTTTTCTGGTGGTGTCGACGCTGGGGCCGTATGCCCTCGGTATTCTGAAAGCCCGGCACTTGCACGAGACAATCTGGTACAACCTCTCGATCTATTTTTACCTGCACTTTCTGTACAACGGCTGGTTCATATTCGGGTGCCTGGCCTTGCTCATCCGCCCGCTTGAGCGGTGGGGCTGTATGCCTACCGGCCGGGCGGCTAATTGGTTTCTGGCGGTCTGGGTGGCCGCCACCGTGGGGACACTGGCTCTTTCGGCCCTGTGGACTCAACCACCCGCGTGGGTGTGGGGAGTGGGTGGAGTGGCCGGGATAGTGCAGCTTGGGGCCGGTAGCTGGCTCATTTGGCAACTCTGGCAAGGTCGGTCCCGGTTGCAAAGTGAACTTCGCCCCGTGGCTTACCGGCTGGGTCAACTGGCACTGGTGAGTTTCGGGCTCAAGCTTGGGCTACAGGCGTGGTCGGCGAGTGTGTGGGCCACCGAGTGGAGTTACGCCCAACGGCATCTGGTAATTGCGTATCTGCACCTCGTATTTATCGGGGTCATAAGCTTTTTCCTATTGGCGTGGGCCATTCAACGCGGGGTACTACGCCCCTCAGGCCCGGCTCTCGGCCTGATTTTGGTCTTCTTCATCCTAACCGAAGGCGGGCTCGTATTCGAATCAATCCTGCAACGCACCGGCACCTATCTCCCGTATTTTGCCCAGCTGATGCTCTTTTTTTCGGTGGGGCTGTGGATGGGGGTTGTCGGGTTGTGGCGGGCAGCTACGGGCCAAACAAAAGGCGCGACCTCAATGGAAGTCGCGCCTGGTTGATGGTTTTTGGGTTTATCGTTTTGAGTTTATCGTTTATGGGTTGCCGTTGGACCGGCCCGCGTAGAGACGCATACTTGCGTCTCATCATGCGCCAGCCATCATGCGCCAGCCTAACTAAAAACGATAAACCAAAAACCAAAAACTATATACCGCCTTCCTACTTCTGCGGAATCAGTTCGGCCAATTTCTTGCCGAGGTCTTCGCCCCGGATATTCTTGGCCAGAATCTTACCATCGGGGCCAATCAGGAAGTTCTGCGGAATAGCCCGAACGCCGTACATTTTAGCCACCTCGTTTTCCCAGAATTTCAGATCCGATACGTGCGTCCAGGTGAGGTTATCTTTGTAGATGGCCTTCATCCAGGCGTCTTTGGCGTTGGGCCGGTCGAGCGAAACCCCAAGCACCGTAAAGTTCCGGTCTTTGAAGTCATTGTAATTCTTCACCACGTTGGGGTTTTCCATCCGGCAGGGGCCGCACCAGCTCGCCCAGAAGTCAACAAGCACATATTTACCCCGGAAATCGCGGAGCGACACGGCCCGGCCCGACGTATCGGCCTGCGTGAAGTCCATCGCCATTTCGCCGATCGACGTTGCCTTCAGCTTCACCAGCATATCGGCATACTCTTTACCACCTTTGCTGTTTTTCACCGCATCCGACAACCCATCAAACACGGGCTTCACGGTCGTGTATTCGGGTGCATAGCCGCCGTAGTTCTGCAACGCATCCAGACTGATGAGGCTGTTGGGGTTATTCTTGATAAAATCGGCCCAAACCTGCTTTTGCTCGGCCTGAATAGCCTCGTACCGCTTCTCCGACGACTCGTTGAACTCCTTCGACTTACGTTGCTCTGCCGACGCTGACTGGTACTCTTTCATGAACAGCTCCATTTTTTGCGAAGCCGGTTTGAGCGCCATCCGTAGCTTGTTGTTATCCA
The DNA here is from genome assembly GCF_000383955.1 of Rudanella lutea DSM 19387. NCBI lineage: Bacteria > Pseudomonadati > Bacteroidota > Cytophagia > Cytophagales > Cytophagaceae > Rudanella > Rudanella lutea. Next base: position 4,502,049 of record NZ_KB913013.1, on the reverse strand, counting down.
CGTTGAGGGGTGTGCCGGCCACTACGGCATTCTGCATGGAGTCGGGGCTAATTACCGTGATAGTGCCGGGCTCCAGATACACGCCCATCACCGATGCAGGGTTCACCCGGCCCTGTTTCTCAACGGCAAGCGAAGCCTGCATGGGGTTCTCTACAGACCCTTTAAACTCAAACGCGCCCTGCTGAATAAGCGCCGTGTCCATTTTGATGGCCGCCCCGGCCCGATACCGCAAAAAGGCTTTGGTTGCCGATGAATTGCCCAGTTTACCTTTGATGGTGTACGCTCCTCCCTGTGCCCAGAGCATCGAGGGAAGGAGCAGCAAGGCCATGGTAGCCAGCTTTTTCATGTTCGAATGTATTTTGTAGACGATTAAAGGTACTGATTTTGCCGATTGCGTTGCTACAGAATCGGATGAACGGCGGGCGAATGGGTCATTTATCGCGAAAATGAGCCCGTAGCATGGGTTTGCAGATGCCCAAAAGACATATCCGGCCGTTTTGGGTTTATACTTGCACCGAACGACCAAAACAGACAAGCATTCATGGCGTTTTACTCCGACCATCCCGAAGATTTACTCTTCGATGCCGCCCGCCGGGGCGATACAGCCTACCTCCGACAACTGATCGACAATCAAGTTGATATAAACATCCAGAACGGCAAGGGCTTTACCCCCCTGATTGTAGCCGCCTACGACGGCCAGCAGGAAGCTACCCAGCTCCTGCTCGATGCCGGCGCCGACCCTAATATTCAGGATGCAAGCGGCAACACGGCCCTTATGGGTATTTCGTTTAAAGGGCACCCCGAAATTGCCGACCTTCTTATTCAACACGGTGCCGACCTCGATCTGCAAAACGGCAACGGAGGCACAGCGCTGATGTTTGCCACTATGTTTGGGCGTAACAATATGGTGAAATGCCTGCTCGATGCCGGAGCCGACACCAGCCTGCGCGACGCGCGGGGGCTTTCGGCCCGCGATATAGCCATTCAGCAAGGTAACGAAGAAGCCCTTCAGTGGCTGTAACCAGAGCGGGCGGGCCACCTTGTGACCCGCCCGCCGTTGATTATTGCTCACTCTTGCTCCAGTCAAATTGCGGATGCTCCGTGGGCGTTTGTGCCTCTTTCATCAGGGCCAGCAGGGCGGCCACTTTATCGGGTTTACTGGCCGCCAGATTGGTGGTTTCGCCTTCGTCCTGCCCCAGGTCGTAGAGTTCGAGCCGCTCAGGTTCCCCCTTTTTCTTCAGCCGCACCAGTTTCCAGTTATCCTGCAACAACGCCTGCCGCAACTCGCCCTCATCGAACTGCCAGAACAACGATCGGTTGGCCGGGGCCGGCGCCGAACTCATCAGTACCCGACTCATGTCCAACCCATCAATATTACGGGGTGGGGCGGTTCGGGTTAAGGCGCAAATCGTCGGGCTGATGTCCCAATTGGCCCAAACGGCATTGCTCACCTTGCCCGGCCTGACGCGCCCTCCCAAGGCAATCATAGGTACCCGAATACCACCCTCGTATAAATCGCGCTTGATACCGCGCAGCGGGCCGTTGCTGTCGAAAAACTCCGGGTTAGCCCCACCCTCCCGATGCGGACCGTTGTCCGACGTAAAAAACACGTAGGTGTTCTTGTCCATACCGTACTGTTTGAGCAGTTCCAGAAGCTTACCCACATCCTTATCCAGCCGACTCAGCATGGCCGCAAACGTTGCTTTGGGGTTTTGCTGGCTCGAATACGAGGTGCCGGGGCGTTTCACAAACGGCGTTTCGGGAAACGGGCTTCGGCCGTCAGCGGTCAGAATCGGGCGAGCGTCCTCATCGGTCGTTGCCATTTCGGCGTGCACGAGTGTAATAGGCAGGTACAGAAAAAACGGTTGTTTGTCGGCCTGCCGATTCTGCAAAAATTCGAAGGCACGGTCCATAATCACGTCGTGCGTGTACTGGGTTGGCGAAAGCCGTAACACCGACAGTTGTCCATTTCGCACCTGCCAAAGCGAATCGGTATGGTAGTTATGCGCGTGCCGGTGATGCAGGTAGCCCGTAAACTCGTCCCAACCTTTGCGCTGCGGTGCGCCGGAATTATTGTTCAGGCCAAGGCCCCATTTACCAAACATACCGGTTTTATAGCCGTTGGCCTGCAACCGTTGCGCCAACGTAGTATCGGTGTCGCGTAAAGGAATTTCCCCGTTGCCCCGCACGTAGGCGTGCCCCATGTGCTTACCCGTCATGAGCGCACAACGTGAGGGCGCGCACACGGTGCTACCCGCGTAAAACCGGGTAAAGCGGATGCCCTGCCGGGCCATGCGGTCGAGGTTAGGCGTTTTTACTTTTTGTTGTCCGTAACAGCCCAAATCTCCATATCCCAGATCATCAGCCATAATATAGATGATATTGGGCCGCGACTGCTGGGCTACAGTCACGGTGGCGAGGGCAGTAAGCAAAAGGGGCAGCAAGAGCCAGAAAGGCCGGTTTCGGGGGTGCATCACACGTGTCTGATTTTGGGTGTACAGAAGTCGACTTGTACACGTAAGGGGGTTTAAAAGGCGAATTTACCCATACAGCAGACCGAAGTGGCGCACGCGTTGGGTATAATCGAGCGGGTAGGTTCCTTCTGATACATAAGGCCGGTTGAGTGGTCCTTGCTAATCCAACTCCCGGCCGCTATCCCTCGTATGAAACGCATTGCTGCCCTTTTCGGAATCGGGCTTTGCCTGATTCACCTTTCGTTCGCACAAACACCCCAAACAGCGGCCCCGGCGGCCCAAACTGCCGTTCAGCTTACGTGGTGGAACCCCGCTCAGTCGGACATACCCGTGCTGGAAGGCCAGGGCTGGACGGGCAAAGCACTCCTGAGCCCCTACGACCGGCTCCCGGCGGTAGCCCAGAAAGCAGTGCGTCCGGCCGTATGGAACCTGTCGCGCCATGCAACCGGGCTACTCATTCGGTTTCGGGCCAATACAAATCAGATCAGCGTGCGCTACGCCGTCAACGGTAATCTGTCGCTGACGAACATGTCGACGACGGGAGCCAGCGGAGTTGACCTATACGCCCGCAACAGCGATGGCGAATGGCTCTGGTGCAACGGCCGACCGACTTTCGGTGATACCATCCGGTTCACCTATACGGGGCTTCAACCCTCCGAACCCCAACATCAGAAAGGTCGCGAATACCAGCTTTACCTCCCACTGGGCAACTCACTCAAATGGCTCGAAATTGGCGTGCCAACCGGTAGTGCGTTTACTCCGTTACCCGTACGCCCCTACAAACCGATTGTGGTGTACGGCACCTCCATTGCCCACGGGTACTCGGCTTCGCGGGCGGGTATGTCGTGGGTGAATATTCTGGGCCGCAAACTCGATCAGCCCATGATCAATCTGGCGTTTTCGGGGAATGGCCGCATGGAAAAAGAAGTGTACGAACTCCTGCCCGAAATCGACGCCCGCGTGTATGTGCTCGACTGCCTGCCCAATCTCATTTCGTCGACCGGGATTCCGCTCGATACCACCCGCGCCCGCACCCTGCACGCGGTTCGGCTCCTGAAGCAAAAACGACCCAATACCCCCATTCTGCTCGTCGACCATGCGGGCTATACCGATGGCGGCACCAACCCCGGTCGGCGGCAGTTGTACGAGGAGGTCAACAACTTACAGCATCAGATTTTCGCCCAGCTAAAAGCCGAGGGTATTCAGGATTTATATTTGCTTCCCTACTCAGCCCTTAACCTCGACGCCGAATCGATGGTCGATGGAACGCACCCGAGCGATTTTGGCATGCTCCAGTATGCCGAGGCTTACGAGCGGGTGCTGCGGCCCATTCTGAACGAACCGGCGGGCACCCTGTCGACCACCCGCGCCCGCACCCAATCGCGCGATGCAAGCATTTACGACTGGGAGACCCGCCACCGGGCCATACTGGCACGGGTGAAAGCGAAACCACCCCGGATCGTTTTCTTCGGCAACTCAATTACGCACTACTGGGCGGGCGAGCCGCAGGCTCCCATTGCGCGCGGCACCGATTCATGGAACGCCGTGATGGAACCGCTGGGGGTACAAAACATGGGTTTCGGCTGGGACCGGATCGAAAACGTACTCTGGCGCGTGTATCACGGTGAGTTGGATGGCTACACGGCTGAGCAGGTCGTGTTGATGATCGGCACGAATAACATCGGGCTAAACACCAACGACGACATTGTGGCCGGTCTGAAGTTTTTGGGACAGGCCATTAAAGCCCGGCAACCAACGGCTCAGCTCCTGATGATCGGGATTCTGCCCCGCCGAAATGAAGAAAAACGGATTGCCCGACTAAACGAAGACATTGCCCGAATTGCCGGTGAATTGAAT